>NZ_BAAHNC010000001.1:0-1197117 GCF_054655655.1 Alteriqipengyuania triglochinis
AAGCATCCCGCGATGCCCCACCCGAGGGACGATCGCGCAGGAGATAGCGGTATACCCCGAGTGCGTTGATCAGCAGCAGGCAGATGTTCTGCCAGCCGATCCCGCTCGCATCCTCGCTCAGGAAGCCCCATGCGATCAGTGCGAACGAGGATGTGACGAACAGGACGAAGGCCCACCCTGTCGTTCGCCGCCCGAGATCGCTCGCAACAATCGCCGCTGCGATCACTGCTGCGATCGCTCCATACCATTCCAGCAGATCAAGCATGCGCGTCCCCTTTCAGTCGAGTGACATCAATGTCCTGATGCCGTGTCCCGGACCCGACCTCACAAATGTGGGTAAGGTCCGAAACAACCGGTGGGGTCCGGCGCTGCCTTATATCGCCGGATCGAGCCGTTCGCCGAGCATGTGCGGCGTGGCGAGGCCGAAGGCGAGGGCGCTCGCAAGGGAAAGCGGGACGAGATCCGAGTAAACGAACATCACGAGCACGCATGCGCCAAGCAGCGCGATGACACCGGTCGGTGCAACCGCGTGAAGGACCGCGCGGCGCCCATGATCCGCGATCTGCCGCAGCTGGATGGGCAGGGCATGCGCTGCGAAGAAGATCAGCGCGACTGCTAATGCCGGGGCAAGGAAGGCCGTTGCCAGGATCGCTGCGAGGGCGTGCGCGGCACCAGGGGCCCGTCTTGCCGAGGCCAGCAGTGCGCATCCGGTCCCGGCAATGCCGATTCCAGCCAGCACCAGCAGCACCTCAGCCGGAAAGCTTGCACCGGTGATCGCGGCGAAGACCCGCGCGGTCTCGTGTGGCTGGAACAGGACGCTGCCGCCTATCGCGAGGCCGGCGATCGCATAGCGCGACACGCGGTCGAACCCGCATTCGCTCGTCGCGAAATGCCACGCCGAGAGCAGGAGAAACATGCTGAGGCCGGCGAGCGGCGCGGCGAGATACAGGGCTGCTACACCGCCTGCGACGATCACGTAGGCGACGGCGCGCAGGGAGGTGAAGCGCCGGATAGTATCGGCGCTCTCGTCTCCCGCACCGTGGAACAGGCCCGCGGCGAACAGGACAACTGCCGCCGCCAGCGCCCATGGGCCACCTGCCAGCTGGGCGAGCAAAGCCAGAACGATTGCACCGCCCGTCAGAAGGGGGCCGATGGACGGCCCCCCTCCTTCAAGACGCGCGATTGCGTGCATGCGGCGCCTTAGTCTCCGCGCTTCGAGGCGATCTGGGCGCCCAGCGGGCTCGTCTCCAGCGCCTCGGCTGCGGGAACGTAGCCTTCCAGCGCGCTGCGCCGCAGGACATAGCGGCTCAGGATGATGCCGTAGATCAGCTTGGAACTGATGTCGGCGATCGAGAACAGCAGCTGGCGGGTGACCACGATTTCACCCGTGAAACCCAGCTGCGGCAGAGCGTAGGCGATCGGGTATATTCCCCAGGTCGCGAGGAAGTACCACCAGATGTTCTTGGGCCATTCCTTCAGCTCGGGCGGGCTCGTTGCGATGCCCTGACCGATCACGCCGCGCACCTCGATGATGAGCCACACGAAGAAGACCGTGGAGATGACGCCCCAGATGTTGAGGCGCATGAAATCGCCGGTTTCGCCGAACTGGCCGTAGAGGCCCGTCCAGATCATCAGCAGCGCAGGGACGATCATGCGAATGACACGCCGATGCAGCTCGGGCCGCGCAAGCCCGAAGGCGATTGCAAGCTGGGTCAGCAGGATGGGGACTGTGATCGTCCAGTTGCCGTACCGGAATGCGTTGGTGAAAGTCGAATTGTCGGCGAGCGGATGATAGACGCCGCCAACCAGATCGTAGCTCTGTTCCCAGATCATGAACTCGCGCAGCAGGCTGAGTCCCGCAGAAGCCATGACGACCGCAGAAAGGATCGGAACGATCCGGTAGCGCGGAGCGAGTTGCCAGGCCATTGCGAGGAAAAACAGAATGAACGCGAAATGCGCGCCGTAGCTGACCATGAGGATTAGCGAACCGGCGGTATACTGGTCGACGCTGAGCGCGACGAGGTTTTCGATGCTGCCAAGGTGGCTAGCGACTTCGGGTGTGATCATGATTCAAACCTTAAAGAGGATGACGATCACGAACCTCGCGCCTTCCATACAAGAAGCCCCGAGCACGAAGTACGCTGCAACCAAAGTGCCGATGCGGGGTTGGGTTCCTGAAACATTACATGGACTTTGGGGCAGTGTGCATGCGCGTGAGACAACCGGCGACCGGGCTGATTGGCTGGGTTACCCATCGACTGGTCGCCAATTACTGGTTTCTCGCGCTGTGCGCGGTGGTCAGCGCGCCCGTCTTTTTCGGGCTTTGCCTTGCGCTGGACCGGCACGGGGCGGCCGACTGGCTGGTCGCGAACGGCCTTTCTCCCGTTGCCTCGGCCGACACGGCGAAAGAGGTGGCAAGTGTCGTCGCGGGGATCGATGCGGCCTTCATCACGCTGTATTTTTCGATCTCGCTGATTGTCCTGACCATCGCCGCGGGCAATCTGGGCGTCCGGTTGATCGACCGTTGGCTGGCCAAGCGACTGGTGCGCGTGTCGATTGGCGGACTGTCCTTCAGCTTGGTGTTCGCGGTGATCGCGCTCGCAGCCATCGATGCGGATGCGAGCCTTGAGCAGACGCCGCTGGTGACTTTGGCGGTAACCGTGCTGCTGTTCGGGGTGAATGTCGCCATGCTGGCGGTCGCCTTGCACGACCTCGGGCGGACGATGTTCGTCGACGAAGCGATCGACAGGCTGGCGAACGATGCGATCGCGGCTGCGCCGAAGATCGTGGCTGCAATGCCGTATGTCGGCCGGTGGGGGCAGACGATCGACGCTCCGCGCGATGGCTATGTTGAGGGCGTGGACCTTGAGTATCTCGCCCGAAAGTTGGCAGATCATCCGGGCAGGGTTCGCATCGCAGTCGCGCCGGGGCAGCACATTCTTCAGGGACAGCCGATCGCCTTGTTCGAACAGGCAGGCGTTTCGCCCAAGCTGGTCAAGCAGGCCCTGCCGATCGGGCCGTTCCGCAGCGATCGGCAGGGCGCGGTCTTCGGCATCAGGCTGCTGGTGGAGATTGCGGCCCGCGCGCTTTCGCCGGCGGTGAACGACTTCTACACCGCGCTCGCGGCGGCGGACGCGCTGAGCGAGGTCATCGTCCGGCATGCACGCAACTGGGTGGGCGACGGGAGCGTGGCAGCCTCGGCCGACCATCCGCGTTTCGAACTTTGCGGCCAGGATTTCGCCAGCCTGCTCGACGATCCGCTGAACGCTTTCCGGCAGGCAGCGGCGGACTACCCCGCGGTCTCGATCCGCATGATCGGCAATTATGCGCGGGTGATCGCGGTGCTCGAACGGGATAACGATGCGGCGGGGGCAGTTCGCTTCCTCGGCGAGAAGGCACGGGCCCTGCGCGATCATGCGGTGGACCGGGCGCAACTGGCACAGGACAAGGCCGACATCGCAGTAGCGTTCGACGCGCTGCGCTCCTCATCCGATGTGGCGTGACGTCCGGGCAGCGGTGAAGATGCGTGCGGTCGGCTCTGGCTCGCCCGCGAAGAGCGCGCTAGGTCGGTCACCATGAAGAGTTCGACCGACGCATCGCCTGCCACCGACATCCAGCCTTGGACGGCCCGCTCTCTGCTGTTCGTACCCGGAGACAGCCCCCGCAAACTGGAGAAGGCATTGGGGGGCGAAGCCGATCTGATCATCCTCGACCTCGAGGATTCGGTCGCCGAGAGCGCCAAGCCCGACGCACGGGCGCATGTCGCGGAGGCGCTGGGAAAAGGTGGCCGTGCCAAGCCGCTGTGGGTGCGCGTCAACCCGGTCGACACTCCGCACGCGCTGGGCGATCTGGTTGCAGTAGTGCCGCATCGGCCCGACGGGATCATGCTGCCCAAGGCAACACCCGACGAAGCGCGACTGCTCGGCCACTATCTCACCGCGCTCGAAGCGGCTGCAGGGATCGACGACGGCGCGATCCGGCTGATCGTCGTCGCCACTGAAACCGCATCTGCACTCTTCCGGCTTGGCGATTATGCGGGCGTGCCCCGGCTCGACGCGCTGACCTGGGGCGCGGAAGACCTTGCCGCAGCTTTCGGCGCGGCGGCCAATCGCGATGAGCAGGGCAATCTGCTGGAGCCTTTCGCTCTCGCGCGGACCCTGTGCCTGGCGGGGGCGAACGCCGCTGGCGTCGCTCCGGTCGAGACGGTCGATCCCAATTTCCGCGACGTCGAGCGCCTGGAGCGGACCGCGCGCGATGCCCGCAGGCTCGGGTTCCGCGGTATGATGGCCATCCACCCGGCGCAGATCGAGCCGATCAACCGTGCCTTCACCCCGTCCGAAGAAGAACTGGAACGCGCGCGTCGGATCGTCGCGCTGTTCGAGGAGAACCCTGCCGCTGGCGCGCTCCAACTCGACGGTGAAATGGTCGATATCCCACACCTGAAACAGGCACGTGGTCTGCTCGGTCTGGCAGAGAAGTAGGCGTTCCTACTTCCCCTTGAACTGCGCTTCACGCTTGCCGAGGAAGGCCGTCACGCCCTCGATGAAATCCTCGCTGTTGCCCGCAATCCGTTGCGCCTCGGCTTCGGCGTTCATCGCGTCGGACAGGCTCTGCGCCTGCGCATTGCGGACGAGGCGGCGTATCTGGCCCATCGCAACGGTCGGCCCGTTGGCGAGCTTGGTGGCCAGCGCCATCGCCTCGTGCATCACCGCGCCATCGTCGACGCAGCGGTTGACCATGCCCAGTTCGTAGGCGCGTTCCGCCGGGATGCGTTCCCCCAGCAACATCGCCTCCATTGCCGCGGGAATGCCCGCAGCCTTGGGGAGCACCCAGGTGGCGCCGCCATCGGGCACGAGGCCGATATTGACGAAGGCCTGCAGGAAGTAGGCCGACTTGCCCGCCACGATAAGATCGCCCGACAGAGCGAGCGTGCAGCCGATCCCTGCGGCTGCGCCATTGATCGCCGTCACCACAGGCACATCGAGTCCCGCCAGCGCCAGCATCAGCGGGTTGAAGCTGGTCTGCAGCGACCGGCGCGAGGCATCGCCCGGCTTCGAGCTACCTCCGCCAAGGCTGCGCCCGCTCAGGTCCGCGCCTGAGCTGAACCCGCGGCCTTCGCCGGTGATCAGCAGTGCGCGTGCGCCCATGCCGGGCAGGGCGTCAAACACGGCCATCATCTCGTCCACCATTTCGGCGCCCATCGCGTTCATCTTGTCCGGCCTGTTAAGCGTCAGTGTGACAATGTTGTCGGCCTGGTCGACGCGGATGGTCTGGTAATCTGCCATTGTGTGCTCCTCGATCCCGCTTGTTCTTTGCGCCACCGGTTCGGGCAAATGACAGGTTTTGGCAAGGGTTGCGCATTGCAATTCATCCTCACCGGTTGCGCGTACGGCCCCGCGCTGCCAATCCGATGGGTATGAGCAACAACGACGCACCGACCTTCATAGCCACCGAAGGAATCCACAATTTCCGCGACTACGGCGGCTATCCGACGCTCGGGGGAGGGCGCGTGCGTACCGGCCTGCTGTTCCGCTCTGGCCAGCATGTCGAGGCGAGTGAATCCGATCTGCGGACTTTCGCCGATCTCGGCATTCGTACGGTGATCGACCTGCGCGGCAATGGCGAGCGCGAGCGGCATCCCTGCCGCCGGCCCGACCTGTGGGATGGCGAGGTGGTTTTCTACGACGGAGAGACCAGCTCGCGCGCGCCGCACGAACCCGGCCAGCCGCAGGAACTCACCGCGGAGAGCGCGCATGACCGGATGCTGAAGGTCTATACCCGGATGCCAGAGAATGCCGCGATGCAGGTGATCTTCGGTCAGTACCTCCGCACACTGGCCGAGCGGGAGGGGGCGAGCCTGGTCCACTGCTTCGCAGGCAAGGATCGCACCGGCATCGCCGCTGTGCTGCTGCACCACATCCTGGGCGTGTCCCGGGCGGACATGCTGGAAGAATTCCTGCGTACTAACGACGCGCCGACCTACCACATCCTCGAACGACAATCGCTTCCCGGGATCGAGGAGCGCCTCGGCGGCCCGATCGTCCCGGCAGCCATCGCCGAGCTGATGCAGGTGCGCGAGGCGTATTTCGACCGCTTCTTCGCCATCGTGGACGAGCGCTGGGGATCGCTCGATGCGTTTCTCGGCGATGCGATTGGTGTGGATGACGGGTTGAGAGACAGCCTGCAGTCGCGCTTCGTGGCGTGACTCTGGGGGCTGCGATCCCCATACTTACAGCAAGATTTCAGACTGACAGGAGACGCGCGCACATGGCGACGCACCGCACAAAGATGCTCATCATCGGTTCCGGCCCCGCAGGCTACAGCGCGGCCATTTATGGCGCGCGCGCCATGCTGGAGCCGGTCATGGTCCAGGGCCTGCAACCGGGCGGCCAGTTGACCATCACCACCGATGTGGAGAACTACCCCGGCTTTGCGGATGTGATCCAGGGCCCGTGGCTGATGGAACAGATGCGCGCGCAAGCGGAGCACGTCGGCACGAAGATGCACTGGGACACGATCGTGGAGATCGACCTCAAGAATGGCTCCCCGTTCCGCGCGGTGGGCGACAGCGGCGACGAGTACATCGGCGATACCGTGGTGATCGCGACCGGCGCTTCGGCCAAGTGGCTCGGCGTGCCGGGCGAGCAGGAGCTTGGCGGCAAGGGCGTTAGCGCCTGCGCGACCTGCGACGGGTTCTTCTACCGCGGCAAGAAGGTCGCGGTGATCGGCGGCGGCAACACCGCGGTCGAGGAAGCGCTGTACCTCACCAACCATTCCGACGACGTGACGCTGATCCACCGGCGTGACGAGCTGCGCAGCGAGAAGATCCTGCAGGATCGCTTGTTCAACTCCGACAAGATCACGCCGATGTGGAACAAGACGGTCGAGCGGTTCGAGGCGGGCGAGAACGGAGCGCTGCACCACCTCGTCCTGAAGGACACGGTGACCGGCGAAGAGAGCACACTGGAAGTCGACGGCGCATTCGTCGCCATCGGCCATGCGCCCGCGACCGAGCTGTTCACCGGCCAGCTGCCGACCGACGATGGCGGCTACCTGATCGTCGAGCCGGGCACGCCCCGCACCGAGATTCCCGGCGTGTTCGCGTGCGGCGACGTGATGGACCACACCTATCGCCAGGCGGTAACCGCTGCTGGCACGGGCTGCATGGCCGCGCTCGATGCCGAGCGGTTCCTGTCAGGGCTCGAGATCGAGCTCGACGGCCATGTCGAGGAAGCCGAAGCGGCGGAGTAGGGCGGCTCTGCCCACCTGCCTTCTCCGCTCGTCCTGGGCTTGTCGAAGGACTGCATTCTCTTTCGCCCGGCTGAGCGATTGAAGGACGCCCTTTCGACTCGCTCAGGAGGAGCGGTCTGCTTGGTAACTCAAACGGAAGCCAGCAAACCTTAGCTGCCTTAGCCGCCGCCGCCAAAGACGGTCGCCGCGGCAAACCCGATCAGCGCGATCAGCACTACGCTCGACACCGCGAACAGCACGAAGCGCACCATCACCTTGTTCGCGGTGACCTGCACGATGGTGTGGATGATCCGAAGTCCGGTGTAGATCCACGCCAGCAGCGCCGGAATTCCGTCGCCCGCGCCGATGATCGCGAGCACGATGCCGACTGCGTAGAACACCGTGGGCTGTTCGTGCAGGTGGTTGTAGTTGTGCGCCTTCCACTGCACCTTTTCGGGCAGCACACGGTCGAGATCGAGGCCCGTCCCGCCCCGCAGGTTCTTCGTATCGATGTCCTTGCTCGCCTGCATCGCAGGGATGCGCGTGGCGTACATCCACGCCCAGACGATCATCGTCCAGATCATCAGCGCGACGAGAGGTTGCAGGATGTCCATGCCGATCATGAGGGGGCTCCCAGAGTTGCGATGAGCGCCATGACCGCGAGCGCGATCAGGGCGAGGGTCGAGGTGATGAAGAGCAGGAAACGGATCGCGACGATATTGACCGTTGCCTGCCAGACCGAATGAACGATCCGAAGCGCGACGTAGATCCAAGCAAGCAGGATCGCCAGCGGGCTGGGCGCGAGGATCGCGAGCGTTACGACGATGGCGTAGAACAGCGTGGGCTGTTCCATCAGGTGGGCGTAGTTATGCGCCTTCCATTGCACCTTGTCGGGGATCACGCCTTCTAGATCCCGCCCGCGACCGCCGCGCTTGGCATCTTGCAGGCCGGCGCCAGCCTTCTTCATGGCCGGAAGGCGAGTCAGTGCCATCCACAAAAGCATGATGAGCGACCATGCGACGAGCACGGCAGCCGGAGCGAGCATCTGAGCCTGCATTCAATCCCCCTGAATTGTCCAGCGGACGGTGACGGTGGCCAGGAGGCCTGTCAATCCGTCGATCCAGCTGCGCGGCAGAGCCGTTCGAGGCGATAATATCCGCCCATCCCGTCACGCCCCTGCCGGGTCCAGCCGGGCATTTGCGCAAGTGCTTCCGCGACATCGGGCAGATCGAGCCGGGGGGCGACATGGAACTGCTTCAGCCACCACTTGAGGATCCGCGCGCCAAGCGTGCCGCGCGCGCTGTAGCTGCCGAAATCGACCACATGCAGCGAACCACCCGGCGCCACCAGTGTGGCGGCGTGGCGCAGTGCGCGCTCCCAGTCGGGAATCATCGAGATCGAATAGGACAGGATCACCCGCTCGAACGTAGGGCGGCCCAGCATCGCGCGCGCATCGAACTGCCGCGCATCGGCGGGGGCAAGGATCGCGTTGGTGCCCAGCTTGGCGGCCGCGCTCTTGAGCATTTCCGCCGAGATATCGATCCCGAACAGCCGGGTGCCGGGATAGGCATGCTGCACCTTCGCAAGATTGCGACCCGTTCCGCAGGCGATTTCCAGCACGGCGTCGCCCGGCTGGCAATCGAGCCCCCGGATCAGCTCGTCGCGCCCGAACAGGTAATATTTGCGCGTGAAATCATAGATGTACTTCTGCCCGCGATAGATCGAATCCATCAGCGCGGCGTGATCGTGCTTGCCCCCCGCCTGTGCCATCAGGCGAGCTCGTACAGGTGCACGCCGCCGTAGATCGAGCTGCGGTCGCGCTCGGTCAGGTCCTTCGACAACTCGTCATGATAGGTCCACTGGTCGAGGATCTCGTTAGGTACGCGGCCGGGCAGCAGGCTCGGTTCGGCGGCGGTGCGGAACAGCACCCGTGCTCCCTCGCGCGCCGTCCGCGTGACCTCGCGCCACAGGTTGGTCAGCTGATGGTCGTCCATCCAGTCCTGCGCATCGAGGAAGACGTAGCGATCGAGGCTCCGCGCCGGCTGGGCGGAGAGGAATTCGGAAAGGTTGGCGCGCTGCACGCTCAGCTTGGCGACCCGTTCACGCAGGTCGGCGTAATTGTCGCGCTGGAGGTAGGGCGGCAGCGATGCGTTCTCGTCTTTCGAATAGCCGCGATTGAAGGCCTGCCACGCGAAGTAGTTGTCCTTCACGTCGAAATCGCAGGCCAGCTTCTCCAGCCGCTTGCGCAGCACTTCGGCCATCTTCTCGTCACCCGCCAGCGCGTCGTACTGCGCGGGCGGAATGCCGAGGCCGAAGAGCGATGCGGGCTGGTTGGTCACCCAGCGGACGAACTTCTTGTCGAATACCGGCGCCAGCTCGCTCTCGAAGATGGCACGCTGTTCCTCGACGGTCGGCGCTTCGAGCACCTTGCGCAGGTCCACGCCGTACAGCTTGGCGAACAGGTGGGCCATGCCGATGAAATTGCCCAGCAGGCCCTGCTTGTAGATCCCGCGTTGGAACTGGGTGATCCGGCGGCGTCCGCGAATGTCGCGGCCTTCCCAGTATTTGCGGCTTTCATCGTCCAGCAGCGGTGCGATCCGGTCCTCGTAGATCGACACGTTTTCCTTGTAATCGGAATGCGCGAAGAAGCGGCGGAAAAGGTCGTAGTTCGGCAGCGCGTTGATCGCCGCAATCTTCAGCCGGCCCAGCGCGATATGCGCGCGGTTGAGGTCGACCGCGGTGATCGCGGCGGGGTTTGCGGTGAGATAGCTCAGCGCGTTGCAGCTGCCGCTGGCGATGCACAGCACGCGGCTGTCCTCGTCGATCTGCAGCCCTTCCATGTCGACCACCGGGTCTTCCCAGATCTGCGCATAGACCAGTCCGCGAAACGCGGTGGCGAAGGCCTTGTCGAGCAGAGTGTCCTTCAGGCCCGTACTCTTGCGGACCACAGAACGGTCGATGATGTGGGTATCGCCTTGCGGCATGGGGGGTAGTCTCCGGTTGCGGTGTTCAGGCTGCGTCGGGCGCGATGGTCGCGGCATAGGCCGTGGGGTCCACATTGCGTCCGGTCAGCATGATGACGGTATCGGGTTTCAGCGCTAGCTTACCGGCAAGGGCTGCCGCAAGGGCCGCCGCGCCGCCGGGCTCGACCACGAGGCCGAGTTTCGCGAAGGCAAAGCGCTGGGCGGTGCGCACGTCATCGTCGGTAACGGTGACGCCGGGCTCGGCCCGGTCGCGCAGCACTTCGAGGTTGATCGGCTTGGTCGCCGTCGGCTGCAGTGCGTCGCAGATGGTCTCCGGCGCATCGGGTGCCGCCTGCACGATTTCTCCTTTGGCGATCGCCTGGCCGACCATATCCCAGCCAAAAGGCTCGACCGGCCCGATCCGGCTCTCCGGGCAGGAAAGCGCCAGCCCGGCTGTCAGCCCGCCGCCGCCACAGCAGGCGAGGATTAGAGGCGGCTGCTTGCCCAGCTGTCCGGTAAACTCGATCCCCGCACTGCCTTGTCCTTCGATCACCCAGGCATCGGCAAAGGCGTGAACCAGCACCGCACCGCGCTTGTCGATCTCGCGCGCCGCAACCTCGTCCCGGTCCTCGCCCCCCTCATCTTTTGGGGCGCGTTCGTATAGGACGATTTCCGCGCCGAGTGCTTTGGTGGCTTCAAGCTTCACTTTCGGCGCATTGCGCGGCATCACGATCGCGGCCTTGATGCCGAGCTTGCGCGCCGCCCATGCGACGCCCTGTGCGTGGTTGCCGCTCGACACCGCGACTACGCCGCGCGCGCGCTCCTCCTCGCTCAGGCTCGAAAGCCGCCACCAGCCGCCGCGAATTTTGAACGCGCCGATCGGTTGCAGGCTCTCCGCCTTCACCCAGCACTGGACACCGCCGATCTCGACCGGCAGCAGCGGGGTGGGCGGCAGTATCTGCGCAATGCTCTCGGCAGCGGCGATCACGCCTTCGCGGGTCGGCCGGCGCATTGCGTCCGCCTGTATCCCGCCCGTCACGACGCCACCTGCGCGCCATGCCTGACACACCTGACACAGTGTCCTGAAGAGGAAAAACCGGCTGGCCGAGGGCGAGGTGGGACAGGACAGGGGAGGGCGCGAACGTTCATTCGCCCCCGATAGTCCCCCCGCACCCGATTAGGAAAGTGCCGATTGGCGCTGCGCGTTTCTCGGATCGTTTGGAGCACCGCCTTCGTTTGGGTAAGGGCGCGCTCAAAGATTCGCATACGGAGAAAAAGCATGTCGAAGGTACTGGTGATCGGGGCAGGGGGCGTCAGCTCGGTCTGCGTCCACAAGATGGCGATGAACAAGGATATCTTCACCGACATCCATCTCGCCAGCCGCACCAAGAGCAAGTGCGACAGCATCGCCACCTCGGTGAAGGATCGCACGGGCGTGGAGATTTCGACCTACGAGATCGACGCGGAGGAAGTCCCCGCGATGGTCAACCTGATCAGGAAGATCGGGCCCAAACTGGTGGTGAACCTCGCGCTTCCCTACCAGGATCTGCCGATCATGGATGCGTGCCTCGAAGCGGGCGTGGATTACCTTGACACCGCGAACTACGAGCCCAAGGACGAGGCAAAGTTCGAATATCACTGGCAGTGGGCCTATCAGGACCGCTTCAAGGAAGCTGGCCTGACCGCGCTGCTCGGCTCGGGCTTCGATCCGGGCGTAACATCCGTGTTCACGATGTGGCTGAAGAAACACAAGCTCAAGACCATCCGCCAGCTCGACATTCTCGACTGCAATGGCGGCGATCACGGGCAGGCCTTCGCGACGAACTTCAACCCGGAAATCAACATCCGCGAAGTAACCGCGCCCGCGCGCCACTGGGAGAACGGCGAATTCGTCGAGACCCCGGCGATGGGCAAGAAGGTCGAGTTCGACTTCGAGGAAGTCGGCCAGAAGAACATGTACATGATGTATCACGAAGAGCTGGAAAGCCTGGCCAAGTTCGTGCCGGAGCTGGAGCGTGCGCGCTTCTGGATGACCTTCGGCGATGAATACATCAAGCACCTGACCGTACTGCAGAATGTCGGCATGACCCGGATCGATCCGGTCAAGTACCAGGGCCGCGACATCATCCCCCTGCAGTTCCTCGCCGCCGTGCTGCCCAAGCCGGAAACGCTGGGCGAAACGACCAAGGGCAAGACCAATATCGGCGTGATCGCGACCGGCGAAGCGCTCGACGGGTCGGGCGAGAAGACGTTCTACATCAACAATATCTGCAGCCACGAAGCCGCCTACGAAGAGACGGGTAACCAGGCCGTCAGCTACACCACCGGCGTGCCCGCGATGATCGGCAGCGCGATGATGGTGGAGGGCACCTGGGACGGCGACGGCGTGTTCAACATGGAGCAGTTCGACCCCGATCCCTTCATGGACATGCTGAACGAACATGGCCTGCCGTGGAACGTGAAGGAACTGGAGGGGCCGGTCGGCTTCTAGACCCTTGCAGCAAGGCTCCACCAAGATCGAGGCGGTTCAGGGCAACATCGTGACGATGGAGTTCGACGCCATCGTCAACGCTGCGAATTCCTCTCTGCTGGGCGGCGGCGGTGTCGATGGTGCCATACACCGTGCGGCGGGGCCGGATCTGGTGCGCGAATGCCGCCTGCTGGGCGGGTGCAAGACCGGGCAGGCGAAGGTCACCAAGGGCTATCGCCTGCCCGCCGACCACATCATCCACACGGTCGGCCCGGTCTGGCGCGGCGGCGATAATGGCGAGCCGGAGCAGTTGGCGTGCTGTTATCGGGAATCGCTCACCCGCGCGGTCGAACTCGGCGCGCGCTCTGTTGGTATTCCGGCGATCTCGACCGGGATCTACGGCTATCCGCTGGATCGCGCAGCGCAGGTTGCGGCGCAAACGGTTGCAGATGTGGTGGCGGAGAATCCCGACGCGTTCGACCGCATCGCACTGGTCTGTTTCGACGACGAGGCGCTGGCTGCCTTCGGGGATGCCCTGGAGAGTGTCCGATGAGCTCTAAACTTGCGCTGCTGGCACCCATCGGCCTGCTGGCGCTGTCGAATATCGTCATGAACGTCGCGTGGTACGCCAACCTCAAGGCGCCGGAGAAGACACTGGTATGGGCGATCGGCGTGTCCTGGCTAATCGCGCTGGGCGAATACGTGTTTGCCGTTCCCGCCAACCGGATCGGCATTGCCGCCTATTCTCTGGCCGAGCTCAAGACGATCACCACTATCTTCTCGCTGGTCGGCTTCGTCATCGTCGCCTTTTTCATGTTCGGCGAGAAGCCCGGTCTCAACCAGCTGATCGGGTTTGCGCTGATCGGTGCGGGGTCGTTCTTCATCTTCAAGACCTGATGGCGCAATCGGTGGGCGGGGCGATTCGGGCCGGTTGACACACCCTTGATCGGCTGCGTTTGGCTGACTGCCGAACGAACGAAACAGCCGGAGACTTTCAGACCATGCGCAAGATTGCCCTCGGATGTCTGCTCCTCGCCTCGCTTGGGGCGTCCGTGAGCGTCGCCGCGCAGGACGTTGCGGCCGAGACTGACCAAGGTCGAGCGACTTTCGACGCTGGCGCCGCGTGGGACGAGTTCGAGCAGGTGCTGCGGCGCGGCTATGCCTATATCGAGCGCGACGATATCGACGTCGAAGCGCAGTTGGACCGCTCCCGCGCGCTGGCAGCGAAGGCGCCCGACAAGGCGGCGCTGCGCCGGATCATGCACCGCACCGCGCTCACGTTCATGGACCCTCATCTGATCGTCGGGCCGTTCGATGACGACGATTACGCGATCGTCATGACGGCCGCCGATCTCGATGCCCGGTTCGAGGATGGCAAGGCGCTGATCGTCGATGTCCGGCGCGGTTCGCCTGCCTTCGATGCCGGGCTGCGGCCGGGCGACGAGGTGCTGTCCATCGACGGCAAACCGGCGCGCGCTGCGGCGCAGGCGCCTTTCGGCGAGGTTCTGCCCGATCCCACCGCCGACCAGCTCGATTACGGGCTGACACTGGCAGCAAACGGGCGGCGCAAGGGCGACCGATCGCTCAAGCTGCGCAAGGCGAACGGCCAGGTCCGCACCTTCGAGCTGGCATCGACGCGCGACTGGGCGAATTCCCTGCGTGACCGAGAGCCGGTGGACCTCTCCTTCGCCGGTCCGCGCGGTGATGTCGCGGTGCTCGCGCCGCTCAATTCGCTCGGTAATAACGACACGATCACCGCATTCGACGCAGCCATGAAAAAGGCCATAGGGGCGGGTGCGCGGGCGATCATCCTCGATATGCGCGAAACGCCAAGCGGGGGGAATACCGAGGTCGGCCGCTCGATCATCGGGCACTTCACCGATCAGGTCCGGCCCTACCAGATGCACCGCATCCCCGCGCTCGAACGCGAGTTCACCGTGCCGCGCCAGTTCGTCGAATACGTCTTCCCGCGCGAGCCCTACTTCGGCGGGCCCGTTATCGTGCTCCACGGCCGGTGGACCGGCAGCATGGGCGAAGGCATCGTCATCGGCATGGATGCGGCAACCGGCGCGACCACGATCGGTTCGAACATGGGCGACCTGTTGGGCGGGCTGTGGAACGAACAGCTCGAGCTGAGCGGCGCGCGTCTCGACTTCGGCGGCGAGTCGCTGTTCCATGTCGACGGGACGCCGCGCGAAGATTACGTCGCAAGCGTGCCGGTCGAGCCTGCCAGTACGGCGGCGGATGGAAGCGATCCCGCGATTGCCGAAGCGCTGCGATTGTTGGAAAAGCGCTGAGCGCGGTCGGTGACCAGCTAGCTGGAGAGCGAAGCGCTCTCCAGCAGAGTCATGAAATCGGGCAGGTTGCGCTCGTAATAGTGCAGGCGCGGCGCTTCGTAGAGGATCATGAACAGTTCGCCCTGCACGATGGCGGCCCGTGCGAGCCCCAGCCGGGTCAGGTTGTCGGCATCGACGTAGCGATAGGTGAACTCGACGCCGTCCTGCGCCAGGAAGGACGCGGGCGTCACCGATAGCACGCTGAAGGTGCCGATCCCGCGATCGGCGCGGTAGGTGCGTTCGAGAAGTTCGGGAATTTCCGGCAGCAGCGTCTGGCGGGTGAAATCGGGGAGCGGATTGTGCTTGCGATCCCGCTCCTTGATTAGCGGCTTGCCGGGGGCCATGCCGCCGAAGAACGTGACGTTGTTCAGCTGCTCCCCGTCGAGCGTCCAGGTTTCGGTTTTCTTGCCGATCCGGCCGTTGAGCCTGTTCCAGTCGAGGGCGGGCGTCACGGTCATCTCGCTCTGGGCCACGTCGACCCTCGTTCCTGCCTCGCGGAGTTTGTGTGCCAGGCCCGGTTGCGGCGACGCCAAGAGGGCGATCGACAGGCAAAAGGCCACGAAAATACGCGAAAACAACGTCATTGTGCGCGCTCCTTGGGAAGCATGAGACGGATCAGGGCGGCATCGTGCGCCTGAGGTTCCAGATCGAGATAGGTGGCGATGGCCGCATGCCCTTCGGTTGTTTTGCCGAGCTTCAGCAGCGAGAGGCCGAGGCCGCGATGGGCGCCGGGATGATCGGCTTGCAGCGCAATCGCCTCGCGGTAGAAATCGGCGGCATTGGCAAGGTCGCGCGGTGCGCCGCGCGCTCGGAAAAGCTCGCCGCGGGCGAACCAGAGGTCCGCCGTCCAGCCAGCCTGCGCGAGGCTTTCGATAATATACTCGCTGCCCCCGAAATCGTTGAGCTTGATCTGGTCTTCGAGGAAGACCGGCATCCACTGCGCCATGGCGTCGCGATAGGGTTCGGCGCCATCGTCGCGCAATGCGCCTTCGGGGTTGGCCAGGTCTGCAAGGTAGCCGGCCCGCTCGGCGTGCGGCGGATGCGATGCGGTGAAGGCGATCGCGTCGAATTTCGGTTTCCGGAGGCCCCGGGCCACGCTCGATGCCTCGATTTCGCCCATCAGGCTCTCCCACACCTGCGATGCGGCCTGGGGGCGAAATTCGCTTTCGTTCAGGTAGCTGAGGCCCAGCAGGTCCGCTTCGCGTTCCTGGTCGCGGTTGTAACGGAAGAGGTTGCCGTAAATCTGGTATGTCACGCTGTTGCTGGCGGTGTAGGCGGGGCCCGTCGCGAAGGTCGATGCGAGCAGCGATGCCCACGCGAGCACATCCCCGGACGAGCGGCGCCGCTTGAAAGCATCGAGGCCGTGGCGCTGCTCGAAATGGCCGAATTCGTGGCCCAGTACCGAAGCAAGCTCGGCCTCGCTGCGCATCCGCAGCAGCAGCCCGCTATAGACACGCATCGTGCCATTGGGTGACATCGTCGCGTTGAATGCGGGTTCACGGATCACATAGATCCGCGTCGCGCCGCAACGATCGGTCCCGACCGCCCGACACAGCACGTCGTGCAGATAGGCGACGAGCTTTTCATCGCGGATGATCTGCGGCGATGCCGCCAGCTTGCGCTCGCTCTCGTCGTCCTCGCCCCACAGGCCGATCTCGTCGACCCCTTGCGGCTGGTACACGCCCGCCCATGGCGGCGGCGGCGGTGCAGGCTCGGCGAATGCCGGGGAGGTGATGGCCAGCGCTAAGATCGCAGCAAGGCGCGATGGCGCCCGCATCACTCGGCCTCGATGCTGCTGCCCGGAAAATCCTCAAGCAGTTGGCGCATGCGCTTTTCGGACCCTTCGGGGTCGCGGACATCGCCTCCCATCTGCCCATCGGCGTTGAGCCACAAAAGGTCGCCCGTCCGCAGGTCGACGAGACCGGCATAGCCGATATGCTCGCCCGACTTGACCCCGATGCCCGGGCCGACCGCCGCGAGCACCTGCAAGATCTTGCGCCCGGTCGATCCATACGCATCCTTGGTTAGGATGAAGAGCGCATAGTCGGCGTCCGCAGCTCCAGGGATTGAGGCCACGCCGGGCCCCATCGACCACTCGAACACGTTCCCGCGATTGTCCTGCTTTTTCGTGGGCAGCCGATTGCCGACGAAGAACTGGTACTCGATCACCGAGGACGCGATGGCCCTGAACAGCGCCATATATTCCTCGACGAGGATCGCGTCTTCACCATAGGCCTCGGGTGCGGGCACGACTTCGTTGCCCAGCTGCGTCTGCCAATTGGTCAGCGAGGTCGCGAGATTGGCGCGCGCCTGCTCGGTCCAGTCGGCATTGGGTTCGAAGATGCCGCCCGTGGACTGTGCACCGGCCAGCACCGAAGGACGAAGCACCAGAATCTTCTGCCCGCTGCTGGCGCCCAGTTCGAAGTCTTCCTTCACTGCCGAACGTTCCTGCGCGTGCAGGGCAACCGGCGCTGCAAAAAGTGCGGCGCTCACGGCCAAGCCGATCCATTTCATCTGTACGTAACTCCCCCCCGGCCCTCGTGAAATAAGGGCCGCCCGAAGAAACTACTGCGAAAATTATTTTGTCTTGGCAAGCCTCTTGTTGCGGGGAAGTAATCCTTTCACCGAAGAGCCCTGACGGGCAGTAGTGGCGAAGCAGTTGCGCTTGGCAGCTTGCGGGGCAGGCAGGCGCTTTGCCAGGGCCGTTGAAGACGCTAGAGGCGTCGCCATGGAAACCAAAGCTGGCGACCCGGGCGCCTTCGCCCACTTCGATCTATCCCGCGTCGATACGCCTGCCTTCGTCGTGGACGCGGCGAAGCTGCGCGAGAATTGCCGCATCCTCGCGGAAATTCGCGACGAGGCCGACATCAAGATGCTGTCTGCGCTCAAGGCCTTCAGCATGTGGAGCACCGCGCCGATCATCGGCGAATATCTCGATGGCGTGTGCACCTCCGGCCTGTGGGAAGCGCGCCTAGCGTCGGAGTTCTACGATGGCGAGATCAGTACCTATTGCGCCGCCTACAAGCCCGACGAGCTGGAGGAGGTCGCGCGCCTTTCCGACCATGTGATCTTCAACTCGCCCGGCCAGATGCAGCGCGCCGCGCTGATCCTGGAGCAGGCGAGGGCGAGCGGCGGCGCGTTCGACGTCGGCTTGCGGATTAACCCGCAGGTGCCGACCGGCGAAGTGCCGCGCTACGACCCGTCCAGCCCCGGCAGCCGCCTCGGCTTCCCACTCAGCCAGTTGACCGAGGAGCATATGGAGGGCGTCGAGGGCATCCACTTCCACAACCTGTGCGAACAGGGCTTCGAGCCGCTCCACCGGACGTGGGACCGCGTGTTCGACGCGATCGAGCCGTGGTTCGGCCAGCTCAAGTGGATCAACATGGGCGGCGGGCACCACATCACGCGCGCGGATTACGAGCGCGAGGAACTGATCGAGTTTTTGCGCGATGCGAAGGCAGATACGGGCGCGGAAATCTACCTCGAACCGGGCGAGGCAGTGGCGCTGGATGCGGGTATCCTGGTGGGCACGATCCTCGACACTGGCGAGAATGACGGCCCGATCGCGATCACCGATATTTCCGCCACCTGTCACATGCCCGATGTGATCGAAGCGCCATACCGGCCCGCCATGCTGCATGAAAAAGCGGGCGAACCGCCGGTGCGGCTGGGCGGCCCGTCGTGCCTCGCCGGAGACGTGATCGGCCAATATTCGCTGCCCGTGCCCAACGAGCCGGGCCAGCGGATCGCCTTCCTCGACCAAGCACATTATTCGATGGTGAAGACCAACACCTTCAACGGCGTGCCGCTGCCCTCGATCTGGCTGTGGGACAGCGAGTCCGACGCGCTCGATTGCGTCAAACGATTCGGATACGAGGAGTTCCGCAACCGGCTTTCATAGCCTGCGGAATAACGCCTGCTCGCGCCGGAGAACCGGTTCGGCAGGCGCTTTGGCGCCGTTTAGGAACTCATCGGCCAGACAGCGTTGATTCGTTGAATGCTGCACGTAACGATTTCCCTTGCATCGCCGCGCGAAACGCCTATTTGCGCGCCTCCGCTGCCCCAAGGGGACTCGAACCGCAAGGCAGCCCTTGTCTGAAACCTAACCGTTTTGGGGGTCCCTTGAATTGGCCACTTATCCTGACGCTCGATCCGTAGTCGCCGCTCTCGCGCCCGACGAACCGGTCATTCTCAACCGTCCGCACGCAGCGGCGCGCGCCGCGCGTTTCTTCGTGGACGGCTTTCGCGGCCGCCCGCTCTATGCGGTCAAGGCGAACCCGTCGCCCGATCTGATCCGCATTTTGTGGGATAGCGGGATCACGCATTACGACGTTGCCTCGATCGCCGAGGTCCGGCTGGTGCGTTCGATCCTGCCGGAAGCCGAGCTGTGCTTCATGCACCCCGTGAAGGCGAAGAGCGCGATTGCCGAAGCCTACCACCAGCACGGGTGCCGTACCTTCAGCCTCGACAGCGAGGAAGAGCTGGCAAAGATCGTCGAGGCATGCCGCGCACCCGACGGGAAGCCCGCCAAGGACCTGAAGCTACTGGTGCGCCTGCGCGTCTCCTCCGAATTTTCCGAGCTGTCGCTTGCCAGCAAGTTCGGTGCCGACCTCATCGACGCGCCCGTGCTGCTGCAGCAGACCCGCCAGCATTGCGACTGGCTGGGCGTATGCTTCCATGTCGGCAGCCAGGCGATGACGCCGTTCGCCTATGTGCAGGCGATCGAGCGTGCGCGTGCAGCCATCGTGTCCTCCAGCGTGGTCATCGACATCATCGATGTCGGCGGGGGCTTCCCCAGCATCTATCCGGGGATGGAGCCGCCGCCGCTCGAAGACTATTTCGACGTCATCTTCCGCGCGTCCGAAACGCTGCCGATTTCGTACTCGTCGGAACTGTGGTGCGAGCCGGGTCGCGCGCTGTGCGCGGAATATTCCTCGCTCCTCGCGCGGGTCGAGAAGCGCCGCGGGAACGAGCTGTTCATCAATGATGGCGCTTATGGCGCGCTCTACGATGCGGCGCATCTCGGCTGGAAATTCCCGGTCCGGGCACTCGATCACGACGAGGCCGCACCGGGCGAGGATTTCTCGCTCTACGGCCCGACCTGCGACGATGCGGACTACATGGAAGGCCCCTTCGCGCTGCCCGCCGATATCGCGGCTGGCGACTACATCGAAGTCGGCATGCTGGGTGCCTATGGCGCGGCGATGAAGACCGATTTCAACGGCTTCGGCGTAACGCAGGCCGTGGTGGTCGACGATGATCCGATGCTGAGCCTTTACGACGGTCGCCGCGTGCGCCCCGAGACCGACAACGTGGTCAACCTGCGCTAGGATTCGGTGGCGGCGGGTCGGTGACGGCCTGCCGCTCCGCCTCGCATTTCTCCGCCGCCTTCTGCGCCTCCCACTCTGCCATGCGCATCGCCTGATAGCGACGCAGCAGTTCGACGCGGCGCGGGCGGAAGCTTGTGCTGCCCGGCTCTAGCCGTTCCATCCGGGCAACCTCGAAGGTGCGATAATCCTGGCGCAGCAAGCACCAGCCGACCAGCATCAGCGTGGTCGGGCTGTATGACAGGCCCAGCGGCAGGATCTCGCGGGTCGACTGCCGCTCCCGCTTGTCGCGATAGGCGATGACGATGCTCGTCTCTTCCCAGCACGCCTGCCTCAGCCTATCGACATCGACCGCAATCGCCGGGCGCTCTGCGGGCATGCGCCACGATCGCATGATCGCGTGCATCGACTGGCGCGATTGTCGGTCGGGCAGGGTGGCGATGATCCGCGCCATCGCGTCGCGCCCGGCGTTCGCGAGCCGATCGTCGCCCAGTTCGTCCAGACTGCCGACCGCGAGCATCAGTGCCTCGGTCTCGAGCCGGGAGAAGCTTTGCGGGGGCAGCGCGGGGTCTTCTGTCAACGTGTAGCCGTAGCCGGTCGCGCCATCGATCAGCACGCCGCCCGCGCGCAGCGTGGCGATATCGCGATAGAGCTGGCGCCGCGAAATCTCGGTTTCTTCCGCCAGTCGCTGCGCCGTGACGGGCGAGGGAAGCCGCCGGAGCGCGGCCATCAACCGCATGAGCCTGTCTTGCCGTGCCATGTTTCGCTGCTGCCTCTTTCTGTCAGCAGGGCGGGCATATTCCCGCGGCACCGCAAACGGAAAGGAAAATCGCATGCCGACGCTCTATCACTCTCCCCAGACCCGTTCCGACACGGTCGTCGATCTCGTCCGCATGCTGGGTGCGGACGTGGACATCCACGAGGTCACGATCCGCCGTCAGGATGGTTCTGGCGCGCAGGACCCGGCCAATCCCCATCCCGAAAAGAAGGTGCCCTATCTCGTCGATGGCGAGGATCATGTGCGCGAGCGCGGGGCGATCATGCTCTACCTCACGGACATGCACCCGCAGGCGAAGCTGGGGCCGCTGGCAGGCGAGGCAGGCCGCGGGGCCTATCTTTCGTGGCTAGCCTATTACCAGGGCGTGATGGAGCCGCTGCTGATCCTGCAATGGGCGGGCGTCTCGCATCCGGTGGTGACCGACGGGCTGGGCGACATGGAGCGGATGCTCGAAACGCTCGCCACCCCCTTGCGTGATGGCCCCTGGCTGCTGGGCGAGCGGTTCAGCGCGGCCGACATGCTGCTGAGCTCCCCCTTCCAGTGGTTCGGCGATGCGCTGCCCGCCGGGCCGGAAGTGCGCGACTGGGTGGATCGGTGCGCAGCAAAGGTGGCCGAGCCAACGGCTTAGGATCTATCGGGGGGAGGCGCCTGCGCGTGCGGGCTCTCCCCTTAGCCATCGAAGCCGACGAAGCGGGCGGTTTCGTCCAGCGGCTTTCGTTCGGAGACGACCGCGTTGGCGGGGAAGTCCGGATCGGGCCAGCCCATCGCGACGCAGATCATGATCACCTGATCCTCCGGGATGCCCGCATGCTCGCGCACCACGGGGCTCTGCATGATGCCTTGCGAGTTGATCACGCAGCCCAGCCCGCGCGACCATGCCGCATTGACCAGCGCATTGGTGATCGCGCCGCAATCGAACGGCGCGATGTCGCTGCCGAGGATCGCGCGATCGTAGGTCACCACGACGGAGACGGGCGCATCGAACTGGCGGAAGCCACGCAGCGTCCAGTCCTGCCTGCGCTCCTTGTCCTCGCGTTCGATCCCCATCGCGCCGAACAATTGCTTGGCCACGTCGATCTGGCGGCGGCGGTGGTGTTCGGGCGGGTCGCCTTCGGGCCGGCGGAACTCGCGCGTGTCGGGATTGCCCGCGAGGATACCTTCGGTGTTGCCCCGGCGGATCGCGTCGAGCGGATCGCCGGTGACGACGGTGAAGTTCCAGCACTGGTTGTTGTAGGACGACGGCGCGCGGGTCGCGAGCGCGAGAATCCCCTCGATCAGCTCGCGCGGGACTGGCTTGTCCAAAAAGCCGCGAATGCTGCGGCGGCCGGTAACGACCTCTTCGTAGCTCTGATCCCGATTGCCGCCCATGCCTGCTTCTCCCTGTGTTTGCCGCCGGACTAGCGCGGGCGAGACGGTCCAGCAAATCCGCTACGGCATTGGGATGCCATGGTTTTGATCTGTGGGATCAGGGCCGCGTGGCGGGCAGGCAGCGGCCAGTGGAGGGCTGGCCAAAAAGGCGGCAGTCGAAGAACACGGCCTCCGGATTGCCATTGCGCGGCGCGAGATAGCTGAAGCGCAGCTGGCGACGCGCCGCGTCGGGCAGCGGCAGTTCGGCGGGGATCGCGCTCGCCTCGCTCCAGCCATAGACCTGGCAGAACCTGTCGCCGGGGCACAGCGTGCGGGCGTTGGCGACGACCGCCGCAGGATCGTCGCCCGATCCGACGAGCACGAAATGCGCGCCCGGGCCGGGGCCGGGCGAAGAGCCGGATGTCTGGGCGGCGCGGGCGGCGTCCGCGCTCAGTTCGCTCCTCGTGCTGGCCGAGTTCTCCTCCTTCCCGGTGATCGAACGCACGGCCTCGCTGTCGGCGACGAGGCTGGGCAGCAGCGCTTCGGGGCGCTCGACCTCCTGCGCGACCATACGCAGCGCCATCGGGTCGGGCTCGCCGCCGCGATAGGCGACCGAGAAGGCCCGGCTGGTGCCCCAGAAGCCGCGCCAACGGAAGAACAGGTGCGGTCCGACGACCGCGATCTTGTCCAGCTGGTCGCTCCACCACGGATAGACGTAATTCGCATGGTAATGCGTCGCGATGCCTACCGCGCTCTCGACGCGTCCACCCAGCGCTTCTTCGGCACGCTGACGCGCCGCGCGCCACTGGCTTTCGGGGTAGCGCCGCGCGAGCGACCCGTCGCAAGTGAAGCTGAACTGGCAGCCTGTCGGCCGGTGGGACCCCTGATAGACCACGCCGCATACGGTGTTGGCGAAACCGGGATGGCGCGTGCGGTTCAGGATGACCTGGATCACCGCGCGCTGGTCGGCATCGCCGTAGCCGGCCTCCGCCATCGCGGCGAGGGCAAGGCAGTCGCGCGCGCGGGCGCGGTCCGCACTACTGCCCTCGAACCGGAAGGGGCTCGCGGTGCCGGGGCCGCCGTCGACGATGGCGACCGCTTCGTTGCGCGCCTGCGCATCGTCGGGTGCGAGTTCGGATTCGAGCAGCGCCTCGCCCGCGCCACTGGCGGGTAGCGCCTCGACCGGGGAGGCCGAAGCGATCGCAGTGGCGGCCGGTTGGGGGTGCACTGCATCGCGCGCCGCGGAGATCGACAGGACGACGAACGTCAGCAGCAAGATCGCCGCTACGCCGACCAGCGGAGCATTCTCGCGAAACCAGAGGGAGGCGGACGTGTGCATCGCCGCCTATCTAGTCTGAATCGCAGGCAATACCATCGGCGATGGATCGGGATGCATCACGCATCGACCAGCTTCAGGAGATCTGTGGAGGGGTACCGCGTGGACACCGGTCCACTGGTGGAGTCGGGGGACAGCTGAATCTAGCAGGTGCCCACGCGGCTTCTGAGATATGGCTTCGGAGCGCCGGTTTTTCGATATGGCCCTCTGGCACGCTGACCCAAAGGCGGTACCTGGCTCTACATGCCCGCTTCGACAGCCAGCCGGACAAGGTCCGCCGATGTGCGCAGCTCCAGCTTTTCCATCACCAGCTTGCGGTGCATCTTCACCGTCTTTTCCGACAGGCCGAGCGCGCCCGCGATCTGCTTGTTGAGCAGGCCGCTGGCGACCATCCGGGTGACCTCGAACTGGCGCGGGGAGAGCGTCTGCATCATGGCCGATGCACGCTCTCGGCGGCTGACGGCGAGATGCGGCTCGTCGCAATCAATCGCGACCTGGCTGCCGAGGAAGTAGAGTAGCTCGTTTTCCTCGTCGTAGATCGGCGCGACCAGCACTGCGTTGCGGAAGGGCTCACCGCTTTTCTTGTAGTTTAGGATTTCGACCAGAACCGGCTTGTTTTCGCGCACGCCGCAACGGATCTTCTCGGTCAGCCATGGCTCGGTGCCTTCCCCGGCGAGGAACCGGCAGTTGCGCCCAAGGATTTCCTCGGGCGGGTAACCGGTCAGGTCGATGAAGGGCTGGTTGACCGCCACGATCGGATTGTCGGGCAGGCGCGGGTCGGAAATTACCGATGCGATCGGGCTCGATTCGACGATCTGACGAACCCATTGGGCAGGCTTGGGATCACGAATGGAAAAGGACTGATCCCCGTCCGAATCCCATCTCATTATCGGAGTTGCCTGACCCATGGGCAATATATCGTCAGCCTCGCGAGAAAATGCAAATCGTCGGGGAGAAACTCATGTGGCCGCCGGTGCCTTGCGGTGCTTGGCGAGCACGCCGGACACCCGGCCGAGCGCGGCGCCCACCTTTTCCGGAAATTCGCCGGGGGCAAGTTCCATCGTGGTGTTGTGTGCGGTCGCCACGCGCCGGGCATCGGGCCATTCCTGTGCCATGCCGATCGCCCACTCGCGGAATGTGTCGGCAGCGTGGAGATCGGGCTCCAGCGCTTTGGCCAGGGTCGGATGGAAGGCGAGCTTGCCGGTGAAGGGCAGCAGCGAGAGCGGGAAGGGCGCCTCGATGCAAGAGAGCGTATCGTCGACGAAGATCGTTCCGCTCGGGCGGTGATAGGCGAGGATGGACGAGAAATGGACGTTCTCGTCTTCGCACACCATCTGCACGCCCTTGGGGACGGAGAAGCTCAGCGCATCGCCGAACAGCCCGTCGAGCGCGCCTGCCTCGCACGTGCCGCTTTCCCACTGGAGCCCGGGAAACTTCTCGTGATGGCGGCGCGTGCCGTAGAGCTTCGCGTGCGGATAGGTCTTCGCCATCCATCCGATATGCAGCGTGTGGAAGGGGTGGACGTTGATGATCGCGGCGACCTTCTTGCCGCCATCGGTCAGCGCGTCGACCTTCGCTTTCAGATCGTCGTCAAGCGTATAGCTGTCGAGGAAGACGAAGCGCCCGTCGGGCAATTCGATCAACGCACAATGCGTGCCGAGATCGACAAGCCCGCCAAGCTTGAACGATCCGCGGATGTGATAGAACCCGTTGCCAAAGTCGGTGAAGGTGCCGGCCTTTACTTTTGTTATCTCTGCCATGGTGGGCAAGCGCACGGGATGCCGTGCGGTTCCGGGCTTGCGTGACCGGTGCGGTTATTTCAGGCGCCGATGAAGTTTCGAGCGGCTTCGTGGCGGTGAGGACAGCCCGGTCAGCGCACCGTTAGCATCGAGCATGGTCTGAAATTCGGGTGGCACATCGTGCCGGAAGCCGGGATCGGCGGTAATTATGGTGTTAGCGCGTTTCTATTGAGCGCCATCGCGAATTTCAGCTAAGCCGGCCCACTCAGGATCATCGTACACCTGCAATTCTAGCGGATAGGGACCCAACCCGGATAGAGCATTGCTAAACTCGGCTTGGAAGGAAGCGATGTCGGGCGTGTAAAACCGCCACTCACGCCTGCCATCATGGGTGATGATCGCGACGCAAGATCCCCACCATCGGTCATTGTCGCTGGCTTCCAGAATTCGGTCTTCGAATTCTTCCATGGCAGCCATGTCTTTGGAGTTTGGCAAACCGGACGTGTCGCTTGGCTCATAGGCCCAACGCACCATGATCAGCTTGGCGAAGAGGTCTCTGTCGGCCGTCGATGGAAGCCCGGATCGGTATCGCGCCAACAGCGGTCCCGTCGACGTCTTACCCTGAGCAACCGTCCACTCGTCAGTAGGAAATATGCCGGAGCTACTCACGCCGCCTGACGCAGCTCCAGCTCCAACCGGTCCCAGATCTCGGCCAGTGCGTCGACCAGCTCGCGCATCATTTCTTCCGTGTGCGCGGGGCCGGGGGTGAAGCGCAGGCGTTCGGTGCCGCGCGGCACGGTCGGGAAGTTGATCGGCTGGACGTAGACGCCGTACTCGGCGAGCAGGATGTCGCTGATCCGCTTCGCCTTCACCGGGTCGCCGACCATCAGCGGCACGATATGCGTGGTGCTGTCCATCACCGGCAGCCCGGCATCGCGCATGATCTGCTTGAGCAGCGCGGCAGCCGCCTGCTGCGCGTCGCGTTCCTCGCTACTGTTCTTGAGGTGCTTGACCGAGGCGAGCACGCCCGCGACCAGCACGGGGCTGAGCGAGGTGGTGAAAATGAAGCCCGGCGCATAGGAGCGGATGCAGTCGACGATCCGCTTGTCCGCCGCGATATAGCCGCCCATTACCCCGAAGGCCTTGCCCAGCGTGCCTTCGAGGATGTCGATCCGGTGCGCGGCATCGTCGCGTTCCGAAATGCCGCCGCCGCGCGCGCCGTACATGCCGACCGCGTGGACTTCGTCGCAATAGGTCAGCGCGTTGTACTTCTCGGCCAGGTCGCAGATCGCGTGCAGCGGGGCGACGTCGCCATCCATCGAATAGACGCTTTCGAAGGCGATCAGCTTGGGCGTGTCGGGATCTTCGGCGGCAAGCAGTTCCTCGAGATGGTCGAGGTCGTTGTGCCGGAACACGCGCTTGGCGCAGCCCGAGTTTCGGATGCCGGCAATCATGCTGGCGTGGTTGAGTTCGTCGGAGAAGATCACGCAGCCCGGCAGCAGCTTGGCCAGGGTGGAAAGCGTCGCGTCGTTCGACACGTATCCGCTCGTGAAGATCAGCGCCGCTTCCTTGCCGTGCAGATCGGCGAGTTCGGCCTCCAGCTCGATATGGTAGTGCGTGTTGCCGCCGATATTGCGCGTGCCGCCGGAGCCCGCGCCGACATCGTGCAGCGCCTCTTCCATCGCTTCGGTCACCTTGGGATGCTGGCCCATCGCGAGATAGTCGTTGGAGCACCACACGGTGATCGGCTTCGGGCCGTTATGGCCATGGAAGCAGCGCGCATTGGGGTAGGCACCCTTGTTGCGCAGGATATCGATGAAGACGCGGTACCGGCCTTCCTCGTGCAGGCGATCGATCGCCCGGTCGAATATATGGCTGTAATTGGTCACAGTGGGAGTCCCACTAAGCTTCCGAAACCGCAGATTCCAGCGCGATCTTTGCGAGTGATTCGCAAAGATGAAGGATATATTGCAATCAGAATTGCGTCGCGTGCATCAGTCCGTGACGCTCGAGCATCGGCGCAAGGCCGGACAGGCTTTGCGCGCTGCCGGTCGCGACGGCGAAATCGCTGCCCGCCCGCGCGAAGCTCTGGCCCTCGGTCAGCGAGGCGATCCGCCGGGCGATACCGGCGGCTCCGTCGACCAGTCGCACATGCTCGCCGAACACCGCGCGCAGTTCCTCTGCCAGCAGCGGGAAATGCGTGCAGGCGAGCACCAGCGTGTCGAGATCGCTCGCCTGCGGATCGTGGCGCAGGCCGGCGACCGCTTCGGCCACCGCACCCTCGGCCAGCGTCTCACCGCGCATCTTCGCCTCGGCCAGCGGGACCAGCGCGTCGGCGGCGAAGCGGATCAGCCGCTTGTCGCTCGCGAACTCCGCCTCCAGCCGGTCGACATAGGGCTGGCGCACGGTCGCCCCTGTGCCAAGCAGGCCGATCGTGCCGGTCTTCGTGGCGAGCGCGGCGGGCTTGATAGCGGGCACCGTGCCGACGATCGGGATTGCGAGCACGTCGCGCACCATGCCCAGCGCGATGGTGCTGGCGGTGTTGCAGGCAATGCAGATCAGGCGCGGCTGGTACCGTTCCGCCATCCGCCCCAGCAGGCCGCAGACGCGCGCGGCGACCTCCGCCTCGCTCTTGGTGCCGTAGGGGAGGCCTGCGAAATCGGCGGCGTAGATCACCGGGGCGTCGGGTAGCAGCTTCCGCACCTCGGCAAGGATGGTCAGCCCGCCGACGCCGGAATCGAAGATCAGGATGGGGGCGGAAGGTTCGGCCATCGCAACGAGCCGATGGCCGAGGTCCCGCCGCCGGTCAACTTTCTGGCGAACGCATCACGGCTGTAATGTTGGAGATTTCGATGTCGATCTCGGCAAAGCGCTCCACGCTCCAGGCCTCGTATTCGTTGAACGAGATGCGGCCGTCGGCATTTGCATCGGCGGTGGCGTAGAATTCATCGACCTGCGCAGTGTCCGAACTGTCGCCAAGAAGCGCAACGCCATCGCTTTCGACCGGCTCGCCCGGGTCGACAAATTCGACCGTCACGAACGGCGATTCGGGATCTTCGAGAAAACCGTTTCCGTCCCGGTCGAGCAGCTCGAACACGCGTTCGAAATTGCCGTTGACCGCGATCTTTTCGGGTTCGGCGGGCTGTAGAGTAGCGGCGAGAGCGAATGTGGCGACGATAAGCATGGCAATTCCTCCAAAGACAATTGTGCGAGGCCTCCATCCCTCGTCGTGGATCGCCTCAACCGGAAGGTCCGGCGGACCGGTTACGGCCCGGTCGTACCCCTCTGCCTCGGCCAGCATGCGCGCCGCTTCCAGCGATGTCGCGACGTCCAGCTTGGTGCGCGCCATCTTCAGCCGCTTCTCGACCGCATGATGCGAAATGCCGAGGTCGAGCGCGATTTCCTTCGCGGTCTTGTGCTCGAGCCACAGCCGCAGGCACTCGCGCTCCCGCTCGGTCAGCCGCGCAATTGCCGGGTCGGCATCTTGAGTTTCTAAGGCTTCCATAGCGCGAAGGCTTACCCGCGGCAGTGGTGCGCGCAAGGTACGGTCTGCTGGTACTCGAACCGATCCGGGCGCATTTTGGCAGGCAGAGCTTCGACAAGCGGCCCGGGCGGGCTATGGGGTAGGCATGGACACTCTCTACGCCGCACTGATCGGTTACTTACTCGGCTCGATTCCCTTCGGCTATCTGCTCACCCGCGCGGCGGGGCTGGGCGATGTGCGCGCGCAGGGGAGCGGCAATATCGGGGCGACCAACGTGCTGCGCACCGGAAGCAAGAAGCTGGCGGCGGCGACGCTGCTGCTCGATCTCGCCAAGGGACTGACCCCGGTGCTTGTCGCGCGCGCGCTGTTCGACCAGCCCACGATGATGCCCGAAGCGGCGCTCGGCCCTGTGCCCGCCGCGGCTCTGTTCGCGGTGATCGGCCACTGCTTCCCCCTCTGGCTCGGCTTCAAGGGCGGCAAGGGCGTGGCGACCAATGCGGGCGTCGCATTCGGGCTCGCGTGGCCGCTGGGGCTGACCTACGCGATCGTGTGGCTGGCCGTCCTCGGCGGGCTGCGGATCAGTTCGCTGGCCGGAATGGCGGCGGTCGTGTGCGCCGCGATTGCCGCGTCGATCCTCGAATACGAGGCCTTCGTTCCCGTTCTCGCGCTGATCGCGGTGCTGGTGCTGTGGCTCCACCGCGCGAATATCGGGCGGCTGGTGAAGGGCGAGGAGCCCAAGGTCGGCGCGAAGAAATGACGCGAGACGGGGGATGGGGGCTCTCTCAGGCCGAAGCTTTCGCCCGTATCCGCCTGTTGCGGTCCCCCCGGATCGGCCCCGTTACCTTTTCCCAACTCCTCGCCCGCTATGGCAGCGGGGAAGCAGCGGTCGAGGCCTTGCCCAACCTCGCCAAGGCGGGCGGCGGGCATCATACCCTCGCGAAGGAGGATGCGGTCCGGCGCGAGGTCGAGGCGGTGAAGCGCCATGGCGCGCGCTACTTGTTCCACGACCAGCCCGATTATCCGCGAGCGCTCGCCGAATGCGACGGTGCGCCGCCCGTCATCACCTATCGCGGCGACCTTTCGCTGGCGAGCAAGCCGGTGGTCGCGATGGTCGGTGCGCGCAATGCCAGTGCGGCGGCGGTGAAGCTGGCGCGCGAATTTGCGCAGGCGCTCTCGGCAGAGGGGTTCGTCGTCGTCTCGGGGCTGGCGCGCGGCATCGACGGCGCCGCGCACGAGGGCGCGTTTCCGAAGACCATCGGCGTGATCGCGAGCGGGATCGAGATCGCCTATCCGCCGCAGCATGCCGAGCTGCAGGAGCGAATCGCGAGCAAAGGCCTGCTGATCGCCGAACAGCCCCCGGGCACCGAACCGCGCGGCAGCCACTTCCCCAGCCGCAACCGGATCATCGCCGGCCTCGCGCTGGGCACGCTGGTGGTGGAGGCGGCAGTGAAGTCCGGCAGCCTCATCACCGCGCGGCTGGCGGGCGAATACGGGCGCGAGGTGATGGCGATCCCCGGCAGCCCGCTCGATGCGCGCAGCCACGGCTGCAACCATCTGATCCGCGAAGGCGCGGTGCTGGTGCAGGAGCCATCGGACGTGGTCGAACTGCTCAGCACATTCGACGGCGCCCCCCGTTCGACCTTTCGCGAACCGGCTATCCCCTACGAACCCGTGCCGGAGGATATCGTTGACGCCGAACCTGCGGACATTGCCAGCCTGCTCGGCACTGCGCCCGTCGGCGTGGATGAGATCATCCGCCAGTCGGGCGCGCCCGCCGCAGCGGTGCAACTCGCGCTGCTCGAGCTGGAGATCGCCGGGCGGCTGGCGCGCCACGCGGGCGGCAAGGTCAGCCTTTCCTCCGTCTGAGCGAGCCGATATGCAAACCGCCGCGACGCAATTCGAAGAGGGGGGATCATGGATCGTGAAGCGGATGTCAGCGGCATTCTGAGCCAGACCGTGGATGTGGCCAGCGGGGTGGGTCGCGCCCTGGCGATCTACGTGCTGGTGCTGGGCGTGTTTTCCGGAATCGGCGGGCTGTTCGGGCTCGCGTCGATGGAGGACGACATGTTCTCCGTCGGCTTCAACTACGATTTCATCGTCGGCGAGACCGCCGGCATCCTCGGCGGCCTGTTCGAGATTGTCGGCCTCGTGCTGTTCGTGGTCGCCAGCTATGTCCTGCTCGCGCAAATGATGGCGGCCGTTGGGCGGCCGATGCGCCGGGGCGGGCGGTTCTGGAGCTTCGTGGGCATGTCGATCCTCGCGATGATCGGGGTGATGATCGGTTTCGTCCTGCTCATCATTCCCGCTGTCATCCTGATCGTTCGCTGGTCCGCCGCGAACGGGTTCGTTCTGGGCGGGGAGCATTCGGTAACGGAGGCGCTGGGCGCGAGCTGGGAAGCGACCGACGGACGCGGCCTGTCGATCTTCGCAGCGGGGCTGGTGCTGTGGATCGCGCTGGCGGTTCTCAGTTCGATCGTGGTTGCCATCGTCACTGGGATCGGGCTTGCAGGCGAGACAATGTCGCCGCTTCTCGCCCTTGCGATGGCCGTTTCGGGATTTGTCGAGGCGTTCGGCAATGCGGTGAGCTTCGCCTTCAGCATTGCGGTGTTCCACCTCGTCGCGCCCGCCGATACCGCCTTGGCGGAGGTTTTCGAATGAGTGCAGGCCGGAGCATCGCCCTGGCAAGCGATGCGTCGTTCGGCGATCGGGTCGGCATCATCTGGAACGAGGCGTGGCGGCTGCTGGCAGCAGCGCCCGTGGATGTCGCCGCATATCTCCTCTTCACGATCATCGGGGTCACGCTTGCCGACCTCTTCGCTCCCGAAGCGGGAGGGACCTTTGCGGTGAACTTCGCCTCACTTGCCGCCGCTTTTGCGCTTACTCTCAGGATCGTCAGGAAAGGCGTGGAGGGTGGCCAGCGCGGGCATCGCGGCTTTCTGACCTATCTGGGAATTTCATTCTTGTCCGGAATCGCCATCGCGCTTGGCCTGTTGCTGCTGATCGTGCCGGGATTGATCCTCTGGGCGCGCTGGTTACCCGCCTATGGCTATGCCCTCGGGGAGGGGCGCGGGGTGACGGAAGCCCTTTCCGACAGCTGGGAGGCGACAAGCGGGCATGTCGGCCCGATCATCTGTTCGATGCTGGTACCTTCCGTCATCGGCCCGGGTGCCGCCATGGCGGTGATCTTTATCGCAGAAGGCTCCGGCCCAGCGATCTGGTGGTCCTCGCTCATCGCCAATGCGCTGATCTATGGCTGGCAAGCGGCGAGCATAGCGATCGGTCTGGCGGTGTTCTCGCTGCTGGTCCGGCGCGACAGCGAGCTCGTCGATGTGTTCAGCTAGGCTGATTTTCTCAGGGAGAATGTCGTGAACTTTCACCTAAAATGGGCGCTTGCAATCCCCTTGGTGATCTTCGGGGGCTACGCACTTGGGGCGCTGCTTGGTCAGGGAGCGGTCGAGGATCGCCAAGATGCGACGGTCACCCTTGTCGCACTACTGGTAATGGCGTTCGTGCTGCTCGTGCTGGCGGTCGCTGCGCTGGTCGCACTCTTCACGCGATCGACTTCGTCCAGCCCCATGACGCGGCTGGCAGACCGATTTCTTCCCGTGGTCGTCCTGGCCATCTCGCTCGTGATCTTGAACGGGATCATCCAGCATCAATTGCGCGCATCCAAACTTGCCTTCGTCGCCGATCACCGATCCGAATTCGCCGGGCCATCTCCAAGTGCGGTCGTGTACGCCGAGGGCATTCCCGATGGAGGCGAAGCGATCGTCAAGCTCCCCGGTCGCAATCCCGAGAGCCTGTCGCAAGCGGTCATGGTCGATCTCACCGGCGAGAGGATCCAGAGCTGTACGCGCTTGGACGACGCGTTCTGGGCATGTCATTTCGATTGAGCGCTTGACGAACCGCATCCCCGATTCCCACTCTCGCGCGTACGTACACGTGAAGGAACGCCCCCACTCTTATGCAACTGGTCATCGTCGAATCGCCCGCCAAGGCGAAAACAATCGAGCAATATCTCGGCAAGGACTTCAAGGTTCTCGCCTCCTACGGTCACATCCGCGACCTGCCGCCCAAGGACGGCAGCGTGCGCCCGGACGAAGATTTCGCGATGGACTGGGAGATTTATTCCGACCAGCGCAAGCGTGCCCAGGTGAAGGCGATCGCGGACGCCGCGAAGAATGCCGACCGCCTTGTCCTCGCAACCGACCCTGACCGCGAAGGGGAAGCAATCAGCTGGCACGTGCTGGACATGCTTAAGAAGCGCAAAGCCCTGCCAACCAACGTCGACCGGGTGACCTTCAACGCGATCACCAAGGGCGCGGTGACCGAGGCCATGAAGAAGCCGCGCGCGCTCGACCAGGATCTGATCGACGCCTATCTGGCGCGCCGCGCGCTCGATTACCTGTTCGGCTTCACGCTCAGCCCCGTGCTGTGGCGCAAGCTGCCCGGCGCCAAGTCGGCGGGCCGCGTGCAGTCGGTCGCGCTGCGCATCATCGTCGACCGCGAGCGCGAGATCGAGGCGTTCAAGGCCGAGGAATACTGGTCGATCATCGCCAGTTTCGAGCAGGATGGCACGCCCTTCACCGCGCGGCTGGTAACGCTCGACGGCAAGAAGCTCGACAAGATGACGCTGGGCGACGAAGGCAGCGCCATGGCTGCCAAGCAGGCGGTCGAGGACGGGCGCTTCACGGTCGAAGGGATCGAGACGAAGCCGGTCAAGCGCAACCCCGCGCCGCCGTTCACCACCTCGACCTTGCAGCAGGAGGCGGCGCGCAAGCTCGGCTTCTCGGCCAGCCATACGATGCGGTGCGCGCAGTCGCTCTACGAAGCGGGCGCGATCACCTACATGCGTACCGATGGCGTAAGCATGGACCAGAGCGCGATCGATGCCTGCCGCGATGCGATCACGGACCGCTATTCCGCCGAGTATCGCCCGGAAAAACCGCGCTATTACAAGACTAAAGCGAAGAATGCTCAGGAAGCGCACGAAGCCATCCGGCCGACCGATTTCCGCAAGGACAAGGCGGGTTCGGGCGACGAGGCGCGGCTTTACGATCTTGTCTTCAAGCGCGCCCTGGCCAGCCAGATGGCAACCGCACAGCTCGAACGCACCACGGTCACCCTGACCGAGGGCAGCGGGCAGCACTCGCTCCGCGCCACGGGCCAGGTGGTGAAATTCCCCGGCTTTCTCGCGGTCTATCAGGAAAGCTTCGACGACAAGGACGACGAGGACGGTGGTCTGCTCCCGCATATGCGCGAAGGCGACGCCCCGGCGCGCAAGAGCGTCGAGGCCAACCAGCACTTCACCCAGCCGCCGCCACGCTATTCCGAAGCCTCGCTGGTCAAGCAGCTGGAGGAGCTGGGCATCGGGCGTCCGTCCACCTACGCCTCCACCATCCAGACCTTGCGCGACCGCGAATATGTGCGGATCGAGAAGAACCGCTTCTTCGCCGAGGAATCGGGCCGCCTGCTGACCGCCTTCCTCGAACGCTTTTTCCCCACCTACGTCGCCTACGACTTCACGGCGGGGATGGAGGAAGAGCTGGACGATGTCTCCGGCGGCCGCGCCGAGTGGAAGGCGATCCTCGAGGCGTTCTGGAAGGACTTCAAGCCCAAGTCCGACGAAGTGATGGAGCAGAAGCCGTCGGACATCACCGCGGTGCTCGACACCTTCCTGTCCGACTACCTCTTCCCCGAACGCGCCGACGGCAAGGACCCGCGCTTCTGCCCGCTGTGCGACCAGGAAGGGCGCGCCGGGGGCCGCCTGCACCTGCGTGGGGGGCGCTTTGGTGCCTTTGTGGCCTGTGAAAACTATCCCGAGTGCAAGTTTACCCGTCGCTTCGCGCAGCCGGGTTCGGACGCCGACGAAGTGGCCGAGGATGCGGTGCTGGGCGAAGATCCCGAGACCGGCCTGCCGGTCGAGCGCAAGACGGGTCGTTTCGGGCCGTACCTGCAGCTGGGCGAGGGCAAGGAAGCCAAGCGCGCGAGCATTCCCAAAGACGTGCCCGAGTTGGACCTCGAAATGGCGCTCAAGCTGCTCAGCCTGCCGCGCATCGTCGGTCAGCACCCGGAGACGGGCAATGATATCGAAGCGTCGATAGGCCGTTACGGCCCCTATCTGCGCCACGATGGCAAGTACGCCAGGCTCACCAGCACGGCCGATGTGTTCGATACCGGCATGAACGCCGCGGTTACGTTGCTGGCCGAGGCGGCGCAGAAGGGCGGCCGAGGGCGGGCCAAGGCGGAGCCGATCAAGGTGCTCGGCAAGCACCCGACCTCCGAGGCCGAAATGAAGGTAATGCCCGGCCGCTACGGCCCCTACGTCACCGATGGCACGACCAACGCGACCATTCCCAAGGACGTGAAGCCGGAGGATGTGACCGAGGAGCAGGCGATCGAACTGATCAACGCGCGCGCCGCCAAGGGCCCGGCCAAGAAGAAGAAAAAGGCAGCCCCGAAGAAAACGGCGGCGAAGAAGGCCCCGGCGAAGAAGGCGGCGGCCAAGAAGCCTGCCGCGAAGAAGGCGCCTGCCAAGAAAACCGCCGCCAAGAAGGCGGAGGACTGATGGCGAAGGACAAGTTCGAGCGACACAAGCAGCCCTGGACGGGCGACGAGGCGGGCCAGCTGAAAACGCTGGCCGCCAAGGGGCAAGGTCTCAAACAGATCGCCAAGGCGCTGAACCGCAGCGAGGAATCGACCAAGGACTTCGCGAAGAAGAACAAGATCGCGATTGCAAAGAAGCGGTAGGCACAGCCTCCCACCCAGATCAGCTCGCCTCCCCGTTCGGCTTCGCAAAACGGGGAGGGGCGCTTCGTTCTTTACTGCACCACCGGCACGTCTTCGATCGTCACCAGCGCTTCATCGCCACAGGTGACGATAATCTGGCGAATCTGGGAGTACGGCGTCGTCTCGGCGTAGCGGACTTCGGTGGGCGTGATGACCTGCATGGTCATGCCGTCGGGCTTCTCGGCTTCCAGACGGAAGCGCAGGCCCGGGGGCTGCATGCGGTCCGCAGGGCCGCCGATCAGCTCGACTGACCAGCCAGGCGTGGGCATGTCGACTTCGCCCTGGATGTGCAGCGTCGGCTTCGCATTCGGGCCTGGCATCATGTTGATCCACGCTTGCCAGTCGCGCGAATCGTTCACCGGGCAATTGGCCATCGGGGGCGTCGCTTCGGGCACATCCTCATAAGGGGCACAGGCTGCGAGGCACAGTGTGCCGGCGGCGAGACTGGTGACGGAAAGAAAGCTGCGCAATGTTCGATCTCCTGACAAAGGGATAGCGGTAGGGACTGCCCCTCCCGGTGATGTCCGGTCGAGACGTTTCGGCCCTTCTACCTTTCTGACGGAGACAGGGCATGAACCCCTTATTCCGCCAGTCTAAAGCCTTCGGATGGAGCGCAATGCGCGCTGGTCCGTTCCCGGGGACCCATCAGCCGCGCAGCATTCAACCCTCGGGCCCGCGTATCACTTGGTCCAGTCGAGCCCCATTTCCTCGAACATTTCCTTGTCCTCGGCCCAGTTCTCGGTCGCCTTCACATGCAGGAACAGGTGGACCTTCCGGCCGAGGATTTCGCTCAGCTCCTCGCGCGCGGCCTGGCCGATCGACTTGATCCGGCTGCCGCCCTTGCCGAGCACGATCATCCGCTGGTTGTCGCGCGCGACCACGATCTGCTGGTGGATCTCCACGCTGCCGTCCTTGCGCTCGACATATTTTTCGGGTCGGACCATGCTGTCGTAGGGGAGTTCCTCGTGCAGCTGGCGGTAGAGCTGTTCGCGCGTGATTTCGGTCGCCAGCAGGCGCTCGGGCGCGTCGGAGACCTGATCTTCGGGATACATCCATGCGCCTTCGGGCATCTCGGCGGCGAGCGCGTCCTTCAGTTCGGTCACCCCGTCGCCGGTCAGCGCCGAGATGAAGTAGATTTCCGCGAAATCGACCTTGGCCGAAAGCTCCTGCGCCAGCGCGAGCAGAGGCTCCTTCTTGGCGATATCGACCTTGTTGAGGACGAGGATCTTCTTTTCGGGCCGGTCCGTAAGCTGTTCCAGCAGCGGCTCGAGCTCGTGCCGGCGCTGTTTGACGGGATCGACCAGCAGCAGCACGGCGTCCGCGCTTTCCGCACCTTCCCACGCCGCGCTTACCATCGCCCGGTCGAGCCTGCGGCGCGGCGCGAAGATGCCGGGCGTGTCGACGAGGATCATCTGCGTGTTGGCAGTGTCGCTTTCATGCAGCGCGATGCCGAGCATGCGCGCGCGCGTGGTCTGCGCCTTGGCGCTGACGATGGCGACCTTCTGGCCGACCAGCGCGTTGACCAGCGTGGACTTGCCCGCATTGGGCGCGCCGAGCACGGCAACGACGCCGCATTTCTGTTTCGTATCAGTCATATAACCTTTTTCTCCTCACCTTTGAGGGGGAGGCAGGGTGGGGGTGGTCCAGCGATTGCGGGAGGTGTTGCGTCCATCCCCGACCCCTCCCCGAAGGGAGAGGAGTGCAAGCATCTGCGCCTACCCATACTGCTCCATAAACGCTTTTGCCGCCGCCGTCTCCGCTTCCTGCTTGCTGCTGGCGGTGGCCTGCGCCTCGCCGACATTCTTCACGGTGACGCGGACGGTGAAGCGCGCGGCGTGATCGGGGCCGGAGCGGTCTACCAGCGCATATTCGGGCGGCTTGCGCCGATTTCCCGCCGCCCATTCCTGAAGGGCGGACTTGGGATGCTTGGCGCGGCCCGCATCGCCTTCGACCGCATCGGCCCAGAGCTTGTGAACCAGCGCCTGCGCGCTTTCGAACCCGGCCTCGCGCAATTGCGCGCCGAGCAGCGATTCCATCACGTCGCCGAGGATGTTGTCGCTGTCCGCCGCACCGTCGTCGCGCGCCTGCCGGCCCAGTCGGACATGACCGGATACGCCGATCTTGCGTGCCACCCGGGCGCACGCCGCCTTGCTGACCAGCGCGTTCAGTCGCTGCGCCAGCACGCCTTCGCTCACCTGGCCCTGCGTATCGAACAGCCACCCGGCGATGGCGAGGCCGAGGACGCGGTCGCCGAGAAATTCGAGCCGCTGGTAATCGCGGCTCTCACCCAAGCTGCCGTGGGTCAGCGCTTCGGTCCACAAGGCCTCGTCGCTTGCTGCAAAGCCGACATTGGTCAGCCAGTCGCGGGTATCGTTCCAGTCGCTCATAGCGACTGCCCCGTACGCTCGCGCCGGATGGCGGGCAACCAGCTCGACGGGTCGCGCCAGCGTTCGGTGCCATCGGTCGACCACAGGATCGCGCCCGGCTGGGCGACCAGCAGGCGTTGCGGTACGAACCCGATGCCGCCGCCGGGCACCGCGGGAAAGCGGCTGTCCATCGAATTGTCGCGATTGTCGCCGAGCAGGAACATCGTCCCTTCCGGCACGGTCCGGGGCCCCCAGTCGTCTTGCGGCGTGCGGCCGAAATCGATCACGTCGTAATTCACGCCCGACGGCAGATATTCGCGATTGCGGCGATAGTGGCAGTCCGCACCGCCGGTCGGCCGCACGGACTCGGCACCGCCCCATTCGCACGGCGTGTTCGGAGTGATCGGCACGATCGCATCGTCGCTGGCCGACTGGCTGAGAATCTGGCCGTTGAGGAGCACGTATCCGCCGCGCAGCTCCACCGTGTCGCCGGGCAGGCCGATCACGCGCTTGACGTAGTCGGTCCCGTCGACGGGGTGCTTGAAGATCACGATGTCGCCGCGCTGCGGCTGGTGGGCGAACCACCGTCCCGGGATCAGCGGGATGTCGAAGGGCAGCGAGTTGCTCGAATAGCCATAGGGCCACTTCTTCGCTGCGATCGTATCGCCCGGCATCAGGCTGGGCATCATGCTCTCGCTGGGAATCGTGAAGAGCGAGAAGGCGAAGGTGCGCAGGGCGAGCGCGGCAAGCGCGACGACGATCACGAGGAGGAGCAGGTTTGCCAGCCCGCCGCCGCGCGTCCTTCCGCCAGCCTCGTCCCCGGTCCGGTGCGGCTCGCCTGCTTCACCCTTTTCATCCATCGCCGCAGCACCTAGGCGCTGGAGGCAGGCAGGCAACAGGATTTTGCGAACATGAGCGATAGCAGGACAGCGGCTTGGAACCGGATCGAGGGCGTGCCGCAGGCAAGCCTTGGGGATCTGTTCGAACGGGACGACAACCGCGTGCATGCCCTGACCGGCCGGATCGGCTGGGGCGAGGGCGAAGATGCCGCCGGCATTCGCTTCGACTGGTCGAAAACCCACCTGACCGACGATCTGCTCTCCGCGTTCGAGGATCTGGCGAAAGCGAGCGATTTCGACGCCAAGCGTGCGGCGCTGTTCGCGGGCGATCCGATCAACGTCACCGAAGGCCGCGCTGCCGAGCACACTGCCCAGCGCGGGTCCGGCAGTGAAGCGAGCGTCGAGGAGGCGCAGGCCCTTCTCGCGCGGATGCAGATGCTGGTCGAGGCGATCCGCGAGGGCGCGCTGGGCGAGGTCAACCACCTGATCCACATCGGTATCGGCGGCTCCGCCCTCGGCCCCGCGCTGGCGATCGACGCGCTGACCCGCGATCTCGCCTATGTCGATTGCCACGTGGTCTCCAATATCGACGGCGTGGCGCTGGAAGCCGCGTTCGAGGCATGCGATCCGGCGACCACGCTGGTCGCGGTGGCGTCCAAGACCTTCACCACGATCGAGACGCTGACCAATGCTGACAGCGCGATGCGCTGGCTAAACGAGAATGGCGTGTCGGACCCGCATGGCCGCGTGATCGCGCTGACCGCCAATCCCGAAGGAGCGGTGAAATGGGGCGTCGACGAAACGCGCGTGCTCCCCTTCATGGAAAGCGTCGGCGGGCGCTACTCGCTGTGGTCGAGCATCGGCTTCCCCGTCGCGCTCGCGGCAGGGTGGGACGAATTTGCCGCGATGCTCGAAGGGGCTGCCGCGGTCGATGCGCATTTCCGCGAGACGGACGGGCGCGACAACCTCGCATTGCGCGCCGCCTTTGCGGACCAGTACTATGCCCGGGTGCGCGGCTGCCAGACCCGCGCGGTGTTTGCCTATGACGAGCGGCTGGCGCTGTTCCCAAGCTATCTCCAGCAGCTGGAGATGGAGAGCAATGGCAAGCGCGTGACCTCCGACGGCAAGCCGGTCGACGGGCCGACCGCTCCGATCACTTGGGGCGGCGTGGGGACCGATGCCCAGCACGCCGTGTTCCAGCTGCTCCATCAGGGCACGCACCTGGTGCCGGTGGACTTCATTGCCTCCATCGCCCCCGGAGACGCGCTGAACCCAGCACACCACCGCATCCTGCTGACCAACTGCTTCGCGCAGGGCGCGGCGCTGATGGCGGGCGGCAACATGAGCGCGGACGGTAAGGACCCGGCGCGCGACTTTCCCGGCAATCGCCCTAGCGCGACAATGCTGTGCGACGACATGGATGCGGCGACGCTCGGCGCGCTGATCGCCTTCCACGAACACCGCACCTTCGCGAACGCGGTGCTGATGGGGATCAACCCCTTCGACCAGTTCGGCGTCGAGCTGGGCAAGAAGATGGCCAAGGATATCGAGGGCGGCGCGGCGGACTTCGACGCGAGTACGAAGGCGCTGCTGGAGGCGAGTGGGTTGGGGTGAGCGTCCTCGAAGGCCAAGTGACGTTGACGGAGCTTATCGATTACAAGGTCAGAGCTGCGCAAACCCGGGGCGATGTCTATGTTTGTGCGGTGCGCCGCGAGAGCAAGATGTAGCCGCGACAGGCTACGATCTTCGATTTCACTTCCTTTGACACTCGCTCACCAGCCCTTGCTCTGCAGGCGCTAAACATCCAACTTAAGCGCGATTGCCAAGCACCCAAGCCGCGCCTAGTCTCGCGGTAATGACGTTCCCCATCATCTTCGCCGTTGTCTGGGCGCTGGTCCTCACCATCGGCGGTGGGCTGCTGACCAGTATCGGCGAGTGGTACCGCGATCTGAACAAGCCTAGTTGGCAGCCGCCAGACTGGCTGTTCGGCCCGGCGTGGACCGTCATTCTGGTGCTGGCGGCGTGGGCCTTCGCGCTCAGCTGGAATGGTGCGCCCGAGAGTGCGCGTCCGTTTTTGATCGGGCTCTATCTTGCCAACGGGCTGTTCCATTTCCTGTGGTCGCCGCTGTTCTTCACTGCGAAACGGCCCGACTGGGCGCTGATCGAGGTGCCGTTCCTGTGGCTGTCGGTCCTCGCGCTGACCATCTTCCTGCGCGAATGGTCGGTTGGGGCGAGCTGGATGATCGTGCCCTATCTGGCGTGGGTCAGCTTCGCGGCGATCCTCAACTGGAAAATCGTGAAGCTGAACGGGCCTTTCGGGAGGAAGGCCGCCGCCTAGGTTGGCGCATCGGACCCGGCTTCCTCCACCAGCCGTAGCTTCGCGAAATCCTGCGGGCGGTGGTCCGCCAGCCACTCCATCATCCCTTCGCGGATATCGCACCTGAGGTCGAACAGGGTGGGGGAGTCCTTGGCGCTCATCAGCAAGCGCACTTGCTTGGAATCGCGCGTCGTCTCGGTCACCTGGACGACCTTCACCCTGCCATCCCAGCGTGGGTTCGCTTCGACCTGCCGGAAGAATTCTTCGCGCAAGGGGCCGATCTTCGCCTTCGGGTCGAGATGGAGGAATACGGTGCCGAGCAGGTTGGCGGTCTGCTTGGTCCAGTTCTGAAAGGGTTTTTCGAGGAAATAGCTGGTCGGCACCACCAGCCGCCGCTCGTCCCAGATCTTCACGACCACGTAGGTCGTGCGGATATCCTCGATCCAGCCCCATTCGCCTTCGAGCACGACGGCATCGTCGATATTGATCGGCTCGGTCAGCGCCATCTGCACGCCAGCGATCAGCGACTTGAGCGCAGGCTGTGCGGCGGCACCGACCGCAAGGCCCGCGAGACCGGCGGAAGCGACCAGCGTCAGCCCGATGTCGCGCACGCCGGGAATGGCGAGCAGCATCAGGCCCACGGTGACGAACACGATGATGAAGGTCGCGATGCGATTGAACATCGTCAGCTTGGTGCGCTTGCGGCGGGCCTTCAGGTTGTCCGCCACGGAAATGTCCGCGTGCAGCTTCGCCGCCTCGATCATCGCCTTCAGGATGGCGAGTGCGATCCAGCCGACCACTGCCGGCAGTACGAAAGCGGCGATGCTGGTCCAGAACTCGCTCAGCTCGGGCACCCGGTGCGATGCGGCGACCAGCCCGAGGACGATCGCGGCTGCCCTGGTGGGCGCGCGCAGGCGCCGCACCACGATATCGTCCGCATTCTCGTCCGTGCGTCGCGCGATCCGCTTGAGCAGGTAGAACAGCACGGTGTGCAGCGCGAGCGCGAGCACGACCGCGATGCCTGCCGCAATCGCGGCGTGGAGCGGGTCCGCCAGTGCGCGCGTGCCCTCTTCGATGGTTTGGCCGATGGGTTCGATCATATCCGCCCCTTGTCATGTCCCTCCTGTTGCAACGCAACATCGCCGCTCATGTTTCGAAAACGCCCGTGCTCGATTGACTTTTCCGCTGCGATGCACCATCTGGACCGCATCGAGGCGCGCGCCAGCGTGAAGCGAGCGGACAGACAAGCCCGCTCCCGGCAGCCCTTCGGTCCTTTTCCAGAGACTTCCCTTTTCACGCGGGTCGTTTTGACACCCGCGCCGCGCGAGCTGTGACTCTGCGCGCCGCATATTTTGCGAGTTACATACCCACATGACGAAATTCTCAGACCTCGGCCTGTCGCAGCCCGTTCTCCAAGCGCTCGACCTCCAGGGCTATACCGAACCCACGCCGATCCAGGCGCAGGCCATTCCATCCGTGCTCGAAGGGCGCGACCTTCTGGGCATCGCGCAGACCGGCACCGGCAAGACCGCCGCCTTCATGCTCCCCAGCATCGATCGTCTGCGCGAGGCGGATAACCAGACCCCGTTCAAGTCCTGCCGCATGCTGGTGCTTGCGCCGACACGCGAACTGGCCGGGCAGATCGCCCAGAGCGCGAAGGATTACGGTGCGCTCGCGGGCCTCAAGGTGCAGTCGATCGTCGGCGGTACCTCGGTCAACAAGGATCGCAACAAGCTGCACCGCGGGACCGACATCCTCGTCGCGACGCCGGGTCGCCTGCTCGACCTGATCGACCAGCGCGCCTTCACTCTCGATGCGGTGGAAATCCTCGTGCTCGACGAAGCGGACCAGATGCTGGACCTCGGCTTCATCCACGCGCTGCGCAAGATCAATGAACTGACGCCCAAGACGCGCCAGACGCTGTTCTTCAGCGCGACGATGCCCAAGGCGATCAAGGATCTTGTGAGCCAGTATTGCCGCAATCCGGCGCAGGTTTCGGTCACGCCGGAAAGCACGACGGCAGAGCGGATCGATCAGTATCTCTTCATGGTCCAGCAGGACGAGAAGCAGAGCCTGCTCGAGCTGATCCTCTCGGGCCGCCACGAAATCCCCGGCAAGCTGGAACGCGTGCTCGTCTTCGCGCGCACCAAGCACGGCTGCGACCGTGTGGTGAAGAAGCTGGCGCAGGTGAACATCGCGGCCAACGCGATCCACGGCAACAAGAGCCAGCCGCAGCGCGAACGTGCGCTCGACGAGTTCAAGCGGGCGAAGACCCCGGTGCTGGTGGCGACCGATGTCGCCGCGCGCGGGATCGACATCCCGGGCGTCAGCCACGTCATCAACTACGAACTGCCCAACGTGCCCGAGCAATACGTGCACCGCATCGGCCGGACCGCGCGTGCGGGTGCCGACGGCATCGCCATCGCGTTCTGCGCCGAGGACGAGCGGCAGTATCTCAAGGATATCCGCAAGACGACCGATGCCGAGTTCGAACGCCTGCCGCTGCCGGAAAACTTCCGCGCGGTGGTCGAAGGCGTCGGCCCGACTAAGCCTGCACCCAAGCAGCAGCGCGGCCAGCGCGTCAGCCCCAAGCCGATCGGCGACGGTGCGCGCAAGCCCAAGGCCAAGCATCCGGCCCGCAAGGGCAAGCCGCAGGGCGGCAATGGTTCGGGCGGTCAGGGCCGCGGCGGTGCCGGGGGGCAGCCGCGTGGCGGCCAGCGTCGGCGCAACAACCGCTCCGGCGGCGCGCGCTCGGGCGGTCAGGCCTGAGTGCCGAGCGTCCCTGTACGTTTCGGTCTCTCGATAGACCGCAGCGATGGAACCGGTGAATTCAATGGGTGAGCAATCTCGCCCCGGAACGCAGCCGATCGACCGCGTGCAGCAGAACGTGCTGGCGCGCGGCGAACGGTGGCTGCTCAATCACCTATGCGCGCGGATGCCAAGATGGGTCACGCCCGACCTTCTCACCTTTGCGGGGATGGTGGGCGCGGTGGCGGTGTTCGCAGGCTATGCCGCCAGCAATCTGGGCGATGGCTGGCTTTGGCTGGCGATCGCCGGATACGTGCTGCACTGGTTCGGGGATTCGCTCGACGGAAGTCTCGCCCGGTTCCGCCGGATCGAGCGTCCGCGTTACGGCTACTTCCTCGACCATAGCTGCGACGGACTTGCGACCACGCTGGTGGTCCTCGGCCTCGGCTCGTCGGCCTATGTGCAGCTGGAAGTCGCGCTGGTGGCGTTGGCGGGCTATCTGCTCATGTCGATCCACGCCTTCCTCTCGGTCCGCGTGATGGGCGAGCTACGCCTGTCCTACCTGATGGCGGGGCCGACCGAACTGCGGCTTGTGCTGATCGCGATGACGGGTGCGATGATCGGCCTCGGGCCTACCCCTGTGATCGGCGTTTTCACCGGCTTCGACCTGTTCGTGGGTGCGATCGGCGTGTTGCTGATCTGCCTGTTCGGCGTTCGCACGGCGGCAACGGCGCGCAAGCTCGCGCTGGAAGAGCCTGCCGTCAAATACCGGTAGCGCGCCCTTTGCCACCGCACCCGGTTGGCAATCGCCATCCGCACCGCCATATCGCGCGCTCCCGCAACAGGAGTTCCGCGAATGCCCGCCGACCAGTTCGATTATGATCTCTTCACCATCGGCGCAGGCTCCGGCGGGGTGCGCGCCAGCCGCGTGTCGGCCGCCCATGGTGCGAAGGTCGCGATTGCGGAAGAACACCGCGTTGGCGGCACCTGCGTCATCCGCGGCTGCGTGCCCAAGAAGATGCTCGTCTATGGTGCGCATTTCGCCGAGGACCTGAAGGACGCGCGCAGCTTCGGCTGGTCGACCGAGAAGTGCGAGTTCGACTGGAAGACCCTGCGCGACAACGTGCTCAAGGATGTCGACCGGCTCGAAGGCGCCTATACCGAGACTCTCGAGAACCACGACGTCACGATCTTCAAGGAACGCGCGACGATCACCGGCCCGAACGAGATCACGCTCGAAAGCGGGCAGGAAGTGACCGCCAAACATATCCTCATCGCGACCGGTGCAACGCCGCGCAGGCCCGAGTTCGAGGGGGCAGAGCACGCGATCAGTTCGAACGAAGCCTTCCATCTCGACGCGCTGCCCGGGAAGATTATCATCGCTGGCGGTGGCTATATCGCCAATGAATTTGCAGGCATTTTCAACGAGTTCGGATGCGATGTTCACATCGTGAACCGTGGCGACCGGCTGCTGCGCAGCTATGACGAGGCGGTGCGCGACCGCTTGCTGCAGATCAGCACTACGAAGGGCATCAAGTTCCGCTTCAACACCACTTTCGAATATATCCGGCCGTGCGACGAAGGCGGCTATGTCGTGAAGATGTCCGACAGCGAGGAGGAGAAGGCCGACCTCGTCCTGTTCGCGGTCGGGCGCATTCCCAACACGCAAGGGCTCGGCCTCGAGAACGCGGGCGTCGAGCTGGGCGAGAACGGCGAGATCAAGGTCGACCGGTTCAGCAAGACCAGTGTCGATCACATCTATGCCGTCGGCGACGTGACCGACCGCGTCCAGCTGACCCCGGTCGCGATCCGTGAAGGCCAGGCCTTTGCCGATACGGTGTTCGGCGATGGCGAACCGGTCGCGGTCGATCATGGCTGCGTCCCCAGTGCGGTGTTCAGCCATCCGCCCATCGCGGCGGTCGGCATGACCGAGGGCGAGGCCAAGAGCGCGCTGGGCAGCGTGAAGGTCTACCTGTCGGACTTCCGCCCGATGAAGAACGTGCTCGCGGGCCGGAACGAGCGCAGCCTGATGAAGATGGTCTGCGATGGCGACAGCGGCAAGATTGTTGGCATCCACATGATCGCGCCCGAAGCGCCCGAAATGATGCAGGCTGCCGCGATCGCGGTGAAGGCGGGCCTAACCAAGGCGGACTTCGATTCTACCGTAGCAATCCACCCGACCATGGCCGAGGAACTGGTGCTGATGCGCTGATGCGCTGATGCGAGGTTCAGCGGCGGTCAAGCCGACTGCCGCGATCCTGCCGCGATGCGCATTCTCATCGCCTCGATCGCCCTTCTCGCCGCCTGTGCCCCGGCAACGGGCGAGGAGAACTCGCCCGAGCCCCCGGAGCCGGGCGCGCTGGTAAGCTACGCCACGCAGGTCGAGGCGCCGACGCCCGACTATGCGCAGCTGGCCAGGCAAGCGCGGCTGGATGGCGAAGCCTATGTCCGGCGCGATGCCACCACGCCGCCCCCCACCAATGCGCGGGCGATCGGCCAGGCGTGGTTCGATCGGCTGGAAGCGCGGCATGCGCTTCTGGGAGCGGGGCTGGGCGGCAAGGGGCCGGACGGGCCTGTGACCCATCTCGATGTCGGGATGACCGAAAGTCAGTTCGAAAAATGGGCCGACGAGCAGGGCTGGGACGTCCCTGCGCACATTTCTTGGACTTTCGTCCCCGCGATGAACCTGCCTGCCGTCTCCGACGCAGCGAAGCCCGGCATCCGCTACTGGCCCGCATCCTCGGCCCGCACGGGCGCGCAGAACGAGGCCTTGCTGTCAGGCCGCGTCGAACTGCGCGACGGATGCTTCTGGGCGACACAGGGTGATGGAGAGGCGGACAAGCTCGCCTTTTTCCACGCTGAAATCGGGCTCGATCGCGATGCGGAGGGCTATTACATCCTCACCGACCGGGTCGGCGGGCAGACGCGCGCCCGGCTTGGCGAACCGATGAGCTGGGGCGGACCGCCCAGCGCCTATATCGGCGCGCGAGCCGAACGAGAGCTGCGTGAGGCCTGCGGCGATGCGCCGATCCTCGTGGTCGGCTCGCCCGAAAGCCGCGAGCGCTTTGCCACCGCGTATCCGCACACGCGCAATCCGGCGAACCCTCCGCCACCGCCCACCGATTGACCGCTACGGCCCAGCCGTGCAACGCATCTCCGACAGTTTCAGAGGGATGCCGATGTCAGCCAATATTGCCGAAATGGAAAAGCGCCGCGAGGCTGCCCGTATGGGTGGCGGCCAGAAGCGGATCGATGCGCAGCATGCCAAGGGCAAGCTGACCGCGCGCGAGCGGCTCGATGTGCTGCTCGACGAAGGAAGCTTCGAGGAGCTGGATACCTACGTCGTCCACGACTGCACCGATTTCGGCATGGAAGACCAGCAGATCATGGGTGACGGCGTCGTCACCGGGTCGGGCACGATCAATGGCCGGCTGGTCTATGTCTTCAGCCAGGATTTCACCGTGTTCGGCGGTTCGCTGTCGAAGCGCCATGCGGAGAAGATCTGCAAGGTGATGGACAGCGCGATGAAGGTCGGCGCGCCGGTGATCGGCCTCAATGATTCGGGTGGTGCGCGTATTCAGGAAGGCGTGGCCTCGCTCGGCGGCTATGCCGAGGTGTTCCAGCGCAACGTGCTCGCCAGTGGCGTGATCCCGCAGATCAGCGTCATCATGGGGCCTTGTGCTGGCGGCGCGGTTTACAGCCCCGCGATGACCGACTTCATCTTCATGGTGAAGGACAGCTCCTACATGTTCGTCACCGGGCCCGACGTGGTGAAAACGGTCACCAACGAAGTCGTCACGCAGGAAGAGCTGGGCGGCGCGATCACCCACACCACCAAGACCAGCGTGGCGGACGATGCGTTCGAGAACGACATCGAAACGCTGATGGCGACGCGCCGCTTCTTCGACTTCCTCCCGCTGTCGAACCGCGAGCCGGTGCCCGACATGCCGAGCAATGATCCGTGGGACCGGGTGGAGGAAAGCCTCGACACGCTGATCCCCGACAATGCCAACCAGCCGTATGACATGCACGAGGTCATCTCGAAGGTGCTAGACGACGGCGACTTCTTCGAGATCCAGCCCAAGCACGCGGGCAACATCATCTGCGGCTTCGGCCGCGTCGAAGGCCGCACCGTGGGCGTGGTCGCCAACCAGCCGCTGGTGCTGGCGGGCGTGCTCGACATCAACTCGTCGAAGAAAGCCGCGCGTTTCGTGCGCTTCTGCGACGCGTTCGACATTCCCATCCTGACCTTCGTCGACGTGCCCGGCTTCCTCCCCGGCACCAGCCAGGAACTCGGCGGCATCATCAAGCACGGCGCGAAGCTGCTGTTCGCCTATGCCGAGGCGACCGTGCCCAAGATCACCGTCATCACCCGCAAGGCCTATGGCGGCGCGTATGACGTGATGGCGAGCAAACACCTGCGGGGCGACCTCAACTACGCCTGGCCGACCGCCGAGATCGCGGTGATGGGCGCGAAGGGCGCGGTGGAGATCATCTTCCGCCAGGACCGCGACGACCCCGACAAGATCGCCGAGAAGACCAAGGAATACGAGGACCGCTTCGCCAACCCCTTCGTCGCCGCCTCACGCGGCTATATCGACGAGGTTATCTACCCGCGCTCCACCCGGCGGCGGATTGCGCTGGGGCTGCGCAAGCTGCGCGGCAAGGAACTGAGCAACCCGTGGAAGAAGCACGATAATATTCCGCTTTAGGTAGACAGCATGGAAGCTCTTATCTCCGGCGGGCTACCAATTCTCACCCTGCTTTTGGGCTGGGGGCTGGCCAAGTGGAACGAGGATCGAAAATCGCGTCTGGAAAGGCGTTTAGAGGCCTATTCTGCGTTCATCGAAATCTGGGCGGTTGCCGAACGACCAGACTTTGGCGCGGTTATGGCAAAACTACTAAGTGGTCAGCCACGGACTGACGGAGAAGAGCAAGTTTTAACGTTCGTCAAAGAGCGTTTCGACCATGCGCACAGTAAATTGATGGTTCATGGTTCGCCGAAAGTAATCCGGGCGCTAAGCAATTTCTACTCAAACACTGATGAGACGATGTCAGACGAAAAGAAGGCTGCTCTTGTGGGGTTATTAGAAGCCATGCGCGCTGATGCAGATTCCGGTAAGCATGCTGAGTTCGCAGCGGATGTCGACAATATTATGATTGGTGGACCAGTGGAAAGGCGGCAACGTATCATCCAACGCAACAAAGCGAAGGAGCTCAAAGAGTGAAACTCGGCCGTCTCAACCATATCGGCGTCGCGACGCCTTCGATCGCGGACTCCGTCGCCTATTACCGCGACACGATGGGCGCGGTGCGGATCACCGAGCCGTTCGACCTGCCCGAACAGGGCGTGAAGGTCTGCTTCGTCGATACGCCCGACAGTACGGGCGAAGTCGGCAAGGGTACGCAGATCGAGCTGATCGAGCCCTATGACGAAAGCTCCCCCATCAACGGTTTCCTCGCCAAGAACCCCTCCGGGGGCCAGCACCATGTCTGCTACGAAGTGGAAGACATCGAGCAGGCTCGCGAATGGTTCGAAGCGAAGGGCAAGCGCATCCTCGGCCCGACGCGCATTGGCGCGCACGGCACGCCGATCTTCTTCCTCCACCCCAAGGACATGGTGGGCCAGCTGACGGAGATCATGGAGACGCCGAAGGACGGCGCACACTGATCTGGCGAAGGGTTGAGGGTGGGCACCGATCCGCGCCTCAGCTCGTCGCCCCTGCGAAGGCAGGGGCCCAGCTGACCTTGCCGACGAGAACAGCCCTTATCTGGATCCCCGCCTTCGCGGGGATGACGAAAGAAGGGACTAAGGAGAGGAACCTGTGATGCTGTTCTACGATAGCCCCAACCCAGCGCCCAATCCGCGCCGCGTGCGCATCTTCGCCGCCGAAAAGGGCATCGAGCTACCCTCCAAGGAAGTCTCGATCCCGCAGCGCGAGCAGAAGGCGCCCGATTACCTCGCCAAGAACCCGCGCGGGCAGACGCCGATCCTCGAGCTCGACGATGGCACGGTGATTGCCGAGAGCGTGGCGATCATGCGCTATCTCGAAGCGCTGCATCCCGAGCCGCCGCTGTTCGGCAGCACCCCGCTCGAAATCGCGCAGATCGAGATGTGGTGCCGCCGGGTCGAGATGATCCTGATGCCGCCGGTCGCCGCCGTGTGGGTCCACACGCATCCTTTCACCGCCGCGCTGCCGGGCCGCAATGCCGAGTGGGGCGAAGCCAACCGCCCGCGCGTGGCCGAAGCGCTGAAGTTCTTCGACCGCTCGCTGGCAGAGACCGAATACTTCGCGGGCGACAGCTACACCGCTGCCGACATCCTGCTGCTCACCACTGTCGATTTCGCGAAGTTCATCGGCCTCGACACGACCGAAGGGCTGGATGCCTTGGGCGATTGGCACACCCGCGTCTCCGCGCGAGAGAGTGCAAACGCCTGACGGGCACTGCGCGTCGCGCGTTGCATAGGCGCGATACGAGGCGCTAGGGGAGGGGCATGACTGACAAGACCCCCAACTACGACGACTGGCAGGCCAAGGCCGACAAGGAAGTTAAAGGCCGCGACCTGACCTGGCACACGCTGGAGGGCTTCGATGTGAAGCCGCTCTACACGGCCGAGGATACCAAGGACATCGACCCCGGCCTGCCGGGTTTCGAACCGTTCACGCGCGGGCCCTACGCGAGCATGTATACCGGCCGCCCGTGGACCATCCGCCAGTATGCGGGCTTTTCGACCGCCGAGGAATCGAACGCCTTCTACCGCCGCAACCTCGCCGCCGGGCAAAAGGGGCTGAGCGTCGCCTTCGACCTCGCCACGCACCGCGGCTATGACAGCGATCATCCGCGCGTGGTCGGCGATGTCGGCAAGGCGGGCGTCGCGATCGACACCGTGGCGGACATGCAGATCCTGTTCGACCAGATCCCGCTCGACACGATGAGCGTCTCGATGACGATGAACGGCGCGGTGATCCCCGTGCTGGCGTTCTACATCGTCGCGGCGGAGCGCTCGGGCGTCAGCCAGGACAAGCTTTCCGGGACCATCCAGAACGACATCCTCAAGGAGTTCATGGTCCGCAACACCTACATCTACCCGCCCGAACCGAGCATGCGGATCGTGAGCGACATTATCGCCTACACATCCGACCACATGCCGCGTTTCAACAGCATTTCCATCAGCGGCTATCACATGCACGAAGCGGGTGCGACGGCGGTGCAGGAGCTCGCCTTCACCATCGCCGACGGCAAGGAATACGCCCAGCGCGCGATGGACACCGGCCTCGACATCGACGCCTTCGCCCCGCGGCTCAGTTTCTTCTGGGGCATCGGGATGAACTTCTTCATGGAAGTCGCCAAGATGCGCGCCGCGCGCGCGCTTTGGCACGACGTGATGACCGATCTGGGCGCGCAGAATCCGAAGTCCAAGATGCTGCGCACGCATTGCCAGACCTCGGGTGTCTCGCTGCAAGAGCAGGACCCTTACAACAACGTCATCCGCACCACGATCGAGGCGATGGCGGCAGTGCTGGGCGGCACGCAGTCGCTCCACACCAATGCGCTGGACGAGGCGATCGCGCTGCCGACCGACTTCTCCGCCCGCATCGCGCGCAACACGCAGCTGGTGCTGGAGGAAGAGACCGGCATCACCAACGTCGCCGATCCGCTGGGTGGCTCGTATTATGTCGAGGCGCTCACCGCCAAGCTGGTCGAGGAAGCCAAGAAGATCATCGACGAGGTCGACGCAGCGGGCGGGATGACCAAGTTCGTCGCCACGGGTGAACCCAAGCGGCGGATCGAGCAGGCGGCGGCCGAGAAGCAGACCAATGTCGATCGCGGCGAGACGGTGATCGTCGGCGTGAACAAGTACCGGCGCGAGACCGAGGACGAGATCGAGACGCTCGATATCGACAACCACAAGGTCCGCCAGTCGCAGATCGCGCGGCTGGAGAAGGTTCGCTCCCAGCGCGATAACATTGCCTGCCAGGCCGCGCTCGACGCGCTGGCGCGCGGCGCGGCGCAGAAGGAAGGCAACCTGCTCGCGCTCGCAGTCGAAGCGGCGCGGCACGATGCTACGCTGGGCGAGATTTCCAGCGCGATGGAAGACGTCTTCGGGCGTTACGACACCAAGCCGACCCCGGTGAGGGGCGTCTATTCCAAGGCCTATGCGTCGGACAGTCGCTACAGCCAGGTCGTGCAGGGCGTCGACGCGGTCGAGCAGCGGCTGGGCCGCAAGCCCAAGCTCATGGTCGCCAAGATGGGCCAGGATGGCCACGATCGCGGTGCCAACGTGATCGCATCCGCCTTCGCCGACATGGGCTTCGATGTCGTCTCTGGCCCGCTGTTCCAGACCCCGCAGGAAACGCTCGAAATGGCGCTGACTGAAGGTGTCGACGCAATCGGCGCGTCTTCGCTGGCGGCGGGTCACAAGACGCTGATCCCCGAGCTGATCCGGCTGCTGAAAGACGCGGGCCGCGGCGACATCAAGGTGACCGCCGGCGGCGTGATCCCGCAAAGCGACTACCAGTTCCTGCGCGATGCAGGCGTGCAGGGCATTTACGGCCCCGGCAGCAACGTGGTCGAATGCGCGGCGGACATGCTGCGGCTGCTCGGCCACAACATGCCACCGCCCGATGACGAGATGGACGAGGCGGCGGAGTGACGACCTCGCCATTCGTCATTGCGAGCGTAGCGACGCAATCCAGGGCGGCACGTCCCAGCTCTGGATTGCCGCGTCGCCTGTGGCTCCTCGCAATGACGTTGGAGGATCCGGCGGAGTGAAGATTATCGCCATTTGTTTCGGTTTGATTTCGCTGACAGGTTGCGGCGAACCGGACACTTGGAACGGTTGGGTCTACCCCGACGGCGCAAATCTCCTAGTCGATCAACCAATTGGTGAGTTTGAGACGTTGGAGCTTTGCCGCGACACAGCCTTGGCAAAGCTGGAGAGTGAAAAGCTCTATCGCGATGGGAAACCTGTAAAGGGTGACTACGAATGCGGCTTGAACTGTGAATCATCGGCCCAAGGCATCAATATATGCGAAGAAACGAGTCGTTAGTTGAATGACCCGAGATCGCGCAGGCTGTGCCGACCCATCCGTGCAATAGCAGTGCGATTTACTACCCACCCACACCGACCAAATGGAGCCCCCCCCCGATGACCGAACTCCACCCCGAAACGCTCGCCGTCCACGCCGGGTGCGAGCCTGATCCGACCACGAACGCGCGCATTACGCCGATCTACCAGACGGCGAGCTACGTGTTCGACAGCCCCGAACATGCGGCCAACCTGTTCTCGCTGTCGGAATTCGGGAACATTTATTCGCGTATCATGAACCCGACCAACGACGCGCTGGAGAAGAAGATCGCGGCGATGGAAGGCGGCGTGGGCGCGCTGGCCGTCGCGTCGGGCCACGCCGCGCAGCTGATCGCGTTCCACACGCTGATGGAGCCGGGCTGCAATATCGTCGCGGCGCGCAAGCTGTATGGCGGATCGCTCAACCAGATGGGCGAGGCGTTCCTCAAATTCGGCTGGGAAACGCGCTTCGTCGATGCCGACGACCCCGAAAATATCCGCGCCGCGATGGATGACAAGACGCGCTGCGTTTTCATCGAAAGCCTCGCCAATCCGGGCGGTGTGGTCAGCGATATTTCCGCTATTGCCGACGTGGCCCACGCGGGCGGTGTGCCGCTGATCGTGGACAACACCATGGCCAGCCCTGCGCTGTGCAAGCCGTTCGATTTCGGCGCGGATATCGTCACCCATTCGACCACCAAGTTCCTCAACGGCCACGGAAATGCCATCGGCGGCGTGATCGTCGACAGCGGCAAGTTCGACTGGAAGGCACAGGGCGACAAGTTCGCCTCGCTCACCCGGCCCAACGGGTCGTACCACGGCGCGGTGCTGGTCGATGCGCTGGAACCGGTCGGCCCGATCGCCTTCATCATCGCCTGCCGCGTGCTCGGCCTGCGCGATCTCGGCCCGGCGCTCGCACCGATGAACGCCTTCCTCGCGCTGACGGGGATGGAAACGCTGCACCTGCGGATGGACCGCCATTGCGAGAATGCGCGCGATCTGGCCGAATGGCTCAAGGGGCACGAGAAGGTGGCCTGGGTATCCTACGCCGGATTGCCGGATAGCGACTATCACAGCCTCGCTAAGAAATACCTCGGCGGGCGCGGCGGCGCGGTGTTCACCTTCGGCCTGAAGGGCGGATACGACGCAGGGACGGCGCTGGTCTCCAACGTGAAGCTGTTCAGCCACCTCGCCAATATCGGCGACACCCGCTCGCTCATCATCCACCCCGCCTCGACGACGCATAGCCAGCTCGGCGAAACCGAGCTGATCGCGGCGGGCGCGGGGCCCGATGTGGTGCGCGTGTCGGTCGGCATCGAGAATATCGAGGACATCAAGGCCGACCTTGAGCAGGCTCTGGCCGAGGTGGGTTGAGGAACAGCTGAGTGACACTTCCTCCCCTCGTCACCCCGGACTTGATCCGGCGTCCCGCTTCTTCTTTGGTACCGCACGGAAAGAAGCGGGCCCCCCGCCTGCGCGGGGGTGACGAGGTTAGGGAGACGATGGAGTGATCGAGCTACTTCTTATTGCGCTGGCCGCTCCTCGGGAGCCGGTCGAACCACAGGATGAGTGCGCCATAACCGCTCCCATCCGTGATCCCATGATCTGCGAGCCGATTTTCGAGGTCGGAGGTGTAGCCATCTACAATCTGGAGAGCGTCGCGGTTGGGCCGATTGAACGGATGTATCAATTCCGGCAGGACATCGCGCATTGCGGGCTGGCCAGCCGTATCGATGGGGTCGATGATAGAATAGCGGTGTACGATATCGTCAATGCAGATGAGGACAGCCGGGCCTGCGTGTTCAAATGGATCGACACAAACGCGCCCGAGCTCAAATTCTCCGAAGAGAAGCTCGCTTCCTTTTTCACCCTGTGACTCACTTTTACAGTTGGAACCATCGTTGACCCAAATCCGCACCGACTGGACCCGCGAAGAAATCGCGCAGCTTTTCGACCTTCCCTTCACCGAGCTGCTGTTCCAGGCCGCAAGCGTTCACCGCGAGAACCATCCGCCCGAACAGGTCCAGCTGTGCACGCTGCTCAGCATCAAGACCGGCGGGTGTCCGGAGGATTGCGGCTATTGCTCGCAGTCGGTGAAGGCCGATAGCGGCGTCGAGGCGACGAAGCTGATGGATGTGCGCGCCGTGCTGCAAACCGCGGCGCAGGCGAAGGATGCAGGCAGCCAGCGCTTCTGCATGGGTGCCGCATGGCGCAACCCCAAGGACCGCGACATGCCCGCGATTATCGAGATCGTGAAGGGCGTGCGCGAGATGGGGCTTGAGACCTGCATGACGCTGGGCATGCTGACGCCCGAACAGGCGGATATGCTGAAAGAGGCGGGGCTCGATTACTACAACCACAATGTCGACACCGGCCCGGAATATTACGAGCGCGTGATCTCGACCCGCAATTATCAGGACCGGCTCGATACGTTGCAGAACGTGCGCGATGCCGGGATCAACGTGTGTTCCGGCGGGATCGTGGGCATGGGCGAGACGCGCGAGGATCGCGTCGGCTTCGTCCACACGCTCGCCACGCTGGAAAAGCATCCTGAAAGCGTGCCGGTGAATGCGCTGGTCCCGGTCAAGGGCACGGTGCTCGGCGACATGTTGGCCGATACGCCGCTCGCCAAGATCGACGATATCGAATTCGTCCGCACGGTCGCGGTCGCGCGGATCACCATGCCGATGAGCATGGTGCGCCTCAGCGCGGGCCGCGAAAGCATGTCCGAGGCCACGCAGGCGCTGTGCTTCCTCGCGGGCGCGAACTCGATCTTCACCGGCGACAAGCTGCTGACCGCCCCCAATGCGGGCGACGACAGCGACGGCGCGCTGTTCGCAAAGCTCGGCTTGATGCCGTTGCAGGGCGCGGAACCGATGCGGGCCTGCGGACGTGAGCAGGACATGGAGCCTGCCGAATGAAAATGCTGTTCGCCATGATGGTGCTGGCGCTTTCGGCTCCTGCTCTCGCGCAGGAGCCTGCAAGCGCCGAACCGATCACCATCGGGGCGACGCATCTGATCGAATATATCGAAAGCGACCCACGTCAGATCAATGTCTACCTGCCCGATGGCTATGCGGACGGGACAGAGCCGTATCCGGTCCTCTATCTGATAGACGGCGGGCTCGATCAGGATTTCCTGCATGTCGCGGGCACCGCCGCGCTCAATGCTCTGTGGGGCCGCTCCCAGCCCGTGATCGTGGTCGGTATCCAGACCGATGATCGCCGCGCCGAGCTGATCGGCGACGAGGGCAATGCCGAGGAGCGCGAGCGTTTCCCCACCGCGGGTGATGCGGCGAAGTTTCGCGCCTTCATTCGCGACAAGGTAAAGCCGCTGGTCGAGGCGAACTATCGCACCGCCGGCGAAGATGCGGTGATGGGCGAATCGCTCGCCGGGCTGTTCATCGCGGAAACCTGGCTGGTCGAACCCGACCTGTTCGACAAATACGCCGCGATCGACCCGAGCCTGTGGTGGCACGACGTCGCACTCGGCAAATGGGCGGCTGCCGTGGTGAAAGACGGACGCGAGCGGGGACCGATCCTCCTCAGCTTCTCCAACGAAGGCCCGATGACCGAAAAGGGCACGCGGCTGGTGGCAGAGGCTGGCGGGGAGACAGCATGCCTGCTCCCCCGTAGCGACCTGACCCACGCCACCGCCTATCATGTGCTGACCCCGCAGGTGCTCCAATTCCTGTTCCCGACCGGTGCGGAGGTCGACGAGGAGTGGGGCTTCACCGTGGACTGCGCGAGCTAGGAATTGTCGCTTGGCTTCGCCGTCGACGAGTTGCTGCCTCACGCGCGTGGTGGCGGGAAACTCAAGATGGGGCTGGTGAAGCTGGGCGGGAACGAGTGGCTCCAGCCCGATCCCGACCTTGCCGCGCGTGCGGAAGGCTTCGCGGCGTTCCCCGACGGTATTCAGCTGACACCCGAGGGCGAGGCCGCAGGCCGCGAACTGGCCACCGGGCTCGGTGTCTCTGGCGGGCTGGTCGACGCTGCTCACGCGCATCACGAGGACATGTGCCTGCTCACGCGCCGCGATGGGGAGGAGTACTATCGCCTGGTCGGGGCGGCGGTCGCGTGGCCGTCCGACTGGACGCCCGCCGACAAGATCGGGCTCCCCTTGCGCGCGCTCCACGCGCCGATTCAGGGCTACGAGGAACAGCTCGCCAGCGGGGTCGACCGCTTCATGGGAAAGCTGCGGGCAGGGCCGATATATGGCCGCGCGAACTGGTTCATGGCCGCAACGCCCGACATGCGCTGGGTTGCCGAGCCGCCCGAACGGGCCTTCGCGCATGTCACGCAGGGCAATGCGGGGGAGACGCTGTTCGTCCGCTCCGAACGCCAGACGCTGCGCCGCCTGCCGCGCACGGGCGCGATTCTGTTCACCATCGGCATTTATGTCGCGCCGCTCGGCACGCTATCTCCCGCCAATACCGCGCGACTCGCCGATGCCACCGCAAGGCTGATCGCGGGAGAAAGCGAACGGCGGGGCACGGGGGCTTACGCTCATGCGTTAATCGGCTATGCGATGAAACGAAGAGAGGAGGCCGGATCATGATCCTGACCGCTTTGGCGCTGCTGGCCAGCGCGCAAGCCGCCGAGCCCAAGGTCGATTGCGATAACGCGATGACCCAGATGGCTATGAATATCTGCGCCGGTCGCGAGTACCAGGCGAGCGACCGCGAACTCAACGCGGTCTGGAAAAAGGCTGCTTCGCGCGCGAAGGAGACCGACAAGGCAGTTGGCGGGGGCACGCAGCACCGCGAGCTGCTGGCCGCGCAGCGCGCCTGGCTGACCTATCGCGACGCGCATTGTTCGTTCGAGGCCAACCAGTATCGCGGCGGTTCGATCATGCCGCTGATCCGCTCGACCTGCCTCACCGCGCTGACCGAGGCGCGCACCAAGCAACTACGTGAATATCTGGAGTTTCCGGGCTAGTGTTTTCCAAGATCCTGATTGCCAACCGCGGCGAGATTGCCTGCCGCGTCATCCAGACCTGCAAGCGGATGGGGATCGCCACCGTGGCGGTCTATTCCGATGCCGATGCCCGCGCGCCCTTCGTGAAGATGGCGGACGAGGCTTTGCATATCGGCCCCGCGCCGGCGGCCGAAAGCTACCTGCTGGCGGACAAGATCATCGAGGCGTGCAAGCAGACCGGGGCCGAAGCGGTCCATCCGGGCTATGGCTTCCTGTCAGAACGCGCGAGCTTCGTCGAAGCGCTGGACAAAGAAGGCATCGTCTTCATCGGCCCGCCGGCCAAGGCCATCGCCGCCATGGGCGACAAAATCGAATCGAAGAAACTGGCCAAGGAAGCGGGCGTGAACACCGTGCCGGGCTCCAAGGACGCGATCGATACCACCGAGGAAGCGCTCAAGATCTCGAACGAGATCGGCTATCCGGTGATGATGAAGGCGTCCGCCGGCGGCGGCGGCAAGGGCATGCGCCTCGCCTGGAACGACACTGATGTGGAAGAAGGCTTCGAGGCGACCAGGCGCGAAGGGCTTAACTCCTTCGGCGATGACCGCGTGTTTATCGAGAAGTTCATCGAAGACCCGCGCCATATCGAGATCCAGATCCTGGCCGACCGGCAGGGCAACACGCTCTATCTCAATGAGCGCGAATGCTCGATCCAGCGCCGCCACCAGAAGGTGGTCGAGGAAGCGCCGTCACCCTTCGTTACGCCCGAAATGCGCGAGGCGATGGGCGAGCAGGCGGTCGCGCTGTCGCAGGCGGTGGGGTACTTCTCCGCCGGGACGGTCGAACTTATCGTTAGCGGCGCGGACACGACGGGGGAGAGCTTCTACTTCCTCGAAATGAACACCCGCCTGCAGGTGGAACACCCGGTGACCGAGGCGATCACCGGTATCGATCTGGTCGAGTGGATGATCCGCGTGGCGGCGGGCGAGGAACTGCCCTTCAAGCAGGACGATATCGAGATCGACGGCTGGTCGATCGAAACCCGCGTCTATGCCGAAGACCCGTATCGCAATTTCCTGCCTTCGATCGGGCGGCTGGTCCGCTACGAACCGCCGGTTCCCGGCTGGACGGGCAACAGCGGCCCTGCCGGGCGGCGCGGCTACGAGATGGGCGGCGGCGGCATCCGCGTGGATGACGGCGTGTTCGAAGGCGGCGAAGTTTCGATATTCTACGACCCGATGATCGCCAAGCTGATCACCTGGGGGCCGACCCGCGATGCTGCGGCGGACCTGCAGGTCGAAGCGCTCGACGCATTCCGCATCGACGGTCCGGGCCACAATGTGGATTTCCTGTCCGCGATCATGCAGCACCCGCGCTTCCGCTCGGGCGAGCTGACCACCGGCTTCATCGCGGAAGAATATCCCGATGGCTTCCAGGGTGCGGCGGCGGATGAGGACCGGGTGCGGCTGGTCGCAGCGCTGATGGCGGGCGCGCAATGCTCGCTCATGGCGCACGAGGGGAGCATTTCGGGTCGGCTCGATGGCCCCCCCGAGGTGCCGTCCGACTGGGTCGTCAAAATAGACGGTCGCAAGTTCGAGGTGACGCTGGGCGAAGGCGGGGCAACCGTCGATGGCGAGTGGATCGCAGGCAAGACCGACTGGCAGCCGGGCATGGTGCTCGCCGCGGCAAGCGGGAACGGCGAGAATCTCGGCATCCAGCTGCGACGGGAAAGCAGCGCGATCTGGGCGCTGACCACGCGTGGCAAAACTCACAAGGGAATCGCGGTGCCCGCGCGGCTCGCCCCGCTGCTCGATCACATGATCGAGAAGGAACCGCCCGATCTTTCCAAGATGCTGATTTGCCCGATGCCGGGCCTGCTGGTGAAACTGCACGTGGCCGAGGGTGACGAGGTTCAGCCGGGTCAGCCGCTCGCCACGGTCGAGGCGATGAAGATGGAGAACATCCTGCGTGCCGAGAAGGAAGGCACGATTTCCTCGATCAACGCTGCGGAGGGCGACAGCCTTGCCGTGGACGAGGTGATCCTGGAGCTTGAATAGTGCACCTCTCGCATGAACCCGATACGCCTGCGGCTGAGGAAACCAGCTTCGACCAGTTCCTGAAGGTCGATATCCGCGTAGGCACGGTACTGGCGGCACATGAGTTTCCCGAAGCGCGCAAGCCTGCCTACAGGCTGGAGATCGACTTCGGGCCGACGATCGGCGTGAAGAAAACCAGCGCGCAGATCACCGCGAATTACTCCCGCGGGGAACTTGTCGGGCGGCAGGTCGCGGCGGTGGTCAACTTCCCGCCGCGGCAGATCGGCCCGGCGATGTCCGAAGTGCTGACGCTGGGCTTTGCGGACGATGCGGGGGAGGTCGTGCTGTTCTCGCCGGACAAGCCGGTGCCCGACGGGTCGCGGTTGTTTTAGCCACAGTAACGCTCGTAATGGCGGGGCCGCTAGGCAAGCGCGTCGAGGATTGCCTGAGCGCATTGCTCCGCTGAGCGCGCACCCGCATCGACCACCTGATCGTACTCGATCCCATTATGCAGGTGCCCGGCCTGTCCGCGGGCGAGGCCGATCAGGCGATCGCCCCGTTCGCGTTCGCGGCGCTCGATTTCGTCGAGGTGGGCAGTGACTTTCACTACGTGCACGCTGTGCCCCGCGAGCCGCTGCCGATAGTCGGTGATCGCGGGCGCCGTGCAAACCTCGTCTACCACGACATCGAAGCCCTTGTCGGCGAGATCGGCAATGGTCTTGCGCATCGTGGCGAGCAGCTTCGCGCCCAGGGGGCCGCTGGTAATCGCAACCACCGGTCCACCTTCTGCCTCGTCATGCTCGACCGGAAACCAGTCTGGTGCGAACTCGCGACCATCAGGCAGCATGGCAATGAAACCGTCCATCGAAAGATGCAGGAAATCAGCAAGGGCGGTCTTCTGTATCGCTTTCGCCAGAGTGGTCTTGCCCACGCTGCTGACGCCGTTGAGGATGATGACGGTCGCCATTTCCGATCACTCGGGTGATAGGTCGAGGTGCAGGCACTGGTTGAAATCGGTGTTGCTGTAGTCGGCAAATGCCTCGCCATTGCGAAAGCCGCGCGCACGATACAGCGCCAGCGCGGGTTCGAACATCGGCCCTCTGCCGGTTTCCAGGCTGAGCCGCACGATCCCTTCGCCGCGTGCGGTTTCGACAATTGCTTCCAGCAGCGCCCGCGCCAAACCCTGCCGTAAAGCGTCGGGACGGGTACGCATCGACTTAATCTCGGCATGATCGGGGGTGAGACGCTTGAGCGCGCCCATTCCGAGCAGCTCATCGCCGCGCCATGCGCCGAATATTGTGATGGCAGTATCGGCTAGGCCCGACAGGTCGAGCGCGAAGGCCTGCCCAGGCGGCGATCCGGCGCGCATCTGCCGGACGTGATCCAGCGCAAGCGCTCTAACCTGTGCGTTCTCGAGCGAGACTTCGCGAAGCTCGAGCGTCATCAATGCGCCTGCAACTGCTCGTCGAGGAATGCGGCGACCTCGGTCAGATCGACATCGCGCGCGACATAGGCCTCGCCGATGGAGCGCAGCAGGATGAAGGGCACGGTGCTCGCCTCGGCCTTCTTGTCGTTGCGCATGTGGTGGGCGAGGGCGGTGCCGTCGCAATCGAGGTTGAGCGCGGCGATCTCGGTTGGCAGGCCGGCGCGCGCGAGCGCGTCGGCGACCCTCTCGGCATCCCCCAGCGAGATCAGCTCGCGCCGGGCGGAGAAGCGCGCGGCCAGCACCATGCCAAGCGCCACCGCTTCGCCATGCAGCAGCTTGTCGGAAAAGCCCGTTTCCGCCTCCAGCGCATGGCCGAAGGTGTGACCGAGGTTGAGCAGCGCGCGGGCGTCCCTCGTTTCGCGCTCGTCCTCGGCGACGATCCGCGCTTTCATACCCACGCAATGCGCGATCACCGGCTCCAGCATGGCATCGTCGCACGCTATGATCGCACCGCTGGTCTCGTCGACCCGTGCGAAGAAATCCGCATCGCCGAGCAGGCCGTACTTGAACACTTCCGCCAGCCCGGCGCGCATCTCGCGCTGGGGCAGGGTGGCAAGGCAGGCAATGTCGGCCAGCACCAGCGCAGGCTGGTGGAATGCGCCGATCAGGTTCTTGCCCGCGCTCGCATTGATCGCGGTCTTCCCGCCGACGCTTGAATCGACCTGCGCCAGCAGCGTGGTCGGCAGCTGAACGAAGCCGCACCCGCGCTTCAGGATCGCGCAGGCGAAGCCGACCAGATCGCCGACCACCCCGCCGCCCAATGCGAAGACATGGTCCGAGCGGGTAATGCCGCGCTCCAGCAACCAGTCGGTCAGCTTTTCCAGCTCGGCCCAGCTCTTCGATCCTTCGCCCGGCGTCACCTCGTACCAGTCGATCGCATGCCCGGCAGAACGGAAGGATGCCTGCAGGCGTTCGCCCAGCAGCCGCTTCGCATTCGCGTCGGCCACCACAGGGATGGCGCGCTTGGCAAAGGGTTCGATAAAGGCGTGCGCCTCGCAATGTGCGATATCCAGCAATCCTGCGCCGACGCGCACCTGATAGCTGCGCCCGGCGAGCGCGACGTCCACCCTGGTAGGGGCTACAGCCATTGTTCGAGTCCTTCGATAATCGCCCATGCGGTACGTGTATGCGGGCCTTTCTGCCCCTCCACCCGGATCGGTGCCTCGCGGTAGAACGGCGTGCGCTCGCGTATCAGCCTGTCCAGAATCTTTGCGGGATCGCCATCGCGCAGCAGCGGGCGATGATCGCGCCGCCCGGTGCGCTCCACGAGAGTTTCGAGGTCGCAATCGATCCACACCGCAATCGCGCGGTCGAGGATCAGAGCGCGGGTCCCTGGATTTACGAAGGCCCCGCCGCCGGTTGCGATCACCCCGTGGCCTTCCTCTATCAAGCGGGCGATCACGCGGCGTTCACCGTCGCGAAAATAATCCTCGCCGAACTCGCTGAAGATCTCCGCGATGGAAAGCTTGGCCGCGTCTTCGATGGCGTCGTCGGTATCGATGAAGCTGCGCCCAAGGATCGTGGCGAGCCGCCGCCCGACGGTCGATTTGCCCGCCCCCATCAGGCCGACCAGCACGATCGGCCGATCCAGCCGCGCATTGATCGCGGCAAGGCGGGCCTCAGCGGCAGGGGAAGGCACGGGCTCCATTGCTCGGCGGCGTAGAGATGGGCTAGGGCGAAGGCAATAAAGGGTATCGGATCGCGTGCAGATAGAGATTTCAAGACCGGCGCTCCAGCGCATTGCGGTGGGCGTTCTGGTCGTCCTCCTCGTCCTCGCATGGGCGTGGTGGGATGGCGGGGAGGAACCGTTGCGTCCGATGTCGGAAACGATTGCCCTGCCGGAGGTGAGCGAATGAGCGTGCGGATGAAGGCAACTATGCTGGGCGGAGCGGCACTTGCAGTGCTGGCGGCGCCGATCGCCCTGGCGGCGGGCAATCCTGAATCGCTGCTGCCACCCTCCATGCAGGATCCGGCCCCCGCGCCGTCTCCCGCACCTGCGCCGAGCCCGGCCCCCACCGCCACCCCTGCGCCCACCGCATCCCCCGTGGTCCAGGAGACCGGCGATAATTCCGGGGCCGGAGATGCAGGATCGGGCGCGCCCGCGACATCGTCCGGCGGCCGCCTGCCGACGCTCGAAGAACTGGAAGCGCTCGATCCGGACGAACTGGACGAACTGCTCGGCCTCAAGCCCAAGTTCGACATTCCCGCAGCCCAACGCCGGAATACGACGCGGGTGGGCATTCTTGCGGAAGACGAGGGCGGCCTGCCTGCCGCCTCTCTCGCCCGCCAGCCACAGTCGCTGGTCCGCGCCGCGATCGCCGGTACGCAGGGGCGGCTCGTCTCGCGCTGGGGGCACATCGCGCTGCGCCGCGCGCTCGCCAGCCGCCTCGCACCCCCTTCGGGGATGAGCGGGACGGAGTTTGCGGCACTGCGCGCCCAATTGCTCAACCGGATGGGCGAGTTCGGCGCGGCCCGGGCGATCGCGCAGGATGTCGACGTCGACAGCTGGAACACCCGCCTCGCCAATGCGGCGGTCGACGCCTATATCGCGACCGGTGACATTGCCGGGGCATGTCCGCTCGCGGTGCTGCGCGGCGGCTATCGCGACGATACGCAGTGGCGCATGCTGCGCTCCATCTGCAGCGCCTATGGCGGCGAGACCGCGCGTGCCCGCAACGACCTGATCCGCCTGCGCGACCGCCTCGACGGCGAGGAAACGCAGGCCGTCGACGTGCTGCTGGCTCAGCGCTTCGCGGGGGCCGCCGGGCTCGGCAACAGTACGGTGACCATCGAATGGGACGATGTCGACGAGCTGACGCCGTGGCGGTACGGCCTTGCCACCGCGCTCGGCATCGACATCCCCGAACGGCTGATCGACGATGCAGGGCCATACTACCAGCGCGCCGCCGCCGCGCTGCCGTCGCTGCCGCTGTCGCAGCGCCTGACCGGCGCCCGCCGCGCCGCGCGCGAGGGGATATTCTCCTCTGCCGCGCTGATCGATCTCTATTCGCAGGCCTACGCGACGAGTGGGAACGAAGGTGCCATCGGGACCGATGCGAGCCTGCTGCGCACCGCCTATGTCGCCCCCGACGCTGCGGCGCGCCTCGGCGCGATCCGTTCGCTGTGGGGGGAGGGGGCGCAGATCCCCTACGACCGGCAGGTGCTGACCGCCTATGCCGCCGCGCGCATTCCGGCGAGCGATAGTTTTACCGCCGATGCCGGCCCGCTGATCGCCTCCATGCTGACTGCCGGGCTCGATCGCGATGCCGCGCGCTGGAGCGGTATCGTCGACGAAGGCGATGCAGGCTGGGGCCTGCTCGCGGTTGGCCTGCCGGGTGACGAGAATGTCTCCAACGGTGCGATCGATGCCTTCCGCGACAATGATTCGAGCACGGGCGGCCGCCGTACCGGCTTCCTGGTCGCCGGGCTGGCCGGGCTGGGCCGCCTGTCCGACGGGACGCGCAGCAACTGGGATCGTGAGCTGGCCCTCGATCTGGCGCGTGAAACCCGCTGGAGCGCGATGATCTCGCGCGCGGGCGAGGTGAACAATGCCGCGCTCGTGACCTTCCTGATGGGGCTGGGGATGCAGGGCGACGACTGGAACGGGATGACGCCGCGCCATCTCTACCACATCGTATCCGCGCTCCGCCGCAGCGGGATGGAGGCAGAAGCGCGCATGATCGCTGCGGAGGCGGTCGCGCGCGGGTAGCCTCGCCGCGCAATTCGACATGGCCGATGCGGCGATAGAGGATTTCTTGGCAGCACTGGCGGTGGATCGTGGGGCTGCGGAGAACACGCTGGCTGCCTATCGCCGCGATCTGGAAGGCGCTGGGCGAATCGTCGGCCCGCTCTCCGATGCGGCGCGGCACGATCTGGCGAAGCTCGGCCCCGCATGGGCCAGCCTTGCGCCGGCGACCGTTGCCCGCAAAAGCTCCGCCCTGCGGCAGTTCTTCGCCTTTCTTGAGGACGAGGGGGTGCGGTCCGACAATCCATCCGCCGCGCTGCCCAATCCCGCCAGGCGCCGTAACCTGCCCAAGGTGCTCGACCACGCGCAGATCGCCGCGCTGTTCGCGCAGGCCGAGAGCGAAGCGGAGGGCGAGGATCCCACTGCACTGCGACTGCTCGCGATGCTCGAACTGCTCTACGGCTCGGGCCTGCGCGCGACCGAACTGGTCGCCCTGCCGCTGGCCGCCGTGCCGCGCGACGCGCCGTTCCTGACCATTACCGGCAAGGGCGGCAAGGAACGGCTTGTGCCGATGGGCACGCGGGCGCGGGTGGCGGTCTCGCGCTGGCTCGCGGTGCGGCCCGAAGGCTCGCCGTGGCTGTTTCCATCGCGCGCGCGCCATCTCACGCGGATCAGGCTCTACCAGCTGATCAAGGCTCTGGCGGAGCGGGCAGGCGTGCCGCCCGACAGGATCAGCCCGCATGTCCTGCGCCACGCCTTCGCCACGCACCTGCTCGAAGGCGGGGCGGATCTGCGCGCCTTGCAGACGCTGCTGGGCCATGCGGACATCGCCACGACGCAGATCTACACCCATGTCGAGGCGGCGCGGCTGGTTGCGCTTGTCAACGAAAGGCACCCGCTTAGCGCGCAAGGCGACTTGCGCGAGCGGCAACAGCCGGATAGCGCGGACCAATGCTGACTTTTCTCGACTTCGAGAAGCCCGTGGCCCAGCTGCAGGCTCAGATCGCCGAATTGCGCGGTGCGCATGATAGCGACACGATCGACATCGCCGACGAACTGGCCAAGCTGGAGGCCAAGAGCGCAGACATGCTCAAGGGCCTCTACGCTTCGCTTTCGCCATGGCAGAAGACGCAGGTCGCGCGGCACCCGCAGCGGCCGCATTTTCGCGACTATGTTGAGCACGCCTTTACCGATTTCATGCCGCTGGGCGGGGATCGCTATTTCGGCGAGGACGAGGCGATCCTTGGCGGTTTCGCGACTCTGCGCGGCCGGCAGGTGATGCTGATCGGGCACGAGAAGGGGCACGACACGCAAAGTCGCCTCCGGCACAATTTCGGCATGGGCAAGCCCGAAGGCTATCGCAAGGCGATCCGCCTGATGGACCTTGCCGGGCGGTTCGGCCTGCCGGTAGTCACGCTGGTCGATACCTCGGGCGCGTTTCCGGGGATCGAGGCGGAAGAGCGCGGCCAGGCAGAGGCGATCGCCCGCTCGACCGAGGCGTGCCTTGCGCTGCCCGTCCCGATGGTCGCGACCATCGTGGGCGAGGGCGGCTCGGGCGGCGCGGTTGCCCTGGCGAGCGCGGAGCGCGTGCTGATGTTCGAACACGCCGTCTATTCGGTCATCTCGCCCGAAGGCTGTGCCTCGATCCTGTGGCGCACTGCAGAGAAGGCACCCGATGCGGCAGAGGCGATGAAGGTGACCGCGCAAGACCTGAAGGAACTCGGCGTGATCGACCGGATCGTGCCCGAGCCTGTCGGCGGCGCGCATCGCGATCCGCAGGCGGCGATCCGCTATCTTGCCGACACCATCGACGATGAATTGGGCCAGCTGGACGGGCAGGACAGCGTGCGCCTGCAGGAGCGGCGTGCAGAGCGCTACCTCGCCATCGGCGCCTGAGCGCGGCAGCTCTGCGAATCGGGAACCGCGCGCGGTATTGGCCTGTTGAGGGCCCATACCGCGAGTGGTGCATCGATTGCTTCCCCTCGCGCAAAAAACGCATCAGGGGAGTATTTCCGTATGAGCCGCCGCAAGATTCTCGCTTTCGCTTCGCCGCTCGCCCTCGCGCTGAGCCTTTCCGGCTGCGCCGCCGTAGGCGGGGGCAACATCCCGAGTGCGAATACCCCGATCACGCAGAACGAGGCGCAGCAGGGGCGCGAGTACCACTCGCAGATCCTGCAGGAATTCGGCGGCGCGATGCAGGGCAACACCGCCGGCTACGTGCGCGGCGTGGGCCAGAAGATCGCGGTCCAGTCGGGCCTTGCCAGCACGCCGGGCGCGTTCACCGTCTCGCTGCTCAACAGCTCGGTCAACAACGCCTTCGCGACCACTGGCGGGTACGTCTACACCACGCGCCAGTTGGTCACGCTGATGAATAACGAGGCAGAGCTTGCCGCCGTTCTCGGTCATGAGGTCGGCCACGTCGCCGCGCGCCACTCCCAGCGGCGCCAGCAGGCGCAGCAGCAGAACACACTGCTCGGCGCGGCTGGTGCGATCCTGTCTGGCATCCTGCTCGGCGACAGCCAGCTTGGCTCGACGCTGGGGCGCGCCGCGCTGCAAGGGTCGCAGCTGCTTACGCTGGGCTTCTCGCGCGATCAGGAGCGCGAGGCGGACGTCTTGGGTGTGCGCTATCTGTCGCAGGCAGGCTACGATCCGCAGGCGATGAGCACCGTCCTGGAAAGCCTTGCGCGCCAGTCTTCGCTCGACGCGCAGCTGCAGGGGCGCGACAATGCGAGCCTGCCCGAATGGGCGTCCACCCACCCCGATCCAGCAAGCCGCGTGCGCGAGACCGCCACGCTTGCGCAGGGGCGGCCCGGCACCACGCTCAACCGCGAGGTCTTCCTGCGCAATATCGACGGGTTGATCTATGGCGACGATCCCGAGCAGGGCATCGTCGAAGGACGGCAGTTCATTCATCCGCAGCTGCGCTTCGCCTTCACCGCGCCGCAGGGCTTCTATCTCGTCAACGGCACGCAGCAGGTGACGATCAACGGCCAGTCGGGCCAGGCGGAGCTGCGCGTCGCACAGTCGAGCGGCAGCCTGACGCAGTTCGTCAGCCAGGCATTCCAGTCGCTGTCGAGCCAGCAGCAGCGGATCAATCCGCAAATCCAGACCACAACCGTCAACGGCCTGCCTGCCGCGTACGGCACCGCGCGCGCCAATTCGGGCAACGGCCAGGTCGAGGTGATCGTCTTCGCCTATGATATGGGCGGTGGCCAGACCTACTACTACCAAGCGATCGCGCCGGCGGGCCGCGCGTCGGTGTTCACCCCGATGTTCAACTCGTTCCGCCGGATCAGCGCTGCCGAAGCGGACCAAGTCGTGCCGCGCGTGCTCGACGTCGTGACAGTTCAGCGTGGCGATACGGTTTCCTCGCTATCGCGCCGGATGGCCTATTCCAACGGTCAGGAAGCGCGTTTCCGGGTGCTCAACAGCCTCGACAGCAACGAAGGTCTGCAGGCGGGCCAGCAGGTCAAGATCGTGGTGCGCGGCCGATAGCCGTGGCTGCACGGTCTTGCGCACAAACAAAAACGGCGGGGATCGCTCCCCGCCGTTCTCAACTCGTGTAAGGGCTGTAGCCCAAACTAAGCCTTAATCTGTCGGAGCCTGGTTGTCGTTCAGTTCGTTCGACACGCCGTTGAACGTGTTTTCGAGCGAACCGCCGAGGCTGGTCATAGCGGTGATCGCTGCAACAGCGATAAGGGCGGCGATAAGGCCATACTCGATGGCCGTCGCGCCCTGTTCGTCGTTCAGCAGCTGCTTGAGGAATTTCATATTCGGTCTCCTGTTTCGTCTTCGTAACCCGGCTCCGTCCACGTCCCTTTGGAAAGAGCTACCGCCGGTTTAGGCTCCAAGAGTTGAGAATTCCCTAAACGCCGTGGGTGCAAGCCTTCAGGACCGCTCCACCGCTTGCTTCGAAGTCTCGCTTACCTTCTGCCAGACGTCGATAACGTTCTCGGCGAAGATCCCGATCGCGCCCACCATCGCGAGGAAGATGAGCGCAAGGATCAGGCCGTATTCAACGGCCACGGCCCCCGAATTGTCGTTGCAAAGTCTCGTCCAGATGCGTTTCATCGATGCCCCCTCAATTGCGGATCGCGATCCTGCCTCTCATAAGGAGACGCCATCGCGGCCATGTGTGGCCGATCAGGCTTAAGGACGCGTAAAGGCTGAAGTTCGAGTGGAAAATATTCCGACATACCTGCCCGTGGTGGCAGCCGCGATCGGGCCCGACGGCGCGGGGCAGTGGCTGATGCATCGCCGGCCGCAGGGCAAACAGCATGGCGGATTGTGGGAGTTTCCGGGCGGCAAGATCGACCCGGGGGAGGGTGCGCGCAGCGCGCTGGCACGCGAGATCGCGGAGGAATGCGGGATCGTGCTGGATACGGATGCCATGCGCGAAGCGGCCTTCGCTGCGGACGAGGCCTCGACCGCCGGGCTTGGTCGACCGATTCTGCTGCTGCTCTACGCCTGTGCCCGCTGGCAGGGGCAGGCGCGTTCGCTCGAGGGTGGAGAATGGCGCTGGTTCAGTCCTGACGAGATCATGGGGCTCGAAAAGCCCCCGCTCGACGGGCAACTGGCGGCGCAGGTCTTCGCAAAAGTGCACGTGCCGGGGCAGGAGCAGGCTGGGCAAAGCACCTAACTCCGCCATTCGGTGAGAAATCTCCCGGATTTGTCGATAAAGCCATTGCCAAGATTAAATGCCCTGCCTATGTGCGGCGCCTCACAAGCGCCCGTAGCTCAGCTGGATAGAGCACCAGACTACGAATCTGGGGGCCGGAGGTTCGAATCCTTCCGGGCGCGCCATTAAAAAGCCCCGGGCCCTCAAAGGGTGCCGGGGCTTTTTGATTGATGGCTCGCAGGAAACCCTCGGGCACCAAGCCGGGCGCAGCAGATTGGCCGCCCGCGCGCTCCCCCGCAGCTATTGAGGTCCCGCTATCGGGGCAGATCGCGGCATTGCGAACACAGGATTGGCGCGCGCTACGCCCGATGGTGTCTCTGGGCCCCGCTAGCCGCGTTTCGCGTCGTCCAGCAGCACGGAGGTGATCGGGTAGCCGCAGTCGTCCGGGATGCACAGGCTGCGCCCCACGGGCCGCTCCTCGATCCATGGCACGATCATGCGCACCGGAGTCTCTTCTGCATGCGTGCGTGCGGCGTCGAACGTCTCGAACTGCGCCAGCCTTTCGAGGTTGCGCAGGGTTGGGAAGATCACCTTGATCTCGCCGCGTTCCGACGCCGCGATGGCGTCCGCGGCGCCGATCCAGAAAAGCCGTGTGTTCTCGCCCGCATCGACTGCGATATCGACCGCGCCCGTGCCGAGATCGGCGAGATAGAAGCGCGTGTCGAAGATGCGGGGCAGCCGCTCTTTCTTGGGAAACCAGCGCGCGAAGGGTGTCAGATCGTCCAGCGCGAGCGTCCAGCCCATCCGGGCGAGCACCGGGGCCAGCGCTTCCTCGTGGAGCAGGATCTCGCGGGCCTCGGCGGCGCGCTGCGCGTCGATATCTCCGCGCAGACCGAGCGCGAGACCGGTTTCTTCGAGCGTTTCACGGATCGCGGCGACGCGATGGGCGGCCTCGTCGATGTCCGGCACATCCAGACACGCTGCGAGTTCGCGGTCGCCCGGATCGACCCGGCCGCCGGGGAACACCGCCATGCCGCCTGCAAAGGCAAGCGAGCGATTGCGGACCTGCATTAAAATCTGGGAAGGGCCGCCATCGGGTGCGTGGCGGAAAATGACGACCGTGGCGGCGGGAATACCCTCGCGGTGATCGTCCTCATGCTGTTCGTACGCCGTCATGCCGATCGACCTGGCCTGCTGTCGGGAATTTTTACAACGGCGAAAGGGCGCCCCCGGCTGTTAACCAGACCGAGGCGCGCAGTCCGGTCGTTCCGCAAAACTGGCACGGGGGATGCATGGAAGTCTGCGTCCCTGACTTTCGTCAAGAGGCGGAGCCAAAAGGTCTCCTGGCTCCGCCTCCCCGAAAGTTTTTCAAACCGGCGCAACGTCCCACCCGCGTCGGTCGATCAGTCGGCGGTCTTCACGCCTTTGTCGGTGAACATCTGCTGGAGTTCGCCCGCTTCGAACATCTCGGTCATAATGTCCGAACCGCCGACGAATTCACCCTTCACGTAAAGCTGGGGGATGGTCGGCCAGTCGGAAAAAGCCTTGATGCCCTGACGAACCTCCATGTCCTGCAGCACGTCGACGCTTTCATAGGTCACGCCGCAATGGTCGAGGATGTGAACCGCCCGGCTGGAAAAGCCGCACTGCGGGAAAAGCGGGGTGCCCTTCATGAACAGGACGACCTCGTTTTCGCCGACGATGCCGGAAATGCGTTCTTTGGTATCTGCCATTTTGAATAAACCGCCGTTTGCTTTTAGCTCTTCAAGGTCACTTGGGAGCCTCGGTGGTAAGTTGCAAGGCGTGCAGCACGCCGCCCATCTTCCCGTCGAGCGCTTCGTACACCATCTTGTGCTGCTGAACGCGGCTCTTTCCTGCGAATTGTGGGGCGCTGACCTTGGCAGCCCAGTGGTCGTTGTCCCCCGCGAGATCGCGCATTTCGACCTCGGCCCCGGGCAGGGCCTCCTTGATCATCGCCTCGATTTCTTCTGCCTTCATCGGCATGGAATTATGCCCCGCCGATGAGCTGGCGACGAGCCTCGATCTCGCATTCGGCAAGCTTGGCCCGCACTGCGGCTTCGTCCACATCGCAGCTGGCGGCGGTGAGATCGCCCAGCACCTTGCGGATCACGTCCTCGTCGCCCGCTTCCTCGAAATCGGCCTGGACCACCGCCTTGCGGTAGCTGTCGGTCTCTTCTTCGGTCAGGTTCATGAGGTCTGCCGCCCATTCGCCGAGCAGGCGATTGCGCCGCGCTGCCACCTTGAAAGCGGTCTCCTCGTCGAACGCGTACTTTGCTTCTTCGCCCCGTTCGCGGTCCTTGAAGCTGGTCATATCGGTTGCTGCCTTTCGAATGCGCTGGATTTGTGCACCGCAGATAGGGCGGTCGGCCCCATGCGGCAAGCGAGGTGCCTACTTGTCCATCTTCACCACCAGCTTGCCCACCGCCTGGCGTTTCTCCAGCTTCTCGATCGCGGTGTGGGCCTCGTCGATGCCGAAGGTTTCGCTGATCTGCGGGCCGATCTTGCCGTCCTTCCAGAACTCGAACAGCTCGGCGATGTTCTGCGCATTGCGCTGCGGTTCGCGCGCGGCGAAGGCGCCCCAGAAGACGCCGCGAATATCGCAGCTTTTCAGCAGCGTGAGGTTGAGCGGCATCTTGGCGATTCCGGCCGGGAAGCCGATCACCAGGAAGCGGCCTTCCCACGCGATGGAGCGCAGGGCGGGTTCGGAATAGTCGCCGCCGACGATATCGACCACGATGTCTGCCCCGTTGGAGCCGACGGCGGCCTTGAAATCGCCTGCCAGCGTCTTGGACTGGTCCTTGTCGAAGGGCGCGCGCGGATAGACCACCGTCTCGTCCGCGCCCGCTTCCTTCGCGACCTTCGCCTTCTCCTCGCTGGAGACTGCCGCGACGACCTTCGCGCCATAGGCCCTGGCGAGCTCGATCGAGGCGAGGCCGACGCCGCCCGCCGCGCCCAGCACCAGCACCGTGTCGCCGGGCTTGATGTCCCCGCGATCCTTGAGCGCGTGAATCATCGTGCCGTAGGTCATCAGCAGGGCGGAGGATTCGACAAGGTCGATCCCCTCGGGCACCTTGAACAGCTTGCCGGCCTCGACCGTCACCTGCTCGCGCAGGCCACCGCTGCCGATCCCGGCCAGCACGCGGTCACCGACCTTCCAGCCGTCCACGCCGTCTCCGATGGCGGAAATCGTGCCCGAAATCTCGCCGCCGGGCGAATAGGGTCGCTCTGGCTTGAACTGGTAGAGATCGCGAATCATCAGCGTGTCGGGGAAGTTGATCGCGCAGGCGGCCACATCCACCACCACTTCGCCCGTGCCGGGGCTCGGCGCATCGATCTGTTCCACCACGAGCGTTTCGGGCCCGCCCACTTCCTTGGTCAGCACGGCTTTCATCGGGCTAGTCTCCCACTTGTTTTGTGTGTTGTCGGTTGGTTTTCGTATCAGTCCGTCTGCGGGTCTTCGCCCGAGGGGATCGGGGGCAGCTGCCTGGGCTCGTCCTTGTCGGTATCGACCGACTTGCGACGCTTGCCTGCGTAGAGAAGGGCTGCGGCAATGGCGGCCGAGCCGATGGCTGCGCCGGTCGCGATGGCGACTCCGGAAAGGGTGGTCTTGTTCTTGCTCATGCCTGTTCTAGTGCATGGCGCGCGAAATCGTTGCAAGATGGTGCGGGTTGCGAGGGAAAATCGTGCCGAGCCCGCGAACGGTCATGGAATTGTAAGAGCTTCGGTGCTAACTTACACACATGTCAGCTAAACCTTTTGCGCATCCGATCGATATCCAGCCCGACGATATCGACTTCATGGGGCACGTGAACAACGCGCGCTACCTGGGCTGGGTTCAGGACGCGGTGCTGGCGCACTGGAAGAAGTTCGCCCCGGCAGAAGCGGTGGCCGAGCGCGCTTGGGTCGCGCTCAAGCACGAGATTACCTACCGCAAGCCCGCCTTTCTCGAAGACGCGATCATCGCCCGCACGGTGCTGGAGAGCACCAGGGGCGCACGTGCCTTCTATCACACGGTGATCGAGCGGGGCGGCGAAGTGCTGGCCGAGGTGAAATCGAGCTGGTGCTGCATCGATGCGACCAGCCTGCGCCCTGCGCGGATCGGCGAGGAAATCGCGAAGCATTTCTTCGCCCGTCCCGACGAGCGGAGCGCAGCGGGCGAGGATTGATCGCGCGAGCCGCTTTCACTGGCCCCCGGCGCGGTCTACACTGGTAGCCATGTCGCGCCCCGCCGATTCAATCTTTCAGCCGCTGGTCGGCCTGAGCCTTGCTGCGGCCATCCTTGCCGGATGGCTCGGCCTGCTGGGTTTTGCGCTGTTCGTGTTCGAGCTGGACTGGGCCACGTTCCCGCTCGCTCTCGCGATGGTGGCGGCGCTGTGCTGGCTGCAGGTCGGCATGTTCATCGTCAGCCACGATGCCATGCACGGCTCGCTCGTGCCCGGCGTGCCGCGGGCGAACGCCCTCGTGGGAACGGTGCTGCTGTTCCTCTATGCCGGTTTTTCCTATGATAAGCTGCGCGCGGCGCACTTCGCGCACCACAAGGCGCCGGGCACCGCACATGACCCGGATTTCGCGGCCGATCATCCGCGCGCCTTCCTGCGCTGGTACGGCGTGTTCCTCGCGCGCTATTTCGGCCCGCTCTCTTTCGTCTATGTGCTTTCCATGGTGACCGCGCTCACGTTTGTGTTGGGCGCGCCCTACGGCAAGGTCCTGCTGTTCTATGCCCTGCCGGCGATCGCATCCTCGCTGCAGCTGTTCTATTTCGGCACCTACCGGCCGCATCGCCATGCGGCGGACGCCTTTGCCGACCGGCATAATGCCCGCAGTGACGATTTCGGCACGCTGGCGAGCTTTCTCACCTGCTTCCATTTCGGCTATCACCTAGAACATCACCATCATCCCCACCTGCCGTGGTGGGCACTGCCCACCGCCCGCAGGTCGGCAAGGGCAAGCGCGCACGAGGCGCGTAAAATCGAGGAAGGAGCCGGGGCATGAGCCTGTGGCAGATCGTCGCCATCATCGCCGCGACATTCATCGGCATGGAATTCTACGCCTGGGCGATGCACAAATACGTGATGCACGGCTTCGGCTGGGGCTGGCATCGCGACCATCACGAACCGCATGACAACCGGTTCGAGAAGAACGACCTCTACGCACTGGTCGGCGCGGCCATCAGCATCGCGCTGTTCACGATCGGCAGTCCCTATGTCATGGGCGACGCCGCGTGGGAGCCGGCGTTCTGGATCGGCCTCGGCGTGATGCTGTACGGGGTGATTTACTCGCTGATCCACGACGGGCTGATCCACCAGCGCTACTTCCGATGGGTGCCCAAGCGCGGTTATGCCAAGCGGCTGGTGCAGGCGCACAAGCTCCACCACGCGACCATCGGGAAAGAGGGTGGGGTGAGCTTCGGCTTCGTGTGGGCGCACGATCCCGCCAAGCTGAAGGCGGAGCTGAAGCGCCAGCGCGAGGCGGGCATCGCCGTGGTACGCGAGAGCGCTGGGGCCTAGGCTGGCCTGAGCCGCTGCGATCCGCGCGGCGCGCTGACCCAATCGTGCAAGCACGCCTGCGCGGCTTGCCCCACCGGCGCAGCGAACCTATCCCATAAACTCCGGCTCGCGGCTTGCGCCCGCACCACTTGCCCGAGGCCCGTTGCCCCAAGCAGAGTCCCTTCACGATCGCTCTTTGTTGCAGCCCTCTCGTAGCGAGCGCGGACGGCGGCTTGTGGGGCTTGTCGCTGCGCTGCTGATCGAGGCGATCCTGCTGATCGTTCTCCTGACACTGAATATCCGGAACGATCCCCCGGCAGTACCGGGCAGCCTCACCGTGGTCGATCTGAAGGCGCGGAACGAGCCTGCGGAAGAACCTGAGCAGGCCGAGCCGGAGCCCAGCGACACCGCACAACCGGTCGAGCAGCAACAGGACACGCCCGATCCGCAGATCGACCGTTCGGAGGCTGTGCCGCCCGATCTCGTGCAGCCACCACCACCGGCGACACAGCCGCTGCCGCAACCCATCATCGAGACGCCGTTCGAGCTGCCTTCGTCGAGGAGCCCTGCGCCGGCGCCGCAGCCTCAGGCTCCCAAGCAGGTCTACGGCCCGGTCGACACCGGATCGCGTTCGCGCGTCGCGGATTCCGAAGTGGTCGGCACCGCGCCCGACGGCCAGCCGCTTTACGCGGCGCGCTGGTACCGAGAACCCGGCAAGAGCGAGCTTGCGGGCTATCTTTCTACCGCAAACGGTCCGGGGTGGGGCCTGATCGCGTGCAAGACCGCGCCGCAGTTCCGTGTGGTCGATTGCGTGCCGATCGCCGAATATCCGCAAGGGTCGATGATGAACCGCGCGATTCTGGCTGCCGCCTGGCAGTTCCGCGTTCGCCCGCCTTCGTTAGGCGGCAAGCCACAGGTCGGCAGCTGGGTGCGGATCAGGATCGACTATACGAGCCAGCGGTAACCCTGGCGGACTAGCCGCGCGCGATCCGGGCGGCGTGTTCCTTCACCAGCGCGATCATGTTGGGCACGCCTTGGGTGCGATTGCTGGAAAGCTGGTTCTTCAGATCGAAGGGTTCGAGGGCGCCCACCACATCCATCTGCGCCACGTCTTCGGCGGGCCGGTCCTGCACGGCGGCGATGACCAGCGCGACGATGCCCTTGGTAATTGCGGCGTTGCTGTCGGCGAGGAAGTGGAGCTTCTCGCCTTCTCCGGTCGGGTAGACCCACACCGCCGCCGAGCAGCCGCGAACCAGCGTGGCGTCGGTCTTGAGCGCGTCGGGCATGTCTTCAAGCTCGCGCCCCAGCTCGATCAGCAGGCGATAGCGTTCGTCGCCTTCGAGGAATTCGTATTCTTCGCGGATATCATCGAGTGTGCGCATGGTCGCGATGTAGCACCAAACCTTCTCCCCTCAAGGGGAGAGGGGCAACTCGACCCGAGAGCCCGCCCTCGCGCGTCAAGGTCATAGTAGATCACGTAGAACCACGAGAGAAAGCCGTGGACGATCGCTCAGACGATCAAGTGGTGCTGCGACCATGAAATCGCGACGGCAATGGCGCTGCCAAGTCCGATGCCGGCTTGCGCCGCCTGGCTGCGCGCACCGCTCACAGATCGACACCGTTGGCGATGGCTTCCAGCTTGCGGATGCGTTCGCGCAGGTCCGCCATGGCGATGCGACCTGTGCCGCGCGTCTCCTCGCTGTCATTCCGGCCGTTGGACAGCGCTTCGAGTTCGCGCCGCTTGAAGGCCAGCCAGCCTTCCCACGCGCGCAGCAGCGCGGCGGCGACCAGCGCGAGGCCGAGAAGCGATGTGGCGGCAATGACGAGTGTCGGCTCCATAACTATCGGTCTCCCCTTTGCGTGGGCCCGTCTTCGGGCGATCAGTCCCGATCTTCGCGCAGGGCGTCGATCTCGGCGGAAATACGTGCCCGTTCCTGGGCGGACGTGGTGTTCTTGTCGTAGGCGATGCGTTCGAGCACGGCGATCCGCTCCTTCAGCGCTTCGATCTCGCGTTCGGCCTCGGCGTCGCGCTTGGGTTCTGGATCGGGCTGCGGGGGAAGGGCGCGTCCGGCGGGCCGGCCATCATCCTCGACCCGCTCCGAACCGAAGCGCCCGCGGAGCAAGCTGGCCGCCGCCACGATCAGCACGATCAGGACGAGGGCATTCCAGAAGCTCATCAGTTGGGCTCCTGCTTCTCGCGCAGGGTCTCGATCTCGTGGGTCAGGCTGTAGCCGCTATCGGTCACGATCCGCTCGACATTGCCGAGCCGGTCCTTGATCGATCCCAGTTCGGCGCGCAGCTGCGCGTTTTCCTGCATCAGCAGCTTCACGCGCTCCTTGTCCTCGCTGGGATAGAGCGCCTTGCCCCAGCCGCTTTCGAGCGGGTAGCCGTGCTTGATCCGCATCCAGGTGGTGAGCACCCAGCCTGCCACGCCGGCGAGGCCGACGAGGGCGATCACTTCCGAAGTCATTTCGAACGGCATCACACGGTTTCCTTTTTACCAGTATCGATCGGCATGCCGCTGCTTTCATCGCGGCGCAGCGCCTGGATCTCGTCCGACAGCGAATAGCGGCGCTCGGTCACGATTCTCTCGAGGACCTTCAGCCGGTCGGCGTGATCGTCGAGGCGCTGCACCAGGCTGGCGTTCTCCGCCCGGAGCGCTTCGGTCTCGGCGGACTTGTCGGCGCGGCTGGTCTTGCCGCCCCATTCGTCTTCGAGGTCGTAACCGTGCTTGGCGCGGATCCAGTTGTTGATCAGCCAGCCTGCGGTGCAGATCGCGATGATGGCGACAATCATGCCGGGCCCGCTTAGGAAGTCTTCCATCATGCACGCTCCCGCGAGCCGGAGGTCAGCGGAACGCCGCTGTCGCGATCCTCTATCGAGCGCGTGTCACGCAGCGCTTCGATCTGGGTGGCGACGTCGTATCCGCGATCGGTCACGATCCGTTCGAGCACCTGGACCCGGTCTTCGAGCCGCTGGATCTGGCTGGCGTACTGCGCGGCCTTTTCGGCTGTGTTCGCGGCGGTCGTTTCCAACCCCATCTCGGCCAGCTTCTGCTGGTGCTTCGTCCAGATCGCGACGATCGGGATCAAGAGCGCGAAGATCGGGATCAATAGGGCAAGTATGCCTTCCATCGTAAATTCTCCCCTCGTGTTTCGGTATCAGCGCAGGCGTTCGATCTCGGCGTCGAGGCGCGGGTTGGAGCTGACATAGTGCTCCTCCACATTCGCCAGTCTGCGGTCGATCTCGCGCAGCTTGCCGCGGATTTCCCGCGCGGTGCGCTTCGGATTGGCCCGTACGCCCTGCCAGTATTTCTGCTCGCGCTTGTCTTCGGTGTAGAGGTGCGATGGCTTCTTGTTCAGCAGCATCCCCATGATGAAATAGGCAGGCAGGATCAGGCCGCCGGTCATCCAGATCGCGAACAGCGCGCCCAGTCGCCACCAGAGAACCTCGATCCCGGTATAGTCGGCGAGGCCTGCGCACACGCCCATCAGCTTGCCGTTCTGCTCGTCCTTGTAGAGCGTGGTGCGGGGCGTGTTCATGCGCGGGTTTCCTTCTTCTTCTGGGCGAGCAGGGCTTCCAGCTCTGCCAGTTCCTCGTTGTCGGCCTTGTTGTCGGCGATCAGGCGGGCGGGTTTGAAATCGGCGTGGTCGTGGGCGACCAGCCGCTCGACCGTGTCCATGCGGTCGTCTAGGCGCTTGGTGAGCGCATAAAGTTCTTCGAGCAGGGCTTCGTCATCGCTGGTGATGCCGCCGCCGGCGGTTTTCCACTTAGTGACGTAGTGGAAGATAAGCCACGGCAGACCGATGAACAGAATGCCAACGACAAGAACTGCTACCATCTCTTCCATGGCTTATTCCCCCTTCTTCGCGTCGTCGGCTCCCCTGCCGAGCGCGCGTTTCATTTCTTCCAGTTCCTCGTCGACCTTGTCCGATCCTGCGAGGGCGGCGATTTCGTCGGACAGCGACAGCTTGCCGCTCGCGCTTTCCATCTTGAGCTGGTCGGCACGCCCTTCGGCGTAATCGACCCGGCGTTCGAGCGCATCAAAGCGGGTGAGCGCTTCGTCGACCCGTTCGGTCGTCATCAGGCTGCGCAGCTTCACGCGGTTTTCCGCGCTTTCGAGGCGGGCGGCGATCTGCGACTGGCGGCTGCGCGCTTCGCGCAGGCGGCTCTGCAGCTTGTGGATGTCTTCCTCGTAGGCCCGTAGCGAATCGTCGAGCACGCTGATTTCCGCCTTGAGCTGCTCGCTCATGTCGGCGGCCTTCTTCTTCTCGACCAGCGCGCCGCGGGCCAGGTCCTCGCGGTCCTTGGACAGCGCCAGCTGCGCCTTTTCGGCCCAGTCGGCCTGCAGCTTGTCGAGCTTGACCGTGTGGCGGTGCATTTCCTTCTGGTCGGCAATGGTGCGCGCGGCACTGGCGCGGACCTCGACCAGGGTTTCCTCCATCTCGAGGATGATCATCCGGATCATCTTCGAAGGGTCGTCCGCCTTGTCGAGCATCTCGTTGAAATTGGCCGCGATGATGTCGCGGGTGCGGCTGAAAATTCCCATCAAGGGTGCTCCATAGGTAATGAAATCGTTGAGCTTCTCGTTGACCTTATCAGGGTTCGCCCACTCGGCGGCGCGTTTTGCGCCCGTCGGGTCGCTCTGCGTCGGGGTCGGGCTGCGCCGCAGCCGTTCGACCTCGTTGTCGAGGCGCGAGAGGCGGCTGTTGCGGCCGGGTGTGTTGCTATGGTCGGTCATGCGATTTCGGTTACCTGTAGCATAATCGGGCTATCCGATTGAGCGCCATCGGCAGACAGCGGATTCATTGCGACGAGCGCACCCAGAGCGAGGATCGTGACCAGCACGGCCTTGCTGAAAAGGCGCTTGGGATAGGCTTGATCGTGCATCGTTTTCCTCCTCGTTCGTTCTTGCCCTCAACATTGCAACCCGCGTGCCAAACTGGAAGAATGCAGGTTTTCCGCGGGTTTGGAGAAATTCGACCAACTGCATGTTGGGAATAATTGCCAAGGCTTGGGGTGCAGTCCTATATTCCGGGTATGGAGCGGGACAATCAGTTCGTCGGGCAATCGCTCGCCTTCCTCGACGCGGTCGAGCGGACCAGCCGTGCAGCGGCCTTACAGCGCCCTGTGCTCGTCATCGGGGAGCGGGGAACGGGCAAGGAACTGATTGCCGAACGTCTCCATCGCCTGTCCCCCCGCTGGGGCGAGCCGCTGATCACCATGAACTGCGCCGCGCTGCCCGAGACCCTGATCGAGGCGGAACTGTTCGGGCACGAGGCGGGCGCCTTTACCGGCGCGACCCGCACGCGCGAGGGGCGGTTCGAGGAGGCCGATGGCGGCACGCTGTTTCTTGACGAACTCGCGACGCTGTCGATGGCCGCGCAGGAGCGGCTGCTGCGCGCGGTCGAATATGGCGAGGTCACCCGAATCGGATCCAGCCGCCCGATGCGGGTCGATTGCCGGATCGTGGCTGCCACCAACGAGGATTTGCCCGCCAAGGCGGAGCGGGGCGAGTTCCGGTCCGACCTGCTCGACCGGCTGAGCTTCGAGGTCATCACCCTCCCGCCCCTGCGCGCGCGCGAGGGCGATATCGAGGTGCTGGTCGACTATTTCGGGCGTCGCATGGCCGCCGAGCTGGGATGGTCTGCATGGCCCGGCTTTGCCGAGCATGTCGCGACGCAGCTGGAGGAATATGCCTGGCCGGGCAATGTGCGCGAACTGCGCAATGTGATCGAGCGGGCGATCTACCGCTGGGACGACCCGGAGCGGCCCATCGGCCATATCGTGTTCGACCCGTTCGACAGCCCTTGGAAACCCGAAAGCGCACCGGGCCGCCCGACCGGCGGTAACAGTGGGCAGAAGGCCGAAGGCCAGAGCGCCGCGCCCGCGCAGCGGCTCGATTTCGAGGATGTCGCGGACCTGCGCGCTGCGGTCGACAGTCACGAACGGGCGATCGTGGAGCATGCGCTGGGCAAGCACCGCTGGAACCAGCGGCAGACCGCCAAGGCGCTTGGATTAAGCTACGACCAGCTGCGCCACTGCATCAAGAAACACGGCCTGATGGAAGAGGGCGCCTGATCGAAGGGGAATAGCGTGCCACACCCTCTGGCGGAGCGGGCCGAGGCTCGCTAAGGGCCGCCTGCAAGACAGTGGTTTCAATCGACCGCGGTTGTCCGAGTCGCACGGTGAACACCTGGCTGGAAAATCGCGAACCCTCTTGCTGAAAGGTGCCCCCCCGTGGCCTTCAAGGAAATCCCCCTCGCTCTCACCTTCGACGACGTTCTGCTGCGCCCCGCGGACAGCGAAGTGCTGCCCAGCATGGCCGACACGCGCACACGCCTGACGCGGGAAATCGCGCTCAACATACCGATCATTTCGGCGGCGATGGACACGGTGACCGAGGCGGACATGGCCATCGCGATGGCGCAGCTGGGCGGCATCGGCGTGCTTCACCGCAACCTCGATGTGGAAGAACAGGTCGCCGCGGTGCGCGCGGTGAAGCGCTATGAAAGCGGGATGGTGGTCAACCCCATCACCATCGGCCCCGATGCGACTCTGGGCGAGGCGCAGGAGCTGATGACAGCCAACCGGATCAGCGGCATTCCCGTTACCGATCGCGGCGGTAAGCTGGTCGGCATCCTGACCAACCGCGATGTCCGCTTCGCCGAAAATCCGCGCCAACCGGTGCGCGAACTGATGACGACCGACAATCTCGCCACCGTGCCGCTGGGTACGGGCGAGGAAGAGGCGCGGCGGATGCTCCACCAGCGGCGGATAGAGAAGCTGCTCGTGGTGGACGAGGATTTCCGCTGCATCGGCCTGATCACGGTCAAGGACATCGAAAAGGCGGTCAACCATCCCACCGCGACCAAGGATGCTGCGGGACGCCTCCGCGTGGCTGCCGCCACGACCACTGGCGACAAGGGCTTCGACCGGACCCGGGCACTGATCGACGCGGAAGTCGATGTCGTCATCATCGATACCGCGCATGGCCATAACCGCGATGTGCTCAAGGCCGTGGAGCGCGCGAAGACCATTTCCAATTCGGTGCAGGTCATCGCGGGCAACGTGGCGACCGCCGAGGCGACCCGTGCATTGATCGATGCCGGGGCAGACGCCGTGAAGGTTGGCATCGGGCCGGGCTCGATCTGCACCACCCGCGTCGTGGCGGGCGTTGGCGTGCCGCAGCTGACCGCGATCATGGACGCGGCCGAAGAGGCCGAGAAGTCGGGCGTTCCGGTAATTGGCGACGGCGGCCTGCGGACCAGCGGCGACGCGGCGAAGGCACTGGCGGCAGGCGCGAGCTGCGTGATGGTCGGTTCGATGCTCGCCGGCACCGAGGAAGCGCCGGGCGAAACCTTCATCTACCAGGGCCGCAGCTTCAAAAGCTATCGCGGCATGGGCTCGGTCAGCGCAATGGCGCGCGGCAGCGCGGATCGCTATTTCCAGCAGGACGTGTCCGCGATGAAACTGGTGCCCGAGGGGATCGAGGGACAGGTGCCGTTCAAGGGCCCGGCCAGCGCGGTGATCCACCAGCTCGTCGGCGGGATCAAGGCGGCGATGGGCTATACCGGCAGCCCGACGATCGAGGATCTGCGTAAAGGCGCACAGTTCGTCCGCATCACCAATGCCGGGCTGACCGAAAGCCACGTCCACGACGTCGCGATCACGCGCGAGGCGCCCAACTACCCCTCGCGGTAAGAGGGGGCGGCACCCTTTCTTCAAATCGTCATCCCCGCGAAGGCCGGGATCCAGATGCCATATCCGGTCCGGCCCTCGGACGCCATCTGGGCCCCTGCCTGCGCAGGGGCGACGGAGTGCAGTGACGAGGGAGCGCGATTCCCGCCCGCGTGGGAATGACGGGGGGCTGCGTGACGAGAGCGGTTTCCTACACGGCGTCCGCGTGCCATGCCGCGCGCATGAAATTCCTCTCGAACATCCCCCATCCGCACCGCGAAAACCCCCTTCGCGGCCCCGGCGATCTTTCTCTCCTGGACACTGTGTCAGGTGTGTCAGGCGAAGCGCGCCAAGGGGTCCGGACGTGAAGCCCGCGGCGCGCGTTCAGGCCGCGATCGGGATCCTCGATCGCGTGATCGAAGCGGCGAAGGGGCAGGGCGCGCCGGCGGACCGGATCATCGCCGACTGGGCCAAGGCGAACCGCTATGCCGGATCGAAGGACCGGCGCGCGGTGCGCGAGCTGGCTTACGAGGCGATCCGCCATTGTGGCGAAGTGCCTGCCTCGGGCCGCGCGGCGATGCTCGCGCTGGCGCAGGGGGACGAGGCTCTGGCCGCGCTGTTCGACGGATCGCAATACGGGCCGGAGCCGGTGAGCGCGGGCGAGCCCGTCGCCGAATCGGGACTTGCGCCCGAATGGCTGGTCGAACAGCTGGCGGCCGCCGGTGTCGAGGGAGAGGAAGCCGCCGCCCTCATGGGCCGCGCCCCGCTCGATATCCGTGTCAATGCGCTGAAGGCGGATCGTGCCAGCCTCGACCTGCCCGTACAGGGCGAGCCGCTCGCCGCGCCGCACGCGCTGCGGTTCGAGGGTGGAACGCAGGCCGACCAGTGGGATGCCTACCGCGAAGGCCGGATCGAAGTGCAGGACCATGGCAGCCAGCTGGTGTGTCTTGCCGCAGCCGTGCGCCCGGGCGAGACGGTAATCGACCTGTGCGCGGGCGCAGGCGGCAAGACGCTGGCTCTGGCGGCGGCGATGGAGAATCGCGGCCGCCTGATCGCCTCGGATACGGACAAGCGCCGCCTGTCGCAGTTGGCTCCGCGCGCCGAGCGGGCGGGGGTGACGATCGTGGATCAGCGCCTGCTCGACCCGGGGCGGGAAATGGAGGCGCTCGGCGCTCTCGAAGCGCAGGCCGACTGCGTGCTGATCGACGCGCCATGTTCGGGCGTCGGCACCTGGCGCCGCAAGCCCGAGGCCAAGTGGCGGCTGACCGCAGAGCGGCTGGCGCGCTTCGCCGCCACGCAGGAATACCTGCTGTCGCTCGGCGCCCGGCTGGTGAAGCCCGGCGGGCGGCTGGTCTTCGTCACTTGCTCGTTGCTGGATGAGGAAGGGGCGGATCGCTTCTCGCGCTTCCTAGAACACAATGCGGGCTGGCAGGCCGACAGGCCCGAACTGCCGCTGGGCAGGGCGCGCGGGCAGGGGGTCCGTCTCTCGCCGTTTCACGACGGTACGGACGGATTTTTCGTCGCGCGTGGTCGTTTGCCGTGTTAGCCTGAACCCCTATGGACGTTTCGGCCCAAAACCTCCTGGCTTCCTCGAAGGACATGATCATGCGTTTCGCTCCCGCCGCCGCCGCCCTTTCGCTGCTGGTCGCGGTCTCGTCGAGCGTGGGATCGGCGCAGGACGCTCCGGTCGATCCGCGGGCCGGCACTCTGATCGCGCAGGGCGACGCGGCGCTCGAAGCAGGCCAGCCGCAGCGCGCGATCGATGCGTTCGAGGCGGCCTTCGCGATCGATCCGCAATACACGCCGATCCTGCTGTCGCTGGCCGAGGCCGCGCGGCGCGAGGGATTGCAGGGCAAGGCGATCCGTTACTACCGTGAAGCGTTGACGCGCGATCCCGGCAATTACGCAGCGATCGCGGGCGAAGGCGCGGCGCTGGTCGAAAGGGGCGCGGTCGAGCGTGCGCGGCGCAATCTGGCGCAGCTGGAGTCGCTGTGCGGCTCGAACTGCGCCGAAACCCGCTCGCTCGCGGTGGCGATCGATCAGGGGCCGCGCAACGACAACGTGATGACCGCCGAAGCGGTGATGCCCGATGCCGTTGTGACGCAGAACCTCTCCGACCAGAACTGAGGGTTGCGATTGAGCGGCTCCCCGCTCAACTACAACCTCAGATGAGGTCGGCGAACTCGGCGACGACCGAACGGTAGACCCGCTTCTTGAACGGCACGATCAGGTCGGGCACGGTGCTGGCGGTGACCCAGCGGAATTCGCAGAATTCGGGGACTTCGTGCGCTTCGAGGTTCACGTCCGCGTCGGTCCCTTCGAAGCGGGCGAGGAACCAGTCCTGCTCCTGCCCACGGTAGTTGCCGCCCCAAAGCTTGCCGATCAGTTCTTCCGGCAGGTCGTAGCGCAGCGGTTCGGCGGTCTGGCCGATGACCGCGACCTTGTCTGCGGTGATGCCCGTCTCTTCCCGCAACTCACGCAGCGCCGCGTCCTTGGGGTCTTCGCCGGGATCGATGCCACCCTGCGGCATCTGCCAGAAGTCGCCTTCCTTGTTGTCGATCCGCCGCCCGACGAACACCTCGCCCGCGTGGTTGACCAGCATTACGCCGACGCAGGGGCGGTAGCCGAGTCCGCTGATGTCACGATCCTTGGTCATGGTCATTTCTGTCGTTCCAATGCTGCCCCCACCGCATCGATGAAGGTTTCGACGTCGGCCTGCCCACTTGGAATGGCTTTCCGCATGGTGAAGAACCCGTGAATAATGCCCGGAAACTCAAGATAGGTAACCTCGGTTCCATCCTTCACTATAGACGCTGCATAGCTGCGACCGGAATCGCGCAGCGGGTCCAGCCCGGCGGTGCAAAGGACGGTCGGCGGCGCGTTGCTGCAATCCCCCAGCATCGGCAGGTTGCGCGGGCTCTGCGGGTCCGCCGCGTAGCTCTTGGTGAACCACGCCATGGTGTCACCGGTCAGGAAATAGCCGTCCTTGAACTGGCGGAAACTCTCATGCTGCCCGGCCTCGTCCGCCACCGGATAGATCGGTGCCTGCACCAGGACCGGGACATCCGCCGGCTCGTCGCGCAGCGCATTGGTGATGACGATCGTCAGATTGCCGCCCGCACTGTCGCCAGTGACGACCAGCCCGGTGACCTCGCGCCCCAGCTCTTGGGGCGACGACGCGAGCCAGCGCGCCGCTGCCTCGCAGTCGTCGGGCGCGGCGGGGAAGGGGTGTTCGGGCGCCAGCCGATAATCGACCGAGAGCACCGGAAGATCGAGCCGATGAGCGAACTCGGTACACAGCGAATGGTACACTTCGAGATCGCCGATGACGAAGCCACCGCCATGGAGGAACAGCACCGCCGGTCCGGCCTCGCGCGACTCGCGCGTGTCGTAGAAGCGACAGGGAATATCGCCTGCCGGGCCGGGTACGCTCACGTCCTTCACGACCGCCATCTCGCGCGCCTGCGCTTCGCCGATGTGCGCCATCGCGCGCATGCCTTCGCGTCCTGCGACCGCACCCGCTTCCTCCACCGGAGGTCGGTTCATCGCCTTCAGCATGTCGAGCAGGGCGCGCGTGTCGGGCCGCACGAAAGGTTCGCCATCGGCATGGGTGCTGGGAGCGTCGGCCATGGTCGTATCCTTCGATCAATCGGGCCGGGCTGGATAGGCTTTCGCACATGAACCTGTCCACCGATCTGCTTACCCCGGACTAGAAAAACTTGATTGCTCGGCTGCGGACGGCCACGTAGGCGGCGGTTCAAGGCGCGTCTCCAAAGCGCCACGAAGACCCGAAGGATTGTTAGATAATGGCGACTCAAGCGCCTCCCGCTTCCACCCCCACGCAAACCGACGCTCCCGATGCGATCGTGGTCCGCTTCGCCGGCGACTCCGGCGATGGCATGCAGCTCACCGGCGGACAGTTCACGCTGTCGACCGCGCTGGCGGGCAACGACCTTGCGACCTTCCCGGACTTCCCGGCGGAGATCCGCGCGCCGCAGGGCACGCTGTTCGGCGTCTCCGCCTTTCAGATCAATTTCGGCAGTCGTGCGATCAACACCGCCGGCGACGCGCCGGATGTTCTGGTCGCGATGAACCCGGCGGCGCTCAAGGTGAACCTTGCGGCGCTGAAGCCCGGCGGGCTGGTGATTGCGGACACGGGCGAGTTCACGAAGCGGAATCTCGACAAGGCGAAGTACGATGCGAACCCGCTCGAGGACGATAGCCTCGCGCCGTTCGATGTACTGGCATTCGACATCAGCGCGCGTACGCTGGAAGCTGTGGAGCCCTTCGGCCTCGGCAAGAAGGATGGCCTGCGCTGCAAGAACATGTGGACGCTTGGCCTCGCGCTGTGGATGTTCGATCGTCCGCGCGAACCGCTGCACGACTGGCTGAACAAGAAGTTCGCCAAGGCCCCAGATATCGCGGCGGCCAACATCGCCGCGCTGGACGCAGGACACGCCTATGGCGAAACCGCCGAGCTTTCGGCACCGCTCAAGCAGGTCCATCTGCCGCCGGCGCCTTCGGAGCCGGGGCTGTATCGCACGATTACCGGTGCTGAAGCGATCTCGCTCGGCCTCGTGGCGGGCGCGCAGTTGGCGGAACTGCCGATGTTCTTCGGCGGCTACCCGATCACGCCTGCCTCGGCGATCCTGCATCACCTCGCGCGGCTCAAGGAATACGGCGTTACCACCTTCCAGGCGGAAGACGAGATTGCCGCCGTGTGCGCCGCGATCGGTGCAAGCTACGCGGGCCAGCTGGGCGTAACCTCGTCCTCCGGCCCCGGCATCGCGCTCAAGACAGAGGCGCTGGGCCTCGGCATAATGACCGAACTGCCGCTGGTGGTGGTCAATTCGCAGCGCGGTGGCCCGTCCACCGGCCTGCCGACCAAGACCGAGCAGAGCGACCTCTATCAGGCGGTCTATGGCCGCAACGGCGATGCACCGATGCCGGTGATCGCCGCACGCTCGCCTGCCGACGCCTTCGAGGTCGCCATCGAGGCCTGTCGCATCGCGACGCAGTACATGACGCCGGTGATGCTGCTGACCGATGGCTACATCGCCAATGCGGCCGAGCCGTGGAAGGTGCCGGATCCGGAAGGCTTCACGCCGTTCCCCGCCAAATTCCTGGAAGAACCGCGCGGCGAAGAACTGCTGCCTTACAAGCGTGACGAGAAGGGTTCGCGCCCGTGGATCAAGCCCGGCACGCCCGGCATGATGCACCGCATCGGCGGGATCGAGAAGGACGCCAATACCGGCAACATCTCTTACGATCCGGCCAACCACCAGCACATGACCGATACGCGCAAGAACAAGATCGCGAATATCGAGGTGCCCGATCAGGAAGTTGCGTGGGGCGAGCAGACCGGCAAGCTGGCGGTGGTCGGTTGGGGTTCGACCTACGGCCCGATCAAGCAAGCGGTGCGCCGCAGCATCGACAAGGGCTGCTCGGTCTCGCACATCCACATCCGTCACATCTGGCCGCTGCCCAAGAACCTCGGCGAGCTGCTCAGCGGGTTCGAGCGCGTGCTGGTGCCCGAGATGAACACCGGCCAGCTCAAGACCGTGCTGCGCGACCAGCTGCTGGTCGATGCGGAAAGCCTGACCAAGACCAGCGGCCAGCCGTTCCAGATTGCCGAACTTGAAGAGGCGATCTGCGCCTATTTCGATGGTGTCCAAGGCAACGAGGGCGGCGAAGTGCAGGCAAACGACCAACAGCTGCCGAGCCCGGTGGAGAGCGAATAATGAACGCACCCGTTAAAATCGAAACCACGCTCAAGGACTGGGAAACCGACCAGGAGGTTCGCTGGTGCCCGGGTTGCGGGGACTATGCGATCCTGAAGGCTGTGCAGCGCACGCTGCCGCAGTTGGGCTCCGATCCAGCGAACACCGTGTTCATCTCCGGCATCGGCTGCTCCAGCCGTTTCCCCTATTATATCGAGAGCTACGGCTTCCACACGATCCACGGCCGCGCGCCCGCGGTGGCGACGGGTGTGAAGCTCGCCAATCCGGACCTCGACGTCTGGCTGGTCACCGGCGATGGCGATGGCCTGTCGATCGGTGGCAACCACATGATGCATGTGCTTCGCCGCAACGTGAACATGCAGATCATGCTGTTCAACAACGAGATCTACGGCCTCACCAAGGGCCAGTACTCGCCCACCAGCCGCGAAGGCACGCGGACGCCGACCAGTCCGATCGGATCGGTCGACCATCCCGCCAACCCGTGCGCCTTCGCGCTGGGCAGCGGCGCGCGCTTCGTCGGGCGCGGAATCGACGTGTCGAAGAACCTGCCCGATGTCCTCAAGGCGGCGCACGCCCACCAGGGCGCGGCGTTCGTCGAGATTTTCCAGAACTGCATCGTCTACAACAAGGACGTGTTCGACGCCTTTGCTGCGCCCAAGGGTGCGGAAGGCCAGCAGTTATGGCTCGCCGATGGAGAGCCGATGCTGTTCGACAAGGGTACTAAGGGCCTCGCGTTCGATCCTGAAAAGCTCACCTTCACCGTGGTCGATGTCGTCGATGGCGACTGGCAGGCGGCGGGGGTGCGTGTCCACGACGTCAAAAACCGCGTCATGGCACACATGCTGGCCGAGTTGCCCTTCGACCCGTTCCCGATGCCGCTCGGTGTGCTCTACGACGATCCGGCGCCGACCTATGAAAGCGCGGTGATTGCGGAGCGTGAAGCTTCGGTCAGCGGCAAGGAAGCGAACCTCGCCAAACTGCTTAGCGGTGGCCAGACGTGGACTGTCGACGGGTCGGCGCAAGACCCGGTCTAGCGGTGTTCCAGCGGATCGAGCCGGTGCGCGGTTTGGCTGTCGGCCGCGCGTTTGGCAGGCTCGTATAGCAGCGCGGCGGCGGTGAAGGCCCACGCCGCGCCTCCGCTCCACCCGGCGACCACGTCGCTGGGGAAGTGCACCCCCAGCATCACCCGGCTCCACGCGATCATGATCGAGATGACGATCGCACTGCCGATCAGCGTGTAGCGAACCGTGTGCCTGCTGCTGAGCGAAGCAAAGGCAAGCGCCATGCCTATATAGATCATCGCCGAGGTGAAGCTGTGCCCGCTCGGGAAGCTGTAGCCCGCTGCCTCGGTCAGGTGAGGGACGAGAGTAGGGCGCTCGCGCCCGACCAGCAGCTTCATGACCGCGTTGAGACCCCAGCCGAGCAATACGGTTATCGTGAAGAGCATCGCCTCGCGGCGCAGGCGCAGGAAGACGAGTGCGATTACCGCAGCGCCTGCCGCTAGCGTCGAGAGAAGAAACCCGCCCAGTGCTGTAATATCGCGCACGGCTTCTTGCAGCATGTTCCCGCCCAGAGGATGGAAGTCCACTCCCGATCGGTAGAGCAGCAGGCCGGATTCATCGAAGCTTTGTGAATGGTCCTGCGTAACGAGCCAGATCATTCCCCCCCAGATTGCCCATAGCACGCCCGCGGCGACGAGCGCCTTTCCCCGATCGATCGTGAACCCGCGAGCGGGAAGCGAGATGGTTTCGGCGGGAAGGGGGGCTTTGGGCTCGGTTGTGTCCGTGCCGCGTGTTTGGTCCATGCAATTCGGAACAGCCCGTTTCGAATGAGGTTCCTTAGCGCATGGCGTCTCCTCAAATAGTATGGCTCCGGCGCGATCTGCGGCTGGCCGATAATCCCGCTCTTTATGCCGCCGCGCAGGCAGGGCCGATCATCCCCGTTTTCATCCTCGACGACGAACGGCCAGGGAACCGCACATATGGCGGTGCGTCGCGCTGGTGGCTGCACCACTCCCTCGAAAGCCTCGCCACGAGCTTCGGACGCCATAACGCGACGCTGATCCTGCGGCGCGGCGACAGCGCGGCCATCCTCGCCGATCTCGCCGCGAAGACCGGCGCGAGCGCGGTTCACGCCAACCGCCATTACGAACCGTGGTGGCGCCAGGCGCAGGGCGATCTGAAGAAGGCAGTGCCCGAAGGCTGCGAGCTGGAGCTGCATGACGGCAATTACCTCATGCCGCCGGGCACCGCGACCACGGGCTCGGGCGACCCTTACAAGATATACACGCCATTTTCCCGCACGATACGCGACCTGATGCCGGCGCGTGACGAACTGCCCGCGCCCGAGACGATTTCCCAGCCCGGCGACTTGCCGCCGAGCGACGATCTCGCCGATTGGGGCCTGCTGCCCACCAAGCCCGACTGGTCCACGAAGATGGCGAAGTTCTGGGAGATTGGAGAAGAGGCTGCACACGAACGTCTCGGCTGGTGGGCGGATCACGTCGCCGAGTACGAGGACGGGCGCAACCTGCCGAGCGAGGATCAGACCTCGCAGATGTCGCCCCACCTCCACTGGGGCGAGATTTCCCCGATCCAGATCTGGCATCGCATGAAGGACAAGCGCAGCGATGGCTGGCGGACCTTCGAGGGCGAGCTGATCTGGCGCGATTATGCGCAGAACATCCTCTGCCAGTTCCCCCGTTACCCCGAGGAGACCTACCGCGACGCGATCGACGACGCGAAGCTGTGGCGCAATCCCAATCGCGGGCATGTGATCGAGGAAGAGCTGGAGGCCTGGCAGATGGGCCGTACCGGTTACCCCATCGTCGATGCCGGTATGCGGCAGCTGTGGGCGATCGGCTGGATGCACAATCGCGTGCGGATGATCGCCGCCAGCTTTCTCATCAAGCACCTGCTGATCGACTGGCGCCATGGCGAGCGCTGGTTCTGGGATACGCTGGTCGATGCCGACTACGCCAGCAACGGCACCAACTGGCAGTGGGTCGCCGGCACGGGGGTGGACAGCAACATGTTTCCCCGGATCATGGCTCCGCTCAGCCAGTCGGAGAAATTCGATGCGGCGGGCTATATCCGCGAATGGGTGCCTGAACTGGCCGACCTCCCGGATGACGAGATCCACGATCCGTCGGATACATGTCGCCCCGCCGACTACCCGGAGAAGATGATCGGCCACAAGGAAGCGCGCGAGCGGGCGCTGGCAGCCTATCGCGAGATGAAAGACGGCTGACGGCTGGCGCGCACGGTCGCTGGCGGGGGGTTGTCCGGGCCAGGTCCGCGCGCCATAAGCGAGCCCGCATGGGGGTGACCGGCCAATCTCGCGGCGGCGATCTGTTAGCCGCATCCGAGCGCTTCGCGCGTCATCGAGGCCTGTTTTCCCGCCTGCTCGCCCCCGGTTTCCACAAACTGCTCGACCGGCTCGATTCCGGGATCGTCAAAGGCTCGGTGCGCGCTCGCCTGCCCGACGGAAGCACGCGCCTGCTCGGCGGGCAGGGCCCCGGGTTCGAGGCCGAGGTTACGGTGCACAACTGGCGCGCGCTGGTGCGGATGGCGACCGGTGGATCGGTCGGCTGGTATCAGGCATGGGAAGCCGGCGAATGGAGCAGTCCCGATCCGGTGCCGCTGTTTGCGGTCTGCATGGACAATGCGCAGACACTCGGCGATTCGGCGCGGGCCAAGGGCGGGTGGAAGCGCGCTCTGCGGGCAGCGCATAACCGGCATCGCAACACAAAAGCCGGTGCGGCGAAGAACATCGCCGCGCATTACGACCTCGGCAATGATTTCTACGCCACCTGGCTCGGCGAGACGATGAGCTATTCTTCCGCGCTGTTCGATCAGTCCGATGCTCCGCCGACCCTCGATATGGCACAGCGCGCCAAGATGGCGGCGATCCTCGATCGGCTGGAGCTGTCGCCCGGCGACAGCCTGCTGGAGATCGGCTGCGGGTGGGGCACGCTCGCCAGTGCGGCGGCGGATCGCGGGGCGCAGGTCGATGCGATCAGCCTGTCCGAACAGCAGCTTGCCTGGGCCCGCCGTCAGGGCGAGGGCGATGCCCGTTTCCTGAAGCAGGATTATCGCGACACGAGCGGTCAGTACGACGCGATCGCGAGCGTCGAGATGGTCGAGGCCTTGGGCCGCGAATACTGGCCGACCTTCATGGATTGTGTCGCGCGCAACCTGAAACCCGGCGGGCGCGCGGCGATCCAGTTTATCTCGATGCGCGACGAATTGTTCGACGCCTATGCCGAGAGCGCGGACTTCATCCAGGCGTACGTGTTCCCGGGCGGCCTGCTGATCCGCGCGTCCGAATTCCGCAGCCTTGCCGAGCAGCGTGGCCTCGCATGGCATGATGAGAAGCGGTTCGGGCTGGACTACGCCGAGACGCTTAAAATCTGGCGGCAGAACTTCGAACGCGCAGTGCGCGACGGGCTGTTGCCGGCCGGTTTCGACGCGCGGTTCAAGGCGCTCTGGCGCTATTACCTGATGTATTGCGAGGGCGGTTTCAGGGGGGGCGGCATAGACGTCCACCAGGTGACCCTCATCAAGGAGACGTGATGTGAAGACCTGTCTTGCCCTGCTGGGTGCACTTGCCTTGCCGCTGGCCGGGTGCGCGACTGCTCCGGCCGAAGATACGCCCGGTGTAACCGCCAGCATGCCGAGCGATCCGCTGCCGGTGGTGGGGGCGGAGGTGCTTTTCTGGGACGACGCCACCCGATCGGCCCGTTTCCGCTCGATGGAAACCTTCTTCCCCGGACAGGAGGTCGCTCCGCCGCAAAGCCCGCGTGCATTGCCCGCGGGCAAACCGCTGCCCGATGCGCTGCAGGCCTCGATCCGCAGCTACATGGCGTCGCAGCACGCCGCGGGCGTGATCGTCCTGCAGGACGGGCGGGTCCGGTTCGAGGAATATGCGCTGGGTTTCGGGCCCGAGCAGCGCTGGACCAGCTTCTCGGTCGCCAAGAGCTTCACCTCCACGCTGCTCGGCGCGGCGATCAGGGATGGTCATATCGACAGCCTCGGCGATCCCGTGTCGAAATACATCCCCGGTCTCGCGGGCAGCGCGTACGACGATGTCACGGTCGAACAGCTCGCGACCATGACCTCGGGCGTCAAATGGAACGAGGACTACACCGATCCCAATTCGGACGTGGCGAAGATGTTCAACGTCACCCCCGAACCCGGGCAGGACCAGGTTGTCGAATATATGAAGACCCTCCCGCGCGAGGCACCTGCGGGCGACAAGTGGGTGTACAAGACGGGTGAGACCAACCTGATCGGCGTCTTGGTCGAAAATGCGGTTGGCGAAACGCTGGCCGAATATGCCAAGCGCAAGATCGTCGATCCGGCCGGGTTTGCGCAGCCTCTGTTCTGGCAGACCGATCTTTCCCAGCGCAGTGTGGGCGGCTGCTGTCTTTCGGTATCGCTTCCCGACTATGCGCGCTTCGGCCAGTTCGTGCTGGAAGGCGGCAGAGGCGTCGTGCCGGAGGGGTGGTTTGGCGACGCGGGCTCCCCCCAGGTCGAGTTCGGCAATGGCTTTGGCTACGGCTACCAGTGGTGGACCTATCCCAACACCGCGCCCGGTCCGGTCGCGGGTCCGTTCGGCGCGCAAGGCATTTTCGGGCAGTCGATCACGCTGGCGCCCGAGAAGGATCTGGTCGTTGCGATCGTATCCAACTGGCCCAAGGCCACGGGGTCCGATCTCACCGGCCCGCGCTTCAAGCTCTTTACGCAGATTTACGCCGGGCTTTAGCGCGTCACAGCAGGCAGGAGCGCGTGACCCCTCCGCCGAGCGGGCTTTCCCACTTGGCGAGCAGATCGTCGAGCACGCGCTGTTCGATGAGAGTGTCGAACGCCGCCCCTGCGATGGAGCGATCCCACCAGACCACCCGGCTCGCGATCGGCTGGAGGCCCGGAAGGGTCAGCCAGCAGACCCGGCCGGCGTTGAGTCGCCCGATCGACGACGCGCTGAAGCCGGCGATCGACAGGTCGTGGACTACCGTCTTGAAAGTACCGCCTTCGCTGATCCGCAACTGGGCGGGAATCACGATTTTCGTGCGCGGCACGCAGCGGCTTTCCTGCGCCGCATTGGCGTAGGACGTCTGGGTTTTGAGCATCAATTGCGATCCCGTCCGAGTCATTTGACGGGACGATAATCGCTTGTCGCGGCTTGCCCGGACATGACCGGGAATGCCTAAGCGCGATTAACCAATTCTTTCGCGGTGGCCGCTCTCGAAATCCTCGCCCAGCAAAGCCGCGATACGGGTCGCAACCTCTTCCGGCGGCTTGACCGTCTGCGGGTCTTCGCCGGGATAGGCCTTGGCGCGCATCTGCGTGCGGGTCGCGCCGGGATCGACGATGGCGACCCGGATGGATCCGGTATTGGCAACCTCCAGCGCATAGCATTCGAGCAGATTGTCGAACGCGGCCTTGGTCGATGCATAGGCAGACCAGTAGGCCCGCGGGCTCTCGCCCACGCTGCTCGTCAGGCCGACGACCCGGGCAGCATCGGCGCGCTTGAGCAGCGGGTGCAGGCCGGCGATCAGCGCCTGCGTCGCCAGCAGATTGATCGTAACCGCGGTGTTGAATTGCTTGGAGTCGATCTGCGTCACCGGGGTCAGCGTCGGCAGGTAGGCTGCGCTCATAACGAGGAAGTCGAGCGCATCCCAGCGGCTGGCAATCGCCTGCGCGAGGCGGGCGACCCCGTCGTTCTCGGTCAGATCGACCGGTGCGATGGTCGCGGTGCCGCCGGCCTGGTGAATTTCGTCCTCGACACGCTCGAGCGCGGCATCGTCGCGCGCGGTCAGGATGACATGCGCACCCTTGGCTGCGAGCGCCTTCGCGATTGCCGCGCCGATACCGCGCGAAGCTCCGGTGACAAGGGCAACGCGCCCTTCGAATGGCTTGGTTTCCGACATATCAGGCAGGCTCGTCGACGGTCTTGTTGACTGGGAAGGACAGCTGTGCGGAGCTTTGCTCGCGCCGCGAGAAATCGGTCAGGCGCGTGGGGTAGTCCCCGGTGAAGCAGGCATCGCAGAACTGCGGGCAGTTTTTCTCGCGCGCCTCCTGGCCGACGGCGCGATAGAGGCCGTCGATCGACACGAAGGCGAGGCTGTCCGCCTTGATGAACTCGCGCATCGGTTCGAGCTCCATGCGCGCGGCGAGCAGCTTCGAACGCTCGGGCGTATCGACCCCGTAGTAGCAGCTATGCGCAGTCGGCGGGCTGGCGACGCGGAAGTGCACTTCGGTCGCGCCGGCATCGCGCATCATCTCCACGATCTTCATGCTGGTCGTCCCGCGCACGATCGAATCGTCGATCAGCACGATCCGCTTGCCTTCGACCAGGCCGCGATTGGCGTTGTGCTTGCGACGGACGCCCGAGTGGCGCGCGCCGTCCGATGGCTGGATGAATGTGCGGCCGACATAGTGGCTGCGGATGATGCCCAGTTCGAAAGGCAGACCCGATTCCTGAGCATAACCGATCGCGGCAGGCACCCCGCTGTCGGGCACGGGCACGACGAGATCCGCCTCGCACGGCGCCTCGATCGCAAGCTGGGTGCCGATCGACTTGCGCGCTTCGTAGACCGAACGGCCGCCGAAAATCGAATCGGGGCGGCTGAAATAGACGTGTTCGAAGATGCACGGCCGCGCCGGGGCGTTGCCGAAGGGACGGTGCGAGCGGATCGTGCCGTCGAAATCGACCTCGATCAGCTCGCCGGGCTCGACCTCGCGTTCGAACTGGGCGCCGACCACGTCGAAGGCGACCGTTTCGCTGGCGAAAACAACCGCATCGCCCATCCTGCCCATCTGCAATGGACGAATGCCGAGGGGATCGCGGCACGCAGCCATGCCGCGTGGCGTCATCACGATGATCGCGTAGGCCCCTTCGACCAGCCGCAGCGCGTCGGTCAGCTTGTCCAGCATCGTGGGATAGCGGCTGGTGGCGACCAGATGGATGATGACTTCTGTATCGCTGGTCGACTGGAAGATCGCGCCCTTGCCGACGAGCTCTTCGCGCAGCGTGGCCGCGTTGGACATGTTGCCGTTGTGCGCGATGGAGAAGCCGCCGGTCGAAAGCTCGGCATACAGGGGCTGCACGTTGCGCAGGCCCGAACCGCCGGTGGTGGAGTAGCGCACGTGGCCCGAGGCCATGAAGCCGGGCAGCTCGGCGATGCTCTCCGCGCTGGAGAAATTCTCCGCGACATGGCCGAGGCCGCGACGCGTATAGAACTGCGTGCCGTCAAAACTGGTGATACCGGCGGCCTCCTGGCCGCGGTGCTGGAGGGCATGCAGGCCGAGAGCGGTGGTTGCCGCCGCTTCGCTGCCTGCGTTGATCGCGCCGAACACGCCGCACTCTTCGTGCAGTGTGTCGCCGTTCTCGTCTTCGAAAGGATGGAGAAGGTTCATGGGGTGGGGCGCCCGGCTAGCTCTGGGGGAGTCGGATGCCCCATTGGCGGTGTGACAGATGAATTACAAGGGTTGAGGGGGCGCCCGGGTGGTTTGAAGGTCCGCGCGCTTTTCATTGCGCAGCAAGGCTCGGCCCCCTAACGCGCGGCACCGGGAATTCAAAAATGGACCGCTCCTTGTTTCTCAGCCCTTTCGAATGGACTATCGCGAAGCGTTATCTCTGGCCCGGCAAGGGCGAGGGGTTCATCAAGCTGGTTGCAGGAATTTCCATCGGCGTTGTCATGCTCTCGGTCGCCATGCTGGTGATTGTGATGAGCGTGATGAACGGCTTCCGCGCCGAACTGCTCGACAAGATCGTGGGGCTCAACGGCCATGCGGTCGTCCAGGCCTATGGCGGCAAGCTCGACAATTGGGAGAGCATACTCGCCGAGATTAAGGAGACGCCCGGTGTCGTCGACGCATCGCCCCTGATCGATAAGCCGCTGCTGGTCACCTTCAACGGCCGGGTCGAGGGGGTGATCGTACGCGGCAATACGCAGGCCGATATTGATGCCCTGTCCGAACAGGTCGTGGCGGGCGATATCTCGGCGCTCAAGCCCGGGGCCGACCAGGTGGCCATCGGCGCCCGGCTGGCCGAGAATATCGGAGCGCGGCTGGGCGATACCATCACCATCGTCAATCCGGCCGGGCGCACGACCCCCTTCGGCACGATGTATCGCGAGGTCGGCTACGAGGTCGGCGCGATCTTCGAAATCGGCCTGTACGATTACGACGGTGCCTTCGTCGTCATGCCGATCCCGCAGGCGCAGACCCTGCTGCTGACCGGTGACACCATCGAGATGATCGAGGTGACGACCGAGGACGCCGACCGCGCCGCAGAGATCATGGCCCCGATCGAGCAGCGGTTGCGAGGCATTGCCGTGGTCAACACCTGGCAGCAGATGAATGCGTCGATCTTCGAAGCCCTGCAGGTGGAGCGGGTGGCGATGTTCTTCGCGCTCAGCTTCATGGTGCTGGTCGCCGCGTTCAACATCCTGTCCAGCCTCGTGATGCTGGTGCGCGCCAAGACCCGCGACATCGCGATCATGCGCACGATGGGCGCGGGGCGGCAGTCGATCCTCAAGATCTTCGTCACCACAGGCTTCACGGTCGGCGCGATCGGCACGCTTGCCGGCCTCGCGCTGGGCGGCCTCGTGCTGACCTTCCGCCAGCCGATCCTCGGGGTGATCAGCTGGGCGACCGGGCAGGACCTGTGGAACCCGGAGGTGCGCTTCCTGACCGAACTGCCCTCCAAGACCGACCCGTGGGAAATCTTCGGCATCGTCGCGCTGGCTCTGATCCTCAGCTTCCTCGCGACGCTCTATCCCGCATTCAAGGCGGCCAATACCGATCCCGTGCAGGTGCTTCGCTATGAATAGTGCTCCCCAGCCAAATGGTGTGCAGCCGGTCGTCGAGCTGCGCGGCGTCACCCGCAGTTTCGAACAGGGCGGGGTGCGGATCGACGTTCTGCGCGGTGTCGACCTGAAGGTCATGCCGGGAGAGATCGTGGCGCTGCTCGGCCCGTCGGGTTCGGGCAAGTCGACCATGCTCCAGGCGGTCGGCTTGCTCGAAGGCGGGTTCGGCGGCACGATCGTGATCGCCGGGCAGGCAGCGGAGAAATCGGACAGCCAGCAGCGAACCGCCCTGCGGCGCGAGCATCTGGGCTTCGTGTACCAGTTCCACCACCTGCTGCCCGATTTCAACGCGGTCGAAAACGTCGTCCTCCCGCAACTCGTCGGCGGAGTCGCGCGCGATACGGCGGAAGAACGCGCGAAAGACCTGCTCGGCGCGCTCGGCCTCGAACATCGGCTGGAGCACCGACCGAGCCAGCTTTCGGGTGGGGAGCAACAGCGCGTGGCCGTGGCCCGGGCGCTCGCCAACAATCCCAAGCTGGTCCTCGCGGACGAGCCGACGGGCAATCTCGACGAAGCGACGTCGGAACGGGTGCTGGCCCAGTTTCTCGAGCTCGTGCGCGGGCAGGGCAGCGCCGCGCTGATCGCGACCCATAACGAGCGGCTGGCCGCGAAGATGGACCGCGTCCACCGCCTGCGCGACGGTGTACTGGAATAACCGCACCGACCGCGGACCCGCCTGCGTGGTCCTGCGTTGAAGGGCAAAGACTAGGAGCAAGAACATGAGCGACCATCCCACGACCTACAATGCCGAGGAAGCAGAAGGCGGGATCGCATGGGACGACCGTGCGGAAATCCACATCAAGGACGACGGCCGCGGCCTGCTCGACGGGTCGAAGGGCATCCACGACGGCACCTTCCTCGAAATGGTCCGGCTGATGATGGCGATGGATCCGGAAAAGCGCCACGACCATGTTATCCAGAAGCTGGGCGACCGGATGTTTCCCGCCAGCGAAGTGGAAGCCATCGCCGCACGCTCGGATTATCCGGGCTGAGCCGCATAGCGAACCGGGCGGTCATGGTGCGCGATGCTTGAATCGATCAACGAATGGATTCTCGCCCAGGGCGCGCAGTACAACGTCAATCCGTACATCTTCGTCGCGATCTATGTCGGCGCGATTCCCTTCTTCTTCGCGTCGATCGCATGGCTGGTGAAGCGCGCGCGGGCCGGACGCTCGACCGTGCTGCCGACGATGCTGGCGGGCTTCTTCTTCGTGTCGGCCTATCTCTACCTCGCGCTGTTCGGGCAGGATATTCCGGTCTGGGTGTGGATCTTCCTCGCCGCGCTGATCGTGTACGGGGCGTGGTCGCAGGTGCGCGAAACGCGCCGGAAGATCGCGGCGGCGAAGGCGGAGGAGGGCGCGCCGCCCGCGCTTTGAAATCGTCCACCGCTTTTCCCCGCCGGGATGTCCGCGCTCGCTTGAACGGACCACGCGCGTTGCTAGCTTGATCCCATGGCCTTCGCCCCCTTCGTACCGTTGCGCGTCCTGTCCGCCTATTCGATGCTCGAAGGGGCGATCGAACCCAAGGCGATCGCCAAGCTGGCGACCGAACGCGGCTTCCCCGCCATCGCGATGTGCGACCGCAATGGCCTCTACGGCAGCGTGCCTTTCGCCAATGCCTGCATCGATAACGGCGTCCAGCCGATCGTCGGCGCGCTGTTGGGCGTGGCGCGGCCCGGGAGCGAGGCGATCGACCACCTGCCGCTGTTCGTGCAGGATGATGCGGGCTGGCTAAACCTGTGCAAGCTCGTCAGCGCGGCGCACCTCGACCGCCCGCTGGAGCAGATCCCGCACGTCGCGCTCGATGCGCTGGACGGGCATACGGATGGGCTGATCGCGCTGACCGGCGCGAGCGAGGGGGCGGTCACGCAACTCCTCGCCGAAGGACAGCGCGACCATGCGGAACGCTATCTCGACCGGCTCGAAGGGCTTTTCCCGGACCGGCTCTATATCGAGCTTGCCCGGCGCGGCGAAGCGACCGAGGTCGCGGCGGAAGAGGCGCTGATCGACCTTGCCTTTGCGCGCGATCTACCGCTGGTCGCGACCAATCCCGCCAATTTCGCCGAGCCCCATTTCTACAAGGCGCACGATGCGATGCTGTGCATCGCGAACAGCCGCAAGCTGTGGGAAGAGGATCGTCCGCGCTCGGCCAAGGCGGCTTACGTCAAGTCCGCGCCGATGATGCAGGAGCTGTTCGCGGACCTGCCCGAAGCGCTTTCCAACACGCTCGTCATCGCGCGGCGCTGCGCCTTTGCGCCGCCCGAACGCGCGCCCATCCTGCCCAGTCTCGCCGGCGATATCGAGGGCGAGGTGCGCATGCTGGCCGATGATGCACGGCGCGGCCTCGATGCGCGGCTGTCGGTTTATGAAGATCTCTCCGAAGAGGACCGGCAGGTCTATTACGACCGGCTCGACAAGGAAGTCGGGATCATCACCAACATGGGCTTTCCCGGCTACTTCCTGATCGTTGCCGACTTCATCAAGTGGGCCAAGGATCAGGGCATTCCGGTGGGGCCGGGGCGCGGTTCGGGCGCAGGCTCGCTCGTCGCGTGGGCGCTGACGATCACCGATCTCGACCCCATCCGGCTCGGCCTGCTCTTCGAACGCTTCCTCAACCCGGAACGCGTTTCGATGCCCGACTTCGATATCGACTTCTGCGAAACCCGGCGCGGCGAAGTGATCCGCTATGTCCAGCGCAAGTACGGGGCCGACAAGGTCGCGCAGATCATCACCTTCGGCAAGATGAAGGCCCGCGCCGTGCTGCGCGATTGCGGGCGCATCCTCGACATGAGCTACGGCCAGGTCGACCGGCTGTGCAAGATGGTGCCCAACCATCCGACCGACCCGTGGAGCCTGCCCCGCGCGCTCAATGGCGCGGCCGAGTTCAAGGGCGAATACGCCAACGACAACGAGGTGAAGACCCTCGTCGACCTCGCGATGCAGCTCGAGGGCCTGCCGCGCAATTCCTCAACCCATGCCGCGGGTGTGGTGATCGGCGACCGCCCGCTGGCGGAGCTGGTGCCGCTCTATCGCGATCCGCGCTCGGACATGCCGGTGACGCAGTTCGACATGAAGGTGGTCGAAGGCGCGGGGCTGGTGAAGTTCGACTTCCTCGGCCTGAAGACCCTGTCGGTGCTGCAGAAGGCGGTCGACCTGCTGGGCAAGCGCGGCATCCAGTGCGATCTCGGCACGATAAGCTGGGACGACAAGGCGGTCTACGACCTCATGCAGCGGGGCGACACGGTCGGCGTGTTCCAGCTGGAATCGGAAGGCATGCGCCGGACGCTGACCGCGGTGAAGCCGACCAAGTTCGAAGACATCATCGCGCTCGTCTCGCTCTATCGGCCTGGCCCGATGGACAACATCCCGCTGTTCGGGAAGCGCAAGGCGGGGATCGAGCCGATCGAGTACCCGCATCCGAAGCTCGCGGAGATCCTGGAAGAGACTTACGGCATCTTCGTCTACCAGGAACAGGTGATGCAGGCCGCGCAAATCTTGGCGGGCTACAGCCTCGGTGACGCCGACTTGCTGCGCCGCGCGATGGGCAAGAAGGTCCAGGCGGAGATGGACAAGCAGCGCGGACGCTTTGTCGAAGGTTGCAAGAAGGTCTCCGACATCGAGGCGCAGCAGGCGAACGAACTGTTCGACTTGATCGACAAGTTCGCCGGCTACGGCTTCAACAAGTCGCACGCTGCCGCTTATGCGCTGCTCGCCTACCAGACCGCGTGGCTGAAGGCGCATTATCCGGAAGAATTCTACGCTGCCGCGATGTGCTTCGACATGGACCAGTCGGAAAAGCTGGCGCTGTTCGTGGACGATGCGCGCCGCAACGAGATCGAGGTGGCGCCGCCCGATCTCAACCGCTCCGTAGCCGAGTTCACGGTGGAGCGGACGGACGAAGGCTATGCCGTACGCTACGGCCTCGCTGGGCTGCGCAATGTGGGCGAAAAGGCGATGGAAGCGGTCGTCGCCGAGCGCGAGGCGCATGGCTGGTTCGAAAGCCTCGACGATTTCTTCGGCCGCCTGCCGAAGGGGGCGATGAATTCGCGCCAGCTCGAAGCGCTGATCGCGGCGGGCGCGTTCGACCATCTCGAGCCCAATCGCGGCAAGCTTACAGAGAATGTGGATCTGCTGCTGGCAGTGGCGGATGCTGCCATCCGCGAACGCAGCAGCGGGCAGGAGGGCCTGTTCGGCGGAGACGATACGCCGGGCGAGCGCATGCGAATGAAGGAGGCGGACGACTGGCCGCGCGCCGAACGCATGGCGAAGGAGCGCGAGACCTTTGGCTTCTACTTTTCCGCCCACCCGATCGAAGGCTTCCGCGACGTCGCCAGCGCCAATGGCGCGCGCAGCTATGCATCGCTGATGGAGGGCGGCGGACCGGCCGGCGAGGGGCGCAGCCGCGCTGTGATCGCCGCCATGGTCGAAGGCGCGAAGCGGGGCCAGACCCGCCGGGGCAAGGATTTCATCCGGGCGGACTTTTCCGATACGTCGGGCCAATTCAGCGCCGCGTGTTTCGAGGAAAGCCTCGTCTCCCAGTTCACCAAGTGGGCGCAGGAAAGCACCTGCGTGCTGCTGACCGTAGAGCTGGATTCGCCTTCGCCGGACGAGCCGCCACGCATTACCATCCGCGGCGCACGCCCGCTCGCCCAGATCGAGGGCGGGCAGCGGATGCTCCTGACGCTCGATGTCGAGACAGAAGCTGCACTGGGCGAACTCGCACTCGCTCTTCAGCCGGGGCCGCCCGGGCACGGCGAAGTGCGTGTCGCGCTCGATCTCGGCACGCAGGAGCGTCCGGTCCTGCGGCTAGGCCATGATTACAAGGTCGATGGCAAACTTGCCGAGGCGCTCTCCCGGATAGAGGGGCTCTACAATATCGCCCTCGTCCCGAAGACCGGCCCGAAGCTGCACCGCGCGGCCTGATTTTTCCCCCTCCGCACTTGCGGCGAGGGCTCAACCTGCGCATTCTCTCCGCAAAAGACACGATAAGAGAGAGGATTTATGCTCGGAGCGATGCAAGACTGGGATCTGCTGGTCACCCATGTGATCGACCATGCGGCCCGCGAAACGCCCAATCGCGAAATCGTAACCCATTGGGCGGACGGCAGCGAAACCCGGACCGACTGGGCAGGCATTCGCCGCGATGCGCTCAAGATGGCCCAGGCGCTCGAAGCGCTCGGCATCAAGAAGGGCGACCGGGTGGCAAGCCTTGCGATGAACCACGCGCGCCATCTGGTCAGCTGGTACGGTGTCGCCGGGATGGGCGGCGTGCTGCACACGATCAACCCGCGCCTGTTCGAGGACCAGCTGGAATTCATCGCGAACCACGCCGAGGATCGCGTGCTGATCTACGATGCAGCCTTCCAGCCGATCGTCGACCAGATGAAGGACCGCTGGACCAGTATCGAGCACTACATCTGCTATGACCCGGCCGAAGGCGCGGATGTGCAGAGCTTCGAGGACTGGATCGGCGCGCAAAGCGGCGATTACCAGTGGGCCAGCGTCGATGAGCGTGACCCGTGCATGCTGTGCTACACCAGCGGGACGACCGGCAATCCCAAGGGCGTGCTGTACGAACACCGCTCCACCGTCCTGCACGCGATGGCAGCGATCCAGCCGCCCGCGTTCAACTTCGACGCAAGTTCGGTCATGCTGCCGGTGGTCCCGATGTTCCATGCGGCCAGCTGGGGCCTGCCCTTCGCGGGCGGCATGGCGGGCATCAAGTTCGTGTTCTCCGCGATCAACGATCCTGGCGTGCTGTGCGATCTGATGGATCGCGAGGGCGTGACCGACAGCGCCGGCGTGCCCACCGTCTGGCTCGCGACCTTCCAGCACTGCGACGCGAACGACCGGCCGCTGCCCAAGCTGCGTGCGGCGACCATCGGCGGATCGGCCGCGCCCAAGTTCATGATCCGGCGCCTGATGGAGGCGGGAATCCGGGTGCAACATGCCTGGGGCATGACCGAAACCTCGCCCATCGGCACGCTCGGCGGGCCGACCTGGGACTGGGACAGCCTCACGCTCGACCAGAAGGTGGACAAGGCCGCGATGCAGGGCCGCCCCGTGTTCGGGGTGGAGCTGCGCACGGTCGACCTCGACGATCCGGCCAAGGTCCTGCCGCGCGACGGCGAAGCCTCGGGCGCGCTCCAGATCCGCGGTCCGTGGGTCATCCGCCGCTACTTCAAGGCGGAGGAGGACGCCCTGACCGCCGACGGCTGGTTCAACACCGGCGACGTCGCGATCCTGCACCCCGATGGCACGATGCAGATTACCGACCGCACGAAGGACGTCATCAAGTCGGGCGGCGAATGGATCAGCTCGGTCGAGCTGGAGAATGCGGCTGCGGGCCATCCCGCGATCGCCGAGGCTGCGGCGATCGGCATGTACCATCCCAAGTGGGACGAGCGCCCGGTACTCTTCTGCATCCGGAAGGAAGGGCATGATTGCACCGCGCAGGACGTGATCGACTACCTGGAGGATCACGTCGCTAAGTGGTGGCTGCCCGATGCAGTCGAGTTCGTCGACGACATCCCGCACACCGCCACCGGCAAGATCAGCAAGAAAGACCTGCGCGACCGCTTCGCCGATTACCAATTGCCCGAAGCGCAGGGCGTGCTGGCGTCGGCATCCTGAAGCGGGCAGGGGCGGGGGCGTGACGCTGCGGCACGGATTTGCGATCATGATCGGGATCGGCCTCGCGATGGCCGTGTTCCTGATCATGACGCTGGCGTTGACCGCAGTGCGCGGCTCCGACTTCCTCTCCCCCACCGTGATGAGCATCGTCGGGCTCGGCTGCCTGCTGATGGTCGCGCGGCCCGCATGGGCGATCGCCGGACGATTCTTCCCCGACGGGGAGTGACGTCGGAACGGCCGATGTCACTCCGAGCTGCTAGGAGCGCGCAGGATCGAGCTTCCGCTGAGCGGATCACGCGCTGCCCTGACACACCTGACACACTGTCTAAGGCTTAAAAGGCTCCGGCCGGGAAACGCGAAAAACGGCGACAACCGACACTGTCAAAGAGCGGGTCGGGTTATAGCCGGCCCGCGCTCTGTAGGACAGCGTGCCAAGCTCTTGGAAACCGGCGCTTCGCAACCTGCCAAAGTCGATAGCTGTTCTGCATGCACGCTGCACGGACGGCCGCGACCAGTTGTCGCGATGCCCTGTCGAGCCAACCAGCCTATAACAGCCGCATCTGCCCATCCACCATCGGCGCCCGGAACTGCGAGCAGTCGAGTTCGAACTTCGCCTTGCCATCGCCGATCCCGGCACGCTTGCAGGCCACGCGAAAGCGGGCCCGGAACAGGTCCGCCCACACGCCGCTGGGTCTCAGACGACTGAAAAAGCCGGGGTCGTTATCCTTCCCGTCGCGGATCGAGCGGACGATGGACATCACCTTGTCCTTGCGATCGGGGAAATGGGTGTCGAGCCATTCGCGGAACAGCGGCGCGACCTCGTGCGGCAGGCGCAGTGGGATCCACCCGGCGGAGGTCACGCCCAGCTCAGCCGCGCGCGCAACGATGCCTTCCATCGCGTCGTCGGTGATCGCGGGGATGACCGGCGCGATCGAGCAATGGGTCGGCACGCCGGCATGCGTGAGCGTACCCAGCGCGGCGAGCCGCTTGGTCGGGGAAGGCGCGCGCGGTTCGACCAGGCGGGACAGTGCCGGGTCGAGTGAGGTGACCGAAATCGCCACTGCAATCAGGTCTTTACGCGCCATTTCTTCGAGAATGTCGAGATCGGCCAGCACCCGGTCGGACTTGGTGGTGATGGTCACCGGATGGCGCGCATCGAGGCACACTTCCAGCATCGCGCGGGTGATGCGGTACTGGCCCTCGATCGGCTGATAGGGATCGGTGTTGGTCCCCATCGCGATCGGGCGTGGCTGGTAGCCTGGCTTGGCCAGCGTTTCGGCAAGCAGCTTCGCCGCGTCCGGCTTGGCAAACAGCTTGCTCTCGAAATCGAGCCCGGGGGAAAGGTCGAGGTAAGCGTGTGTGGGTCGCGCGAAGCAGTAAATGCAGCCATGCTCGCATCCCCGGTAGGCGTTGACCGATCGGTCGAAGCCGATGTCGGGCGACTGGTTGAAGCTGAGGATCGAGCGCGGATGCTCCACGGTCACTTCGGTGCGCAGCTTGGGGGCAGGGCCATCGAGCGTTTCGGCCACATCGCGCCAGTCGCCATCCGCCTCACGCACGGCGAGGCCGAAGCGGGCGGATACGTCGCCGCTCTGTGCCCCTCTGCCTTTGACCCGTTCCATACGCAGGAACATAGAGGGAACAGATGCGCAAGTCGACCCGGATTTTTGATGGCTTCCGCAATCTGCGGGTCACGCGTCAGCTCCCAGGCTTTCGCGTGAGTCGGTTCGATGTCTCACTTTGGGTGGCAAGCGGACATCGGTTGAGTCCCGTCACACGCCCCCGCCCGACATGACCACGAACCATACAAAAGCAAGAAGGACGGCTAACATCCATGCTGTGGAAGCTTGGACAGCCCAGCCTAAACGGCGGAAAACGAAAAGGGCTACTCCGGGCAAGACCGCCCCAACCACAAAAAAGCCGAGAGATCCGTATCTATACCAAAGCTCTTGTTCGGCACAGGAATACGGTCCCTGCCCAAAGCTTAGTGCGAGAAGACCCATGAGCAGAGCGTTGACGCCAAGCGACAACCAAGCGCAGCCAATGTTGTGCGCGAGGTTCTGCTCATTTGCTTCCTTAGGGGTCATTCGCTGAGACTGATCGAAATCTCGAACGTCCGCAACGGGGTCGTGAGCGTACTGGCAGCTTTCGGGGCGAGCTGCCTCATAACCAGACTCTCGAAAAACGCCCGCAAGCCCAAACCATCGCGGGCAATTCAGCCCAGCGCCACCTGCAGGCTCGCCGCGCCCAGCCACAGCGCCAGCAGGAGGACCGATTCCCAACCGATCCCGCCGGGGCCCTGCTTCTCGCGGCGCAGCAGGCCCAGCAGCAGTACGCCGGTCATCAGGCAGACCAGCGCCATCCAGAACAGTGTGCGCTCTCCGATCGCGTGATAGATCGAGCCGTCGCGGTAGGCGATATCGCTAGCGGAGACGAACAGCGCATCGAACATGTTGCCGCCGATGATACCGCCGATCGCAAGTTGCAGCGCGCCGCGCCGCACGGCTGCGATGGTGGTCACCAGTTCGGGAAGCGAGGTGACGATCGCGGTGCCCAGCGCACCGACCACGCCCTGCGAAATGCCCAGCTCGCTGCTCAGCGCCAGGCCGCTTTCGCCGACCACCCAGCCGCATGCGCCCACGATCAGCACCAGTCCGGCGAACAGGCTGGCGAGCAGCGGGGTGGAGCGCGGGTCGTTCTCGATATCGTCGGCCTCGACGCGCAGGCCCGGCGTTTCCTTGGGCTGCCACATCGGTTCCTGCCGGATCGAATGCGCGTTGTGCAGGCCGATCAGATAGACCGCGATCATCATCGGGCTGACCGGGTGAATGCCGAAAAACGCGACCTGCGGCGCGGCGTAGGCCATGATCGGCATGACCGAGAGGATGATGAGCACGGTCGCCTGACCAAGGTTCACCGTGCTTGCGCCCGCGTGCTCCAGATTGATATGGCGATAGAATATGTCCGCCAGCGCTAGGAACATCGTCTGCGCGGCGATCCCTCCCATGGCGTTGGACACCGCAAGCTCGGGCGCGCCGCCTGCTGCGGTGGTGATCGAGGTGACGATGCCCGAAATGCTCGTGCCCGCGCCCAGCAGGACCGCGCCGATCAACGCTTCGCCGAGGCCCGTGCGATCGGCCAGCACGTCTGCGATGGCGGCCATCTTGCTGCCGAAATACGCGATAAACAGCGCGCTCGCGACGAACAGAGCGCCGAGCCACGGGAGGGGGAGGGTCTGGATATCGGGCATGGGGCTTGTCTGAAGAGCGCCCCCTTGCGCCTATCGTTCCAGCAGGCGCGGCATCAGCTCGACGAAGTTGCAGGGCCGGTGACGGCTGTCGAGCTGGTCCTTGAGGATCTTGTCCCACCCGTCCTTCACCGCGCCATTGCTGCCGGGCAGGGCGAAGATGAAGGTGTCGCCCGCGAGCACCGCGCAGGCGCGGCTCTGGATCGTGGAGGTGCCGATGCTCTCGTAACTGATCCAGCGGAACAGCTCGCCGAAGCCGGGGATGTCCTTGTCTTTCACTTGCTCGAGCGCTTCGGGCGTCACGTCGCGCCCGGTCAGGCCCGTGCCGCCCGTGGTGATGACGCAATCGACATCGACGCTGGCGATGAAGCGGCGTAGCAGCTCGTAGATTTCATGCGCGTCGTCGGGGCTGATCGTCCGTTCGATCAGGATATGGCCGGCATCGCGCACACGCGCCTCCAGCAGATCGCCCGAGGTATCGGTCGATGGGTCGCGCGTGTCCGATACCGTCACCAGCGCGATGCCGATGGGGGTGAACTCGCGGCTTTCGTCGATTGCCATCGCCCGGTCAGCGCTGCGTGAAGCGTTGCGAGGACGGGGTCGCTTCGGGGAAGCCCGGCCAGCGGTTCATCGCCAGCGCCTGCCTGCTGGGCGAGGGGGCGGCCGCCTGCCGCTCGTACATCCAGTAGTTCCGCGTGACGATCGCGACATAGCCGCGCGTTTCCCAATAGGGAATCGATTCCATGTAGAGCAGGGGGTCGCCCTGGTCGCGGACCTCGGTATTCCAGCGGCCGATGGGGGTGAGGCCGGCATTATAGGCGGCCATGATCTTGGGCAGCTTGCCTTCGGTGTAGGAATGGTCGCGCAGCATCTGCAGGTGCCGCTGGCCAAAGGCGAGGTTGACCTCGGGCTGGTTGAGCGAGCGTGGATTGGTGCTGACGCCCAGGCTCGGCCCGTGGTCCTGCGCGGCGGCGGGCATGATCTGCATTAGGCCGCGCGCGCCCGCCGGGCTGACCACGGCGGCACGGAAGTTCGATTCCTGCAGGGCGTGGGCGTAGGCGAGCGCGGGGTCGACCTGCCAGCCGGTCACCGGCTCCCACCGCGCCACGGGGAAGCGCAGTGCCGGATCCGGCCGGCCGCCGCGCGGGGCGTTGTGCGCCATCCACAGCTGTGTGGAGGGCAGGCCCAGTTCGCGCGCGAGGCGCGAGAGCGCCGTGAATTCCGACGGATCGCCGATCCGGGCCTGGTGGCGCAGGACCTCGTCGGCGAGGTCGTCCTGCCCGATCTGCGCGAGCGCGACCGCAACCCGCACGTTCGCTTCCCCGTTCAGGGTCCGCCAGTCGGCTTCGCTCAGGTCGGGCGTCTCGCCTGCGCGCGGCAGCTGCTGGCCGAGCTGTTCGCGGGCGAGCATGCCGTAGAGCGTTTCATCCATCATCGCCGCGCCGCGCAACCGCTCGGTCGCCTTTTCGGGCTCACGGCAGCGGATATAGGCGCGGCTGGCCCAGTAATAGCTGGCCGCCGCAAGCTCGGGGTTGATCGCGCTCGCGCCCGCGCGCTCGAACCCGTCGGCGGCGGTCGCGCAATCGCCCATCCGCCACGAGGCGAGGCCGATCACCCAGTCGCCTTCGGGCACCCACGGGCCGCTGCCCTCGCGCACGGTGCGCGCCATCGCAAGCGCGGCGGCGTCGTTGTTCTCGATGTAGTAGCTCCACGCGACGCGGCGCCGCCATTCGGCGCGCGCTTCGCTGCTGAGCCCCGCGTCCACCCCGTCGAGCAGCTGGCGGGCACCGTCGGGATCGTCATTGCTGATCCGGTCGAGGATCGCCGCCTTGATATCGCCGGGCATCGTCCCGTCGTCGATATCGCGCGGCAGGATGCGCTTGCTGGCATAGCCCTGCGGCACGAAGCTCTGTTCCTGCGGCAGGTAGGGCGCGCTCATCAGGCCGCGCTTCAGCGCCAGGTCGGTGATCTGCTGCGCCTGCGGCAGGCTGCTCCCCTTGGCGAGCCATTCCTGCAGTCGAGGCAATTCGATCCGCGGGCTGTTCGCGTCGAGATAATATTCCGCCAGCGCCACCAGTTTGAGAGGTTCGTCACCCCGCTGGGCAAGCAGGCTTTCGACGTCGTTCCAGTTGCCATCCTCGAGCGCGGCGAAGACGCGGGCGTAGAACTGCCGGTCGGCCTCGTTCAGGACCTGCGGGATATTCTGGCTGGCGGCGCGGGCGCGGAAATAGTCCGCCGCGGTCGGCACGCTGCCGTTCTGGGCGAGCGCGGGCGTCGCGACGCCCAGGGTGGCGAGCGCGGCGGTAAGGGGGATGAGGATGCGATTCATCGGGTCTTTTCGGTCCAGTCGAGCCATCTGTTCCAGGTCTGTGCGCGCTTTGCCGGGCTGCGCAGGAGGGTCTGCAAGTCCGGTATCGCGAAGGCCGCTGCCTTAGCAGAGCCGGATTCGATTGTGGTTAACACAGCGGGTTCCTGCGCCGCAGCGTGTGCCATCAGCGACCAGACGCGATTTCCGCAGCCGATGATCCGTTCCGGGCGCACCAGCCCGATATGGTGGAGCAGCAGCGCGCCGTATCCCGCCTCGCCGACCGCTTCCCAGTCGGGCCGCAGGTTATGGCGTGGCAGGATGCTGGCGAGATAGCGTGCGTCCGGCGCAAAGCCCATCGCGCGCAGCATGTTGGCGGCAACCGTTCCGGCCGGCCCTTCGAGCAGCGCCTCACGATCATCCGCCAGCGGCTGGTCGACGATCAGCATGACCTGCGCCCCGGCGGTCCCGCGCGGCGCAATGCGCGGATAGGCACCGGGCGGATCGAGCGTGTCGCTCTCCATCCACCAGCCATGAAAATTATCGAGCGTGTCGGGCCAGTGCTCCGGATCGCCCGGATGCGCGCCCTGCGTTTCGGCATCGAGGAATCGCGACAGCGCTCCGCGAGCGTGTGCGGGTGCTGGTGCGTCAGCCGGGGTGGGGGACGGCGCTTCCGCTACGGCAGCGGCGGGATCCGGCGCGGCTTCGGGCTTGCGCAGCCAGCCGTCGGGGGCGTCCGACACGTGTTCTTCCACGCCCGCTTCGCGCCACCAGTCGAGCGTGGCGGAGAAGGCTTCGCGTATCGCGTTGGGTTCGGAGGAAATTTGGGGCATCCCGAGGGGGGTCTTGACCTGTGGCGCGCAGGCAATCAAGTCGGAAGCAACGAGAATACTGCCGGGAAAGGGCATTGAGGGCACTATGAGCGAACGTGAATCCATGCCGTGCGATGTGCTGGTGGTCGGTGGAGGCCCCGCCGGGCTCTCCGCAGCCATCCGCCTGAAGCAGATCAACGAGGATCTGGAAGTCGTCGTACTCGAAAAGGGCTCCGAAATCGGGGCGCATATCCTTTCGGGCGTCGTTCACGATCCCAAGGCGCTGAACGAACTGTTCCCCGACTGGCGCGATATGGACTGCCCGATCGGCGAAGTCCCGGTGACCGACAACTGGCACTGGATGCTGCGCAAGAACGGCAAGTTCCCGATGCCCCACGCGCTGATGCCGCCGCTGATGAGCAACAAGGGCAACTATGCCGGCAGTCTCGCCAACCTCACCCGCTGGCTGGGCGAGCAGGCCGAGGGCATGGGTGTGATGGTATTCCCCGGCTTCCCGGCCGCCGAAGTGCTGTACGACGATAATGGCGCAGTCGCCGGCGTGGTGACGCAGGACATGGGCATCGCTGGCGATGGTTCGAAGAAGGACGACTGGCAGCCGGGCATGGAAATCCATGCCAAGTACACGCTGTTCGCCGAAGGTGCGCGCGGCAGCCTGACCAAGCAGCTCAAGGCGAAGTACGACCTCGAGAAGGATTGCCAGCCGCAGACCTATGGCCTGGGCATGAAGGAATTGTGGGAAATCGATCCCGAGAAGCATGTTCCGGGCCGGGTGATCCACACGCAGGGCTGGCCGCTCGACAATGACAGCTGGGGCGGCGGCTTCCTCTACCATATCGGCGACAACCAGGTTGCGCTCGGCTTCGTGGTCGCGCTCGATTACGCCAACCCGTACCTCTCGCCCTACCAGGAATTCCAGCGCTGGAAGCACCACCCCGATATCTGCGCGATCATCGAGGGTGGCAAGCGCGTGGCCTATGGCGCTCGCGTGATCAACGAAGGCGGCTGGCAAAGCGTGCCGCAGCTCGCCTTCCCGGGCGGCGCGCTGGTCGGCTGTTCGGCGGGCTTCGTCAACGTGCCCCGGATCAAGGGCAGCCACACCGCGATGAAGAGCGGGATGCTGGCCGCCGAAAGCGTCGCTGCAGCGATCGCTGCAGGCAAGGAGCACACCCAGCTCGACGAATATGACGAGGCGGTGCGGACCAGCTGGATCGCGACCGAGCTGAAGAAGGTGAAGAACGCGCAGCCCGCGATCGCGAAGCTGGGCGGCGACCTGGGCACGGTGATGGCGGGCATCGACATGTGGATGCGCACGCTCAAGATCGGCCTGCCGTTCACTCTTAAGCACACCCCCGACTACAAGCACACGCAGCGCGCCGACCTGCACGATCCGATCGTCTATCCCAAGCCCGACGGCGAAATCAGTTTCGATCGCCTGACCAGCGTGGCCTACAGCTTCACCAACCACGCCGAAGACCAGCCCAAGCACCTCAAGGTGCTGGACATGGAGCTGCAGAAGGAAAGCGAGTTGGGCGTCTATGCCGGCCTCTCCCAGCGCTACTGCCCGGCGGGCGTTTACGAATGGGTGACGGACGAGGATACGGGCGAAGACAAGTTCGTCATCAACGCCCAGAACTGCGTCCACTGCAAGACCTGCGACATCAAGGACCCGAACCAGAACATCGTCTGGACCGTGCCCGAAGGCGGCGGCGGGCCGAACTATCCGAATATGTGAGGCTGGACAGAGCGGTTCGCATAACGCCGGATCTATCTCGTGGATCGTTGGCCGGGGAATATGATCAATGTCCGTTGTCTCGCTTATTGAAGCCGAACGAAATCGGTATGTTGCGTACTTTGAATCTGTTGTCGCTGACTTCGCGTCTTCCCCCCAAGATGTAGTCCGGGAACTGCTGGTCGCGGTGAACACCGAAACATTGCCGTACCCTTACAGATATCTCCGCGCCGACCTGGTGTCCAAAACCGACGACAATTCGCCGGTATTCCATGAGATTTGGCTTGATCCGGCCTCAGGTTCCGCAGCACGGGGCTTTCAACTCGGTCCGGTCCGTATTGAGATTTACCCGTTTACCTGGTGCTCAGTTCAGATCGCCTTCGACCGACCGCTTCAGGACCTGAATAAGTTTGAGGCGTTTGTAACGCATTTGTTAGACATCGCAGATGAATCGACCGATCCTCTGCGGGTTGCGAACGCAATTCATTCAGTAACGCCAATCGAAAACACTGGTGATCTCTGGTATTTCACAGTCGACTTTGGAACTGCTTCTGCCGATGCCTTGCTGGATATGATTGATTTCCTGGCAAATGAGGCGATGGCCGACCGTATAATTATCCAAAGCCAGTCAGGGGAATGAACGAAACCGCCTACGCCAAGCTCAACCTTGCGCTGCATGTCCGCAGGCGGCGTGAGGATGGCTATCATGAACTGGAGACGCTGTTCGCCTTCTGCGAGCATGGCGATGTGCTGAGTGCTTTGCCTGCGGAGGCGGATAGCTTGCAGGTGGTCGGCGAGTTCGCCGATGTGCTCCAACCTTCGCTCCCCTCCGTTGGGGGAGGGGCCGGGGGTGGGGGCTCTGCCGCAGCAACCGAAGCGCACCCCCCTCCCAACCTCTCCCCTCAAGAGGGCAGGAATAATGCGGACAACCTCGTTGCGCGCGCGCTCAATGCGCTGCCGCATCCTGACGGCCTATCCATCACCCTCGAAAAGAACCTCCCCGTCGCGGCGGGGCTCGGCGGGGGCTCGGCGGATGCTGGCGCCGTTTTCAGGCTGGTCGAGCAGCGCTACGGCCTGCCCGACGACTGGCAGCGCCGTGCTCTGGAACTCGGCGCGGATGTGCCTGCCTGCGTGCGCTCCGAAATGGCGGTCGGGCGCGGGGTGGGGGAGGAGCTTGCCCCGCTCGAAAACGATCTCGCGGGTACGCCCGTGCTACTGGTCAATCCGCGCATCGCGCTCTCGACCGGGCCGGTATTCGCGGCATGGGACCAGTTCGATCGCGGTCCGCTGCCACAGGGCACCGCGCGCGAGATCGCGTTGCAGGGGCGCAACGATCTGGAACAGCCCGCGATCTCGATCTGCCCGACGATTGCGCAGGTGCTTCGATCGCTTGGTGCGACCTCGCCGCTGCTCGCGCGCATGTCCGGTTCGGGCGCGACCTGTTTCGCGCTCTATGAGGATGCCGAGATGCGTGACGCGGCCGAGCGGGAGATCGCCTTACGACAGCCGGGGTGGTGGAGGATGACGAGCGTTCTTAGATAGAACCGCATGAACGAAGCGCATACTCCCTTCATCCGCATTGGAACTCCCACACGCGGCGGCGTCATCGCCATCGCCGACCACGCCAGCAACGCTGTGCCCGAGGGTATCGAGCTCGGCCTGCCGCCAGAGCTGATGGAAGAGCATATCGCGATCGACATCGGGACGGCAGGCGTGGCCGAGCGGCTGGCGCGCAAGCACGCAATCGCGGCGCAGATCGCGCAGGTCAGCCGCCTGGTGATCGATCTGCATCGCAACGAAGGCGACGATGGCCTCGTCGCAATCACCAGCGACGGGCACACCATTCCCGGCAATATCGGCGCGGATATCGAACGGCGCACGGCGCTCTATCACCGCCCCTATCACGAGGCGTTCGCGCAGATGGTGGCCGAGACCCAGCCTTCGCTGATCCTCGCGATCCACAGCTTCACGCCGCAGATGGCCTCGACCGGGGAGCAGCGCCCGTGGGATATCGGCCTGCTCTACAATCAGGACGATCGCGCGGCGCGCGTCGCGATCGATTCCCTCACCGATATGGGCTTCACCGTCGGCGATAACGAGCCCTATTCGGGCAAGCAGCTCAACGCCACGATGGACCGCCATGCGGAAGCCAACGGCATTCCCTATCTGACGATCGAGCTGCGGCAGGATCATGTCGCGCGCGAGAGCCACCAGGCCGTGTGGGCAGACCGGATCGCGCAGGTCGCACAGGACTTGCAGGCCGTTCTCGGCACGATCTGATCGTGGCAACGCAATAATTACCATTTGCCGCTAGCACCGGCGGCTCTCCGGGTCGCAGGAGACGATCAAGCCGGGCCGGGCGAAGCCGAGGGCAAGCCGCCCCCGGCAGGCGCAAGCGGAAAGGGCCACGAAGATGCGAATTGTCGGTGCCCTTTGCCTTGCCGGGCTGGCTCTGGCGATTGCCGGATGCGACGCGCAGGCCGTGCCCGATGGCTCTGCCGACGCGCGATCCGCCACCGCGGCCGGACCTGGCCCTTTCACCATTCCCTGCGCGCTCGATGGCGCCGAAAATTTCGAGAGCACCTGCAGCGTGGAACGCCAAACGATGGACGATGCGGTGCTGCTGGCGGTAATCCATCCCGATGGCGGTTTCCGCCGGTTCGAGCAATTGCCGGACGGTGCAGGCCTCGCAGCGGTTGCAGGCGCGGACACAGTGGCGCAAACGCTCGCGGGTGACACACTCGAAATCGCCCTCGCCGGAAACCGATACCGCTTCCCCGCCGCCCGCAAGTAGCGCGCCGGAGCAGGTCCTCACCACTGCGCAGATGCGCGATGCCGAAACGGCGCTGTTCGACAGCGGGGTGGAGGAATGGGCGCTGATGCAGCGCGCCGGGCAGGGCGCGGCCGAGTGGATCGCGCGGCTCGCAGCAGGCAATCCGGTCACGATCCTGTGCGGCCCCGGCAATAATGGCGGCGACGGCTATGTCGCGGCCGCTGCGCTCAAAGCGCGCGGCGTGCCCGTTCAGGTGGTGGCGCCAATCGAGGCCAAGACCGAGCAGGCCCGACAGGCTGCAAGCACCTTCGATGGCGATGTACGCGAAAATGGCGAGGGGCTGCACGGCGCGGTCTTCGTCGATGCGCTGTTCGGCATCGGTCTCTCGCGTCCCCTGTCCGAGGATCTGCGCGCGCTGCTGGCAGGGCTGCGCGCTGCGCACCGCCTCGCGGTCGCGCTCGACGTGCCGAGCGGGGTCGATGCGGACGGTGGGAGCGGGCCTGACAATCTGCCGGCCTACGACCTTACGCTTTCCTTCGGCGCCTGGAAGCCTGCGCATTTCACGGGCGATGCTCTCGGCAAGCTCGGCGCGGTGCGGCTGGTGGAGATCGGGGTGCCCGACCGGGGTGGAACAATGCACCTGTCGCTGCCGCAGCCGCTCGCCACGCCAGCTTACGATGCGCACAAATATACGCGCGGGCTGGTCGCGGTGGTGGGCGGCGCGATGCCGGGCGCAGGCCTGCTCGCCTCGCGCGCAGCCGCGCTGGCGGGGGCGGGGTACGTCAAATGGATGAGCGATCACGATCATCCCGGCCATTCGCCGGACCTCGTGCGCGACGATTCCCCGCTCGGCGATGCGCTGGGCGACGATCGCATTTCCGCGCTGCTCGTCGGCCCCGGTCTGGGCCGCGACGATGAAGCCGAGGTGCGGCTCGCGGCGGCGCTGGCTGCGGGCAAGCCGATGGTGCTCGATGCGGATGCTCTGCATCTGCTGACGCCCGACATGCTGCGCGGTGGCGACCAAGCCATTCTTCTCACTCCGCACGAGGGCGAGCTTTCGCGCCTGTGTGACGCCTTCAAGGTGGGCGGTGACACCAAACGGGAGCGTGCGACGGCCCTCGCGAAAGCCAGCGGTGCCGCCGTGCTCGCCAAAGGTGCCGACACCGTGCTCGCAGCGGGCGATCGGGTGCGCTTCTTCTCGCCCGGTTCGCGCTGGCTCTCGGTCGCGGGGAGCGGCGATGTGCTGGCAGGGATCTGCGCCGCGCGGCTCGCGGTGACGGGCGACGTACTTAGCGGGACGTGCGAGGCGGTACACCTGCATGGCCGTGCCGCGCGTCTCGCCGGAGCCGGCTTTACCGCCGCGATGCTGGCCGAGTCGGTCCATCAGGCACTGGGAGAAGCGCTGTGAGCGACACCGTCGTCCGGATCGCCGCCAAGGGCGATGGCCTGACGCAAAGCGGCCGCCACATCGCGGGCGCCGTGCCGGGCGACGAGATCGCGCCCGATGGCACGATCATGCCCGGCCCGCATCATGTCGACCCGCCATGCCGCCACTTCCCGCAATGCGGCGGGTGCCAGCTCCAGATGGCGGACGAGACCGCGCTGGCGCAATTCGTGAGGGAGCGGGTCGCCTTCGCGGCCGAATCGCAGGGGGTGGAGGCGGAGACGCTCGCCCCCGCGCACCTTTCGCCGCCGCGCAGCCGTCGCCGGGCGACGCTGCACGCTGCGCGGCTGGGCAAGAAGATCGTCATCGGCTTTCGCGAGGGCGGTTCGCACCGGATCGTCGACATGGCCGAATGCCACATCCTCGCGCCCGAGCTCTTCGCGCTGGTTTCGCCCCTGCGCGTCTTGCTGGCCCAGTGGCCGGGCAAGCTGGCCGCCGACATCCAGCTGACCCGGATCGACCGCGGCGTGGCCGTGGAGATCAAGGGCATTTCCGCCGAAAATCTCGCCCAGACCGAGGCCTTGCTCGAATTCGCCCGCGATCACGCGCTGGCACGCCTCTCTATCGACGAGGGCTTCGGGCCCGAGCCTGTGTGGGAGCCTCAGCCGGCGACGATCACGCTCGGCGGGGTGCCAGTCGGCTTCCCTCACGGCGCGTTCCTCCAGGCGACCGACGATGGCGAGGCGGCACTGCTGGCGGCTGCGCGCGATTGGTGCGGCGAGGCGCGCACCATCGCCGACCTGTTTTCGGGATTGGGGACCTTCGCCTTCGCGCTCGCGGGTCCGGCAAAGGTGCTGGCGGCGGAAGCCGACCGGGCCGCGCATCTCGCCTGCCAGGCCGCTGCGCGCCAATCGGGCAGGCCGCTCCATGCGCTCCACCGCGACCTGTTCCGCGATCCGCTGACGGCTGACGAACTCTCGCGCTTCGATTGCATCCTGCTCGATCCGCCGCGCGCAGGCGCGCGCAGCCAGATCGACCGGATTGCCGAAAGCACCGCCTCGCGCGTGGTCTATATCAGCTGCAATCCGCAAAGCTGGTCGCGCGATGCCAAGCGGCTCGCCGATGCGGGGTTCCGGCTGGCCGAACTGCGCCCGGTGGGCCAGTTCCGCTGGTCCACCCACGTCGAACTGGCGAGCCTGTTCCTGCGCGACTAGGCGCGCAGGGCTTCGAGAATTCGGGCTTCGAGCCATGCACGCGACTCCGGCTCGACAAAGGCGTGGCTGGCGCCCTTGCAGCGGGCAATGCGCGAATCTTCTGCCGGCCAGGCGCTGTCGAACACCTGTGCGGTGCGATCCGCTTCCGCCAGCAGGATGTGCACCGGCCCGTCGAAGCGGGCGAGTTCGCGCTGCATGCGGCTGGCGAGGTTGCTGGCGGCCGGGGCGGGGCGCAGCGTGCGCAGCAGCCCGCCGCCGAGCTTGCGCAGGTTGACCCCGCCGCTCAGCAGGCGCGCAACCTCGCGCGGATTGCGCAGCTTTTCGGCGTAGCGCGCGCGGATCGCAGCGGGCGGCGGCGTGCCGTCTTCGTCGTCTTCGATAGTCCACGGGTTGGAGAGAACCAGCCCGTCGCAACCCGCGCCACCCGCCAGCATCAGGGCGCTGGCGGCGTCGCAATTGCCGAGGCCGATCACGCGGTTCACCTGAGGGGTGATCGCACGGAATGCTTCCAGCGCGGCGCGGATATCGGGCTCCGACTGTTCGAAGCCGAGGTTCTCGCCCTCGCTGTCACCGACCCCGCGCCGGTCGTAGCGGAAGACGGGGAAGCCGCGCTTGGCAATGGTCTGTGCCAGCCGCGCCTGTCCACGGAAGGCACCGCTGCGAATCTCGTTGCCGCCGCTCACCAGCAGCAGCCCGGTGGTCAGCGGCGCGGTGTCCAGCGTGGCCGCCAGCGTGCTGCCTTCGCAGGCGAAGGTGAGGTGCAGGCGTTTCATACAGGATGGTTCATCGTGTTGGCGATGGTCGCGGCGAGCGCGTTGGCCTGGGCGGCGTCATGGTCCGGCTCCGCCCGCAGCCACAGGGGACGCCCGCCGACGGTTTCCTGGTCGATTAAGGCGACGCCTTCTTCGCGCGGTGCCAGCTCGGCCTGCTCCAGCGCGGTGAACATGGGCGCACCCAGTTGCCATCCGGCAAGTGCGATCCCTTCGCTCCTGCCCAAGGCCTCGATCTCTTCGCGTGTCTCGGCATCGCCCGCTTCCTTGCTGGCGATGATTCGCGCGCGGACCATATTGCGCAGGATTTTCGCGCCATCCTGCGGTGCGTAGTCCCATCCGGGAAGCCCTGCGGGCCGCAGCAGCGCGCCGCCGCGGACCGTCAGCACGGCGGTCGCGCGGAAATGCCGGGCCGCCGCAGCTGCGCTTTCGCGCCAACCGTCGAGCGTCTGCTCTGCCAGGATAGCGAGGCTCTCGTTGCAACCGGGCAGGTCGGGCAGCACGCTGTCGATGCCCGCGGAATCGAGCCGTCGCATGACCTCCACGATCAGGTGCCGCAGCTTGTTCGCTTCTTCGAAAAGGGGCGGCAGGACCACCAGCCGCTTCTCGCGCCCGCCTTCGAACACCAGCGCGGCTTCCGCACGTGTGCCGTCATCGGCTGTCGGGCAGGGCCATTCGACGAATCGCGCGGGCGTGGTCATACCCCGGACATGCTATTGGCTGGCAGTCTTCGCCTCGGCGAGCGTGAGCAGGCCGCCATATGTCTCCAGATGATCGCCGTCGATCTCGTCATCCTCGATGATGATGTCGAACCGGTCTTCGATCTCGGTGAGTAGGTCGGCGACGGCCTGGCTGTCCAGTTCGGGCAGGTGGCCGAACAGGCCGCTATCGGGCGTCAATTCTTCGATCCGTTCCTCGGACAGGCCGAGCACGTCGCGCAGAATCGCACGAAGCGTCTGGTCGATCTTGGTCCGGGAAGGGCCGGTCGGGTCCGTCGGCGCTGAGGTCTGGGCGGTCATCTTTACCGTAAAACTGCCGTGAAAGTGGCGGCTGCCTAGCGCCGGGGCCGCGCGCTGGCAAGGATGCTGCGGATCCGGCGCTTGGCCAGCGGCATCCACGCCGCCGGTTGCGCAGGGTCCAGCGCGTCGAGCCGGAAGCGCGGGCGGACCTGTTCCATCCAGTCCGCCTTGTAGGCATCGCTGCCGGTGCCAAAGTCGACGAGGTGCACACGATCGCGGTCGATCACATGTTCGAACAGGGCTGCGGAGAGCGTGGTGCCGGGCGAAATCGGCTTGGCGCTTTCCAGATGGGCCAGCTTGTGGATGTAGGCGACGCCATCCTCGACCGTCCAGAACTGCGCGGCGACCGGCGTTCCCTCCGCACGGGCGACGCCGAGGCGGATCCGCCCTGCCGCGCCTTCGGCATTGGCGAAACGGCGCAGCAGTTCGCCTTCGTCCTCGCGCGGCTTCCAGCTTTCGGCGTAGATCGTTTCGTATGCATCCCAGAGGCTTGCATCGAAATGCTCGACGATTTCGACCTCGACCTTCCTGGCCTTGCGCTTGAGCGTGGTGCGCAGGCGACCGGGGCGGCTGTCCCAGTAATCCGCGAAACTGCGGCCGTTCACCGGCAGCACGTGGTTCTCGTCGCACCGGGTCAGCGCGACCGCCCATCCGGCCCTGCGGAAGGCGCGCTCCAGTCGGGTGGCCGAGCCATCTTCGTCGGGCAGGGGGGAAAGGGTCACGCGTGCCGCCTCGCGCTTCAGGTCGCGCGCCAGCCGTTCGAGCAGCGCATCACCTTCGATCCCGGCGGGTGCGGCAGGTCGCCAGGTGAAAGAGTACCAGTTGCGCAGCGATTCGATCCGCCCGTCCACGCGATGGAGGGCCATGCCCGCGACAGCGCCATTCTGCGCGGTCTCGGCCCGGAATGCGCCGGGGCGGGCCTCGGCAAGCAGCGCGAACCATTCGACGCGGTCGAACGGCGATACGGGCGCGGCTACACCTGCGGTGTGCTGCGATTCCCGCACGCCGTCAGTTTGCACGCCTGCGGCTTGCACAATGGTAACCTCCTTGTGATAGCCAGCTGCTTCCGCGTTCACGAGGCCCGACACTCCCATCTCCATGACCCAGCCCGACCCGACCCCTCAACCGCTCGATCGTCTCGTCGATCGCGGCGCGGATGCCGACCCTGCTTTGGTCTTGCGTGAAGCCACCCTTAGCTATGCCGACTTAAGAACCCGTGTCGGTCAGCTGGCGTCATGGCTGCGATCGCAGGTGGCCGAGCCGGAGGCGCGGGTCGCCTCGTGGGGCGCGAAGGGCGAACTGACCTGCCTGCTGCCGCTGGCCGCGCCGCGGGCGGGGCTGGTTCACGTTCCCGTCAATCCCATGCTCAAACGCGCGCAGGTGGCGCATATTCTGGCAGACAGCGGTGCGAGCCTGCTGGTCGGCACGCCAGCGCGGCTGGGCACGCTGGAGCCGGGCGACGCGCTGGAAGGCTGCGCGGTGGTGGAAGAGGGCGCCGCGCTGGATGCCTCGCGCGCCTGCGACGCCATGCGGCCATCGCAGGCCGATCCGAACGATCTCGCTGCGATTCTCTACACCTCGGGTTCGACCGGCAAGCCCAAGGGCGTGGTCCTGAGCCATGCGAACATGTGGCTCGGCGCGGTCAGCGTGGCGCATTATCTCGGCCTTCGAAGCCATGACGTCACGCTCGCGGTCTTGCCGCTGGCGTTCGATTACGGCCAGAACCAGCTGTTTTCGAGCTGGTATGCGGGCGCCAGCGTCGTCCCGCTCGATTACCTGATGCCGCGCGATGTCACCAAGGCGGTGGCGAAGCATGGCGTCACCACGCTCGCCGCCGTGCCGCCGCTATGGCGCCAGCTGGTTGAGGCGAAGTGGGAGAGTGGCGCGGGCGACAGCCTGAAGCGCCTCACCAATTCGGGCGGCGCGCTGACGCCGGACCTGATCAAGGCGATGCGCGCAACCTGGCCCCAAGCCGACATCTACCCGATGTACGGCCTGACCGAGGCGTTTCGCTCAACCTTCCTCGATCCCTCGCTCGTCGCCACGCACCCTACCTCGATGGGCACGGCCGTGCCTTTTGCCGAGGTGCTGGTGGTGAACGCAGCAGGAGGCCCTGCCACGCCGGGCGAGGAGGGCGAGCTCGTTCATTGCGGGCCGCTGGTGGCGCAAGGATACTGGCAGGACCCCGCGCGCACGGCGGAGCGGTTCAAGCCGGCTCCCGCGCATTCCGAATACGGCGGAATGGCGGTGTTTTCGGGCGACTATGTAAGGCGCGCGGAGGATGGGCTGCTGTATTTCGTGGGGCGGCGCGACGCGATGATCAAGAGTGCGGGCAACCGGATCAGCCCGCAAGAGGTCGAGGATGCGGCGCTGGCCACCGGGCTGGTCGCCGATGCGGTCGCGTTCGGCGTTCCGGACGACAGGCTGGGGCAGGCGGTGCATCTGGTGGTGCGCGGCGATGCAGCGCAGCAGAATGGCCTGCGCAGCGCGTTGAAACGCGATCTGCCCAGCTTCATGCAGCCGCATGCGATCGAATGGCGCGAAAGCCTGCCGCTCAATCCCAATGGCAAGATTGATCGCGCCGCACTCTACCGCGAGATTTCGGAAAGGGCTGCCGCATGAGCCGCCGCGAAGCACGCAATAGCGGCCCCAAGCCGCTCGGCCCGATCCCGGCGGGATACGTGGCGAAGGATGGCGAACTTGCCATTGGCGGCCGGACCGCAAGCGAGCTGGCCGAAGAAGCGGGCGACACGCCGCTGTTCGTCTATTCGCGCGACTTGCTGGGTACCCGCATGGCGCAGCTGCGGGCGGTTATGCCGGAACGGCTGGCGATCCATTATGCGGTGAAGGCCAACCCTCACCCCGAGGTGATCCGCCACATGGCAGGGCTGGTCGACGGGTTCGACCTCGCCTCGGGCGGCGAACTTGCGATCCTGCAAGGTGTCGGCATCGATGGCGCACACATCAGTTTCGCCGGGCCGGGCAAGCGTCCGCGCGAGATTCGCGCGGCGATCGCAGCGGGCGTGACGCTCAATTGCGAAAGCGAGACCGAGGCGGCGCGCGCTCTGGAAATCGGCGCGCAGCTTGGCGTGCAGCCCAGGGTTGCGGTGCGGGTGAACCCCGATTTCGACATGCGCGGATCGGGCATGAAGATGGGCGGCGGGGCCAAGCAGTTCGGGCTCGATGCGGAGCGCGTGCCGGCACTGATCGCGACACTGATCGCGGGCGGGGCGGACTGGCGCGGCCTGCACATCTATACCGGTAGCCAGACGCTGGAGGCCGATGCGGTGATCGAGACACAGGGCCATGTGCTTGATCTGGCCGCACGGATCGCGCGCGAGGTGGGCCAACCGTGCCCCGCGCTCAATCTCGGTGGCGGCTTCGGCATTCCCTATTTCGCTGGCAACGAGCCGCTCGACATCGCCGCCGTCGGCGCCGCGTTAGGCGAGCGCTTTGCAGACCTGCCCGCCGAACTGGCCGAGACCGATATGGCGATCGAACTGGGCCGGTATCTTGTTGGCGAGGCGGGGGTGTACCTCACCCGGATCATCGACCGGAAGGAGAGCCATGGCGAGATCTTCCTGATCACCGACGGTGGGCTGCACCACCAGCTGGCGGCCTCGGGGAATTTCGGTGCCGTCGTGCGGCGCAATTACCCGCTCGCAATCGCCACCAGGTTCGACGCGCAATCTGTTGAAATCGCGAATGTTGTCGGGTGCCTTTGTACGCCGCTGGACCGGCTGGCGGACCGGGCCGAACTGCCCCGCGCCGAGGTGGGCGATCTCGTCGCGGTGTTCTGCGCCGGGGCCTACGGAGCGAGCGCATCGCCGATGCATTTCCTCGGCCAGGGGCCTGCGATCGAGATGCTGATCTAGCGCATCTCTCCGGAAAGGGGTGTCGGGACGACCAGGACCCGTCGCGTTAACACTTCGCACGCGCGTGTCCCGCAGCGGGACCGGGTAAAGACCGGGCGATTGGCTAACGGGATATTCACCCTTTTTCGCGAGGAACGATCCCAAATCGTCGGCCAGATGAATCGCGCGCTTCGCAGGCGGGCAATCCGGCGGACACGAACGGAAGGATCGATCCCATGCGCAATGGCGCGTTTGCGAAATTTGTCGGCCTCGTGCTCGGCCTTGCCGCCCTTGCAGGGTGCATGGGTGCCGGCGGGCCGGAGCTGCCCCCGGCGGACTTCGTCGCCACGCAGGAAGGGCCGAGCCAGGAATATGTGATCGGTCCGCTCGACGAATTGTCTATCAATGTCTGGCGCAATCCGGAACTCAGCGCGCAAAACGTGCAGGTCCGCCCCGACGGGCGCATCTCGATACCGCTCGTCACGGACATGCCCGCCGTGGGCAAGACCCCGGCCATGCTGCAGGAGGATATCCGCCTGCACCTGTCGCAGTTCATCGAACAGCCGATCGTGTCGGTGATCGTGAACAAGTTCGCGGGCACGTTCAGCCAGCAGGTGCGCATCATCGGCGCGACCGAGAAGCCCGCATCGATCCCCTACCGCGCCAATATGACGGTGCTCGACGCGATGATCGCGGTCGGCGGGCTGAGCGAATTCGCCGCCGGCAACCGCGCCAAGCTGATCCGCTTCGACCCGCGCCTCGGCCGGCAGCGTGAATATTCGCTGCGTCTGAACGATCTGCTGCGGCGAGGCGACAGCAAGGCGAACGTGATGCTCGCGCCGGGGGATGTGATCATCATCCCCGAAAGCATGTTCTAGGGGAGCGCCGCGGAAGTGAACGAACTCTTCGACGAGGTACGCTCGGCGCTGTATTCCGCCTGGAGCCGCAAATGGCTGGCTCTGGGCGTGGCGTGGGCCGTGTGTCTGGCGGGCTGGCTGTTCGTCGCTTCCATTCCCAACACGTATGAGAGCCACGCGAAGATTTTCGTGCAGCTGGACGATCTGCTGTCGAAGCAGATCGGCATCGCGGGCAGCGACATGACCGACATCGCGCGTGTGCGCCAGCGGCTCACCAGCGCTTCCACGCTCGGGCGGGTGGTCGAAACGACCCGGCTGGGCAAGGGCATTACGACACCGCGCGGCATGGAGCGCGCGATCGGCGGCCTTGCGCAAAACGTGAAGGTGAAGAGCGAGCAGGATAATCTTTTTGAGATTACCGCGCAGATGGGTCACGCCAATCTGACCGACCGCGAGAATGCCGAACTGGCGCAGGATGTCGTGAACAAGCTGCTCGAGACCTTCTACGACGAGAATGTCGCGGGCACACGCGGCGAAGTGAGTTCCGCGCTCGAACTGCTCGACCAGCAGCTGGATCAGCGCGCGGCGGAGCTGGAAAAGGCCGAGGCGCGGCGGACCGCATTCGAGGCCGAACATCCCGAGCTGATCGGCGGCGCGGCAGGCATTTCGACCAAGCTGCAATCGGCGCGTACCGAAATGCGCGGCGTCGAAGCCGATCTGGCCGCTGCGCAAAGCGCCCTGGCGGCGATCAACGGGCAGCTCGCAAGCACCCCCAAAACCATTCAGGGCATGGGCGGCAATGGCGGCGGCAGCGCGCTCCAGCAGGCGGAAACGCAGGTGGCGCAGCTGCGCGCACGCGGACTGAAGAACAGCCATCCGGACATGCAGGCGGCCCTGCGGCAGGTACAGCTGATGCGGCAGATGGGCGGCGATGCTGCGGCACCGAGCGGCATGCCCAATCCGGCCTACAGCTCGCTCGTCTCGATCCGGGCGGAACGGCAGGCCAACGTACAGGCGCTGCTCGCCCGCAAGGCGGCGTTGCAGGCGGACATTTCGATGACGATGGCCGATCAGGTGAGCGAGCCGGCGCTGGCCGCAGACGCACAGCGGATCGGCCGCGATTACGAGGTGCTCAAGAAGAAGTACGACGAGCTTTTGCAGGACCGCGAGGAAATCCAGCTGCGCAGCCAGGTCGAAGCCGAACGCAGCTCGTTCCGGTTCGACGTGATCGATGCGCCCGCCGTATCGACGCGGCCTGCGGCACCCAACCGGCCGCTGCTGCTGATTGCGGTCGCGGTGATCGGGGTTGGGGCAGGGCTGGGATCGGCGATCGCGCTGACCTTGCTGCGCTCCACCTTCTCGACCAGCGCTGGGCTCAAGAAAGCGCTCGGCCTGCCGGTCATCGGCACGATCACGCGGACCGTGCCGCCTGTGCGCCAGGCGGCGGAGGCCCGCAAACTGCGCCTGTTCTTCGCGGGCAGCGGCGTGCTGGCGGCCCTGCTGGTGGTCCTGCTGGGCATCGAGTTCATCCAGGTTGGCCAAGTGGTGGCGTGAGGAAGCTGATATGACCGAACATCGCCCCATCAAGCCGGCCGAAGAGGACAAGGCCAAGGACGAACGCAGCTCCCTGCTGGAGCGGGCGAGCGGTGCCTTCGGCCTCGACAATCTGGGTGCTGCGCCCATGCCGACGAGCTTCGACGAAGTGCCGATGAAGCGCGCACGGCCCCTGCGCAAGGCGCACCCGACCGACGAAAGCGCGCCGCAGGCAGAATCCGCATCGGCACCCGCGCCCCCCGTTCCGGTCGAGCCGGCGGCGGATGAAGCCCGGCTGCCGGTGCCTGCACGGCCCGCTGCGCCGACACCTGCCGTGATCGACGCCGACGCAAGGGCGATTGCGCTGGCGGGTGAGACGGTGAGTGTCGACTATGCCCGCCTGCGGGAGCGCGGATTCATCGACCCGAACGGCCAGTCCTCGTCGCTGGCGGAGGAATTCCGCATCGTGAAGCGTCAGGTTCTGGAGGCTGCGCGCCTTGCGGGCACGGGCCGCGCGCGCCGCATTCTCATTACCTCGCCGCACCAGAACGAGGGCAAGACCTTCTGCGCGGTCAACCTCGCGCTGTCGCTGGCGGCGGAGCGCGATCTGGAAGTGGTCCTGGTCGACGCCGACATCGCCAACCCCTCGCTCAAGGAGGTGTTCGGCCTGCCCGAGCGCGCTGGCCTGATGGATGTTCTCGCCGATGAGGAGTGCCCGGTGGAGCGCAATGTCCTCCAGACCGACATTCCCGGCCTGTTCCTGCTGCCGCCGGGGCGCGAGCCCAGCCACGCGAGCGAGGCGCTGGCCAGCCGTCGCACGGCCGAGGTGTTCGAACGCCTGACCGCGCAGGCCCCCAATCGCATCGTGCTGGTCGACAGCCCGCCCGCGCTCGCCGCGTCGCCCGCAGCCGAGCTTGCCAAGCATGTCGGCCAGACGATCCTCGTCGCGCGGGCCGACCGTACTGCCAAGACCGCGCTGGAAGACGCCGCCCAGCTGCTGGCTGCGTGCCCGGACATCAAGCTCGTCCTCAATGGCGCGAATTTCAGCCCCAGCGGTCGCCGCTTCGGGAGCTATCAAGGATGAGGTATCCTGCCATGACCCGTCTGCCCGTTGTCGCCGCGCTGCTGGCCGGCGGGGCCCTGCTGCCTGCGCCCGCGCTCGCCCAGTACTGGGGCGACGACGAGGTGACGTCCAGCGGATCCACCAGCCAGCAGGGGCAGGCCCCGTCGGGCTATCCCGCGCAGGGCGATGGATATGGCGACGGTTACGGCGAGGCATCCGGCGATGGTGCGCGTCCGACCGGCGCCCCGGTCCGCCAGCGGCTGCAGATCGATCCCTATATCGAGGCGGCGCAGGTTTACACGCGCGAGATTTCGCCCGGCGGCGATGATGCCGCCTATGCGCAGGTTGCCGCGGGCGTCGACGCGTCGGTCCAGGGACGCCGCGGCGGCGGCTCCGTCTCGCTGCGTTACGACCGGGTCATCAGCTATGGCGACGACCAGGCGGACGCCGACGCGGTGACCGGCATCGCGCGCGGATACGCCGCGCTGGCGCCCGGCCTGCAGGTGGAGGCGGGCGGTCTCGCCGCGCGCACCCGGACCAACGGCGGTGGTGCGGCCATTGCCAGCGGCCAGCCGATCGATCCCGATAACGAGGCGCGGATCTATTCGGCCTATGCCGGGCCGACATATTCCTCCCGCGTGGGCGCGGCGGATGTCTCCGCCAGCTACCGCTTCGGGTACAACCGGGTGGAAGAGCCAGCCGTGGGCGCGGTCGACAATACGCTGACCCCGATCGACGTGGCGCAGGAAACCTATGTCCATTCGGCCAACGCGCGCGTCGGCGTCGCTCCGGGCAGGGTCCTGCCGGTGGGCATGGCCGTGGGCGGTGGCGCCTATCAGGAGGAAATCTCCAATTCGGACCAGCGGGTGCGCGACTTCTACGCGCGCGGCGATGTTACCGTGCCGGTGGGGCCCACGCTCGCCGTGGTCGGCGGGGCGGGCTACGAATATGTCGAGATTTCCAACCGCGATGTCGTGCGCGACGCCGATGGCGATCCCGTCGTCGGCTCCGACGGCCGGTTCCAGACCGACGAGAACAGCCCGCGCAGGATCGCCTTCGAGACCGAGGGCCTGATCTGGGATGTCGGCGTAGTCTGGAAGCCTTCGCGCCGGACCCAGCTGGAGGCACATTACGGCCGCCGCTACGACAGCGATACCTATTACGGTACGTTCTCGTGGCAGCCGTCCTCGCGCACCTCGATCAACGCTTCGGTGTATGATTCGGTGAGCGGCTTCGGCGGCGCAATCACCAATGGGCTGGCGAACCTGCCGAGCGGTTTCTTGGCTTCGCGCAATGGGCTGACCGGAGACTTCACCGGCTGCGTCAGCGGTACCGATGCCGATGGTTCGACAGGGTGCCTCGGCGGTGCGCTGTCCTCCATCCGCGGAGCGGCGTTCCGCAACCGTGGCGGGCAGATTGCCTTTTCGAATCAGCGTGGCCGGATCAGCACCGGACTTGCCCTCGGTTACGACCGGCGCACCTTCTTCGGGGCGGAGGGGACCGCACTGGCCGCCGCCAACGGCGTCGTCGACGAAAGCTACTACGGCAATGCCTCGCTCGGCGTCGCGCTCGATTCGCTCTCCGCGCTCAGCGTGAATGGCTATGCCAGCTATTACGACCCGAGCGGCGCCGAACTGAGCGACGCTCTGCTGCTGGGCGTTTCGGCAGCCTATTCGCGGACGCTCTTCCGCAGTCTGTCCGCCCGCGCCGCCGTGTCGCTCGACGCTATCGACAGCGACACCGTGGACCAAAGCAATGCCTCGGCCCTTCTCGGCCTCCGTTACGACTTCTAGCTACCCAGGGAACCGCACTTCACCATGTTCGACCAGTATTACGGTTTCACGGGCCGCCCCTTCCAGCTGACGCCCGACCCGAAATTCTATTTCGAGAGCATCACGCATCGAAAGGCACTGAGCTATCTCGGGTACGGGATGGCGCAGGGCGAAGGCTTCATCGTCATCACCGGCGAGATCGGATCGGGCAAGTCGACGATGGTTGCCCACCTGATGAAGAAGGTGGATCCGAACCAGATGACCGTGGGCCAGGTGGTGACCAGCAACCTCGACGGGTCAGAGCTGGTCCACCTCGTCGCGCAGAGCTTCGGGCTGGATGTCGCCGGGCAGGACAAGGCGAGCGCGCTGGGCGCGATCGAGGCGTTCCTGCACGAGGAAGCCCGGGATGGTCGCCGCTGCCTGCTGATCGTCGACGAGGCGCAGAACCTCAGCTTCGAGGCGCTGGAAGAACTGCGGATGATGAGCAACTTCCAGCTCGGTTCGCATCCTCTGCTCCAGCAGCTGCTGTTGGGCCAGCCGGAATTCAAGCAGATGCTCGCTCAGCACGACCGGCTCGAGCAGCTGCGCCAACGCGTGATTGCGGCGCATCATCTGCGGCCGATGGAGGTGCAGGAAATCGCGCCCTATATCGAGCATCGGCTGGGGCTGGTGAACTGGCAGGGCAACCCGTCGTTCGAACCCAGGATATTCCCCGCGATCTATGAAGCGAGCGGCGGCATTCCGCGCCGGGTCAACCAGATCGCCACCCGCCTGCTGCTGATGGGCGCGGTCGAACAGCGCAGCCAGATCGACTGCGCAATGCTGAGCCAGGTCGTCGATGAAATGGAGCGGGACAACCGCAGCGACGAGGAAGGCGAGGGCAAGCGACCCTTTGCGAACCCGGCCCGGGATACCGCGCCGGCTCCTGCCCCTGCTCCGGCACCGACCCGGAACTTCTCTGCGCCGGCCTCTGCGCCGGCCTCTGCGCTTGACCCTACACCTACACCTACACCGGCACCGACGCCGGACCCCGCACCGACGCCGGCGCCAGCCCCTTCCGATGACAAGCCGGACCGCCCGGAGGGCGAACAGGTCGACGATCTGCGCGCCGCCATCGCCATGCTGTCACGCGCGATCGAGGGTTCGCCGCGCGCCGACGGCGATCTCGCGCAGCGCGTGAAAACGCTCGAAGCGCGCCTCGAAGAGCAGGAGCAGAGCGTGCGTTATCTCCTCCAGCTGCTGATCGAATGGCTCGACAAGGATGGCCGCCGGAAGGACGACCGGGCGGCCTGACCATGGACCTCGCGCCTGCCCATCAGCCTCGGTCCCCCGGGATCGTCAACGGCCTGTCGGTCGATGTCGAGGACTGGTTCCAGGTGGGCGCGTTCGAGACCACGATCGCGCGCGCCGACTGGGACGGGTGCGATCTGCGGGTGGAGCGCAACGTGGATGCGATCCTCGCGCTGTTCGATCGGGCGGGCGTGAAGGCAACCTTCTTCACCCTCGGCTGGATCGCGGAGCGCGTGCCGCAGACCATCCGCAGGATCGCCGAGGCAGGTCACGAAATTGCCAGCCATGGTTACGATCACCAGCGCGTGTTCACCATGAATCCGGCTGCCTTCGCCGAGGACCTGCGCAGGTCGCGCGGCATTCTGGAGGATACGGGCGGGACGAAAGTGACCGGCTACCGCGCGCCCAGCTTCTCGATCGATGCGCGCAACCCGTGGGCGCATGAAGAACTGGCGGCGCAGGGCTATGCCTATTCCTCCAGCGTCGCGCCGATCGCGCACGACCATTACGGCTGGCGCGAGGCGCCGCGCTTCGCTTTCCGGCCGGTCGAGGGAGCGGACCTTGTCGAGCTGCCGGTGACCACCGCAATGCTGCGCGGTCGCAGGCTGGCGGCGGGCGGAGGCGGGTTCTTCCGCACGCTGCCCTATGCATTTTCCCGCTGGGCGATCTCTCAGGTCAATCGCGAGGAGGGCGCCCCGGCGATCTTCTATTTTCACCCGTGGGAGGTCGATCCCGGCCAGCCGCGCGTGACGGGCGCGCCGCTGCGCTCGCGCTTGCGCCACTACACCAACCTGACGCGCATGGAGGCCAAGCTGGAGCGGCTGCTGCGCGATTTCGCATGGGGCCGGGTGGACGAGGTGGCCGGAGCGGTCACGCTTCCGACCCACCGGGAGGCGGCATGAACGCGCCTTTCCGACCCGATGCGGCGTCCGACGCCACGCTCCTGCGCCGTGCCGATCTGCACGATGCGCAGGAGGCCGCCCGGATCTCTGCATTCGTGCACGAGCAGGGCGGGAGCCCGTTCCATCTGCCCGAGTGGCTGACCGCCATAGAGCGCGGGACCGGCCAGCGAGCATGCGGCTTCGTGGCGGACCGCGAGGGGCGGCTGATCGGCTGGCTGCCGCTGACGCTGGTCCATTCGCTACTTTTCGGGCGTGCGCTCGTCTCCAGCGGCTTTGCGGTCGATGGCGGAGCGCTGGCCGGGGATACGCAGACGGCTGAGGCGCTGGCCGACGCGGCGAGCGAATTTGCGCTGCGCCAGTCGTGTACGGAAGTCGAACTGCGTGGCGGAGCGCTCCCGGCGGGCTGGGAGACGATTGCCGGCAAGCACAGCGGCTTCGTGTGCGACCTGGCGCAGGACGACGAGGCGCAGCTTGCCGCGATCCCGCGCAAGCAGCGCGCCGAAATCCGCAAGAGCCTGAACAACTCGCTGACGATCACCATCGGGACGCAGGAGCGCGACCGCGCTGCGCACTATGCCTGCTACGCTGCCAGCGTGCACAATCTGGGCACGCCGGTCTTCCCGCGCAGCCTGTTCGACGCGGTGCTCGAAGGCTTCGGCGATCGCGCCGACATCCTCACCGTATGGGAAGGGGACCAGCCGCTCGCCAGCGTGCTGTCGCTCTATCATGGCGGCACGGTCTATCCCTTCTGGGGCGGCGGCGTGTGGCGCGCGCGTGAAACCCGCGCGAACGAGCGGATGTATTACGCGCTGATGTGCCATGCGCGTGCCGAGAAGGCGTGCGAACGGTTCGATTTCGGTCGTTCGAAGACCGGTAGCGGGCCGTATTCCTACAAGAAGAACTGGGGCTTCGATCCGCAGCCGCTCACCTATGCGCGGTGGTCCGCACCGGGCGAAAGCCCGCGCGATGTCGATCCGACGAGCGATGCCTATGCGCGCAAGATCGCCTTGTGGAAGAAACTCCCGCTGCCGGTGGCGAACCGGATCGGCCCCATTATTGCGAAAGGTCTGGCCTGATGGGCGAAACCCTCTTCCTCGCGCATCGCGTGCCGTTCCCGCCCGATCGCGGCGACAAGATCCGCTCGCACCACATCTTGCGCGCGCTGGCAGAGCTGGGTCCGGTGCATGTCGGCACGTTCGACGATGGGTCGGGCTATGGCGACCAGTTCCTCTCCGGCATTGCGGCTAGCCATTTCCTCGTCCCGCAGCGCAAGTCCGACATGCGCGCCGCTGCGCAGGCGATGGTGCGCGGCCAGCCGGTCAGCCTCACCGCCTTCGCCCATGACGGGCTGCGCAAGTGGGTGGAACAGGTGCTAAACTATCGGCCGATCGATGCGATCTACGTGTTCTCGGGCCAGATGGCGCAATATCTCCCGCCGCACTTTCCGGGCCGCAGCGTGCTCGACCTGTGCGACGTCGATAGCGCGAAGTTCGAAGCCTATGGCGATAACGGACACGGGCCGAAGGCGTGGGTCCATGCGCGCGAGGGACGGTTGTTGCGCGCGGCGGAGGAACGGTTCGCCCGGACCGCCGATACCACGCTGCTGATCAGCGAGAACGAGGCGAACCTGTTTCGCACGCGCGTCCACGGCATGGACCAGATCGATCTCAAGGTGATGCGCAACGGGATCGATGCGGAGTTCTTCGCGCCCGGTGCCGTGGCCGCGCAGCCTGCGCTCTACGGGGCGGGGCCGAACATCGTCTTCACCGGGCAGATGGACTATGCGCCCAATGTTGTTGCGGTCGAGCGGATGGCCCAGCGCATCCTGCCCGGCATCCGCGACGTTCATTCGCAGGCCGAATTCCATATCGTGGGCCGCGCGCCGACGGCTGGCGTCAGGGCGCTGGGCAGGCGGCCGGGCGTGACCGTGTGGGGCGAGGTCGACGATGTGCGGCCCTTCCTTGCCGAGGCGGACCTCGTCGCGGCGCCGCTCACCATCGCGCGCGGCATCCAGAACAAGGTGCTCGAAGCAATGGCGATGGCCCGGCCGGTGCTGCTGTCGCCCGAAGCCGCCACCGGCATCGATGCCGAGGACGGCGTGCATTTCGCGGTGGCCGAGGGGGATCGCATGATGGTCGGCCGTGCGCTTGCCCTGTTCGACGATCGCGCCAAGGCGCAGGCCATGGGTGAGGCGGCGCGCGGCTTCGTGCTGGACCGGCAGAGCTGGCCCGCGATGCTTGCGGGACTGGGCGAGATGCTGCGCCCGCCTCAGGCATCGAATGGAGCCCCGGTACGCAATGCCGCGTAAGGCGCTTCGCCAGCGCCGCTCCTCGGGTCTTGGCGCCGCGTTCCGCCGCGTTCCTGCGGCGTGGGCGCGCGCGCTCGGCTGGCTTGCGCTGGCCTGGACCGCCGCGATCCTGCTGACCGCGCCGCAATGGCTCGACATGGCGCACCAGTGGCTGACCGTTTCGGCCTATCAGCACATCCTGTTCATTCCGCCGATCATCGGCTGGCTCGTCTGGAACCGCCGCGAGGTGCTGGGGCCGATGGTCCCGCGAGCATGGTGGCCGGGCCTGCCGCTCGTCATGGGCGCACTCGCGATATGGCTGGTCGGATCGCTGACCTCGATCGACATCGTCGCGCAGGCGGGCGCGGTGCTTGTTATCCAGACGATCGCGTTTGCGCTGCTCGGCCCGCGTGTCGGCCTGGTCCTGCTTTTCCCGCTGGGCTTCGCGGCATTCCTCGTGCCTTTCGGGGAGGAGATCGTGCCCCCCCTGCAGATGCTGACGGCCGAGATGACCATTGCGCTGACCCATCTCAGCGGCATCCCGGCCGAGATCGAAGGGGTCTTCATCGATACCCCTGCCGGCCTGTTCGAGGTGGCGGAGGCCTGCGCCGGCGTTCAGTTCGTGGTCGCGATGGTGACGCTGGGCGTATTGGCCGCCAAGCTCGGCATGCGCCGCTGGCCGCGCCGGATCGCGCTGATGGCCCTGTGCGTCGTCGTGCCGATCCTTGCCAACGGGGTGCGCGCGTGGGGCACCATCGCGATCGCGCAGGTCATCGGAGCCGAGCGTGCGGGTGGGGTCGATCACATCATCTACGGCTGGGTGTTTTTCGCGCTTGTGGTGGCGCTGGTTCTCGCCCTGGCATGGCGCTGGTTCGACCGCGACCCGCAGGCCGAAGCGCAATCGAGTGCGATCTGGGCCACGCATCCTTTCGCCGATGCGCTCGATCGCCTTCCCGCACTGGGAAGCACGCTGGCGCCGCTGCTCGTCTCGCTCATCCTTCTGGTCGGTCTCTGGGGCGGGCTGGCACGCGCGTCCGAGAGTGCAGCACCGGTGCCGGTCGCGCCGCAGATCGATGGCTGGACGCGCGTCGATATGCCATCTTCCCCCGACTGGCAGCCGCGCGCCACCTCGGCGAGCGAAGCCGTCCAAGCGATCTATCGCGATGGGGAGGGGCACACGGTAGACCTCTATCTTGCCGCCTATAGCGGGGAGGCGGACCCGACTGTAGCAAGCGAGGGGGCGGTGCCGCCCGATACCGCCTGGCGACGCCTCGGCCCGACATCGGCGCCACGGGCAATGCGCGGGGACGAATTGCTGGCCTATGGGGTCGACCGCAGGATTGCCTGGACTAGTTATGTCGCATCGGGTCGCGCCACCTCGGACCCCCTCGCCGTGCGGCTGTCAGGGCTCGGCGACCGATTGCGGCTGCGCGCACAGCCGCGCTGGCTGGTCATCATCTCCGCGACCAGCGGCCCCGACGGTAACGCGCCCGAAAGCCTGCGACTTTTCCACGAGTCCTCGGGCGGAGCGGCAGCGCTGGTGAAGTCTTCTATACCACGCTAGGGGGGGCCCGATGTGCGGAATTGCCGGCCTCTCCTCGCGCGATCCTCACGCAGCGATCGATCGTGAAGTCCTTTTGGAAATGCGGGACGCGATGGTTCATCGCGGTCCCGATGGCGCGGGCCTGTGGCTGGCCGATGGGGTTGGGCTCGCCCACCGGCGTCTGTCGGTCATCGATGTAGAAGGCTCCCCCCAGCCGATGCATTCGCCCGACCAGCAGGCCGTGATCGTCTTCAACGGTGAAATCTACAATTACCGCTCGCTGCGGCGCGAACTTCTGCAGGTCGGCCACGATTTCAAAACCGATGGCGACACCGAAGTCATCCTGGCAGCGTGGCGCGAATGGGGCCCCGATTGCCTGAAGCGTCTCGACGGCATGTTCGCGTTCGCGATCTATGATCGACCTACGCGCAAGCTCTTCCTCGCGCGCGACCGCTTCGGCGTGAAACCGCTGTTCACTGCGACCCTGCCCGACGGAACCTTCGCGTTCGCTTCCGAACTCAAGAGTTTGCTCGAACATCCCTCGATCGAGAGGCGGATCGATCCGTTCGCGATCGAGGATTACTTCGCATGGGGCTATGTTCCCGACCATCGTTCGATCCTGACCGGGGTGCAGAAACTGCCCGCCGGGCACTATCGCATCGTGGAGCACGGGAAAGCCCTCGGCCCGCCTGTGCAATGGTACGACATCAGCTTTGTCGAGCGCCACAGCATGCACGAGGCGGACGAGGCGGAAGAGATCCTGCAGCGGCTGCATGATGCGGTCGAGGCGCGGATGGTGAGCGATGTGCCGATCGGCGCATTCCTCTCCGGCGGCGTCGACAGTTCCACAGTCGTCGCACTGATGTCCGAATTTTCGGACTTCCCGGTGACGACCTGTTCGATCGGATTCGACGTTCCCGAACTGGACGAGACCGCCCATGCGCGACGGATCGCGGAAATGTTCGCGACCGATCATCATGAACGACTGGTGGATCCGGCGATGTTCGACCGGCTGAGCCGACTGGCCGACATGTTCGACGAACCCTTCGCCGATGCCTCCGCGCTGCCGACTGCCGAAGTCTGTGCGCTCGCGCGTGAACATGTGACGGTCGCACTTTCGGGCGACGGCGCGGACGAGGCCTTTGCCGGCTATCGCCGCCACGTCTTCCATTCGGTGGAAGAGCGCGCGCGCAATTCCGTCCCGCTGGGCGCCCGCCGGGCCGTTCTCGGCCCGATGGCTGCGCTTTACCCCAAGGCGGACTGGGCCCCGCGTCCCTTTCGGGCCAAGGCCACATTACAGGCGCTCTCCATGTCGGGGGACGAGGCATATGCCCGCGCCCTGTGCGTTATGCAGCCGTCCGCCCGCGCACGCATCTTTTCGTCAAAGATGCAACGCGAGCTGGGCGGATACCGGGCCGAACAGCCGCTGCTCCAACTGATGCGCAATGCGCCCGCCCGGGACGGGCTCGACCGCGCGCAATATGCCGACCTCAAGTTCTGGCTGCCAGGCGATATCCTGACCAAGGTCGACCGAACCAGCATGGCGGTGAGCCTCGAAGCGCGTGAACCCCTGCTCGACCACCACCTGGTCGAATTCGCCGCCTCCCTGCCGCTGTCTCGCCGCATATCCGGCAGGGAAGGAAAGCTTGCGCTGAAGCGGGCGATGGCGGGCGAACTGCCACGCGATATCCTTTACCGCGCCAAACAGGGCTTCGTGATGCCGATCGCCCACTGGTTTCGGACCGATCTCAAGGATGCGGCCCGCGCCGCTACCCGCAGCGAGTATCTTCTCGACACCGGCTGGTTCAATGCCGAAGCGCTCGCCAAGCTGGCAGAAGAGCACATCGCGGGGCGTCGCGATTACGCCCGCGAGCTGTGGCAACTGCTGATGCTGGAGCGCAGCCTCCGCCAACTCGCCGCCTAGGACCATATCTTCCGCGCGACAGGGCGTGAGTCTTTCGAGCAACATTTTGACTCGGCTCATCGCAAAAATGACCCAGAATTGGGCTTATGGTAAATAAATCGTTGCCGCGGAGTCCGCTGGAGGGGTAGTTTCCAGCACGGGGCACGAATTCATGCCGTAGTCAGGCGAGCGGGGGTCGCAGTGAACCGTATCAGCACCGATTTCGAACAGCACATCATCCTCGACGAAGCGGGTGATCCGATCATCAATCGGGCCACGCCCAGGATTTCACCCGCACTCTTCGCCCTGCGCGAACTGCGGGTCGAATATGATAGCGATACCAAGGCGCTGTGGACTCACATGCTGCCCAAGGGACGGCCCAGTTTTACTCCGTCGATGCTCGCCGATTTCGAAAGCTGGCAGGATCTGATCGAACGGAGCTTCGGCCCGGAGGACCTGCGCTTCCTCGTGCTGGGCAGCCATGCGCCGGGCGTGTTCTGCTATGGCGGAGACCTTGCGTTGTTCCGCGAGCTCATCATCTCCGGCGATCGCGAGGCGCTGGTGAACTACGGCCACCGCTGCTGCCGGATACTCCACCGCAACCTCGCCACGCTCGGTCTGCCGCTCATCACGATCGGGATGGTGCAGGGCGATGCGCTGGGCGGCGGATTGGAGGCGCTGCTGTCGTTCGACTTCATCATTGCCGAGGAAAGCGCCACTTTCGGTCTGCCGGAGATCATGTTCGGCCTGTTCCCCGGAATGGGCGCCCATGCTTTCCTCACCCGCCAGCTCGGCAGTGTTGCGGCCGAACGGCTGGTGACCTCGGGCAGGAGCCTGTCCGCGCACGAGATGCGCGATCTGGGAGTCATCCACGAGGTCGTGCCCGACGGGCAGGGCGAAGCGGCGGTGCAAAGCTTCATCGAGAAGAACACCCGCCGTCACGCGGGCCTGCTCGGTTCGCGCCGGGCGACCAAGCGGACCTGGAACCTCTCGCTCGAAGAGCTGACCGAGATCACCGAGATCTGGGCCGAGACCGCGCTCAAGCTGAGCGAGCGCGATCTCAAGCTGATGGGCCGGCTGGCGGACAAGCAGCGCCGGTCCGCCGTGAAAACGCCAGAGCCGGCCTGATCCGCTAGCGCGAGTCGACCAGCACCACTTCGGCGTCTTCCAGCGCCTCCACTGTCAGCACGCCCTCGTCCTTCGCCGCGATCCCGTCTCGAGGCGCGGCTTCCACGCCGTTGACGCGAATGCGACCGGTCGGCGCGACCAAGTACTGATGGCGTCCGGGTACGGCCTGCCACTCAGCAGTCTGCCCGGCCTTCAGCGTTGCCGCCGCGACCTTGGCATCGGCACGGATGGAGAGCGCGTCATCGGCTTCGGGCGTGCCGCTGGCCAGCACTTCGAACCCGCCGTCGCGGCTTGCCTTGGGGAAGGCGCGCTGGTCCCAGGCGGGGGCCTCGCCCTGGCTGTCCGGCAGGATCCAGATCTGGAAGATCGTGGTCGTCTCGTCCTCGTCATTGAATTCGGCATGGCGAATGCCGGTGCCCGCGCTCATCACCTGAACGTCGCCGGCGGCCGTGCGGCCCTTGTTGCCGAGCGAATCCTGGTGCGTGATCGCGCCGCTGCGCACGAAGGTGACGATTTCCATGTTGTCGTGCGGGTGGGGCGGAAAGCCGCTCTTCGCCGCAATCGTATCGTCGTTCCACACGCGGATGCGGCCCCAGCCCATACGGGCGGGATCGTAATAGTTGGCGAAACTGAAGTGGTGTTTGGCGTCGAGCCAGCCGTGGTTGGCAGCGCCAAGGCTGTCGAAGGGACGAAGTTCGATCATCGTCTATTCCTGCATCGGCGGGGAAGAATGGCCGCCGGAATGGCGCCGATCTAGGGCGTTCCGCCCCCGTTTCAATACGGCCCTTGCGTCACTGCGCCGGGATCACTCGGGGCCGTGGCCCTTCGCCATGTAGTCCGCGCTCTGCATTTCGCGCAGGCGGCTCACCGTGCGTTCGAACTCGAAGCTGCCGTCGCCTGCCGGATAGAGCGCTTCGGGCTCCGCCGCTGCGGTGGCAAACAGCTTCACCTTGTGTTCGTAGAGCGCATCGATCAGCTTGGTGAAGCGGATCGCCTCGTTGCGGTTTTCCGGGCTGAGGATCGGAATGCCGACCACGATCGCCGTGTGGAAGGCGCGCGCGATCGCGAGGTAGTCGGCCGAGCCGCGGTTCTCCCCGCACAGTCGCTTGAAGCTGAACACGCCGACGCCCTTCAGGCTCTTTGGAACGTGCAGGCTTCGCCCGCCCCCCAGATCGATTTCTCCGCTGGGCACATGGGCCGCATCTTCCGGTTCGTAATCGGTGAGGCGGAAGAACGCTTCGCGCACCTGCGCGGTGGCCGTGTCGCCGAGCGGCACGTGCCAGCTCTCCATCCCGCCGAGCCGGTCCATCCGATAGTCGGTCGGCCCATTGAGCGAGAGCGTGTCGAGCTCACGCTCGACCAGTTCGATGAAGGGCACGAACAGCGATCGGTTGAGCCCGTCCTTGTAGAGGTCGTGGGGAGGGCGGTTGCTGGTGGTGACGATGGTGACGCCGTGATCCTCGATCAGCGGGGTGAACAGCCGCGCCATGATCGCGGCATCGGCGGTGTTGTTCACCACCATCTCGTCGAAGGCGAGGCAGCGGGCGTCTTCTGCGATGCGGGCGGCGACACGACGGACCGGTCCTTCCGCCTTCTTCGCGCGCTCTTCCGCAATCATCGCATCGACTTCCAGCATGAAGGCGTGGAAATGGACCCGGCGTTTGCGATCGACTTCGAGGCATTCGAAGAACAGGTCCATCAGCATGGACTTGCCCCGTCCGACGCCGCCCCACATGTACAGGCCGCGCACCGGCTGCGCCTTCTTGCCCAGCAATCCGCCGAGCAGCCCCTTGCGCGAACTGCCCGATTCCAGATCGCTCTGCACGCGCTCCAGCTCGACCACCGCCGCTCGCTGGTCGGCATCCTCGCGCAGTTCGCCGGCGGCCAGAAGCTCTTCGTATCGGGTCAGAACGCTTGTCACGTGGCGGGCTTGTCCTTGGATGAGCGCTTGCGGATGATGCCGGAATAGCTGGCAACCACGTTGTCTTCCTGCACGACCTGTCCGCGCACGAAGACCATGCGGCCCGTCTCGCGTACGATCTCGGACACGGCATCGAGTGGTTTTTCAGGGTCGCCCGCGCCGACGAATTGCGTGGAAAGCTCCAGCGTCAGCGACGGGCCGGGTTCGCCGCCGCCCACCACATGCACCGTGGCGAACAGCGCGATGTCGATCAGGCCGAGAATGGTCGCCCCGTGGAGCATACCCTGCAGGTTGGTATGCCTGTGTTCGGGCACCATGCGCAGGCGACACGCATCGCCTTCCCGCCGGGTGACGAGATCGCCCATGACGACCCCGTTGAACCGCGTCTTGTCGTGCGGGTTCCAGCTAAACCAGCCGTCACCGCCCGGGATTTCCCGGTAGTCGAAGAACGGGTGGGTGCGCGGCACGCTCAGACGGCGCGTTCGGCCATCATCTTCTTTGTTTCGGCGATCGCCTTGGCCGGGCTGAGGCCCTTGGGGCACACGTTCGCGCAGTTCATGATCGTGTGGCAGCGATACAGGCGATACGGGTCTTCCAGCTGGTCGAGCCGTTCGCCGGTCATTTCGTCACGGCTGTCGGCCAGCCAGCGGTAGGCCTGCAGCAGGATCGCCGGGCCGAGGAATTTGTCGCTGTTCCACCAGTAGCTGGGGCACGCGGTCGAGCAGCAGGCGCACAGGATGCACTCGTACAACCCGTCGAGGTTCTCGCGTTCTTCCGGGCTCTGCAGCCGTTCCTTGCCGCTCGGCGTCGGGGTGACGGTCTGCAGCCAGGGACGGATAGAGGCATACTGCGCGTAGAAATGCGTGAAATCGGGGACGAGGTCCTTCACCACTTCCATGTGCGGCAGCGGCGTGATGCGGATTTCGCCGCCCAGATCCTCGATCGCGGTGGTGCAGGCCAGCGCGTTCGAACCGTTGATGTTCATCGCGCACGAACCGCAGATGCCTTCGCGGCACGACCGGCGGAAGGTCAGCGTCGGGTCGATCTCGTTCTTGATCTTGAACAGCGCGTCCAGAACCATCGGGCCGCAGGCATCCAGATCGACCTCGAACCGGTCGTAATGCGGGTTGTTGCCGCTGTCCGGGTCGTAACGGTAGATCTTGAATTTCTTGACCCGCCCGGCGCCCTCGGCCGCAGGGTGCACCTTGCCCTTGTCGCGGATCTTGGAGTTTTTAGGGAGGGTAAAGGTCGCCATGGGAAAATCCTGAGTTCTGCTTGGCTCTCACCTAGCGCCTGCGGCGCAAGGTGCAAGGGCACTAAAGCCTGTCTGTGCGCATTGCCTGACACACCTGACACAGTGTCTTAAGCGAGAAAACCCCGGCGGCCGATCCGCAGGAGGTACCGAAGGGGCAGTGCGGGAGGTTTAGGCGCGATGGCGGATGTAGGACAGGCGATAGAACGCGCGATCGTCTTCGGGGCGAGCGGGGGCATCGGTGCGGCGCTAATAGACCGCCTGATCGCGCGCGGGGCGGGCCATGTGGTGGCCGCGTCGCGCGATCGACCCGCCGCGTTGCCGGCTGTGGCGCAGTGGGTCCGTTTGGATTTCGATGACGAGGACAGCATCGCGGCCGCGGCGGCACAGGTGGGCGGCCCACTCGACTGCGTGATCGTGGCGACTGGCGTGCTCAGCCTGCGGGACAGTGGGCCGGAGCGCAGTTACAAGCAGGTTCAAGCAGACGCGATGGCGAGGGTGTTCCACCTCAACACCATCGGCCCCGCCTTGATCGCGAGGCATTTCCTGCCGCTGCTGCCGCGCGATCGGCGCGCCGTGTTCGCAGCGCTTTCCGCGCGGGTAGGCTCGATCTCGGACAACCGGATCGGCGGATGGCATTCCTATCGGGCAAGCAAGGCGGCGCTCAACATGCTGGTGCGCAATTACGCTATCGAGCTGAGGCGCACGCACAGAGAGGCGATCTGCGTGGCGCTCCATCCGGGTACGGTCGATACCGCGCTGTCCGAACCATTCCAGGCGAACCTGCCCGAAGGCCAGCTCACTGCGCCCGCGGCGGCGGCCGACAATCTTCTGGGCGTGCTCGACGGGCTGACCCCGGAAGACAGCGGCCAGCTGTTCGATTGGGCAGGAAAGCGCGTGGAGTTTTGAGTCTGCCCTCCAAAAGGCCATCACCCTGAACTTGTTTCAGGGTCGAGCGCGCAGACGGGCGGGAGCGTCGCAATCGCGGAGTAATCTGGTGCGAGGCTGCGCCTCGGACATCCGATGCCGCACGGGCCGATGGCTGATTCTGAAACGAGTTCAGGATGACCGACGGGGCTGTACCTAAACCCCTGCCTGCCGCGCGGTCTCGATGATCGCGGCGGCAAAGCCTTCGGGATCGTCTTCCTGGATGAAGTGATGCCCCTTCAGCGTGCGGTGCAGCGGATTGCCCTTGGCCCCCGGCACGCGCGCGCGGAATTTTGCATCGCCGCCGCGCGTGATCGGGTCGCGATCCGAAAAGGCGCAGGTGAACGGCTTGTCGAACCGTTCCAGCGCTTCCCACGCCTTGCGCTGATCCGGCACTGCCGCGTTCTGCCCTAGCGGGACGAGCGAGGGGAACATGCGAGCGCCCGCCTTGCTTGCGCGGGTGGGGAAGGGCGCGTCGTAGGCCGCGATCTCCGCCCTGCTCAACTCGCGCGCGGTCGCCCGCTGGAGGATTTTGCTGATCGGAAACACCGGGCTGTAGCGCGAGAACCTGCGCCACTTGCCGAACGCGGGTGGCGGAGTTTCGCCCGCCGGCAGCCCGCCATTCGACAGCACCACGGCGGCAAAGGCGTCGGGCGTGTCGGCGACCAGCCGCAGCCCGACGAGCGAGCCCCAGTCCTGGCAGGCGAGCACGACGTTCTGCAGCTCCATCGCATCCAACCAGTCGCGCATCCACGCGACGTGCAGGGCATAGGAATAGGCGCTCTTGCGTGTCAGCTTGTCGGACTTGCCGAACCCGATCAGGTCGGGGGCCAGCACGCGGTAGCCCGCTTCGACGACGGGGCCGATCATGTGGCGGTAGAGATAGCTCCAGCTCGGCTCGCCATGCATCATCAGCACGGGGGGCGCATCGCGCGGCCCCTCGTCGATATAGTGCACCCGAAGCCCTTCGCGCAGCGTGTAATAGTGCGGCTTGAAGGGGAAGTCGGGAAGGTTGGCGAAACGGCTGTCCGGCGTGCGGTAGGCGAGGGTCATCGACGATGACCCCCGTGAGTTTCCTGCCGCACGCCGTGCATATTGTGCCGTGCCATCAGGCGTTGCCGATCAGGCGCCGAAGGTGCGCTGCCACCAGCCGCGACGCGGCTTGCCGTCCGCATCATTGCCGTCCTCGTCATCGCCATCGTCGCCGGCAGTGGGCGTGGGAGCAGGCACCGGAGTCGGAGTTGGCGTCGGAGCCGGAGTGGGCGACTTGTCGGCCGCTTCCTGCGGTTCGCTCGGCGTGTCCTCGGGCCCTGCGACGACGGCGATATCGTCGGTCAGCTGCTCCTTGGTGTCCTTCTTGGCTGCAGGCTTGCGGGCACGCGAAGCGGGCTTTTTGGCGGGAGCTTTCTTCTCGCCAGCCTCGGCCTTATCGGCCTTGCCGCCCTTATCCGCGCTGTCTTCGCCTTCGGTCGCCTTCTTGGCGCGGCTGCGACGCTTGGGTGCGGGCTTTTCCTCACCCTTGTTTTCGCCCGTGTTATCGCCAGCCGTTTCTTCTGCAGGCTTGTCTTCGGCCTTCTTGGCACGGCTGCGACGCTTGGGGGCGGGTTTCTGCTCCGCCTGGTCGTCGGCCTTGTCGTCAGGCTTGCCCTCGCTCACTTCGCCATCGGCCTTGGGTTCGGCCTTCTTGGCGCGCGAACGGCGCTTCGGCTTCTCCTGCTGCTCGTCGCCCTCGGCAGTGGCGGCGTCGGCAGTCGCGGGCGCATCGTCGGGTCCTGCGACCACGGCCATGTCTTCCACGACATGTTCGGAGATCTCCTCCTGCGCTTCGCTGGGCGAGGTGTCGTCGTGCTTCTTGCGCCGGCCCCGGCCGCCACGGCTGCGGCGCTTCTTCGGCTTGTCGTCGCCATCATCATGCGACGAATCGTCCGACCCGCCTTCATTCGAACGGTTGTCGTTCGAACTGCCGTCGTTCGAGCGGTCGTCGTCGGACCGGTCATCCGACTGATCGTCCGGATTCTCGCCGTTCTCGTTCTCGTTTTCGTTGTCGCGGCGCTTGTTGCGGCCACGTCCGCCACGCCGACGCCGGCGCTTCTTTTTCGGGCGACCGTCTTCATCGTTGCCGTCGTCCGAATTGTCGCGCGAGCGGCGGCTCCGCTCGTTGCGGTTGTCGCCGTCATCGTCGTCATCATCGTCGGAGTCGGCCTCGTCCTCGATGTCGTCCTCGGCATCGTCGATCACGATCGGTTCGAACTTGGGCGCTTCGGTCGGCTTGGGACCGGAGCTGGAGACGCTCATCTTGGCGCCTTCGTCCTCGCCTTCGGGGACGATCTCGACCTTGACGCCGTAGCGCTCCTCGATCTCGACCAGGTCGGCGCGCTTCTCGTTCAGCAGGTAGACCGCCGCCTCGGTGCTGGCCGACAGGGTGATGATGGTACCCTTGCCCTTGGCCGCTTCGTCTTCGATCAGGCGCAGCGCGGAAAGGCCCGCGCTGGATGCCGTGCGAACCAGGCCGGTGCCGTCGCAGTGCGGGCATTCGCGGGTGGTCGCCTCGAGCACGCCGGTGCGGAGGCGCTGGCGGCTCATTTCCATCAGGCCGAAGCCGGAAATGCGGCCGACCTGGATGCGCGCGCGGTCGTTCTTGAGCGCGTCCTTCATCGCGCGCTCGACCTTCCGGACGTTGGAATTGTAATCCATGTCGATGAAGTCGATCACGACCAGCCCGGCCATGTCGCGCAGGCGCAGCTGGCGGGCGATTTCCTTCGCCGCTTCGAGGTTGGTCGCGGTCGCGGTCTGCTCGATCCCGTGTTCCTTGGTGGAGCGGCCCGAGTTGATGTCGATCGAGACCAGCGCCTCGGTCGGGTTGATCACGAGATAGCCACCCGACTTCAGCTGCACCACCGGCTCGTACATCGCACGCAACTGGTCCTCCGCGCCGTAGCGCTGGAACAGCGGCACGGGGTCCGAATAGGCTTTCACCCGCCGCGCGTGGCTGGGCATCAGCAATTTCATGAAGGCGCGGGCGGACTTGTAGCCTTCCTCACCTTCTACGATCACCTCTTCGATCTCGCGGTTGTAGATGTCGCGGATCGCGCGCTTGATGAGGTCGCTGTCCGAATGGATCAGCGATGGCGCGCTGGAGCCCAGCGTACGTTCGCGAATCTCGTCCCACAGGCGCGCGAGATAGTCGAAGTCGCGCTTGATCTCGGTCTTGGTGCGGCTGAGACCCGCAGTGCGCACGATGAGGCCCATCGAACGCGGCAGGTTGAGATCGCCGACGATCGTCTTGAGCCGCTTGCGGTCGCTCGCGGAAGAAATCTTGCGCGAAATGCCGCCGCCATGGCTGCTGTTGGGCATCAGCACCGTGTAGCGCCCGGCGAGGCTGAGATAGGTGGTCAGCGCCGCGCCCTTGTTGCCGCGCTCTTCCTTCACGACCTGGACGAGCAGCACCTGGCGGCGCTGGATGACGTCCTGGATCTTGTAACGGCGACGCAGCGCCTGGCGCCTGGCGCGAGCCTCATCGACTTCCTTCGCGCGGCTGCGGTTGCCCTGGCCCTGACGGCGCGGGCCGCCACGGCCCTTGCGGCGACCGCGGCGGCCGCCATTATTGTCGGACGCATCGTCGTCGTCGTCGGAATCATCGTCGTCGTCATCGGAGGAAAGCTGGCCTTCCTCGATCGTCGAGACCTTGTCCTTGTCGGACGTGTCGATTTCTTCAAGCCCGTCTTCGGCGAGGTCTTCGGCGAGCGCTTCGGAGGATTCCTCGTCCTCGGCGTCGTATTCGTCGCCCGGCAGGTGGCCTGCGTCTTCCTCTTCGTCGCGCAGACGCTCTTCCTCGGCCGCGGCTTCCGCCTCTTCGGCGAGCAGTGCGTCGCGGTCTTCCTTGGGGATCTGATAGTAATCCGGGTGAATCTCGCTGAAGGCGAGGAACCCGTGGCGGTTGCCGCCGAAATCGACGAAGGCTGCCTGGAGAGAAGGTTCTACCCGCGTTACTTTCGCGAGGTAGATATTGCCCTTGATCTGCTTGTGTTCAGCCGATTCGAAGTCGAATTCTTCTATCCGGTTGCCTTTGAGAACGGCCACACGGGTTTCTTCCGTGTGGCGCGCATCGATAAGCATGCGCTGTGCCATGTATAAGTCTCCACGCGCTTCGCGCGCCGTAGCTGCCCTGGGGGCCGGTCGCGGCGAAACGCGTTATCTGTGATGAAAAATCGCTCGGCCGTGCGGCCCGCGCGTGATGGGAAATCCGTCGCCGGCCGCTTGCGGGGCCTGCGGGGAGCGTATGTGTCTGCGGCCAGGTGCCTGTCTGCCTGCACGCGTGCCATCTTGTCGGCAGCGTGCCCGGCCCCCGCAATGCACAGGTCCGCGCGGCCGTGAGGCCTGGCGGTTTCAAGTGTGCGGGGAGTGCGCATTGGTCGCATCAACCTGTAATCTTCGTGGGCGACCGCGAGAACAAAATGCCGCGCGGCCATTCGTGTTGTCCCGATCGCCATGCACCCGCAGGAGTGAATATTTCGCTCCGTTCAAGGGTCTGGCGCCTCGTGACCCATTATGGCTAGCATCGTGTGCAAGGTGCGGCAACTCTATTGCGCTGCCGACCTGCGGCCTTTTACACGACAGGCCACATGGCGCGGTTCTTCCAAATCCTGGCGATCTTCCTGCTGCCGGTCCTGCTGGTGGGTGGATTGCGTGTTTTCGGGTTTACCCTGCCGGTGCCGCACTTGGGCCGCGACTATGTGATCGGCATGGTCCTGCCCGAGGCGGGGCAGCCGGTCGACCTGCCCGAAATCTACGGCCCGGCCGACAAGTCGCGCCCCCTCGTGCTGATCGACGCGGGCCACGGAGGGAAGGACCCCGGCACGGTTGCAGGCGACAGGTTCGAGAAGGACGTCGTGCTCGAACTCGCCCTCGCCGTGAAGGACCGCCTGATAGAAGAGGGCGGTATTCGCGTCGCCCTCACACGCGAGGACGATACTTTCCTCGTACTGCAGGAACGCCCCGAAATCGCCCGGCGGATGAATGCCGACCTGTTCATCTCGATTCACGCGGACAGCGCGGGCGACGCAAGCAGCGCCTCCGGCGCGAGCATTTACACCTTGTCGAGCGAGGCATCGAGCGAAGCGGCCGCCCGCTTCGCCAACCGCGAGAACAATGCCGACCTGCTGAACGGCGTGGTGGTCAAGAACCAGAGCGATCCGGTGAACGACATCCTCGTCGAACTCTCGCAGCGCCGGGTGCAGGAGACCAGCCGCGAGTTCGCCGAGCTGATCGAGCGGGAAGGGCGGGGCAGGCACCGCTTCCACTCGCAAACCCAGCGCGCCGCCGCACTTGCCGTGCTGCGTGCGCCCGATGTGCCCGCGGTGCTGTTCGAAGTCGGCTTCCTGACCAACGCCGATGATGCGGCGCAGCTCTCTTCCCAAGAGGGGCAACGCGAGTTCTCCGAATTCGTCGCGCGGGCGATCCGCGTCTTCTTCGCCCGCCAGTCGGCGAGCTAGAGCGGCCACGCGTGCACCGCCCGACAATGTTCACGTTTGGTTATGGCGATCTGCGCGAGGGGCGTGCTAAGGGCGCTGCCGCATCATGACCGAAACCAACGTCGAACCTAACCGTTACCGCGTCCAGCGCGGATCGTCGGACGCCTTTGCCGAGTTCCGGCAGACCTGGCACGATAACTGGGCCGTGCGCTGGATCGTCTATGGCACCGCCGCGCTGCTGGTGCTGTTCGCGGTCGCGTGGTTCCTGATCGGGCGCGACCTGCCCGATGCCACCGCCCTGCAGGATTACGAGACCCCGCTGCCCACCGTGGTGCGCGGCAATGACGGCGAGATCGTGGGCACCTATGCCCGCGACCGCCGCGTTCAGCTCGACTTCGGCGATTTTCCCGAACCGCTGATCAACGCGTTCCTCTCCGCCGAGGACGAGACTTTCTGGAGCCATAACGGCGTCGACATTACCGGTACGCTCAACGCCGTGCTCGACTATGCGCGCAAGGCGGGGACGGACGAGCGCGCGGTCGGCGGTTCCACCATCACCCAGCAGGTCGCCAAGAACGTGCTGCTGAGCGATGAGTACTCGGTCACCCGCAAGCTGCGCGAAATGCTGGTTGCGCGCCGGATCGAGCAGACGCTGACCAAGCAGGAAATCCTCACGCTCTACCTCAACGAAATCCCGCTGGGGCGGCGCAGCTTCGGGGTCCAGGCCGCCGCGCGCGCCTATTTCGACAAGGATGTCGGCGATCTCGAGCTGAACGAGATGGCGTTCCTCGCGATCCTGCCCAAGGCGCCCGAGCGCTATGGGCGCGAGCGGTACGAGGACATGGCCATCCAGCGCCGCAACTGGGTGCTTGGCCAGATGGAAGAAAATGGCTGGGCCACGCCGCAGCAGGTCGCAGAGGCGAAGGCCAAGCCGCTGGGGCTGACCTCGGGCGCGGGCTCGATCCGCAATGCGGATGCAGGCTATTTCATCGAAGCGGTCCGTCGCGAACTGCTCGACCGTTTCGGCGAGACCGCCGACGACGGGCCCAACAGCGTCTATGCGGGCGGCCTGTGGGTGCGCACCTCGCTCGACCTCGATTATCAGGACGCGGCGCGCGATGCGCTGCGCAAGGGCATGCTGCGTTACCACGGGTCGCGTGGCTGGAGTGGCCCTGTCGCGACGCTCGACCCCAGCAAGGGCGACCTGGGCAGCCAGCTGGCCAGCGCCAATATCGGGATCAATTACGAAGACTGGCGCACGGCGGTGTTCACCGGCTCGGGCGCGATCGCCTTCGCCGACGGGCAGAGTAGCACGCTGACCGGCGCCCCCGGATCGCTGCAACCCGGCGACGTGATCGCGGTGCGCCCGTCGGGCAATGCATGGCGCGTGGCGATCATCCCCGATGCCTCCGGCGGGCTGATCGCCGAGGACCCGCAGACCGGCCGCATCCTCGCGATGCAGGGCGGGTTCGACAGCCGCCTCGAAAGCTTCAATCGGGCGACCCAGGCCGAACGCCAGCCCGGTTCGACCATCAAGCCCTTCGTCTATGCCGCCGGGCTGGACCAGGGCATGACCCCTGCGACCCAGATCGAGAACGGCTCCTTCTGCGCCTACCAGGGCGCGCAGCTGGGTGAGAAGTGTTTCCGTGGCGGGCGCGGCGGGACCTACCCGATGCGTTACGGGCTCGAGCAGTCGCAGAACATCATGACGGTTCACATCGCGAACGATGCGGGCATGCCCAACGTCATCAAGACCTACGAGAAGGTCGGCATCGGATCCTACGATCCGTATCTCGCCTTTGCGCTGGGCGCGGGCGAGACGACGGTCGAAAAGATGGTCAACGCCTATTCGACGCTGGCCAACCACGGTCGCTACAATGACCCGACCGTGATCGACTACGTGCAGGACCGGCGCGGCAAGGTGATCTGGCGCGCCGACGAGCGCGCCTGCGAAGGCTGCAACAGCGCCGAATGGGACGGCTCGGCCATGCCGCGCCTCGGCCCCAAGGGGCGCCAGGTGATCGACGCGCGGACCTCCTTCCAGGTGACTCACATGCTCGAAGGCGTGATCACCCGGGGCACGGCCAAGGTGCTGCGCGACCAGAACCTGCCGCTGTTCGGCAAGACCGGAACGACCACCGGGCCCAAGGACGTGTGGTTCATCGGCGGGACACAGCAGCTGATGGTCGGCACCTATCTGGGCTTCGACCAGCCGCGCAACATGGGTGGTTACGCGCAGGGCGGCACGGTGGCGGCCCCGATCGTGAAGACCTTCATCGAGGAAACGCGCGATCGCTGGCGCGACAACCCGCCCGTCGCCCCCGCAGGGGTGCGCATGGTGCGGATCGACCGGCGCACCGGCGGGCGCGTGTTCGATGCGTGGCCGGGTACGGAAGACAATGCGGCGATCATCTGGGAGGCTTTCAAGCCCGATACCGAGCCACCCCGGTCCACCCGCGCGTCGGAAATCGCGGCCCAGCGGCAGGAGCTGCTCGACCTCATCCGCCGTGCACGGCGGGCCGAAGCGAGCCTCAGCCGGGCGGCCGAACGCGAGGAGCCGCCGGAGAATTTCGCCGAGGAGCAGGGCGGCATCTACTAGCCGCCCGTCGTCCCCCGGCGGCATCGCGCCTTGCCATGCGAGGCAGCCACGCCTAGCGCTGCCTGCCCATTTTCGGAGACTTTGCCATGCGTGCCGAAGGGCAGGCCCATATCGACCGGATCGAAGCCGCGCTGGCGCTGGTGCGCCAGTCGCTGGACTGGGAGCGCGCGCTGCGCGAGCTGGACGAGCTCAACGCCCGGGTCGAGGACCCGACCTTGTGGGACGATCCCAAGCAGGCGCAGGCGATCATGCGCGAGCAGAAGCGGCTCGAAAGCGCGATCGGCACGGTCAATACAATCTCGTCGGAAATGTCCGACGCGATCGAATTCGTCGAGATGGGCGAGGCCGAGGGCGATGACGATGTCATCAACGAAGGACTGACCAGCCTCGAAAAGCTCGCCGCGCGCGCCGATGCCGACAAGGTTCAGGCGCTGCTCTCGGGCGAGGCGGACGCGAACGACGCCTATCTGGAAGTGCATGCCGGCGCCGGCGGGACGGAGAGCCAGGACTGGGCAGAAATGCTCATGCGGATGTATGTCCGCTGGGCCGAAAAGCGCGGCTTCAAGGTCGAGACTGTCGAATATCAGGCGGGCGAGCAGGCGGGTATCAAGTCGGTCACGCTGCTGATCAAGGGCGAGAACGCCTATGGCTACGCCAAGACCGAAAGCGGTGTGCACCGCCTCGTGCGGATCAGCCCTTACGACAGCTCAGCGCGGCGGCACACCTCGTTCAGTTCGGTCTGGGTCTATCCGGTGATCGACGACGATATCGAGATCGAGATCAACGAAAGCGACCTCAAGATCGATACCTACCGCGCGTCGGGCGCGGGCGGGCAGCACGTCAACACGACCGATTCGGCCGTCCGCATAACCCACCAGCCGACCGGCATCGTGGTCGCCAGCCAGAATGATCGCAGCCAGCACAAGAACCGCGCGACCGCGATGAACATGCTCAAGGCGCGCCTGTTCGAACGCGAGATGGCGGAACGCGAGGCGGCGGCTTCGGGCGAGTATCAGGAAAAGACGGAAATTGGCTGGGGCCATCAGATCCGCAGTTACGTCCTCCAGCCGTACCAGATGGTGAAGGACCTGCGCACGGGCGAAACCTCGACCGCACCGGGCGACGTGCTCGACGGCGCGATCGACCCGTTCATCTCCGCCGCTCTGGCGCAGCGCGTGACGGGCGAGGCGGTCGACGTGGAAGACGTCGAGTAAAGTCAAAACCCGCTTTGCCAAGCGGGCGATGCGCGGTTAAGTGCCGCCCACGATGATGGCGAGGCTCGGTCCCCTGTTCTTTGCATGTGCGGCGCTCGCTCTCACGGGCTGCGGCGGCGGCGAGTCCGATTCCGACAGGCCAGAGACCGCCCGCGCTTTCCCCGAACCCGACCGCCCGGTGTCCGATCTTGGCGCCAACGAGTTTTCGAACGAGGATGCGCGCGACAGCCAGGGCGAAGCGCAGAAAGTGATGGACATGGCCGCGATCCAGGCGGGCATGACCGTGGCCGATATCGGCGCAGGCGAAGGCTATTACACCATCCGCCTGGGCGAGCGCGTGGGGGAGAACGGCCGGGTGCTGGCGCAGGATATCGACCGCAGCGCGCTCGAACGGCTCGGCCGCCGCGTGGAGCGGGAGCGGCTCGACAATGTTTCGATCAAGCTGGGCGCGCAGGACGATCCGCGCCTGCCCGACGACAGTTTCGACCGGGTCTTCCTTGTCCACATGTACCACGAGGTGGCCGAACCTTACGCATTCCTGTGGCGCCTGTGGCCGGCGCTGGTAGAAAACGGCAAGGTGATCGTGGTCGATATCGACCGACCCACCGACCGCCACGGGATTGCGCCCGCGCTGCTCGCCTGCGAGTTCGAGCGGGTCGGCTACCGGCTCGACCGGATCGAGCAGGGTCCCGAACTCGCGGGGTACTATGCACAGTTCAGTCGCGGCGCTACAAGGCCCGGACCAGACGAAATCGTGCCCTGTACGGGGCAGAAAAGCGCGGCCGATGCCGCTAGTGGCAATGCCGAAGGTACGGCGCGCGCAGCTCAATAATTGGAAGTTTGATGGCATTTAAAGGACTGCGACCAATCCAGTACGGCGGTCGCGAGGTTTGGCCGCTGATTGAAGGCGGGAAGGGCGTTTCGGCGACCAATCACGCAAGTTCGGGCGCATGGGCCGCCGCGGGCGGCATCGGCACCGTGTCTGCGGTCAACGCCGACAGCTACGACGAGGATGGCAATCCCATTCCGCAGGTCTACCCGCAGGCCACGCGCAAGGAACGCTTCGAACAGCTGGTCCGCTATGCGATCGACGGTGCGACCGAGCAGGTCAATCGCGCTTACGAGATCGCCGATGGCAAAGGCGCGATCAACATCAATGTCCTGTGGGAACAGGGCGGCGCGCAAGCCGTGCTCGAAGGCGTGCTGGACAATTGCGCCGACAAGATCACCGGCGTCACCTGCGGCGCGGGCATGCCTTACAAGCTGGCCGAGATCGCCGCGCGGTACAACGTGCACTATCTGCCGATCGTGAGCTCTGCCCGCGCCTTCCGCGCGCTGTGGAAGCGTAGCTATTCAAAGGTGCCGGACCTGCTGGCGGCGGTGGTCTATGAAGACCCGTGGCTGGCAGGCGGGCACAATGGCCTGTCCAATGCCGAAGACCCGACCAAGCCCGAAGACCCCTATCCGCGCGTGAAGGCACTGCGCGACACGATGCGCAAGGAAGGCGTCTCGGAAGAGACCGCCATCGTCATGGCCGGCGGCGTGTGGTTCCTGCGCGAGTGGGAAGAGTGGATCGACAATCCCGAGCTGGGCAAGATCGCCTTCCAGTTCGGCACGCGGCCCCTGCTGACCGAGGAAAGCCCGATCCCGCAGGTGTGGAAAGACATGCTGCGCACGGTCGAGCCGGGCGACGTGCTGCTGCACAAATTCTCGCCCACCGGGTTCTATTCCAGCGCGGTGAAGACGCCGTTCCTCTATGATCTGATGCACCGCAGCGAGCGGCAGATCCCGATCTTCAAGCGCGACGAGGAAGAGGGCACGATCCCGCTGTCGGATCACGGCAAGGCGAAGTATTTCTTCGTGCACCCCGGCGACCAGCGCAAGGCGCAGGCGTGGATGCACGAAGGCTTTACCGAAGCGCTCAAGACGCCCGACAGCACGGTGGTCTTCGTGACCCCGGAAAGCGCCGAGCAGATCCGCGCCGACCAGCAGGGCTGCATGGGCTGCCTGTCGCACTGCCAGTTTTCGAGCTGGAAGGATCATGACGATCACACGACCGGCCGCCTCGCCGATCCGCGCAGCTTCTGCATCCAGAAGACTTTGCAGGATATCGCGCATGGCGGTGACCCGGACGAAAACCTCGCCTTCGCCGGTCACGCAGCCTATCGTTTCAAGCTGGACCCGTTCTATTCCAATAACTTCACCCCCACCGTGAAGCAGTTGGTGGATCGCATCCTGACCGGAGATTGACCCGATGGCCAAGCCGAAAGACGCGATGCGAGATGACCATCTGGCACCGCCTTTCGGCTATTGGCTCCGCGAACTGCCGAACCTGCCGAAAATCTGGTCGAGCCCGATCCGGCGCGTGCGCCTGCCCCAAGGCGTGAAGCCTGCACCGAAGGACGCGCCGCGCCCTCCGGTGTTGATCATCCCCGGGATCATGTCGAACGACAGTGCGACCTCGCTCATGCGGCGCACGCTCGATGCGGCGGGCTACGACCCTTATCCTGCGCGGATCAGCGCGATGATGACGGGCATTACGGAAGCCTTCTTCGCCCGCGCGGAGGCCCGGCTCGACGAGGTTTATGAGCTGACCGGGCAGAAGGTCGCGCTGATCGGGATCAGCCTGGGCGGCCTCTACGCTCGCGTGCTGGCGCAGCGACACCCGGAAAAGGTTGCGCTGGTGATGACGCTGGGCACGCCGTTTTCGGGAGACCGGCGCGCGAACAACGCATGGCGGCTGTACGAGGCGATGAACGATCACAAGGTCGATGATCCGCCGCTGAGCGATGATCCCCGCCAGAAGCCTCCGGTGCGCACCATCGCGATCTGGTCCCCCCACGACGGGATTGTCGCGCCGGCCTGTTCGCGCGGGGAAGAAGGGGAGTGCGACCGGGCGATCGAAGTGCCCGAGCGGCATTTCGAATTTTCCGCCAGCCGCGCTTCGATCGAACGGATCCTCGCTATTCTGGACGAGGAACTGCCGCTAGCGGGCTAATCGCCAGCGTCCTCGCCGAAATGCCAGCCCCGCTCGCCATGACGGGTCATGTCCAGCCCTGCGATCTCGTGCTTCTTCTTGACCCGCATGGGGGCGACGATGCCGATCGCCAGCGCGAGGATGCCGGTCAGCACCGCGCTCCACAGCGCGACCACCGCGATCCCCACGGCCTGCGCGCCAAGCTGGCCGAGCGGGCTCATGCCTTCCGGATAGCCCGTGCCGCCCAGAGCGGAGGACACGAACAGGCCCAGCAGCAGCGTGCCGACAATGCCACCGGCTCCATGCACCGCGAACACGCCTAGCGAATCGTCGATGCCCCATTTGCGAACCTGCAATATCGCCGCGTAGCAGACGACCGAGGCGAGCGCCCCGAACAGGATCGCCGCACCGGGCGAGATATAGACGGCCGCTGGCGAGATTGCCGTAAGTCCGGCAAAGGCGCCGGTCGCCCAGCCGAATGTCGTCGCCTTGCCAAAATTGATCCGCTCGATCAGCAGCCAGACCAGTGCAGCGATGCTCGCGGCGACGTGGGTATTGATGATCGCGGTCGAGGCATCGTCGGTCGCGGCGAGCGCGGATCCGCCGCTCATGCCGAACCAGCCGACCCACAGCATTGCGGCGCCGACCATGGTCAGGGCGGGCGCATGAGGGGGCATGGGCGTGTCGGGAAAGCCCCGACGCTTGCCCATCATGATCGCGACGATCAGTGCGGAAACGCCTGCCGTGGTGTGCACCGCCAGTCCGCCCGCGAAATCGAGAGTGCCGACACTGCTCGCCAGCCAGCCGCCACCCCAGACCCAGTGGGCGACAGGGGCGTAGACGAGCAGGCTCCAGGCGGCGCAGAAGACCACGACCCATGTGAAGCGCGCCCGGTCCACCCACGCGCCGATCATCAGCGCGGCGGCGAAGATCGCGAAGGCCATCTGGAGCGATACGAAGGCGCTTTCGGGGATGGTCGTGCCGATGCGCACATTGGTCAGCTCGATCAGCATCCACGCGCGACCATCGCCGATCCAGCCGTTTCCGGCATTTCCGAACGCGAGCGTGTAGCCAAGGATAACCCACAGCACAGACACGATGCAGGCCACCGCGCCGGTCTGCAGCGCGACCGAAAGGACGTTCTTCGCACGAACCTGCCCGCCGTAGAACAGCGCAAGGCCGGGCAGCGTCATCATCAGGACGAGCGCGCAGGACGCGAGGATCCAGGCCGTATCGCCCGTATCGTTGGCGACGAGCTCACCGATTTCCTGTGCCGAGGCAGGGGCGCCGAACAGAGCGGCGAGCAAGAGCGGACCTGCAATGCTGCGGCTGCGGATAAGATCGATCATGTGCCTTCGGCCCCCGGTATCGGCGCGCCCCGGAATCGGGTGCCGGCGCGCATTCGGCAAGGGCTTAGCGGGAAATGTCCGTATATCCGGTAAACCCGATGGTTAATCGGTGGGCGCGATCAGATCAGCGCGTCGAGCACCTGGTCGGGCGGGCGATGGCCGTCGGCCCAGAAGCGGATATTCGCGATCACTTTCTCGCCCGATGCAGCCCGTCCTTCCGCCGTGGCGGAGCCGATATGGGGCAGGGTCATGACATTGGGATGGGCGAGCAGGCGCGGATCGACCGCGGGCTCGTCCGGGTAGACGTCCAGTCCGGCCCCCGCGAGGTGGCCGCTTTCCAGCGCGCCGACCAGCGCGTCCTGATCCACCAGATCGCCGCGCGCGGTGTTGATCAGACAGGCGTCGGGTTTCATCCGCGAGATCGCCTGCGCGTCGATCATGTGGTGGCTCTCCGGATTGGACGGACAGTGCAGGGTGAGGATGTCGGTCTGGGCCAGCAGTTCGTCGAGACTCTCGACATAGGTCGCACCGAACATCCGCTCGATCGCCCCGGGCAGCCGCTTGCGATTGTGATAGACGATGTCGAGCCCGAAGGCCTTGGCGCGGTGCGCGACCGCTTGGCCGATCCGGCCCATGCCGACGATGCCAAGTGTCTTGCCCGCCAGCTTGCGGCCAAGCAGCGCGGTGGGTGCCCAGCCGCTCCATTCGCCGCTGCGTATGAGCGACACGCCCTCGCGCATCCGGCGCGGCACCCCGATGATCAGCGCCAAGGCGAGGTCGGCGGTATCCTCGGTAAAGACGCTCGGCGTGTTGGTCACTGTTATACGCCTGGCTGCCGCGGCCTTCAGATCGATATGGTCGGTCCCCGCGCCGAAGCTGGCGATCAGGCCCAGCCGGTCGCCCGCCTGTGCCATCATCTCGGCGTCGATCCGGTCGGTCACGGTTGGGACGAGCACGTCGGTCTCGTTCATCGCCTCGATCAGTTGCTCGCGCGTCAGGGGCGCGTCGCGTTCGTTGAAGCGGCAGTCGAACAGCTCGCCCATGCGGGCCTCGATCTGAGGAGAGAGCGCGCGGGTGACGATAACGCGGGGCGTACCCTCGATGCGGCGGGTGGATTTGTCGGATGTGCTGGCCATTGCGCCTGCCTGCTTGGCGCGTGGGGCAGGGGTGGTCAAGCGGGCGCTAAGCCAGCTTGCCAGCGAGCGGCGCGATGCGGTAATCTTCGCCCCTATGCTGAGACGCGCCACATTGCTCGCCACGGGCCTTACCATCCTCGCCGCGACGCCGGCCGACGCTCAGAACAGGGATACGCCCTATTGGGCGACGATCGACGTGACGGAAGCCTACATGCGCGTGGGGCCGAGCCAGGAATACCGGATCGAATGGGTCTACAAGCGCAAGGGGCTGCCGGTGAAGGTGCTGCGCATGCGCGATGGCTGGCGTCTGGTGGAAGACCCGGACGGCGCCAAGGGCTGGATCGCGGCACGGCTGCTCAGCCGCAAACGCGGCGCGATCGTGACAGGTGCCGATCTGGTGGAAATGCGCGCGGACGATAGTGCCGGATCGCCGGTCAAATGGCGTCTGGAGCCTGGCGTCGTCGGCGAGCTTGGGACTTGCGAGGCCAGCTGGTGCGAATTCTCGGTCGGGGAGCACAACGGCTTCGTCGAGGCGAGCCGTCTGTGGGGACCGGGCGAGCCCTGAAGCCCCATCAATCGTAAAATAAATGCCGCCCGCCCTGCGGCAGGGCGAGCGGCCGATCCCTTTCGGTCGTGTTCTAGACCATCTCTACCGCAACGGCGGTGGCTTCGCCGCCACCGATGCACAGCGATGCGATGCCGCGCTTCTTGCCCTGCTGCTTGAGCGCGTTGAGCAACGTTACGATGATCCGCGTGCCGCTGGCGCCGATCGGGTGGCCCAGCGCCGTGCCGCCGCCGTTCACGTTGATCTTGTCGTGCGGGATGCCGATGTCGCGCATCGCGAACATCGCCACGCAGGCAAATGCCTCGTTCACTTCCCACAGGTCGACGTCGTCCGCGTTCCAGCCGGTCTGTTCGAGCAGTTTCTCGATCGCGCCGATCGGCGCGACGGTGAACTTGCTCGGCTCCTGGGCGTGCGCGGCGAGGCCGACGATCTTGGCTACCGGCGTCTGGCCGTTTTCCTTGGCCACGCTTTCGCGGCTGAGGACTACGGCCGCTGCGCCGTCCGAAATGCTCGACGAGGTCGCCGCGGTGATCGTGCCATCCTTGGCGAAGGCGGGGCGCAGGGTCGGGATCTTGTCGGGCTTGCCCTTGCCGGGCGCTTCGTCATGCTCGACCAGAGTTTCGCCCTTGCGGGTCACGATCGCCACTGGAACGACCTCGCCATCGAAGGCGCCGCTTTCGATCGCGGCATTGGCGCGGCGCAGCGATTCGATGGAATAGTCGTCCATTTCCTCGCGCGTCAGCTGATATTCGTTGGCGGTGTCCTGCGCGAAGGTGCCCATCGCGCGGCCTTCCTCGTAGGCATCTTCCAGCCCGTCGAGGAACATGTGGTCGTACGCAGTGTCATGGCCGAGCCGTGCGCCGCTGCGGTGCTTCTTGAGCAGGTAGGGGGCGTTGGTCATGCTCTCCATGCCCCCGGCAACCACGTAGTTCACGGTGCCGCTGGCAAGTGCTTCGGAGCCCATGATGACGGTCTGCATGCCGCTGCCGCAGACCTTGTTCACCGTGGTCGCCTGGACCGACTTGGGCAGGCCGGCCTTGATCGACGCCTGGCGCGCGGGGGCCTGGCCGAGGCCGGCGGGCAGGACGCAGCCCATGTAGGTGCGGTCGAAGCTTTCCACCGGCACGCCCGAGCGGTCCACCGCCGCCTTCACCGCCGTCGCGCCCAGATCGGTCGCAGTGGCATCGGCCAGCGCGCCCTGCATGCTCCCCATCGGGGTGCGCGCGTAGGAAAGGATGACGATCGGGTCGGCGGAAGAAAACTGGGCCATGGGTGTGTGCGTGCCTCTCTGCTTGTTGCAACTCTTTGGCGTGATGTCGCGTTCGATGTAATAAGCCAGCCAAGAAACACAATCGGAGAGCCGTGACATGAGCGATACCTCGCCCCAGACCCTTGAGCGCATTCTTGAAACGCAGCGCAGGGCCTTCACCGCGGCGCGGCCCGAGCCGCTCTCTGTCCGGCGCGACCGGATCAAGCGGGCGATGTCGATCCTCTCCGAACACGGCGAATCGCTGGCCGAGGCTATGAACACGGACTTCGGCAGCCGCAGCCACGAAGGTTCGATGATGACGGACATCGTCAGCACGATCGGCTTCGGCAAATATTGCCTCAAGAACCTCGATCACTGGGCCGCGCCCGACAAGCGATCGGTCCGGTTCCCGCTGGGCCTGATGGGCGCGAAGGCGGAGGTCCGCTACGAACCCAAGGGCGTGATCGGGATCATGAGCCCGTGGAATTTCCCGGTGAACTTGAGCTTCGGACCGCTGATGCAGGTGCTGGCGGCGGGCAACCGCGCGATGATCAAGCCGAGCGAGTTCACCCCCGCGACGAGCGAGCGGATGCGCGAACTGGTGGGCGATCTGTTCGACGAGAGCGAAGTGGCGGTGGTAACCGGCGGGCCCGATGTGGCGCAGGCGTTCTCCTCGCTGCGGTTCGACCATCTCGTTTTCACCGGATCGACCGAAACCGGCCGCAAGGTAATGGAGGCTGCGGCGAAGAACCTCGTCCCCGTCACGCTGGAACTGGGCGGCAAGAGCCCCACGATTATCGGCAAGGGCGCGGACCTTACCCGTGCGGGGGAACGGATTGCGCTGGGCAAGATGCTCAACGCGGGCCAGATCTGCCTTGCGCCCGATTATCTGCTGGTGCCCGAGGATCAGGAGGAAGGCGTGGTCGCCGCCGTCCAGCTCGGCGTGCATGAGATGTACCCGACGCTGCTCGATAATGATGATTATACGGCGGTGATTTCCGACAAGCATTTCGAACGGCTCAAGGGAATCGTCGAAGATGCGAAGGCCAAGGGGGCCGAGGTGACGGTGGTGAACCCTGCGAACGAAAGCTTCGTCAGCGCCAATACCCGCAAGATGCCGCTCACCATCCTGCGCGGCGTCACCGACGACATGCAGGCGATGCAGGAAGAAATCTTCGGCCCCGTCCTGCCGGTGAAGACCTACAAGGCGATCGACGAGGCGGTCGATTATATCAATGATCACGATCGCCCGCTGGGGCTCTATTATTTCGGCAGCGACAGCACGGAGCGCGAGCGGGTGCTGGAGCGCACGATCTCGGGCGGGGTGACCGTCAACGACGTGATCTTCCACATTTCGGTGGACGACATGCCTTTCGGCGGGGTCGGCCCGTCGGGCATCGGGTCTTATCACGGGCCCGAAGGTTTCCGCGAATTCAGCCACGCCCGCAGCATCTACCAGCAGCCGAAAATCGACATTGCCAAGCTGGCGGGGCTCAAGCCGCCCTATGGTGATACCGCGAAGAAGGCGATCGCGCGCGAGATGAAGTAGGAACGCGCGTACGATTGTTGCGAAAAAACCAACGGGAGTTGCGCCGCAGGCTCCCTTGCGCCGCGGCGGCGTGCGCCCTAGAGGCATGCCGCGAAAGCCAGACTTTTGGAATCACGCGTGATCGACCTCGAACAATACCTGCCCATCCTCCTGTTTATCGGCGTCGCCCTGGCGATTTCGTGCGTCTTCGTGTTCCTGCCGATGGGCGTTTCCCGCCTCACCGGTACGCACAACCCGACGGCGGAAAAGCTGAGCGAGTATGAATGCGGCTTCCCCGCGTTCGAGGAACCGCGCAGCCAGTTCGACGTGCGTTTCTACCTGGTGGCGATCCTGTTCATCATCTTCGATCTCGAAGCGGCCTTCCTGTTTCCCTGGGCGGTCAGCCTCGATTTGACCGGATGGACGGGCTGGGCGACCATGATGGTCTTTATCGGCGAGCTTGCCATCGGGCTGGCCTATGCATGGAAAGTGGGCGCGCTGGAGTGGGAGTAGTCCCCGGTTTCGGCAGGCCCGATTGGATTTGACATGAGCGAGAACCAGACGATCACCCCTGCGGGCCGCGACCCGCACCTGCAGCCCACGGCGCAGCCGGGCGAGGTGCGTGCGCCCGACCAGGACTATTTCAACGCTCTGCAGACCGAGGTGAACGACAAGGGCTTCCTCGTCACGTCGACGGAAGAGATCTTCCAGTGGGCGCGCACGGGCAGCCTGTGGTGGATGACCTTCGGCCTTGCGTGCTGCGCGGTGGAGATGATCCACGTCAACATGCCGCGCTACGACATGGAGCGGTTCGGCGTCGCCCCGCGCGCCTCGCCGCGGCAGAGCGACGTGATGATCGTCGCGGGCACGCTGTGCAACAAGATGGCGCCTGCGCTGCGCAAGGTCTACGACCAGATGTCGAACCCCAAGTACGTCATCTCGATGGGCAGCTGCGCCAATGGCGGCGGCTATTACCACTATTCCTACAGCGTCGTGCGCGGCTGCGACCGGATCGTGCCGGTCGATATCTACGTGCCCGGGTGCCCGCCGACCGCAGAGGCGTTGCTTTACGGCGTAATGCAGCTGCAGCGGAAGATCCGCCGCAGCGGGACGGTGGAGCGCTAGGATGGCCGTTCTCCACTCCGCCCCCCGGTTTACCCGCATTGACGGGCTGAAGGATACGCTTTCCGGCGCACTCGGCGCGATGCTGGTCGAGGCGCGCGAAGAGCACGGCGAGCTGTCGCTGACTGTGCAACGCGACCGGATCGAGGACGCGCTGCGTCTGCTACGGGACGATCACGGCTACCAGCAGCTGATGGAGATCGCCGGGGTCGACTACCCGAGCCGCGCGGAGCGGTTCGAAGTTGTCTACATGCTTCTCTCGCTCACGCAGAACAGTCGCATTATGGTGAAGGTATCAGCTGCCGAGGCGACGCCGGTGCCGACCGTGACGACGCTCTGGCCCAATGCGGGCTGGCTCGAACGCGAGGTGTTCGACATGTTCGGCGTGGTCTTCGCAGGCAATGCGGACCTGCGCCGCATCCTGACCGACTACGGCTTCGAAGGGCATCCCTTCCGCAAGGACTTCCCGCTGACGGGCTATGTCGAACTGCGCTATTCCGAAGAGGAGCAGCGCGTCGTCTACGAACCGGTCGAGCTGGCGCAGGACCTGCGCAGCTTCGATTTCCTCTCCCCGTGGGAGGGTGCGGATTACGTCCTGCCGGGCGACGAGAAGGCGGAGACCCCGCCGGTCGACGAATCCAAGACGACCGATTCGCCCAAGGAAACCGGCGCCGGCAAGAAAACCGACGAGAAGGCCGACGAGAAGGTCAGCAAGGGCGCGCCTGCCGAGGAAGGCACCGGCGAGGACCGCACGCCTGCACCCGAGCCGACCGAGGATCGTCCCGACCGGCCCGAACGCAAGGGCGATGCGAAGGATACCGCTGCGGCAACGCAGCCCAAGGCGAAGAACAAGGATTGATCCGCTACGGCAGGCGATTGCGCGCTGTCCGTGAGATAACGCGACGATGGAGAAGGTTTGGATGAGAACATTGCCGATGCTTTTCGCCGCAATCCTTCTTGCGGCCTGCTCGCAGGGTGAAGACACCGCGCAAGGTAGCGACGATTTCGCCGCGCGTGTCGCTGTAGGCGAGGGTGAGCCCGCGCCGCAGGGCAGCGTTGCCGCAGCCGACAGCACCGTGGCGCGCACGTCCGCCGCGCCCGAAGGAGCGGACCCGATGGAGCTCGAAAAGCTGGGCAATATCGGCCGCGTCGATCTCGGCCCGCGCGACGGGGGCTGCACCTTCTCGCAGGGCGGCACCGAGATGCTGCTGGTCGGCGCGCCCAACGATGCCGCCGTGCAGGGCAGGGGCGTGATCCGCGTCGGCGGCGAGTTGGTCAACATGACCGCGCAGGACGGCGGGCTCGATGCGATCTACGCCGGGCCCACGCTGACGGCGGAAGGGCTGACCGTGAAGATCGTCCCCGCAGCGGGCGAGGGCACGGTGCGGACCGCCGACCTCTACGTCGCGGCGGACGGCAAGCAGCGCAAGTTTGCCAGCGGGCAATGGGCCTGCGGATAGGAAACGAGATGGCACACGGACTGACGATCGAGGAATCGCCGACCACCGGCGACGAGAAGATCAGCAACTACACGATCAACTTCGGCCCGCAGCACCCTGCGGCGCACGGCGTGCTGCGCATGGTGATGGAGCTCGACGGCGAGATCGTCGAGCGCGTGGACCCGCATGTCGGCCTGCTGCATCGCGGCACTGAGAAGCTGATCGAGCACAAGACCTACCTGCAGGCGCTGCCCTACTTCGACCGGCTCGATTACTGTTCACCGCTCTGCCAGGAGCATTCCTACGTCCTCGCGATCGAGAAGCTGCTCAATCTCGAAGTCCCGATCCGCGCCCAGTATCTGCGGGTGCTGTTCGCCGAGCTGACGCGCATGTCGAACCACTTCCTCAACATCGGCGCGCACGTGATGGATGTCGGCGCGATGACGCCGAACCTGTGGATTTTCGAGCTGCGCGAAGACTGCATGAACTTCTTCGAGCGGGCAAGCGGTGCGCGAATGCACTCCGCCTGGTTCCGCCCCGGCGGCGTGCACCAGGACGTGCCCGAGAAGCTGCTGGTCGATATCGGCGAATGGCTCGACAACCGCGTGCCCGAACTGTTCGGCGACGCGATGAGCCTTGTGATGGACAACCGCATCTTCAAGCAGCGCAACGTCGACATCGCCGTCGTCAGCCGCGAAGACGCGATCAAGTGGGGCTTCTCCGGCCCGATGCTGCGCGCCGCGGGTGTGCCGTGGGACCTGCGCAAGGCGCAGCCCTACGATGTGTACGACCGGATGGATTTCGAGGTGCCCGTGGGCACCAATTCGGACTGCTATGACCGCTTCATGGTCCGCGTGCAGGAAGTCTACCAGAGCGCCAAGATCATCAAGCAGTGCCTTGCCGAGATGCCGTCCGGCCCGATTGCTTCGGACGACCGCAAGGTGGTGCCGCCCAAGCGCGGCGAGATGAAGCAGTCGATGGAAGCGCTGATCCACCACTTCAAGCTCTACACCGAAGGCTTCCACGTGCCTGCGGGCGAAGTCTACGTCGCGACCGAGAGCCCCAAGGGCGAATTCGGCGTGTACCTGGTCAGCGACGGGTCGAACAAACCCTACCGCTGCAAGATCCGCCCAACCGCGTTCTCGCACCTGCAGGCGATGGACATGATGACCAAGGGCCACATGCTGCCCGACGCCACCGCCATCCTCGGTGCGATCGACGTCGTGTTCGGGGAGTGCGACCGGTGAGTAAAAAGACCTCATTTGAATTTGGTGGCTTGATCGTTGCGTTTGTCCTGATGGCTTATCTGCTAGGCGACATCGCCGGTTTCTGGGAATCTTCACTTGTGTATTCGATGGCTCTAGTCTTCCTCGGATTGCTTTCGTTCGGTCTTGCGAAGCATTTCTCAAACCGGGAGATGCAAAATGGCTGATCGTTCAACCGCACCCGACACCCCCGAACTGCGCGAGCGCTGGGGTAATTTCGCCTTCAACGCGGCCTATGAGGCGAGGGCGAAGAAGGCGCTCGCCCGCTATCCCGAAGGGCGCCAGAAATCGGCGGTTATGCCGTTGCTCGACCTTGCCCAGCGGCAGGTCGGCGAGGAAACCGATACGCAAGGCTGGCTGCCGCTGCCGGTGATCGAGTATGTCGCGAACTATCTCGACATGCCAGTGATCCGCGTGCTCGAGGTCGCGACCTTCTACTTCATGTACAACCTCAAGCCCGTGGGGAAGTACCACGTGCAGGTGTGCGGCACGACGCCGTGCATGCTGCGCGGCAGCGACGACATCATCGCCGCGTGCAAGGCGCATGGCATGAAGAAGGGCGAAGTGTCCGAGGACGGCCTGTGGACACTCACCGAAGTCGAATGCATGGGCAATTGCGCAACCGCGCCGATGGTTCAGATCAACGACGACAACTATGAAGACCTGACGCCCGAACGGCTCGACGCCGTGCTCGACGCGCTGGCCAAGGGCGAACAGCCCAAGACGGGCACGCAGGAGCCCGGTCGCCACACGTCCGAACCGAGCGGCGGGCCGACCACGCTGAAGGACATGGTCACCGAGAACCACGATTACCGGGGCGAATGGTGATGGGTGGGGCTGCCAAGAAAGGATTTCCGGTCATCGGGTTCGTCTTCCTGGTGCTTGCACTGGTAAACGCGCTCAGAGGCGACGACTGGGTCGTGTGGATCGCCCTGGGTATCGTGTTCGGAGGCCTGGGTATTTTCAGCCGCGGCAAGCAGACCGACGAGGTGCGCAATGGAAACTAACATCGTCACCATCGTCGTCGCGCTGATCGCCATTGCCATCGCGTGGAAGGTGCTGAGCGGTATTTTCAAGACGCTCGCGCTGCTTGCGATCCTCGCCGTGGCGGCCTTTGTTGTGTTTGGAGTTATGGCATGAGCCTGGCCGATAAGGACCGCATTTTCACCAACCTCTACGGCTTCCAGTCCGCGGGCCTGAAGGCCGCGCAGGCGCGTGGCGACTGGGACGATACCAAGGCGCTGCTCGCCAAGGGGCAGGACGCGATCATCGAGGATGTGAAGGCTTCGGGCCTGCGCGGGCGCGGCGGCGCGGGCTTCCCGACCGGCATGAAGTGGTCCTTCATGCCCAAGGAAAGCAAGGACGGCCGGCCCAGCTTCCTCGTGATCAATGCCGACGAATCCGAACCCGGTTCGTGCAAGGACCGCGAGATCATGCGGCATGATCCGCACAAGCTGATCGAAGGCGCTCTGGTCGCGGGCTTCGCGATGCGCGCGCGGGCGGCCTATATCTACATTCGCGGCGAATATATCCGCGAGGCGGAGACGCTGCAGAAGGCGATCGACGAGGCGTATGACGCCGGCCTGATCGGCAAGAATGCGAGCGGTTCGGGCTACGACTACGACGTCTTCCTGCACCGTGGTGCAGGAGCGTATATCTGCGGCGAGGAAACCGCTCTGATCGAAAGCCTCGAAGGCAAGAAGGGTCAGCCGCGGCTCAAACCGCCGTTCCCGGCGGGTGCGGGCCTCTATGGCTGTCCCACGACGGTGAACAATGTTGAGAGCATCGCGGTCGTGCCCACGATCCTGCGGCGCGGCCCCTCGTGGTTCGCGGGCTTCGGGCGCGAGAAGAACCAGGGTACCAAGCTGTTCCAGATCAGCGGGCATGTCGAAAAGCCCTGCGTGGTCGAGGAAGAGATGGGCATTCCCTTCCGCGAACTGATCGAACGGCATTGCGGCGGCATTCGCGGCGGGTGGGACAACCTGCTGGCGGTGATCCCGGGCGGTTCGTCCGTTCCGCTGGTCCCGGCCGAACAGATCATGGACGCGCCGATGGATTTCGACGGGCTGAAGGAGCTGGGCTCCGGTCTCGGCACCGCCGCCGTGATCGTGATGGACAAGTCGACCGATATCGTCCGCGCGATTTCGCGCATCAGCTACTTCTACAAGCACGAGAGCTGCGGCCAGTGCACGCCCTGCCGCGAAGGCACCGGGTGGATGTGGCGCGTGATGAAGCGGCTCGAGACGGGCGATGCCGATCTTGACGAGATCGATATGCTCCACACCGTCACCAAGCAGGTGGAAGGCCACACGATCTGCGCGCTGGGTGATGCCGCCGCGTGGCCGATCCAGGGCCTGATCCGCCATTTCCGCCCCGAGCTCGAGCGGCGGATCAACGAACGCGAAAACACTCTGCAGGAAGCTGCCGAATAATGCCTAAAGTCACCGTAGACGGACAGGAAATCGACGCGCCCGAAGGCGCGACCGTGCTGCAGGCGTGCGAGCTTGCGGGCAAGGAAATCCCGCGTTTCTGCTATCACGAACGCCTGAGCATCGCGGGCAATTGCCGCATGTGCCTGGTCGAAGTGAAGCCCGGGCCGCCCAAGCCGCAGGCAAGCTGTGCGCTGCCCGCGACCGAAGGGCAGGAAATCCGCACCGACAGCGAAATGGTGCGTGCGGCGCGTGAAGGGGTGATGGAGTTTCTCCTCATCAACCACCCGCTCGATTGCCCGATCTGCGACCAGGGCGGCGAATGCGACCTGCAGGACCAGGCAATGTATTACGGCCGCGGCGCGTCTCGCTATCACGAAAACAAGCGTGCGGTGACCGAGAAGTACATGGGCCCGCTGATCAAGACGATCATGACCCGCTGCATCCACTGCACCCGCTGCGTGCGCTTCTCCGAAGAAATCGCGGGCGTGGACGAGATCGGCGCGCTCTATCGCGGCGAAGACATGCAGATCACGACCTATCTCGAAAAGGCGGCTAGCCACGAAATGAGCGCCAACGTGATCGACCTGTGCCCGGTCGGTGCGCTCACCAGCCGCCCCTATGCCTACGAGGCGCGGCCGTGGGAGCTGAAGAAGACGCTGAGCATCGACGTGTCCGATGCGGTCGGCGCGAATATCCGGCTCGACAGCCGCGGCCGCGAAGTCATGCGCGCGCTTCCCCGGATCAACGACGACGTCAACGAAGAGTGGATCTCGGACAAGGCGCGCTACCAGGTCGAAGGCCTGACGCGGCGTCGGCTTGACCAGGTGTGGATGCGCGCCGTGGGGGGCGATAACGCGGGCAAGCTGCAACGCGCGAGCTGGGAAGAGGCGTTCGACGCGATCGTGAATGCGGCGAAGCAGGGTGGCGAAGGCTCGATCGCAGCGGTCGCGGGCGATCTGGTCGATTGCGAGACGATGTTCGCTGCCAAGCGTCTGCTGGCCGAACTCGGTTCGGACAAGCTCGAAGGGCGCCAGACCGGGCTCGACTACGATTGCTCCAGCCTCGCCGGGATCGCCTTCAACTCGACGCTGGCCGGGATCGAAACCGCCGATGCGATCCTGATCGTCGGCAGCCAGGTCCGCCACGAGGCGCCGCTGATCAATGTCCGCCTGCGCAAGGCGGCGAAGCGCGGGGCGAAGATCTTCGTGGTCGGGCCCGAGTGGGACACGACCTTTGCCTGTGAATTCCTCGGCGAGGATGCGGGCCTGCTGCACGACCTGCCGGGCCATGTCGGCGAAGCGTTCAAGGACGCGAGCCGTCCCGCGATCATCGTCGGCCCTGGTGGCCTTGCGGCGAACGCGCTGCATCCGGCGCTGGCGCTGGCGGGCGAGTGGAACCTGGTTCGCGACATCGACGGAGAGGCCTGGAACGGCTTCAACGTGATCCACACCGCTGCTTCGCGAATGGGCGGGGTAATGCTCGGCTACGCGCAGAAGGGCGGCATCAAGGACATCGTCGATGCAGCGCCTGCGGTGCTCCTGTCGCTGGGCGCCGATTCGCTCGATTTCGGCGCGTTTGAGAAGAGCCTGAAGGTCTATATTGGCCACCATGGCGACGCGGGCGCGCATGCGGCGGATATCATCCTGCCTGCAGCCTCCTATGCGGAGAAGGACGGGACCTACGTCAACACCGAAGGTCGCGTACAATTCGCCGAGAAGGCGGTGTTTGCTCCCGGTGACGCGCGCGAAGACTGGACAATCCTGCGTGCGCTGGCCGATGCCTTCGGTGTGACCGTCGGGTTCGACAGCTTCGCACAGCTTCAGTCGGCAATGATCGAGGCCGTGCCCGCTCTGGGCGAGGAAGGCATCGCGCCGCTGGGCACGCTGCCCAAAGGCAAGAAGACGCCCAAGGCGAAGGGTGCAATCGCTTACCCGATCACGGACTTCTACCTTACCAACCCCATTGCCCGCGCGAGCGAGACGATGCAGCGCTGCTCGGCCGAACTGGTCCATGGCGAAGACATGTTGGAGGCCGCGGAATGACCGACTTCTTCCAATCCCTCGGCATGAACTACGAATGGGCGTGGTTCGTCGCGACCATCGTGGGTATCCTGCTGATCGCGCTGCCGGTGATGCTGGCGGTTGCTTACGTCATCCTGATCGACCGCAAGGTCTGGGCCGCGATCAACTTGCGGCGCGGGCCCAACGTGGTCGGCCCCTTCGGGCTGCTGCAAAGCTTTGCTGACGGGCTGAAGGTGTTCCTGCAGGAAACCATCATCCCGAGCGCGGCGAACAAGGGCATCTTCATCATCGCGCCGATCGTGACCTTTACGGTCGCGCTAGCGGCATGGGCGGTGATACCCTTCGCGGATGGCTGGGTGCTGGCGGACATTAATGTCGGCCTGCTCTACATCCTCGCGATCAGCTCTCTGTCGGTATACGGCGTTGTGATGGCCGGGTGGGCGTCCAACTCCAAATACCCGTTCTTCTCCGCCATGCGCGCCGCCGCGCAGATGATCTCGTACGAGGTCTCGATCGGCTTCATTCTCGTGTGCGTCGTGTTGTGGGCGGGCAGCTTCAACCTGACCGCCATCGTCGAGGCGCAGCGTGGCCATGCCTTCGGTATCGTCAACGGGTTCTATTTCAACCTGATGCTGTTCCCGATGTGGGTGGTGTTCTTCATCAGCTCGCTGGCGGAAACGCAGCGCGTCCCGTTCGACCTGACCGAGGCGGAGAGCGAGCTGGTCGCAGGCTACCAGACCGAATATTCCAGCATGGCCTTCGCGCTCTATTGGCTGGGTGAATATGCCAACATCCTGCTGATGTGCAGCCTCAACACGCTGCTGTTCTTCGGTGGCTGGCTGCCTCCGATCGACTGGGCACCGCTGTACCTGGTGCCCGGCTTCATCTGGTTCTTCCTGAAGACGCTGTTCTTCTTCTTCTGCTTCAGCTGGGTCATGGCGACCGTACCGCGCTACCGCTACGACCAGCTGATGCGGCTTGGCTGGAAGGTCTTCCTGCCGATGAGCCTGATCTTCGTTTTCGTCATCAGCGGTTACCTGATGGCCACCGGACACTTCGGAACCCCCTCATGAGTATCGCCCAGACCATCAAGGCCTTCACCCTCTGGGAATTCGTGAAGGCCCACGCGCTGACCCTGAAGTATCTCTTCAAGCCCAAGGTCACGATCAACTACCCGTACGAGAAGAACCCGATTTCTCCTCGGTTCCGGGGCGAGCATGCGCTGCGCCGCTATCCCAATGGGGAAGAGCGCTGCATCGCGTGCAAGCTTTGCGAGGCGGTGTGCCCCGCGCAGGCGATCACCATCGAGTCGGAACCGCGGGCCGACGGCAGCCGCCGCACCACGCGCTACGACATCGACATGACGAAGTGCATCTATTGCGGTTTCTGCCAGGAAGCGTGCCCGGTGGATGCGATCGTCGAAGGGCCGAACTTCGAATATTCCACGGAAACCCGCGAGGAATTGCTCTACGACAAGGCCAAGCTGCTCGCCAATGGTGACAAATGGGAACGCGCCATCGCGGCGAACCTTGAAGCCGACGCGCCCTACCGCTAGGCGCTCCGCACAAGTGGGGCACCAATGAACCAACCTCTCGTCGCTCCTGCGCAGGCAGGGGCCCAGCTAACGGACATGGATTGCATGACGACAGCTTACATGGACCTTCGCCTGCGCGAGGGTGACGATCAGGGAAAATCGTCATGATTCAGGCCATAGCCTTTTACCTTTTCGCGTTTCTCGTGATCGCCAGCGGCGTGCTGACGATCATGAGCCGCAACCCCGTGCATTCGGTGCTGTGGCTGATCCTTGCATTCTTCAACGCGGCGGGCCTGATGGTCCTGCTGGGCGCGGAATTCATCGCCATGCTGCTGGTCGTCGTTTACGTCGGCGCCGTGGCGGTGCTCTTCCTGTTCGTGGTCATGATGCTCGACGTCGACATGGCGGAGCTGCGCGCCGGGTTCATCAAGAACTTCCCGCTGGGCATCGCGATTGCGCTGGTGCTGCTGGCGGAGCTGGTGCTGGGCATCGGTGCGCTGCAGGCCGGCGCGCTGGAGCTGGGCACGGCGAGCGGTGCGAATGCGCCCGACCTGGCACGCAGCAATATCGAGAATGTCGGCGCGCTGCTCTATTCCAGGTACGTCTTCGTGTTCGAGGCGGCGGGCCTGATCCTGCTGGTGGCGATGATCGGTGCGATCGTGCTGACCCACCGCGACCTCAAGACCACACGCGGCCACCAGAACATCACAAAGCAGGTTCGTCGCAACCCGAAGGAAGCAACGCAGATGAAACGGCCCACCGTGGGCGAGGGGGTCGAGCTGTGATCGGCATCGAGCATTACATCATCGTCAGCGCGATCCTGTTCGTGCTTGGCGTGCTGGGGATCTTCCTCAACCGCAAGAACGTGATCGTCATCCTGATGGCGATCGAGCTGATCCTGCTGGCGGTGAACATCAACCTCGTCGCGTTCAGCTCCTTCCTCGGCGACCTGACCGGCCAGATCTTCGCGATGTTCGTGTTGACCGTGGCGGCGGGCGAAGCGGCCATCGGCCTCGCGATCCTCGTCATCTTCTTCCGTGATCGCGGTACGATCGCGGTCGACGATGTGAACCGGATGAAGGGCTGAACCACCCGTGCAGTCTTCGATCCTCATCATCGTATTCCTGCCGCTGCTCGCGGCGATTGTCGCCGGCCTGTTCGGTGGGGCGCTTGGCAAAACCGTGTCCAAGGTCATCACGACCGGCGGGCTGTTCGTCTCCTGCGCGCTTAGCTGGCCGATCTTCCTCGCCTTCCTCGGCGGTGGAGCGGAGGCGCAGGTCGTACCCGTGCTGCAGTGGGTTGCCTCGGGCGACCTCAGCTTCGACTGGGCCCTGCGCGTCGACACGCTGACCGCGGTCATGCTGGTGGTAATCACCAGCGTTTCGGCGCTCGTCCACCTCTATTCGTGGGGGTACATGGACGAGGACCCGTCGCAGCAGCGCTTCTTCGCGTATCTGAGCCTGTTCACCTTCGCGATGCTGATGCTGGTGACGGCTGACAACCTCGTGCAGATGTTCTTCGGATGGGAAGGCGTCGGCTTGGCGTCCTACCTTCTGATCGGCTTCTGGTACCACAAGCCGTCCGCCAACGCCGCAGCGATCAAGGCCTTCGTGGTCAACCGCGTGGGCGACCTAGGCTTCATGCTCGGCATTTTCGGCACCTTCCTCGTGTTTGGCACGGTATCGATTCCCGAAATCCTCGAGATGGCTCCGGCGATGAGCGGCAGCAGCATCACGTTCATGGGCATGCGCCTGATGACGATGGATATCCTTTGTATCCTCCTGTTCATCGGCGCGATGGGCAAATCCGCGCAGCTTGGGCTGCACACTTGGCTGCCCGATGCGATGGAAGGCCCGACCCCGGTGTCGGCCCTGATCCACGCCGCGACCATGGTGACCGCAGGCGTGTTCATGGTCTGCCGCTTGTCGCCGATGTTCGAAACCGCACCGGTCGCGCTGACGATCGTGACGGTAGTCGGCGGCGCGACCTGCCTGTTCGCGGCGACGATCGGCACCACGCAGTGGGACATCAAGCGTGTCATCGCCTATTCGACCTGTTCGCAGCTGGGCTACATGTTCTTCGCTGCTGGCGTCGGCGCCTACGGTGTGGCGATGTTCCACCTGTTCACGCATGCTTTCTTCAAGGCGTTGCTGTTCCTCGGCGCGGGCGCGGTGATCCATGCGATGCACCACGAGCAGGACATGCGCTATTACGGCGCGCTGCGTAAGCGGATCCCGATCACTTTCTGGGCGATGGTGGCGGGTACGCTGGCCATTACCGGCGTCGGCATCATCGACGTGTTCGGCTTCGCAGGCTTCTATTCGAAGGACGCGATCCTCGAAGCGGCGTTCGCCCGCGGGACCGCTGCATCGAACTTCGCTTTCTGGGCGGGCGCGTTCGCGGCACTGCTGACCAGCTTCTACTCCTGGCGCCTCATGTTCCTGACCTTCTGGGGCAAGCCGCGCTGGGCCGATAGCGAGCATATCCAGCACGCCGTCCATCACGGGCATGACGAACCTGAAGATCACAATCCTGCGGCGCAGGAAGACGCAGGCGAAAGCGTTGCGCACCACGTTCCCTCGACCGAGGAGAATGACGGCACGGCGGGTTATCACCCGCACGAGGCGCCGTGGGTCATGCTTCTTCCGCTGGTCGTGCTCAGCCTCGGTGCGGTGTTCGCTGGCTTCGTGTTCTACGAACCCTTCGTGGATTCCAAGGAGTTCTGGGACGGCGCGATCTTCTTCAACTACGATCTCGTCCACTCGATGCACGGCGTTCCGCTGTGGGTGAAGCTGACCGCGACGGTGGCCATGCTGCTCGGGCTGCTGACCGCCTGGCTTGCCTATATTCGCAACCCGAAACTGCCTGCTGCGGCGGCAGACCAGCTGGGGCCGATCTACCGCCTGTTCCTGAACAAGTGGTACTTCGACGAGCTGTATAACTTCCTGTTCGTCCGGCCCGCATTCTGGTTCGGCCGGGTGTTCTGGAAGCAGCTGGATATTGGTGTGATCGACCGCTTCGGGCCCGATGGCGCGGCCTGGGTGGTCAAGCAGGGCGCGGCGGGTGCCAAGCGCATCCAGTCGGGCATGCTCAACACCTATGCTCTGATCATGCTCCTGGGCCTGATCGCCGCCGTTACCTGGGTACTGCTGTGATGGAAGGCTTTCCCATTCTCTCGATCATGCTTGCCGTACCGCTGGTCGCAGCGGTGCTCTGCCTGTTTTCGAACGCGACCAATGCTCGCTGGATCGCGCTGATCGCCACGCTTGTCGATCTGGCCTTGGGCATCGCCCTGTGGCTGAATTTCGACATTGGCGGCGCGCAGTGGCAGTTCACCGAACGCGCGAACCTGTTTGCGGGCTTCGAATACAAGCTGGGCATCGATGGCATCGCCCTGATGCTGATCATGCTCAGCGTTTTCCTGATGCCGATCTGCATCCTCGCCAGCTGGACGAGCGTAACCAAGCGGGTCGGCGAATACATGGCGGCGTTCCTCGTCATGGAACTGCTGATGATCGGCGTGTTCGCGGCGCAGGACATCCTGCTGTTCTACATCTTCTTCGAAGCCGGCCTGATCCCGATGTACCTAATCATCGGCATCTGGGGCGGGACGGACCGTAAATACGCCAGCTACAAGTTCTTCCTCTACACGCTGCTCGGCTCGGTCGTGATGCTGATCGCGATGCTGTGGATGATGAGCACGGCGGGCACCAGCGACATCCCGACGCTGCTGCAGTACGATTTCTCCCCGCAAGCGCAGACCTGGCTGTGGCTCGCCTTCTTCGCCAGCTTCGCGGTGAAGATGCCGATGTGGCCGGTCCACACGTGGCTTCCCGCCGCGCACGTCCAGGCTCCGACCGCAGGCTCGGTTATCCTGGCAGGCGTGCTGCTGAAGCTGGGTGGCTACGGCTTCATCCGTTTCAGCCTCCCGATGTTCCCCGAAGCATCCGCGCAGTTCGTCTGGCTGATCTTCGGTCTCAGCATGATCGCGGTGGTCGTCACCAGCCTGATCGCGCTGGTCCAGCAGGACATGAAGAAGCTGATCGCCTATTCTTCGGTCGCCCACATGGCGATCGTGACGGCGGGCCTGTTCGCGTTCAACGTGCAGGGCCTCGAAGGGGCGATGGTCATGATGCTGAGCCACGGCCTCGTCTCTGGCGCGCTGTTCCTGTGCGTCGGCGTGATCTACGACCGGCTGCATACCCGCGAAATCTCCCGTTACGGCGGGCTTGCAACGAACATGCCCCGCTACGCGCTGTTCTTCCTGCTGTTCACCATGGCGGCCATTGGTCTGCCGGGGACGAGCGGCTTCGTGGCCGAGTTCGTGAGCCTTGCGGGTATCTACAAGGCATCGAGCGCGACCACCTTCGTGCTGACGACGGGCATCATCCTTGGCGCCGGGTACATGCTGTACCTCTATCGCCGGGTGGTCTTCGGCGTGCAGAAGAACGAAGACGCTGCTGCCATGCCCGATCTGAACGTTCGCGAATGGCTGATGCTGGCGCCGGTGGCCGCCGCCGTCCTGTGGATGGGCGTCTATCCGGAGAGCTTTATTGCACCGATGCGCAGCGACATTGCTGCGATCGAAGCGCGGATCGCGCGCGCCGCCCCAGCGGGCGACGCGGCGCTGGTCGCAGGCGAACCGCGCGAACATGCCGCCAACTACCTCCCGCATGAAGGCGGTGGCGCGGGCGAACACGGTACCGATGAAGGGGGCGCAGTGGCGTCCGAGGGCGAACACTAATGGACTACGCGACTTCCTTTGCCCTTGTGATTCCAGAGCTGGTGCTGACCGGCTCCGGCCTGATCCTGCTGCTGATCGCCGCCTTCGGGGGAGAGAAGACGGGCCGTCTCGTGTCGATCCTGGCCGCTGTCGCGCTGGGTGGGGCTGCCTCCCTGTCGATCCCGGCGCTCACCGAAAGTGCGGGCGGCGTATCGGCGATGGCCTTCTACGGGCAGATCAGCGCCGACGCCTTCGCGGCCTTTGCCAAGCTCCTGATCTTCATCGCGGCGATCGGTTGCCTGATGGTCGCGCCCGGCTTCTTCGCCGCGCGCCGCGCGATGAAGCCCGAATATCCCGTGCTGGTCCTGTTCGCCGCGCTCGGCATGAGCATCATGGTTTCCGCAACGGATCTGATGACGCTGTATATCGGGCTCGAACTGAACAGCCTCGCCGCGTATGTGCTGGCCAGTTTCCTGCGCAACGACAGCCGTTCGGCAGAGGCGGGCCTCAAGTATTTCGTGCTCGGCGCGCTGGCCAGCGGCATCCTGCTATACGGGATTAGCCTGACCTACGGTTTCACCGGTACCACGAGTTTCGCGGGCATCCGCGCCGCGCAGGAGGCCGGGCTTTCGACCGGCGCGCTGTTCGGCCTGATCTTCGTGCTGGCGGGCCTCGCCTTCAAGATCAGCGCGGTGCCGTTCCACATGTGGACTCCCGACGTGTACGAAGGTGCGCCGACGCCGGTGACGACCTTCTTCGCGACCGCGCCCAAGGTGGCGGCGATTGCGCTGACCGCGCGCGTCGCGCTCGACGCCTTCGGTTCGCAGACCGACGCATGGCGTCAGATCGTCATCTTCGCCGCCCTCGCTTCGATCGTCGTCGGTGCGCTGGGGGCGATCGGGCAGAGCAATCTCAAGCGTCTGATGGCCTATTCCTCCATCAACAACGTCGGCTTCATCCTGATCGGCTTGGCTGCTGCCAATGCCGACGGCGCCAGCGCGATGCTGTACTACCTCGCGATCTATGTCGTGATGTCGCTCGGCAGCTTCGTCGCGATCTTGATGCTGCGCAATGGCGACGGCGAGTATCTGGAAGGTCTGGATGACATTGCCGGTCTTTCTTCGACCCGTCCCCTGATCGCGCTGTGCCTCGCGGCGTTCATGTTCAGCTTGGCCGGGATCCCGCCGCTGATGGGCTTCTTCGCCAAGGTGGCGGTGTTCAACGCGGTGGTGGAGGCAGGTCTCCTGCCGCTCGCGGTAATCGGCATCGCGGCCAGCGTGATCGGTGCGTTCTATTACCTCAAGGTCGTGAAGGTCATGTATTTCGACGAGCCTGCGGGCCGTGCGACCAAGAGCGGGACCGCTTCGCAATGGGCGATCCTCGCGCTGTGCGCGCTGCTGATCTCCCCGCTCGGCCTGCTGCTGACGCGCGGGCTCGAGATGATGACCGACACTGCGGCTGCCGGGCTGTTCGCGGGCGTCTGACGCGCGCGGCGCTGACGAGGTCTTGATCCGCACCATACCTGAAACCGGCTCCACCAATGCCGATCTGCTGGACGCGCTGCGTTCCGGCGAGGGCTGGGCCGAGGGCGACTGGCTCGTCGCCGACCGGCAGAGCGCGGGGCGGGGCAGGCAGGGCCGTGGCTGGCACGACGGGCACGGCAACTTCATGGGCTCGACCGTCGTCCGCATGGCGGCGGGTCAGCCGCCCGCACATACGCTCGCGCTGGTCGTCGGCGTGGCGCTGTACGAGACGGTGCTGGGCTTCGTCGATGCGGCGCAGTGCCCGCTGCAGCTCAAGTGGCCCAATGACCTGCTGGTGCGCCGGGCCAAGCTTTCGGGCATCCTGCTCGAGGCGAGCGGCGATGCGGTGGTGGTCGGGGTCGGCGTCAATCTGGTTGCTGCGCCCGATCTGCCCGACCGGCCTTCGGTTGCGCTGACCGCGTTCGGCCCCGCGCCGGACCGTGATGCCTTCGCCGCCAGCCTTTCCGCGCATTTCGCGACCGAGCTGGAGCGCTGGCGGACCTACGGCCTTGAACCGCTCCTTCGCAGCTGGCTCGCCGCGGGCATGCCCGAGGGCACGCCAGTCGGTGTTCACGAGCCCGACGGGAGCCGGGCAGAGGGCCGGTTTGGAGGACTGGAACCGGACGGATCGATGCGGCTGCGCTTGGCCGATGGTTCGGTGCATGTCATTCATGCAGGCGACGTGATGCTGGCGGAGGATAGCTGATGCTTCTCGCAATCGATGTGGGCAACACCAACCTCGTCTTCGCGCTGTTCGACGGGGATACCCTTCGCGCGCGCTGGCGCATCTCCACCGACGGGCGGCGCACGGGCGATGAATACGCCGTGTGGCTGTTTCAGCTGCTGGGGATCGAGGGCGTCGCCCGCGAGGATATCACCCACATCATCTTCGGCTCGGTCGTGCCCCGGGCGGACCACAACCTTTCTGTCCTGTGCGAGAGATATTTCGGCATCGTCCCGATCGTCGCAGGGCGGGGTGCCGCTTCGTGGGATTTCGAGATCGATGTCGACCTGCCGAGCTCGCTGGGCGCGGACCGCGCGCTCAACTGCATCGCGGCGCATGCGCTGGTGGGGGGCGACATGATCGTGGTCGATTTCGGCACCGCGACCAAGTTCGAGGTGGTCGACTATCATGGCGCGTACAAGGGCGGGATCATCGCGCCCGGGATCAACCTTTCGCTCGATGCGCTGGTAGGCAAGACCGCCAAGCTTCCCAGGATCGCCATCGGCGCGCCCTCGACCGACAGCGTGATCGGCCGCAACACCGAGGATCAGATGCAGATCGGGGTGTTCTGGGGCTACGTCGCGATGATGGAAGGCCTGATCGGGCGGATGAAGAAAGAGATCGGCCGCCCGACCAAGGTGGTCGCGACCGGCGGCCTGTCGGTCTTGTTCGACGACCATACAGACATATTTGATGTGGTAGACACAGATCTGACGATCCGTGGCCTGCACCTGCTCGCCAAACGGACGATCAGCAAAGGATGATATGAAAAAGAACTTCAAGCCGGAGAACGAACTCCTCTTCCTCGCCCTTGGCGGATCGGGCGAGATCGGGATGAACGTCAACCTCTACGGCTGTGATGGCAAGTGGCTGATGGTCGACCTGGGCATGACCTTCGGCGCCAACGAATACCCCGGCATCGAACTGGTTTTCGCCGACCTCGAATTCATCGAAGACCGCGTCAAGGATCTGATGGGTATTGTCATTACCCATGCCCACGAGGATCACATTGGCGCGGTCCCGTACTTCGCCGCCGATCTGGGCGTGCCGCTGTACGCCACCCCCTTCACCGCAGAGCTCGTCCGCCGCAAGCTGCAGGAGGCCGATCTGGTCGACGAGGTGCCGCTGCACATCGTGCGCGAAGGCGATGAGGACATGCAGATCGGGCCTTTCGGGATCCGGTATCTGCCGCTTGCGCACTCGATCGCGGAAGGCAACGCACTGCTGATCGACACGCCTTACGGACGCGTCTTCCATACCGGCGACTGGAAGCTGGACGAAGACCCCATCATCGGCGAACCGACCACCGAAGAAGAGCTGCGCTCCATCGGCGAAGAGGGCGTGCTGGCGCTGGTGTGCGACAGTACCAATGTCTTCAATCCCGAACCGAGCGGCTCCGAAGGCGCGGTCTTCAAGGGCCTGCTCGAGGAGGTCCGGAACTGGCCGGACCGGCGGGTGGTGGTGACCACCTTCGCCTCCAACGTCGCGCGCCTCCATACGCTGGGCGAGATCGCCAAGGAGACGGGGCGCGAAGTTGTGGTCGCCGGCCGTTCGCTCGACCGGATCATAGAGGTCAGCCAGGCCAACGGCTACCTCACCGATTTTCCCGATCGGGTTGACTGGAACACCGCGATGAACATGCCGCGCGGCAAGGTCCTGATCGTTGCGACCGGCGGGCAGGGCGAACCGCGCGCCGCGCTGGGCCGGATGGCGGACAAGAACCATCCGCTGGAACTGTCGCGTGGCGATGTGGTGCTGTTCTCCAGCCGCCAGATCCCCGGCAACGAGATTGCGATCGGCAAGGTGATGAACCAGCTGGCCGAGCGCGGGATCGAAATGGTGACCGATCGCCAGAGCATGATCCACGTTTCGGGCCATCCGGGGCGCCCCGAACTGCAGGCACTCTACGAATGGCTCAAGCCCGAGATACTGGTCCCGGTCCATGGCGAAGTGCGCCACATGCAGGAACAGGCGCGGCTCGGCCTTGCCGAAGGTATTCCGCACGCCGTGTTCCAGAAGAACGGCGATATCGTGAGCCTTGCGCCGGGCGAACCGGGCAAGATCGGCCAGGTGCCGACCGGCCGCCTCGTGCTGGACGGAGACATCATCGTGCCCGCCGATGGCAGCGCGGTGACCGAGCGGCGACGTCTCGCCCGCGATGGCGTGCTGATCGTCGTGGTCGGCTCCAGCGGCAAGCCCCAAGCGAAGCCCGAGGTGACGATGCGTGCGCTGGGCATGCCGCTGGACGAGGACTTCCCCGATTTCGTTGCCGAGGCGACGCGTGACGTGCAGGAAGCGCTGCGGCGGCTTCGCGGGCGCGATGCGAAAGACGCCGGTGCCCGGCAGGAGGCTGTTCGGCTCGCCGCACGCCGGGCCGCCAATCGCTGGTCCGGCAAGCGCCCGCAGGTGCAGGTCGTGATGGTGGAGGACTGACGTGAGCCCTTGGTCGATCCTGGCGATCTACTTTCTGGTATGGATCTTCGTCGCCTTCGTGATGCTGCCCTTCGGAGTCCGCACGCACGAGGAGATGGGGCTGGAACTGACGCCGGGGCAGGCTGAAAGCGCGCCCGCCAATTTCCGGCCGGGCAGGCTCGCCCTGCGCGCGGCCGTGATCGCCGCATTTCTGACCGCGCTTTGGGTGATGAACTGGGAGCATGGCTGGGTCACCCGCCATGCTTTCGATTTCCTGCTGCCGCCGGGACAGCGGGGCGACTAGCTGAAGGCTAGCTCGTCCGCAGCCGTTCCAGCGCCTGCGCCATCGCGACGTAGAGCTTGCCGACTTCCGAGCCGAGCAGCGTCACTGCCAGCGCATTGCCATCGCGGGTGGAGAGCAGCGTGCGCAGCATCGCCTCGAAATCGTGGATATAGCGGTTCACATGGGCGCGGAAATCGTCGTCCTCGTCGTACAGTTCGGCAATCTCGCGGGCCTGACGATTGTCTAGCAGGCGCACCGCGCGGCGGGTGAAGACCCCGCGATCGCCGCGCAGGTAGCTTGCCCAGGCGATGTCAGACACCTCGCTCGAAAGCGATTTCGCAATATCGATGGCGTTCGAATTGAGGCTTTCGGTGATGAGCGCCACGCGCCGGGCGAAGTCGTTGTCGACCTGTTCCTCGGCCCGTTCGCGCGCGACAGAGACACGGTTTTCGAGATTGCCTGCCAGTTCGTTCACCAGCGATAGCTGGTCGCGCAGCTGGCGGGCGGCGTCGCGGGCCGCCTGCGCCGACCGCTCGGTCGCCTTGCGCAGTTCGTCCAGCGCTTCGTCGGCCTGCGCACGAATGGCGGAACCGACCGCGTCGGCGGCATTCTCGCCGATCCGGGCCCCGATATCGCGGCCATCGTCGCTCGCGTACCGGTCGAGAGCCCTGCGTGCCTTATCGGCGGCGCTTTCCAGCTGTTCCACCGCTTCGGAAATCCGCCGGGTGGTTGCTTCGGACACCACTCCTGCTTCCTCGTCCAGCAGGGCGAGCGAGGTGCGCAGCGAAGCGATGTTCTCGGTCATCGTGTCGCGCGTTTTGGCCAGGCGATCGTCGATCCGGTCGGCGACGCTGAAGATTTCCTCGCCCTGGTCGCGGGTCTCTACGATGTATGCAGAGAGGCGTTCGCTGCGCTCCGCGCCTTCGTCGATCGTCCGCCGCAGCTTGTCGCCGCTTTCGCGCAGGGCCGCCAGCCGATCCTCGGCGGCTTCCATCGCGCCCGGCAGTACCTCGCGGCTGTGTTTCGCGCTCGCCTGGATAAGTTCGAGCAGCCGGACACCCGCTTCGGTCGCTTCCTTCAGCGTATCGTGCAGCGCGTCGAGCTGGCTGCCCCCGCTGGCGAGACGTTTCTCGATAGTGTCGGTCGCATCGAGCAGGATGTCGCGCGACGAGGAGGCGTTCGCTGCGATGTCGGCAATGCGATCGCTCGCCTCGGCCAGCCGATCGGCAGCGGAGGTGCTGTCTTCGGCAATTTCGCGCGCGACCGCCCGGTGCTTTTCGTGCCGTTCTTCCAGTGCGGTGTCGATGGCGGTGAGGCGGGCCTCCAGCTCGCCCAGCGCACGTCGCTCCAGATCTTCCATGCTGGTGCGCCGTTCGGAGACCCACTGGCCGAAATCCTTGTCGCGCGCGCGCATCGATTCATCGATCGCGACGGCTTCGTCGCGGAGCGAAGCGAGGCGGTCCTGTGCGGAGCCCATCGCCTTTTCGTCGATCTCCTGCACCTCGCCGATGGCCTCGGCCAGCCGTTCGCGCAGCGTCTCGATCCGCGCCTGCGCAGCGGCGAGGGCTTCCACCTCGCGCCCGTCGAGCTCGCTGCGGAAGCTTTCGCTCTGTTCGCGCAGCGTGGTGAAGCGCGCATCGGCCATGGCCTCGAGCTCGGAAACGCGATCGCCGAGCGTGGTCAGCGTCCGGTCGACCTGAGAGCGGAAATGATCCACATGCCGTTCGCCCGCCTCGCCGAATTCATTGAGCTTTTCGAGCCCGCTGCTCAGCCCCTCGAGCGCGCCCTGCGCCCGCTCGCCGACGGAACCGACCGCATTGGCCGCGTCGCGCGAGGCATTGGTGATCACCGGCAGGTGGTCGCGCAGGCGCGCCATGTTGCCCAGCGCGGTTTCGGAGACCCTGGCGATCCGTTCGACCTCTTCGCCATTCTCGGCCACCAGCGCCTCGATCCGGTCGGCATTCTGCGACAGGCGCGAGGCAGCGACGCGTCCGTGCGATTCCAGCTCGCGCGTCTGCTGGGTCAGGAATTCGCGGGCGAGGCCCAGTTCGCGGTTGATCGTGACCAGCCGCGTTTCGAGTTCGGCAACGTCGCCCGCCGCGGCTCTGGCGGCTGCACGGAACCGGGCGCTCTGGCGGCCGAGGCGCTGGCTCGCGGCGAACCACGCGAACAGGATGAGCAGCGCGGGCACCGACCATTCGGCGATCGCCGCGCTCCAGCCATCGGGGCCGAGCGATCCAAAACTCGCGATCCCGCGCGCCATGATGAACAGCACCGTCCAGCCGAGCAGAGCAAGCAGCGCAATGGCGGTGGCGATGGGGCTGGCGAAGAGGGGCATCCGCTCGGCAGCAGGGTCGTCCCCGCCCACAAACCACTCTTCATCGGAGTGGATGGGGCCCGTGTCCGCAGCTTCCGGCACATTGTCGCCAGCGCTGGTGGCGCCGTTTTCCTCGACTGCCCTGATAGACGAATTTCCGGTCATATCCCGCGACCTATCACCTTTCCTGCCCCGTTAAACCCCGCCTTAACCCTCCGGTCCATAGGGAAGAGCTTATGGCCATCGAAAATGCTGCCTTTACCGCGACGCTCGCCGCAGCCGCGGGGGACGATCCGGAGCTCCTGACCGAGCTGCGCGGAGCGTTTCGCGATAGCCTGGCCCAGCAGATCGATCTTCTGCGCCGGTCGCGCTGCGATGGCAATTGGCTGATCGCGGCCCAGCGGATCAAGGGGCTGGCGGCAAGCTTCCATGCGGGGGAACTGATCGTGCTGGCGCAGGGCGCGATCGATGCGGCACCCGGCGATCCCGTCGCCCTGCGCAAGCTCGGCGGCTTCCTGGCAGATTTCGACCGAGTTTCGGCCGCCTGACCGGATCTCGGGCCCTGTCCAACCCTTGGACGGAGGCTGTTTTTCCCTAAATCGCCTAGCGAAAACCACGTAAGCGGGCATGCATGGCGCATTCGCTTGTGCTAGATGCCTGCGCCAGTCGGTCAGGGATAATTTGCCCTTAACGATAACGGGCTAAGCAGGGACGGTGATAGACGGCCAGATGACCAGCGTGCCGGACAGGATCCCGGAGACGATGCGCGAAGACCAGCCGGTCGGCGCGGACCTGCGTGCCGAACTGGCGCGCGGGGACATGGCGCTGTCCACGCTCACCCCGGTCCTGACCCATTTCCTCAACACCCAGGATCGTTCGCTGTTCAGCGATTCGATTATCGCCCGCGTGCGGGGCATGCTGCGAAGCGCCTCGTTCCGCCTGCTGCGCGTCGAAGCGGAGGAGATCGGGGCGAACGATGTGTTCGTCTATGCCGAGGCCCGAACCGACGCCCTCGCGGAGGAACTGGCACGCCATGCCTCCTTCCTCGGCCATTGCCACGCGCTCGCCATCGAATGGCAGCTGGCCGACCGGCTGCGCCGCCGTAACGGGATCGATCCGGTGCTCTCGCCCCTGCTGCAGTCGTTGATCGGGTCGGACGAGGCGGAACTGGCGGATGCGGCGATGGGCACTCTGGCTGCGCAGGCCCGCTTCATCGAACAGCAGAAGCGGATGGAGATGCCGCTCGCCGAGCTACCCGAAGACCAGTTCGTCAACATGGTCGGGGTCTGGTGCCGCCAGCGCGAGGATGTCGATGAAGATCTTGCGACCAGGGTGGAGGATCGCATCCGCCGGATGCGCGCCGAGAGCGAGCCACGCCTCTCCCTGCTGGATCGCACGGTAGCGGGCTTGCGCGCGCGGGCGGGCGCCGCCCTTTCGCTGGCCCATGCCGGCGCGGCGGTGTTCCTGACGGCGCTGGCGCACAAGGCCGGGCAGGAACGCGATGTCGCCGTGGTTTCGACGAATGATCGCCAGCTCGTCCGCTTTGCTCTCTCGTTACGCGCGGCGGGGCTCAGCGCGGCCGAAGCGCGCGCGCAGCTGCGCTGCCTCCACCCGGACGCGAGCATGCCCGCAAGTATCGAACGGGTCGGTTCGGCGGATGCCCGGGCACTCCTGGAATCATCGCCCTACGGGCATGTAGAGTAAGCCGACATGCCACAGGACGAACAGACCTACATCGCGCGTGCGCGCACCGATGCGAAGGACCGGCTGATCGCGGCCGACGAACCGCTTGCTGCACTTCAGCGTCGCTGCGGCGGGGAGATTCCCGGAACGATCGCCATACCCGAACTGCGCGAGCAGGTGCGCAAGGCACGCCGTACCAATCTGCGCCTCGGCCGGACGATCCATGCCTTCGACGGTTCGGACCGGATCAAGTCCTGGATGGAGATCATCCCTGCCGACGAGGGGACGCAGCCCGATGCCGACGGGTCTTCGGGCTGTTCCATCGGCATCGTCACGTGGCAGGCTGCGCCCCCGCCGATCGAGCGGGACGACGATGCCGCTGCGCGCCGCGACGCGATCGACGATGCTCTTGCGGAACTGCACGCCCGGCTCGACCCGCAGCAGCGCGTGCTGACCGTGCATACGGAGGCGGAAGACCTCCAGCCGCTCTACAGGCGCATGAGCGCAAATCTGGGTCAGCCGTGGACCGATTTCGTCAATATAGAGGGAAGTCAGCACGCGCAGCCATTGCACTGGCGGCTGATCGACCAGGCGCGCGTTTCGATTGAGGACAGCCCGCGTAACTGGACCGTACGCCTGATCCCGCTGGGCGAGCCGAACCCGGGTTCGCAAGGCTTCGAGCTGTATCTGATCGCCAACCGCGCATGGGTGCGGCGCGAGCAGCGCCGCGACCGGCGGGCCGACGATGGCGCATCGGTCGGTCGTGATCTCACGCCGATCCTGCGCCAACCGATCGCGCGCATCGTGGCCAATGCCGAGACCATCCGTTCGCGCCTCGCCGGACCCTTGGGGGACGAATACAGCGATTACGCCCGCGACATCGTCAACGCAGGCCAGCACCTGTTGTCCCTGGTCGACGATCTGACGGATCTCGAAGTGGTGGAAGCCGACGGGTTTCGCGCTGCGCCCGATCCCATCGATCTGGCGGACGTCGCCCAGCGGGCCGCGGGTATCCTGGCGGTTCGCGCGCAGGAAAAGTCGATCGGGATCGCAGCGCCGCCTGCCGGCCAGAGCCAGCCTGCGATCGCCGAGTTTCGCCGCGTCCTGCAGGTCCTGCTCAATCTTATCGGCAATGCCATTCGTTATTCGCCCGAAGACTCGACCATCACGATCTCGCTCGGCGAGGAAGGGGGCGAGGCAAAGGTTTCGGTGACCGACGAAGGCCCGGGGCTCGATGCACAGGCGCAGCGGATCGTGTTCGACAAGTTCGAACGGCTCGGCCGCGGCGATGGTGGCGGGTCCGGGCTGGGACTTTACATTTCCAAGCGCCTCGCGCAAGCGATGGGGGGCGACCTCACCGTCGATAGCAAGCCGGACGAGGGCGCGACCTTCACGCTCACGGTGCCAGCCGGACGCTGACAGCAAAAAGGCCGCAGCTTTCGCCGCGGCCCTTTTTTACATCATATCGCCGTGGATCAGCGCTTGTCCACCGGCACGTAATCGCGCTGCGTCGGCCCGGTGTAGAGCTGGCGCGGACGGCCGATGACCTGGGCGGGGTCCGAAATCATTTCGTTCCACTGCGCCACCCAGCCGACGGTACGAGCAAGGGCGAACAGCGCGGTGAACATCGTGGTCGGGAAGCCGATCGCCGACAGGATGATGCCCGAGTAGAAATCGACGTTCGGGAACAGCTTCTTCTCGATGAAGTAGGGATCGTTCAGCGCCATCTCCTCCAGACGAAGCGCGGTTTCGAACACCGGATCGTCGACCTTGAGCGCGTTGAACACTTCGCGCACGGTTTCCTGCATCACGGTCGCGCGCGGATCGTAGTTCTTGTACACGCGGTGGCCGAAGCCCATCAGGCGGAACGGATCGTCCTTGTCCTTCGCACGCTCGATATAGTGCGGGATCTTGTCGGGCGTGCCGATCTCGCGCAGCATGTTGAGCGCCGCTTCGTTGGCGCCGCCGTGGGCGGGGCCCCACAGGCAGGCAATGCCCGCCGCGATGCACGCGAACGGGTTCGCACCCGACGAGCCGGCGAGCCGCACGGTGCTGGTCGAAGCATTCTGTTCGTGATCGGCGTGGAGGATGAAGATCCGGTCCATCGCCTTCTCGACCTCGGGGATCACCTCGTATTCCTCGGCCGGAACACCGAAGGTCATGCGCAGGAAATTGCCCGTGTAGCTGAGCGAGTTGTCCGGCTGCAGGAACGGCTGGCCGATCGAGTACTTGTAAGCCCAGGCTGCGATCGTCGGCATCTTCGCGATCAGGCGGTGGCTGCTGATCTTGCGGTGCTCGGGATCGGAGATGTCGGTGCTGTCATGGTAGAACGCGGACAGCGCGCCGACCACGCCGCACATGATCGCCATCGGGTGCGCGTCGCGGCGGAAGCCCTGGTAGAACTGGCGCAGCTGATCGTGCAGCATCGTGTGCCGGGTGATCGTGTAGGTGAACTCGTCGAGCTCTTCCTGCTTGGGCAGCTCGTCGTTCAGCAGCAGGTAGGCGGTTTCCATGAAGCTGGACTGTTCGGCCAGCTGGCCGATCGGGTAGCCACGGTGCAGCAGCACGCCTTCTTCGCCATCGATGAAGGTCAGCGCGCTTTCGCAGCTCGCGGTCGACTTGAAGCCCGGGTCGTAGGTGAACTTCCCTGTCGAGCCGTAGAATTTGCGGATATCCATGACCTCGGGGCCGCAGGTGCCTTCCAGCACCGGGAAGTCCTGGGTCGTGCCGCCGATTTCCAGTTTTGCGTTGGTGTCTGCCATGGAGGTCTCCTTCAATCCTGTGTGCGGTTCGCCGAAACAGCCTGCGCTTCGATCCGCGCGAGCGACTCCTCTTTGCCGAGGAGGGCGAGAACGTCGAAAATTCCGGGGCTCGTGGTCGTCCCGGTGAGGGCAGCGCGAAGCGGCTGGGCAAGCTTTCCGAGCCCCAGTTCGAGCCGCTCTGCAAGCGATTTGGTAGTGGCTTCCAGCGCCTCGATTGTCCAGTCGTTTTCGGCCTTCAGACAGGCATGAACCTCGGCCAGACGGGCACGCGCCTCGTCGTCGAGCAGTGCAGCGGCCTTGTCGGTCAGTTCGAGCGGGCGCCGGAGGAACAGGAACCGGGCGTTGTCGGCCAGTTCGTGGGTGTCTTTCGCGCGGATCTTGAGCACGGGCATCGCGCGAGCCAGCAGATCGCGGTCGATCTCGCCCGCCACATCGCCTGCCAGTTCCCCGGCAACAAGGCCCGCAAGACGGGTGTCGTCGGCCTCGCGAATGTAGTGGCCGTTGAGGTTCTGCAGCTTCTTGATGTCGAAGCGCGCGGGGCTGCGCCCCACACCGTCGAGGTCGAACAGCTCGATCGCCTCGGCTTGCGTGATTTCCTCGCGGTCGCCGTGGCCCCAGCCGAGGCGAAGCAGGTAGTTAAACAGCGCTTCGGGCAGAATGCCCAGTTCGTCGCGATAGGCTTCCACGCCCACCGCGCCATGGCGCTTGGAAAGCTTGGCGCCGTCGCTGCCGTGGATCAGCGGGACGTGGGCATAAACCGGATCGGGCCAGTTGCCCTCGATCTCGTGCATCGCGCGATAAATCGGCAGCTGGCGGAAGGCGTTGTTGAGATGGTCGTCGCCGCGGATGACATGGGTCACGCCCATGTCGTGGTCGTCGACCACCACTGCCAGCATGTAGGTCGGCGTGCCGTCCGCGCGCAGCAGGATGTAGTCGTCGATCTCTTCGTTCTTGACCGTCACGCGGCCCTGAACGGCGTCTTCGATCGCCGTTTCGCCGTTCTTGGGCACCTTCAGGCGGACAGTGAAGGGCATGCCCTCCTGTTCCGGGCCGGGCTCGCGGTCGCGCCAGCGCCCGTCATAGCGCATCGGCTGCTTGTTGGCCCGCTGCTCTGCGCGCATCGCCTCGAGTTCCTCGGAGGTGGCGTAGCACCGGTAGGCATGGGCGTTTTCAAGGAGCGTGTTCGCGACCTCGGCATGGCGATCGGCGCGCTGCGACTGGAACACGGTATCGCCATCGAAATCGAGGCCGAGCCAGTCGAGACCTTCGATGATCTTGTCGATCGCGTCCTGGTTGGAGCGCTTCTTGTCCGTATCCTCGATGCGGAGCAGCGCCTTGCCGCCGTGATGCCGCGCGAAGAGCCAGTTGAACAAGGCCGTGCGTGCGCCGCCCAGATGCAGATAGCCGGTCGGCGATGGTGCGAAGCGGGTAATGATCGTGCCGGTTTCGCTTGCCATCGAAGCGCGCTTCCTTTCCATTTCCGTGCATGGCTGCGCAGCACCTATCCGATGCAACGACCCGGGCCGACAGACGATCCGAAACCGGTGCGGATGCGAGCAATGGTGCAGCGCAGCGGCGGCTTTGGCAGGCTGATGGGCGCATGTCCAGCCTGCTCGCAAGACTGCCGCTCGCAGCGGATGGAGCGCTGGGGCGGGCGGGGCTGGAGCGCGGGCCGTGGCTGGTGGTGGCGGTGATCGCAGGCATCGCCATGTGGTTCGCCCTGGCTGCTCCGCAGGCATGGCTGCTTGCCGCTACGGCAGCGCTGGGCTGCGCGGTCTGTGGGGCGATCCTGCTGCGGTTCGGGCGGGTGCCCGACCTCGCGCTGGCGCTGCTCGCGCTGGGGCTGGCAATGGCTTTCGGGATCGGCCTGATCTGGGCACGCTCGGCCACGGTCGGCGCGCCCGCCATCGAATATCCTCAGATACGAACGATCAATGCGCGCATTCTCGAGCGGGAGGAGCAGCCGGCGCGCGATCGTATCCGCCTGGTCGTCGCGGCGCGCGATGCGGAGACCGGCGAGGCGATCAAGCTGAGGATCAATGTGCCGCTGGATCGGGCGCAATCGGACATGCAACGCGGTGCGGTCGTCCGTCTGACCGCTCGCCTGATGCCGCCTGCCGCGCCGCTGGTGCCCGGCGGATATGATTTCGCCCGAACGGCCTGGTTCGAAGGACTGGCCGCGACCGGATCCGCCGTCGGCGAGATCGAGCTGGTCGAACCGGCCCCTCCGGGCTGGGGCGGGATCGCCGGGATCCAGCGGCGGCTTTCCGCGCATGTTCGCCAGCAACTGGGCGGATCGGCCGGGACCATCGCCGCCGCTTTCGCCAGCGGTGACCGGGGGGCCATTGCCGAGGCGGACGAGGATGCGATGCGCGACGCAGGGCTCACTCACCTGCTTTCCATCAGCGGGCTGCATGTGAGCGCGGTGATCGCGGCGTCCTACATCCTTGCGCTCAAGCTGCTGGCGCTGTGGCCGTGGCTGGCCCTGCGGGTTCGGCTGCCGGTGGTCGCGGCCGCGATCGGGGCGCTGGCAGGAGTAGGATACACGCTGCTCACCGGCGCGGAGGTGCCGACGGTGCGCAGCTGCGCGGCGGCGGTACTGGTGCTGATCGCGCTCGCCCTGGGGCGCGAGCCGCTGACCTTCCGGCTGCTGGCGGTGGCGGCGGGCCTCGTGCTGCTGCTGTGGCCGGAAAGTGTTGCGGGGCCGAGCTTCCAGATGAGCTTTGCCGCCGTGCTTGCGATCGTGGCGCTGCACAACAGCGCGCCCGTCCGCGCGTTTCTGGCCCCGCGCGAAGAGCCCTGGTGGATGCGCCCGGTGCGCGGCGGAGCGATGCTGCTGGTGACCGGCTTCGTGATCGAGATCGCGCTGATGCCGATTGTCCTGTTCCATTTCCACCGGGCCGGGATGTACGGCGCGTTCGCCAACATGATCGGCATTCCGCTGGTAACCTTCGTTTCGATGCCGCTCATCGCCCTCGCGCTGGTCGCCGACATCGTTGGCCTCGGCGCGCCGGCCTGGTGGCTGGTGGGCAAGTCGCTGGACCTGTTGCTGGGCATTGCGCATTTCACCGCGAGCCAGCCTGGTGCGGTCAAGCTGGCGCCGCATATGGGCGGCCTTGCCTTCTTCGCGTTCGTGGCGGGTGGCTTGTGGCTCGCGCTGTGGAGCGGCCGCGCCCGGTTCTGGGGGTTCGCGCCGGTTGCCGTCGCGACCATCCTCACCATCGCGACGCCGCGGCCCGATGTGCTGGTCTCGCGCGACGGGCGTGACGTCGGCATCCTCGAGGATGGCGAGCTCCTGACATTGCGGGAGAGCCGGTCTTCCTACGCCACCGATACGCTGGCCGAGCTGGGCGCCATGGACGGCCCGCCCGTCCCGCTGGCTCAATGGCCGGGTGCCCAGTGCAGCCCTGAATTCTGCGTCGCGAGCGTCGAGCGGGAAGGGCTGGTCACGCACCTGCTGCTGGCACGCGGTCGGGAATACGTGACCGAGCGCGACCTTGCCGCAGCCTGCGCGCGGGTCGACATCGTGGTGGCGGACCGCTGGCTGCCGCGCAGCTGCCGGCCACGCTGGCTCAAGGCCGATCGGCGGATGCTCGATAAGACGGGTGGTCTCGCCATTCGCTTTGCTTCACGCGAGGTCGAGACGGTGGCCGAAGGGCAGGGCGCCCATGGCTGGTGGCACGGGCAGGGCGGCGTGGAGCGCGAACCGAGGTCCGCGCCCCGCACCGGCAATCAGTGATAGCGGCGCAGCAGCCCCGCCAGCTTGCCCTGAACCTGGACTGCGCGGCTGTCGTAGACCTGCGGCTCGTAGCTCGCGTTGGCGGGGTCGAGGCGCACCCGGCCGCCTTCGCGCCAGAGGTACTTGAGCGTCGCTTCCTCGTTCTCGACCAGCGCGACCACGATGTCGCCATCGCGCGCGGTGTCGGACTTGCGGATCAGCGCATAGTCGCCATCGAAAATGCCGGCCTCGATCATTGAGTCGCCGGACACTTCCAGCGCGAAGTGCTCGCCCGGGCCGAGCAGGGCTGCGGGGACGGGCAGGCTCTGGTGATCCTCCAGCGCCTCGATCGGGGCACCGGCGGCGATCCGCCCGTGGAGCGGTATCTCGATGACATCGTTCGCCGCCTCGGGCAGGCTGGCGGGTACGTTGGTGGTGCGCGCCCCCGCATCATTGGCGGCCTTGGGCATCGAGCCGGCGACCGCGCTCTCGGGCAGTTTCAGCACTTCGAGTGCGCGTGCCCGGTTCGGCAGGCGGCGGATGAAGCCACGTTCTTCCAGAGCGGAAATCAGCCGATGGACGCCCGACTTGCTCTTGAGGTCGAGCGCATCCTTCATTTCCTCGAAAGAGGGCGAGATGCCGGTATCTTCCAGACGCTCATGAATAAACCTGAGCAATTCATGCTGTTTTGCCGTCAACATCGCGTGCACTCTCCGCGTAACCTGTTCGCACAAACGCGAACGAATGCGGAACAATTAGGCAACCCTTTTTTCCAAGTCAAGCATATCCGCCACTTTCCAGCAGGTAGCATGGAACCGATGCTCCCGCTGCGGATGCTTGTGCCTGCGCAGCCCGGTCGACCAGCAGCTGGGCATGGGCGAGCGGAAGGAGGGCGGAACTGTCCTGCACCCCGGCCGGAACCACGCCCGCGCCGGTCCACGACGCGCGCATGAACTCGCGCCTCGTGCCTCCGCGCGGCAAGCTTTCTGCCAGCGGCATCGAGATGGGGCGGGGCAGGCAATGGGCGGCCCCGGCAAGCTTGCGGATCGCGGGTGCCATGAACAGGAAGCCGGTGACGAAGCTGGACACGGGATTGCCCGGCAGGCCGAGCACCACCGTCTGCCCGCGCGTCGCGACCAGCAGCGGCTTGCCCGGCTTGATCGCCACCCGCCAGAAATCGAGCGAAAAGCCCGCCGCTTCGAGCGCCGGCTTGACGAGATCGTGCGGCCCGACCGATGCACCGCCACTGATCACCACCAGCGCGGCATCTTCGCTTGCGGCAAGGATGGTGCGGGTAATCTCTTTCGCATCGTCGGACACCGGGCCGAGCCGGCGCACCATGGCCCCGGCCTTGTGCGCCATCTCCCCCAGCATGGCGCCGTTGGTCGACGGGATCTGATCTGCCGTGCAGCTGGCCGGATCGGCGCATAGCTCGTCGCCACACTCGATGACCGCCACGCGCGGCGCATCGTACGCGACCACGTCGCCCACGCCGCCTGCACGCGCGAGCGCGATCTGCGCGGAGCCGATGCGCGTGCCGCGCTCCAGCAGCGTATTGCTCGCCGCGAAATCGAAGCCCGCACGGCGGATGTAAATTGGCGTTGGCGGCTCGGTCGCGAAGAGGCGATCATCCTCGAGCCGCGCATTTTCCTGGATGAGCACGGCGTCGGTATTGAGCGGCATCCGTGCACCGGTCGAGATGCGCACCGCCATGCCGTTGCTCGCGACCTTCGGAAAGGGGGCGCCCGCGCGCGATTCTCCGACAATATCCCACGGGCCGTCGCCCGCCGTCGCGTAGCCGTCCATCGCCGAGAGGTCCGCGGCGGGCTGGCCGCGGCGCGCGATGACCGGCTCGGCAAGGAAGCGTCCGGCGGCGTCTTCCACCGCAAGGCTCTTCGAGGCACGCGGTTCGAGCAGCGCGAGCAGCCGAGCCTGGGCGTCCTCCAGTTCCAGCGGCGCACTCATGCCGGTACCCCGTCCGCGTGCCAGTCTCCCGATTTGCCGCCGGTCTTGGCCAGCAGCCGGACCTGTTCGATCACCATGCTCTTGTCGAGCGCCTTGGCCATGTCGTAGATCGTCAGCAGCGCGATATTGCAGGCAACCATCGCCTCCATCTCCACGCCGGTCTTCCCGGTGAGCGAGGCGGTCGCGGTGACTCGCACGGCGTACTCTTCAACCGTGCACTCCACGCTCACGCTATCGAGCGAGAGGGGATGGCACAGCGGGATGAGCTCGCCGGTCTTCTTGGCGGCCATGATCCCGGCGATGCGCGCGGCGGCGAGAACATCGCCCTTGGGCACGTTGCCATCGCGAATGGCAGTGAGCGCGGTTGCGTTCATCGCGATCCGCCCCTCGGCCACTGCCGTCCGCGCGGTTTCGCGCTTGCCGCCGACATCGACCATGCGCGCGGCACCGTTTTCGTCGAGATGGGTGAGGGCGCTCACATCATCGCTCCCGCGTGGCCCCTGACACACCTGACACAGTGTCCAGGGGAGAAAAACCTGCCCCTGCGGATTGCGCCTGAAGGCAGGCGGTACGGGCGGGATGTGGGCTGAAATGCAGTCATCCGCCGAACATGCCACGGGCGTCGGCTGTAGGACAGCCTCAGCGTATCAGCAGGTCGCGCGTTGCGGCTTCCACATCGGCCTGTCGCATCAGGCTCTCGCCGACGAGGAAGCCCTTGGCGCCCGCCGCTTCGAGCCGGGCGCAGTCGGCGGCGGTGGCGATGCCGCTTTCGGAGATGAGGAACGCGCCTTCGGGCGCGAGCGGGATCAGCGCCTCGGTGGTGGCGATGTCCGTTTCGAAGCTGCGAAGGTCGCGGTTGTTGATGCCGATCAGCCGCGACTTGAGCGTGTGCGCGCGCTCCATCTCGGCGGCGTCGTGGACCTCCACCAGCACGTCCATATCGAGTTCGAGCGCGGCCGCTTCGATCTCGGCTGCCTGCTGGTCGGTGAGTGCGGCGACGATGATCAGGATCGCGTCCGCACCCATCGCGCGGGCCTCGCCACACTGCCACGGATCGACCATGAAGTCCTTGCGCAGCGCGGGGAGGGCGCAGGCTTTGCGCGCGGCGATGAGGTAGTCGGCGTGGCCCTGGAAATAGGGCGCGTCGGTGAGGACCGAGAGGCAGCTTGCGCCCGCAGCGGCATAAGCCTGCGCGTGTTCGGCGGGCTGAAAATCCTCGCGGATCAGCCCCTTGGAGGGCGAAGCTTTCTTGATTTCTGCGATCAGCGCGCGGTGACCATCCGCATGGGTCGTGCGTAGCGCAGCCTCGAACCCGCGCGGCGGGGCCTGCGCGGTGATTTGCGCTATCAGTTCGCTGACTTGCGTGGCGGACTGCCGCTCTCGCACTTCGTCGCGCTTGGTGGCGCAGATTTCTTCGAGTTTGTTCATATCAAACTATCGTCACACCCGCGAAAGCGGGGGCCATATGGCGGTGGTGCACATTCGACGGGCTCATCTGGATTTCCGCCTTCGCGGGAATGACGAAAAAGGGAAGGCCGCGAGTCACTTCGCCAACGCGATCCAGCGCTCAAGGAGCCGCTGCGCGCCACCGCTGTCGATCGCTTCGGCAGCAGTAGCCACCCCGTCTTTCCAGTCCTCGGTCTCTCCCGCCGCGATCAGCGCGGCGGCGGAGTTGAACAGCACTGCGTCGCGATACGGCCCCGGCGTTCCTTGCAGCAAGGCGCTCAATGCCTTGGCGTTATGCTGCGGATCGCCGCCGCGAATGGCTTCGACCGGCGCGTGTTCGAGGCCCGCCATGCCCGCATCGACGCGCTTCATCGCGAATTCGTGGCCGCTCACGTCCGCCATCTCGTTCCCCGCGGCGAGGCTCAGCTCGTCGAGCCCTTCATCGCCCGAAACGATCAGCGTGCGTTCGGTGCCGAGGCGCGCGGCGGCCTCGCCATAGATCGGGACATAGCCGGGGCGCGCGATGCCGATCAGCTGGCGCTTCACGCCCACCGGGTTCGACAGTGGCCCCATGAGGTTGAAGATCGTGCGGCGGCCCAGTTTCTTGCGGATCGGCTGAATACGCCGCATCGCCGGATGGTGGTTGGGCGCGAAGAGGAAGCAGATGCCGATCTCGTTCAGCGTCTTTTCCGCCGTGCGCCCGGCGGCTTCCATGTCGAGGCCGAGCACCTCCAGCGTGTCCGCCACGCCCGAGAGCGAGGAGATAGCCCGGTTTCCGTGCCGCGCCACCGGCACGCCGCAGGCCGCGACCACCAAACCCACGGCGGTCGAGACGTTGAGCGTGTGGTGCCCGTCGCCGCCGGTGCCGCACACGTCGATCGCATTGTCCGGCCCGTCGACCGGGATGTAACGTGCGCGCAATGCTCGCGCCGCGCCCGCGATCTCGTCGGCGGTTTCGCTGCGCTCGGTCATCGCGAGCAGGAAGCGGGCGATTTCCTGATCGGTGGCTTCCCCGTCGAGGATCCAGCCAAAGACCTCCTCGGCCTCGGCCTCGTTCATGTGCGGAACGGCGAGCGGGAGGGACTTCATGCCGCCTGCCTTTCGCGCGCTTGGATGCCGCAAATGGCAAGGAAATTGGCGAGCAGCGCGTGGCCGTGCTGTGTAGCGATGCTTTCCGGGTGGAACTGGACGCCGTGGATCGGCAGCTCGGCATGGCGGAAACCCATCACGCTGGTGCCGTCGAGCCCGGGCGTTTCGCTGGTCGCGTTGACCTGCAATGTGTTCGGAATATCCTCGACCACCAGCGAGTGATAGCGGGTGGCGTCGAAGGGGCTGGGGAGCCCGGAAAACACGCCGCTGCCGTCATGCGTCACCGCGCTGGTCTTGCCATGCATCAGCCCGCCCTGAACCACGCGCCCGCCGAAATGCTGCCCGATCGCCTGATGGCCGAGGCACACACCCAGCAGCGGGAGTCTCGCATCGGCGCAGGCCGCCACGGTATCGAGCGTGATGCCCGCCTCGTTCGGCGTACGCGGGCCGGGGGAGAGGAGGATACCCTTCGCCCCGCCGCCCACCGCCTCGCGCGCGGTGATGGCGTCGTTGCGCTCCACCCGTACCTCGGCGCCCAGTTCCTGCAGGTAGTGGACCAGGTTGAAGGTGAAGCTGTCGTAATTGTCGATGACGAGGATCATTCAAGAGGCTCTGTGCCATGTTCGCGCTTCGACAGGCTCAGCACGAACGGGTTTGCTTGGAAGTGTCCCTATCCGCTCGTCCTGAGCTTGTCGAAGGGCGAGTGGATAGGGTGGACGATCAGCCCGCCAGCTTGTCCGTCGCGCGCACGAGCCCGTCGATGATCCCCGGCTCGCTGGCCGAGTGGCCTGCGTCGTGGACGATCCACAGCTCGACCTCGGGCCAGGCCTTCTTTAGATCCCATGCGGAGGTCGGCGGGGTGCAGATGTCGTGGCGGCCCTGCACGATGATGCCGGGAATGCCTTGCAGCTTGCCCACGTCGCGCAGCAGCTGGTTTTCTTCCAGCCAGAACTTCTCGCGGAAGAAATGCGCCGCGATGCGCGCCATGGGGACGGCCTTGGCGGCGTCGGCGTAATCCTCGACCAGTTCGGGCTTGGGCAGCAGCGTGGCGACCTGGCCTTCCCACACCGACCATGCGCGCGCGGCCTCGTGCTTCGCATCCTCGTCGTCGCCCGTCAGGCGCTGGTAGAAGGCGTCGATCAGTTTGCCGCGCTCGGCTTCCGGGATGACGGAGACGAAATCGTCCCACGCCTCGGCCATGATCTCGCTCGCGCCATAGCGGTACAGCCAGTCGAGCTCCTTCTGGCGGCCGAGGAACACGCCGCGCAGCACGATCTCAGTGGTCCGCTGCGGGTAGGTCTGCGCATAGGCGAGCGCTAACGTAGCGCCCCAGCTGCCGCCGAACACCTGCCATCCCTCGTGCCCGCACATCTGGCGCAAGCGCTCGATATCCTCGACGATGCGCCAGGTGTCGTTGTTCTCGATCTCCGCGAAGGGCGTCGACTTGCCGCAGCCGCGCTGATCGAACAGCAGGACGTCGTATTTCTCCGGGTCCCACTGGCGGCGATGGACAGGGCCCATCCCGCCGCCCGGGCCGCCGTGGAGGAACACCGCGGGCTTCGCGCCCGGCGTGCCGACACGCTCGTAATACAGCGAGTGCCCTTCGCCGACATCGAGCATGCCGGTCTCGTAAGGTTCGATTTCGGGATAGAGCGTGCGTTCGTATTCCATCATCATTCCTTGAATTCGACGACCACCAGCGGGCCCAGATCGGCGCGGGTATCCATCCGGCCGCGCGCAGGATCCCACAGGCTGGACACGCTGCCATCGAGATAGAGCGCGTTGGGCGTCTTCGCCACGTCGCGGAAGAAGCGTGCGAACTGGCCGAAACTGACAGGGCGGTTGGTGATCACGAAGTGCGCCTTGCCAGCCTGATCCACGCCCACGCCGTTGCGGATACGCTTGGAGGGGCCATCGTCCGAGATATCCGGGTGCAGCTTGCCGTCGATCAGCAGCATCGGGCCGCTCTGCGTGCCGAAATCGGGGCGGTCGCCCACGGTGCTGTAGAAATTGTCGCTGGTCTTGATCCGCCACGTGCCGCCGGTGCCGTAGAAGACGCCGTTGGGCTTCATGTGGAAATTGCCCGACCCGTCGTTGCGGTTGAGCTCCTGCAGACGTTCGCGGTTCTCGACGTAATAGCCGATCGGCTTGCCTTCGCCGTCGTACATGCCCGCATTCATTGCGAAAGCGACGCGCGGCGCGTCCTTGGCGCGCGAGGACGAGAACTTGGCAAGGCTGCGGTAGGGCGGGGAGCCGAGCGCCATGCGTACGCGATGTTCGGCCGGGTCGGCGACGCAGTGGGTGAAGACGACGTCCTCGAAGCGTACCGGCTCGCAGGCCGAATCCTCCGGCGTGCCGGTTTCGCTGGGCGTCGGCGTGGGGGTCGGCGAAGGCTCCGCCTTCTGCGGTGCGTTGCTGGCGACCTCGACGCCCTTTTCACCGCTGATATCGGTTCGGATCACCGGCTCGCCCGGCTGCGACTGTTCGCAGGCGGGGAGGGCGAGGAGCGCAAGCGCGAGGATCGAGGTGGACCGCAATGTCACTGGCCGAACCCCACTTCGTTCGCGACGCGCGCCGCTTCGCGTGCGGCGGCAAGCAGGGCACCTGCCTTAGCCTCGCATTCGCGCTGTTCGGAGGCCGGATCGCTGTCGGCGACGATGCCCGCTCCGGCGGTCACGTGCAGCGTGCCGTCCTTCACCAGTCCGGTGCGCAGCACGATGCATGAATCGAAGCTTCCATCCGGCGCGAAATAGCCGACGCCGCCCGCGTAGGGCCCGCGCTTTTCGGCCTCCAGCTCGGCGATGATCTCGCACGCGCGCAGCTTGGGCGCGCCGCTGACGGTGCCTGCGGGGAAGCCCGCAAACAGCGCGTCGAGCGCGTCCTTTCCGGCATCGAGACGGCCCTGAACATTGCTGACGATGTGCATCACGTGACTATAGCGTTCCACCATGAAGCTGTCCGTCACCTCGACGGATCCTGCCTGCGCCACGCGTCCCACATCATTGCGCCCGAGGTCGAGCAGCATGAGGTGTTCCGCCCGCTCTTTGGGGTCGGCGAGCAGTTCGCGCTCCGCCGCACGATCCTTCTCGGGCGTCGCGCCGCGCGGGCGCGTGCCCGCGATCGGGCGGACCGTGACCTCGTCGTCGCGCAACCGCACGAGGATTTCCGGGCTGGAGCCGACGAGACCGACATCGGGCAGGTCGAGCAGATAGAGGAAGGGCGAGGGATTGATCCGCCGCAACGCGCGGTAGAGGTCCATCGCGGAATGCGCGAAGGGCGCGGTGAAGCGCTGGGCGAGCACGACCTGGAAGATGTCGCCCGCGACGATGTAGTCCTGCGCCTTCGCCACCCGCGCCGCGTAATCGCCCGCGTCCACGGTCGGCTGAAACCGGACCTCCTCGGGCGAAAGCCCCGCGCCCGTATCGGGTCGGCGAGGGCGCTGGGGCACGGGCTGCGACAGGCGCCGCAGCGCTTCGCCGATCCGCTCTCCCGCTGCGTCGAGCGCCAGCTCGACATCGGTCTCGGACGGCCAGACCGGCGCGATCACGAACACTTCGTCGGTCAGCGCATCGAAGACCAGCACCAGCCCGGGGCGGGTGAAGACCATGTCGGGCAAGCCCAGCGGATCGTCGCTCGCCCGGGGCAGCTTTTCAACCAGGGCGATCGTCTCGTAGCCGAAATAGCCTACCAGCAGCGCGAGCGCGGGCGGCAGGTCGTCGGGCGTCGGCATCGCGATTTCGCCGAGCAGGCCGCGAAGCGCGGCCAGCCCGTCCCCTTCGACCGGGGTAAAGGCATCGCGGTCGCGCCGCCAGTCGCGGTTGATCTGCGCGGTTTCGCCATCGGCGCGCAGCACGAGGTCGGGGTCGAGCCCGAGCATCGAGTATCGCCCCCGGATCTCCCCGCCTTCGACCGATTCGAGCAGGAAGTCTCCGCGGCCCTCTTCCATCAGCGCACAGGCCGCGCCGACCGGGGTCAGCGTATCGGCGATGTGGCGCTGCCAGACGAGTGCCGGGAGGTTCTGCGACAGCCGTTCGCGAGCTGCGTCGAGATTGCGCGTCACGCTCAGTTTGCTGTCTGGCCGGTCAGCTCGCGGCGCACCGCGTCGATCGCTTCCGGGTTCCGCTCGACGCCGACCACGCCCTGAATCGCCTTGCGCAGCTGGTCGCTATATTCGCGCGAGAGGATTTCGCCGTAACCGGAGCGTGCCTGGGCAATCAGGGGATCGTCGTTTTCGATCTTGCCGGCGGTGATCTCGTCCAGCGCGACGAGGAAGAAGCCCTGGTTGTTCGGCGCGGCAATGCGCTTGGCAGAGCCTTCCGTCATCGAGAACATCAGCGCGACCGGCGGATTGGGGCGCTGCTGCCGCATCAGCTCTTCACGCGTCACGTTCAGCGGCCGTGCCGGGGGCAGGGGTTTGTCCTCCGCGCGCATCGCGGCGGCCAGCGTGCTGCCCGAAGCGACCCGCTTGAGGATGCGATCGGCGGCCTTCTTCGCCGCTTTCGATCCTTCGTCCAGCTTCCACACCAGTTCGACCTCTTCGCGGATGTCCTTGAGCGGCGGGGCGGCGGACGGCGTGATCGAGGCGGCCTCGTAGAGGACGAAAGCCTGTCCGGCCTCGGCGATCTGCGGGCGGCCTTCCTGCATCTGGAAAACCGTCTGCACCAGCGGCTGGACGGCTTCGGGCACGGTTTCGCCCTGTGCGCCATTGAAGATCGCGCCCGATGCGGTGATCGGCCGGGTGGTTTCGATCTCGAGGTCGAGATCGTCCGCGACCTGGCGGAGCGATTCACCGCTGTTGAGCCGGCTTTCCACTTCCGCTGCGAACTCGCTGATGACGCGCCGCTGTTTCTCGGCGCGGATCGTCTGCTCGATTTCGGGCCGGGCCTCGGCGAGCGAACGGGCGGGGATGGAGGTGACGTCATCGATCCGCACGACATGGAAGCCGAGCGGACTGCGCGCGATTTCGGCGACCGTCCCTTCATCGGCGGCGAACACGGCGCTGGCGACCGCGCCGTTCACCTGCTGGGCGTAATCCTCGCGCGGGATCGGGCCGACTTCGGACGGCTCGAGCCCCGCCTCGCTGGCGACCGATGCGATCGACGTGCCGTTCGCGACCCGCTGGCGGAAGCTTTCCGCAGCCTGCCGGGTGGGCACGATCAGCTGGGTGAAGGTGCGTTCCTCGCTCGCGCTGTAGAGATCGGCGTTCTCTTCGTAGCGCGCGCGAATTTCGGCGTCGGTCGGGGTGGCGCGGTCGCCCAGCGCATCGGTGCCGAACACTGCGTAGCGAACCGTGCGCCGCTCCGGCAGGACGAAGTCGGAGCGGTTGGCGCGGTAATATTCCTGCAGCTGCTTGTCGCTCGGCCCCTTCTCGGGAACGAACAGTTCGGACGGGACGATGGCGATCGAACCTTCGCGTCGCTCGCGCAGCTGGGCGGCGTAGCGCTTGATGATCGAGTCGGGCAGCTTGGCGCCGAAGGCAGCGGGGATCAGCACCTGCCGCGCGACGAGGCCGTCGGTCAGGTCTTCGCGGACCACGGCATCGGTCAGCCCCTGGCTGCGGATCGCCTGGCGGTAGGTATCTTCACTGAAGTTGCCGTCCGGCCCGCGGAAGGCGGGAATCTGGATGATCTCGCTGTTGACCAGGTTCTCGCCCGCGCGCAGCCCCAGCATGCGACCGAATTCGGTGATCGAAACCCGTTCCAGGAGCGTATCGAGCACCTGCGAAAGACCGCCTTCCTCGACGAACCCTTCCATCGACAGGGTCGGGTCGTTGGCCTGCACCTGCCGCAGGGCATTGCTGGCCGACTCGCGCAGGTCCGCCGTTGTCAGCTCTTCGTCCCCGACCACGGCCACGTTGTTGGTGCCCGACAGGCCGCCGAAAGTGCCCGTATTGCCGATGTCGCCGGCCGCGAAGGCCAGCGCGATCAGTACCAGGAAGCCAATCGTGACCCCAAGGCCGAGCTTGGACTGGAAGAAGGAGCGGAAGAAATTGATCATCGATTGATGGGCCTTGGCGATTCAGAAGGGGCGATTCAGGAGAGTATTGCCCATAGGGGGTGGCGGGCGCGCACCGCAAACGGCACGCGCACACCGTTTGGCGCGATCCTTAATTCGCCAGCCCTATCGCCGCAAGGCGCGCGTGGGCCTTTCGGGACACGCTGGCAGGGAAATCGTCCGCGGGGGTTTTGACTGTCCGCCAGTCCTTCGCTACCGACCCGCTTCTGCGTTGCGGGCGAAATGCCGCGTCGCGAACCAAGATACCGAAAAACAGCAGGATACTTTCCGAAATGGCGCAACGCCCTTTCATCGTTGGCAATTGGAAGATGCATGGCACCCGCGCCATGCTGTCCGAAGCGCGCGCGATCGACCGCGCCGCACAGCGTCTGATGCAGGTGGAGATCGCTCTCGCTCCGCCGTTCACGCTCATCCACCCCGTCCGGCGCGAGGCCGAGCAGATCGGCGTCGGCGCGCAGGACTGCCATCCCGCAGATGGCGGTGCCTATACCGGCGATATTTCCGCCGCGATGGTGGCCGATGCGGGCGCGGGATTCGTCATTCTCGGCCATAGCGAACGGCGCGAGAGCCATGGCGAGAAGGACAAGCTGATCGCCGAAAAGGGTGCGGCCGCGCTCGATGCAGGGCTCAAGCTCATCCTGTGCTGCGGCGAACCGCTCGACAAGCGCGAGGCGGGCAAGGCGGTCGATCACGTGCTGCGCCAGATCAAGGCGTCGCTTCCCGAACAGATCGAAGAGCCGGGCGAGAAGCTGACCATTGCCTACGAACCCATCTGGGCCATCGGCAGCGGCAAGGCGGCGGGGCCCGACGAAATCGTCGAGATGCACACCGCGATCCGCGAGTTCCTGGTCAAGACCTTCGGCGAGGAAGACGGCGCGGCCATTCGCATCATCTATGGCGGATCGGTCAATGCGGAGAACGCTGCGGAGATCATGTCGTGCGACGAGGTGAACGGCGCGCTGGTCGGCGGGGCGAGCCTGTCCGCCGAAAGCTTCATGAATATCGTGCTGGCGGTGCAGGAAGTCATCGCCAACAGAGACTGACCGGTACGGGCACGCTTGCGTGCGGGCCCGCCAGTTCCTAGCTCTCTCCCCATCATTTCTCGAAAGCGGTAACCTTCGATGTTTCTCTTCCTCACCGTTCTGCAGGCCCTGATCGCGGCGTCACTGGTCGGCGTCATCCTGATGCAGCGTTCCGAAGGCGGGGGCCTTGGCATCGGTGGCGGCGGTTCGCCCGGCGGAATGATGAGCGCGCGCGGTGCGGCGGACTTCCTGACCCGCGCCACCCGGTGGCTGGCGGCGGTGTTCGTCGTCCTGTCGATCGTGATGGCCGCGATTGCGGTCGACATGTCGGGCGGCGATGCGATCGAATCGACGCTCGATCGCAACGTGACCGCTCCTGTTCCTGCCGATCCGCTGGCCGAAGACGGTCCGCTCGATAGCGAAGGGCTCGACGGCGATCCGCCGGTCGATTCGGTCCCGCAGGGCGACGATAGCGCGGCAGCAGATCCGCTCGAAGGCGCAACCGAGTAAAATTCCAACGCAAATGCGGGGATTGAGCGTGCATTCGCGCCGCGATGGCTTGCGCTCGCCCGCACTCGACACGTAAGGGCCAAATCCCATGGCGCGGTATATTTTCATCACCGGCGGCGTGGTCTCGTCGCTCGGCAAAGGTCTCATGGCGGCATCGCTCGGCGCGTTGCTGCAGGCGCGCGGCTACAAGGTCCGCATCCGCAAGTTCGATCCTTACCTGAACGTCGATCCGGGCACGATGAGCCCGTATCAGCACGGCGAGGTCTACGTGACCGACGACGGGGCGGAGACCGATCTCGACCTGGGGCACTACGAACGCTTCACCGGCGTGTCGGCGCACCAGGGCGACAACATCACTTCGGGCCGGGTCTATCAGGACATCATCGCCAAGGAACGGCGCGGCGACTACCTCGGCGCGACCGTCCAGGTGGTTCCCCACGTCACCGATGCGATCAAGGCGTTCGCGCTGGCCGATCAGGGCGATCACGATTTCATCCTGTGCGAGATCGGCGGGACGGTCGGCGACATCGAATCGCTGCCCTTCATGGAAGCGATCCGCCAGCTCAGGAACGAACTGGAGCCGATGCAGACGCTCAGCGTGCACGTCACGCTGGTGCCCTACATCGCCGCGGCGGGCGAGCTGAAGACCAAGCCGACGCAGCACTCGGTCCGCGAACTCGCCGCGCTCGGCATCAAGCCCGACATCCTGCTGTGCCGGTCCGAGCATTTCCTGCCCGAGGCCGAGCGGCGCAAGATCGCCAATTTCTGCAACGTGCGGCCCGAAGCGGTCATCCCCGCGCTCGACGCGAAGTCGATCTACGCGGTGCCGCTGCAGTACCACCAGGAAGGCCTCGACCGCGAAGTGCTGCGCGGGTTCGGCATTTCCGACGCGCCCGAGCCCGATCTGGCCCCCTGGCGCGAGGTGACCGATCGCTACTTCTACCCTGAAGGCGAAGTGACGATCGGCGTGGTCGGCAAATATGTCGGCCTGAAAGACGCGTACAAATCGCTCAACGAGGCGCTGATCCACGGCGGCATGGCGAACAAGGCCAAGGTCCACCTCAAGTGGATCGACGCCGAAGTGTTCGAGCGCGATCCGTCCGAGATCGTCGCCGAGCTGGAGCCGCTGCACGGCATTCTCGTGCCCGGCGGCTTCGGCGAGCGCGGGAGCGAGGGCAAGATCGCCAGCGTGCGCTTCGCGCGCGAGCGCAAGGTGCCGTTCTTCGGCATCTGCCTCGGCATGCAGATGGCCTGCATCGAGAGCGCGCGCGCGGCGGGTGTCGCCAATGCATCCTCGACCGAGTTCGGCGAGACGGACGAGCCCGTCGTGGGCATCATCACCGAATGGATGACCAAGGAAGGTCTGGAAACCCGCGCTGCCGACGGAGACCTCGGCGGTACGATGCGGCTCGGCGCCTATGAGGCGAAGCTGTCCGAAGGGAGCCGCATTGGCGAGATCTACGGCGGTGCGAGCGAGATTTCCGAACGCCATCGCCACCGCTACGAGGTGAACAACGCCTACCGCGAGCGGCTCGAGAATGACGGTCTGGTCTTCTCCGGCATGTCGCCCGACGGCCTGCTGCCCGAAATCGTCGAACGGCCCGACCATCCGTGGTTCGTGGGGGTTCAGTTCCACCCGGAACTGAAGTCGCGCCCGTTCGATCCGCACCCGCTGTTCGCAGGCTTCGTGGCCGCTGCACTCCGGCAGTCGCGGCTCGTCTAGGCGTAGACTGGGCTTACAAAGCATAGCCTGAACTGCATTGGGCTATGCTTAAATCGAAGCCCTCTTTATCTTTATCCTGTTTTGCGCCATAGCTCACGACGCACGCGTTGTGGGGGCAACGCTTCTTGGGTGTTTCCTTTAAGAGCTTGTCCCGGGTTTGACCGTCTTCTGCGACCCGGACGGGCAGACCCGGCCAAGGCGGCCTATGCCGTGGGGCGGCTCCTTGCGGGGTCGCCCCAAACACTCACGAAATTCGTCGAAAAAAGAAAACCCGCCCCGTCATCTGTGATGAGGGGCGGGCCGGATTGTCGGTGTTTGGCGTGTTGCCTTAGGCGGCGTCGCGATCCGAATCGGTTTCCGATCCGTCCACGATGCTTAGCGAGGTAGCCTGCTGGCCGTTGATCGCGATTTTCTTCGGCTTCATGGCCTCAGGCACTTCGCGCACCAGGTCGATCACCAGGAGACCATCGGCCAGATCGGCGTTGGAAACGCGGACGTGATCGGCCAGTTCGAAGCGCCGCTCGAACCCGCGGTTCGCGATGCCGACATGGAGCATCTCGCTCTCCTCGCTCCGCGCTTCTTCCTGCTTGCGACCGGTGACGGTCAGCAGGTTCTGCTGGGCGGTGATGTCGATATCGTCTGCGCGGAAGCCCGCGAGCGCCAGCGTGATGCGGAAATCATCGTCGCCGCGCTTCTCGATGTTGAAAGGGGGATAATTGTCGCCGGAATTGCGGACCGAACTTTCGAGCAGGTCGAACAGGTGATCGAAGCCAACGGTGCTGCGGCGATAGGGGGTGAAGTCGATACGTGCCATTGAAACAAATCCTCCATTGAGCGATTCTGTCAGTTACATGGTGTCCGCAGCGACCCGTTATGGCATCGCCGGACACATCGAATGTAGGGAGCGCCCCGATGGGTGCAAGAGCTCCCTCGCAGCGCAAAAAGAAGGATTTTACCAGTGGCAGCGAACGTCGATATCTACACCAAGTTCGGTTGCGGTTACTGCTTCCGCGCCAAATCGCTGCTCGAGAAGAAGGGCGTCGATTTCAACGAGTACGACATCACCATGGGCGGCGAAAAGAAGGACGAGATGCAGCAGCGCGCGCCGAATGCGCGCACCGTGCCGCAGATCTTCATCGGCGATACCCACGTCGGCGGGTCGGACGAGCTCCATGCGCTGGAGCGCGAGGGCAAGCTCGACGCGCTGCTGGAAGGCTGACGCGGATCTCAGGATGAGCAAGCTTGCCGTCTTCCAGATGACCTCGGGCATCGACCCGCAGGCCAATGCCGATGCTCTAACCGATGCCATGGCCGAGGCGCGCAAGGGCGGGGCGGACCTGCTGTTCGCGCCCGAAATGGCGCTGTTGCTCGACCGGGATCGCAAGCGCGCCGCCGAGACGATGGCGAGCGATGGCTATGCCGGATTGGTCGATCGGTTGTGCGCTGCTGCGCGCGAACACGCGATCTGGGCGAGCTTCGGCCTGCCGGTCCGGCTGGCAAACGGGATGCTCGCCAACCGCTCCCTGCTGATTGCGTCCACGGGCGAAATCGCGGGCCGGTACGACAAGCTGCACATGTTCGACGTCGACCTCGATAGTGGCGAGAGCTGGCGCGAATCCAACGCCTACCAGCCGGGCGAGGCGCTGTCGGTGACCGGGGACACGCCGGTGGGGCGGCTCGGCCTCACGATCTGCTACGATATTCGCTTTCCCGCGCTGTTCGACGCGCTGGGACGCGCAAAGTGCGACATGATTGCGATTCCGGCCGCGTTCACCGTGCCCACCGGCTCTGCCCACTGGCACACGCTGGTGCGGGCACGGGCGATCGAGGCGAGCGCCTTCGTGGTCGCCGCCGCACAGGTGGGCGAGCATGCCGATGGCCGCAGAACCTACGGCCACTCGCTGGTGGTCGATCCGTGGGGGGAGGTTCTGCTCGACATGGGCGATGAAGCCGGTGTCGGTTTTGCGCAGATCGATGCCGAGCGGATTGCGAAGGTGCGCGCGCAGGTGCCCAGCCTTGCCAATCGGCGCGCGATTCCTGATCGGGCGCAGCCATGATCGTGTTCGACCTTTCCTGCGATGCGGGCCATCGATTCGAAGGCTGGTTCCGCTCGTCCTCCGCGTTCGAGGATCAGGGCGCAAAGGGCCTGCTCGCGTGTCCGCAATGCGGATCGGCCGATGTGGCCAAGGCCCCGATGGCGCCAGCCGTGCCCGCCAAGGGCAATGCTGCGCGTGCTACGGTCGCGGAGGCGGACGACTCCAGAGACGAGGTCGCCAGCCAGGGCGGGGCGATTCCGCCCGCGCTGCGCGAGGCGATGCAGAAGCTGGCGCAAATCCAGGCCGATACGATCAAGGACAGCACCTATGTCGGCGATCGTTTCGCCGAGGAAAGCCGCGCGATGCATTATGGCGAGAAGGACGCGGCGCTGATCCACGGCAAGGCCGATGCCAGGCAAGCGCGCGAATTGCTGGAAGAGGGAATTGCCCTTGCTCCGCTGCTGATCCCGTTCACCCCGCCCGAAGAGACCAACTAAGCAGGATTGCAGGCTGGCGGAGGGCTGGCTAATGCTGCTGCCGGCGCGCCCGTAGCTCAGTCGGATAGAGCATCAGATTCCTAATCTGGGGGCCACAGGTTCGAATCCTGTCGGGCGCACCATCATTCCGGCATGCGGGGGCGCAGGCATGACTCACAAATTCACCCGGGGTCTTTCGTGGCTCGCCCTGCTGCTGGCGGCCTGCGCGACGATCGCTGCGTTTACCGGGATGACGCTGGCGCGCTACGACACGATTGGTAAGCTTGAGGGCTTTGGTTACCTCGTAAACTCGGTGCCTTTCGCGCTCGCCGCGCTCGTCATCGGTCTGATCGCGCTGCTCCTCAACTGGCGCACAGGATGGCCCGCGCGCCGCGCCGCGACGCTCGGTTTCCTGATCGCACTGGGCTTCGTCGGAACCGTGGGGATCCGTGTCGCAATGGGGGCCGATGCGCCGATGATCCACGATGCGAGCACCGACCTTGCCGATGTGCCGCAATTCGAGGCGATTACCCTGCCGGACGACAATATGCGCGGGCTGATGGAGCCGTCCGAGTGGGTTAAGCTGCACCAAATCGGCTACCCGGACCTGCGCAGCGTCGTGCTCGATCGCCCGGTTGAACAGACGATCCGCGATGCCGAGACGCTGGCGGCGGCACGCGGGTGGACAATCCGTGCCGTATCCCCGGATGAAGGCCGCCTCGAAGCGACCGCCTACGCCTCTTACATCCGGTTCGAGGATGAGGTCGTCATCCGCGTACGCCCCGACGGGCCGGGCCGCAGCCTCGTCGATATGCGTTCGGTCAGCCGGGTGGGGGTGGGCGACCTCGGGGTGAACGCCCAGCGCATCCACGACTTTCTCGAAGATCTCGCAGCGGTGAGATAGCCGGCGAGCGCGGCTTACTCCGCGCTCTCGCCCGGCTCACGCCCCAGCGGAACCCGCTCCTTGAAGGTGTGGGTGACATAGGGGAAGGGAATCTCGATCCCTGCTTCGTCCAGCCCGCGCTTGATCGCGCGCACGACCTTATCCTTCGATTGCCACCCATCGCGCGGGGTAGAGCCGGCGTGCCAGCGCACGAGGAAATCCACCGAGCTGGAGTTGAAGGTGGTCGCGAAGATGTCGACGCCCTTGTCCATCTCGATCCCTTCGACGGCTTCCACCGCCTGGCGGATCACCTCGGCCGCGTGGTCCAGATCGGTGTCGTAAGAGACGCCGGCGATCACTTCGTGGCGGCGCAGGTTCTCGTCGGTCAGGATCTCGACCGGGTTCTTGAAGATCATCGAGTTGGGCACGATCGTCAGCTCGCCCGACAGCTTGCGCACGTGCGTTTCCCGAAGGGTGATGTGCTCCACCTTGCCCTTGATCCCCTCGCACTCGATCACGTCGCCGATGCGCATCTTCTCGCGCAGCATGATGAGCACGCCGGCGAGGAAATTCTCGAAGATGTCCTGAAATGCGAAGCCTATGGCGACCGCGCCGATGCCTAGCCCGGCAATCAGGCTGGCGGGGGTCATGCCCGGCATGACCACGATCAGCGCGATCATCAGCCCGATGATCCAGATGCCCAGCTTCACGACGGTGTCGATCAGGTTCTGGAGCGAGGGGCGCATCTCGGTCTTGCCGATCGCGCCGCCGACCGCGCGCACCGCGATGCGGGCGACGATCCAAGTGATCAGCAGAATTACGACGGCAATGGCAATGTTGGGGAGGGCGCGGATGAAGCCCTCCGCCATGTCGACCAGCTGGTCCTGCAACGTGCCCAGCGTGTTGACGTTTTGGTCGTAGGTCTCGCCCGCGGGCGTGGTGTTCGGTACGCTCATGAAACTCCCCGTTTTGCGCCACTAACGGCGCAAAAGCGGGGCAGGTTCCGGAATGCCCGAAAGCCGGTATCGCAGATTCGGGCTACTCGCCCTTGGCCTTGGCGTGCTCGCCGCGCGCGATTTCGTGCAGCCAGGCGGCGTGCTGCGGGGCCTTTTTGGTCTCGCTCCATTCGTCGAGCATTGGCATGGCGACGCGCTTGAGTTCGGCATACTGCTCGTCCGTGCCGATATCGGCAGCCAGTTCCACGCGGTGGCCATTGGGGTCGAAGAAATAGATCGACTTGAAGATGCCGTGGTGCGTCGGGCCGAGCACGTCGATGCCGAGGCCTTCGATGTGATCCTTTGCGCCGACCAGCGCATCCTCGTCCGCGACCTTGAAGGCCAGGTGCTGCACCCATTGCGGCGTATTCTCGTCGCGGCCCATGTCCTTCTGGTTGGGCAGCTCGAAGAAGGCGAGGATGTTGCCATTTCCCGCGTCGAGGAAGACATGCATGTACGGATCGTACTCGCCGGTGGAGGGCACATGGTCCTCCGAAAAGGCGCTGGTATATTCCATACCCAGCACCTTCTCGTACCACTCGACCGTCTCTTTAGCGTCTTTGCAGCGGTAGGCGGCGTGGTGCACGCCGCCCAGTTTTACGGGGTGGCTCGCTTCGTTCATTCTGCTGGCTCGGACACGGTCTTCGCGTCTTCGACATTCAACACACCGCGGCGCACCTGATCGCGCTCCATGCTTTCGAACAGGGCCTTGAAGTTGCCTTCGCCGAAGCCTTCGTCACCCTTGCGCTGGATGAACTCGAAGAACACCGGGCCGACCTGCGCTTCTGCAAAGATCTGCAGGAGCAGGCGGGGCTGGCCGCCTTCGGTCGTCCCGTCGAGCAGGATGCCGCGGGTCTTCAGTTCCTCAACCGGCTGGCCGTGATCGGGCAGGCGGCCGGGCAGCATTTCGTAATAGGTTTCGGGCGGTGCGGTCATGAACGGCACGCCGAATTCCTTGAGCTTGTCCCACGCCGCGATAAGATCGTCGCAGATCAGGGCGATGTGCTGGATGCCTTCACCGTTGAATTCGCGCAGGAATTCCTCGATCTGGCCGCCGCCGCCTTTGGCTTCCTCGTTGAGCGGGATGCGGATCTTGCCGTCGGGCGCGGTCAGCGCCTTCGAGGTCAGGCCGGTATATTCGCCCTTGATGTCGAAAAAGCGAATTTCCTGGAAGTTGAACAGGTTTTCGTACCAGTCGGCCCAGTACTTCATCCGTCCGCCGTAGACGTTGTGCGTCAGGTGGTCGATCCGCTGGAAGCCCGCGCCTTCGGGGAATTTCTCGACTCCGTCGAGATATTCGAAATCGATGTCGTAGATCGACAGATCGTCCGCGCCTTCATCGGCATAGCGATCGATGATGTAGATCAGCGCGCCGCCGATGCCCCTGATCGCGGGGATCGAGAGTTCCATCGGGCCGGTCTGCGTATCGACCGGCTCTGCGCCGGCATCCATCAGCCGGGCCCAGGCTTCGGCGGCGTCCTTCACGCGGAAACCCATGCCGCAGGCGGCCGGGCCATGCTCGCGGGCGAAATACCACGCCGCGCTCATCGGTTCGTAATTGGTGACGAGATTGATGTTGCCCTGGCGCCAGAGCTGCACATCCTTCGAACGGTGGTTGGCGACGTGGGTGAAGCCCATCGCCTCGAACACCGGCTCAAGCGTGCCCTTTTCGGGGGCGCAGAATTCCACGAACTCGAAGCCGTCGAGGCCCACGGGGTTTTCGAACAGGTCCGCCATATCGGCATCCTCCATCACAATGCGTTGTTTCGTGACGGGCGGAGGCAGCTCATAGTCGGGGAGGCGCGCCCATCGATGGCGTCGAGCTAGGTCTGCCGCGTCCGCCTGTCAATGTTAGGGAACGGGCGGGCAGGGCGTGCGGTTCCGTGGGCGCAGGGCGGAAATCCGTGCGGTCGGCACCTTCCGGTTCGAAGGCGCGCAATTGGGACTTGCCTGGGGCGAGTCCTTGTGATTCAAGGGAAACCAATGAACATCGCCAAGCAGATGACTGCCAAACAGGCTATCCTCAAAAAGAGCCGCGCCGCCCGGCGGGAACGGGTGACGCAGGGGCTCGCGCTCGCCGCACTGCTGCTGATGGGCGGCATGGCGATTGCGGGGCCCAGCGGAATTTTCGCGTGGAGCGATGCGTCCAACGCGCTCGCCCAGCGCGAGGCGCGGATCGCTGCGCTGCGAGAACAGCGCGACGGGCTGCGCCAGCGGGTCGACGCACTCGACCCGGACAACGCCGATCCGGACATGGTGGTGGAAATGATGCGGCGTAATCTCAATGTCGTGCACCCGGACGAGGTGATCCTGCCCAAGCCGGACTCGCCTGCGAAGCGCGATTGACCGGCTGATCGGGCCGCCGCCGTTGACGGATCGGGACGATCGGCGGTAATTTTGCCCCGACCCAATCATCCCGCACCCCCCAATCGCTGCGCAACCATTGCAAGCTTGCTGACGTTACGTCATGGGCGTTGGCGAATATGGTCGCCAGCCTGCGAAGGAGCATCACTTGGCCAAGAAACCCGCCACGAACAACAAGGCCCCGCAGGGCGAAAACCTGGCTGCGATCGACGATCCCGATTTCGCGCTGAACTCGCTGCAGGACGCGTTCGAGAAGAACAAGACCTTCGACGCGAGCGACGATCAGATGCTGCGTTTCTACGAGCAGATGCTGCTGATCCGCCGTTTCGAGGAACGCGCGGGCCAGCTATACGGCCTCGGCCTGATCGGCGGCTTCTGCCACCTCTATATCGGCCAGGAAGCGGTTGCGATCGGGCTTCAGTCCGCGCTCGACAACGACAAGGACTCGGTCATCACGGGCTATCGTGACCATGGCCACATGCTGGCTTATGGGATCGATCCCAAGGTGATCATGGCGGAGCTGACCGGCCGCCAGGCCGGCATCTCCAAGGGCAAGGGCGGCTCGATGCACATGTTCAGCACCGAGCATAAGTTCTATGGCGGGCACGGCATCGTCGGCGCGCAGGTGCCGCTGGGCGCAGGGCTGGCCTTTGCGCACAAGTACAACGAGGACGGCGGCATGACGCTCGCCTATTTCGGCGACGGGGCTGCCAACCAGGGCCAGGTGTACGAAGCGTTCAACATGGCCGCGCTGTGGAACCTGCCGATCTGCTTCGTCGTGGAAGACAACCAGTACGCGATGGGCACCGCGACCAAGCGCAGCTCCGCCGAAACGCGCTTCTACCGCCGCGGTACGAGCTTCCGCATTCCCGGCATGGAAGTCGACGGCATGAACGTGCTGGAGGTCCGCCAGGCCGCCGAAGTCGCGTTCAAGCATGTGCGCGAGGGCAACGGCCCGGTGCTGATGGAGTGCAACACCTACCGCTACCGCGGGCACTCGATGTCCGACCCGGCGAAATACCGCACCCGCGAAGAGGTGCAGGACCAGAAGGATCACCACGACCCGATCGAGCGGATCAAGAAGACGCTGATCGAGCAGGGCAAGAGCGAGGACGAGTTGAAGGAGATCGACAAGGGCATCCGTTCGCGGGTTTCCGAAGCCGCGGACTTTGCGGAGAATTCGCCCGAGCCGGAAGGCAAGGAACTCTACACCGATGTTCTGGTGGAGGAGTATTGAGCGATGGCAACCGAACTGAAGATGCCCGCGCTTTCCCCGACGATGGAAGAAGGCACCCTCTCCAAGTGGCTCAAGTCCGAAGGTGACAAGATCGAGATCGGCGACATCATCGCGGAGATCGAGACCGACAAGGCGACGATGGAATTCGAAGCAGTCGACGAAGGCACGCTGGCCAAGATTCTCGTCGAGGAAGGCACCGAAGGCGTATCTGTAGGTGCGGTCATCGCGATGATGGCCGACGAAGGCGAGGATGTCGGCGATGTCGAAGCGCCCGCCGCCAAGTCCGATGACGCATCCGGCGAGAAGGACGATGTGGAAGGCGAGGGCAAGGATGTCGGGCGCGAACCGTCCGAGGCCGACGTGACCGACACCGCCGAGAAGCCGACCCGCTCGCCGGCCAGCGATCCTGCGATCCCCGAAGGAACCAGCATGGTCTCGACCAGCGTGCGCGAAGCTCTGCGCGACGCCATGGCCGAAGAAATGCGCCGGGACGAGCGCGTGTTCGTGATGGGCGAGGAAGTCGCCGAGTATCAGGGCGCCTACAAGGTCACGCAGGGTCTGCTCGACGAATTCGGCGCGCGCCGCGTGGTCGATACGCCGATCACCGAATACGGCTTTGCCGGGCTGGGCACGGGCGCAGCGATGGGCGGTCTGCGCCCGATCGTCGAGTTCATGACCTTCAACTTCGCGATGCAGGCGATCGATCACATCGTGAACTCGGCTGCGAAGACCAACTATATGAGCGGTGGCCAGATGCGCTGCCCGATCGTGTTCCGCGGGCCCAACGGTGCAGCATCGCGCGTCGGTGCGCAGCACAGCCAGAACTACGGACCGTGGTACGCCAGCGTCCCCGGTCTGATCGTGATCGCGCCCTACGACGCGGCCGATGCCAAGGGCCTGATGAAGGCCGCGATCCGTTCCGAAGATCCGGTCGTCTTCCTCGAAAACGAGCTGGTCTATGGCCGCAGCTTCGACGTGCCCGATATGGAGGATTATGTCCTTCCCATCGGCAAGGCGCGGATCGTGCGCGAAGGCAGCGATGTCACAATCGTCAGCTACTCGATCGCGGTCGGCCTGGCGCTCGAAGCGGCGGAGAAGCTGGCCGAGGACGGTATCGACGCCGAGGTGATCGACCTGCGCACGCTCCGCCCGCTCGACCGGGAAACCGTGCTCGAAAGCCTGAAGAAGACCAACCGCATGGTCGTGGCCGAAGAAGGCTGGCCGACCTGCTCGATTGCGTCGGAAATCGTCTCGATCTGCATGGAAGAGGGATTCGACTATCTCGATGCGCCCGTCCTGCGGGTCACCAACGAGGACGTGCCGCTGCCCTACGCCGCCAATCTCGAAGCGATGGCGCTGATCGACACGCCATCGATCGTGAAGGCGGTCAAGAAGGTCTGCTACGTCGAGGAATAGGCGGGACAAAGTGGCTGGCGGGCGTCTGTGCCCGTCAGTCGCGCCGACTGACGCTCGTCCAGAGCGTCAGTGGCAATGATAACCATCCTTCTTGGTGGTGTGGCACACGCCTGGTGCGGCATTGTCGTTATAGGGACCGCCAGGCGAAGGCGAAGGCGAAGGTGACGGCGATGGGGCGTTGCAGGTGGCCGGTGTCACCCCAGAGACGGGATAGAGCCCGCCGTTGGCGCCCGCGGTATCGCGCCGTTCGCGCACCATCATCGATGCGAACTCGGTGATTTCGATACTGGGGACCAGTTCGGCGGAGACCAGCGGGCGGTACTCGTAGTAGATTTCCACGAACATCGTCACCCCGTCGGGCTGCACCTCCGCCTGCCTGCCGTCAGGGCCGATCCCGTCGAGATTGGTCTTCCGGTCGTCATAGGGCGAATCATACGTCTTGCCGCCCTTGCAGCGCTGCCAGCGGATTTGCGCCTTGTTGTTCGGATTGTTCCCGGACATCGGTTCAAGACTGGTCACGACGATCCGGCCGCGGTCGTAGAGAGCGAGGCCGCCTGCCTGCAGTTCCGCCCCGTCCATCAGGTCGAGAATATCGGATTCGTAGACCTTCTTCGCCTCGCGCGGCCCGCCCACGCCGACGCGCGCGGCGTTGTCTGCCAGGTGCAGGGCAAGCTGGCTCAGCCGCATCCGGGTCGTGATGTAATTGGCCAGTTCCGCCCCGGTCAGCGTCAGCGTCAGCAACACCGGCAGGGCGATTGCGAACTCCATCAATGCGAGGCCGCTGCGGTCCTGCGCAAGATCGCGGAGCCTGCGAAGCCTGCGGGCAATCGAGACGATCATGGGCAGTTCTTCCACACGGGCTCGGCGTAGCTGCCCTGTTCGTTGTAGGGCTGGTTGCGCAGGATCGTGGACGCGGTGACGGTCCGCTTCTGGCTGCCGTTGATCATCTTCCAGAGCGGAAACAGCGCATCATATTTGACGGTCACAGTGTAATACACTGCATCCTTTGCGCCGCCCTGGCCCTGATTGCCGCCGTCATCGTCCCACACGTTATTGCCGTTGGCGTCCTCGTACGCCTCGCCTCCGTTGCAGCGACCATTGCCGTCGGTATCATTGAAGGTTTCGGGCTTGGCCGCTTTCGCCTCGGCGAAGCTACGATAGTAGCGGCGGTCGAAATCGACATCCGCGCTTTTCACAAGTTTGAGGACCTGGGATTCGACCCTGTCGTCGAGCGCGTCCTGGGCGCTGGTGTTCGAACTGGTCTCCAGCGTGGAATCGCGCCCGGCCTTCTGCATGATTCCTTCGGTCACCGTGCGCAGGTAAAGCGCATGTCCGATGTCGAATGCGCCCATCAGCATCAGGCACAGGACCGGCGCGACGATCGCGAATTCGACCAGCGCAGCGCCAGTCTCCTCGTCCCGGAGACGGCGAAGAAGGGCGCGGGGCCTCACCGCGTCAGCCTCAGCTGTGAAATGTCGTCCGCGATTTTCTTGAATGTCTTTTCGAGCTCGGCGGAATCTGCCGCGTGGAAGTAATATGTGTCGGCCGTCGCACATTTCTTGAGGCGCGTTTCGGTATCATTGCGAGTGCCGTCGCCATAGGACACCACCCACAAGGTGATACCCTCCGGGGTCATGTTCTTGATCTCGTTGCACAGCGCCTTGAAGCGATCATTGACCTGTTCGTTATAATTGTTGCCCTTGGTTGTTCGCTGGTCGAACCAGCCAACGCCGTATGCGGTGTAGTCGTAGTTATTTGCTACAGTATCCCCATCGGTCATGAAGATGATGTGCCGGTCGATCTCGCCGCCCTTCGGCGTCAACTTGTTTTCCGACTGGAAAATGCCATTGGCCGAGATAAGCCGGGCACCCCAGAGCAGGCCGATATCGTGGTACGTGTTGCCGTTGGGCGTAAGGCTGTCGACGTAGTCTTCAAACTTTCCCGCGTCGGGCCATTCCTGAAGCTTCCTCGCTTCCGTTGGGCAGTAATCGGCGGGTTGGCCGTATTCATCGTTGGTGTTTTCTATCGGATCTCGCTCAAACCTATTCGACTCCCTTGGGTCGGGAGAACCTCGCGTATAAATAAGGCTGGGCAGCGCGGGGGCCCAGCGCGTCCGGTCGCTGGTGGGTGCCAGGTCGATCTGGAGATCATATGCGCCCGAAGGTATCGGCCAGTAATTGCCGGACCGCACCGTCTCGCGTTCCTCGATGCATCCGGCCCAGTCCACGGTCCGCGTGAAATCTCCGCCGATCGTGACTGTCGCGGATTTCGGCTCGCCGGTTTTGAAATCGCCGATCTTGAAGCCGCTCACGTCGACGGTGAACTTATTGTATGTGTACGTCGCAGCCGTGCGTTCGCGCTTATTGTATCGGCATGTCCACCAGTCACGTTCGATACGTTGGTATTGTTCCGTCCACGTATTCTGCTGGTTGCAGGATGTCCAGTCAGTCTCGTACCACTCACCCCAAGGTCCGTATGGTATTATCGTCTTGCGCGTCTGATAGTCGTGGGTGTTCTTGAAATAGGAAGCCGGCACCAAGCGACCGACATTCACATTCGTGTTGTAAGGCACGAAACCGAAGCGGATCTGCACATCGTTGCTCGTGCCGCCACTCGGCGTGCCAGTCGCGCAATTCGCCTCTGTGTCGCGCCGGGCGACGATTTCGTAAAAGCATTTGACCGAATTCTTCAGGCTGTCGATCTTCTTCGTGTACTCACCCGAGATTCTGTCGTTCATCGATCCGGTCACGTCGAGCACGAACATGATGTCTGTGTTCGGCAGGCGCATTTCGGCGTCGCAGGTGACGGTCATGGTCTCCTGCTGGATCCCGAAAATGCTCATCAGGCTCATCGGCACGTCGGCCGAAGCATTGCCGGTGACCTTGCCCGCGCTTTCGACAAAGGTGCGGGTCATATCCCTGGACCCGTACGCGTCGGACGCGATGTTCGCGTCGAAGAACTTTTCCGCCGCGCGCCGCGGAGCATAGTTGGACTGGCTCCACTGGCCGCTACCCATGGCCTTGCGCCCGGCAAGCGCGCCGGCGTCGCACGCGTGCTGAAGGCGCGTCTTGATGATGTAGAGCCGGCTCATGTCGACCGCACCGCCCACGATCCCTATCAGCGGGATCATTGCAGCGGCTGCCAGCGCAAGGGTGTTGCCCGCGACATCGCGGCGCAGGCGCATCAGAAAATTCACGTCTGCCTTTCCCTTATCGTCGATGGCAACGGCTCTCTCCACCCATAATAGCGGGCGATGTGCGCCTATTGACCGATCGGGGTTGAAGCGAGGTTAAGACCCGAGCATTGCAATCACCGTGGAAAGCCCGAAAAACCCGGCCCATTCGTCGTTACGAGACGATCCTGCGATCATCCTGGCGCTTGCCTACGCGCGGCGGACGGACCGGCCCGTGTTCGAAGATCTCTTCGCGCTCGACCGGCGGCTGGCCGACGCGGTGCGCCAGGCGAGCGAGCCGATCATCGCGCAGCTCAAGCTGGCCTGGTGGCGCGACCGGTTCGCGCAGGATCGCACGGACTGGCCCAGGGGCGAGCCCTTGCTGGCGCGGATGGCGCAATGGGATGCGGATGTCGCGCAGCTCGGTGAGCTGGTCGATGGCTGGGAAGCCCTGCTGGCCGAAGGACCGCTGGGTAAGGAGGCGATCGCCGCCTTCGGGCGCGGGCGTGCGAAGGCCTGGGCCGTGGCGGCGCAGGCGCTGGGCCAGCGGGGGGCTTCGCCAACCGATCATGCGGCGCTGCTGTGGTCCTCGGCCGATCTTGCGCAGCACTGCTCGTCGCCGGAAGATGCAGGTCGTGTTCGAACCCTGGCGCGCAAGCAGACCTTGTCAGAGCGGCCCGGCCCGCGCCTTCCGCGTACCTTGCGGCCGTTCGCGGTGCTCGGTGCGCTCGGCGGGCGCAGCCTCGCGGGCGAACGCCCTATCCTGGGCGGCCCAGGCGACTTCCTCGCCGCGGTCCGTGCAGGTATGCTAGGGCGCTGAGACGATAGCGAACAGGGCGGGGGGATACGCCGATGAAGGGACAGGGGCTGGACCGTCTGGTGCTGGGAACGGTGCTGGGCCTCGCAATGGCCGGGATCGGCCTCTTCTGGTGGCAGGGGCGCGCCCAGGTGGAGGAAGCCGCACCGCCTCCGCCCGAGCCGGTCGAACTTCCGGCCGAGCCGACCCTGCCACAGGCCGATGTCGCGGACATGACGGGCCCCGCGCCGCCGCAGGCGACCGAGCTCACTCGCGAAGAGCGCCGCTTCTTCCGCTATGATCGCAACCGCGACCGCAAGATCACCCGCAACGAAATGCTCTCCAGCCGGACCGACGCGTTCCGCAAGCTCGACAGGGACGGTAACAACCTGCTGACCTTCGAAGAATGGGCGGTCGCCACGGCGGAGCGGTTCGATGGCGCCGACGCGGATGGCGACCGGGTGCTGAGCCAGGCCGAGTTCGCGACCACCGCACCCAGCCGCAAGCCGAAAAAGCCGCGCTGCAGCTGCTAGGCGGGCACGCGCTCGCGCGCCGCAAGCCAGTCACCCAGATCCGCCTTTGCGCGGCTCGTATAGGCTTCCTTGCGCTGCTTCTTCTTCACCTCGTGCAGCGGCGGGAAGAGGCCGAAATTGACGTTCATCGGCTGGAAGGTGTCGGCCTCCGCATCGCCAGTGACGTGGCTTAGCAGCGCACCCAGCGCGGTGGTGGCGGGGGGTAGGGTCCAGTCTTCCCCACGATGCTCCGCCGCGGCCATCAGGCCTGCCATCAGACCGATTGCCGAACTTTCGACATAGCCTTCGCACCCGGTGATCTGCCCGGCGAAGCGGATATGCCCCGCGTTCTTGAGCCTCAGCTGCCGGTCGAGCACGAGCGGAGAATTGATGAAGGTGTTGCGGTGCAGCCCGCCCAGCCGCGCGAACTCGGCATTCTCGAGCCCCGGAATGGTGCGGAACAGCTCCACCTGCGCGCCGTATTTGAGCTTGGTCTGGAAGCCGACCATGTTCCACAGCGTGCCGTGCTTGTTGTCCTGCCGCAGCTGGACGACCGCATAGGGCCAGCGGCCCTGCGGATGCTCTTCGGTGGTGTCGTAGGGATTATCGAGCCCGACGCCCTTCATCGGGCCGTAGCGCAGGGTCTCGATCCCGCGCTCCGCCATCACCTCGATCGGCATGCAGCCGTCGAAATAGGGGGTGTCTGCCTCCCATTGCTTGAATTCGGTCTTTTCGCCGTCGACCAGCGCCTGCACGAAGGTTTCGTACTGCTCCTTCGTCATCGGGCAGTTGATGTAGTCGCCATCCTCGTTGCTCGCCTCGGTCCGCTTGTTCCAGCGGCTCTGGATCCAGCACTTGCTCATGTCGATCGAATCGCGATGGACGATCGGGGCGATCGCATCGAAGAACGCCAGACGGTCCTCACCGGTCGCCTCGACGATGCTGCCCGCCAGTGTCTGCGCGGTCAGCGGACCGGTCGCGACGATAGTGAGGCCCGCGTCGGGCAGGGTATCGATCCGCTCGCGCACGATCTCGATATTCGGATGGTTCGCCAGCGTGCGCTCGACCTCTTCGGAGAACACATCGCGATCGACCGCCATCGCCGATCCGGCCGGAACCCGGGCTTTCTCGCCCGCCGCCATCACGATGGAGTCGAGGCGGCGCATCTCGTCGTGCAGCAGGCCGACCGCGTTCTTGTCGCTGTCGTCGGAGCGGAAGGAGTTGGAACAGACCAGTTCGGCCAGCCCGTCGGTCTGGTGTGCGGGCGTCATCTCGCCGCCACGCTCTTCGGGGGCGCCCCGCATCTCGGAGAGGCGCACCTTCAGCCCGGCCTGCGCCAGTTGCCACGCCGCTTCGCTGCCTGCGAGGCCGCCACCGATGATGTGTATGTCGTATTTCATCCCGCGCACGTAGTCGCTGGCCGACGAAAGTTCAAAGGACGGTAGCGGGTCGATCGTCCGCGCGTTAGACGATGCCGCCATGCCGCGCCGCGCCCTTGTCCAGAGTCGCCCCTGGTTTGCCCTGAGCCTGCTTGCTGCGATCGTCTTCCCCTTCGCGGAGGACACCGCGCTGGGCGGCGTCTGGTTGATGCTTCTCAAGACAAGCGCGGTCGGCTTTCTCGCGCTCTATGCCGCGCAACGCGCCAAGGGACTTAGGGCGGGGTTGTTCGTTTCGGCACTGGCGCTGAGTGCGCAGGGCGATTTCGCGATAGAATTGTCCTTCACCGCCGGAGGCATCGCCTTCCTTGCCAGCCACATCTGCGCGATCCTGTTCTATCGCCGCTACCTGCGCCCGGAGCCGAGCGTGACGGCCACCTGGGGCACGCTCGTCCTGCTGGTGGCCGTGCCGGCTGTCTCGTGGTGGCTCAGCGGCGATATGTTCGTCGCGCTCTACAGCGTCGGGCTGGGCGGTATGGCGATGGCCGCATGGCTCAGCCTGTTCCCGCAATGGCGGGTCGGGCTGGGCGCGCTGCTGTTCGTCGTCTCGGACTGGCTGATCTTCAGCCGCCTCGGGCCGTACGACCTTGCCCCGGTCCCCGACCTGCTGATCTGGCCGTGCTACTATATCGGCCAGTTGCTGATCGCGACCGGGGTGGTCCAGACGCTCCGCCGGTTTCGGCGCTAACGCCTACACGTCGGTCGGCGTCGGATCGTCGCGGTCGAGCGTGGTGTGCGGGCTGGTGGTCTGATCCTCGCGCGCCATGCGCTCGTCCATGATTGCCGCCTCCGCGTCGTTCTCGGGATCGGCATCCTCGTCGATCCGCGCCGCGCCGACGATATGCTCGCCCTTGGCGACGTCGAACACCTTCACGCCCGAAGAGCCACGACCGTAGATCGACCAGCCCTTGTGGTTCTCGAACCCGTCGGGGATGAGATGGCGGAAATCGATCGGCAGGCGGATCAGCTTGGCCTGATCGGTCACCAGCATCAGCTGCATGCCGTGACGCACGGGGAAGCTGGCCACCACGGGCCCGTTGCGGCTCGCGTCGCTCGGCTCGCCGATATTGGTGATGCCCTGGCCCCCGCGGCCGATCGTGCGATATTCGTAGGCCGAGGATATCTTGCCGTAGCCATTCGCGGTGAGGGTCAGGATGAACTCCTCGTTCTCTTCCATCGCCTGCGCCAGATCGGCGTCGAGCGTGTGGTCGGTGTCGTTGTTCTTCCACACCGCACCGCGCAGATACGCCTCGCGCGTCTCCATGTCGTGGCTGAGCGGATGAAGCACCGCGAGGCTGACGACCTTGTCGCCTTCCTTCAGCTTCATGCCCCGAACGCCGATGCCGGTGCGGCTCTTGGTCTCGCGCGCGTCGGTGGCGGCGAAGCGGATCGCCTTGCCCGCGTCGGAGGCGAGGAAGATTTCCTGCTCCTCGTTCAACAGACGCACCCCGATCAGCCGGTCGCCGCTGCCTTCGACGAAGCCCATCGCGTATTTCCCGTTCGACGGGATGTTCGTGAAGGCATCCATCGAATTGCGGCGGACCATGCCCTGTTCGGTCGCGAAGACGATGTTGAGCTTGCTCCACTCGGCCTCGTCCTGCGGCAGGGGAAGCACGTTGGTCACGCGCTCGTCCTCGCCCAGCGGCAGCAGGTTGACCATCGGGCGGCCCTTGGTGGTCGGGCTACCTTCGGGCAGTTTCCAGACCTTGAGGCGATAGACGCGGCCTTCGCTGGTGAAGAACAGCACCGGATTGTGCGTGCTGGTGACGAACATCTCGACCACCGCATCCTCGTCCTTCGTCGCCATCGAGCTGCGGCCCTTGCCGCCGCGCGCCTGCGCACGGAAGGCGTGCAAGGGCGTGCGCTTGATGTAACCGCCGTGGGTGACGGTGACGACCATGTCTTCCTGCTCGATCAGGTCTTCGTCGTCGACGCCGTCCCACGCAGGTGCGATCTCGGACATGCGCGGCGTCGCGTACTGATCGCGGATGGCCTGCAATTCCTCGCGCATGACCTGGTACAGCTTGCGCCGGTCGGCGAGGATCGAAAGGTAGTATTCGATCTGGGTCGCCAGTTCCTTCAGCTCGTCGCCGATCTCGTCGCGGCCGAGTGCGGTCAGGCGGTGCAGCCGCAGGTCGAGGATCGCCTTCACCTGCCGTTCGGACAGGCGATAGGTCCCGCCATGCTCGTCCGAGGACGGCTCGATCGCTTCGACCAGCGCGATATACTGCGCGATGTCGCCGATCGGCCATTCCTTGCGCAGCAGCTTTCCGCGCGCTTCGGCGGGGTTGGAGGCGCCGCGGATGATCGCCACGACCTCGTCGAGGTTCGAGACCGCGACCACCAGGCCGAGCAAGATATGCGCCCGGTCGCGCGCCTTGTTCAGTTCGAACTTGGTGCGCCGCGTGATGACCTGTTCGCGGAACTGGATGAACGCCTGGATGATGTCGCGCAGGGACAGGACTTCAGGCCGCCCGCCACGGATCGCGAGCATGTTGGCCGGGAAGCTCGCCTGCGCCGGGGAATAGCGCCACAGCTGGTTGAGCACGACCTCGGGCGAGGCATCGCGCTTCAGGTCCACGACGACGCGCACGCCCTCGCGGCTGGATTCGTCGCGGATGTCCGAAATGCCTTCGATCCGCTTTTCCTTCGCGGCATCGGCGATCCGCTCGACCAGCATGTTCTTGCCGACCTGATAGGGAATCGAGGTAAGCACGATGCTCTGCCGGTCGTTGCGGCCGGTCTCGATCTCGTGCCGCGCGCGCATCATGATCGAACCGCGCCCGGTCAGGTAGGCGGAGCGAGCGCCGGACTGGCCCAGGATCAGCGGCGCGGTGGGGAAATCGGGGCCGGGGATGTATTCGATCAGCTCTTCCGACGTGATACCGGGATTGGCCATGTAGGCCATGCAGCCGTCGATCACTTCGCCAAGATTATGCGGCGGAACATTGGTGGCCATGCCGACCGCGATCCCGCCCGCGCCATTGACCAGCAGGTTGGGGAAGCCGGCGGGCAGGACGGTCGGCTCTTCGCGCGAACCGTCATAGTTCTCTGCGAAATCGACGGTGTCCTTGTCGAGATCGTCGAGCAGGGCATTGGCGACCTTTTCCAGCCGCGCCTCGGTATAACGCATCGAGGCGGGCGGATCGGGGTCCATGCTGCCGAAGTTGCCCTGGCCGTCGATCAGCGGAACCCGCATCGACCAGCTCTGCGTCATGCGTGCGAGCGCGTCGTAGATCGCGCTGTCGCCGTGGGGGTGGTAGTTACCCATCACGTCGCCGACGATCTTGGCGCTCTTGCGGTAGGGCCGCCCGGCGACGAAGCCGCCTTCCTGGCTGGCGAAGAGAATGCGGCGATGGACCGGCTTCAGACCGTCGCGCACATCGGGCAGGGCGCGGCTCACGATCACGCTCATCGCGTAATCGAGATAGCTCGTCTTCATCTCATCGACGATGTCGATGCGGTCGTACTCGCCCATGGGGCTGGGCGGGCTCAGGGTGTCGGTATCGTCGCTCAAGGAAAATCCGCTCTTTTGTAATTTTAGCGACCGCTCTGCGGCGGGGTGCCGGGAAGGTTAGGGGAAAGCCGCCACAGGTGCCAGCAACTGCGCTGCAAGATGGGGGATGCGAACGTGTTTTTCCACATTTTCCGCCACTTTAGGCCGCGGATTTCCTGTCCGTGCCATTCAAGCGGCGTTCAACGCACATGACGCACTGTCTGGACGTTCGCGAGGCACTATCGCATGGGCCGCGCGTTATTCCCATAACACAAGCACTATCCGGTTTGCGCGTCGACGCGCGACCCCAACAGGAGAGACACATGGCAACCTTCACACGAACTTCGCGGAAAGCCTCGCGCCTCGCGCTCGCAGCGGCGCTCATGGGTGCCGGCGCGCTCGGCGTGGCTGGCCTCGGCACGCCCGCGGTCGCTCAGAAGAAGGACAAGCAGGAAACCAAGGCGAAGTATTCCGAAGGCTTCGTCAAGGCGTTCGGCCCGATCGACGAGGCCGTGAAGGGTGAAAACCCCGATTATGCCGCGCTGCTGACGCAGGCGCGCGCCGCCCAGAGCTCGATCGAAACGGGCGCGGATCGCTTCGCGTTCGGCAGCACGCTCGAAAAGATCGGCGCGCAGACCAAAGATACCGCGGTGCGCCGCGAAGGTATGGAAATGATGCTGGAAAGCGGTCTCGTTCCGCCCGAAGCCCTGCCGCAATATACCTATATCGCAGGCCAGCTTGCCTTCAATGACGAAGACTATCTCGTCGCACGCGAGCGGGTGCAGAAGGCGCTGGAACTGGGTTACGAAGATCCGCAGGCCGAAACCCTGATCGCCGCCACCTTCACTCGCACCGACGATTCGCAAGGCGCTCTTCGCTACTACGCGCAGCAGATCAACACCCAGGTCGGCGCGGGCCAGAAGCCCAGCGAGGATTCCCTCAAGCGCGCGTTCCAGATCGCTGCGAACAACGACTATCTCGACGATGCGTCGGCCTTCGCAAGGCTGCTGGTCGAATATTATCCAAGCGAGATCTATTGGGCCAATGCGATCGCGATGGAGCGTAATTCGGCCCGCTATACCGAAGCCGAACTGCTGGATCTGATGCGGCTGCTGCGCACCACGGGGGGGATGAGCAATGCACGCGACTACGCCGATTACATCGACGCCGCGAACTACCGCAGGCTTCCTGCCGAAGTCTCGGCGGTGGCAAACGAAGGGGTGAGTGCCGGCGTGTTGCAGTCGGGCGATACCTTCGTGCGTGAAGCGATGACCGAATCGGAGAACCGCATTTCGGGGCTGCGCTCCGACCTCGCCGAGCTTGAGCGCGATGCCAGGGCTTCGGGTGCGGAGGCGAGCCTGGCGCTGGCCACGGGTGACGTCTATCTGAACTTCGATGAGCCGTCCAAGGCGGCCGAGCTGTACGAAGTCGCGCTCTCGCGCCCGGGGGTCGAAACGGCCACCGCGCTGACGCGCCTCGGCATCGCTCAGGTCAAGATGGGCGACTATGCCGCTGCGCAGGCGACGCTCGACAAGGTCGACGGCAATCGCAAGAACATTGCCGACCTGTGGGCGAGCTATGCCAAGCAGCAGGCTTCCGGTTCCGCGACCGTCGCGGGCTAATCGCTCACTTTTCTTCGGGGAACCCAATGCTGGCGGCGCGGAAAGGGATGCCTTTCCGCGCCGCCTTTGCGTTCAGCGCAGGCGCTTGACGTAAACCTGGTTGTCGCCGCGCGTTTCGACGGCGAAATTGTCGAACGTATCGAACATTTCCTTCAGGCTTTTGAAGCCGTAGTTGCGAACGTCGAAGCTGGACCGGTTGCCCGCGATCTGGCCGAGCTGGGAGAGGCGCGCGAAGCCGCCTTCGCCCTTCGCTTCGGAATAGGCGGCGGTGATCAGTTCGAGCAGGTCGTCGTCGACCACGTCGGAAACGATCGCGGACCCCTTCTTGCGCTCGTTCGAACGGTCTGCCGCATTGGTCGCGATCAGCTTGCGGATGTCGATGAAGCGCGTGCACACCGACTGGAAGGCCATAGGCGTCTTGGCTTCACCGAAACCGTAGACGACGATCCCGTCCTGCCGCAGGCGCGTGACCAGCGGGGTGAAATCGCTGTCCGAGGTCATGATGCCGAACCCGTCGACCTTGCCCTGGTACAGGAGGTCGATCGCATCGATGGTCATCGCCATGTCGGTCGCGTTCTTGCCGCGCGTTACATCGAACTGCTGCTGCGGGCGGATGCCGAACTTGTTGGTGATCTTGTCCCAGCGCGAAAGGTTGTCCTTCGCGAAATTCCCGTAGGCGCGGCGGATATTGACCTGCCCCAGCTCCGCCATGACGGTCAGCACGGGGTCGATACCGTCGGGCGTCGTGTTGTCGGCGTCGATCAGCAGGGCGATGTTTTTGAGGGTTGTGTCAGACATGCCCCGCACATGGGCGAGCGGACGCGGGCTGGCAAGGCACGGCTTCATTACCTCGCAAGCGTGGCGCGGCCCATTGCCTCGCAGCGGTGCGGGCCCTAGATGGCGCTGCATGAACGATCTGTCCTCCGCACCCGCCCCGGAAGAGAACCGCGCCCCGCGTGCACGCAAGCCTGACTGGATCCGGGTGAAAGCCCCGGTGAGCAAGGGCTATCAGGAAACGCGCCGCCTGATGCGCGATCTCGGCCTCAACACCGTGTGCGAGGAGGCGGCCTGCCCCAATATCGGCGAGTGTTGGGAGAAGAAGCACGCCACCGTCATGATCCTGGGCGATGTCTGCACCCGCGCCTGCGCGTTCTGCAACGTCAAGACCGGGATGCCGCGCCTCGTCGATCCGATGGAGCCGGAAAACGTCGCCATTGCAGCGGGGAAGATGGGTCTTGAACACATCGTCATCACCAGCGTGGACCGCGACGACCTGCCCGACGGCGGGGCGGGCCAGTTCGTCAAGGTGATCCAGGCGCTGCGGCGCGAAACCCCCGGCACCACGATCGAAATCCTGACCCCCGATTTCCGCGGCAAGATGCGCCCCGCGATCGAGGCGATCTGCGAAGCGGGCCCGGACGTGTTCAACCACAATCTGGAAACCGTGCCGCGGCTCTATCCCACGATCCGCCCCGGGGCGCGATACTACGCCTCGCTTCGCCTGCTTGAAGAAGTGAAGGTGCACGATCCGCTGATCTTCACCAAGTCCGGCATCATGCTGGGGCTGGGCGAACAGCGGCTGGAAGTGCATCAGGTGATGGACGACATGCGCAGCGCGGGCGTCGATTTCATCACGATGGGCCAGTATCTCCAGCCGACGCCCAGACACGCCAAGGTCGAGGATTTCGTGACCCCCAAGGCGTTCGACGCGTTCGGTTCGATCGCGCGCGCCAAGGGCTTCCTGCAGGTCGCATCGAGCCCGCTCACCCGCTCGAGCTATCACGCGGGCGACGATTTCGCGCAGATGAAGGCCGCCCGCGAAGAGCGTCTGGCCCGTGAGGCTGCACGCGCCGAGGCTGGCTGATGCCCGGCATCCACCAGAAGCGCACGCTGCCCTACACGCCGGAGCAGATGTACGACCTCGTCGCGGACGTGAAGGCCTATCCCGAGTTCCTGCCGTGGGTGATCGCGACCCGGATCAAGTCCGACAGCGAAACAGAAATGGTTGCCGACATGGTGGTGGGCTTCAAGGCGATCCGTGAGAAGTTCACCTCGCGGGTCGAGAAGCACCGGCCCGAGGCGATCAATGTCCACTATGTCGACGGTCCGCTCAGCGATCTCGACAACGACTGGAATTTCAGGGCGGTGGAGGGTGGCTGCGAGATCGACTTCCGGGTCGATTTCACCTTCAAGAACAGGATTTTCGAGGCGCTTGCCGGGGCCTATTTCGACCGTGCCTTTCGCCGCATGATGACCGCTTTCGAAGAGCGCGCGCGCGACCTTTACGGCAGCAGCAGCTCCAGCGCGCAAAGCGTCGCCTGACGGCGGATTTCGCCTCGGCCAAGGTCGCCGAACGACCTGAGTTCGCCCTCCGGTTCGCCATCATCGCCGCGCCGTGCGCGGGCGAAGACCACCGTGCCGACCGGCTTGGTGGCGGTTCCGCCGCCGGGCCCAGCCACTCCGCTTATCGCCACTGCGATATCCGCATCGCTGTTCGCGAGTGCGCCCTGTGCCATCGCCCACACGCATGCGATGGAGACCGCCCCGAAGGTTTCGATAATGTCCTGCGAGACGTCGAGCAGTTCGATCTTGGCTTCGTTCGAATAGGTCACGAAGCCACGGTCGAGGACCGAGGATGAGCCGGAAATCTCGGTGAGCGCACCGCACACCAGCCCGCCCGTGCAGCTTTCTGCCACCGCGACCTTGCGTCCCGCATCGCGATTTGCCGCGACGACGCGGGTGGCGAGTTCGATGACATCGTCGGGGAGGAGCGAATCGGTCATTGCGCGGGGCAGATCTGCAACTTGTCGTCGCCGTCGGCAACCAGGCCGAGGATGGTCGACATCAGACCGCCATAGTTTTCAGGCGGGAGGGGGGCGAGCAGTGGCAGCACCGCCTCGATATCGCCACAGGTTGCAGGCTTGATCTCTTCGGCAATCATCTGGGTCGCCATGGCATCGACGAAGGGGCGCAATTCCTCGCCCTTCATCTCCATGAGCATCTCGACCACACCGCTCATGTAAGGCTTCGCCTCCTGCGCGCCCTCGCTGTTCTTGCTGCTCTCGCTTTCGATGAAGCCGAACAGAATACGTCGCATTCCCGGCCATGCCTCATCGCGCAATGGCTCGAAGCGCTGTCCGAGTTCGGCACTTTCGCCGAGAACGAAGCTGTCTTCCTGCAGCACTTTGGCGCACTTCGTCCGCAATCCGTCGAGGAACAGCGGCATGGCATAGGTCGTCGCATCCGCGAGATCTGCCCGCGCAATGCACTGCGGACCCTGCGCCATCACCGGTTGCGAGAGCGCGAGGAACGCGGCCGCAGCGGCAAGCGATCGAGTGGCGATCTTCATGCGAAATCTTCCCTGACAAGCGTTGCCGTGGCCTGCGCGGCAATACCTTCCCCGCGCCCCGTAAAGCCGAGCTTTTCGGTCGTCGTCGCTTTTACGCTTACCGCGTCGGCCTGAACAGCCGCCAATTCGGCGATCTTTTCACGCATCGCGTCCTTGTGCGGGCCGATCTTCGGCGCTTCGCAGATGATTGTCAGGTCCAGATTGCCGATCCGGTAGCCCGCCTCGCTCGCCAGCGAGACCGCGTGGGCGAGGAACTGGCCTGAGGATGCCCCCCGCCACCGCTCGTCGCTGGGCGGGAAATGCGTGCCGATGTCGCCGTTGCCGATCGCGCCGAGAACCGCGTCGACCAGCGCGTGTAGTGCCACATCGGCGTCGCTGTGCCCGGCAAGGCCCTTGTCGTGATCGATCTTCAGCCCGCCGAGCCACAGCTCCTCGCCTTCGGCAAGGCGATGAACGTCGAACCCGGTTCCGGTCCGTACGGGAGGTGCCTGCATCGCGAAATCCTCTGCGAAGGTAAGTTTGGCGAGCCGTTCGTCGCCCGCCACGAGGGCCACGGTGCCGCCATTCGAACGCAGGACCTGCGCATCGTCGGTCGGCTCGCTGGCGTCGTCCCACGCCCGGTGGGCGTGCAGGATGTCGGCATAGCGAAAGCCCTGCGGCGTCTGCACGCGGGCAAGGGCGGCGCGATCTTCCTGGCCGGTCATCACCCCATCCCTGGACCGCGCGATGGTGTCCACCACCGGCATTGCGGGAATGGCGCCGGGATGATCGTCCAGCGCGGCGAGCACGCGGTCGATCACCGGATGGGGCAGGGTGGGGCGCGCGGCGTCGTGGATCAGCACACGCTCCGGCGCGTCGCCTGCCAGTGCTTCCAGCCCTGCGGAAACCGAGGCGCGGCGGGTGTCGCCGCCATCGACGAGGATGATCGAGTCGAGCCCCGCCAGAGCGTCGCGGGCGCGATCGGCCGCATCGGAGGCGATCGCGACCACCAGCGGCTCGGCCCCGGCGGCCAGCAGCGCTACTGCCGAATGGCGCAGCACGGCCTTGCCGCGCCAGCGGACATATTGTTTCGGGATCGCCTGTCCGGCGCGGGTGCCGGTGCCCGCCGCGACGATGATCGCGGCGAAACGCGCCGGGTTTGCGGGAGTGTGACGGAGGTTGGCCATCGGTGCCGGGGCTACGCGCTTGCGGGAGGCGCGGCAATCCACTATTTGGCGCGCTTCCCCATGCTTGAAGTTCCAACCCCTCCCTCGGCTCCGAAGCCGATCGCCATCGGTGACGTGCGCGTCGCAACGCCCGTGATTCTTGCGCCCATGACCGGCGTAACGGACATGCCTTTCCGCACGCTGGTGCGTCGCTATGGCTCCGGCCTCAACGTGACCGAGATGATCGCCAGCGAGGCTGCGATCCGTGAGACTCGCCAGAGTGTCCAGAAAGCCGCGTGGGACCGGATCGAGGAACCGGTCAGCATGCAGCTGGTCGGCTGCGATCCGGCGAGCATGGCCGAGGCTGCGAAATTGCAGGAAAGCAACGGCGCGGCGATCATCGACATCAATTTCGGCTGCCCGGTGCGCAAGGTCGTCGGCCAGCTGGCGGGCAGCGCGCTGATGCGCGAGGTGCCGCTGGCGACCAAGCTGATGGAAGCGACGGTCAAGGCGGTCGATGTGCCGGTGACCGTGAAGATGCGCATGGGCTGGGATCACGCCAGCCTCAATGCGCCCGAACTGGCGCGGATTGCGGAGGATCTGGGTGTGAAGATGATCACCGTCCACGGCCGCACGCGCAACCAGATGTACAAGGGCAGCGCCGACTGGTCCTTCATCGCCAAGGTGAAGGAGGCGGTGAACATTCCCGTGATCGTCAACGGCGATATCTGTTCGATCGACGATGCGGCACAGGCGCTGGAGCAATCGGGTGCGGACGGGCTGATGATCGGGCGCGGTGCCTATGGCCGCCCATGGCTGCTCGGCCAGGTGATGCACTGGTGGCAGACGGGAGAGAAGCGGGCCGATCCGCCGCTGAACGAGCAATATGCCGTCGTGGTGGAGCATTTCCGCCGGATGCTCGACCACTACACCCCCGAAGTCGGGGTGAAGATCGCGCGCAAGCATCTGGGCTGGTACGTGAAAGGTCTCTACGGCTCGTCCGAGTTCCGCAAGGCGGTCAACTTCATCGACGATCCGGCGCAGGTACTGGGCGAGATCGAGCGCTTCTACGAGCCGTTTCTGGTACGCAGCGCTGCCTGAGCCACGGCACGCCCGTCCGCAAATCTGCGAAGCGTTGCCGATTTGCGACGCGAGGTGCGCGGTGCCGGGGTTTGTAACTTGTATTCCGGCAACAGCGATGTTGTAACTTCGCAACGATGACGGTTTCCACGACAAGGACGATACGCGGTTCGAGATTCGCGCGCAGGCTCGTCGTGGTCTCGCGCCGCGCCAACCTGTTCGGCTGGCTCGAGATCGGCGCGGCCGTCGCCCTCGCGATCATGGTATTCGCCACGTGGACGGCCTTTACCGGCACGGCGGAAGGGGAGACGAGCCTGCTGCCCACGCAACAGGTTTCCATCCTGCTGGTCGGCACGCTCCTGCCGGCCATGGCCCTGCTGGTGCTGCTGGGCCGCAGGCTGGCCTTGCGGCGCGCTGCGGGCAGCACGGCCCGGCTCCACGTGCGCCTCGTTTTCGTGTTTTCCCTCATCGCTGCCGTGCCGACGTTGCTGGTGGCGGTGTTTGCTGCCGTACTGTTCCAGTCGGGCGTGGACTTCTGGTTTTCCAGTAGTTCGCGCGGCCTGTTCGAAAATACCAACAGGCTGGCCGAAGGCTTCTTTCAGCAGAACCAGCTGGAGGTTTCGCAGGAAACGCGGACGATGGCGGGGGACATGCTCTACCTGCTTCAGGGGCGTCAGGCCGCCGACCTGGCCGATCGCGACTTCCTCGAAGACTACACCTACCAGATGCAAGCCCGCGAGATCAGCGAAAGCGCCATTCTTCAGGCATTCGACAATGGAACCGTGAACACGGCAGTGGCGATCGGCCTGGTCGAAGGAAACGATCCGGCGAAGGTTGGCGAGCGCGCGATCCCGCGCCTGAACGAAGGCGAGACCGACGTGGTCTACGCCAATGAGGAGCGGATCGAGGCGGTGACCCCGATCGACCGGACGGCGGGTATCTACCTCTACAATGCCCGCAACGTGGAGGTGTTGTCGTTCAACAACTTCCAACAAGCCACCGATATCATGGCGCAGTATCAGCAGCTTACGCAAAGGGCGCGCGCGCTCCAGCTGCGTTTCAACCTCGCGCTGTTCTTCGTCAGCCTCGCGCTGGTCGGCTTCGCCGTGTGGTTCGCGCTGCGCTTTGCCGACCGGCAGGTGGAACCGCTGACCGATCTCGTCGCGGCCGCGCGCAAGGTGGGGGCGGGCAATTTCTCCCTGCGCATCGAAGGGCGCACCGGGGCGGACGAGATCGGCCTGCTCAACCGCGCCTTCAACCGAATGACCGCCCAGCTCGAAGCGCAGACCGACGATCTGATGCAGGCCAACCGCCAGCTGGAAGAGCGGCGCGCCTTCATCGAAGCGGTGCTCGAATCGATGAGTGCGGGCATCGTCTCGATCGACCGCGACGGGGTGATCCAGTTGATGAACACCTCGGCCCGCACGCTGCTGTTCGACGACGAGGAGAGCGAAGGGCGGGGCAGGGCCTTTGCCGGCGTCGCGCCCCAGATTGCGGCACTGCTGGAACAGGGGGCGCGCAGCGGGATCGTAACCGTCAACAAGGGGGCGGACCTGTTGACCCTCGCGGTGCGGATCGCGCCCGCCACCGGCGGCCATGTTATCACCTTCGAGGATATTACCCGCCAGCTGCTCGACCAACGCCGGGCGGCATGGTCCGATGTGGCGCGGCGGATCGCGCACGAAATCAAGAACCCGCTCACTCCGATCCAGCTCGCGACCGAGCGCCTGAAGCGCCGTTATCGCAAGCAGGTGGTCGAGGACGGCGAGCTGTTCGACGAGCTGACCAGCACCATCGTGCGGCAGGTCGGTGCCCTGCGCACGATGGTGGACGAATTTTCCTCCTTCGCGCGGCTGCCCAAGCCGGTTTTCCGGGACGAGGACGCACTCGATCTCGTGCGGCAGGCGGTCTTCCTGCAGGAGGTGGCGCATCAGGACATCGCCTTCGGCCTCGAGACGCCGGGCGGCCAGATCTCTCTCAGCTGCGATAGGCACCAGTTCGGCCAGGCGATGACCAACGTACTGAAGAACGCGGTCGAGGCGGTCCAGGCACGCGCCGCCGAAGAGGGCGAGGGTTTTGCCGGTCGGATCGGAGTGACGATTTCGCCGGACGAGGACTTTGTGGACGTCTGCGTCGCCGACAATGGTGTAGGCCTGCCGGCCGACCGCGACCGGATTGCCGAACCTTACGTGACGACACGTGAGAAGGGCACCGGGCTCGGCCTCGCGATCGTCAGCAAGATCGTAGAGGAACACGGGGGCGAAATGACCTTTGCGCCCGTTGCGGAAGGGGGGACCGAGGTGGTCTTGCGCTTCGCCCGAGACCCCGAACCTGCGGCGGAGGACACGGCCGCATGATCCAATTGCACCAAACGAGGAGACGCTGATGGCGCTCGATATTCTGGTTGTCGACGACGAACGCGACATCCGCGAGCTGGTTTCCGGCGTGCTGAGCGATGAAGGCTACGAATGCCGGACGGCAGGCGACAGCGACACCGCGCTGCGCATGGTCGACGAACGCCGGCCCAGCCTCGTCCTGCTCGACGTGTGGCTCCACGGAAGCCCGATGGACGGGCTCGAGGTGCTCGATGCGATCAAGGCGCGCGAGCCCGAGCTGCCGGTCATCATCTTCTCCGGCCACGGCAATATCGACACCGCCGTCTCCGCCGTCAGCCGCGGGGCGATGGATTTCATCGAAAAGCCCTTCGAGACCGAGCGGCTGATCCTGCTGGTCGAACGGGCGACCGAGACCGAACGGCTGCGGCGCGAAAACACGCGGCTCAAGCAGGACAATAGCGGGGCAGGGGAGGAGTTTACCGGCAATTCCGCACCCGTGAACCAGGTCCGCGCGACGCTGAAACGCGTCGCCAATACCGGCAGCAGGGTGCTGATCAGCGGGCCGGCCGGGTCGGGCAAGGAGGTCGCGGCCCGCCTGCTGCACAGCTGGAGCCAGCGGGCATCGGGGGCCTTCGTCATCGTCAATTCGGCGCGGATCACCTCCGAGCGGTTCGAACAGGAGCTGTTCGGGGAAGAAGCGGACGGCAAGCTGGTGCGGCCCGGCCTGCTGGAGACGGCCGATGGCGGGACACTGTATCTCGACGAGGTGGCCGACATGCCGCTGTCGACGCAGGCGCGGATCCTGCGTGTGCTGACCGAGCAGAGCTTCGTGCGCGTCGGTGGCAACCGGCAGATCGGGGTCGATGTGCGGGTGGTGTCCTCCACCTCGCGCGATTTGCAGAGGGAGATCGAGGAAGGGCGCTTCCGCGAAGACCTGTTCTACCGTCTCAACGTGGTCCCGGTCGAAATCCCGTCGCTGGCCGACCGGCGCGACGATATTCCCGCACTCGCGACGCATTTCTTCGCGCGTTACGCCGCCGAGCAGGGCCTTGCCCCGCCGGAGGTGAGCGAAGAGGCGCTGGCCGCGCTGCAGGCCTACGACTGGCCCGGCAATGTCCGCGAACTGCGCAATGTGGTCGAGCGCACCGTAATCCTGAGCCCGCGAGACAAGATGAACGTGATCGAGCCCGACATGCTGCCGGGCGAAATCACCGAAGGCGGCGGCAAGGGCGGGATCGGCCTTTCCGGCCTGATGGGCGTCCCCCTGCGCGAGGCGCGCGAGGAGTTCGAACGTGAATATCTCGCCATCCAGATCCGGCGGTTCTCGGGCAATATCTCCAAGACCGCCAGTTTCATCGGGATGGAGCGTTCGGCCTTGCACCGGAAGCTCAAGATCCTGGGGATGACCGATCGCAAGGACGAGGATTGAGATACGGGCGTACGGGTCGTGAACTTGAAGCGCGCGGGCAGGTCTGGCTAAGCCCTTGGCGATGAACGACAAGGCTGCGAGGCCGGAACGCTACGGCGAGGCGCGCATTTTTTTGTTAGCTGTGCGGTTGTCAGCAAGGCAGCAGCACCCGATTTGAGCGACGCGGCAACGCCCATTCTCAGTGCCGCCAAGAACAGGAACAGGGTCATGCCCGAAGGAAAAACGCTCTCGATCCGCACCAAGGCAACGCCAGAGGTCGAACCGGAGGATGCGCCGCGCGTCCGCAAACCGGCGCCGGCACCTGCGCGTGCCAGGGCGAAGAAAGCTCCCGACGACAAGCATCCCGGCCTGCAGGACAGTTTCCTGAACATCCTCCGCCGGGAAAAGGCGGCGGTGACGGTCTTCCTCGTCAAGGGCGTGAAGCTGCAGGGCATCATAACTTGGTTCGACAATTTTTCGCTCCTGCTGCGGCGCGATGGGCAGTCGCAGCTGGTCTACAAGCACGCGATCAGCACGATCATGCCCGCCCAGCCGATGGACGCGGAGCAGTTCTCCAGTCAGGAGGGCGGAAAGAAGCAGCGCCAGCTGCAGGACGTCTTCCTCGGCCGGGTGAGCGAGGCCGAGGTGCAGGTCACCATGTTTCTCGTCAATGGCGTGATGCTGCAGGGCCGGATCGCCGCCTACGACCTTTTTTGCACCCTGCTGGAACGCGATGGTTACGTCCAGCTGGCCTACAAGCACGCCGTTTCCACCATCCAGCCTGCCGAACCGGTCGACCTGAGCGACTGGGAAGATGCCGATGACGGCGACGACGATTGACGGGATACTGCTAGATTTTCGAAGATGACCTTGAAGGCGAGGTGACGCGCGGGGCACGTGCGCTCGTCGTGTGCCCGGACATTCGTGGAGCCGCCCAGGATCTGCCCGCGCAGGAGCGGCTTGCGGAAGCGATCGGCCTTGCCAACGCGATCGGTATTGTGGTCGCCGAAAGCTATATCCAGCCGGTGCGCGACGTGCGTCCGGCAACGCTGTTCGGGGCGGGGCAGGTCGAGAAGATCGCAGCCGACGTGGAACTCTCCGAGGCGGAGCTCGTGATCGTCGATGGTGCGCTCACCGCGATCCAGCAGCGTACGCTCGAAGAGACGATAAAGCGCAAGGTCATCGACCGGACGGGCCTGATCCTTGAGATTTTCGGCGAGCGCGCCGCGACCGCCGAGGGCCGTCTGCAGGTGGAACTCGCCCATCTCGATTATCAAGCGAGCCGTCTGGTGCGCAGCTGGACCCACCTGGAACGTCAGCGCGGCGGCTATGGCTTCCTCGGCGGCCCGGGCGAGACCCAGATCGAAGCCGACCGCCGGATGATCCGCACGCGTATGGCGCGCCTGCGCAAGGAACTGGAACAGGTCCGTAAGACCCGCGCGCTCCATCGCGAGCGCCGGACCCGCGCGCCTTGGCCGGTCATCGCGCTGGTCGGCTATACCAACGCGGGCAAGTCGACCATTTTCAACCGCCTGACGGGCGCCGACGTGATGGCCGAAGACCTGCTGTTCGCCACGCTTGATCCCACCATGCGGGCGATCGGCCTGCCGGGGGTCGAGAAGGCGATCCTGTCCGACACGGTGGGCTTCATCTCCGATCTGCCGACCCAGCTAGTGGCCGCATTCCGCGCCACGCTGGAAGAAGTCACCAATGCCGACCTGATCCTGCACGTGCGCGACATCGCCAACCCGTCGAGCGCGGCGCAGAAGCGCCAGGTGCTCGAGGTGCTGCGCGGTCTGGGCGTCGTCGGCGAAGCGCCCGAAGAGGCGGTGGATGGGGCGAACCAGCCAAGCGTGATCCCGATCCTCGAGGTCTGGAACAAGTGGGACCTGCTGGCCGAGGACGCGCGCGACGACCTTGCCGTGCGGGCGGAAGAAGACGAAGGCGTCGTGCCGCTTTCCGCCGAAACCGGGTTCAACATGGACGCGCTCGAAGCGCGGATTGCGCAGATTCTGACGCGAAGCGCGACGGTGCGTGAATTCGTGCTGCCGGTCTCGGCGGGCCGCGAGATCGCGTGGCTCCATGCGCATGGCGATGTGCTCGAAGAGGAAGAGATCGCCAGCGGGGAAGGGGAGCCGCGCCAGCGCATCCTCGTCCGGCTCGGCCCGAAAGAACTCGGGCAGTTCGAGAGTTTCGACGTCGATTCAGCCGCCGGCTGAGTTCGCCTTTTCGGTTCGCTTTACCGCCTGCCATAGCGCTTCCTGGGCCTCGAGATCGAGCTGCGCGAATTCACCCTCGGCGAGCGTTTCCATCCCGCGGTAGCGCCGTTCGAACTTGTCGTTGGCGGCACGCAGCGCGCCCTCGGGCTGGATGCCGTGGGCGCGGACCAGATTGACCGCCGCAAACAGCAGATCGCCGGCTTCCTCTTCGCGCGTCGCGTCGTCTGCATCGGCCAGCTCGCGCGCTTCTTCCGCCACCTTGGCTGCCGCGCCCGAGGGATCGGGCCAGTCGAAGCCATCGCGCGCAGCGCGTTTCTGTAGCTTTTCCGCGCGCAGAAGCGCGGGAAGGGCGCGGGCGACCCCGTCCATCGCGCTTGCCTGGCCCTTGGCTTCGCGTTCCTGCGCCTTGAGCTCTTCCCACCGGGATTCGTCCATGACGCCATCGGCCGCGCCGAAGATATGCGGATGGCGGGCTTCCATCTTGTCCGAAATGCTCTGCGCGACATCATCGAAGGCGAACAGCCCGCGCTCCTCCGCCATGCGCGCGTGGAACACCACCTGGAGCAGCAGGTCGCCCAGTTCTTCGCGCAGCTCCGCCATGGCGTCACGCTCGATTGCGTCGGCGACCTCGTAGGCCTCCTCGATCGTATAGGGCGCGATCGTCGCGAAATCCTGCGCCAGATCCCACTCGCAGCCGCGTTCGGGATCGCGCAGCCGCGCCATGATGGAAAGCAGGCGGTCGATCTGCGAAGGTTCGGTCTTGCTCATGGCAGGGGCATAGGCTGGCCGAGCCCAAGCGTCAGCACATCCATTAGATGGATAATATATATTATGTTAAATTGCGAATGGGCTCGCGCGGGATCGTGTGCGGCCATCGGCCGCAATGTGGGAAAGCGTGTTCCTAACGCACCATCGTCACGAGCATCATCAGTCCGGTGATGATGACGGCCCAGATCAGTGCGTGGCGAAGCGACGTCTTCCAGTTGAGACCGTGCGACGCGAAAGCCGTGACAGCCAAGACGAGCCAGCCGACCAGCGCGATGGTCTGCACGACCTCGAATTCGTTCATGGCGACACCTGCAGCCCGTCATAACCAACGATGACACCCTTCGGAACTTCGGTCGACAAAGTCTTGTAATCCATGCTTTTATCGAGATGCGTCAGGACAAGCTTACGCACCCCGCAGCGTTTCCCGAGCTCGAGTGCCATTGCGAGGTTCGCATGGGTCGGATGCTCCTCGCGTCGCAGGCAATCGCAGACCAGCACGTCGACGCCATCGAACAGCGTCAGCATCTCGCTGGTTATTTCACTGAAATCAGTGGCATAGCCGATGGACTTGCCGTCGAATCCGAACCTGTAGCCGGTGCTTCTCGCAGGCCCGTGCGGCATGACGCACCAGCCCACGGTGAAGCCCGCGAACAGCCGCAGACGATCGAGCGTCTCCAGCTTCACGATCGTAGGATAACCGTGCTCGCCCGCAAAGACATAGCTGAACCGCGCGCGCAGGCGCCGGACGGTTTCTTCGACGCCATAGCCGGGCAGCGGGCCGCTGCGCCCGTATCGCAGCGCGCGCAGATCGTCGATTCCGTGGCAGTGGTCGGCATGGTCGTGGGTCCAGAAGACGCCGTCGATGCTGTCGATCCCGCACCGCAGGAACTGCTCGCGCAGATCGGGCGGCGTATCGACCAGCAGCCGTGCGCCCTCGTCGTTCTCGATCAGCACGGAAACGCGCGTGCGGCGGTTGCGCGGTTCGGATGGATCGCACGCGCCCCAGTCGCCATTGATGCGCGGGACGCCGGTCGACGTGCCCGAGCCGAGCAGTGTGACCTTCACGCCGTTGCCCGCGTCTTAGCGAACAGCGCGTGGAAATTACGCGTCGTCTGCTCGCCGAGATCCTCCACGCTGGTATCGCGCAAATCCGCCACGAATTGGGCGGTATTGGCGACGTAGGCGGGCTCGCAGGTCTTGCCGCGGTGCGGCACCGGGGCGAGGAAGGGACTGTCGGTTTCAACCAGCAGGCGGTCTGCGGGAATTGTCTTCACGACCTCCTGCAGGTCTTTGGCATTCTTGAAGGTCACGATGCCCGAGATCGAAATCGACAGGCCGAGATCCAGCACGCGCTGGCCGAATGCGGCCGATGCGGTGAAGCAGTGGATGAGGGCGGGATAGCCCCCCTTCCCCATCTCTTCCTCGAGGATCGCGGCGGTATCTTCTTCCGCGTCGCGCGTGTGGATGATCAGCGGCAACCCGGTCAATCGCGCGACGTCGATATGCATGCGGAACAATGCCTTCTGCACGTCGCGATCCGACTTGTCGTAAAAGTAATCGAGCCCGGTCTCGCCGATCCCGACCACCTTGGGGTGCCGGGTCGCCTCCAGCAGCGTTTCGCGCGCCAGGTCGGCATGCTCATCGGCATTGTGCGGATGGATGCCGACACTGGCCCAGACGTCGTCCTCGCGCGCTGCGGTGGCCACGACTTGGTCCCATTCGGCCTGCTTCGTCGAGATGTTGAGAAAACCCTGTACGCCGGCCTCGCGCGCCCGCGTCAGCACTTCGCCCTGGTTGTCGACCAGACCTTCGTATTCGAGATGGCAGTGGCTATCGATCAGCATCAGCCGGCCTCCCCATCTTCCGCAGGCGCCTCCGGCAACTCGAGCCGCGGGAACAGCGGGTCGGGCTTGGGCACGCGGTAGCCGGTGGCGATCAGCGCGCCATACCAGCCCTCGTCCGCCAGATCGGCGTAGCTCCGCGCGTCTTCGGCAATTCCCAGCATGGTCAGCAGGTGGCCTGCCTTCTCCGGAATGACAGGCTGGATCGCTATGGCCAAGTCGCGCAACGCGATGAACAGCGTCTGGAGCACGGTGCGCATCCGCTCCGGATCGGTCTTCTTGAGCGCCCAGGGCGCCTGTTCGTCGACATACTGGTTGCAGGCGTAAACCGCCTTCATCCACGCGTCGATGCCGACAGAAAATGCCAGCTTTTCAAACTCTTCCGGCAAGGACTTGCGAACCGCCGCCTGTACGGTGCCCAGCAGGTCCTTGTCGTCGCCATTCGGCTCGTATGCACCCAGTTCGCCATCGAGGTTCTTGGCGATCATCGAGAGCGTGCGCTGCGCCAGATTGCCGAAACTATTGGCCAGTTCCGCATTGGCGCGTGTGACGATCGCTTCGGGCGAATAGCTGCCGTCCTGCCCGAAGGCGATCTCGCGCATCAGGAAGTAGCGGACGGCATCGACGCCGAACTGGTCGGCGAGCACCATCGGGTCAGTCACGTTGCCGAGCGACTTGCTCTCCTTCTGCCCGCGGTTGAGCAGGAAGCCGTGGCCGAAGACCTGTTTGGGCAGTTCCACGCCCGCGCTCATCAGGAAGGCGGGCCAGTAGACCGTGTGGAAGCGCACGATATCCTTGCCGATCAGGTGCAGGTCAGCGGGCCAGTACTTCCAGTCCGCGCCCTCTTCCGGGTAGCCGAGCCCGCTGATGTAGTTGGTCAGCGCGTCGACCCACACGTACATCACGTGGTCTTCGCTGCCGGGCACCTTTACCCCCCAGTCGAAGCTGGTGCGGCTGACCGAAAGATCGCGCAGTCCACCCTCGACGAAGCGCATCACCTCGTTCCGGCGGCTGTCGGGCTGGATGAAATCGGGCTGCCGATTGTAGAGGTCCAGCAGCTTGTCCTGGTATTTCGAGAGGCGGAAGAACCAGCTTTCCTCCACCGTCCATTCGACCGGAGTGCCCTGCGGGGAAAGCTTCTCCCCGCCCTGCCCCTCAACAAGTTCCTTCTCGTCGTAGAAGGCCTCGTCGCGAACCGAGTACCAGCCCTCGTACCGATCGAGATACAGGTCGCCGCGCTCTTCCATCTTGCGCCACAGCGCCTGGCTGGCGGTGTGGTGATCGGGCTCGGTCGTGCGGATGAAGCGGTCGTAGGAAGTGTTCAGCCGGTCGAACAGGCGCTGGAAATGTGCGCTCATCTCGTCGGCGAGCTCTCGCGGGGTCTTGCCTTCGTCCTGCGCCTTGCGGGCCATTTTGAGCCCGTGCTCGTCGGTGCCGGTCTGGAAGCGCACGTCGCGGCCCTTGAGCCGCTGGAATCGGGCAATGACGTCGGCGGCCACGGTCTCGTAGGCATGGCCGATATGCGGCTTGCCGTTGGGATAGTGGATCGCGGTGGTGATATAGTAGGGATCAGACATTGGCGGTGGCTCTATGCGGGGCAGCCGAGGCGAGCAAGGTGCCGATTTCCATTGCTAGGAAGCCGGGGTCGAAATTGTAGCTTTTCGCCTGGCCTGAAATGGTCACCAGTCGGGCATGCGCATCGACCAGTGCAGGAATGTCGAGACCGTCGGGTTGCTCCAGCTTTTGCGCAAGAACCGTGCGCGCAAGATCCAGCGTCGTCGCGAGCCGCGCACGATCGGGCCGTGCGCCGATTTCCTCGCCCAGCTTGCCGCGCAAGACGAAGTCCGGATCGCCCTCTGCCGCAATTTTGCGCATCAGTGCCTCGGCCGGGCCAAGTTCCTGCGCGAGGAAAGCGATCCCCGCGCCGGGTGCACCGCCGCTCGCCCGCGCCGCAAGCGCGATATCGGCCGGATCGGCCATCTCGTCCTCGGCGCGCAACACCTCTTCCACCCGCGCTGGCGGCAGCGTGTTGAAGCGCAGGATGCGCGCGCGTGAGCGGATCGTGGGGAGCAGCAACCCGGGGCGATGGGTCACCAGCAGGAAGAACGTCCCCTGTGGCGGCTCTTCGAGGCTCTTGAGCAGCGCATTGGCGGCGTTGCGCTCCAGATCGTCCGCCGGGTCGATGATGATCGCGCGCCGGTCGCCAAGGGTCGGGCGGGTGTTGAGCCGCGCCTGCATCGTGCGCACCTGCTCGATCGAGATATTACGCTTGGTCTCGAACGGCTCGCCCTTTTCCTGCTTGCGCGCTTCCTTGTCGTCCTTCGGCAGATGCGTCAGCAGCTGGATGTCGGGGTCGTTCTCCGCAACCGGAGCCTCTCTCCCGATGGCGACCAGTTCGCTCGCCGCGGCGCGTGCGAAGTCATGCTTGCCCAGCCCCCGTCGGCCCGCGAGAATCCACGCGTGGTGCATGCGCGGGCTGGCGAGCGCTGCGCGCCATTCGCGCCACTGGCCTGCGTGGAATTCGTTCACGAAACCGCCGCTAGCAGGGCTTCGACATGCGGCATGATCGCGGCGTGCACCTCGTCCTGCGTGCCCGAGGCATCGATCTGGACAATTGTCTCGTCACCCTGCGCAAGCCCTGCGAAGCCCCGCGCCACATCGCCATGGTAGCGTTCGTTGCGGCCGCCGATGGCATCCGCCTTGTCCCCGTCGCGCCTGCGCAGCCGCTCGGCCACGTCATCTCCCGGCGCTTCGAGCAGGAAGGTGAGGCATGGCGTCAGCCCGCCACTGCCGATCCGGTGCAATTCGCGAACCTCGGCATCGCCGAGCCCCCCCGCGAGGCCCTGGTACGCACGGCTCGACAGGACGAAGCGATCGCACACGACCCACTTGCCTGACAGCAGTGCCGGCTTGATCGCTTTGGCGACATGGTCCGATCGGGCAGCGGCGAACAGCAGGGCTTCGGCCTGCACCTGCCAGCCCGTGCCGGGCGGATCCAGCAGCAGCTTGCGGATCGTTTCCGCACCCGGCGTGCCACCGGGTTCGCGGGTCAGCAGCGAATCGATCCCGCGCTGCGCCAGCGCATCGACCAGACGCTTCGCTTGGGTCGACTTACCAACGCCTTCACCGCCTTCGAACGCGATGAAACGCGCCCTTATCGCTTCTTGGGTGCCGTATTCCTTCATCGCAGCAGCCCCGTAAAGCCGTTGGCTATGCGGCGGAAAATGCCCGCCTCCTCGATGTCCTGCGCGGCATAGAGCGGGACGGTCGAACGCTCCATTCCGGGCACCGCGATTTCCAGCGAGGCGACCGCTTCGCCCTGCCGGATCGGCGCACGCAACGGCCCGTCGTAGCGCACCGTCAGCGTCGGATTGGCATTGTCGCCGCGCGGCATGGCAACGCGGATATCCTGCGCCGCAACGAGCTTCACCTCGGCGACGCTGCCGTTCTGGACCTGCGCGACAGCCGCGGTCTGTCCGCGTTTTGCGAGCAGGCGGCTGTCGAAGGCGGAGAAGCCCCACTCGATGAAGTCGCGCGCTGCGCGATCGCGCTCGTAGCCGCGGTCCGCGCCGGCGACGACCATGACCAGCCGCCGGCCCTCACGCTCGGCCGTGCCGAGGAAGCCGTAGCCTGCCTGGTCGGTGTAGCCGGTCTTCATCCCGTCCGCGCCATCGACGCGGCCGGTGATCGGATCGTGGTTGTCCTGCGCGATGCCATAGGCCTTCAGGCCGCGGCGACCGAAGTAGAAATCGAACTTCTCGGGATGGTGGCGCACGATCTGCTTGGCCAATGTAGCGAGATCCCGCGCGGTGGTGAAGGTGCCCCCCTCGTCCGGCCAGCCATTGGGGGTCGAGAAATAGCTGTCGTGCATGCCGATGCGGTGCGCGGTCGCGTTCATCCGCCCGGTCCAGTTCTCCACACTGCCGGCTGCGCCCTCTGCCAGCACGACCGATGCATCGTTGGCGGAGACGGTCGTGATCCCGATGAGCAGCTGCTGCACCGTGGGCCTGGCGCGCGCGGGCAGGAACAGGGTGGAGCCCTTCTGGTGCCATTCGTCGAAGGTGGCGTCGCGGTAGGGGATGCGCTGGTCGGGCCGCAGCTTGCCGCCGGCCAGCATGTCGAAGGCCACCAGAGTGGTCATCACCTTGGTGATCGATGCCGGGACGAACCGCCGGTCGATATCGCGCGCGTACAGCGTCTGCCCGCTCGAAAGGTCGACCATGTAGGCGATCGGCGCCTGCTCGGGCGTCGGTGGGGCCGGCTCTGCCTGAAGGCCGGCCGGCAAGACGAGTGCCATCGCGGCAAGCAGGGCTGCCGCACGCTGTCGCCTCGCCAATACTCCCGGCAATGTCGTGCTCCTGATACAGCGGCCGGAGCCGCAATCAGGCGGCGTACGCGGCGGTTATCCGCTCGTGTCTACGAAAGCGTCCCTATAGCCCGCCGCGCGCGCTTTGGCGAGGGCCGCATCGGCTTCTCCACGAGTCACGTAGGGCCCCATGCGGACCCGGAGATACTGACCGGAGCGGACGACGAAGCCCGCCAGCTGGTCGGCTGCGTCGATGGCATTGTTCCTGCTGGAAAAAGACGCGACCTGTACGATGTAGCGCCCCGTCCGCGGCGCCGGGCGAGCGACCTGCGCGGGGGCGACCCGCGGCGCAGGTGCGGGCGCGGTGCGCTGCGGAGCGGGCGCTTGCCGCGTCTCGCGCGGCAGGCGCGCGACTTCGACCGGTCCCGGCCGGGCCGCCGCACCGGTCGGTGTTTCCCCGATCGGGGGCAGTGCATAGGTGGTGCGGGCGGCAGGCTCGGCCGGTGAAGTGGGGTAATCGTCGGCATCGTCGACCACGGCGGTCGAGGGCCCGGGTTCGACCTGTGCGAAAGCCTGGTCGAAGGATTCGTCGAGAGAATCGGACGCATCGGCCGACGCCGCCGGACCGCGCGGCGCAAGGCTGGAAGCTCCTGCGGCCGGTAGCTGCTTGCGCAGCACGGCAAGCAGGGTGTCCGGTGTGTCGAGACGGTTTCCGGCGGGCTTGCCCGAACGCAGGGCGGCACGTTCATACTCAGGCGGGTTCACCCGGCGGATGCGGACCGGCGCGCCCTCCCTCACGCCCAGCTCCTGCGCGGCGCTCTGGGACAGGCCGACGACCCGGCTTGCGGTCATCGGGCCGCGCCGCTCGGCCCGGGCGAGGATCGTGCGCCCGGTGTCGAGCGCGGTCAGCTCGACATAGCTCGGCAGCGGAAGCGTCTTGTGCGAGACGGTCACTCCGCCCGCATCGGTCATATCGAGCGTGGCGTAGCCCACGGCGTCGTAGCTGAGCACGTCTTCGGGGGTGAAGGTCTGCCCGTCGACCACGAAGGGCTCGCCCAGAACCTGCGGATAGTCCGCCTGCGGACCGATCGTGGCTGCCGCAGGCGTCGGCACGGCGCGGTCCACCGCGTAGTAATCGGTCGCCGGGGCGAGGCCGTTATCGCCCGAGCCGGCGGCGCATGAGCCCAGCGTGGCCAGCAACGCGAACCCCACGGGCAGTTTCATCACATTATCGGGCAATCTCATCGGCTAGCAGCCCCACACTCATCGCGTAGTAATTGGAGCAGTTATATTCGAGGATAACGCGATAATTTGAGGTTAACAGCCACGCAGGGGCCCCCGGGCCATCGGGCTGGAACAGGCTGACCAGCGTGTCCGACGGCAGGCCGCTATAGGGCGTCACACCCAGCGCGCGCCATTCGGCGACGGTTTTCCACTGGCTGTGCCGCTCGTGCACGCGCGGGCAGACCGGCGCGACAAGTTCTGTGCGATAGGCATCGACGTTAAAGCCGCTCGGCACGCTGGCCCGCACGCCCCAGGGAATGCCCGGGCGCCAGCCCGCATCCTGGAAATAGCGTGCGATCGAGGCCATCGTATCGGCCTGATTGGTGAAGATATTCGCCATCCCGTCGCCGTCGCCATCGGTGGCGAGGCGCAGGTAGACGCTCGGCAGGAATTGCGGATTGCCGAAGGCTCCGGCCCAGCTGCCGACCAGCCGATCGCGCGAATAACCCTTGTCCGCCACCTTCAGCAGCGCGATGAATTCGCTTTCGAATAGCGCGCGGCGCCGCCCTTCCCATGCGAGAGTGGCGAGCGAGCGGGCGAGATCGAAATTGCCCCGATAGCCGCCGTAATTCGTCTCGTGCCCCCAGATCGCGATGATGATTTCGGGCGGTACGCCGTATTGCTGGCGGATCGGGCCGTGAAGCCGGGTCGTCTCGTTATAGACAGCGCGCCCGCCGTTGATGCGCGCCGTATCGACGTGCCGGTCGAGATAGGGCTGCAGGGGCGGGTAGCCCGGAGAGGAGGACGAGCCGGGCTGCCCCTGGTCCAGCTCGATCACCCGCGGATTGGGCGTCAGGTCCGACGTCATGCGCTGGATCGTGGCTTCGCTGACACCTTCGGCCCTCGCCTTCGCGATCACGAGCTGCATATAGGCGTCGAAAGGCATATCCTGCGCGGCGGCGGGGACGGCGGAGAGCGCGGAGCAAGCGGCTGCCAGCGCGAGGATCGGGCGGGGGAATTTCATGCGCATTTGTCTGTCATACCAAAGGTTACTCGCCAATGACCCAGAGGGTCCCGCGATCGATTGTCTGACCTGGCGTGACAAATGCGGGCCGAAGCGTTAGCCGACATTCCGCACAAGGACAGGTGGCCGAGTGGTTTAAGGCAGCGGTCTTGAAAACCGCCGTGGGTTTACGCTCACCGTGGGTTCGAATCCCACCCTGTCCGCCATCATTTGACGTCGCGGCAACTCGCCTCGCTCCAGCCTCCGGGAGGACGGCGGGTCGAGCACCCGCTCCTTCCCTAGAGGCCGTGCTTCGCGCCGAGTTGTGACCCTGCACCTTTGCTGGGTTGATAAATGTTAAGCGGGAGCCCTCCCATCGCCGTCCGGCATATGCCAGTGACCACACTGGGGAGAATACTAATGCTTCGTTGGGCTATCATCTTTCTGATTATCGCGCTGGTCGCTGCCGTGTTGGGCTTCGGCGGTATCGCCGGGGTTTCGTCCAACATCGCGTGGATCCTGTTCGTGGTCTTCCTGATCCTCGCGGTGATCGCATTCCTGCGCCGCAAAGCGTAATCTGAAAGAAACAGGAACGGCGGCGCGATCAGTCCGACTGGTCGCGCCGCTTGTCCTTGTTCACCAGCGACTGCGCGTCACGTTCGTCCGCCGGATAATCCTCCGGCTTGGCGGAACCTTGGTTCATCAGCGCGCGATGCTCGTGCGTGATTTCGCTGTCGTTCTTGCCATTGGGCTTGTCGCCGCGGGGCGGCGTTTTCTTTTCTTCGCTCATACGCACCCAACGCCCGGCGACCCGCCGGTTTCCCATAATCAGATGTGCAGCGCGCGTCCGTAGCTGGCGAGCACGCTTTCGTGCATCGATTCCGAGATCGTCGGGTGCGGGAAGACCGTCTGCATCAGTTCCGCTTCCGTGGTCTCCAGCGTCTTGCCGACGACGAAGCCCTGGATCATCTCGGTCACTTCCGCGCCCACCATGTGCGCGCCCAGCAGTTCGCCGGTCTTGGCGTCGAACACGGTCTTGGTGAAGCCTTCGGCCTCGCCCAAAGCGATCGCCTTGCCGTTGCCGATGAAGGGGAAGGTGCCCGCCTTCACGTCGTAGCCGGCTTCCTTCGCTTTTTCCTCGGTCAGGCCGACGCTGGCGATCTGCGGGTGACAATAGGTGCAGCCCGGGATGTTGCGACGGTCGAGCGGGTGCGGGTGGACATCCTTGTCGCCCAGCTCCTGCGCGATCGCTTCGGCCGCGGTCACGCCCTCGTGGCTCGCCTTGTGCGCCAGCCACGGCCCCGGCGTGCAATCGCCGATCGCCCACAGGCCCTTGCTCTTGGTGCGGCCATAGTCGTCGACCTGAATGAAGCCCTTCTCCATCTCGGCAAGCTTTTCCAACCCGATATTCTCGGTATTGGGCACGATCCCGATGGCGGTGATGCAGTGCGAGAATTCGCTCTCGCTCACCTTGCCGTCCTTGTCCTTGATCTTGGCCTTCACGCCCTTGCCGTCTGCCTTGATGTCTTCGACACCCGCGCCGGTCATGATCGTGATGCCCTGCTTGGTCAGGCTCTTGTGAAGGAAGGCGGAGACGTCCTTGTCTTCCACCGGCACGATCCGGTCGAGCATTTCGACCACGGTCACGTCCACGCCCATGTCGTTGTAGAAGCTGGCGAATTCGATCCCGATCGCGCCCGATCCGATCACCAGCAGTTTCTTCGGCATGTCCTTGGGCGTCATCGCGTGGCGATAGGTCCAGATCCGTTCGCCGTCGGCCTTGGCGAAAGGCAGGTCGCGCGCCCGCGCGCCGGTGGCGACGATGATGTGCTTCGCCTCCAGCTTCTCTTCACCCTTCTCGCCTGTGACCGTCAGCGAGGTAGGGCCGGTCAGCTTACCCTCGCCCATATGCACCGCGATCTTGTTCTTCTTCATCAGGTGCGTGACGCCCTGGTTGAGCTGCTTGGCCACGCCGCGCGAGCGCTTCACCACGGCTTCCAGATCGGCCTCGATTGCGCCCGCGATCTTCAGGCCGTAATCCTTCGCGTTCTGCGCATAATGCAGGATTTCGGCCGAGCGCAGCAGCGCCTTGGTCGGGATGCAGCCCCAGTTGAGGCAGATCCCGCCGAGCAGCTCGCGCTCCACGATGGCGACCTTCAGCCCCAGCTGCGCCCCGCGAATCGCGGCGACGTAGCCGCCCGGTCCGCTGCCCAGAACGATAAGGTCGTATTTCTCAGCCATGGAAGCCTCTTGCTGGTTTGTCTGACACGCCTGACACAGGGGTCAGGCGCTAAAAATGTGCCACCCGACAGGCGGCGGAAAACGGTCGGCGAGAGATGCAGGTCAGCGCCTCAGCCATCATTGTCCGATGAAGGCGTCGCGGCCGCGGCGGCCTGCATGCGCACGGGGCGCGGATTGCCATCGTCGTCGGCGAGCACGAACACGAAGGTGCCCTTGCACACCAGCTTGGTCTCTTCGCCATGGCGCGCGCGAGCGATGCCTTCGGCGGCGATCGTGATCGAGGTGTTCCCCTCTTTCACGATCTCGCAGTAGATATTGAGCTCGTCACCCAGCGCCATTGCGGCGGGGAAGCCGAAATCGCTCGCGGCGACCACATTCGCGCGGCCCTGCCCTTCGCGGCTCGCCAGCGAACCGGCACCGAGCGCCATCTGGCTCATCAGCCACCCGCCGAACACGCCCCCATAGGGGTTCATGTCGGTCGGCATCGCGGTGACGCGGATCTGGGGTTGGGCCTCGGTCATCATCCTGCCACGATGGTGACGAAATCCGCCTGGACCCAGCCCTGCGCACAGGGGCCGGTGTAATTGGTCGGCTCCGACACGGGCTCTTCGATGCCGCATTCCTGCGCCTCGTCCGAATTGTCGTAGACGATGCCGTACCAGCCCCCGCTTTCGCCGCAGATATGGACGCCCTGCCCGGCATCGAGCCGATCACGCTCCTTCACATCAAGGCTCGGCGCGTCGCGTACAGAGAGATAGGTTTCGCCCGCCGCATCGAGGCCGGTCACTTCGCCGTAGCTGGCACACGAATCGGCATCGGGGCCATTGGTGCCGATCCGGATCGGCATCGGGATGGGGCCGTCGTAAGGCGTGGCGGAGGCTCCGGCGGTCTGCGCGTCAGGCGCGGGTTCTTCTTCCGTACCATCCGCAGGTGCCCGCTCGCACGCGGCGAGCGAGAGCGCCAGAGTGGTGAGTGTGGCGAGTGCGATCCTCACAGCATCATCCCCATCGGCTGTTCGCACATCTGCTTGAAGGCTTCCATCAGCTGCGCGCCTTCCGCACCGTCGATCGCGCGGTGATCGAACGAGCCCGAGGCGGTCATGATCGTCGCCGGAGCAATCTGCCCGTCGACCACCCATGGGCGCTGCTCGCCGGCGCCGACCGCCATGATCATGCCCTGCGGCGGGTTGATGACCGCGTCGAACTGCTTGATCCCGAACATGCCGAGGTTGGAAATGCTGGCGGTGCCGCCCTGGTATTCGTGCGGCTGCAGCTTGCCTTCGCGCGCCTTGCCCGCGAGGTCCTTCATCTCGGTCGCGATCTCCGCGAGGCTCTTGCGATCGGCACCACGGATGATCGGGGTGATGAGGCCCTTGGGCGAGGCCACCGCGACCGAGATATCCGCCCGATTGTAACGATGCAGCGTGTCGCCCTGGAAGCTGACATGCGCCTGCGGGGTGCGCATCAGCGCCTTGGCCAGCGCCTTGATCAGCAGGTCGTTGACCGACAGCTTCACGCCTTCGGCCTCCAGCATCGCGTTCAGATCCTTGCGCGCGGCGAGCAGCGCGTCGAGCCGGATGTCCACGCTGAGGTAATAGTGCGGCACTTCCTGCTTGGCGGCGGTAAGCCGCTTGGCGACGACCTTGCGCACGCCCGAGAGCTTTTCCTCGTTGAACGGCGCGTCGCCGTCCATCGCGGCGTCGACCGGGCCTGCGACCGCGCCGGGCTTCGCCTCGCTCGCGGGTCGACCGACCTGTGCATCCTCGACGTCGGCCTTCACGATTCGCCCGTGCGGCCCGCTTCCCTTCACATCGGTGAGGTCGAGGCCCTTCTGGTCCGCGATACGCCGGGCGAGCGGGGAGGCGAACACGCGGTCGCCGCTTTCATCGGTCGGCGCGGGGCCCGCCTTGCCGCTTTCGGGGACCGTGCCGGTCTTGCCGGTATTCTTGGCCCGGGTCGGCTCGGCACTCTCGCGCGGCTGCGCCTTGGCAGGTTCGCTCGCGGTTTCGTCACCGGCGGCCTTCTCGGCTTTGCCGCCGGGCTGTGCCGCGTCCTCATCGGCAGCGGGGGCGGCCTTGGCGGCGTCTTCCACGCTCTCGCCCTCGCCCGCCATCATCGCGATGACCGTGCCGACGGCGACGCCCTCGGTCCCCTCGGCCACTTCGATCGAGGCGATGGTGCCTTCGTCGACCGCCTCGAATTCCATCGTCGCCTTGTCGGTTTCGATCTCGGCCAGGAGGTCGCCGGCTGATACCGTGTCGCCTTCCTTCACCAGCCATTTGGCCAGCGTCCCCTCCTCCATCGTCGGTGAAAGCGCGGGCATCTTGATCGGTGTGGGCATTTACGTGTCCTGCAATCTGCGTCAGCTTTGACCGCGCCGTAGCGGCAACCGGCCCTTTGCCTCGCTTTGGCCAATTTGGGCACACGGGGCAAGCGCCTTGCCATCATTACGAATTTGTGCCGAAAGCGGGGCCGGGAGATTTCCAATGGGTAAATACCTGGTCATCATCGACGAGACGAAGGAAGCGCGTAAGGCGCTGCGCTTCGCCATGCGCTGGGCGGAATCGAGCGGCGGGTCGGTGCAGATCCTCGCCATCGTCCAGCCGCAGAATTTCAACGCTTTCGGCGGCGTGCAGGCGACGATCGAGCAGGAGGCGCGCGACCGGGCGGAGGCTATCGCCACCAGCGCGGCGGGCAACGTCTTTTCCGAAAGCGGCAAGATGCCGAACATCGCGGTGAAGGTGGGCGATGGCGACCGGATCGTACGCGAATACCTCGCCGAGAACCCCGATGTGCTGGCGCTCGTGCTGGGTGCCGCATCGGAGGGCCCGCCGGGGCCGCTTGTCCACCACTTTTCCGCCAACCCGGGCGGCCTGCCCTGCCCGCTCGTGATCCTGCCGGGCTCGCTGACCACCGAAGACGTGGACCGGATCGGCGGAGCCTGACCGTTTCGGGGCCTGCCACGGTCAGGTCGCGGTGCCGCGCACCGGATAGTCATCCTCCCGAACGAATTCGATCGCATCGAGCAGGTCGTCGAGCGGCGGGCGGGCGAAAGGCCCGCTCTGCACATCCTCGAAATAAAGAGTGCGGTCGGGCCGGATCAGGAACAGGCCGGGTTCGGAAAACAGCTCGGGCTCGTCGCTTTCCGGGCGCTTTTCCGATAGGAACAGGCCCCACTCGCGCGCCTGCTCTTCGGACAGGTTGTAGGCGAGGGGGAGGTCGTGCGTCGCCCACTCCTCGTGCGCGACCATAGCGCGGTCCTTGCTGTCCATCGAGATCGCGAAGGGTGCGACGCCGAGCGTGGTGAACTTCTCCAGCTTGCCGCCCAGCTCTTCGAGATATTTCTTGCAGATCGGGCAGTGACTGCCGCGATAGAAGACCAGCATGGTGAAGGCGTCGGGCTTCTGCTTGGCGAGCTGGAAACGCGCCTCGATCGTGAGTTCGAGGTCGAGATTGGGGACTTTGCGGCCGGGGACGAGCGTGGGCATGAGGCGTTCTCCTTTGCCCTACCAACGGGGCCCCGCTCGCCCGCGTTCCCCCATGCTTTAGCCGGTATGCGCGGCCCGTATCACTTCTTCTTGCGCCCCTGGTGGCGGATATTGCCCGGCCGACCGCGCTTGCCGACCTGGTGCTTGCCGGCCTTGTCTTTCCTTGGGCCATCCTTCTTGGGACCGCCCTTCCGGGGCCCATCCTTGCGCGGCCCCTTGGGCGTGCTGCGCAGCGGGCGCCCCTCGCGAGCCTTGGAGGCATCGCCGCCGGGCACTTCGAAGCGCAGTGCGCCGGTCAGCGCATTGGCCTCGACCAGCTTCATCTCGAGCCGCTGCCCGGTTTCATAGCGGGTGCCCGTGTCCGACCCGACCAGCGCCTTGGCCGCCTCGTCGAAATGGAAATACTCGTCGCCGATGGTGGAGATCGGCACCAGCCCGTCGCCGCCCAGCCCCACGATGGTGGCGAAGAAGCCGAAGTTCTGCACGCCGGTGATCCGCGTTTCGAAGGTTTCGCCCACCCGGCCTGCCAGCCATGCCGCGACATAGCGGTCGATCGTATCGCGCTCTGCCTCCATTGCGCGGCGCTCTGTCCGGCTGATCGCCTCGCTGATCTTGCCCATATCGCTGCGGTCGACATCGCTCAGCCCGCTGCTCTCGGGCAGTTTGCCCTTCGGTTTGGGCTGCTCGAGCTTGAAGGCATCGACCAGTGCGCGGTGCACCAGCAGGTCGGCATAGCGGCGGATCGGCGAGGTGAAGTGCGCATAACTGCCCAGCGAGAGACCGAAATGCCCCTGATTGTCCGGCCCGTAATAGGCCTGCGTCTGCGTGCGCAGCACCGCTTCCATCAGCAGCGCCTTTTCCTGCTCGTCTGACACATCCTTCAGGAAGCGGTTGAACAGCGTGGGCGTGATCACCTGCCCCATGGCAAGTTTCATATCGAGCGTGCCGAGATATTCCTTCAGGGCCAGCAGCTTCTCGCGGCTCGGCTGTTCGTGAACGCGGTAGACGACGGGCGAGTTCTTGTTCTCCAGCGCCTTAGCCGCCGCGACATTGGCCGCGATCATGAATTCCTCGACCACGCGGTGCGCGTCGAGTCGTTCGCGGATCGCGATTTCCTTGATCCCGCCCTCCTCGTCGAGGATCACGCGCCGCTCGGGCAGATCGAGGTCGAGCGGGTCGCGCGCCTCGCGCGCTTTCCACAGCGCTCCCCAGGCTTTCCACAGGTTGTCCAGCTTTTCGTCCCCGACGGACTCGTCGATCCGCCGCTGCGCTTCCTCGTAGGCGATCACCTCCGCGATTCGTACGATCGCGCGGGTAAAGCGCCAGTCGAGCAGCTTGCCCTTGGCGGAAATCCGCAGGTGGCAGACCATCGCCGCGCGGTCTTCGTCCGCCCGTAGCGAACACACGTCGGCGGAGAGCACCTCGGGCAGCATCGGCACGACCCGGTCGGGGAAATAGACCGAATTGCCGCGCTTCCTCGCTTCCTTGTCGAGCGCGCTGCCCGGCCGGACATAGTGCGAGACATCGGCGATCGCGATGATCGCGCGGAAGCCGCCCTCGTTGTCCTGCGCCGTATCGGGTTCGGCCCAGATCGCGTCATCGTGGTCGCGCGCGTCCGCCGGGTCGATTGCGATGATCGGCACATGGCGCAGGTCTTCACGCGTATCGGCGGAGACGGGCAGCTTTGCCGCCAGCTGCGCCTCGTCGAGGACTTCCTGCGGGAAGACGTGGGGGATGCCCTGCTTGGCAATCGCGATCATGGAGAAGCTGTTGGGGGCCAGCGGATCGCCGAGCACCTCGGTCACCCGCACGCCCGCGCGCGGGCCGCGCCCGGTCGGCTCTGCGGAGACCAGCTGCCCTTCCTCGGCCGTGCCGACATCGGAGATGGGCGAGGAATTGCGCACCTTCTTGTCGACCGGAGCAAGCCAGAACTTGCCGCGCCCGTCCTTCTCGACCACGCCGATAAGGCCCTCCGTCTGCTGGGCGAGCTTCTTCATCGGATGCGCGCGCCAGCCGCGGGGCGTTTCCTCGGTGCGGGCGAGCACGCGGTCATTGACCTTGAGCGCGGGCATGCCTTTCGAGCCGCGCCCGCGCGATTTTTCCACGATGGTGAGGCGCGGCGGCTTGGCGCCGTCGTCGGGCTCCCACTTCTCGGGCACGGCGACCGGCTCGCCATCTTCGATCTCGACCACGCGCAGCACGGTGACCTTGGGGATGCCGCCCATGCGGTGATAGGCGGTCTTCTTGCCGTCGATCAGGCCTTCCTCGGCCATGTCCTTCAGCAGTTTCTTGAGCGCGATCTTCTCCTGCCCCTTCAGCCCGAAGGCCTTGGCGATCTCGCGCTTGCCGACCGTGCTATCGGAGGTCTGGATGAATTCGAGGACCTGCTTCTGCGTCGGCAGGCCATGGGGGTGCTTGGGTTTTGCGTTTCGAGCCATATGGGCCCGCACCTAGCAGATGCGGAGGCTATTCGTCGCCTTCTTCCTTGCCGACCGGCGCGAATTGCCCGGCGGGGACCGCGCTGGCGACGGGCGAGCACAGGCCGCCAGCGGCGCAGGCGCTGACACCGAAGAACCAGTCGTCGCCGCGAACGCCGTCGAGCACGATCGAGAAGTCCGCGCCCTGCGGCTCCATCTCCGCGAGGTGCGTTCGTACCGGGCGTGGGGGGTGCGAACGCACCACGCGTGCGGGCTCGGCGGGCCATGCAGGATCCATCGTGCGCCGCTGGAAAAGTCGGTACTCCTCTGCCCCCGGCACTTCGTCCCACTCCACGAGAGTATCGGTGCGGACCGCGGCCTGTGCGACGGGCGCGGGCGGCGGTGGCGTGCGGGAAAGAGCGTCGGCGACGCGCACGTTCAGCTCGGTGACGCGGGCGAGGTAGGCGAAGTCCATCTCGTCGATCGTATCGCCGTAGTCCGTCCCGTCTTCGGTGCGCAGGTCCTGATGCTGGTGGTCGTAATCCTCCACCCCGACGGTGAAGCGCACCGCAGGATAGCCTGCTTCGAGGAAGCGGATCTGGTCGCCGCCGCGGCCCATCCGGTCGACCCGCCAGATCTGCCGCACGTCGAGGCTCCCCTCTTTCCCATTTGCCAGACGATCGATGAAGCGCGAAAGATTGCGGCTCGGGCTGTCGTTTTCGCCCCCGTCGCGGCGCTGCGCTGCGCGGATATCGTCGGTCAGATCGGCGCGCGGTCCTTCTGAGAACACGCGCACTACATCGGGCTCGCAATAGCCGTCCGCCCCGCACGAATTGCCGACGATGTCGTTGTTGAGCACCGCCTTGACGTCCCAGCCTTGCTCGACCGCATAATCCGCCATCAGCTGCCCGCCATAGAGCCCCTGCTCCTCGCCCGAGAGCAGCGCGTACACGATGGTGACGGGGTACTGCTGCTGGCTGAGAACCCGCGCGGCCTCGATCGCGAGCGCGGTGCCCGAACCATCGTCGTTGGCGCCGGGGGCTTCGGCTTGGGCATCCATCACGTCGCTCGCGCGGCTGTCGATATGGCCCTGGATGATGATGACCTCACCCGGCCGTTCACTCCCACGCTGGATCGCGACCGCGTTGCGTAGCCGCGTGGGCTGCGGAATGCGCCGCCCGTCGACGGTGGTTTCGGGCGCGACCACGGTGAGGCAGCCGCCGCAGTCGGCGGAGATCGCCCGGAAGGTTTCGAGCCCCCAGTCGACCGCCGCGCCAATGCCGCGCTCAGGATTGTCCTGTTCGGAGAGGGTATGGCGGGTGCCGAAGGCGACCAGCCGCTCCACATCGGCGCGCAGGCGCTCCTGCGAAACATCCTCCGCCGGATCTGGCGCAGGAGTTCCCGGTTGCGCGGCCAGCGGTGCGGTGGAAACGAGCAGGGCGGCGGCGAGGATGCGTTTTTTCATCCGCACACAACAGCTTGCTCGCGGCCCTGGGTCAAGGTGCCTCTTGGTGGGCGCGCTAGTCGGCGGCCCGCGTCGGGATGAGGCCGCACACGATCACGACGAGATAGCCGATATAGGCGACCATGCCGAGGCCGGGATCGGCCGCAGCCTCGTTCATCGCCTGCTGGTCACCGCTCATCATCAGGGCCTGCATTTCCTGCACGCCCGCCACGCTCGCATAGGCAGCGATCAGCGTGGTAATGACCGGGATTACCGCGATGAGTACGGGCAGCCCTGCATCGCGCAGGCGGCGCACGAAGGACGCGATCAGCAGGACCAGACCGATGAGCGAGATTGCCACGCCGATCCAGGCCTGCGTGCCAAGGCTGCCCGCCATGCTGCGCATCATCTCTGCCTGGATCTGCGCCTGGTCCACCTCTCCCGAAGCGGCCTGGAACGCGGTGCCCATCGATCCTGCGGCAAACACGATCCCGGAAATGAAGCTGATCGCGAAGGTGATGACGACGATCAGCAACACCCACCACCAGAACAGCGTGCGGCTGTCCCGACCCGAAAAGTTCGTCAGGTTCGCAAACCCGTGCCTGATCGCATTGCCCATGAAATTCCCCCCAAAAAATCAGTATGCGCGTGCGACGTAAATCCGCTCTACCGCCGGCTCTCCGGTGAAGATGCAGGCGCCGTCGGCAGGTGCCGTGTCGCGCGGCACGTTGCGCACGGTCAGCTTTTCGGCCTTGAGCCGCTCGACGACCTTCTCCAGCGTATCGCCGGTCGGTTTCGACCACTGCACCTCGACCCAGCCGGGATACTTGCCGTTGCTGGCGAAGAACTCGACCACGCCATCCCAGCTGTCGATCCCGGTCGCGATATTGGCATCGCGGCGTTGGGCGGCCTGCGCGAAAAGTGCCTGCTGGATGTCGCCGAGCAGGCCGGGAATGGTCTCACCCGCACTCTCGCGCGTCAGCGCCTGCGAGTTGAGCTTGCCGGTTTCCATGTCCCACAGATCATCGCGGCGGATCAGCGTAACCACGCCGTTCTCCATGTCGCGTCCGCCGACTTCGACGATGACGGGCGCGCCCTTGCGGACCCAGTCCCACCGCTTCTGCGCAGGCTTGCCGGGCTTGGTGTCGAGCAGCACGCGGACCGGCTCGCCCAGCGCCTGCTGGCCGGTCAGGGTGGCGCGCAGCGCTTCGCAATATTCGATCAGCGCAGCATCATCGTCATTGCCGCGCAGCATCGGCAGGATCACGACCTGCCACGGCGCGATCCGGGGCGGCACACGCAGCCCGTCATCGTCGCCATGGGTCATGATGACACCGCCGATCAGCCGGGTCGAAACGCCCCAACTGGTGGTGTGTGCGAACTGCTCGCCGCCTTCCTGCGCCTGGTACTTGATGCCCGATGCCTTGGCGAAATTGGTGCCGAGATAGTGGCTCGTGCCAGCCTGCAGCGCCTTGCCGTCCTGCATCATCGCCTCGATCGACCACGTCTCGACCGCGCCGGGGAAACGCTCATGCTCGGGCTTTTCGCCCGCGATTACCGGCAGCGCGAGATCGTCCTCGGCCATCCCGCGATAGACTTCGAGCATGGTCAGCGTGTGGTCCTTCGCCTCCTCGGGCGTGGCGTGCGCAGTGTGCCCTTCCTGCCAGAGGAATTCGCTGGTGCGCAGGAACATGCGCGTGCGCATTTCCCACCGGACCACGTTGGCCCACTGGTTGAGTTTGAGCGGCAGGTCGCGCCAGCTCTGCACCCAGCGCGCCATCGCATCGCCGATGATCGTTTCGGACGTGGGCCGCACCACCAGCGGCTCTTCCAGCTTCGCTTCGGGATCGGGGATCAGCCCGCCCTTCCCGTCCGCGATCAGGCGGTGGTGCGTGACGACTGCCATTTCCTTGGCGAAGCCTTCGACATGGTCGGCCTCGCGCTCGAAGTTGCTCAGCGGGATGAACAGCGGGAAATAGGCATTGTCGTGGCCGGTCGCCTTGATCCGGTCGTCGAGCAGGCGCTGGATACGTTCCCAGATGCCGTAGCCCCACGGCTTGATGACCATGCAGCCGCGCACCCCCGATTCCTCGGCCATCTGCCCTTCGGCAATGGCGGCCTGATACCAGGCGGCGAAGTCGTCTTCGCGTTTGACGGAAAGGGCGTGACGGATCTTGGACACTGGGATTTTGCCTTGCTCATGAAGCGCCGCAGACCCGCACATACTCGTGCTGAGCCTGTCGAAGCACTGCGTTTTCTTCGGACGCCGCTCTTAGGAAGAAGGACCACCCTTCGACAAGCTCAGGGTGAGGGGATGGTCCGTTTTTCCTACTTGCCGAGTTCGTCGAGCTTTTTCTGCATCGCGGCCATCTGGTCGCGCATCGAGGCAAGCTCCTGCGCGGTATCGTCGGCCTTGGCCTCGGACCGCGCCGCGCCCCTGCCCGCGCCGCCCTGTCCGGTGAACGCGTCGGTCGCCGCGCGCATCATAGCAAGGTTGGTCTCGGCCATCTTGGCCAGCGGATTGCCTGCCATTCCGCTCTGCCATGCCTCGGCAATCTTCGCCTGGTTGGCGCGGAAATTGGCCATGCTCGCTTCGAGATAGCTCGGCATCATCGATTGCATCGAATTGCCGTACATCGAGATCAGGTCGCGCAGGAAGCTGACCGGGAGGATATGCTCGCCATTGGCCTCTTCCTCGACGATGATCTGGGTCAGGATCGAATGGGTGATGTCGTCCCCGCTCTTCGCGTCGACGACCGTGAATTCGACGCCCTCGCGGGTCATCTTCGCCAGATCCTCCAGCGTGATGTAGCTCGAACTATCGGTATTGTAGAGCCGACGATTGGCGTATTTCTTGATGACGATCGGGTCGCCTTCGACATGTTTCTTGTTGGCCATGAACGCGATCGGGCTCCACATTAATGCTGCGCAGCATCTCGCTTAGCATTTGCAGCATCCTAAGCGCAATCCGCGCTGATATTCCTGCCGAAGCGGGTTCCGAGGACGGTCAGCAATTCGTACTGCGACAGGCCCGAATATTGTGCAGCATCGGGCAGGTGATAGGGCACGTCGAGCCAGTCGCCGACCGCAAGATCTGGGCTCGGGCCAAGGTCCACCACGACCATGTCCATCGAAACCTTGCCGAGCAGCGGGAGACGACGCCCGCCGTGGGTGAGGAAGCCGCGCGCCCCCCAGCTGCGCAGGAAACCGTCGGCATAGCCGAGCGAGACCGTGCCGACGCGCATCGGCCGCTCGGCGGTGAATTCGCGGTTGTAGCCTACGGTCTCGCCCGCGCCCAGTTCGTGCACATGGATGATAGCCGCCTGCGGATAGGCGACTTGCCGGATATGATCGGCGAGCCCGGGCGTCGGCACGCCGCCATACAGCGCAAGGCCGGGCCGCGTGAGGTCGCAGTGATAATCGGCTCCCAGCGCGATGCCGGCGCTGTTGGCAAGGCTCGTCTCGCGGTGCGGAATGCGCGCCTGTGCTGCGCGAAACGCCGCGAGTTGCTGCGCATTGGCAGGCGTGTCCTCTTCGGCGGATGAAAGGTGCGACATCAGCACCTGCACATCGAGTACGGCGAGCGCCGGATCGTCGAGTTCGGCCAAGGTAACGCCAAGGCGATTGATCCCGGTATCGACCATCAGGTTGCAGGCGCCGCCACCCGCCTGAGCCCACAGCCGCGCCTGATGGAGCGAGTTGATGACGGGTCGCACGCCGGTTGCCCTGGCGTAAGCCGCTTCGCCCGCGTTGATCGGCCCATGCAGCACAGAGAGCTGCTCGGGTGCCACGAAGCGCAGCACCGGCGCGACCTCGCTCCAGTGCGCGACGAAGAAATCGCGTGCGCCTGCCTCGATCAGTGCGGGCACGCAGTTCTCCACGCCGAGGCCGTAGCAATCGGCCTTCACCGCCGCCCCGGCGCGGGCGGGCTTCGATAGCGCATCGAGCGCGCGCCAGTTGGCGGCGAGCGCATCGGTATCGATTGCGAGGCGAAGAGTCGGCGGAGGGGGTTCGGGGAATGCGGTCACCGATCCTCGAAATCACGTGGCGGCCCGCTCGGCAAGCCCCACCATGCGACAAGCAGCCCAAAAGCCATCACAACCCAGCAATACCACAGCCCTGCATAGGCATTGCCGGTGCTGGCGACGATGTATCCGGCGATCAGTGGCAGGAACCCGCCAAGATAGCCGGCGCCGATATGGTAGGGGATCGACATCGAGGAATAACGGATCTTGGGCGGAAACATCTCGGCCAGCAGCGCGGCGACCGATCCGTAGGTCAGTGCGGAAAGCATACCGAGGCAGCACAGCAGCGCGACGATCCCGATCAGATTGGCAAGCGGCGGGTACTGCGTGGAGAAATCATAGCCCCGATCCTCCAGCGCCGATCGCAATGCATTCCTGCGGTTCGCATCGTCCGCCAGATCGATCATCAGCGCCGCGCTTCCCGCATCGACCCGCGCGGGGCCGATGTCCCGCCCGATGTCGTAGTTCACGCCGAGGGCGGTGAGGTCGGACAGCAGCCGCCCGCAGGCGGTCGCCTGAACATCCGCGAAAGGATCGAATTCGCACCCCTCGCCAGAGACCATGACCGGCACCTCGCGCGAGCTTTGCGCAAGGCTGGGATTGCTGAGCGCACCCAGCCCCCAGAAGATCGGAAACACCAAAAGCAAAGTCGCGACCGCGCCGATGATGATCGGCTTCTTGCGGCCCACCCTGTCGGACCAGCGCCCGACGAGGACGTAGAAGCTCATCGAGATAAGGCCCGAGACCAGCATCAGAATCTCGGTCACCCCCTCGTCCACCCGCATCGGCCCGCGCAGGAACGACAGGCCGTAGAAAAAGGCGGTGTACCAGATCACCGTCAGCACGCCCGCCACGCCGAACAACGCGACGAAGATGCGCCGCTTGTTGCCGGGGTAGGTGAAGCTTTCGACGAAGGGATTGCCGCTGGTCTCGCCCGCCTCCTTCATCGCCTGGAAGACCGGGCTTTCGGAGAGCTTGAGCCGCATCCACAGCGAGACGAGCAGCAGCACGATTGAGAGCAGGAAGGGCACACGCCAGCCCCATGCGGCGAAATCGTCCGGTGGAATGATCGCGCGGCAGCTCAGCACCACGGCGATCGAGAGGACGAACCCGCCGACCACGCTCGCCTGGATGAAGCTGGTGTAGAAGCCGCGCTTTTCCGGCGGCGCGTGCTCGGCGACGTAGATTGCCGCGCCGCCATATTCACCGCCGAGGGCGAGACCCTGCAGGACGCGGAATGCGATGACGATGATCGGTGCCGCGATACCGATGCTCGCCGCGCCGGGTATCAGGCCCACGCCCGCGGTGGCGATGCCCATCAGGGTCACGGTGACGAGGAAGGTATATTTGCGCCCCAGCCGGTCGCCGAGGAAGCCGAAGAGGATTGCGCCGAGTGGACGGAAGCCGAAGCCGACTGCAAATCCCGCCCACACGAGAAGGATTTGCAGCGTTTCGTTTCCACTTGGGAAGAAGGCCGCGCCGATAAGGCTCGCAAGCGTGCCGTAGATGAAGAAATCGTACCACTCGAAGATTGTCCCGGCGCTCGACGCGCCGATTACAAGGCCGATTTCGCGTCTGGTCGGCTCACGCGGAGTGGCCGTGGCGGCTGGCGCGCTCATTTCTGCAATTTCCCCTCGGCTATATTTATAGCGGGGAAGACTAGCGCGCTGTCTGCTCCTTGCAAAGCGCTTGGACGGCTGCCTTCCAGGGCAGCATGATCGCGCCGTGGCGCGCCGGAAATGCCACCGCAGGAGCCAGCACGGCGATGCCCGGCCAACGCGGTTGTATCGCCCCGCCGTCCAGCCAGGTCTCGATCTCGCCCAGCGCGGCGAGCATTTCCTCCGGCCCGCGTCCGCGTGCCTCGCGCGCGAAGATGGCGGCCGACGCTTGCCCGATGGCGCAGGCCGCCGCCGTCAGGCCGATCGTCTCCACCCGGCCCGCCTCGTCCAGCGCAAGGTCGAGCGTCAGCGTGCCGCCGCAGGTGCGCGAGCGGACTTCGGCACTCGCATCGGGATCGGGCAGGCGGGGATAGTCGCCCAGCTCGACCGCGAGGGCCAGAATTTCAGGGGTGTAGAGCTTGGTCAAATGCCGCTCGGCTCCGCCCCGTCATCCTCGCGCAGGGACTCTCGTTGCTCGCTGATATAGCTCACCATTTCCTCGCTACCCGCATTGATCGAAGGGTAGGTGCGCGCCGTTACGATCCACGAGGGACGGCCTTCGTAGCCCCAGATCGTATCATAGCCGAGCACCAGCAGCGCGAACCCGAGCACCACGATGATCGCGCCCTTCACTGCACCGAAGCCGAAGCCGAGCACCCGGTCGAGCGGGCCGAGCATCGATTCGCGCGCTCTCCTGCCGAAGAACGAGGCGATCAGCTTCATCGCTGCATAAGGGATCAGCAACAGCAGCGCGAAGGCGAGGATCGCCGAAGGGGTTGGCGTGCCGATGTGCGGTTCGAGCAATTGCTGTACCGGCGTGTGCAGGTTCTGGATCGCCAGGATGGCAAGAATCCATGCGGCAAGCGACAGGATTTCCTGCACGAAACCACGCATGAAGCCGCCCGCTGCGGTGACCGCGACGATCAGCAGCACGATGATGTCGAAACCGGTCATAACCGCGCCCGTACCATGAATTCCCTACTGCATCACCCGATCGACCAGCTGGGAAAGCTGCCTAAATCCCCCGAATTGAATGTCCAGTGAAGCCTTTTCTTCACGCAGCGGGCCATACGCGCTCGAAAAGCCAAGCTTGGCCGCTTCGCGCAGCCGCAGGCCGGAGTGGGCGACGGGGCGGATTTCGCCTGCCAGCGAGACTTCGCCGAACCAGACGGACCTGTCGGGCAGCGGCTTGTCCGCGAGCGCGGAAACCAACGCGGCGGCCACTGCAAGATCCGCCGCCGGGTCCGCCAGCCGGTAACCACCCGCCACGTTGAGGTAGACCTCCGCCGCGCTGAAATTGAGGCCGCAGCGCGATTCGAGAACCGCCAGCAGCATCGCGAGGCGGCCATTGTCCCACCCAACCACCGCGCGGCGGGGTGTGGCACCCGATTGCAGCCGTACGATCAGCGCCTGAATCTCGACCAGAACGGGCCTGGTTCCCTCCATCGCAGGGAACACCGCGCTGCCTGCCAGCGGCGCGTCACGCCCGGAGAGGAACAGCATCGATGGGTTCTCGACCTCTTCCAGCCCCTCCTGCGCCATTGCGAAGACGCCGATCTCGTCGACCGCGCCGTACCGGTTCTTGAGCGCGCGCAGGATGCGGTACTGGTGGCTGCGCTCCCCCTCGAAGCTCATCACCACGTCGACCATGTGTTCGAGCACGCGGGGCCCCGCGATGCTGCCGTCCTTGGTTACATGGCCGACCAGCACCAGCGCAGTGCCCTGCTCCTTGGCGTAGCGGATCAGTTCGAACGCACAGCCGCGCACCTGGCTGACCGTGCCTGGCGCGCCCTCGATCGTGTCCGAGTACATCGTCTGGATCGAATCGACGATCAGCAGGTCGGGCGGATCGCCAGCGCCGAGCGTCGTCAGGATGTCGCGCACATTGGTGCTGGAGGCGAGCCGGACGGGTGCATCCGCCAGCCCCAGCCGCTCGGCCCGCAGGCGCACCTGCGCCGAAGCTTCTTCCCCGCTGACATAGACGACATCGCCGCGTTTGCGCGCGATCGCCCCGGCGGTCTGGAGCAGCAAGGTCGACTTGCCGATCCCTGGATCGCCGCCGATCAGGATCGCCGCGCCGGGTACCAGCCCGCCACCCAGCGCCCGGTCAAATTCCTTGAGGCCCGTCGTCTCCCGCCTGGGCGGCTCCACCGCATCGGAGAGCGAGACGAATTCGAGGCGTCTCCCGCCGCCCGAAAGATCGTGTTTCTGGCTGAATACGGTTGCGGGCGCATCCTCCACCAGCGTGTTCCATTCCGAACAGTCGGCGCATTGCCCCTGCCATCGCGGGGAGACGCTGCCGCAGTTCTGGCAGACATAGCGTTTCTTAGGCTTGGCCATGGGCGGGGAACTAAGCAGAACATTTGCGGAACGCAAGTTGCTTTCCAGCGCCCTCCCCCGCTAGGCATGTCGGCATGCGTCAGAAGGAACTGAGGATCGGGCTCGTCTGCTACGGCGGGGTGAGCCTTGCCGTCTACATGCACGGCGTCACCAAGGAAGTGTGGAACCTCGCCCGGGCAAGCCGGGCCTTCCATTCCGACGCCCCCAGGATGAGCGGCGTCGCGGGTGCCTATCGCGACCTGCTCGACTTGCTTGCGGACCAGCACGAGCTGCGCCTGCGGGTGCTGCCCGACATCATGAGCGGGGCGAGCGCGGGCGGGATCAATGCCGTCTTCCTCGCCCAGGCGATCTATTCGGGCCGCTCGCTCGAACCGCTGACAGACCTGTGGCTCGACAATGCGGATATCGACCGGCTGACGGCGGAGGATGCGCGCATGGGCTGGCGCTTCGCCAAGGTCTGGGCACAGCCGCTTGCCAATTTCGTGCTGCGGCGACCAGGCAACCTCGTTTCCGAGAGCGTCGCCCCCGAAACCCGCGAGGAAGTACGCGAGAAGGTTTCCAAGCTGGTGCGCGGGCGCTGGTTCCAGCCGCCCTTTTCGGGTGAGACGATGTCGCGCATGCTGATCGAGGCGCTCGACGCGATGGACGCCACGCTGGCGGACGGGCCGCTGCTGCCGCCCGATCACCCGATCGACCTCTACGTCCCGACGACCGATTTCCACGGATATCTGTCGCGCCTGCGGCTCAACAGCCCGCCGGTGGTGCGCGAGAGCGAGCATCGCATGCCGATCGGCTTTACCGCCAAGACGCCCGATGTGTCCGGCGCGTGGCTGGCCGACCCGCTCGAACTGGCGTTCGCCGCGCGGGCGACCGCCAGTTTCCCCGGCGCTTTCCCGCCGCTGCAAGTGAGCGAGATCGACGCCCTGGCAAAGGAACGCGATCACGACTGGACCAATCGCGGCGCCTTCCTCAAGCGGGTCATGCCAGCCCATTTCGAGGATGAAACGATCGACGGCGTCTCGCTGATCGACGGGTCCGTGCTGGTCAACCGCCCCTTCGAAGGAGCGATCGACGCGCTGCGCGGGCGGCCCGCCGTGCGCGAGGTGGAGCGGCGCTTCGCCTATATCGATCCCCGGCCCGAACGCTACCAGCGCGACGAGGACCGCAAGCATGCGCCCGTCGGCTTCTTCGAGAACATTTTCGGATCGCTATCGACCCTCCCGCGCGAGCAGCCGATCCGCGACAACCTGGAATCGATTGCCGAGCAGTCGCGCCATGCCGCGCGCCTCCAGTCGATGATCGCGGAGCTTCGCCCGCAGGTGGAAGGGGCGGTCGAAAAGCTTTTCGACCGCACGGTCTTCTTCGATCGCCCCACCCCCAGGCGGCTCGGCAACTGGCGGCAAAAGGCGCAGCAGGCGGCGGCCGAGCAGGCGGGCTATACCTTTGCGGGCTACGCCGAGCTCAAGTTCGTCGGCATCCTCGAACGCCTTGCCGAACTGGTGAAGCGCGCTGCGCCGAAGGATGCCGAAAGCGACACGCAGCTGATCGCGTCGCGGCTGCGCGATGCGCTGCGCGAGCGCGGTCTGGAAAGTCTGGCCGGAGCCAGTGGCGGGGCGAGCCCCGAGGCGGTTGCGTTCTTCCGCAGCTTCGATCTCGCCTACCGCATCCGTCGCCTGCGCCTGCTCGCGCGCCGGACCGCGCGCGACTGGGAGGCGGATCCCGACATTCCGAACGACGCGCTCGATCATGCGCGCGAGGCCATCTACGCGATCCTCGCCGAATATTTCGAGCGCGACGGGGTCGGCCCGCTGGGGTCTGAATTTCCGGGAATCGCGCGCGAGGTGATTGCGGAGCCGGGCGAGGTGCTCGACCATGTGGCCGCCAAACGCGACCTCATGGAACTCGATATGCGCAGCGAAGCCGCGCTGTGCCTCGCGCTCAGCGACATGCCGCGCGAGCTGCGGCGGCGGATGATGTACGCCTATCTCGGCTTCCCGTTCTACGACGTGGCGACGCTACCGATCCTCGGTACGCAGGGGATGAACGAGTTCGAGCCGGTGAAGGTCGACCGGATCAGCCCCGAAGATGCGCAGGCGATCCGCGAAGGCGGGGCCAGCGCCACCTTGCGCGGGATCGAATTCTACGATTTCGGCGCGTTCTTCAGCCGCGCCTACCGCGAGAACGACTATCTTTGGGGCCGCCTGCACGGGTGCGAGCGGCTGATCGACATCGTGCTGTCGACCAGCGACAAGCTGGTCACCTTCGAGGAACGGCGCGAGATCCTGCGCCGTTCCTTCCTCGCCATTATCGAGGAAGAACGCAGCGCCCTGCGCTGTTCGGACGCCTTGCTCGACGAGCTCCACGCGGAGATCGAAGCGCGTATGGCGATCTGACCGGACGGGTCCCGCAGCATCCGCTCAGCAGCGGATGCCGTAGGACTAGGTTCGGAAACTAGGCCCCGAAGGCATCCTTGATCCGGTCGAAGAAGCCACGGCTTTCCGGGCATTCTTCCCCGGTTTCGGTCTCGCGGAATTCTTCGAGGATGTCGCGCTGCTTCTTGGAAAGCTTGGTCGGCGTCTCGACCGTGATCTCCGCCACCAGGTCGCCCCGCCCGCGCCCTTGCAGCACCGGCATGCCCGCGCCGCGACGGCGCAGCTGCTTGCCCGACTGGATGCCCGCGGGAATATCGATCGTGTTGCTCGACCCGTCGAGGTCGGGAATGTCGACCGTGCCGCCGAGTGCAGCGGTGGTGAAGCTGATCGGCACACGCGCGATCAGGTTCGATCCCTCGCGCCCGAACACGGCGTGCTGGCGGACGTGGATGAAGATGTAGAGATCGCCCGAGGGCGCGCCCCGCGGCCCCGCCTCGCCCTTGCCGGACAGGCGGATGCGGGTGCCCGTGTCGACCCCGGGCGGAATGTCGACCGAGAGCGATTGCGGCGCATCGACGCGCCCGTCGCCGCGGCAATTGCGGCACGGGCTTTCGATCACCTCGCCGCGGCCGGCGCAGTTGGGGCACGGACGCTCGACCACGAACAGGCCCTGCTGCGCGCGGACCTTGCCGTAGCCTGCGCACATGTTGCAGGTGCGCGTGCCGGTGCCCGGCTCCGCGCCGCTGCCGGTGCAGACATCGCATTGCTGCGAGACTTCGATCTCGATCGTGGTCGACTTGCCGTGGAAAGCCTCTTCGAGCGTGATTTCAAGGTCGTAGCGCAGATCCGCGCCGCGCCGTGCGCCCTGGCGCATCCCGCCGCCGAAAGCGCTGCCGAAGATCGTTTCGAAAATATCGCCGATATCGCCGAAATCGGCGTGATGGCCGCCGTGGCCACCGCTCCCGCCCTGCTGGAAGGCGGCGTGTCCGTACTGGTCGTAGGCGGCGCGTTTTTGCGGGTCCTTGAGAACCTCGTAGGCGGCACCGACCGCCTTGAAGCGCGCCTCCGCCTCGGGATCGCCCGGATTGCGGTCCGGATGGTACTTCATCGCCATCTTGCGATAGGCGGCCTTGATCGCGGCGGCGTCCGCGTCGCGCGACACGCCGAGCAGTTCGTAAAGATCGGGTTCGGAAGCCATTATTCAGAGCACCGGTGCAGCAAGCGTGAGCGGGCCCGCGCAGACCTTGTGGCCTGCGCGGTGCCCGTTTTTCATGACAGTCCGGCTCAGGACCGGTCGGCGTTGTCGCTGTCGCCAGCGCCGTCGTCGACCTCGGAGAACTCTGCATCGACTACGTCGTCGTCCTGCGAGGACGCGGCATCCGCATCGGAACCGCCCGCCGCAGCTTCGCCGCCGCTGGCCTGTTCCTTCTCGTAGATCTGCTGGCCCATCTTCATGGCCACTTCGGTCAGCGCCTGCGCCTTGGCATTGATCGCGTCGACATCGTCGCCTTCGAGCGCGGTCTTGGCTTCCGCGATCGCGGCTTCGACATCGGACTTGAGCGAAGCGTCGATCTTGTCGCCGTTCTCCTGAACCTGCTTCTCCGTCGCATGGACCAGGTTATCCGCCTGGTTGCGCGCTTCGGCAGCTTCGCGCCGCTTCTTGTCTTCCTCGGCGAAACGCTCGGCGTCCTTAACCATCGATTCGATATCGCTGTCGTTGAGACCACCCGAGGCCTGGATGCGGATCTGCTGTTCCTTGCCCGTGCCCTTGTCCTTGGCGGACACGTTCACGATGCCGTTGGCGTCGATGTCGAAGGTGACTTCCACCTGCGGCACGCCGCGCGGTGCGGGCGGAATGCCGACGAGGTCGAACTGGCCGAGCAGCTTGTTGTCGCCCGCCATCTCGCGCTCGCCCTGGAACACGCGGATCGTCACCGCCTGCTGGTTGTCCTCGGCGGTCGAGTAGACCTGCGTCTTCTTGGTCGGGATCGTCGTGTTGCGGTCGATCATCTTGGTCATGATCCCGCCCAGCGTTTCGATGCCGAGCGAAAGCGGCGTCACGTCGAGGAGGAGCACGTCCTTGACGTCGCCCTGCAACACGCCCGCCTGAATGGCGGCGCCCATGGCAACGACTTCGTCCGGGTTCACGCCGGTGTGCGGCTTCTTGCCGAAGAACTCTTCCACGACTTCGCGGACCTTGGGCATGCGGGTCATCCCGCCGACCAGGATCACTTCGTCGACTTCACCGGTCTTCAGGCCAGCGTCTTCGAGCGCCTTCTTGCACGGGTCGAGCGTGCGCTTGACCAGATCGCCGACGAGCTGTTCCAGCTTCGAGCGGGTCAGCGTTTCGACGAGGTGCAGCGGCGTGGAGCTGCCGCCTTCCATGCGTGCGGTGATGAAGGGCAGGTTGACTTCGGTCTGCTGCGCGCTCGAAAGCTCGATCTTCGCCTTTTCGGCGGCTTCCTTCAGGCGCTGCAGGGCCAGCTTGTCGGTCTTCAAATCCATGTTTTCCTTGGATTTGAACTGGTCGGCCAGATATTCGACGATCGCGCTGTCGAAGTCTTCGCCGCCCAGGAAGGTGTCGCCGTTGGTCGACTTCACCTCGAACACGCCGTCGCCGACTTCGAGGATCGAGATGTCGAACGTACCGCCGCCAAGGTCGTAGACCGCGATGGTCTTGTTCTCGTCCTTGTCGAGGCCGTAGGCGAGCGCGGCAGCCGTCGGCTCGTTGATGATGCGCAGGACTTCGAGGCCTGCGATCTGGCCGGCGTCCTTGGTCGCCTGGCGCTGCGCGTCGTTGAAGTAGGCAGGTACGGTGATGACCGCCTGCGTGACGTTCTCACCGAGATAGCTCTCGGCGGTTTCCTTCATCTTCTGCAGGATGAAGGCGGAAATCTGGCTGGGCGAATATTCGTTGCCGCCCGCTTCGACCCATGCATCGCCGTTGTTGCCCTTGACGATGTCGTAGGGGACGAGCTCCATGTCCTTCTTGGTCATGGGATCTTCGAACCGGCGCCCGATCAGGCGCTTCACCGCGAAGACGGTGTTGTCCGGGTTGGTGACCGCCTGACGCTTGGCCGGCTGGCCGATGAGGCGTTCGCTGTCCTTCGTGAACGCGACGATCGACGGCGTCGTGCGCGCGCCTTCCGCATTCTCGATGACCTTGGGCTTGCCCCCGTCCATGACCGCGACACACGAGTTCGTCGTACCGAGGTCGATACCGATTACTTTTGCCATGATACCCCGCATCCTAATTGGCTTCGTTGGACACTGCCATGCGCGCCACCCCATCCAAGGGCGATGACGCTCGGCAGCTCAGTTGAGCCGCGGATATAGGTGCGCTTGTCCTTGGCACAAGAGACGGTTGCGCCTAGTCGTGCGGCGGGACGTTTAAGAGGGAGCTGCCTGACATGAAATCGATTTACGCCGCTATCGCCCTTGGCCTTGGCACCATTGCCGTCGCGGGCTGTTCCGAAGCACCTGCCGAAACCGAAGAACCGGCCGCACCGCTTGCCGCCAGCAATGCACAGCTGTTCCTGCCTGCGGTGGAGGGCAATCCGGGGGTCGTCTATTTCGACCTCGCAAACGATAGCGATCGTGCGATTTCGGTTCGCCGCGCAGACGTGGAAGGATCCGCAAGGGCCGAACTCCACGATTACATGGAATACGACGATTCCGAGATGGGATCGATCGGGCAGGTCACGGTGCAGCCCGGCGAAACCGCCTCGTTCGAACCGGGCGAGCAGCACGTCATGGTGTACGAGCTCGATCCCTCGCTGCAAGCGGGCGGCAAGGCCCGGGTCACGCTGACGATGGTCGGCGGGAAGACCATGGATTTCGACGCCGACATCATGCCGGCCGACGCGGAGCGCTGATCGCATCCAGTCGACGCGCGTCATGGACCATCCCGTAGTTGCCGAGGCGCACGACAAGCCCGTTGCTCCCTGCCCCGCAGGCGGGGAGCGGCGGCTGACCACCGGCGAAATTGCGCTGGCGCGCAGCGTGTTCGGCACCGCGATCGATTACGCCAAGGTGACGATCCGGCGCCGCAAGTGGGCGTTCTTCCAGCCGAAGAACACGACGATGGCCCCGCGCGGGCACCTGCATTTCCACCCCGACGCGGCAGGATATTGCGACGATTTCTCCGCCGGAAATCACCACCGGCAAGGCCACTTCATCCACGAGATGACGCATGTGTGGCAGACCCAGACCAAGGGCGAATGGTACCTGCCGCTCCACCGCCATCCGTGGTGCCGCTACGATTACAGCCTCAAACCTGGGTGGAGTCTCGACAAATACGGGATCGAGCAGCAGGCCGAAATCGTGAAACACGCTTTCTGGCTGAGGAACGGCGTACGCGTGGCGGGGATCGCCGACCGCGAAGCCTATGATCTCCTTGTCCGTTTTCCCGGAGCGGGTGCGTGACCGAGTTCGAGTTCATCTTTGCGCTCTATGCGCTCGTCCTCGGCCTTTCGCTGGTCGAGATCCTCTCCGGCCTCGGGCGCACGCTTGAAATCCGGTTTGCCAGGGACGCGAGCGGGGAGCGCTTTTCGATCGGTTGGCTGACCCCGCTGCTGGCGGTGTTCGTCATTCTCGACCTGCTCTCGTTCTGGAGCTTCGCCTGGAGCGTGCAGAACCGGGTTGCCGTAAATTCTGCCACCCTGCTGGGCGTGGTCGGCTTTGCGAGCGCCTATTACCTCGCCGCGCGGCTCGTCTTCCCGAGCGATCCGGAGCGGTTTCGTGACCTCGACACGCATTATTTTCGCGTCTGCCGCACGGTAATGGCCATGCTGATCGGGCTGGTTGCGGTGCAGTGGGCCTATCTGCTCAGCCTGCCGCAGGTGCTCGACCAGCTGCTGACGCCGGCGATCGTCGGTTCGACCGTCCTGTTCGTGGCGATGATGGCAGTCCTGCTTGTCGTGCGAAACCGGCGGGTCCATGCGATCGTGCTGGTGGCGCTGATCATCCGGTATCTCGCGGTCTACCTCACTTGAAAAGCCTCATATGAAAAGGCCGCCCCTGCGGGACGGCCCTTCCACTTTGCTTCTCAGCTTAGCGTTAGCGCTTAGCGCGGATCGGCCGGATAACCGCGCGTTCCGAAGCAATCCTCGTCGAGATAGCCGTCGCGGTCGTAACCGTCGCAATTGTCGTTCTTGTCGACGAAATAGCCGGCAAGGGCACCGGCGGCGGCCCCCGCAAGCGCATAGCGCGCCACATCCCCACCGGTGATGGCGGCGATGCCGGCCCCAACGGCTGCGCCGCCGATGCCGCCTTCGGCGGAGTAGTTTTCCGCACACGCGCTGAGCGACAGGGCGGAAATCATGGCAACGAGGATAAGGGCAATACGGGATTTCATGGGGTGTCTCCTCTGAACTTCGTACTCAACAAAGTTCCACACCCGCTCCCGGTTCCGCCCTTCCCCTCAGTCCGGCTTTTTCGCGACACCGACCAGCGCAGGCCGCAGCAGCCTATCCCGGATGAGATAGCCCGCCTGCATTTCCTGAATCACGGTGCCCGGTTCGGCATCCTCGTTCGGGATTTCCATCATCGCCTGATGAACATTCGGGTCGAGCGGCAGGCCCATCGCCGCCACCCGCGTTACGCCGTGCTGGCTGAAAACACGGTCCAGCTCGCGCTGGGTCGCCTCGATCCCGGCGACCAGGCTCTTGAACTTGGCGTCCTCGCGCAGATCCTCGGGGATGGAATCGATCGCGCGCACGAGATTGTCCGACACCGACAGGATGTCGCGGGCGAACCCGGTCGCGGCATAGGCGCGGGTATCGGCCACGTCCTTTTCGAGCCGGCGGCGCACGTTCTGCGTCTCGGCGCGGGCATAGAGGACTTCCTGCCGCGCGGTTTCCAGCTCGTCGTTCAGCCTGGCGATGGTTTCGGCAGGTTTGTCGGCGGCACCATCATCATCCTCGCTCTGGTCGCGAAGATGTTCGGGCACGCCAGCCAGCTCCTTCTCCGCTTCCTCGTCCAGATGGTCGCGGCCGCGTACGGGCTCGTCGTCTTGCTTGTTTTCGTCTTGCATAGGTCTTCGTGAATTGCCCTGTTAGCCGGTCAATCGGCCCAGTGATTGTGCGGTGAAATCGACCATGGGAACGATGCGCGCGTAGTTCAAGCGCGTGGGGCCAATAACCCCCAGCACGCCCACGATGTTCCCGTCCCGGTCGCGGAAGGGGGAGGCGATAACAGAGGAACCGCTGAGCGCGAAGAGGCGATTTTCACTGCCGATGTAGATGCGCGTCGCCTGCGCTTCGCGCGCGCGCTCCAGCACCTGCGCCACCGCCTGCTTGTTCTCCAGCTCGTCGAGCAGCTGGCGCACGCGCTCGACATCGCCGACCGCCTCGTCGTCGAGCAGCTTGGCCTGCCCGCGCACGATCAGCACCGGACTGCGATCGGGCGCCTCGCTCCACATGGCGATCCCGCGCTGGACGAGGTTCTGGCTGGCTTCGTCGAGCGCGCTGCGCCCGCTGGCGATCTCGCGCTCGATATCCCCCAGCGCTTCGCCGAGGCTGCGATTGGCGAGCCGGGCGGAAAGATAGTTCGAGGCCTGGTCCAGCGTGGAGCCATCCACCCCGTCCAGTTCGATCAGGCGGTTCTCGACCTGGCCACTGGCGTCGACCAGTACGGCAAGCGCGCGCCTTGCATCGAGCGGGACGAAGCTCATCTGCGCCAGTCGCCGCTCGGCCGTGGGCACGAACACCATGCCCGCCGCGCCCGACAGGTCCGAGAGCATGGCACTCGCCGCCTCCAGCCTCTGTTCGAGCGGGCCGGGATCGCCCAGCTTGGTCTCGATCGCGCGCCGCTCCTCGGCGCTCGGCTGCGTGATCTGCATCATCCCGTCGACGAACAGGCGCAGCCCGCTCTCGGTCGGTTTGCGGCCGGCGGAAACATGCGGTGCGGCCAGCAGGCCGAGCTTTTCGAGATCCGCCAGCACCGAGCGGATCGAGGCGGGCGACAGGTCGACCGCCCCGCCCTCGGCCAATGTCTTTGAGCCGACCGGCTGCCCCGTCGCCAGGTACTGCTCCACCACCACGCGGAAAATATCGCGCGTGCGGGTGGTCAGTTCGGTGAGGGGCGGTGTGCTCATTCTGGCTATCTAGTGTCGCAACGCGATCATTCGTACCCGGCGTATTGCTGGCGGTTCTCGTCGGTGCCGACCAGATCTGCCAGCGGCAGTTCCTGCCACGCCTTGTACAGCGCCTCGCGGTTCTGGGTCAGGCCGGGCTGGCGGCATCCCATGTACCAGTCGAGAGTGACCGGTTCGGCCCCGGCTTCATGCCAAGTGATCTTCACCGAAGGGGAATCGGTTGCCACCGGACCGTCGCAATTCTCGTACCCGTATTGCACCGACTCTTCGGGCCGGAACGGCGCAATGCGATCGAAGAACGCCGCGACCTCTTCCGGGCTCGCGGAAAACGCCGCCGTTCCCTGCTCCTTCACGAAGCGTTCGCCATCGTAGGTGCCCTTGCCGTCCGCCGACACGGACATCGAAAAGGACGGGCAGAAGCCGAAGCACGGCGTAACCGTGTAGTCGACGGAGGCGGGCGGTGGGGCGCTTCCGTCGCCCATGCCCGGGGTCGCACACCCGGCAAGAGCCAAGGTCAGGGCGCAGATCGGAACGGTCTTGAGCATGGAGGGCCTTTCATTCTTGTTCTGCGCCTAGCTTGCAGCGAGTCCACTGGCCACCCGATGAATAGGCCGCTACGGCGCGTGCGAACAATAGAGACCAGAGGAAAACCCCATGCGACCTTCCGGCCGCGCGCCCGATCAGATGCGCGCTATTTCAATCGAAACCGGCTTCACCAAGCACGCCGAGGGCAGCTGCCTGATCAGCTTCGGCGACACCCGCGTGCTGTGCACCGCGAGCGTGGAAAACTCCGTGCCGCCATGGATGCGCGGCAAGGGCGCAGGCTGGGTCACCGGCGAATATTCGATGCTCCCGCGCGCCACGCACACCCGTGGCAGCCGTGAGGCGGCACGCGGCAAGCAGTCGGGTAGAACGCAGGAAATTCAGCGCCTTATCGGGCGCTCCTTGCGCGCAGTCGTAGACATGAAGAAGCTCGGCGAACGTCAGATCACGCTCGATTGCGACGTGATCCAGGCCGATGGCGGCACGCGCACCGCGGCAATTTCAGGCGCGTGGGTCGCGCTGCGTCTGGCGATCGATGGCCTCAAGAAATCGGGCGCGATTGTGGAAGACCCGATCACGGGGAAGATCGCCGCGGTTTCCTGCGGCGTCTACAAGGGCACGCCGGTGCTCGACCTCGATTACGACGAGGACAGCTCGGCCGATGCCGACGCCAACTTCGTCCTGATCGAAGGCGGCCAGATCGCCGAAGTCCAGGCCACCGCCGAAGGCGCGACCTATGACGAAGAAGCGCTGCTGCGCCTCCTGCGCCTTGCGCAGATGGGCTGCGGCGAAATCTTCAAGGCGCAGGACGCGGCGGTGCGGGGATGACTTTCCCCACTCCTCGTCATCCCCGCGAAGGCGGGGATCCAGATAAGCTATCCGCTGGTCGGCAAACTTACATGGGCCCCTGCTTTCGCAGGGAGGACGAAAGGGATTGGAAATGACCAGACGCATCGGTTCGGGCAAGCTCGTCATCGCGACGCATAATGCAGGCAAGCTGAAAGAGATTTCGGCCCTGCTCGCGCCCTACGGGGTCGAGTGCCTGTCCGCCGGATCGCTCGGCCTGCCCGAGCCGAAGGAGACGGGCACGACCTTCGTCGAGAATGCCCTGCTCAAGGCGCGGGCGGCGGCGGAAGCCTCGGGCATCGTCAGCCTCGCCGACGACAGCGGCCTGTCGGTCGCGGCGCTGGGCGAGAGGCCCGGCGTCTACACCGCCGACTGGGCGGAACGGCAGTGGTTCGAAGGCGAACCGGGCCGCGACTGGTACATGGCGATGGGCAAGGTCGAAGGCCTGCTCGCACAGCAGGGCCCCGACGTCGACCGCAGCGCGGCGTTCCATTGCGTGCTCGCCCTCGCCTGGCCCGACGGCGAGCATGCGGTGTACGAAGGCACCGCCCCCGGCTCGCTCACCTGGCCGCCGCGCGGCGAGCTGGGCTTCGGCTATGATCCGGTGTTCGTGCCCGAAGGCCGCGAACAGACCTTCGCGCAGATCGATCCGGACGAGAAGCACCGGATCAGCCACCGGGCGGATGCCTTCGCCAAGCTGGTCGCAGAGCAGTTCGGCCAATAGAAAACGCCGATTGAACACGGGGCGCGCTGGCCTTTGCGGTCTGCGCCCCCTAGATTCGCGTCATGCCTGCTGCGGACGATCTTGCGCTCTATATCCACTGGCCCTTCTGCCTGAAGAAGTGCCCCTATTGCGACTTCAACAGCCATGTTCGCGACAATGTGGACGCCGATGCATGGCAGACCGCGCTGCTGGCGGATCTCGCATACGAGCATGCGCAGACCGGCCGCCGCCGCGTAGGGTCGATTTTCTTCGGCGGCGGCACGCCATCGCTGATGCCGCCAGCACTGGCGGGCGCGCTGATCGACCAGGCTGAGCACCTGTGGGGCCTCGCCCCCGATGCCGAGATCACGCTGGAGGCCAACCCCACCTCCTACGAAGCCCGCAAGTTCGCGGACTTCCGCGCCGCCGGGGTCAACCGCGTGTCGCTGGGCGTGCAGTCGCTCCATGACGAGGCGCTCGCCTTCCTCGGTCGCGAACACAGCGCCGCCGAAGCGATGGCGGCGCTCGCGGGCGCGCAGAGCCTGTTCGGCCGCGTGACCTTCGACCTGATCTATGCCCGCCCCGGACAGACCGCGGCGGGATGGGAAGCGGAACTGGCGCGCGCCCTTTCCTTCGGGACCGAGCATCTCTCGCTCTACCAGCTGACGATCGAGCCGGGCACGGGCTTCGCCGGAGCCGTCGCACGCGGTCGCCTGATCCCGATGGATGCCGACGACGCGGCCGATCTGTTCGCGCAGACGCAGGAGCAGACGGCGGCGGCGGGTCTGCCCGCGTACGAAATCAGCAACCACGCGCGCGCCGGCGCGCAGAGCCACCACAACCTGACCTACTGGCGTTACGGCGACTATGTCGGCATCGGCCCGGGCGCGCATGGCCGTCGCGGCGGCATGGCGACGATCCGCCACAAGAAGCCCGAAGCCTTCCTCCGCCGGATTGCGGAGAATGGCCACGGCATGGCCGAAGAGCACGCGCTGGGCCGCGAAGAGCAGTTGAGCGAGGCCCTGCTGATGGGCCTGCGCCTCGCCGAGGGGATCGATCTCGCCGCGCTCGCCAAGCGGTTCGGCACCGCGCCAGATGCGCTGATCGATGGCGGGCGCGCCGCCTTCTACGCCGATCTTGGCTTCGTAGAGCAGGACGGCGACCGGATCACGATCACGCCGCAGGGCATGCCGCTGCTCGATGCGCTGCTTGCCGAACTGGTCCCGGCGGATCTGTGCGCGGCATGAGCAGCGTGCTCACCCGCTGGGAACGCCACCTTGCGGACGAGCGCCGGCTGTCCCCCCATACCGTACGCGCTTACGTGCGCGCGGCGGAGCGTTTGCTGGAGGCGACCGGACTGGGCGACTGGCAGAAAATCGCCGCACTGGAGGCCCCTGCCCTGCGCGCACAGCTGGCCCGCCGCCGCGCCGATGGCCTCTCCAACCGTTCGGCCGCGCGCGAGCTGTCTTCGCTGCGCGCATTCCTTGCCTTCGCCCGGCGCGAAGCGGGGGTGGCCGATGCACAGGCACCGCGCCTGCGCGGGCCGCGGATCAAGCGCACCCTCCCCCGGCCGGTGACGCCGGACGAGGCGGTCCATATCGCGGAAAAAGTTGGCGAGAAGCGGCGCGAGGAGTGGACCGGCCTGCGCGACCGTGCGGTGCTGCTGCTGCTCTATGGTGCAGGAATGCGACTGGGCGAGGCGCTTTCGCTCACCGGAGAGCATGCCGCGCCGGGCGAAACGCTCCGTGTGACCGGCAAGGGCGGGAAGACGCGGGTGGTGCCGATCCTGCCGGTGATCCGCGAGGCGCTCGCCACCTATGTCGCCGCCTGCCCGCACGATCTTGCTCCCGACAAGCCCTTGTTCCGGGGTACACGCGGCGGTCCGCTGTCGCCCGGCCTCGTGCAGAAGGCGATGGCCGAGGTGCGCGCCGAGATCGGCCTGCCCGCCAATGCGACGCCCCATGCGCTGCGCCACTCCTTTGCGTCCCACCTGCTGGGTGCTGGGGCGGATCTCAGGAGCCTGCAGGAACTGCTCGGCCACGCGAGCCTCGGCTCGACGCAGATCTATACCGAGGTCGATTCAGCGCGCCTGCTCGACACCTATCGCAACGCGCATCCGCGCGAGAAACGCAGCTAGCGCTCGGCGCGCGGCTTCCACGTATACAGCCGCCAGCCATAGGCTGCCGCAGCGAGCAGCAGCGAACCGATCACGATCCACCCGACCAGATCCTGCACCTGCGCGAAAGTGCCGACCAGCCAGCGCATGCCGTAGATCAGAAAGGCATTCCAGATCGCCGCGCCTGCCGTGGTGAAGACCAGGAATTTCCAGAGGTTCATGTGCGCGAGCCCCGCGGGGAGGGAGATCATCGTGCGCATAACCGGGAAGAACCGCAGGAAGAAGACCGCCCATTCGCCGCGCCGCTTGAAGAAGCGCGAGGCGCGCTCGATGTCTTCCCATTCCAGCGTCAGCCACCGGCCCCAGCGTTCGATGAAGGGCCCCAGTTTCTCGTAGCCGATCCGGTCCCCGAACCAGAACCACCCATAATTGCCGGCGACCGTGCCCAGCGTGGCGAAGATGAGCAGAGGCCAGAAGCTCATGGTGCCATTCTCTATGGCGAGCGAGCCTGCGCCCATGATCGCCTCGGACGGAAGCGGGGGGAAGATGTTTTCGAGGGCCATGAGAATGGCGATGCCGAAATAGCCGAGCCGCTCGACGATGGAGACAATGATCTCGTCCATGGGGCACCAATGCACGGGAGGCTGGAAAGTTACGAGAGCAGCCGACAGATTTTTTGCGCAACGGGAAATCAGCTTGCCGCTGACAAAGCACGTTTCATCGCTCGTTCACATCGGTTCATCGATAGAATTGCACGGTTGGTCGCTCTAGCGACACGGTCAATGGGGGCCGCGCCGCGCCGGCCTGTGAGGAGAACGAGGAATGGCCGGGTTTGTCGAAGACAATCGTTTCGTGGTGCTGGGGTCGGTGGCGATCGTGATGGTCGGCCTGATGGGAAGCGGTTTCCTGCTCGGCGACGGCTTGCGCCGCGCGAAGGAGGCCGACCGCGAGGTGACCGTAAAGGGCGTGTCGGAGCGCGACGTTACTGCGGACATCGCCACCTGGTCGATCCGGTTCTCCGACACCGGCAATGATCTGGCCAGCGTGCAGGGTTCGGTCGACCGGCAGGCGCAGGCGGTGCGCAAGTTCTTTATCGATTCAGGCTTCAAGCCCAGCGATTTCACCGACAGCGACATCTCGCTGATGCGCGACCAGCCGCGCGACTCCTATGGTAACCCGCTGCCCGAGAACCTGACCGTCTCGCGCACGATCCAGCTGCGCACGAATGACGTCATGAAGGCACGGGCGGCTTATGCGAAACAGGCGGACCTGCTGCGCGCCGGGGTCGAGATGGGCGGCGGATCGGTCAACTACACCTTCACCGGCCTGAACGGGCTGAAGCCGGAGATGATCGCCGAGGCCAACCGCAGCGCCCGCGAAAGCGCGCAGCAATTCGCGAACGACAGCGGCGCATCGGTCGGCAAGATCAAGACCGCCAGCCAGGGCTATTTCTCGATCAGCGCGCGCGACGGGGTGGACTGCGAATACTGTGACTCGAGCGGCGCGAACACGCCGTTCCAGAAGGTCCGCGTGGTGACGACTGTGGCGTATGAGCTGAACTGAATCTCCTCCCCCTTCAGGGGGAGGTCGGGTGCGGGTGTACTGCGGCCGATGGCCGGGAGCCCCCTCCCCCAACCCCTCCCCATTAGGGAGGGGAGTTTGATCGTTACATCGCCGCGTGCCGCCGCTCGGTCGTATCCCACAGCGCGCCCGCAGTGTCGGTACCGTTGAAACGGTCGATCGCAACGATGCCGGTGGGCGAGGTGACGTTGATCTCGGTCAGCCACTCGCCGCCGATCACGTCGATCCCCACGAACACGAGGCCGCGCCGCTTCAGCTCCGGCCCCATCGCGGCGCAGATTTCTTCCTCGCGCGCGGTCAGGCCTGCGGCTTCGGCCGATCCGCCCTGCGCGAGGTTGGAGCGGAACTCGCCTTCGCCCGGCTTGCGGTTGATCGCGCCCGCGACTTCGCCGTCGACCAGCACGATGCGCTTGTCGCCCTCGCTGACGGTGGGGAGGAACGCCTGCACCATGTGCGCCTCGGGCCACTGGTTGTCGAAGACTTCGGACAGCGCAGAGAGGTTGGTACCTTGCTCGTCGATCTTGAAGATCGCCTTGCCGCCATTGCCGTGCAGCGGCTTTACCACGACCGCGCCGTGTTTCTTCTGGAATGCCTGAATGTCAGCCAGCCTGCGCGCGATCAGCGTGGGCGGCATGAAGCGCGCGTAATCGAGGACGAACATCTTTTCCGGCGCATTCACCACTTCGCGCGGATCATTGACCACCAGCGTGGTGCCCTTGAGCCGGTCGAGCAGGAAGGCGGCGGTGATGTAGCCCAGATCGAACGGCGGGTCCTGCCGCAGCCAGATGACATCGATGTCCCTGGCGAGGTCGATCACCCGCCTCTCGCCAAGCCATTGGTAGTGATCGCCCTCCACGCGCTGGACGCGTAAAGGTCGCGCGAAGGCGGTGATCTTGCCGGCGGGCGAGCCGTCGCTTTCCCACGCGAGGCTCTTCACATCGTAGTGCCAAACCTCGTGCCCGCGCTCCTGCGCCGAAAGCATCAGCGCGAAACTGGAATCGCCCGCGATCTTGACGCTTTCGATCGGGTCCATCTGGAAGGCGGTGCGTAAGGTCATAATTGCTCCATTCGTCACCCCTGCGAAGGCAGGGGTCCAGGTACGCGTGCCTGGTTGTGCATCGGGTGAGGTCGGCTGGGCCCCTGCCTGCGCAGGGGCGACGGCCGGTTCATGGCATCCAGGCGTTGGCGATGTGGCGAGGCTGCGCGCCGGGTGCAAGCAGGATCACGTCGATCCGGATATCCTCGCCATTGGTGGCATACTCGTGTGCCACCGCGCCCACCGCTGCGGCGACCCGCGCCAGCCGCCGCTCGTCGATCGCAAGGTCGAGGTCGGGAACGGCGCGTCGCCATTTCACCTCGACGAAGGCGATCAGGTTCTCGCGGCGCGCGATCAGGTCGATTTCGCCGAGCTTCGTCTTGCGGCGGCGCGCTACGATCTCCCACCCCTCGCCCTCCAGCCAGCGGGCAGCCTCTTCCTCCCCGCCGCGACCGGCCTTCTCGGCCCGCTCGCGTTTCGCACTCATCCGCGCAATTCCATCGCGCGGGCATAGAGCGTCTTGCGATCCGCGCCGGTCGCCTTGGCGACCTTGGCCGCGGCCTGCGAAGCCTTCTCGGTCTTTAAAGCCTCTCGCAGCAAGGCATCGACATCCTCCGCGCTTGCCTCGGTCTCGTGTGGCGGCTCGACCAGCAGCACGATCTCGCCCTTCGGAGGCTTCGCTTCGTAATGCGCAATCAGCGCGGCCGGAGTATCGACCCGGCATTCCTCGTGCATCTTGGTCAGTTCGCGGGCCACGCCGACCCGGCGGCCGGGCAGCACCTCGGCGATCGCCGCCAGCGCCTTGGCCAGCCGCCCCGCGCTCTCGTAGAACAGGAGGGTCGCATCGATCCCGCCGAGTTCGGCCAGCATGTCGGCCCGCGCTTTCTCCTTCACCGGCAGGAAGCCTGCGAACAGGAAGCGGTCGCTCGGCAAGCCGGCCAGCGTGATCGCGGCGATGGCGGCGCACGGGCCGGGGATCGTCTGCACTTCGATGCCCGCCTCGCGCGCAGCATTCACCAGCCGGTATCCCGGATCGGAGATCAGTGGCGTGCCCGCATCGCTTACCAGCGCCACCGCGCGGTTCTGCATGCTTTCGACCAGCCTTGTCCGGTCGCGCTCGTCGGCATGGTCGTTGTAGCGCCACAGGGGTTTCGACAGCCCGAGGTGGCGCATGAGCTTGCCCGTCACGCGCGTATCCTCGCACGCGACACCATCGCACCGCGAAAGCACGTCGACTGCCCGCAAGGTAATGTCGTTCAGATTGCCAATCGGCGTCGCGACGATATAGAGGCCCGGCGCAAGGGCGGCGTTCAAGCTGGCGTCGCTGCTGTTTTCCACTTTTGCTGCCATGGACCAATCGAGGGGATTTTCGCAAGCATGACCGGCCCCACCAAAGTGAATTTCGGCTCCGGCTTTTTGCATGTGCGGCGTTTGCTGCTCGCGCTGGGCGCGGGCCTGCTGCTCGCAGGGTGCCAGATCATTCCCCAGGTAGACGGTCCTCGCACTCCCCCTCCGCCGACCGGCCAGTCCGGCGGCACCTCCACTCCCGGCCCGATTACCGGCGACGATTCGCGCAGTCCGCCGCCCATTCCCCGCGACCGGCCCGCGCCGCTCCCGCAGGACGGGTCGCGCCACAGGATTGCGCTGCTGGTGCCGACCAGCGGCGACAACGCGCGGGTCGGCCAGGCGATCGCCAACGCGACGACCATGGCCCTGCTCGACACCAATGCCGAAAACCTGCGGATCACTACCTATGATACGGGCGCCGATCCGCGCGGCGCGGCGCAGCGCGCGATTGCCGATGGCAACCAGCTGATCCTCGGCCCGCTGCTCGGCGGCAACGTGGCCGACGTGGTGGCGGAGGCCCGCCCGGCAGGCATTCCGCTGATTTCCTTCTCCAACGATATCAGCGTTGCTTCGCCCAACGTCTATCTGATGGGTCTGTCGCCCTCGCAATCGGTCGCGCGCACGGTCGATGTGGCGCGTGCCCAGGGCGCCCGGGATTACGGCGCGCTCGTGCCGGAGGGCGAATATGGCCGCCAGGCCGAGCTCGCTTTGATCGAGGCGCTGCGCGATGTCGGCGGGACGCTGGTCGCGACCGAACGCTATTCGCGCAACGAAGGCTCCGCCGCCAGCGCCGCCCGGCGGCTGCGCGCACGCGGCGGGTTCGACACCGTGTTGATCGCGGACAGCCCACGGCTTGCGATCGTCGCCGCTGCCGAACTGCGTGACGAGACCGGGGCCGGTCCGCGCCTGCTCGGCACCGAATTGTGGAGCGGCGAGAGCGCCATTCCCGCAGCCGGCGTCATGGATGGCGCGCTGTTCGCGGCGCTTTCCGACGGGCGGTATCGCAACTTCTCGGAAAGCTACCGCAGCCGGTTCGGCAATTCGCCCTACCGGATCGCGACGCTCGGCTACGACAGCGTGCTGCTGGCCCTGCGCGTTGCGGGCGGGAATACCTGGCGGCCCGGCACGCCCTTCCCCACGCGCGAACTGACCGCGCAGGGCGGGTTCCTCGGCCTCGATGGCGCCTTCCGCTTCCGGCCCAATGGGACCGCACAGCGCGCGCTGGAAGTGCGTGAGGTGCGCGACGGGCAGGTCGTGGTCGTCGCCCCCGCGCCGGACGCATTCTGAGGCCGGATCGCCTGCGACCATTGAATCTGCGGAAAGGGGCGGGTTGCGGCTTGTGAAGCGACGCGCCCGCGCCCACTGTTTGTTCCATGTCCGATGATCTGTTCGACGGTACGCCGACCTCCAGCGGCGATTACGATTCCTCCTCCATCGAGGTGCTCGAGGGGCTCGAGCCCGTGCGCCGCCGCCCCGGCATGTATATCGGCGGGACCGACGACCGCGCGCTGCACCATCTCGCCGCCGAAGTGCTCGACAACGCGATGGACGAGGCGGTGGCGGGCCACGCGAGCCGGATCGAGGTCAAACTGGAAGAAGGAAACCGGCTGAGCATCGCGGACAACGGCCGCGGCATGCCGGTGGACGAGCACCCCAAATATCCGGGCATGTCGACGCTCGAAGTCATCATGTCGAAGCTTCACTCGGGCGGGAAGTTCTCGGGCAAGGCCTATGCGACCAGCGGCGGCCTGCACGGCGTCGGCGTCAGCGTGGTCAACGCCCTGTCGGATCACACGCGGGTCGAGGTTGCGCGCGACAAGACGCTTTACGCTCAGGAGTTCTCCAAGGGGCAAACGCTCGGCCCGATCGAAGAGATCGGGGCGACGCCCAACCGGCGCGGCACGACGGTCAGTTTCACGCCCGACCCGGAGATCTTCGGCTCGCGCCAGTTCAGCGCCAAACGCCTGTTCCAGCTCGCCCGGTCGAAGGCCTACCTGTTCGCCGGGGTCGAAATCCGCTGGAAATGCGCCGAAAGCCTTGCGGGCGAAGACGTCCCTGCCGAGGAGACCTTCAAGTTCCCCGGCGGGCTGGCCGATCACCTCGCGCAGCGGATCAACGGCCGCGAGTGCGTCACCGCAGAACCCTTCGCCGGAAGCCAGGATTTTCCCGAGATCGACGGCACCTCGCAGGGCCGGGTCGAATGGGCGATCGCCTGGCCGCTTTTCTCCGAAGGTGCGACCAGCTGGTACTGCAACACCGTGCCGACGCCCGATGGAGGCACGCACGAACAGGGCCTGCGGTCCGCGCTGACCAAGGCTTTGCGCGCCTTCGGCGATCTCGTGGGCCAGAAGAAGGCCAAGGATATCTCGGCCGATGACGTGATGACCGGCGCCGAAGTGCTGCTGTCCGTCTTCATCCGCGATCCGCAGTTCCAGAGCCAGACCAAGGACCGGCTGACCTCGCCCGAGGCTGCCAAACTGGTCGAGAACGCGGTGCGCGACCATTTCGACCACTTCCTCACCGATAATATGGAGCGCGGCAAGGCGCTGCTGGGTGAGGTGATGGAGCGCATGGACGAGCGCCTGCGCCGCCGGGCCGAGCGCGAGGTAAAGCGCAAGACCGCCACGAACGCCAAGAAGCTGCGCCTGCCCGGCAAGCTGACCGACTGTTCGGGGGAAACGGGTGCGGAGACCGAACTGTTCATCGTCGAGGGCGATTCCGCAGGCGGCAGCGCCAAGCAGGCGCGCGACCGCAAAACGCAGGCGATCCTGCCGATCCGCGGCAAGATCCTCAACGTCGCCAGCGCCTCTGCCGACAAGATCCGCGCCAACAGCGAGATCGCGGACCTCATCCTCGCGCTCGGCTGCGGCACCCGCAAGGATTGCGACGCCGATCAGCTACGCTACGACCGCGTGGTCATCATGACCGACGCCGATGTCGACGGCGCGCATATTGCGACTCTGCTGATGACGTTCTTCTTCCAGGAAATGCCCGACCTCGTGCGCAAGGGGCACCTCTTCCTCGCCCAGCCGCCGCTCTACCGCCTGACTGCCGGCAAGGAGAGCCGGTATGCGCGAGACGAAGAGCACCGGCGCGAGCTGGAAGAGACCGTTTTCAAGGGCAAGAAAATCGAGATTTCGCGCTTCAAGGGTCTCGGCGAAATGAACCCCGCGCAGCTGCGCGAGACCACCATGCACCCCGACAGCCGCAGCCTGATCCGCATCACCCTGCCGACCGAGTTCGAAGATCGCGCGGTGGTGAAGGAACTGGTCGGCCAGCTGATGGGCCGCAATCCGGAGCATCGCTTCCAGTTCATCCAGAACAAGGCGGGCGATCTGGATCGCGAGCTGATCGATGCGTAACGAACATGAGGATTTCGGCCAGTGGCCCGACGACCACAAGGATGATATCATCTATGGCGGCCGTCGCCTCTCGAGAGGCGACAGTTCGCTATCGGATTGGGAAATGCCCGACACGGCGTACCGACCTGTACCGATCGTATGGTTCACCGGTGCGTTTTTCATTCATTTCATCGTCGGCTGCCTGCTTCTTGTAATCGTGCCGACGAAGTTACCCGCTATTTCCACGGCATTGTGCGGACTTCTGGCCGCAGCTGTGGCAAAATGGACATGGGACCGCGGGATGAGTTCGGCAGGGACGGGATGGAAGGCCGCGACCCTGATCATGTTGTCCTTCAACGTTTTCCTCATGGCTGTGATTGCCTACAGTGTGTAAAAGTCTTCGCCCCTTGTAAGAAATCCCCCCGCTCGGCGACTAAAGGGGCATGACCGGGCAACAGGCCACTCTTTACCACCAGGCGGGCGAGCAGTTCGCCCCTGCCATCGCGCGGCTCGCGCGGGCCATGGAACGCGATGCCGACAAGGCTCGCGATCTGGAGCAGGACATCCACCTCGAACTGTGGCGAAGTTTCGCCCGCTTCGATGGCAACTGCGCGCTCAAGACCTGGGTCTTCCGCGTCGCGCATAATGTCGCGGCCGATCATGTCGGTCGGGCCAGCCGCAAGCCAGCGACCGTCGATATCGACGAAGTCGAGACGCGGCCCGCCCTCGATGCCGATGAAACGGCCGCAGCAGACGCGCACGCCCTCACCCGGCTCCACGCGATCATCCGCACCCTCCCGCTGCTCGACGCGCAGGTCATCCTGCTGTGGCTCGAAGGCCATTCGGGGGCGGAGATTGGAGAGGTTACGGGGCTCACGAGCGGTGCCGTCGCCACCCGTCTTTCGCGGCTGAGGGACAAGCTCGCCGCGCAATTTGAACTTCCGGAGGTCGACCATGACCGATGATCTCAGGCACATCTGGCAGGCCGAAAGCGCTGCCCAAACCTTCACCGATCCCGAGGAACTCGTGAGGCGCAGTACCGGCTTCGAACGGACCATCCGCCGCCGCAACCTGATCGAGTATGTAGCGGGCGCCCTGCTGCTGTGCCTTGAGGTGCCCGCCTTCGTCATGTTCGTTGCGATCGGCGAGCCTATGATGGCAGGCGCCATGGTCCTGATGGCCCTCGGCACGCTGTTGGTGCTGTGGAACCAGTACAAGCGCGCATCGATGCAGCGCCGCCGCCCCGAAGAGGACTGTCGCAGCCACCTCGTCTCGCAATATCGCCGTCAAGCCGAGGCGCTGCGCACGGTGCCGCTGTGGTATATCGGGCCGCTGCTGCCCGGCGTGCTGGGCGTCTACGGAACGGTCGTTTTCAAGGCGATCGGCGAGGTCGATGCGTGGGACATCCTCGCAGAGATGGGACCGCCCTTCGGCGCGACCCTCGCCTTCTTCGGCTTCGTCATCTGGCTCAACCTGCGCGCCGCGCGCAGCCTCCGGCGTCAGGCCGAGGAACTGGAGGCGGCGTGACGCCCCGCCCCGCCCTAGTCTTCGTGCGCGGTATGGATGTGCAGATGTCCTTCGAGGGTCCTGTGCACCGGGCACTTGTCGGCGATCTCGATCAGCCTGTCGCGATGCTCGGCGGTCAGATCGTCGCCCAGAAGCGTGATCGTGCGGTGGAGCGCCTGGACCTGGTTGCCTTCCTCTTCGCAGTGGTCGCAGTCCTTCCCGTGGTCGCGATCGTGCGTCACCGCCACCCGCGCACCCTCGAACGGCAGGCCCTTGCGCTCGGCATACATCTTCATCGTCATCGCGGTGCAGGTGCCCAGCGCGGCGAGCAGCAGGTCGTAGGGTGTGGGCCCGGTATCGTCGCCGCCATAGCTGGTCGGCTCGTCGGCGACGAAGCGATGCCCGGGTGTGTGCACCTCGGTGCCGAACTTGCCATGACCGGTGCATGCGACGACGCCCTTCTCCGGCATTGGCCAGTCCTGCCGCATCGGGATGTAACGCGCGCCCCAAGCGGCGATCATGTCGGCGATGAAATGCGCGTCATCGGGATTGGTCAGCAGGTGATCGGCCCCGGCGAGGCTGACGAAGCTCTTGGGATGCTTGGCCGCCTCGAACAGGGTGCCGGCATTCTCGATCCCGACGATCTCGTCGGTCGGCGAATGAGCGATCAGGATCGGCAGCTTCAGGCGCGCGACTTCGGCAGGCAGTTCGATCGCGCGGGTCTTGGCGAGAAATTCGCGGCTCAGCTGGAACGAGCGCCCCGCGATCGTCACCTCGCCCTGCCCGTCGCGCTCGATTGCGGCAAGGTCGCCCTTGATGTTGCCGAGCACGTGCGGAACGTCGGCCGGAGCCCCAATAGTGGCGATCGCCGCGATCCGGTCGCGCCCGATCATGTCGGCCGCCGCGAGCACCGCCGCCCCGCCAAGGCTGTGGCCGATGAGCAGGATCTTCCCGCCGAAGCGATCGCACAGGTGCCCCGCCGATTCGACGAGGTCTTCGACATCGCTGGCGAAGCCCGCGCGGCCGAAATCGCCGCCACTGCCGCCCAGTCCCGTGAAATCGAACCGCAGGCAGGCAATCCCCTGCCGCGCCAGCGCGCGCGTCACTTCCACCGCCGCGCGGCTCTGCTTCGTGCAGGTGAAGCAATGCGCGAACAGCGCCACGCCGCGCACGAGCCCGGTGGGCATTTCCAGCGATCCCGCCAGTTCATAGCCGCGAGCGCTGGGGATGGTGATCGGTTCGGTCGGCATTGGTCGGATGGCTCCAGCAGAAGATTGAGCTGGGATTTAGTCGTTTCGCTAAATCCCGTAATTTGTTAATAGGTTCGGAAAGGGAGGACTATCATGCAGGTCAAGACAACGCGCGCAATGATGATGGGTGCCGTGCTGGCGCTGGGAACGCTCGGCACAGTGGCAACGCCGGCCCACGCGCAGGAGATACAGGCCGGAGCGCCCGCCGAAGCGACGAAGTTCGAAACCCGCGCGGCCGATATCGTGAGCCTGATCAACGGCGACAAGAAGGCAGAGGAGGTCATCGCGGACATCTTCCTCGCCGAAGTCTCGGCAGAGCAATTCGCCGAAATCAGTGCGCAATTGAAGGCACAGTTTGGTGCCGTCGTCGGCGTAGAAAGCGTCGATCCCGTGAACGCCGATGGCGCAAACATTACCCTGCGGTTCGAAAAAGCGCTCGTCGGTGGGCCAATGAATCTTCAGGCTTCGCCTCCCTTTCTGGTGGACGGGCTCCTGCTGAACGACATCAAGCCGGTTGCCAGTGGCGCCGAGAGCATTTCGGCGGATATGGAAGAGCTATCGGGCGACGCGGCAGCGTGGTTCGGGCCTCTCGATGGCGATCCCGTCTTCACCTATGGCGATAGGACGAAGCCTTTCGCCATCGGTTCCACCTTCAAGCTCTACGTGCTCGCCGCCCTTTCGCGCGCGGTGAGCGAGGGACGCCTCGCATGGGACGATGTTGTGGCCCTCGACGCCAAGAGCTTTCCCAGCGGGGTGATGCAGACCTGGCCCGACGGTGCGCCGGTGACGCTGCAAACCGCGGCGACGCTGATGATCTCGATCAGCGACAACACCGCGACCGATCTGGTCATGCGCACCGTAGGGCGCGAGGCGGTTGAGAAGGAAATGCGCGCAAGCGGGCATTCCGATCTCGGCAAGACGCTGCCTTTCCTGACCACCCGCGAGATGTTCGTCCTCAAGTCGGGCGACCTTGGCGAAGCCTACGCCCAGGCCGACGAGGCGCAGCGGCGCGCGATGCTCGGCTCGCTCGACCTCAAGGACATCGACGAGGCGCGGTTTCTCGAAACCTTCACCTCGGGCACGCCGGTGCTGATCGAGGATATCGAGTGGTTTGCCAGCATGAACGACCAGCTGGCGCTGATGCGCATGCTGGCCGCCCTGCCCGGGGATACCGCGCGGCGGATCATGGCCGTGAACCCCGTGTTCGAAGAGGACGAGACCGCGAACTGGGACTATATCGGCTACAAGGGCGGGTCCGAAGCCGGCGTGCTCAACATGACCTGGCTGCTGAGGGACAAGGCGGGCCGCTGGCATATGCTCGCGATCAGCCAGATGGACACGGCGAGCGAGGTCGACACCTCGATCCTGCTGCTGATGGCGAAGCGGATCCTCGCGCTGGCCGAGTGACTTCGCCCCCTTGCGAGGCGTCGCCTGTCCCCGTAGCAGGTTTCCAAACGAGACTTGAAAGGTGGGGCATGGAACGCTTCGAAGGCACGCAGGACTATATCGCGACCGACGATCTGAAGGTGGCGGTCAACGCGGCGGTGACGCTGCGCCGACCGCTGCTGGTCAAGGGCGAACCGGGCACCGGCAAGACGGTGCTGGCGCACGAAATTGCCAAGGCGGTGAATGCTCCGCTGATCGAGTGGAACGTGAAGTCCACCACCAAGGCGCACCAGGGCCTCTATGAATACGACGCGGTCGCCCGCCTGCGCGACGGCCAGCTGGGCGACGAGCGCGTCCACGATATCTCGAACTACATCAAGAAGGGCAAGCTGTGGGAGGCGTTCGAGGCGCCCGAGCTGCCGGTGCTGCTGATCGACGAGATCGACAAGGCCGATATCGAGTTCCCTAACGACCTGCTGCAAGAGCTCGACCGGATGAGCTTCGACGTTTACGAAACGCAGCAGCGGATCGAGGCGAAGGAACGCCCGATCGTGGTCATCACCTCGAACAACGAGAAGGAGCTGCCCGACGCCTTCCTGCGCCGCTGCTTCTTCCACTACATCTCCTTCCCCGACCGCGAGACGATGCGCGAGATCATCGAGGTGCACTTCCCCGGCATCCAGAAGAACCTCGTCTCCAAGGCGATGGAAATCTTCTACGACATCCGCGACGTGCCCGGCCTCAAGAAGAAGCCCAGCACCAGCGAACTGCTCGACTGGCTCAAGCTGCTGCTGAACGAGGACATGCCGGTCGAGGTGCTGCAGGACGCGAACCCCAACAAGGCGATCCCCCCGCTGCACGGCGCGCTGCTGAAGAACGAACAGGACGTAATGCTGTTCGAACGCCTCGCCTTCATGTCGCGGCGGCAGAGCTGAGTTCTGCCGAGCCACTGCTGACGGCCGCTTCCCCTCCCTTTCCGCGAAGAGCAGGTCCGCACATCAGGCCGTCGGAAGATCGGCCCGCTAGCTGACGGGGAAGCAGTCGCCTCCCGAACGTTTGATCGATACGCATGTGGCCCGGGCCCCCGGCCCGGTCACCCGCAAACGATAATATTGGCGAGAATTGACGACAGCCGGGATGATGACCTTCTGGTAGCGATCGAGTTCGGGATACCGGGTTTTGATGCGCGACCAATAGGCCTCGGCTTCGCCGGGGCTCCCTTTGGCCGCCAGCTGGATCGTCGGTCCGCTGACGCGCGGTCGCGCCTGCTCCAGCAGGTCGACCGGACGCTTGATGGTCGCATCGGCCACCGCACCTGTAACCAGCTCATCTTCTCCGAAGAGTTCGGGCGTAACTGCCGCTAATTCTGGCATGTCCTGACCCGCCAACTGCGGCAGAGGCGGCTCGCGCCGTTGCACCAGGTGGCCGCGCTCCCCCGGAAGCGGCGCGGGCATGTTGAGCGCAACCCTTTGGGCCTGCGAAACCGATCCGACCGGCAGATCGGTCACGACCACCGCAGTGGTCTGCGGCCGGGTCAGGCTGAACAAGGCCCGCGCGACATCCTTCGGCAGGCGGATGCAGCCGTGCGACGCAGGATACCCCGGCAGCCGCCCCGCATGGATCGCAATCCCGCCCCATGTCAGCCGCTGCATGTGCGGCATCGGTGCGTTCGAATAGATGTTGGAGCGGTGATGGACGCGTTTCTGCAGGATCGGGAACAGGCCCGCAGGGGTTTCCTTACCCCGCTTGCCGGTCGAGACGGGCGAGGAATCCCACAGCTCGCCATCCTGGAACACGTACATCTGCTGCGACGGCTTGCTGATCACGATCAGCACCCCCGATTTCAGAACTTGGGCGACCGCCGGCGGCAGGGTCGCCCCGCCCACCCTGGTCGCGGTTGCGGCAGGAGGCGGAGGCGTCGGCGAAGGCGGAACCTCCTGTACCACGGGGCTCGACACATAAACGATATTGTCGGTCGCGCTGGCCGGACTGTCGATGCGCGAAAGATACCCCATCGGATTCAACTGGAAAAACGCCACCGCCAGAACGGTCGCCAAGCCGATTATGGTAAATCCCCCTTTAACCATGTTTCCGCTTTTGAACCGCTGGCCGATTCGGTTCAATGCGATTCCCGGCCCGATCGCGATTGGGAGGCGGCCTGTTGCCCCATTCCCTCCATCATCCTAGGCATGCAGGCTGCTGAAGGAGCGGTTGCCAGTGTTTTTGAATTTCGTCGACGAACTGCGCGCGGCAGGCATTTCCGCGAGCCTGAAAGAGCATCTCACCCTGCTCGAGGCGCTCGACAAGGATGTGATCGAGCAGACGCCCGAGGCGTTCTACTACCTCGCGCGCGCCACTTTCGTGAAGGACGAAGGCCTGCTCGACCGGTTCGACCAGGTGTTTTCCAAGGTCTTCAAGGGGATCATGACCGATTACGGCCAGGAACAGGTCGACATCCCGGAAGACTGGCTGAAGGCAATCGCCGAAAAATACCTCACCGAAGAGGAAATGGCCAAGATCGAGAAGATGGGCTCGTGGGACGAGCTCATGGATACGCTCAAGAAGCGCCTGGAAGAGCAGAAGGAGCGGCACGAGGGCGGCAACAAGTGGATCGGCACGGGCGGCACCTCGCCCTTCGGCCACTCGGGCTACCACCCGGAAGGCGTCCGGATCGGTGGCGAGTCGAAGAACAAGCGTGCCGTCAAAGTGTGGGAAAAGCGCGAGTTCAAGAACCTCGACAACACCAAGGAACTGGGCACCCGCAACATCAAGATGGCGCTGCGTCGCCTGCGCCGTTTCGCGCGCGAAGGCGCGGCGGACGAGCTGGATATCGACCGCACGATCCGCGGCACCGCCAAGCAGGGCTGGCTCGACATCCACATGCGTCCCGAGCGGCGCAATGCGGTAAAACTGCTGCTGTTCCTCGACGTCGGCGGGTCGATGGACCCCTTCATCAAGGTCACCGAAGAGCTGTTCAGCGCGGCCACGTCCGAGTTCAAGAATCTCGAATTTTTCTACTTCCACAACTGCCTCTACGAAGGCGTGTGGAAGGACAACCGCCGCCGCTGGCAGGAGCGGACCAAGACCTGGGACATCCTCCACAAGTTCGGCCACGACTACAAAATCGTGTTCGTCGGCGATGCCGCGATGAGCCCGTACGAGATTTCGCATCCCGGCGGCTCGGTCGAGCACATGAACGAGGAGGCGGGCGCCACCTGGATGCAGCGGATGACCAATACCTATCCGGCGACCGTCTGGCTCAACCCGATCCCCGAACGGCAGTGGAATTACTCGCAATCGACCAGCATGATAAAGCGACTGGTCAATGACCGGATGTATCCGCTCACACTCGACGGGCTGGACGACGCGATGCGCGAGTTGAGCCGCAAGCAAGGCTAGGGTATACTGCGCGGCTGAGGAGAGACCCCAATGCGTATCGCCATCGTACTTGCCGCGCCTCTGGTCATGGGCTTCGCACCGGCCGAGCAGGCCCCGGTTTCGCCGGAGGCGCTGCCCTTCGACATGCCCGGCTATTCGAAGCCTGCCCCGCTCGCCACGGGCGGCCTCAAGGATTTCGTGAACCGCGCCACCTGCCGCGACACGATCGAGCAGGCGCGCGAGGAAAGCGGCCAGCCCAAGCTGGAAACGCAGCCTGCCGAGGCAGCCGAGCCGCTGCTCTACAAGGCGGTCGACCGCGATGTGGACGGGTGCGACGTGCTGGTAATGACCGACGATATGGACGATATCCGCCCGGTGCCTGAAGGCGGCCCCGCGGTGATCCGGCGTGCCGACGCAAACTGATCGTTCGATCTGTCTGCATAGGTACTGGAAATGTCAGCCCGTAGTTCTGCGGTTTTGTTGTTTGCCATTTTGACAGCTTGCTCGAGCGATGGCGGATATGATGCCGACGCGCTTCGCATGGCAGTTCCGACCGATCCGAGCGATCAGATTGATGGCATCGACACGACCGCATTTGCTGGCCCCGGTGTAGTCTGCGGGGGCGCTTTTGCGATTGCTCTGGAACCGGGTGAAGTTCTTGAGCGGTATGATCGTCAGATGGATTTCTTCACATACCGTCTATTCGACCTAGAGAGATCGGCTGTTATTTATGAGGGCACTGCTCCGCAAGAAGCGGATTTGGTCATAGAAGCTCAAGAAAAATGGCCGACGAAGATCGCCCTCCACCTCAAAGATGGTGGCTATAGCAAAGATCTTAGTAAACGGGTGTTCGTAAGGGGTAGTTTCCCTGCGGTCTGCCGAAACCAAATCACAAGTGATAACTAGGCTTCACGGCGCGAGCCGCTTCCAGCAGATTCGCGCCCGGCTCGAAGCCTTCGATCCCGGTGAAGGCTGGCGGCTGTGGATCTACGAATTCCTGCTGTTCGGCTTCAAGCAGGGCTGGGCCTGCCTGTTTGGCGGCCTCCTTCTCACGCTGCTGCTGGCGACGCATTTCCTCTATCCCGCTGACGCCCCCCTCGCCCGCTACGATTTCCTGACGCTCGCGGCGCTGGCGATCCAGCTCGGCATGCTCGCCTTACGGCTGGAGACGTGGGACGAGGCGAAGGTGATCCTGATCTTCCACGTGGTCGGCACCGCGATGGAGGTGTTCAAGACCTATGCCGGGTCGTGGGTCTATCCCGAGCCTTCGCTGCTCAGGATTGCGGGCGTGCCGCTGTTCTCCGGCTTCATGTACGCCGCGGTGGGCAGCTATATCGCGCGGGTGTGGCGGATCTTCGATTTCCGCTTTGCCCATTACCCGCCGCGCTGGGCGACATGGCTGTTGGCGGTCGGGGTCTATGCCAACTTCTTCCTCCACCATTACTGGCTCGACCTGCGCTGGCTGCTGTTCGGCGCGACGGCGCTGATCTTCTGGCGCACGAGCGTGCATTTCCGCAATTTCCGCGTCCATCGCTGGATGCCGCTTCTGCTCGGCTTCGGGCTGGTTGCGCTGTTCATCTGGTTTGCCGAGAACATCGGCACATTCGCGCGCGCCTGGTCTTACCCCGGGCAGGAGACGGGCTGGAAGATGGTCAGCCTCGCCAAGTTCGGCAGCTGGTACCTGCTGATGATCATCAGCTTCGTGCTGGTCGCGCTGGTGCAGCCGATCCGTCGGCCGGACAAATCGACGCACGGTCATGCGAAACCGATGGCGGAAGCCCCCGCACGCGCCTAAGGCGGCGCGCAATGGACGCCCAGCTGCTGGTCATCTGCCTGTTGACCTTCGTCATCCACCTGATCGGAACGCTGGCCTATGCCGCCCGCATCGCAGGCGTGCGCACGCGCCGCATCGCGATGAGCTTCGCGCTCTTCAACGTTCTCGTGCTGGTTTCGCGCACCGCCAACGGCTTCCTCGGCCCCTTCCTTGCCAAGCGGGTGGAGAACCGCATGCAGTTCGGCGGGGGCGAGGCGCTGGTCGCGGATTTCCGGATGGTGCTGGTCTCGGCCAGCCTCGCGGTGCTGATCGGGATCGTGCTGGTGCCGACCGCGCAGCGCCTGTTCGCGGTCGCGATCGGCCATTTCCAGCACCATCGCTCGATGGGGCGGATGCTGCTGCGCACCGCCTCGCCCACCGGGCTCAGGGTCATCCGCGAATCGATCGCCGCGCCCGCGCGCGGGACCTTTACCGGGCTGGGCAAGCCGCGCGGGGTCAGCTGGAGCGTGCTGGTCGCCAACGCGCTGGCGCAGGCGCTGCTGGTGGTGGGCGTGCTCGCCTCGATCTACGCGGGCTATCTCAACCCCGAATTCCGGGTGACCGCATCGCAGCTTTCCGCGGTGATCAACGGCGTCGCGACGATCCTGCTCTTCGCGCTGATCGATCCGCAGGTCTCCGTGATGACCGACGACGTGGTCGACGGGAAGACGAGCGAGGCGGAGTTCCGCCGCACGATCGTGTGGATCAGCTTCAGCCGCCTTGCGGGCACGCTGATCGCGCAGGCTGTGTTCGTGCCCGGCGCGCTGGCCGTGGCGTGGATCGCGGGCGCGTTCTGATCCCGGCTCAGTAGAGCAGGTGCCGCGCGACGCTATCGCGCCACTCGGTTTCGTCATTGGTCGCCATGCGATCCAGATCGACCGGCGAGGCGGCGGGATCGTCAACCCATTCGCGCAGTGCGGGGCCGCCGTTGATAACGTCGATCGCCAGCCGGTCGAGCTCGTATTCGTAAGGAAAATCGCGCCAGAGATCGTAATCCGGGTAGAGCGTCCGGATCGCCTTGAACGCCAGCGCCTGCAACCGCCACGGGCGGAATTGCGCATGGTCGTAGAACGGGCCCTCGGCGTGGATCATCAGCCCGTTGCACAGCGTGCCGGCGTGCTTGTGGAAGGTGGGCTCGAACCAGCATTCGCGGATCGCGCAGCCCTTGAGCCAGTGCGGCGAGATCCGCTGCATCTCGGCCAGCACGGCCTTCGCGTCGACATCGGGCGCGCCGAACAGAACCTCGAGCGGGCGGGTCGTCCCCCTGCCCTCGCTCAGCGTCGTGCCCTCCAGCATCACCGTGCCTGCATAGGCGCGCGCCATGTTGACGTTGGCGGCATTGGGCGACGGGTTGATCCAGACCCGGTCCTGCGGCCAGCCCTTCCCCGGCCCGGCGGGCTGCCAGCCATCCATCGCGATCACCCGGTAATCGACGTCGAGCCCGAAGTGGTCGATGAACCAGTGCCCCATTTCGCCCATCGTCACGCCGTGCCGCATCGGCATGGGGCCGGCTCCGACGAAGCTTTCCTCCCCCGGCACCAGCAGCGTGCCTTCCGCCGGACGCCCTGCGGGGTTGGGCCGGTCGAGCACCCACACGCTCTTGCCGCTCTTCGCTGCCTCTTCGAGCAGGTAGAGCAGCGTGGTGACGAAGGTGTAGATCCGGCAGCCGAGATCCTGCAGGTCGAACAGGAACACATCCGCGCTCGACATCATCTGACCCGTGGGGCGGCGGACCTCGCCGTAAAGGCTGAACACCGGGATATTGTAGACGGGGTCGGTTTCGTCCGCCGTCTCCACCATATTGTCCTGCTTGTCGCCCTTCAGCCCGTGCTGCGGGCCGAACGCGCTGGAAACATTCACCCCCGCAGCGACCAGCGCATCGAGGCTGTGTTCGAGCGACTCAGTGACCGACGCCGGATGAGCAACCAGCGCGACCCGTTTGCCTTCCAGGGGCTTGCGTAGGTCCGGCTCTGACAGGAGGCGGTCGATTCCGAATTTCATGGTGCGTGAGGTGCCGCAAGGCGCGCGGTGAAGCAAGCAGGATCGTGGAAATCCGGCGCATCCGAGCCGTGCGCGAGCGCCCAGTAGCTTTTGCGGCCGCCGTGCTCCTCGATCACGCAGGTCAGACCCATGCTGCACGCGAGCGGTGGCAGCCCGCCCGTCGGGATTGCTGCATCGAAGATCGTGGAACTGCCCTCGCCGCCAATCCTGCACTGGGGCTCGCGCGGCATCGGGCGCGGCTTCATCTCCTCGCGCCGGTCGGTGAAATCATACGCATTCCACCGGAGGGAGGGAGAGAGGTTGAACTCGGCGTAGGCCGGCCCGTCGCCCGGCATCAGGAACAGCTCGAAACAGGTGGTCTTCCAGAGCTCGTCCGCCCTGCCCGGGCCGGCCAGCGGCGGGAGGACAAGCTGCTCCGCCCCCGCGACCCGCCAGCTGAGCCGCAACCAGTCGCGATCGCTCCTGTCCAGCCGAGTTGCCACCTGCGTGACCTCGAGCGGCGGAAAAGCGGGATGCGGGGCCAACCGATACGTTTCCATGCCGCCCCTTACCTGCTAGCGCGCCGATCGTCATGAGCAACTACACATCCGATCTGCTGCGCCTGCTGGAAGAGCGCGGCTATATCCACCAGGTCACCGATGCGGCGGGCCTTGATGCGCGGGCCAGCAAGGGCATCGTGCCGGGCTATGTCGGCTTCGACGCGACGGCGCCTTCGCTGCATGTCGGCAATCTTGTGTCGATCATGCTGCTTCGCCGCCTGCAACAGGCGGGCCACAAGCCGGTCGTGCTGATGGGTGGAGGCACCACGCGGATCGGCGACCCGACGGGCAAGGACGAGGTCCGCAAGATGCTGACCGACGAAGAGATCGAGGGCAATATCGCCTCGATCCGGACCGCGTTCGAGAATCTGCTGACCTTCGGCGACGGGCCGACCGACGCGGTGATGGTGAACAACCACGACTGGCTGCGCGAGATCGGTTATATCGAGATGCTGCAGAAGGTCGGCACGCATTTCACCGTCAACCGCATGCTGTCGTTCGATTCGGTGCGGCTGCGGCTGGAACGCGAACAGCCGATGACCTTCCTCGAATTCAATTACATGATCCTGCAGGGGTACGATTTCCGCCATCTCAACCAGGAGATGGGCGTCTCCCTGCAGATGGGCGGCAGCGACCAGTGGGGCAATATCGTCAATGGCGTAGAGCTGGCACGCCGGATGGACGGCGAGGAAGTGTTCGGGCTGACGACACCGCTGATCACTCGCGCCGACGGGACCAAGATGGGCAAGTCGGTCGCGGGCGCGGTCTGGCTCAACGAGGACATGCTGCCGGGCTACGATTTCTGGCAGTTCTGGCGCAATACCGACGACCGCGACGTGGGCCGCTTCCTGCGCCTGTTCACCGATATCCCGCTGGAGGAGATCGAGCGGCTCGAACGGCTCGAGGGAGCCGAGATCAACGATGCCAAGGTCGCGCTGGCCAATGCGGTCACCGCGCTTGTCCGGGGCGAGGACGCGGCCGCGAAGGCGGAAGCAACCGCGCGCGACACCTTCGCCGGCGGCGCGGGCGGCGATCTGCCGACCCTGGCGGTAGGCGATGGCATGGCGCTGCCCGCCGCGCTCACCGCGATCGGCTTCACCGCGTCCAACAAGGAAGCGAAGCGCAAGATCGCCGAAGGCGCGGTGCGGGTGGACGATGAGGTCCAGAACGATGCCGCGAGCATCCTGACGGTTGCGGATGGTGCACAAAAGCGCCTGTCGCTCGGCCGCAAGAAACACGGGATCGTCACGCGGTAAATCGCCCGGTTTGCGCCGTTCGTCTCGATTCAGGACAGGGCGGTTTAACCGAACGTCAGCCTTTTGAAACGATAACCGGTCGCGGAGACTGGGCCGGATCGGCCCGTGGAGGAATTTATACGGTGGCTTCGCATCTCAGCGTGACCGATCAGCGCGCTTCGGTCCGGCATCCGGTCGACTACAACGTCATCGCCGATTATTTCGGCCGTGGCGACGTACCCTTTCACATCAGCAATGTGTCGGCCAACGGCTTCATGATCGACAACGCGACCGGCGGAAACCGCGGGGACCGGGTGATCGTCAGCTTCCCGATCATCGGTCGGATCGAGGCTTACCTGATCTGGACCAAGGACAACCGTGCGGGCTTCCAGTTCGAACGGATCATCCGGGTGGACGATTTCCTCGAACTGATCGACCAGCTGCAGCCCAATCCGCGCCTGCGCCGCCCCCGCTGATCCCGGCGGGCCCCACCAGCCTGGCCCCACCAGCCAGGCCCAAGCAGCGCTTGATCCCACCCATCGAGAATTTGCTTTTATCGCCGTGATGCGCCTGTCATGGCGTACCGCGTGAACGACGCCGAAACCGCACCCCAAGCCTCTCCCCTGCGAATCCATAATTTCCGCGCGTATCTGCTCGCGCGGTTCTCGATGATCGTCGGGCAGTACGCCATGATGCTCATCATCGGATGGCAGACCTACACGATCGCGCGCGGCAATGGCCTCAACGCGTTCGAGGCGTCGGGCCAGCTCGCGCTGATCGGGCTGCTGCAGTTCCTGCCGCTGTTCGTGCTCTCGCCCTTCTCCGGCCTCGCGGCGGATCGCTTCAACCGCAAGACCGTGTCGCGCCTGACCATCGGCCTCCAGTTCCTGGGCGCGGCCTACCTCGCGTGGACGACCTATTCCGGGCATATCGACCTGCCATCCCTGTTCTCGGTCGCGGTGCTGCTGGGCGTGGTGCGCGCGTTCAACGGCCCTGCATTGTCCGCCCTCGCCCCCAACCTCGTTCCCAAGGCGATCCTGCCCAACGCCATCGCACTGTCCTCCATCGCGTGGCAGACCGGGATGATCGTCGGCCCGGCGGTCGGCGGCTACGCCTACGACGCACTGCCCGCCCTGCCCTACATGGTCGCATCGGGGCTGTTCCTGGTCTCGATCATCGCGATCAGCACGATCGGCAAGGTGCCGCGCTCGCCGATCAATGGGGCCCAGCATCCGATCGGGCAGATCGTCGATGGCTGGCGCTACGTGATCCATAACAAGATGGTGCTCGGCGCGATCACGCTCGACCTGATGGCGGTGTTCCTCGCCGGCGCGACCGCGCTGTTCCCGCCTTTCGCCCACGACATCCTGAAGGTGGGCGAGACCGGCCTCGCGCAGCTCGCCGCCGCCCCCGCGATCGGCGCGGCGGTGACCGCGCTGTGGTTCAGCTTCCGCCCGCTTAAGACAAATGTCGGGCCCAAGATGCTGTGGGCGGTGGCTGCCTTCGGTGTCGCCACCATCGTCTTCGGCTTCTCGCGCTTCATGCCGCTGAGCCTTGCGATGCTGGTGATCGTGGGCGCGGCGGACATGTTCAGCGTCTATATTCGCCAGTCGCTGATCCAGCTTCACACGCCGGACGAGAAGCGCGGGCGCGTCTCCTCCGCCAGCCTGCTGACGATCAGCGCGTCGAACGAGGGCGGCGATGCCTTCTCCGGCTTCCTCGCCAGCGTCATCGGCCCGGCAGGCGCGGTGATTTTCGGCGGGGTCGGCGCGATCGTGACCGTCGCGATGTGGAGTCGGATATTCCCCGTTCTGCGACACACCCGGACCTTCGACCCGCCTGCATCGTTGGAAGAGGAAACCCCTGAACAGACCTTGCAGGAGAAGATCCCATGAAAGCCGACTCGATCCTCGAAACCATCGGCAACACGCCGCATATCCGCCTCTCGCGCCTGTTCCCCGACCATGAGGTCTGGGTGAAGAGCGAACGCGCGAACCCCGGCGGTTCGATCAAGGACCGCATCGCACTCGCGATGGTCGAGGATGCGGAGAAGGCCGGCAAGCTCAAGCCCGGCGGCACGATTATCGAGCCGACCAGTGGCAACACCGGCATCGGCCTCGCGATGGTCGCCGCGGTCAAGGGCTACAAGCTGGTGCTGGTGATGCCCGAGAGCATGAGCCTCGAACGCCGCCGCCTGATGCTCGCCTATGGCGCCACCTTCGACCTGACGCCCAAGGAAGGCGGCATGAAGGGAGCCATCAGCCGCGCGCAGGAACTGGTCGAGCAGGACTCCAGCGCCTGGATGCCCAGCCAGTTCGATAACGACAGCAACTGGCAGGTCCATGCCCGCACCACCGCCAAGGAAATCCTCGGCGATTTCACCGACCGTCCGATCGATGCGATGATCACCGGCGTGGGAACCGGGGGCCACCTGACCGGCTGCGCCGAAGAACTGAAGCGGCACTGGCCCGAGATGAAGGCATGGGCGGTCGAACCGGCAGGCTCCCCCGTCATCAGCGGCGGCGAGCCCGGTCCGCACCCGATCCAGGGCATCGGCGCGGGGTTCGTGCCTGAGAACCTGCACACGAAATCGATCGACGGCGCGATCCAGGTCGATCCCGAGGATGCCAAGGACATGGCCCGCCGCGCGGCGAGCGAGGAAGGCATGCTGGTCGGCATCTCCAGCGGCGCCACGCTCGCCGCGATCGCGAAGAAGCTGCCCGACCTCGCAGAAGGCTCGCGCGTCCTCGGCTTCAACTACGACACCGGCGAGCGCTATCTGTCGGTGCCGGACTTCCTGCCGGAGGCGTGACCCTTACCCCCTCCCCCGCGCGGGGGAGGGTCGGGGTGGGGGCGTTCGGCACTCACTGCCCGTGCCGTACACCCACCCCCAACCCCTCCCTCAAGGGAGGGGAGTTTTTTCAGACATCCCTCCCGATCACGAGCCGCAACGGCCCGTCGAAAAACGGCTGCCTGCGCAGGGCCCCGTGTTTCTCGTCCCAGCGCCCGCTTTGCAGGTCGGCGGCGAGCGCCGCCTCGAAGCGTTCCACCGCTTCCCGGGGCACGAGGCTCCAGCTTGAACAGGCGAGGCGTGCGTTCTCGTCGAGAAATGCCTCGGGTCGCCCGTAATACGCCTCGTTAAAGCCGTCCCGGCAGTCGAGCGGCACCGGCACATTCTCGACCACCACCTCGCCGCCCAACGCGGCAGCGATGCGCTCCAGCGACGGGAAACGGCTTGCCTCGATCTCCCGAACCTCGGGGATGTACTCGGCCAGCCAGTAATCCATCATCGCCGCAGGATCGCACACCAGCAGGACCACGGGCCCGCGCGTCACCCGCCGCATCTCGGCAAGCCCCGCCTCGAGGCCGGACCACTGGTGGGCCGTCACCGATGCCATCGACGCATCGAAGCTCCGATCCTCGAACGGCAGGTTTTCCGCGACGGCGTCGATCGCCCGTGCGAGGTGCGCAGGCCGCTGCGCCCGCATCGCGGCCGAGGGCTCGACCGCGGTGACCGCGCAGTGCGTGGGCTCGTAGGAACCCGTACCGGCGCCGACGTTCAGCACGGTCTTCGCATCGCCGAGCGCGCGATGGATCTGCGCCGCGATCACCGGATCGGGCTGGCGGTAGCGGCTGTAGGTCCCGCCGATCTCGCCGTAGTCGACATCTCCCGCGCTGCCATCGCTTCCTCGTACTCGGCTCACGCCCGTGCCCTCTCTGTAGTCCCGGCTGCGATTTTCCTACTCGCCCCGCCGCTGCTAGCTTCGCATCGGCTCTTTCAACCCTGAATCAAACGAATAACGCGGGATGCCCTTTGTTGAGGGCACCCCGCGTGTGTACTTCATCAACTAAGTCCCAGCGTGACGCTGCGACTCGGGCGTCAGGCGGCCGTGGCGAAGGCCTCTTCGCCCAGCGCCATCATCGACTCGCTGCCGCTTTCGATCTTGCGGCGCAGCGCGCCGGCATCGGGCACGAAGCGGTCGGCGAAGTAGCGCGCTGTGGCGACCTTGCCTTCGTAGTATGCCTTGTCGGTATCGCCCTCGGCCAGCGCAGCCTTGGCGACGCGGGCCATCTTCACCCACATCAGCATGAGGCAGGTGATGCCCATGATGTGCATGTAGTGGTGGGCGCCTGCGCCCAGGTGGTTGGGGTTGGCCATCGCGTTCTGCATGAACCACATGGTGGCGGCCTTCTGTTCGCCAACCGCCTTCTCGAGCCCTTCGGCGAGCTCGGACATGCCCTCTTCGTCCTTGGCTGCGGCGACTTCATCGTCGACCAGCTTGAAGAACGCCTGCACCGCGCGGCCGCCATGCTGGGCGAGCTTACGCCCGCACAGGTCCATCGCCTGCACGCCATTGGTGCCTTCGTAGATCATCGCGATGCGCGCATCGCGGACGAACTGCTCCATGCCCCACTCGGCGATGTAGCCGTGGCCGCCGTAGACCTGCTGCATGTTGTTGGCGACGTCGTAGCCCTTGTCGGTACCGTAGCCCTTGATGACCGGGGTCATCAGCCCGACGAGGTCATCCGCGAGCTGCTTCTCGTCCTCGTCCTGCAGAGCGTGGCTGAGATCCTGCTGCAGCGCGGTCCACAATGCGAAAGCGCGCATGCCTTCGTTGAAGGCCTTGGCGTCCATCAGCATGCGGCGCACGTCGGGGTGGACGAAGATCGGATCGGCCTTCTCGTCCGGCTCGGCCGGACCGGTCAGCGCGCGGCCCTGACGGCGGTCGAGCGCGTAGGTCACGGCGTTCTGGTAGGACACTTCGGCCTGGCTGAGGCCCTGGATGCCAACGCCGAGGCGCGCCGCGTTCATCATGATGAACATCGCGGCGAGACCCTTGTTCTCCTCGCCGACCATCCAGCCCTTCGCTTCGTCATAGTTCATGACGCAGGTCGAGTTGCCGTGGATGCCCATCTTGTGCTCGATCGAGCCGCACATTACGCCGTTGCGATCGCCGATCGAGCCGTCGTCGTTGACGAGGAACTTGGGCACCACGAACAGCGAGATACCCTTGGAGGAATCGGGCGCGCCCGGCGTCTTCGCCAGCACCAGGTGGATGATGTTTTCCGCCATGTCGTGCTCACCGGCGGAGATGAAGATCTTGGTGCCGGTGATCGAATAGCTGCCATCGTCCTGCGGCTCCGCCTTGGTACGGATGAGGCCCAGATCGGTGCCGCAATGCGGCTCGGTCAGGTTCATGGTGCCGGTCCATTCGCAGGACACCATCTTGGGCAGGTACTTTTCCTTCTGCTCCTGGCTGCCCTTGGCGATCAACGCCGAAATGGCGCCGTTCGTCAGGCCCGGGTACATGCCGAAGGACTGGTTGGCGGAAGAGATCATCTCTTCCATCGCGAAGGCGACACAATGCGGAAGGCCCTGCCCGCCGAATTCCTCGGGCATGGAAAGCGTGCCCCAACCCGCCTCGCGGAACTGGTCGAATGCCTCCTTGAAGCCGGTCGGCGTGGTCACCGAGCCGTCATCGTGCCGCGTGCAGCCTTCCTGATCGCCGATCTGGTTGAGCGGCTGAAGGACTTCGGCGGTGAACTTGCCCGCCTCGTCGATGATCGAGGTCACCATGTCGGTGCTCGCGTTCTCGAAGCCGGGCAGGTTGGCGTAGCTTTCAAGCTTCAGCATCTCATTGATGATGAAGCGAAAGTCGCGGGTGGGGGCGGTATAGCTGGGCATCAGGATGTCCTTTGCGGATGGGGGATTTTGGTGGTTAGTCCTGTTCGATCTCTTCGATATGATCGATGAAATCGGTCAATTCGGTGATCGAGGAATCGATATCGTCGCGCTGCTGCTTGAGCTTGGCGACATGCGCACGGCACCGCTCCAGCGTGACACGGCGCTGTTCGACGCGGCCATCGCCAAGATCGTAGAGATCGATCATCTCCTTGATCTCGGCCAGGCTGAAGCCGACGTTCTTGGCGCGCATGATCCAGGCGAGGCGCGCGCGGTCGCGCTTGGAGTAAATCCGCGACAGCCCGTTACGGGTCGGCGCGATCAGACCTTCGTCCTCGTAGAAGCGCAATGCGCGTGCAGTGCAGTCGAATTCCGCCGTAAGATCGGAAATCGAGTAGGATTCGCGCTCCTGCGCATCGGGCCGGTCGAGATGGGCACCTGCGCCGCGGTAGGAGCTTTTGACGGTGGCTTGGCTCATACCCTCTATTTAGTGCCCTTTACGTAAAGGTCAATCTGAAACCGGTTTGAGTCGCCCATTCGTGTCCAGCTTGCGGTAGAAACAGGTCCGCGCGCCGGTGTGGCAGGCCGGACCGGCCGGCTCGGCCACGATCACGAGCGCATCCTGATCGCAGTCGACCCTGATCTCCTGCACACGCAGAACGTTGCCGCTCGTCTCGCCCTTGCACCAAAGAGTCCCGCGCGACCGCGAGTGGAAATGCGCCAACCCCGTCTCGCGGGTCGCGTCGAGCGCCTCCTGATCGAGGTGGGCAACCATCAGCACCTCCCGGGTCGCCGCATCCAAGACCACACCGGTGAGCAGCCCGTCGGCCCCGAACTTCGGCATGAAGCTATCGCCGGTTTCTCGCGCGTCGGCATCGCTCTGGCCCATGGTTTGCAATCCTTTCGTAACTCGTGCGGTCCGTGGCCATGTTGTTGCCAAAGCACAACACCAAGACGTGATTCCTTTCAATTTCACAACGAGAGCGTTGCAAGCAGCCACCGGTTTGGAAAGACTGCGTTCTGTGGCCGGAGACGGTCACCCTTCAGGCCGAGGCGCCGCGCAGACGCGCCGGGTTCAGGGGGAACATCGCCGGATGGGGGTTTTTCCGGCGATGTCACGACGAGGGTTTTGGGTTGCGGTTCGGCTTTTCGGGGGAACGGCCGGGCAACCCATGAAAAATTCGTCACGCGGCGCCCGGGATCGATCAGGTCCCGGGCGTTTCGCTTTTTGGGTCGGCGACACGCGCGAAGCACGCGATACGCACGCTTCGGGCCCCTGCATCGAGCAGCGCCGCGGTGCAGGCAGAACTCGTCGCCCCGCTTGTCAGCACATCGTCGACCAGAATCATGTCACTACCCCGGATTCGGGGCGCGGCCTTGCTGCTGACGGCAATCGCATCGCGCAGCATGCGCGCCCTCGCCACCCGGCCCAGCCCGCCGAGCTTCGGAGTCGCGCGCGTTCGCCGCAGCCCGTCGACCAGCACCACGTGCCCCGTCTGGTGCGCGATCGCCTGGGCGAGCAGCGCCGCCTGATTGAAGCCGCGTCCCCAGAGACGCCGGGGATGCAGCGGCACCGGTACGAGCAGGGCGTGCGCTGGCGCATCCGACAGCTTGCTCGCGATCAGCCTGCCCATCAGCTTTGCGAGCCCGATCCGCTTGCCGTGCTTGTAGCGCAGGACGAGCTGGCGCGCCGCCTCGTTGTAGAGCGCGGCTGCCGCGATCCCCGCGTGGCGTGGAGGATGGGCGCTGCAGGAACCGCACACACTCTCGACCGCTGCCGAGGGTAACGGTATCTGGCATCGCGCACAGCCAGGCTCTCCCGGCAGGCCCAGCTGGGCCCAGCAATCGGCGCACAGCCCCGGCCCGGCGGCCACCCCCTCCCCGCACAACGGACAACGCGGCGGGTAGACGAAATCGACCAGCGGGCCGAGCGCTCGCGCGGTTGTGCCGATCATCATCCGCCTCCCGCTTGCAACTCGCCGCCCGGCCCGCCACCTGTCGCGAGATGAGCGCCTCCCCCATTCCGCAGATCTTTTCGCAAACCCGCCGTGCGACACGCTGGCAGCGGATGCGTGCGCTCCAGCAGCACGACGATGCGCCGCGCTTCATTCAGGAGGCGATGGTCGAGGAGATCGTTGACCGGCTCGCCTTCATGCGGTTCGAGCCGCAGACCGCATTGATTCTCGGCGACGCCCATCGTGCGCTCGACACACATCTGCCTGATAGCACCATCACGCACGCCGCGCCGGACACGATCGACGAGGAAGCGCCCGTTCCCGACGGCTCCTACGACCTTATTGCCAGCCTCGGCCTGCTCGACACGATCAACGACCTGCCCGGTGCGCTGGTCCACATGCGCCGCGCGTTGACGCCCAACGGCATCGCCATCGCGATCCTCCATGCGGCGGGCAGCCTCGATCCGCTGCGCCGCGCGATGCTTGCCGCCGAGCCCGACCGCCCTGCCCCCCGCATGCATCCGATGGTCGATGCCCGCGGGGCGAGCGCTGTGCTGAGCCGGGCGGGCTTTGTGCGCCATGTGGTCGACACGCCGCTGCCCATCACCGCGCGCTACGGCTCGCTCGACCGTCTGGTGGCGGACCTGAGGGCGCAGGGCATGGGCAACGTGCTGCGTCAGTCCGGCCCGCCGCTGGGGCGCGGCGCACTCGAACGGGCCCGCGCCGCCTTCCTCGACCACGCCGACCCGGACGGCAAGGTGCCGGTCACCTTCGAAATGGTCGCGCTGACCGGTTGGGCGTAACCGACCGCGCGCCATCGTCAGTCCTTGCGGAGCGCCGAAGCCTTCAGCGCAGCCTGGGCCGCCGCGAGCCGCGCGATCGGGACGCGGAAGGGAGAGGCGCTGACATAGTCGAGCCCCACCTTCTCGCAGAACCCGATGCTGGCGGGATCGCCGCCGTGTTCACCGCAAATGCCGAGCTTGATGTCGCGCCGCGTTGCGCGCCCGCGCTCGGCGGCGATCTCGACCAGTTGGCCCACGCCATCAATATCGAGGCTGACGAACGGGTCGCGGGCGAAGATGCCGCGGTCGACATAGGTGTTGAGGAACCGCCCCGCATCGTCGCGGCTGAGGCCCAGGGTCGTCTGCGTGAGGTCGTTGGTGCCGAAGCTGAAGAAGCGCGCTTCCTCGGCAATCTCGCCCGCCATCAGCGCGGCGCGCGGCAGTTCGATCATCGTGCCGACCAGATATTCGACCCGCGTGCCCTTCTCCGCAAACACGTCTTCCGCCACGCGGTTCACCAGCGCGCGCAAGATTTCCAGCTCGCGCTTGGTGGCGACCAGCGGGATCATCACTTCGGGCAGCGGCGCCTCACCGCTCTTTTCCTTCACCGCGCACACCGCTTCGAAGATGGCGCGCGCCTGCATCTCGTAGATTTCGGGGAAGGTGATGCCGAGGCGGCAGCCGCGATGGCCCAGCATCGGGTTGAACTCGTGCAGCTCCGCCACCCGGCGCTTCAGGCGCTCCTCATCCATCCCCGTCGCTTCGGCCAGTTCGGCGAAATCGCCGTCGTCGGACGGCAGGAATTCATGCAGCGGCGGATCGAGCAGGCGGATCGTGCACGGCAGCCCTGCCATCACTTCGAAGATCGCCTCGAAATCGCTGCGCTGTTCGGGCAGCAGCTTGGCGAGCGCCGCGCGGCGGGCATCCTCGCGTTCGGCCAGGATCATTTCGCGCACCGCCATGATCCGGTCGGCGTCGAAGAACATATGCTCGGTCCGGCACAGGCCGATGCCTTCCGCACCGAAGCTGCGCGCTGTCTTGCAGTCCTCGGGCGTTTCGGCGTTGGTGCGCACGCCCATCCGGCGCGCTTCGTCGGCCCATTCCATGACCTTGGCGAAATCGCCCGCCAGCTCGGGCTCGATCGTGTCGACCTGGCCGCGCATCACCTGACCGTTCCCGCCGTCGAGCGTGATGATATCGCCTTCGGACAACTCGGCCTGGCCGATCCGCACGGTCCGCGCCTTGCGGTCGATCGAGACGCCGCTGGCGCCCGAGACGCAGGGACGGCCCATGCCGCGAGCGACCACGGCCGCGTGGCTCGTCATCCCGCCGCGTGCGGTCAGGATGCCCTTGGCGGCGTGCATCCCGTGGATGTCTTCGGGACTGGTCTCGACCCGCACGAGGATCACCGCATCGCCGCGATTGGACCACAGCTCTGCCGTGTCCGCATCGAGCGCGATCTTTCCGCTCGCCGCGCCGGGCGAAGCAGGCAGGCCGGTCGCCAGAATATCGCGCGGAGCTTCGGGGTCGAGCGTGGGGTGGAGCAGCTGATCCAATGCCATCGGATCAATCCGCAGCACCGCCGTCTTGCGGTCGATCAGCCCCTCGCCTTCCATCTCCACCGCCATCTTCAGCGCAGCCTTGGCGGTGCGCTTGCCATTGCGGGTCTGGAGGAGGAACAGCTGGCCCTGCTGCACCGTGAACTCGATATCCTGCATGTCCTTGTAGTGCTTTTCGAGCAGGTCGAACACGTGGGCGAGCTCTGCGTAGGCATCGGGCATCGCCTCTTCCATGCTCTGCTTGTCGGCCCCGGCTTCCTCGCGCCGCGCCTTGGTGAGGTATTGCGGCGTGCGGATGCCCGCGACCACATCCTCACCCTGCGCGTTCACCAGCCATTCGCCGTAATAGTACTTCTCGCCGGTCGAGGGATCGCGGGTGAAGGCGACGCCGGTCGCGCTGTCGTCACCCATATTGCCGAACACCATCGCCTGCACGTTCACGGCCGTGCCGAGATCGTGCGGAATGTCGTTCAACCGGCGGTAGATCTTCGCCCGCTCGCTGTCCCAGCTTTCGAACACCGCGCGGATCGCGCCCCACAGCTGCGTATCGACATCCTGCGGGAACGGCTTGTCCTGCTCGCGCTCGACGATCTTGAGGTATTCGCCGACCAGCGTTTCCCAGTGTTCGGCCTGCATCTCGGTATCCGAGAAGAAGCCGTGATCCTCGCGCATGATCTCCAGCGCTTCCTCGAACAGGCCGTGATCGATGCCGAGCACGACATCCGAGTACATCTGGATGAACCGGCGGTAGCTGTCCCACGCAAAGCGCGCGTCGCCGCTCGTCTGGGCGAGGCCCTTCACCGTCTCGTCGTTGAGGCCGAGGTTGAGGACCGTGTCCATCATCCCGGGCATCGAGATCGCCGCGCCCGAGCGCACCGAGACGAGCAGCGGATCGGCCGCATCGCCCAGCGTCTTGCCCACGGTCGCTTCGACATGGGCGACGCCCCTGGCCACCGCATCCTGCAGCCCGTTCGAGAAGTCCCCGCCAAGGTCCAGATAACGCAGGCATTCCTCGGTCGTAATCGTGAAACCGGGGGGAACCGGCAGACCGATGCTGGCCATTTCGGCAAGGTTCGCGCCCTTGCCGCCGGTGATGGTCTTGTCCTTCTGGCGCGAGTCCGAATGGTCTGCGTTGCCGCCGAAGTGGTAGACTGTCTGGGTCATGGCGATGCGATGTTCCTTGTCGATCACTGCTGCTTACACTTTTGCTGACGGGAGGGTGACACGTGTCACCCATGTGTCACCCTGAGCAAAGCCTTGTATTACAACACCAATCTGCCCTCAGGGTGACAGATGGCGCTTTTCGGTACGCTTACCCCTCGATCTTCGAGAAATCGGCCACCTTGTGCACTGCGTCGCGGAAACGCGCGAGCAAGGCAAGACGGGCCGATCGCTTGGCGGCGTCTTCGTCATTCACGGTCACACTGTCAAAGAACGCATCGATCGGCGCACGCAAGCTGGCGAGCGCGGCCATCGCGCCTTCGAAGTCCTCGGCCTCGATAGCGGTGGCAGCTTTCGGCTCGGCTGAATCGAGCGCGTCGATCAGGTCCTTTTCGGCAGGTTCGGGCGTGTAGGACAGCGATTTCGCACCCTTGCGCCGCTCTTCCAGCTGCGCAGCGACGATGTCCTTCATGTCCGGATCGTCGACCAGCACCAGCGGGTCTTCCTCGCCCGTATGCGGGGCTTCGTCCTCGCCCTGCCAGCCTTCCTTCTTGAGGATGTTCGCCGCGCGCTTATAGCCCGCGAGCAGGTTGGTCCCGTCCTCGGTTTCCATGAATGCCTGGAGCGCGTGGACGCGGGCGAGCAGGCGAACGAGATCGTCTTCCCCGCCGAGTGCGAACACCGCGTCGATCAGGTCGTGACGGACTCCGGCTTCGCGCTGCTGGACCTTGAGGCGGTCGGCGAAGAAGTCGAGGAGGTCCATGAAGCTTGTTCTGACCAAGTCGTATTTGCGCTTGCTCGCGTACTCCAGTCGCCCCTTGAGGTCGCCCCAACTTTCGGTTTCGAGAATATGGTTCACGTCAAAGACGTTCATATCTCCGATGAAGCGGATGGTTAAATCATTGTACTGCCGCTTTACCTTAGTGTCGGGATCATAAGTTTTAGGGATATCGAGTGCAGCGGAAAGCCAACGCCATGCGGCTTCCGTTAGATTGAGCCGATATCCGGAGGCGGTTAGAATTGAATTCACTGCAAGCGCTGCTCGACGAAGCGCAAAAGGATCCTTCGATCCGGTAGGGCGCTCTTCAGCAAAATAGAATGCGAACAGCGTATCCAGCTTGTCCGCCAGACTCACCGCCACAGTCACCGGAGCAGTCGGCACATCGTCGCCCTGCCCGACCGGCTTGTAGTGATCGCGGATCGCGTCGGCGACGGCATCGGGCATGCCCTCGGCGCGGGCGTAGTAGCCCCCCATCAAGCCTTGCAGCTCGGGGAATTCGCCGACCATCTCGGTGACGAGATCGGCCTTGCACAGCTTGGCAGCATCTTCTGCCATCTGCGCCAATTCCTCTTTCGTCACCCCCGCGGAGGCGGGGGTCCCGCTTCCTTCCGCGCCCGCATCCGAAGAAGCGGGACCCCGGATCAGGTCCGGGGTGACGATCCCCTCTTCCACCAGCCAGCGGGCGAGCTTCGCCACACGCTCGACCTTGTCAGCGACGGTGCCGAGCTTCTCGTGGAAGGTGATGCGCCTCAGCCCCTCGGCGTGCTGTGCCAGCGTCTTCTTGCGGTCCACATCCCAGAAGAAACGCGCGTCGGAAAGCCGCGCGGCGAGCACCTTGCGGTTGCCGTCGACGATTCTCTCGCCGCCGTCTTCCGCCTCGATATTGGCGGTGCAGATGAATGCGTTGGCGAGCTGGCCTGTGCTGTCCTCGCACACGAAATACTTCTGGTTGACCCGCGCGGTGAGCTGGATCGTCTCGGGCGGAACTTCGAGGAAATCCTCCTCGAACCGGCCCAGCAGCGGGATCGGCCATTCGGTCAGCCCGGCATTTTCGACCACCAGCCCTTCGTCCTCGACAAGGCTAAGCCCCGCTTCGGACGCGACCTTCGCCGCGCCTTCGCGGATCAGCGCGGCGCGTTCCTCGTGGTCGACGATCACGTGGGCAGCGCGCAGCTTCACCGCATAGTCGTCCGCATCGCCGATGGTGATGTCGCCCGAGTGGTGGAAGCGGTGCCCCAGCGTGACCGCGCCCGACGTGACACCATGCACTTCGCATTCGACCACGTCGTCACCCAGCAGTGCGACGATGCCCGACAGCGGGCGGACCCAGCGCATGCTCTCGGTGGAGATCGACGCCGCGCCCCAGCGCATCGACTTGGGCCATGCGAAGTCGCGGATGATCGTGGGGATTGCTTCGGCCAGCACATCGCGCACCGCCCTGCCCGGCGTGTCGATCACCGCGAAATAGGTCTCGCGGCCTTTCACGTTGCGCACCTCCAGCTGGTCGCGCGTGACGCCGTTCTTCCGGCAGAACCCGTCCACCGCCTGATCGGGAGCGCCCACCGGCGGCCCCTTGGCCTCTTCGCTGACGGCCTGCGTCTCGGTCGGCAGCCCGCGCGCGATCAGGGCGAGGCGGCGCGGTGTGGACCACACGGTAACCTCGCCCATCGCGACGGCCGCCGCTTCCATTTCGCGGCGGAACAGCTTTTCGAGCTCGGCGCGCGCACCCGCCTGCATCCGCGCGGGGATTTCTTCGGAGCGCAGTTCGAGGAGGAAATCGGTCATCGGCCCGCCTCCGTCGCCCCTGCGAAGGCAGGGGCCCAACCGGGCGCAGTGGCACGGGCTTCAAACGTCATCTGGACCCCCGCCTGCGCGGGGGTGACGGTGTTGGGAATGGAAATCACAGCGACCACTCCGGATATTTCTCGGCCCACTCGGGCGCTTTCAGCTCGGCGTATTTCTCGCAGGAGCCGCGTGCCAGATCGCGCACGCGGCCCATGTAGCTCGCGCGTTCCTGCACGGAGATCACGCCGCGCGCCTGCAGCAGGTTGAAGATGTGGCTCGCCTCCACCGCCTGCTCGTAGGCGGCGATGGGGACGTTGGCGTCGAGCGCGTTGCGGCATTCTGCTTCGGCCTTGGCGAAGAGGTCGAACAGCGCGTCGGTCTCGGCGACCTCGAAGTTCCACTTCGACATCTGTTTCTCGTTTTCGAGAAACACGTCGCCATAGGTCGTCCCGCGGCCGTTGAAGTTCAGGTCGTACACATTGTCGACGCCCTGGATGTACATCGCAAGCCGCTCGAGCCCGTAGGTCAGCTCGCCCGCAACCGGTTTGCAGTCGAAGCCGCCCATCTGCTGGAAATAGGTGAACTGGGTGACTTCCATACCGTCGCACCAGACCTCCCAGCCCAGGCCCCAGGCGCCGAGCGTGGGCGATTCCCAGTCATCCTCGACGAAGCGGATATCGTGCCCCAGCGGATCGATCCCGATCACCCGCAGCGATTCCAGATAGAGGTTCTGGATGTCGGGCGGGCTCGGCTTCAGAATCACTTGGTACTGGTAATAGTGCTGCAGCCGGTTCGGGTTCTCGCCATAGCGGCCATCCGTAGGCCGGCGGCACGGCTGCACGAAGGCGGCGTTCCACGGCTCGGGCCCTAGCGCGCGCAGGGTGGTTGCGGTGTGGAAGGTGCCTGCCCCCATCCGCATGTCGTAGGGTTGCAGGATCACGCATCCATTGGCGCTCCAGAAATCGTGGAGCGCGAGGATCATGTCCTGAAAGCTGGTGGTCGGATCGCGGGTCGTCATCGTGCCAGTGGCCATGGCGAAGGCCGTGCGAAGCGTCAACGGGCGCGCGTGCGGGGAGCGGCTTGAATGGCGGGATTTGGTGCAGGACATAGTCGCCGAGCGTAAAATGGACGCAGAGGCCATAAATTTAAAAACTAGTATTTCAATTGCTTAGGCGAAATTCCGAGTCAGTTTTGTCGCGCCGGCACGACCTTTTGTCAGGATGTGTTGACATGGACAGCGAATCGCGACATAAAGTCAGCACAACCTGACATAACGGAAGGTTGGCCCGACCACTGGACCCAATATCCAAGATGGAGTGATACCAATGAAGATCCGTTTCGCAGTTCTCGCCACCGCCCTCACCGCTCTCGCCATTTCCGGCGCGACCCCTGCCGCAGCTGCCGGTCGTTCAATCTCGGTCGCCACGAGCGATCTCGACCTGTCCGCCAGTGCCGATCGCGCCACGCTGAATCGCCGGATCGAAACCGCCGCCCGCATGGCATGCGACAGCGGCGCCCGCGATGCGGCCTCGCTGCGGGCGGAGCGTGAATGCCGCACAACGGCGGTCGCCGAGGCTTCGACCAAAGCGAAAATCGCCATCGCCAGCGCACGTGAAACCCGTCTCGCGACGATCGCTCTCGACCCCGAGGCGTAAGGAGCGAGGATGTGGTGGTCGGGCGTCCCTGCCCCAACAGGGTTCGTCCGACCGTCCCTCGACCATACTTGCCGGAGAAAAAGATCATGCAAATCGAGATCGATCTTAAGAACTCGCCCCTGGGCAAAGCCGCACTAGTCCTCGCGACGATTTTCCTCGCCGGCTACGGCGCGGGCAATATCGCCGCCAAGCTGGTGCTCGCGGCCCCCTTCTGATGGCTGACAAGAGCACCCTCGTCCGGCGGCACACGGTCGCCTGCTGGCTGGCGCTACTGGGTTTTGCGGCCTGGTCGACAACGGATCTCCTGGGTGCGCCGGATGCCTTCGCTTTCGTGGGGCTCGTCGTCCTGCTGCCGGCGATCATCGTGATGTTCGCGACCCGAAAGGCGGACGAATATGTCGCCTCGCTCTGGGCCGCCGGCGCGAATACTGCCTTCCTCGTCGGCGTTGCCTACCTCGTCTTCGCACCTTTCACCGTGGGTTTCTATGGCGGCCTGACCGGCAACGAAGAGGCGGCAACCTTCCCTGCAGAATATGCGAGTGCCGTCGTGCTTGGCGCGTTCTTTCTCGGCTATTTCATCAAGCGTTTCCGCGGTTTCTGATGCGGGCCGCCCATCGCATTCCCATTCATTCCGTCCTCTCTTGAGAAAGCAACATATGATGACCCGTTTCGCCCCAGCCGTTTCGTCCAACCGCAAATCGCGCGCGGTGTATATCGCGCTCATGTCGGCGTGGATCGTCCTGATGCTGCTCAACCACACCTACTGAGGTGCAATCGTGAAGAACGGCCTCTTGGTTTCGCGCGGTTCCGGAAGACAGAGACCGGATCGAGGCAGCCGCGCGCTTCGATCCGCCGCGACTGGCCGACCGGTGTGCGCCCCCGCTTCGCAAACGGATGATTGCTGATGCCCTACGATCCCAACGCCCTCACTGCCGAAGGTCGCAGCTTCCAGTTCAAGATCATGTGGCTGGGGCTCGTCACGACGATCGCCTGCCTGGTCCAGTATTTCCTGGCTCCCGATCTTCTGTGGCTGAACATCGGATACGGGATCATGATGGGCGCGCTTGGCAACGCCGTGTTCTCCTACAGGTCAGACGACTATTTTCGCGCGCAGTGCCATGTGGGGATGAGTTGGAGCACCGCTGTGCTTGCGATCTATCTGTTCGTCCTCACCATATTGCGGGTTTCGGACATCGCATTCGTGTCGGGCTATCGCGCCGTTGCCGATGGCGAGGTGGAGCGCATCCCTATGACCGCTGCCGGTTACACCAATGATGCCAGCCTGCTGGCCATGCTGCTCGCCCTCGCCTTCTATTGCGGCTTCGCATTCGCGATGCTGCGTGACCGGTTCCTGATGGGAGGCGATGAGGAATGATCGAGAAGCCACAGAAAACTCATGAATTTCGCTATCGGCTCTATTTCTGGCTGATGGATGCGTGCCTGGTCGGCGTTGCGATCGGGTCGATCGATGCGATCCTGGATAGCGGTTTCGGTGTCCACGAGTTCGGTCTGACCGCCGCACAGAGCTTGCCCATCGTGATTCTCGTCAATCTTTTCAGCTTTATCGTTCCCGTCTTCCTGATGGTCGCAAAATTCATGCGGGACGAATACGCAGACCAGCTTTGGCGCCGTTCCGTAGTCGTGCTTGCCTATGTGGCTGCGACCGTTCCGCTGACAATCCTGCTCATCGAGAATATTGCATTTTTTGCGCTTGGCCAGCCTGAAAAGGCGCCTGGCTGGCTGAGATGGTGGGTCGATGAGCTTCCATTGAGGCTCGCGGTCCTGCAAATCTGGCAAAGCTACGTTCTGATCTTCGTCGCGATATTCCAGTTCCTTCGCTGGAGGGACTCGCGTTGAGGAATCGCCTCAAAGTCCTGCGCGCTGAACGCGACTGGAGTCAGGCCGAACTGGCCGGACGGCTCGACGTGTCGCGCCAGGCGGTCAATGCGATCGAGACGGGCAAGCACGACCCCTCGCTGGGGCTCGCGTTCAAGATTTCACGCCTGTTCGATATGCCGATCGAGGACGTTTTTCAGGATGATGACTCATGAGCATGGATACCGACAAATTTCGCGAAGATGAGTTCTCGCCCAAACGCTATTGGTTCCATCTCGCCCTGTGGTCGCTCGCCCTGATTATTCCCCTTACCGCCATCGTGGTGGTGGTGGTCGCGATCAGGAGCTATCTCGATGAAGGAGCGGTTGGCGACCTCTGGACCGCTCTGATCGCAGGTGTAATCTTCGCGGTTGTGGCCTATCCTCTGTGGAAGACGGCGCCCGACTTCACGATGGGCGAACCGCATACGCCCCGCGGCAACCGGGTGCGCTGGCAAATTGCAGCCATCGTGATTGTCGGGATCGCCGCCTCGGTCCCGATCACGACCACGGACCCCGGCGGCGACGCGCTCTGGAGCAATTCGCCTTTGCCCCCAGTGCGCGCGCTGATTGCCTGCATACTGTGGGGTATAGCGATGCCCGTGCTGATCCTGTTCGGTCGTCGCAATGCGGACGAGCACGCCCGTGCTTCCCATGACTTCGCGATGATGGTCGGCGGGCAGGTCTTTACACTCGTCACCCCGATCTGGTGGATTGGCTGGCGCGGCGGTTTCCTGCCCGAACCCGATGCCATGCAGCTGTTCGTCGCCTTCCTCGCCATCGTCTTGATCGCCAATATGTGGAAGCTGTATAAATGACCGCCGACGAGAACACTACAGGATCCGGCGAGGAGCGGCTGAAGGTTCGCCGCCACCGCTTCATTCGGTACTTTGTCATCGCAATCGCGCTCAGTGCGCTTGCCGGGTTGCTGAGTGGCGCGCTCTCGAAGTTTTACGAGGCGGGCGACGTGCCGCTGTGGGTTCCCGTTCTCGCCTGCCTGACAGTCGTGGTGGGCCTCGTCTGGGCCACCTGGGACTACTTCAGGCGGATCGACGAGCTCGATCTGATGGATAACCTGTGGGCCCATACCATCGGGCTTTATGGTGGGATCATCGCGTTCGGCGTCTGGTTCTTCCTTGCCGATCTGGGCGTGGCGGAAACGCCGAACGCGCTCGCCATCGTCGCCGTCGCATTGATCGTCACTTTTGCAGCCTACGGGTTGCGCAAGCTGGGCCTGCGCTGATGCAGGTCTCCTCCCTCACCGATACGAACCTGCATCCTGAAAACAGCAGCAAAGGACACGTTATGACCAGCATGATGAAAAAGCTCGCCGCCGGCTGCGCCGCCATCGCCCTCTCCTTCGGAACCGCGGCCTGCGCGCAGGAGGCGAACACCTCCGATGTAGCATCTGCCTCGACCGCGATCGCCGACAGCGGATCGGGTGCCCCCGCCCTATGGCGCGTCGCCGACGAGGACACGACGATCTACATCTTCGGTACGGTCCATGCCCTGCCCGACGATGTCGAATGGTATTCCGGCCCGGTGAAGACCGCGCTGGATGAAAGCGACACGCTGGTGACCGAGGTCGATATGACCCCCGGTGCGCAAGCCGAAATCGGCGCGCTGGTCGGGCAGATCGCTGTCCTTCCCGAAGACACCACCCTGCGCAGCCTGCTGACCGACGAGCAGCGCCTGGTCTACGAAGCGACGCTGACCGACATGGGCCTGCCGGTGGCCGCTCTCGACCGCCTGGAGCCGTGGATGGCCGCGCTGTCGATCTCGCAGATCGCCCTGCAGCAGGCGGGCATTACCGGCGAGAACGGAACCGAAAAGGTGCTGGAAGGGATCGTGGGCGAGGCCAAGGGCCGCGACGCACTCGAAACGGCGGCCTTCCAGCTCGCCATTTTCGACGAGCTGCCGCAGGAAGCGCAGATCGACTACCTCATGGAAATGATCGCCGAAATCGATCAGATGGTGCCGATGCTTCAGGAGATCATCGGCGAATGGTCCGAAGGCGACGTCGCGCAGCTGGGCGCGCTGATGAACGAGGCGCTCGAGGCCGATCCGGTGCTCGCCGAGCGGTTGCTCTATGCGCGCAACGCCAACTGGGCGGTGTGGATCGACGACCGGCTCGATGCACCCGGCACGATCTTCATGGCCGTGGGCGCGGGCCACATGGCCGGCAACCAGAAACTGCAGGACAAGCTGGCCGCACGCGGCATCGAAATGGTCCGCGTACAGTAGCAGCCAGGGCCGGCACGGGTCTCACTTCAGCAAGGGAAAACGCCTATGTTTCGCGCAGCCATTCTCGCGCTCGTCGCCTGTCTGACCGCTGCCTGCGGGCAGCCGGATCAGCAGCGGCAGGGCGAAGGTGACGCCGCCAATCCCTTGCTGTGGGAGATTGCCCGCGCCGATGGCGATGGCGAAGATGAAGGTGAAGGTGAAGGCACCGTCGAGGGCTGGTTGCTGGGTACGATCCATGCCCTGCCCGACGGTGCCGACTGGCGCGGCCCGGCGATCGACCGGGCCGTGGCCGAGGCCGATGTGCTGGCGGTGGAAATCGCGGATGTGGCGGACCCAAAGGCCATGTCGAGTGTGTTCATGGCACTCGCCTTTTCGGCAGGCCAGCCACCGCTAACCGCGCGCGTTCCCGCCGACCAGCGCGAACAGCTTGCCGGGCTGGTCGATGAAACGAGCTACCGGCTGGAGGATTTCGGGCATATCGAAAGCTGGGGCGCGGCGCTGATCCTGTCGCAGGCAGTGCGTAACAACAATGCCAGGACGAGCAACGGGATCGACCGTGCCCTGATCCGCGATTTCGGGCGGCGGCAGGTGGTCGAGCTGGAAGGCGCGCGTGCCCAGTTCGAGGCGTTCGACGGTCTTTCCGAACCCGCGCAGCGCGCGATGCTGACCGCCATCGTCGAGGAATCGGAGGCCGATGAGGCCGCCACGATGCGCCCGATCAAGCTGTATCTTGCAGGCGATGCCGACGGGCTCGACCAGTTGAGCCGCGAAGGCATGCTCGGCACGGCGGAAATCCGCGAGGCGCTGCTCACGCGCCGCAATGCTGAATGGGTGCCCAGGATCGAGACATTGCTGGCCGCAGACGCGCGGCCGCTGGTTGCGGTGGGCGCAGCGCACATGGTTGGCGACGACGGACTTGTCGCGCTGCTCAGGGCGAAGGGCTACCGGGTGACCCGGCTGCGCTGATCGCGCTTGCTTTCCCGCCGCTTTGCCCGTAACAGCGCGCGCTTCGGCGCCATGTGCATCCCTGGAGGCGTGGCGGACCGAAGCAGATATCAGCATTTCGAAAGGTAGTATACGATGAGCGACGCTCTGACCCTGCCGGCCGAGACGCGCGACCGGGCTGGCAAGGGAGCCTCCCGGGCACTGCGTCGCGAAGGCCGTGTCCCCGCCGTAATCTATGGCGGCAAGGAAGAACCCATGCCGATCCACGTCGAAGAACGCGAACTCGTTCGCCAGCTCGACCTGGGCCACTTCATGAACTCGATCATCGAGATCGAAATCGGCGGCAAGAAGGTGCGCACCCTGCCTAAGGACGTTGCGCTCCACCCCGTCTCCGACCGGCCCGAGCATGTCGACTTCCTGCGCCTCTCCAAGGGTGCAAAGGTGGATGTGAGCGTCCCCGTCGTGTTCGCCGACGAAGAAGAATCGCCCGGCCTCAAGAAGGGCGGCGTTCTCAACGTGGTCCGTCACGAGCTGGAACTGGTCTGCGAAGCGGACAAGATCCCCGGCGAGATCACGATCAGCGTCAAGGGCAAGGAAGTCGGCGACTCGATCCACATCAGCGAAGTCGATCTGCCTGCAGGCAGCACTTCGGCGATTACCGATCGCGACTTCACGATCGCCACGCTGGTTGCTCCGTCCGCCCTCAAGAAGGCCGAAGGCGCCGAGGGTGAAGACGAAGTCACCGAAACCGAGGTGATCGAGCAGCACGCCGAGACCGTGATGGGCGAAGACGACCAGGTCGTCGACGGCGAATAAGCCGAATTTCACGAACAGCGCGAGCGCCGGGCATCCTGCAAGGGGATGTCCGGCGTTTTGCTTTTAAAGCGACCTGTCCTTTTGACCGGGAGCGCAAAAATCCGCTGGCGGCAGGGTGACGCCGCCCCGTTGCCGCTCTAAAGCCCCACCCCATGCAAATCTGGACCGGCCTCGGCAATCCCGGACCGCGCTACGCGCTCCACCGGCACAATATCGGCTTCATGGCGTGCGACGTCATGGCCGAAACGCATGACTTCGGCCCCGTCCAGAAGAAGTTCCAGGGCTGGATCCAGGAAGGCCGCATCGGCAACGAGAAGGTCCTGCTGCTGAAGCCCGCCACCTTCATGAACGAAAGCGGGCGCTCGGTCGCCGAGGCGATGCGCTTCTACAAGCTGGAGCCCGATGCGCTGACCGTGTTCCACGACGAGCTCGACCTCGCGCCGTTCAAAGTGAAGGTGCGCACGGGCGGCGGGCTGGCCGGCCACAATGGGCTGCGCTCCATCAACCAGCACCTCGGCCCCGATTTCCGCCGCGTGCGCATCGGCATCGGCCATCCCGGCCACAAGGACCGGGTGACCGGCCACGTGCTGGGCAATTACGCCAAGGCCGAGATGGACGATCTGGCTGACATGCTGGGCGCGATGGCAAGCGAGGCGCAATGGCTGGCCGAGGGCGACGACGCACGCTTCATGAACGACGTCGCGCTCAGGATGCAGGATTGAAGCGGACCATGCCGGGCCGCGGTACCGTGCTTGTCCTGCTGACCGCGCAAACGCTGTTCTTCGCCGTGATCGGCCTGGCACTCTGGGTGTTGTCGGGCCGCCCCGCCCGTTCCTTCGTCACCTTCGGGTCGGACGAGTTCGTTGCCGGAGGGCTGCTTGCCGCAGTCCTGATCGTGCTGGCGGCGGCGACCTTCTACGGCCTGCCGAAGCTCGCCGAATACCTCGTGCGGGCACAGGCGGATAACTTCGCCTTCCTCGAAAAGCCGCTGCCCTTCCCCGCCGTCATCTGGGTCTCGCTGGGTGCAGGAATCGGCGAGGAAGCGCTGTTTCGCGGCGGCGTGCAGACGCTCGCGGGCGATTACATCGCCGCACCGCTCGCCATTGCCTTCGCCGCGGTGCTCTTCGCAGTCGTCCACTTTGCCAGGCCAGTGGTCGCAGCGATCATCTTCGCGATCGGGATCCTCTTTGGGTGCGTATTCTGGATGACCGGCTCGCTGCTGACGGTGATGCTGGCCCATGCGCTCTACGATGTGTTCGCCTTGTGGTACGTCCAAAAGGAGATGCACCGGCTCCGCGTGTTTGCGGGTAAGGAGGTATCGAGCGACGAGCCGATCACGGAGTAGACCATGCCCCAGCTATCCCGCCGTAGCCTGTTGGCCGGAGCCGCCGCGACCGGCGTGCTGACTGCCACGGCCGCCCGCGCTCAGCGCGACCTTGCAGCCACCACGCCTAATCTTTTCGGCAAGAGCGTGCTCATCACCGGGTGCTCCTCGGGCTTCGGACGCCTCGGCGCGGAGCATTACGCGCGTCTCGGCGCGAAGGTTTTCGCAACCATGCGCGGCCTCCCTCGGCCCGAGGGCGAGGAACTGCGGGCGCTGGCCGCCGATGAGGATCTCGACATCACCGTCCTCGAGATCGACGTCCTGTCCGATGCGCAGGTGGCGGCAGGCGTCGCCGAGGCGGAGCGGCTCAACGGCGGCGGGATCGACGTGCTGGTCAACAATGCCGGGATCGGCATTTCCGGCCCCATCGAAGTGCAGGACATGGAGGCCACCGACCTGATCTTCGGCACCAACGTGCTCGGCGCGCACCGCATGGCGCGGGCGGTTCTGCCGGGGATGCGCAGGAAGGGCGGCGGGCTGATCGTGCCGATCTCCAGCCAGCTGGGCCGTGTGATCCTCCCCTATTCGGGCCACTACTCGCCCACCAAGTTCGCACTGGAAGCGATGAGCGAGGTGATGGCCTACGAGCTGGTGCCGCATAATATCGAGGTCTCGATCATCGAGCCCGGCGGCTATCCCACGCAGGTCTGGGTCAATCGCAATATCTACACTGCCGCGCTGAAGGAGCGGGCGCAGGATATCCACACCGACGGCTACCCTCAGGTGGTCGCCAGCATGGGGACCGAAGACGGATCGGGCCGCAGCGCGGACCCGATGGATGTGCCCCGCGCGATCGCGCAGATCATCGCCATGCCGATGGGCACCCGCCCGCTTCGCACCGAAGTGCATCCGGGCACGAAACCGCAGATGAAGATCAACGACGTCACCGCGCAAACGCAGGTCGGGTGGCTCGGCGAATCCGGCTACGGTCCGCTCATCAAGGCGGTGCACAACGTCGAGTGATCCGTCGACCGCTTCGCTAGACAACGGCACGGGGGCTAGGCACGGGCGGGTGCGGGCGTTACTTGCGGGCGAGCTTCATCACACCATGGCGGGCCCGATGCCCGCCTGTCCGGACCAAGGATCATCATGGGTTTCAAATGCGGTATCGTGGGCCTGCCCAATGTCGGCAAGTCGACGCTGTTCAATGCTCTGACCGAGACGCAGGCCGCGCAGGCTGCGAACTATCCCTTCTGCACGATCGAGCCCAACGTGGGCCAGGTCGCGGTGCCCGACGATCGGCTCGACAAGATTGCGGCCATCGGGGGCAGCGCGAAGATCATCCACACCCAGCTGGCGTTCGTCGACATTGCGGGCCTCGTGAAGGGTGCCAGCAAGGGCGAGGGCCTCGGCAACCAGTTCCTCGCGAACATCCGCGAGGTCGATGCGATCGTCCACGTGCTGCGCTGCTTCGAGGATGACGACATCCAGCATGTGAACAACAAGGTCGACCCCATCGCCGATGCCGAAGTGGTCGAGACCGAGCTGATGCTCGCCGATCTCGAAAGCGTCGAGAAGCGGGTCGAAAATGCCAAGCGGCGCGCGACCAGCGGCGACAAGGAGGCCAAGGCGCTTGCCAGCGTGCTCGGGCAGGCGCTCGACCTGCTCAAGGACGGCAAGCCTGCCCGTCTGGTCGAGCCGGGTGACGACGAGGAAGCGCGCCTGTTCGAACAGGCCCAGCTGCTGACCGCCAAGCCGGTGCTCTACGTGTGCAACGTGGCCGAGGAAGACGCGGCCGAAGGCAATGCGCTGTCCAAGCTGGTCGCCGAGAAGGCCGAAGCCGAAGGAGCCCAGTCGGTGGTCGTCTCCGCTGCGATCGAGGCTGAGCTGGTCGAGATGGAGGCCGCGGACCGCAGCGAATACCTGAACGAACTGGGCCTCGAAGAAAGCGGCCTCGCGAAGATCATCCGCGCCGGGTACAAGCTTCTCGGCCTGCAGACCTTCTTCACTGTCGGCCCCAAGGAAGCCCGTGCGTGGACCTTCCCCGCCGGGGCCAAGGCACCGCAGGCGGCGGGCGAGATCCACACCGATTTCGAACGCGGCTTCATCCGTGCCGAAACCATCGCCTACGAGGATTACATCGCGCTAGGCGGTGAAGCCGGTGCCAAGGAAGCGGGCAAGCTGCGGCAGGAGGGCAAGGAATACCTCGTGCAGGACGGCGACATCATGATGTTCAAGTTCAACGTGTGACGCGCAGGCCCACCGCATCGGCGTTTGCCCTTGGAGTGCTGATGCTCGGCTTCGCGTGGGGCACCTTCACCCACGCGCTCGACTTCGTCACCTACGGCTGGATGCCCTACCGCATGGCGGCCCCGGCGATGAACGCCTTCTGGAATGCGCTGGTATTCCTCGATGCGATCGTGCTGGCCCTGCTGGTTTCGCCGTGGCGGCGCATCGCGCTGTGCGCGGCGGCCTTGCTCATGATCGGCGATGTCGGCGTGAACAGCTACGCCGCCTTCGTGCTCGGCCTGGAGGGGGTCGACGTGGGGGTGGCGGTTCAGGCCGCGTTCCTCGGCTTTATCATCGGCGCGCTGCCATTCCTGTGGCCGCGCGCCGAACGCGACGACCGGGCCGGCCCGCCTTTCTCGGCACCATAGTGCCTGATCGCCGTTGGATCGAAAACAACGGCAGAAACAGGGGCTCACACAACATGGTCGATAAATCCGAGAAGTTCAGCTGGCTCGTACGCGTGGGCTATTTCAGCCGCGCGATCCTTTATACCGTGGTCGGGTTGATCGCGCTGACCAGTGCGGGCCGCATCGCCGAAGGTACGGCAGGTATCTTCAAGGCGATCGAGGATTTCCCGGCCGGGGCTGCAATCCTGTGGATCATGGTGCTGGGCCTGTTCGGCTATGCCCTGTTCCGCTTCTGCTCGCCACTGTTCGATATCGAGAACGAAGGCGCGGACGCCAAGGGCTGGGGCAAGCGGATCGGCCATGCGGGTAGCGCGATCGGTCACCTTGCGCTTGCGTGGTCGGCCTTCAAGTTCGCGACCGACAGCAATTCCGGCGGCGGCGGCGCACAGGAAGCGGCAGCCGGTGTGCTGGGCGTCCAGTTCGGCGGCATCCTGCTCGGCCTGCTGGGCCTGACCTTCTTCATCGCGGCCTTCAGCCAGGGCAAGAAGGGCATCACCGGCAGCTTCATGAACCGGATCAGCCCGCAGGCACCCGACTTTACGCGGTGGATCGGCGGCGCGGGCTATCTCGCGCGTGCAATCGTGTTCGTCGTCATCGGATGGTCGCTGGTGAGCGCCGGCTTCATGTCCGGGGGCAGCGATCAGGTGAAGACCATCGGCGATGCGCTGGCGAGCCTTGCCGATGATGGCATCTGGTTCACCATCACCGCCGTAGGCCTGCTGCTGTTCGGCCTCTTCAGCTTCATCCTTGCCCGCTACCGGATCATTCCGGACCTGGGTTCGGACGGCAAGGTGCCGGAATTCCGCGCCGGGTAACAACGCCCTGGACTTGTAACACGAACGCCCTAGCGGGTCTGGCATGACGATGATTGCCAGGCTCGCCGGGGCGCTTCTGTTTGCAGCGCTCGCCGCTTTTCCGACCTTTGCAGGCGCCCAGCCCGCTGCCGTACAATCCGCGCCCGCGCAGGCCGCGCAAGGCCGGGCGCAAGACCGGCCGGTGACCATCCTGATCTCGATCGACGGGTTCCGTGCCGATTACCTCGATCGCGGTCTTACCCCGAACCTCTCGGCCCTTGCGGCGCGCGGCGTCACCGCACCGATGCAGCCGTCCTTTCCGACCAAGACCTTCCCCAATCACTATACCATCGTGACGGGCCTGCGCCCCGATCGTCACGGCATCGTTTCGAACAACATGCTCGATCCGCGGCGTCCGGACGTGCGCTTCAGCCTGGGTAATCCGGGCCAGGCGCTCGATCCCTTCTGGTGGGAGGAAAGCGAGCCGCTGTGGATCACCGCGGAGCGCGCTGGCATCCGTACCGCCACCGAATTCTGGCCCGGCAGCGAGGTTGCGATCCACGATCTACGCCCGTCGGACTGGCACCGGTTCGACGAGCACGTGACCAACCGCCAGCGCGTGGAAACCGTGCTCGACTGGATGCGCCGTCCGGCCGATGTCCGCCCGGAATTCGTCACGCTCTATTTCGATATCGTCGACACCCAGGGCCATCGCTTCGGCCCCGATAGCGCGGAGCTGAACGCGGCGCTCGCCGAGGTGGACAGCCAAATCGGCTATCTGACAGGCGGTCTCGCCGCGATCGACCGGGCGGCCGACATCGTCGTCGTCTCGGACCACGGCATGCGCGCGGTGGACGAAGCGCGGGTCATCCAACTCGACGACATGCTCGATCCGCAAAGCTACCTGCTGATCGACGGAGGCCCCTTCGCATCGATCGAGCCTGCGGCGGGCACCGACCGGATCGTCTACGAGGCTCTTCTGACCCCACACGACCATATGAGGTGCTGGGAGCGTGAGGATATTCCCGCGCGGTTCGCCTATGGGCGCAACCCGCGCGTCGGCGCGATCCTGTGCCTCGCCGATCCGGGCTGGCTTATCATCCAGGGCACGCCGCCCCATCCGGTGGCGGGCGGCAGCCATGGTTGGGACAATGCGGACCCGCAGATGCAGGCGCTCTTCATCGCGGCGGGCCCGCGTCTGTCCGCCACGACGCCGGTGACCAGTCTCGAGAATGTCGATGTCTACGCGCTGCTCGCCGCGCTGGTAGGGGTACCCCCCTGCCCCATGACGGCGACGATGATGCGCTGGTGCTGTTCGCGCCCTGACTGGAGTTCTCGCCCCCGCTTGAATAATACCCCTGTGGGGTATATTTCGGTGCCATGGCAAAGACCGCAAAACTCCACCGCATGGTGATGGAAAAGCACGTGTGCCCCTACGGCACGAAGTCCAAGTGGCTGCTCGAAAAGGCCGGCTACGAGGTCGAGGACCATCACCTGACGACCCGCGAACAAACCGATGCGTTCAAGGAAAAGCACGGGGTGAAGACCACCCCCCAGACCTTTGTCGATGGCGAGCGGATCGGCGGATACGAGGCGCTGCGCAAGTTCCTCGGCAAGTCGGTCAAGGATCCGGACGAGACCAGCTATCGCCCCGTCCTCGCGGTGTTCGCGGTGGCGGCGGCGCTCGCCGTCTCGCTCAGCCTCGGGCTGGGCGAGACGGGCGTGCGCACGGCGGAGTGGTTCGTCGCGTTCTCGATGGCAATGCTCGCGATGCTCAAGCTGCAGGATGTCGAACAGTTTTCGACCATGTTCGTGGGTTACGACCTGCTCGGCCGCAAATTCGTGCCCTACGCCTATGCCTACCCCTACCTCGAGGCGGCGGCGGCGGTGTTGATGGCCGGGCGCATCCTGCCGTGGCTTTCCATCCCCATCGCGCTCTTCATCGGGACGGTCGGCGCGGTCAGCGTGTTCTACGCGGTCTATGTGCAGAAGCGCGAGATCAAGTGCGCCTGCGTCGGCGGGGGCAGCAACGTCCCGCTCGGCTTCGTTTCGCTGACCGAAAACCTCGCCATGATTGCCATGGGAATCTGGATGCTGCTACGCCCCGCGCTCTGAACAGCGAAGGGCGCGTAGCATGCAGTATTTCGAGGATCTGGAAGTCGGCACCAGGGTCTCTTTCGGCCATTACGAGGTGACCCGCGAGGAAGTGCTCGAGTTCGCCTCCAAGTACGACCCGCAACCCTTCCACCTCGATGACGAGGCGGCGGCGAAGACGCATTTCGGCCGGATCTCGGCCAGCGGATGGCATACCTGCGCGATGACCATGAGCATGATGGTCGCACAGTTTTCCAAGGATAAGGCCGCCTCGCTCGGCTCGCCCGGGATCGACCAGCTGCGCTGGATCAAGCCGGTCTATCCCGGCGATACGCTCAGGGTGGAATCCGAACTGATCGAGAAGCGCCAGAGCAGGTCGAAGCCGCACATGGGCTTCACCAAGAACCGCCAGACCGTGTTCAACCAGCACGACGAGCCGGTGATGGAGATGGTCTCCAACGGCATCATAGAAGTGCGCAATCCCCAGGGCTAGCCTCCGCAGGAGACCCGGCCCTCACCCCCGGCCACCGGGCGGTCGTAGCCGTCGACCACCGCGATCTTCGCAGGCGCCGTCCAGAAGCCTTCACCCTCGCCGTCTTCCCGTGCTCCATCGTCGATATCGATGCGCAGCGAATATTCGCGGCCGTCGTACTTGACGTTCGTGCCCAGGGGGCCCGCAGCGCTGCCCGCATCGGGGGCGAGCCGGTGCACGCTGCCTTCGAACTTCAGGAAGCCGCCCTTCCCGCCCATGATGAAGGCGGGCTCTTCCCCGCGCCCTGCGTAGAAGGAACAGCCCGCACCTTCGCCCAGCGCGGGATTATGGGCGATGTCGTCGGCCCCGATGGGCTGGAGTCGTAGAGGGATCGGCGGCGGGGTCTGCTGAGCGATCACCTGCGAGATCGCCTCCGCATCGGCCCGCTCCTGCTCCGCGCTCTTTTCCGCAGATCCGTCACCGCAAGCCGAAAGCCCCAGCGCGACGAGCAGCCCCATCGGCATTGCCCAGCCTGTTTCCCGTCCCATCAATGTCTCCCGAACAGTTTTTCGACTTCTTCCATGCTCAGCTTCACCCAGGTCGGGCGGCCGTGATTGCACTGGCCCGATCGCGGGGTGCGCTCCATCTCGCGCAGCAGGGCGTTCATTTCCTCGACCCGCAAGGTGCGCCCCGCCCTGACCGAGCCGTGGCAGGCCATGGTCGCGAGGACATATTCGATCTTCTCGTTCAAGAGCAGCGATCCGCCTCCGCCCCCGTTGGACGTGTCGACCCCGTTGGTGGCGAGGTCGTCCGCAATGTCGCGCAGCAGCGCGTGGGGATCGGCCTTCGGCAGCGCGTGCGGCAGGCTGCGCACCAGCATCGCGGCGGGCCCGAACCGCTCGACCGCGAGGCCGAGCCGGTCGAGATCTCCGGCAATTGCTTCGAGCCGGTCGCACTCGGTTTCGGACAGTTCGACCACCTCGGGCATCAGCAGGGCCTGGCTGCGTGCGGCGGCCTCGCTCGCCCCGGCGGTACGAAGCCGCTCCAGCATCAGCCGCTCGTGCGCGGCGTGCTGGTCGACCAGCACGAGGCCGTCGGCAGCTTCGGCGACGATATAGGTATTGGCGACCTGCCCGCGCGCAATGCCGAGCGGGTGCTCGGGTGCAGGCTCGGCGGTGTCGTCCGCCTCGATCGCGCGGCCCGAAGGCAGCGCGTCGGACGACGAGCGATGGCCCCAGTCCATGCGCGGCTCGCGCACCGATGCGGCGCGCCCTGCGGCGAGACCATCGAAGATCGAGCGTGCCTCGCCGCTCGCCTCGGTGCCGGCCGAGCCGGAAGCGAACGGCGCGACCGGCTCCGCCTGCCATTTCGCCATGGCGGAGGCATCGGGTGCCTGCGCGCTGCGCTTGTCGCCCGTCGCCAGTGCGGCGCGCAGGCCGCCCACGATCATGCCGCGCACGCCCTGAGGATCGCGGAAGCGCACCTCGCTCTTGGCCGGGTGGACGTTCACATCGACGTCTTCGGGCGGCAGGTCGAGGAACAGCGCCAGCACCGCGTGCCGATCGCGCGCAAGCATTTCGGCATAGGCCCCCCGCACTGCGCCCACCAGCAGCCGGTCCTTCACCGGGCGGCCGTTGACGAACAGGTACTGGTGATCCGCCACGCCCCGGTTGTAGGTCGGCAGTCCTGCAATGCCAGTGAGCGTCATCTCTCCTCTTGCGAGGTCGATCGGCACGCAGTTGTCCTTGAGATCGCGCGAGACGAGGCGGACCACACGCTCAGGCAGTTCCTCGCCGCGTTGCAGCTGGAGGATGCGGCGGCCGTTGTTGGAGAAGATGAAGCCGATGTCGGGCCGGGCCATGGCGAGGCGGCGCACGATGTCCTGGCAGGCGGCATATTCGCTGCGCGGCGTGCGCAGGAACTTGCGCCGGGCGGGCACCTCGCGGAAGAAATCCTCGATCCGCGCGCGGGTGCCGGGTGGAATGGCGGCCGGCTTCGCCTCGATGACGCGGCCATGGTCCACCACGCGGCGCCAGCCTGCATCGGCATCGTGCGGGCGGCTTTCGAGCGTGAAACGCGCGACGCTGGCAATGCTCGGCAGCGCCTCGCCCCGGAAGCCGAGCGTCGCGACCCGTTCGAGCGCATGGCCATCGCCGACCAGTTCCTCGGGCAGTTTGGAGGTCGCATGCCGTTCCAGCGCGAGAGCGAGGGCCGCCTCGTCCATCCCACAGCCATCGTCGACCACCTCGATGGCACCGATGCCGCCATCTTCCAGTGCAATGGTGATGCGAGTCGCGCCTGCGTCGATCGCGTTTTCGAGCAGCTCCTTGAGCGCGGCGGCAGGACGTTCGATTACCTCGCCCGCGGCGATGCGATTGATGAGCGCTTCTGGCAGTCGTCTGATCGTGGGCATTCCACGCGATGTAGCCAAGGCGGTGGAAAAATTCGACGGGCCCCACGAACTTACGCCCGTTTTTTGCTTAAAGGCGTCGCGTTTTTCGTTAGGGGACGCTAGGGGCCTTGTTCTGGTGGACTCGCACCAATGGCCCGTCCCTTCAACCTCTGAAAAGGCCGACCGCAAGATCGGCACGGAAGCATACTACCTATGGGTTTCTTCTCGAATCTTCTGAAGTTCGGCACTCAGAACATGGCGATCGATCTCGGCACCGCGAATACGCTGGTTTACGTGCCCGATCAGGGAATCATCCTCAACGAGCCTTCCGTGGTCGCGATCGAGACCCTCAACGGGATCAAGCGGGTCAAGGCCGTGGGCGACGATGCCAAGATGATGATGGGCAAGACGCCCGACTCGATCGAAGCGATCCGCCCGCTGCGTGATGGCGTCATCGCCGACATCGAAATCGCGGAAGAGATGATCAAGCACTTCATCCGCAAGGTGCACGGCAAGAAGAGCCTGTTCCGCTATCCCGAAATCACCATCTGCGTCCCCTCGGGCTCGACCTCGGTCGAGCGGCGCGCGATCCGCGACGCGGCCAGCAATGCGGGCGCCAGCGCGGTGTATCTGATTCTCGAGCCGATGGCCGCTGCGATCGGCGCGGACATGCCGGTTACCGAACCGGTCGGTTCGATGGTCGTCGATATCGGCGGCGGCACGACCGAAGTCGCGGTGCTCTCGCTGCGCGGCCTCGCCTACACCACGAGCGTGCGGACCGGCGGCGACAAGATGGACGAAGCGATCGTCTCCTACGTTCGCCGACACCACAACCTGCTGATCGGCGAATCGACCGCCGAACGGATCAAGAAGGACTACGGCGTGGCCGTGGCCCCCGCCGACGGGATCGGCGAAGCGATCACGATCAAGGGCCGCGACCTGGTCAATGGTGTTCCGAAAGAGATCACCATCAACCAGTCGCATATCGCCGAAGCCCTTTCCGAGCCTATCGGTGCGATCGTCGAAGGCGTTCGAATCGCACTCGAAAACACCGCGCCCGAACTCGCTGCCGACATCGTGGACCAGGGCATCGTCCTGACCGGTGGCGGCGCGCTGATCACCGGGCTGGACGAACATCTGCGCGAAGAGACGGGCCTTCCGGTCAGCATCGCGGAAGATCCGCTCTCTTGCGTGGCGGTCGGCACCGGTCGCGCCATGGAAGATCCGATCTACCGCGGCGTGTTGATGACGGCGTAAGGGAACCGGGCCCTTACCGGACGGAGGTTGTATGCCCCTGTCGGGGTCGAAACAGAGGATTTCAGGGCATTCCAAGAAGGCCCAGTTCGGGGCCTTTACGGGCTACGTGCTGGTGGTGCTCGCCATCCTTCTCGGCATCATCCTGCTCGCCATCTCGCTGATCCAGCCCGCGTCCTTCAACGGACTGCGCGGCCTGTTCTCCGATGCGACGTCGCCCGCTGCGCAGGTTTCGGCCAGCACGCGCAGCGGCGGACGCGGCTTCGTGGAATCGGTGCAGGGCTATCTCGAGGCGGGCCAGCAGAACGCCGAACTCAAGAAAGAGGTCGAGATCGCGCGCATCCGCCTGGCGGAAGCGCGTGCGGTCGAGCAGGAGAACGCGCGTCTCAAGGCCCTGCTCGGCCTGCGCGAGACCGATGTCGCACCGGTTGCGGTCGCACGGCTCGTCGGATCGAGCAGCGTGAGCACGCGGCGCTTCGCCTATCTGGGTGCAGGGCGTGCCGATGGCGTCCGGCCCGGCATGCCCGTGCGCAGCGAGCGCGGGATCGTGGGCCGCGTGCTGGAGGCTTCGCGCCATTCCGCGCGCGTCCTGCTGATCACCGATAGCGAAAGCGTGCTGCCGGTGCGCAGGGCGGGCGACAACACCGTGGCCTTTGCCGAAGGGCGCGGCGACGGCCTGATCAATATCCGCCTCATCAATCTCGGCATCAATCCGCTCGAACGCGGCGACGTGTTCGTCACCAGCGGCGCGGGTGGACTGTATCGGCCGGGCATCGCGGTCGCCATCGTCACCCGCCTGACCGACGATGGTGCGGTCGCCCGGATCATCAGCAATCCGGCGGCGACCGATTACGTGGCGATCGAGCCGATCTGGCAGCCCGCGGCCAGGCGCGCGGTCAACACGCCGATCGAGGAAGCGATCGGGTCCAACGAAACCGTGGCCGAAGACGACGATGCGGAGGGCACCCGCGATCCGGGTATGGTAACGCCATGATCGAACGGCGCGGCGCAAGTGCACGCCAGATCAACCGCGACCATTCGCCCTTCCTGCTGGTGTTCGTGCCGTGGGCGACGATCATGCTCGCCTCCTTCCTCCAGAGCATTCCGATCGCAACCGCGGGGCCGCTGCTGCCGCCCATCGGCTTCCTGTTCCTGCTCGCGTGGCGGCTGCTGCGGCCGGGCGTGCTGCCGATCTGGTCGGGCATCATCTTCGGCATGTGGGACGATCTGTTCAGTGGCCAGCCATTCGGCTCCGCTATACTCCTGTTTTCGGCGGCGATGCTGACGATCGAGTTGATCGACATCCGCTTCCCGTGGCGCGGTTTTGCGCAGGACTGGCTGATCGCAGCCGCGATCGTGGTGGTCTATATCCTCGTCTCGACGCTGGTCTCGGGCAGCCGGCTCAGCCTGCCGCTCTTCGCCGTCATCGTCCCCCAATTGCTGCTATCGATCATCGCCTACCCCTTCATCGCCTTCATCGTCTCCCGCCTCGACAAGCTTCGCCTCATGCGTTTCCGGACCGCCGTCTGATGCCCTTCGGACTCACCAAGCAAGTGCTCAACGAAAGCACGCTGACCAACAGTTTCGACCGGCGCAGCTTCGTGCTCGGCGTCGGCGGGCTGTCGGTCGGCATGCTGCTGGCCGGACGGATGGGCTATCTCGCGATCGCGGAGAACGACAAGTACAAGGTCGAAAGCGAGAGCAACCGGGTCAACCTGTCGCTGATCCCGCCGCGGCGGGGCTGGATCCTGGACCGCAACGGCGCCCCCCTCGCCTCCAACCAAGCCGACTTCCGCGTCGATATCATTCCCGAGCGGCTGCAGGACGAGGACCGCGAGCTGGAGACGCTCGGCACCCTGCTGAAGCTCGACGACGCGAAGATGCGCGACCTGCGCAAGAAGATCGAGGAATCGGCCGGCTATGCGCCGATCGAGGTCGCCAGCGGGCTCGACTACGATCAGTTTGCAGCCGTGAGCATTCGGCTGCCCGAACTGCCCGGCGTCGTCCCCCAGCGCGGCTTTTCGCGCTATTACCCCACCGGCCCTTCGGTCGGCCACCTGCTCGGCTATGTCGGCGCGGCGAGCCGCGAGGAGTTCGAGGAAGATCGCAACCCGCTGCTGATCACACCGGGATACAAGATCGGCAAGGACGGGATCGAAAAGCAGTTCGAGCAGGTCCTGCGCGGCAAGCCCGGCGCGCGCCGTGTGGAGGTCACTGCCTCAGGCCGGATCGTACGCGATCTGAGCACCCGGCCCGATGTCCAGGGCGATCCCGTTCAGCTTACGATTGACGGCCCGCTGCAGGATTACGCCGCGCGCCGCCTCGGGCTCGAGAGCGGGTCGGTAGTCGTGATGGATTGCCGCAGCGGCGACCTGCTGTGCATGGCATCGATGCCCAGCTTCGACCCCAACAGCTTTTCCGACGGGATCGGCAGCGTCGAATATGCGATGCTGAGCGAGAACGATCGGGTTCCGCTGCGCAACAAGGTGCTCAAAGGCCTCTACCCGCCCGGCTCCACCGTCAAGCCGATGCACGCGATGGCCTTCATGCACGAAGGGATCGACCCCAACGAGTCGATCATGTGTGGCGGCGGGCGACGGATCGGCAACCGCTTCTTCAACTGCTGGAGCAACCACGGCCGGGTCGACATGGCCAAGGGCATCTACCAGTCGTGCGACAGCTATTTCTACCACTTCGCGCAGAAGGTCGGGTTCGACAAGGTGGCCGCCTATGCCCGCCAGTTCGGCCTCGGACAGGAATTCGATCTGCCGGTGGCGAGCCAGTTCTACGGCACCGTGCCCGATCCGGCGTGGAAGCTGAAGAAATACGACCAGAAGTGGCAGCCCTACGATACGGTCAATGCCTCGATCGGTCAGGGCTACTACCTGACCAGCCCGTTGCAACTGGCAGTGATGGCGACGCGCATTGCCACCGGCCGCCATTTCGAGCCGGCCCTGATCAAGACCGACAAACGCAAGCCAGCGCCCTCGCTCGACTTTCAGGCGGACCAGATCGCCTATATCCGCAAGGCGATGAGCGACGTCGTAAACGGCCCCGGCACCGCCGGACGCGCGCGTCTGCCGATCGACGATGTGCTGATCGCGGGCAAGACGGGGACGGCGCAGGTCGTCTCGCTCAGCGTGTCGAACGGGAAGACCGGCCCGTGGAAGTACCGCGACCACGGCCTCTTCATTTTCTTCGCCCCGTTCGACAACCCGCGCTATGCCGGCGCAGTGGTGATCGAGCATGGCGGCGGTTCTGGTGCGGCCTATCCGATCGCCCGCGATGTGATGACCTTCATGTTCGACCCGCAAAAGGGCATGGACGCCCTGCGCGCGCTTGAAAAGGAATGGGGCGGCACCGCCCAGCAGCGGCTCCAGAATCGCTACGCCGAATATGCGCGCGCTGCGGGCGAGACGGTTCCGCCCAGCGCCCCGCTCGACCATGAGATACAGGCGCGGGTCGATGCCGAAGCCCGGATCGAGGCGCAGCGCAGCGAAGCCTTCGCGCGCGACAATCCGCGCCGTGCCCGCCGCCCCGATCCCGGCGCAACGGACTCCGCCGGCGCACCGTCGCAGGAAGAAACGCAATGAGTTCGGTCATCCCCGCCCCCATCGCGCGCCAGCCCTGGTCTATGCTGTTCCCGCTGCTCCTGCTGACCTGTTTCGGATCGGCGGTCCTCTATTCCGCCGCCGGAGGCAGCTTCTCGCCCTATGCCGACACGCACCTGCTGCGCTTCGGAATTTTCGTGGTCGTCGCGCTCGTGATTTCGGCCATGCCGCGCGATTTCGTCAAGTTCGCGGCCTACCCCTCCTACATCATCATCCTGCTGCTGTTGCTCGCGGTGGAAGCGGCCGGGGCCATGGGCGGCGGCAGCCAGCGCTGGCTCGAGGTCGGACCGATCCGCATCCAGCCCTCCGAACTCATGAAGCCGGCCATCGCGCTCGCGCTTGCGCGTTTCTACGATACGCTGCCCACAGGCATGATAGGATCGTGGCGCGCGCTGGTGCCCGCAGGCGTCATCATCGCCCTGCCCGTCGGCCTGGTACTGATGCAGCCCGATCTCGGCACCGCGCTCGCGATCCTGTTCTCCGGCGCGGTGGTCATGTTCCTCGCCGGCCTGCCGCTAAGCTGGTTCCTCGGCGCGGGGGCCGCCGGAGCGATCGCGGTCCCGCTGGCCTACAGCTTCGCGCTCAAGCCCTATCAGCAGCGCCGCGTGACGACCTTCATGGACCCGGAGAGCGATCCCCTGGGCAGCGGCTATCACATCACCCAGTCGAAGATCGCGATCGGCTCGGGCGGTTTTTCCGGCAAGGGCTTCAACGAAGGTTCGCAGAGCCACCTGCAGTACCTGCCCGAGCCGCATACCGACTTCGTCTTCGCCACGATGGCGGAGGAATGGGGCTTCCTTGGCGGGTTGTTCGTGATCGTGTCCTTCGGCCTGATCCTCTACTGGGGCCTCAAGGTCGCCCGCAACGCGCAGAATCGCTTCGACCGCCTGCTGGCCGCAGGCATGGTGGCGACGATGTTCTTCTACATCGCGATCAACCTGCTGATGGTGATGGGCCTCGCGCCCGTCGTCGGCATTCCCCTGCCCTTCATGAGCCATGGCGGGTCCTCGATGATGACCAACATGCTGTGCATCGGCGCGCTGATGATGGTCTATCGCTGGCACACGCAAGGCCGCAGCGGGGGCCTGATGGCGAGCTGATCGCGTTCGTGTCGAAAAAGGGGTTGCACGTTTCGCCAGAGGCTCTATTTGCACCGCTCCGCCGACGAATCGGCACGCGGTTTTGCCCGCATGTGGACGCATAGCTCAGTTGGTAGAGCAGCTGACTCTTAATCAGCGGGTCCTAGGTTCGAACCCTAGTGCGTCCACCATTCCCCCTCCTCGCAAGACCGTCCGGCGGGATGCTTTCTCGCCTCGCCGATCGCATTGCTGAAACCTCCGCCAGTCTACTAGCGGCACGGTTATCGGTCTTAGTGGGGGCACTGATCTCGTCAGAGATTCCGCGGGCGCTACGCCGAGGCGGCAGCCGGTAGCGTTATCTCGCATATCGGCATTCCAGTAAGCGCCGTTTTCCACTCTTTCGGTGCGGAGTCCGCGATGGCCGGATCGTCGGTTTGAATACCAGAAGAGGGACCATGTCGGTTTACACATCCCGCGATGGAAATGGCGGCATCTCTTGTTCCGGCAGCGACCACGAGAAGTTCAGATCTATGCGCCTTTCCGATGCTCGCGCAGGGAATTCGGGCATATTGTGCAGGTGCACAACTACTCGCGAGTAACCACCTTCGTAAGCCCTGACTCCGTGACAGAAAGACGCGTTCTATACTGCGGCATGATTGCCCGTCCGTGTATAAAATGACAGCTTCTGAAATGCAGTGGGATTGACATCGTAACTATAATACGCGTAACCCCGATGATAGCGCTACCAAGGAATAATACCGACGAGCGCTTGGGCCATTTATCGGCCATGGGGAGAATTGGGATGCTTGAACCAGTGCGCCGCGCTGCGCGTAATAAGAATAGTTTTTCCGGGAGCCGTTCGGTCGGCTGGAAAGCCGGCGTGTCGTGTCTTGCGATCGCCTGCATGGCCGGGCCTGCCCTTGCTCAGGATTCGGGCGAAGCGGATCAGCCACTCGAAGAAGAAAACGTCATCGTGGTGAGCGGGATCAGGGCCAGCCTCGATCGTGCAATCGACATCAAGCGCAATGCCAGCGGCGTCGTCGATGCCATTTCGGCCGAAGACATCGGCAAGTTTCCCGACACGAACCTGGCGGAATCGCTCCAGCGGATCCCGGGCGTGTCGATCAACCGCGTCAATGGCGAAGGCTCGCAGGTGACCGTTCGCGGTTTCGGCCCGCAATTCAACCTCGTGACGGTCAACGGACGCCAGCTCGCGACCTCCTTCGTCAACGCAGCCGGTGGCGACGGCGACGTCGATTTCGCCCGCGCGACCAGTCGCTCCTTTGATTTCAACAATCTTGCGTCGGAAGGCGTCCAGCGCCTTGAAGTCTACAAGACGGGCCGCGCCGCGATTCCGTCGGGCGGCATCGGTGCGGCGATCAACATCGTCACCACCCGGCCTCTCGATGTGGTGGGCGAAGGCCTGCGGGGAAGCATCGGCGCGAAGGCGCTCTACGATCTCAGCAACGACGATTTCCGCGTCGACCCCGAGCTTTCGGGCGTCATCACGTGGACCGATCCGGAAGAGACGTTCGGGGTGTCGCTGTTCGGTGCCTACCAGAAGCGCGAGAGTACGGCCGCGAGTGCCACCTCGAACGACTGGAACATCACGCCGTTCTCGTCCTTCCCGGGCCGCAGCCCGACCACCGAGGTGAGCGGCGCACCGGAAGATCCGGAAACGCTGGTCGCGGTGCCGAACGACAGCCGGTATCACTATTCCGAGCTCGAGCGCGAACGGATCAACGCCTCGGCGACGGTCCAGTTTCGTGCGTCCGACACGCTCACCTTCACCGCCGATGGCCTGTATGCACGCAACGATCTGAACGAAGAGCGCTCGGACCAGACGAACTGGTTCAACCGCCCGTTCGATTCGATCACCTTCGATAATACCGATGCCGTGCCGACCGCGGTCTTTATCAGCGAGGGCAGCGGGTACGGCACGAAGGATCTCGGCATGGAGCAGAACTATCGCTCCACGCGGACCGAGCTCTATTCACTCGGGCTCAATGCGGAATGGGAAATTGCCTACGGCCTGACCCTGACGCTGGACGGCAACCACTCCGAATCGGAATCGAGCCCGAATGCCGCGAATGGCGCCAGCTCCACGCTGGTGTCTTTCGGCGCCCCCGTGGTCGACGCGCACTCGGTCGATTACAGCGGCAAGATCCCGCAACAAAGCTGGGTCCTGAACGATGGCGGTGCGGGCACCGACGGCATTCTCGGCACGGCGGACGATCGCGGCAACAACAACGGCGTCCTCGATATCGGGGATCTGGGTACGCAGGTTCAGCGCACCAATGCGGCGAACCAGCGCCAGCGGGTCGACCAGGTCAGTGCGAACCTGGGCTGGGAGTTCGAAGGCGACAGCCGCTTCGACATCGGCATGAGCTACATCGACTCGCAGATGACCAGCGCCCGCGTGCAGACGCAGCAGACGCTGGGCGACTGGGGGATCAACAATGTCGGTGACGTGGAAGCGATCGCCGGCGACCTGATCGAACAGTACTGCCTTTCCTGCCAGTTCGATGAGTACAACGCCACCAATGCGGACATCGCTTTCCGTGGCAATGCGGTCGACCTCTATCAGGCCTTCGCCTCTTATTACGAAGGTCTGGGCAATCCCATCAACGTCACCAGCAACGACTATGACGAGGTGTCGGAGAAGATATTCGCGCTCTATGCCCAGGTCACCTGGGATGGCGAACTCTTCGGCCGCCCGGCCGCGCTCGTCGCGGGTGCCCGGTTCGAGAATACCGAGGTCGATTCGCTGGCCGTGGTCGCCGCACCGGAGCGTATCGAGTGGGACTCCGATAACGACTTCACCGTCGTCATCGGCGACAGCACGACCGACCTGACGGCCAATGGCAGCTACAACAACCTGCTCCCGGCCTTCGATTTCCGGATCGAACCTATGGACGACGTGGTTGCCCGCATCTCGTACAGCAAGACGCTGGCACGGGCCGATTACGGCAACCTGTTCGCTTCGCAATCGGCAGGTGCGCCCAACCGGCCTGTTGCGCTTGGCGGGGTGACCGGCGGCTCTCAGGGCGATCCCAACCTGCTTCCGTTGGTATCCGATAACTTCGATGTCTCGCTGGAATGGTACTTCGCGCCGTCCAGCTATGTTTCGGGCGCATTCTTCTTCAAGGATGTGAAGAACTTCGTCGGGGTCGGCCGTACCGGGATCAACCTGTTCGGCCTGCGCGATCCGTCCTCGGGCGCGCCCGGGACCCGGTCGGGCGATGCCCTGGCCGAGATCGAGCGTCTGGGCGCGGTGCTGAGCGATGTGAGCCTGTTCACGCTAACCGCGCTGATCGATGCCAATGGCGGCGATGTGGCTGCGGCTTCGGCGCAGTTCCAGGCCAACCTCGGGCCGAACGGCCAACTGGACCAGGCATTCGTCGATACCATCCTCGCCGAGCGGGACATCATCGCGAATGGCGAGGACCCGCTGTTCGAATTCGATGTGACGACGCCGATCAACAACCAGAACGGCAACATCCACGGGTTCGAAATCCAGGGCCAGCACTTCTTCGGTACGACCGGTTTCGGCGTGTCGGGGTCGTTCACCAAGGTCTACGGCGACGTCAATGTGGACATCCTTTCGGATCCCAGCACCAACGTCTATGCGCTCGTCGGTCTCGCCGACAGTTTCAACGTGACGGCGATCTACGAACAGGGCCCGCTATCGAGCCGGGTCGCGTACAACTGGCGCGACAAGTTCCTTGCGGGCGTCAACCGCGGGGGTGGCCGCAGCCCGGTGTTCTTCGAGCCGTTCGGCACGCTGGATGCCAACGTCAGCTACGATGTTAACGACAGCTTCTCCGTCTCGCTGGAGGCAATCAATATCCTCAGCGAGCCAGTGCGTTCCTATGGCCGCGACGAGAAGCAGCTGTGGTTTGCTCAAGAGCTGAAGCCACGCATCTTCCTCGGCGCGCGCTATCGTTTCTGAACATCTCCCGACTTGGGCCGCTACGCGAGTAGCGGCCCATTTTTGTTTCTTGAGCCCGACGTTCATGCGCGGCACAACCGTGCATGGAAAGAGGAGGTCGCCTGGGCATCGATGACCATGGAATTGCTGAACAACGTCGGTCATCATGACCTGCGAATCGTCACTGCGCGTGATCGACAGCCCGATGAGGCGGTCAACCAGGTCCTCGCTCTTCCCTCAGAGTTCGAAGCTCTCCAGCGCCATTATCCGATCGTCTTCCGCAAGAGCGCGGAAGGGCCGCTTCGCCCGGTCGCCATTCTCGGCCTCGATCGCGACGAGAATCTTTTCCTCGCAGAGGATGGCTCTTGGGATGCCAGTATCTACATCCCCGCAGCCCTACGTCGCGGGCCATTCGCGATCGCCGAGGATCAGGCAGGCGAACCGAAGATACTCGTCGATATCGATGACACGCGCCTTTCTCGCTCCGAGGGGACGCCGATATTCCTCCCTCACGGGGGCAATTCGCCCTACCTCGAAGAAATCGCCGAGGTGCTGCGCACGATCTATACCGGGCAAGCCATGCTCGACGGGCTGATGACGGCACTGGAGCGACTGGAGCTTCTGCGCCCGGTCGATCTCCACGTGCGCGTGTCCGAGGACGAGGTGTTTGCCATCTCGCAAGTCTTGGTCATCGACCGCGAGCGTTTGGCGAACCTCGGCGGCGCCGACCTGGAAGCCTTGCACCGGGACGACTTGCTGGCGCCCGTGTTCTTTGCTGCCGCATCGCTCGACAACATCCAGCGCCTCGCAAATCGCAAGGCGCAGGCCGGCGGTGCTTCGACGCATACCGGAGCATGACGAAGGCCCCCACCCCGGCGCGGCGTCTGGCGAATGTCCCGGCTGACGCCATCCCGTTCGGCGATCTCTTCGCTGCGCAGGAACCTGTGGTGATGGAAGGTCTGGCGTCCAACTGGCCGCTGGTCGAACAGGGGCGCAAGTCGCCCGGGGCGGCGGTGCGGTATCTGACGCAGTTCGGGTCGGGTCAGGCGGTCACGGTCTTCCACAGCCCCGAGGGCGAAGGCGGGCGCCTGCACTACGGCCCCGGCGGGCGCGGCATGAATTTCACGGCGGGCCGCGCCGATTTCGCGGACACGCTGGCCGCGATGATCGCGAATGTGGATGGTGACGTGCGCTATATCGGATCGACCGATATCGACCGGTTTCTGCCCGGCCTGCGACAGGCGAACGACCTGCCGCTCGATCATCCCGATTTCGCGCATCGCCCGCCGCTGGCGAGCATATGGATAGGCAACGGCACCATTGTCCCTGCGCATTACGACATCTCGAACAACCTTGCCTGCTGCATGGTCGGGCACCGGCGTTTCACGCTCTTCCCACCCGACCAGGTCGCCAACCTGTACCCCGGCCCGCTCGACCCGACGCCCGCAGGGCAGGTGGTCAGCATGGTCGATTTCCGCGCGCCCGACCTCGACGCGTTTCCGCGTTTCGAACAGGCGCTCGAAAACGCGATCGTCGCCGAACTCGCGCCGGGCGACGTGCTCTTCTACCCGGCCCTGTGGTGGCATCAGGTCGAGGCGCTCGACGCGTTCAACGTGATGATCAACTACTGGTGGAATGCCGTGCCCGCCCACATCGATACGCCCGAGACGACGCTGCTTCATGCGCTCCTCAGCCTGCGCGACCGGCCCGAGCACGAGAAGCGCGGATGGGCTGCGCTGTTCGACTACTACGTCTTCGGCAAGGCGGAACGCGCCGGTGCGCACCTGCCCGAAGATGCGCGCGGTCCGCTGGGCCCGATGACCGATCTCGAGGCGCGCAAGCTGCGCGCGCGCCTGCTCCATCGCCTCAACCGCTAACCGGATACATTCATGACGGATCGGCAGAGAATCAGAAACGTCGTCATTGCCGGCGGCGGAACCGCGGGATGGACGGTCGCGGCGGCCCTGGCGAAGAACCTAGGGCAGGCCCTCAATATCACGCTCGTCGAATCGGACGAGATCGGCACGGTCGGCGTGGGGGAATCGACCATCCCCACCGCGCGCCGCTTCCACGAACTGGTCGGCGTCGACGAGCGGAATTTCGTCAAGGCCACGGGTGCCAGCTTCAAGCTCGGCATCCTGTTCGAAGGCTGGGGCGTCGAGGAGGAGAGGTATTTCCATTCCTTCGGCACCACCGGGCGATCGACGTGGCTGGCGGACTTCCACCATATCTGGCTGCGCGCGAAGGAGCTGGGGCTGGCCGAGCCCTTCGGCCACTATTGTACCGAGCATCAGGCGGCGCTTGCCGGCAAGTTCGCGGGCGGCCCCGACACCCCTCTCAACTACGCGTACCACCTCGATGCGACCGCCTACGGTAAGTTCATGCGAAGCCATGCCGAGAGCCTTGGCGTCTCGCGCCGCGAGGGCCGGATCGCGCGGGTCGAGCGCAGGCCCGGGAACGGGCATATCGCAGCGCTCGAACTGGAGAATGGCCAGCGGGTCGAAGGTGATCTCTTCATCGATTGCACCGGCTTTCGTGCGCTGCTGATCGAACAGGAACTCGAGACCGGCTTCGAGGACTGGAGCCAATGGCTGCCCACCGACAGGGCGCTGGCGGTGCAGACAGAACGCGTCGGGCCCGCCCAGCCCTACACGCGGGCATCGGCCCACGCGGCAGGCTGGCAATGGCGCATCCCGCTCCAGGATCGCGTCGGCAACGGCCTGGTCTATTGCAGCGAATTCCTGTCCGACGACGCCGCAAGTGCGATGCTGAAGGATCGAACCGAAGGCGCGTTCACGACCGAGCCGCGCCTCATCCGCTTCCGCACCGGAATGCGGCGCAAGGTGTGGAACGGCAACTGCATCGCGGTCGGCCTGACCGCGGGCTTCGTCGAACCGCTCGAATCGACCAGCATCCATCTGATCATGATCGCCGCCATCCGGCTGCTGCAATTCTTCCCGGTGAACGACATCTCCCCCGCGATGGTCGAGCGGTTCAACGATGTGTCGCGCCGCGAACTGGAGCATGTGCGCGACTTCATCATCCTCCACTACTGTCTCAACCGCCGGGACGAACCCTTTTGGCGGCGGCAGGCGGAAATGGACCTTCCGCCCAGCCTGCAGGAAAGGATCGCCGCGTTCCGCGAACGGGGCCATGCATATCAGGACCAGGACGAGCTGTTCCGCGTCGATTCCTGGGCGCAGGTCATGCTGGGTCAGGGGCTCGTTCCCGAAGCCTACCATCCCTTTGCGGGCCTGATCGGCACCGAAGACCTGGAGCGCTCGCTAGGCGCGCTCGCCCAGGGTTCGAAGCAGCTCAGCGCCAGATTGCCCGGACACGACGAGTACCTGAAGTCCTTCCTTGGCTGAGTAGCTGCCTGCCCGACCGCCCGCGCCGAATCAGAACCAGGCGCGGACGCCCAGCACCACCTTCAGTCCATCCGGGTCTTCCCCCGCAGCGCGCGCAATGTCGGCGGTTTCGCCCAGCTTGGCTTCGTATTCCACGCCGACATAGGGCGCGAATTCGCGGACGATTTCGTAGCGCAGGCGCAGCCCCGGCTCGACCTTGGTGACGCCTGCGCCGATTTCGCGCTCCGGAATATCCTGCGCGGCGAACTCTGCTTCGATCCGGGGCTGGAGGATCAAGCGCTGCGTGATCTTCTGGTCGTATTCGGCTTCGGCGCGCGCGGTCAGGTCGCCGCGGTCGGAGAGGAACAGCGCCCCGTCGACATGGAACATGTAGGGCGCAATCCCCGCGACGCCGAGGACGAGGTGTGTGCGGTTATCGGGTTCGGGATCGAACCTCACACCCGCCTGCAAATCGAAGAAGGGGCCGATCGCGCGGCTGTAGAGCGCCTGGATCTCGGCATCCTCCAGTTCGCCATCGAAGGCACCCTCGCCCTCGGTCTTGAGCACGAAGCGGTTGAGATCGCCGCCGTACCAGGCTTGCGCATCCCACAGGTAGCCGGTCTCGTCCCCATCGACGGGAATGCGTGCCTCGAGCCGCTCGACCAGCACCATGCCGGTAGTCATGCCGCCATTTCCGCGCGCGAGTTCCCCGCGCGCGGGCGCCATTGCGTCTTCGCCCCAGATCGCATCGGCGGCATGACGCGGCCCCTCCAGCGCACGGGTGGGAACGGCATCTTCCGGAGCGGCTCCCCGCGCGGCCTTGCCGGTCATCGCTGCGTGAGAGCCATGGTCCATCCCTGCCATGCCATCGTCCATCGCCGGGGCCGGTTCGCTCTCTTCCTGCTTACCGCACTGCTCGGGCGGCAGATGCCCCATCGCGCAGTGATCCATCTCGGGCGCGGGCTCGCTCTTGCTGCCATGCCCCGAATGATCCTGCGCGGCGAGCGGAGCGGGCAGCAGCACGGCTCCGGCGAGAAGCATCGCACGGATCATGCGCCGTCTCCTGCGGGGAACGGGCGCACCGTCACCACCTGCATCATGCCGGCATGCATGTGGTAGAGCAGGTGGCAGTGGAAGGCCCAGTCACCCGGCTCGTTCGCGGTCAGGTCGAAGGTCGCGGTGCCGCCCGGCTGGACGACCACGGTGTGCTTCAGCGGCTGGTGCATGTGGTCAGCGCCATTGACCAGTTCGAAGAAATGGCCGTGCAGGTGGATCGGGTGCGCCATCATCGTGTCGTTGACGAGCGTTACGCGCACGCGCTCGTCGAACCCGAAGCGGATCGGATCGTCGGTGACGGCGGTGAATTTCCTGCCGTCGAAGCTCCACATGTAGCGTTCCATGTTGCCGGTGAGATGGATGCGCATCTCCCGGTCCACCTCGCGGTGCGGGTTCATTCGCTTCGCCTTGAGATCGGTATAGCGCAGCACGCGGTGCTTGACCGCGTCGAGGCCGAGGCCTGGGAAATCCATCCGGTCCATCGGCATGGGCGAAACCATGTCGAGCCCGGGGCCAACCTTTACATCGTCCGGCAGGGTGGAGGTATCGCGCATGGAGTGATCCATGCCTTCCATACCGGCCATGCCGCCGTGATCCATCATGCCCATGTCGGCCATGGTCAGCGTCACCGGCTCGCGCAGCGGCGGAGGCGTGGCGGTGTGCCCCGCATGCGAAGTCAGGCTGGCAACACCCATGCCGCTGCGGTCCATTGCCTCGGCGACGATCGCATGGCTGCCGTCGGGCGGGCTGACGATCACGTCGTAGGTTTCCGCGACGCCGATCTGGAACTCGTCCACCTCGACCTCGTCGACATCCTGCCCGTCGGCGGCGATCACCGTCATGGGCACGCCGGGGATGCGCACATTGAAGAACGTCATCGCCGATCCGTTGATAATCCGCAGCCGCACGCGCTCGCCTGCACGGAACGCAAATTGCAGGTCGTCTGCCGGGCCGTGGCCGTTGACGAGGAAGGTGTAGGTGCTGCCTGTCACGTCCGAGATGTCGCGCGGGTTCATCCGCATCTGGCCCCACATGCGGCGCATTGCGCCGGACATCTCGCCCTCGGTCGCGGTCTGCATCTGGGTGTTGAAGTAGTGCTCGCCCACCTTGAGCTTGCGCATGATCTCGTGCGGATGGATCGGGGTGAACTCGCTCAACAGCACTACGTAATCGCGGTCGTAGCGCGGGTCCGGATCGGCGCTTTCGACCACGATCGGGCCGTAGTGCCCGGCCTGTTCCTGCAAGCCCGAGTGCGAGTGCCACCAATAGGTGCCGCTCTGCCGGATCGGAAATTCATAGGTGAAGCGCTCGCCCGGGCGAATGCCGGGGAAGCTGACGCCGGGCACGCCGTCGAACTGGAACGGCACCAGCAGGCCGTGCCAGTGGATCGAGCTGTCTTCCTCGAGGCCGTTGGTGACGTGCAGCCGAACATTCTGCCCTTCGCGCAGGCGGATCAGCGGGCCGGGCACCGTCCCGTTTACCGCCACCGCATGGCCAGACCGCCCTCCGGTGGTGAAGTGGTGGTTGCCGATGGCAAGCTCGATATCCTCGCCCGAGACTTCGCCGAAACCGTTTGCGGCATGGCCGAGCGATGCGCCGCGCGCCCAGGCGGGCATGGGCAGCGCGCTGGCTGCGGCAAAGGCGGCAGTGCTCTGGACAAAGCGGCGGCGGGAGATGGGGGGCATGGCGTCTTGCAAATGATTGATCCTGTGCCACAACTTATATATACCCCCATGGGGTATGACAACTGGACCTAGGGCCATGGCTGAAACCAAGCTTTCCAAAGCCGGATCTGCAGACGCGAAAAGCGCCAAGATCAACCGGCTCAACCGCATCGCCGGGCAGGTGCGCGGGCTCGCGCAGATGATCGAGGACGACCGGTACTGCATCGATATCCTGCACCAGATGCAGGCGGTCAAATCCGCCCTCGCCAAGGTCGAGACCCAGGTGCTGAAGGATCACGCCGCCTGCTGCGTGGCCGAAGCGATCGCGAGCGGGGACGAGGCCGACCAGCGCGAGAAGTTCGAAGAACTGGTCGAACTGTTCGCCAAGGCACGCTGAGCGAGCGGCATCCTCGCGGTGTGATACGCTTCGCTTGTCATCACATCACAATGTGATAATCGCCCCGCCATGAGCGAATCGACCATTGACCGCGTCCGCACCGCCATCGCCTCCGGGAAGATGACGCGTGCCGCCCTTGCCCGCGCGGCAGGGCTTCATGCCAACACGCTGCGCGACTGCACCGAACCCGACTGGAACCCGACGAGCGAGACGCTGCGCAAGCTCGATGCGTTTCTCGACGCGCAGGAAGACGCGCCCGTGCTCGTCGGGATCGAGGAGATCATCGAGGAAGCGCGCAACGGCCGCATGTTCGTGCTGGTCGACGACGAGGATCGCGAGAACGAAGGCGATCTCGTGATCCCCGCGCAGATGGCGACGCCCGATGCGGTCAACTTCATGGCGACCCATGGTCGGGGCCTCATCTGCCTCACACTGCAACGCCAGCGGGTCGAGGCGCTCGGCCTCGAACTTATGAGCCGCAGCAATGGCAGCCGTCACGAAACCGCCTTCACCGTCAGCATCGAAGCGCGCGAAGGTGTCACCACCGGCATCAGTGCGGCGGACCGCGCGCGGACTATCGCGGTCGCGATCGACCCGACGCGCGGCGCGCAGGACATCGTCACGCCCGGCCATGTCTTCCCGCTGATCGCGCGCGATGGCGGCGTGCTGGTCCGCGCGGGTCATACCGAAGCCGCGGTCGACATCTCGCGCCTCGCCGGGCTCAATCCCTCGGGCGTGATCTGCGAGATCATGAACGAGGATGGCACGATGGCCCGCCTCGACAATCTGATCGACTTCGCGCGTCGCCACAGGCTCAAGATCGGGACGATCCGCGACCTGATCGAATACCGGATGAAGCACGATCATCTGGTGGAGCGCGCGGGCGAAAGCAGCTTTACCAGCCAGCACGGCGGCGAATGGCGCGCAATCAACTATCGCAGCACGGTCGACGGCAGCGTTTCCGTGGTGCTCCAGAAGGGCCGCGTGCTGCCCGATCAGCCCACGCTCGTCCGCATGCACCGCATCTCGCTGTTCGACGACGTGCTGGGCCGCGAGGGCGACCGGCGCGACACGCTCCAGCGCGCGATGCGCGTGATGGGCGAGGAAGGCAGCGGGCTGATCGTGTGCCTGATGCCCGGCCAGCCCGAAAACCTGCGCCGCGAGGTGGCAGGCACGCCCGAACCGGGCGAGACCCTGCGCGAATACGGCATCGGCGCGCAGATCCTTGCCGATCTCGGCGTGTCCGAGATGACCCTGCTTTCCAATTCCCACCGCAATGTCGTCGGCATCGAAGGCTATGGCATCACCGTGGTGGGTGAACGCCCTATTCCGGAGTAATTCTGTGGCCAAATTTCTTATCGTCGAAGCGCGTTTCTACGCCGAGCTCAACGACAAGCTGATCGAAGGCGCGCGCGCCGCATTGACCGAGGCGGGGCACGAGGCCGATGTCCTGACCGTCCCCGGCGCGCTCGAAATCCCCGGCGCCATCGCGCTGGCGGCGGAGAGCGGGCAGTACGATGGCTTCGTCGCCATCGGCGTGGTGATCCGGGGCGAGACCTATCATTTCGAGATCGTCGCGGGCGAAAGTGCGCGCGCGATCATGGCGTTGACGATGGACGGGATTGCCATTGGCAACGGCATCATCACGGTTGAGAACGAGATCCAGGCGCGGGTCCGCGCCGACCCGGCGCAGAAGGACAAGGGCGGCGAAGCGGCCAAGGCCGCGGTCGCGCTGCTCGACATCGCGGGCAAGTTCGCCCGCTGATCGACGGGTCCCGCAGGTGGCGGAGGCGGTGCTGGCCGCCCCCGCCCTTGCGGACTTTACCAGACCTTCACGCGCTTTTCGGGCGGCAGGTACAGCTTGTCGCCTTCTTTCACGTCGAACGCCTTGTACCAGGCATCCATGTTGCGCACGGTCAGCGCGCGGTATTGACCCGGCGCGTGGCCATCGGTCGCGATCCGCTGGCGCAGCGCCTCTTCGCGCATCTTGGTCGCCCAGGTCTGCGCATAGGCGATGAAGAAACGCTGATCGCCAGTGAAGCCGTCGATCACCGGCGCTTCCTTCCCGCCGAGCGAGGCGTGATAGGCGTCGTACGCAGCCTGGAGCCCTGCGATGTCGGCGATATTTTCGCCCAGTGTCAGCTTGCCCTTCACGTTCAGGCCGGGGAACGGCTCGTAGGTGTCGTACTGGTCGGCGAGCGCGGTGCCCGCTTCCTCGAACTTCTTACGGTCGGCATCGGTCCACCAGTCGCGCATTGCGCCGGTGGAATCGAATTCCGCACCGTTATTGTCGAAGCTGTGGCTGATCTCGTGGCCGATCACCGCGCCGATCGCGCCGTAATTATAGGCCGGGTCCGCTTCGGGATCGAAGAATGGGGGCTGCAGGATCGCGGCGGGGAAGTTCAGCGCGTTCTGCACCGGCAGGTTCACCGCGTTGACCAGCTGCGCGTTCATCCACCACTCGCGCTTGTCGAGCGGCTTACCCACCTTGGCGAGCTGCTGGCGATAGCGCAGCTGTTCCGCAGCCTGCACGTCAGCATAGGCATTGCCGTCGGCAATGTTCAGCGTGCCGTAGTCGGTCCACTCGTCGGGATAACCGACGCCGACCGCCATGGTCTCGACCTTCTTCTTGGCCTCGGCCTTGGTCTCGGGCGCCATCCACTCGACCGCTTCGATACGATCGGCAAAGGCATCCTTGATATTGTCGACCATGCCCTGGATCTCGGCCTTGGCCGAAGCGGGGAAGTACTTCTCGACGTAGAGCTTGCCCAGCGCATCGCCCATATATGCGTTGACCGCAGCCAGCGCGCGCTTGTCGCGCGGGCGCTGTTCCTGCGTGCCGTACAGCTTCTTGCCATAGAAATCGAAGCTCAGCCGGTCGAGCTTGGTCGGCAACACGGCGGTGTTGGCGTTGATCTGGTGGAACACGAGCCAATCCTTCCACGCCTCCAGCGGCTCGCTTTCGACGAGTTTGGAAAGCCCGGTGATGGCGCTGGGGTGATAGGCGTCGAAGGTCTCGAAACCGCCCAGCTGCGCGGCCCGGAAGAAGGCGTCCCAGTCCATGCCGGGGGCCTTCGCCTTGAAGTCATCGTGCGACCAGAGCGAGCTGGCGGTCGCCCAGTCGTCGCTATCCTCGCGGCTGACGTGCGCCTTGGCGATCTTCATTTCCAGATCGTAGATGCGCTTCGCCCTCGCTTCGGCATCCGCGACATTCGCTTCGCTCAGCAGCTGTGCGATATAGGCCTTATAGTCGCTGCGCAGGCCGGCCATCTTGGCGTCGGACGAGAGGTAATATTCGCGCTCGGGCATGCCGAGGCCGCCCTGCAGGATATAGGGGACCACCTCCCCGCCCTTCAGCGCCTGCGTCACGAAGACGCCGAACAGATTCTCGGTCTCGAAATCGGTCGCGTTGAGCGGGTCGACATCAGCCCGCACCTGGCTGCCGAGCACCTTCGCAAGCTGCTTTTTGTCCGAAATGCCTTCGAACCGCTTCAGGTCGTTCTGGATCGGCTTCATGCCCGCGGCATCGATCGCCTTGGTGTCGAGATAGGCCTCGTAGAACGTCTTCACCTTGGCCGCGTCGCTGTCCGGCTCGGGATCGGACTTGACGATCTCGTCGATCAGCGCGGCGAGGTTCTTCTCGGTCTGCTGGTCCGCGATGTAGAACCCGCCCACGCTGGACCGGTCCGCCGGAATCTCGGTCTCGTCGTACCATTTGCCATCGGCGTAGCGGAAGAAGTCGTCCCCCGGACTGGCCGAGGTGTCCATCCAGTCGGTGCGGATGCCAAGCTCGGTACCGGGCGTGGTGGCGACTTCGCTGCCGTCGATATTCTGGCAGGCGACGGGGCCCAGCGTGGCGACGGCGGTGCCGAGCATCAGCGCGGCGATAAGGCGTGTTTTCATTGAAAATCCTCGCGGCCCGGCGGCGTGTCGGGTCTTCTGCGAGGGCCGATCTACCCCCCGGTCTTCACCGTCGCAATCGCGGCTTGTCGAATGAACGGCGGGCTTGGTCGAAAATCCGCGCCCGCCATCCGTCCGCTCTTAACGCGCCAGGCGCCCGAAGCAGGCGTGGCCCGCATAATGCGCGCTGTCGCCCAGCTCTTCCTCGATCCGGATCAGCTGGTTGTACTTGGCAAGCCGGTCCGACCGGGCGAGGCTGCCGGTCTTGATCTGCCCGCAGTTCGTCGCGACCGCGAGGTCGGCGATGGTCGAATCCTCGGTCTCGCCCGAACGGTGGCTCATCACGGCGGTGTAGCCCGCACGATGCGCGATATCGACCGCGTCGAGCGTTTCGGACAGCGTGCCGATCTGGTTCACCTTCACCAGCAGCGAATTGGCGAGGCCGCGGGAAATGCCGTCGCGCAGGCGGGCGGGATTGGTCACGAACAGGTCGTCGCCGACCAGCTGGACTGTGTCGCCGATCTTGTCGGTCAGCGCCTTCCAGCCTTCGAAGTCGTCTTCGGCCATGCCGTCTTCGATCGAGCGGATCGGATAGTCGTTGCACAGCGCGGCGAGGTAGTCCGCCATATCGCTCGCACCGTAAGTCGTCCCCTCGCCCGAGAGGACGTACTGCCCGTCCTTGAAGTATTCGGTCGCCGCGCAGTCGAGCGCGAGTGCGATATCGCTGCCCGGGGTGAACCCGGCCTTCTCGATCGACTGCATGATGAGATCGAGCGCATCGCGCGTGCTGCCGATGTTCGGCGCGAAACCGCCTTCGTCACCCACCGAGGTCGACAGACCGCGCGAGCTCAGCTCTTTCTTGAGCGTGTGGAACACTTCCGCGCCCCAGCGCACCGCCTCGGCCAGCGTTTCCGCGCCGACCGGCATGATCATGAATTCCTGGATGTCGATCGGATTATCGGCATGTTCGCCGCCGTTGATGATGTTCATCATCGGCACCGGCAGGACATGCGCCGACACCCCGCCGACATAGCTGTAGAGCGGCAGGCCGCGCGCATTGGCGCCCGCCTTGGCGATGGCAAGGCTGGTGCCGAGCAGCGCGTTCGCACCGAGCCGGCCCTTGTTCTCCGTCCCGTCGAGCGCGATCAGCATCGTGTCGACGTCGCGCTGGTCTTCGGCATCAATGCCCAGCAGTGCATCGGTAATCTCGCCGTTGACGGCATCGATCGCCTTGAGGACGCCCTTGCCGAGATAGCGGTCGGCATCGCCGTCGCGCAGCTCCACCGCCTCGTGCGCACCGGTCGATGCGCCGGAGGGAACGGCGGCACGGCCAAAGCTTCCGTCTTCCAGCAGACAATCCACTTCAACGGTGGGATTGCCTCGGCTGTCGAGAATTTCACGCGCATGCAGATCGATGATGGCAGTCATTTGGCCTCCGCTCGGACTATGCTGATCGGGCCGGGGAAATACCCGTCCGGCCCTTGTCTGGCGCGCGGCTTATGCGGTGGAACGAACCCATGCAAGCTGCGTTGCAAAATGGAGGACGGCACAAGTTTTGGGCCTGTCGAATATTAATTGCAAAAAGAGGGAAATCCCATGGCTACTAACGACAAGACGACTGAAACCGGCGCCGTTCCCCTGACGACCGACGCTGCAGGCGCTGCAACCGGCTCCGCCGAAGCGCAGGGCGTCGGCGGTAAGGAAGAAGCCAAGTCGCACTTCAATTCCGCTGTCGACGAAGCCAAGGCTGGTGCGCAGGCACTGCGCGGCGAAGCTGCCACCCGCGCGCAGGCCTACAAGGAACAGGCCAGTGCAAAGGGTTCGGCCTATGCCGACCAGGCGAAGGCCAAGGGCGGCGAACTGGCGGTCGAGGGTAAGCACAAGGCGAGCGAAGCGCTGACCTCGCTTAGCCGCGTGGTCGCGGAAAACGCGGTGAAGATCGACGACAACTTCGGCCCCAAATATGGCGACCATGCGCGCAACGCGGCGCGCAGCCTGCAGGACGCCGCAGCCCATATCGACACCAAATCCTACGACGAACTGGGTGACGAGGCGCGCGAATTCGTCAAGAAGAACCCCGGCCTTTCGGTCGGAATGGCCGCTTTCGGCGGTTACGTCCTCGCACGCATCTTCCGGCGCTGAGCTGGGCCGGCTGAGAAGGGGTCGTGCCGGATGTCACAGATCATATGCCGCTAAATCGTGAAGGCACTGCTGCGCCACATGGCACAGCGGTGCCTCCGATTTCGGATACCACGCGCGCGGACGAGGAGCCTTTGGGCTCCCTGTTCGACGATGCCTATGCGCTTTACGAAGACGGGCGCACCTATGTCGAAGCCGAAGTCGCCTTCCAGAAATCGCGCGCAAGCTATGCTTCGCGCGAGACGGGATCGGGCATCGTCTTCGCCCTCGGTGCGCTTGCCTTTCTTCATCTTGCGCTGATCGGCCTCGTCGTCGGTCTCATCATCGCGCTCGCGCCGATCATCGGGCCCTTAGTGGCGACCGCCGTGGTCGTTGGCACGTTGCTGGTGCTGATGGCGATCGTGGGGCTCGTCGCGCGGTCGCGCTTCCAGCGGGTAAGCCGCGCCTTCAAGGAGGACCGGCCATGAACCCGCGCAAGCTCCGCATGGAAGAAGACCGCGCGCTGCGCGATGCCGCCCGTGCGCTGGTGAAGGATGATGTCGATCACCTGAAGGGCGATGTCGAAGAAAAGGGGATCGGCGCGCGGATTGCCAGTTCCGCCCTGCTCGGAGCGGGCGACATCTTCGCCGAAGGTAAGGAGCTGGTCGATAAGCACAAACCCGCATCCTACGGCGTCGGGGCGATCGTCGCGATGATCCTCGGCTGGTGGGCGTTCGGCGGGTCCGACAAATCGGACAACGAGGACTATGCGTGGGACGAAATCGATTGATTCGCTGCGCAACTCCGGAACTCTAAGCCCCTCCCAGCGCTTGATTAATAACGCACACACCGGTTGGAGACCAAGCATGAGCACCCAGGAACAGCGCGACGAACTACGCCGCAAGATCGAAGAAAGCGAACGCCGCAACGAAGAGCGCAGCATCGCCGACATGGCGCGCGACGCCACCGACACGGCGACCGAATTCGTCAAGGCGCACCCGATCCTGACGGTCAGCGCGGTCGCCCTGATCGGTCTCGCGATAGGTTCGCGCACACGCAAGGGTCGCGAACTGACCGGTCGTGCGGCAGGCTTTGCCGATCACCTGGCCGATATCGGTCTCGCCTATGCCTCCGGCATGGCCGGCAAGGTGAGCGATGCGACCCGCCATAGCGGCGACCGTCTGGTCGATTTCGGCGACGACGTTGCCTATGGCAGCCGTACCGCACGCCGCAATGCCCACTATTTCGCAGAGCGCCAGAAGGACGCCGCGCGCCACGCAGGCCGTCGCGCCGCGCGCAAGGCAGGCCGGGGCTATCGCGATCTCAAGAGCGCCCTTCCCTTCTAGGATCGAACAGCACCCGGTCGTAAGGGATTGTCCCTTGTGAGACGTTGTTGTTTTTGAGCCCGCACGCGTTAATGCGTGCGGGCTTTTTCACATCCAGCAGAGAGTCCCCCGATGTCCGAGAATACCGTTCAGGAAACCACCAGCCCGCAGCTGCTCCATCTGGTGATGGGCGGGCGGGTCAAAGACCCGCGCTCGGTCGAGTTTCAGGATCCCGAGAGCATCCATGTGGTCGGCGTCTTCAGCAGCTACGAACAGGCCGAGGAAGCCTGGCGCGCAAATGCCCAGCGCACGGTCGACGATGCGGAAATGAAGTACGTGATCGTCCATATTCACAAGCTGCTCGAACCCGCGGCCTGAGAGCTGCGTGCCCTATCGTATCCGCCTCTTCCGCGAGGATGACGCGGATGCGCTGGCCGCGCTTGCCGTGCGTTCGATCGAACAGATCGGACCGCGCGCCTATTTGCCTGCGCAGGTCGCAGCATGGGCGGGCCGTCATGGCGATGCGGCGCGCTTTGTCGAGCGAGCGCGCGCCGGGCACATTATACTGCTAGCCGTCGACGAAAACGATGCGGCCTGCGCCTACGCACTCCTGGAATCGACTGCGGAGGCCGGTGGCCATCTCGACCACCTTTATTGCGACCCGGCGCATACCCGCCGCGGGCTGGCCGAGCGCTTGCTGACCGAGGCCGAGACACAAGCGCGCGCAATGGGCGCACGGCGTCTCTATAGCGAGGCGAGCGAACTCGCCCGGCCCGCTCTCGAACGGGCCAGCTACCTCGTCACGCACAGACGCGACTTCGAAGTGGACGGCGTGCCGATCCACAATTTCGCGATGGAAAAATCGCTCGCCTGAACGCGCGGGTGCGCGCGCAGGCGGGCAATCCTACAGGAATTCGATCTTGTCGAGCAGGTAGAACTTGTCGCCCGAAGGGACCGTCACCTCAATCTCCTCGCCCACCTTCTTGCCGATCAATGCGCGGCCAAGAGGCGAGTTGTAGGATATGCGGCCCGATTTCGCGTCCGCTTCGGTCTGTCCGACAATCTGGTATTTCACCGGCTTGTCGTCCTCGTCGAGCAGGGTCACGGTCGCGCCGAACACCACCTTGTCGCCCGAAAGGGTCGTCGGATCGATGATCTGCGCACGGGTCACCCGGTCCTCGATCTCGGCGATCTGCGCCTCGACCTGGCCCTGCCGCTCCTTCGCGGCGTGATATTCGGCGTTTTCCGAAAGATCGCCATGTGCACGCGCTTCTTCAATCGCGTCGACGATTTTCGGACGTTCCGCGCGCAGGGCTTTCAGATCGGCGGTGAGCCGCTCATAGCCTTCTGCCAGCATCGGAACTTTTTCCATGGGTACCCCCGATCTATCCAAATTGGCCCTGTTGAGGCTCTTTTCCCGAAAGTCCGCCCCTGCCGCGCCCTTGCGGGGCGGTAAGACGAGGAGGAGTTTTCGGGAGAAGTACCGTCGTCAGGTCGCCGAATAATAGGACTGCAAGGACCGAACTTCAAGCGTGTGCGATGCAAGGGCGGTGATCGCCTCCACAGCTGCGCGTCCGGCAGAGGCCGTCGTGAAGTACGGCACCTTGTGTTCCAGCGCGCCGGCCCGGATCGACTGGCTGTCTCTCAGCGACTGCCAGCCCTCGGTCGTGTTGAGAATCAGGTCGATCTCGCCATCGATGATCCGGTCGACGATATGCGGCCGGCCTTGGGCAACCTTGTTGACCTGCGTGACCGGCAGACCCTGGTCGCTCAGGAAATCGTGCGTGCCGCCGGTGGCCACGATTTCGAACCCGGCATCCACCAGGCCGCGTACCGCATCCACGATCGTGGGCTTGTCGCTATCCTTGACCGAGACGAAGGCCCGGCCCTCGCGCGGCAGCATCATCCCTGCGCCCAGCTGGGCCTTGGCGAAGGCCATCGCGAAATCGCGGTCGAGCCCCATCACCTCACCGGTCGATTTCATCTCGGGCGAAAGGACGGGGTCCACGCCGGGGAAGCGGCCCCACGGGAACACCGCTTCCTTGACCGCAACATAGTCCAGCTCGCGATTGATCGGCGGCAGGTCGGCCAGCTTCTCGCCCGCCATGATCCGCGCCGCGTACTTGGCGATCGGCTGCCCGATGGTCTTGGCGACGAAGGGCACCGTACGGCTCGCGCGCGGATTGACCTCGATCAGGTAGACCTCGCCATCCTTGATCGCGAACTGCGCGTTCATCAGCCCGACGACCTTCAATTCGCGCGCCAGCGCTTCGGACTGCCGCTCGATCTCCTCGACAACTTGCGGGTCCAGCGAATAGGGCGGCAGGGTGCAGGCACTGTCGCCGGAGTGTACGCCCGCCTCCTCGACATGCTGCATCACGCCGGCGACGACGATATCCGTCCCGTCGCACAGCACATCGACATCGCATTCGATCGCATCGCGCAAATACTGGTCGACCAGCACGGGGCTCTCGCCCGACACCTTCACCGCGCTGGCGATGTAGTCATCCAGCTGGGCCTCGGAATCGACCACCTGCATCGCGCTGCCGCCGAGCACGTAGGACGGGCGCAGCAGCACGGGGTAGCCGATGGTGCGTGCCGCGGCGGCGGCCTCGTCGCGGCTCTTGGCGATGCCGTTCTCGGGCTGTTTGAGCTTCAGCTTGTTGACCAGCTTGGCAAACCGCTCCCGGTCTTCGGCGAGGTCGATCGCGTCGGGGCTGGTGCCGAGGATGGGAATACCCTCGTCCTCCAGCGCCTGCGCCAGCTTGAGCGGGGTTTGCCCGCCATACTGGACGATCACGCCGACCAGCTCGCCCTGCACCATCTCGCGGCTGAGGATTTCGAGCACGTCCTCCGCCGTCAGCGGCTCGAAATAGAGGCGGTCCGAGGTGTCGTAGTCGGTCGAGACGGTCTCGGGATTGCAGTTGACCATGATGGTCTCGAACCCGGCCTCGCTCAGCGCGAAGCAGGCATGGACGCAGCAATAGTCGAACTCGATGCCCTGCCCGATCCGGTTGGGCCCGCCGCCGAGGATCACGATCTTGCGGCGGTCGGAGGGGTCGGATTCATCGGCCGGAGCGCCGAATGCGGGCGCCTCGTAGGTCGAGTACATGTAAGGCGTGGCGGCCTCGAACTCGGCGGCGCAGCTGTCGATCCGCTTGTAGACTGGCAGCACGCCCAGCTTGTGGCGCAACTGGCGGACTTCGGCCGCGCTGGTCGCGCCGGCCATCGCCTGCATCGCGTCGTGCAGGAGGCCCGAACGCGCAGCGACCTGGCCGCGCGGCGCGCCGACCGACTGGACCGCCAGGCGCGCAAGCTGCGCGTCCGAGAAGCCGAGCGCCTTCAGCCTGCGCAGGTCCGCCGCCTCGCGCGGAAGGCCGTCGGCGGCGACGCCCTTCTCGGCCTCGATGATCGCCTCGATCTGGCTCAGGAACCACGGGTCGTAGGTGGTCGTTTCGCGGATCGTCTCGAACGGGATCCCGGCGCGGAAGGCCTGCCCGATGCCGAGCAGGCGGCTCGGCGTGCGGCGGCTGATCGCGGCAAGGATCTGGTCGTGCGAGGCATCTTCCAGCTCTTCCACCGGGTCCAGCCCATCCAGCCCGGTTTCGAGCCCGCGTAGCGCCTTCTGCAGGCTTTCCGCAAAGCAGCGCCCGATCGCCATGACCTCGCCAACCGATTTCATCGCGGTCGACAGAACAGGCTCGGCCCCCTTGAACTTCTCGAACGCGAAGCGGGGAATCTTGGTAACGACATAGTCGATCGTCGGCTCGAAACTGGCGGGCGTGGCGCCGGTAATCTCATTGGTGATCTCGTCGAGCGTGTAGCCCACCGCCAGCTTCGCCGCGACGCGTGCGATGGGGAAGCCGGTCGCCTTGGACGCTAGAGCGGATGAACGCGAAACGCGCGGGTTCATCTCGATCACGATCAGGCGGCCGTCCTTGGGATTGACCGCGAACTGCACGTTCGAGCCGCCCGTCTCGACGCCGATCTCGCGCAGCACCGCGATGCTGGCGGAGCGCATGATCTGGTATTCCTTGTCGGTCAGCGTCAGCGCGGGCGCGACGGTGATCGAATCGCCCGTGTGCACGCCCATCGGATCGACGTTCTCGATAGAGCAGATGATGATGCAGTTGTCCTTGCGATCGCGGACAACCTCCATCTCGTATTCTTTCCACCCGAGCAGCGATTCCTCGATCAGCACCTCGGTCGTCGGGCTGGCGTCGAGGCCGGAGCGCACGATCTGCTCGAACTCCGCCTTGTTGTAGGCGATGCCCCCGCCCGTGCCGCCCAGGGTGAAGCTGGGACGGATGATCGCAGGCAGGCCGGTGAAGTCGAGCGCATCGAGACTGCGCTGGATACCCGCGGCGACGTATTTCTCCTTGCGGCGCTGCTCCCCGCGGCGCCATTCGGTCTCGAACTTCGCCAGTTCATCGCCGGAAAGGTCGGCGGCGCGGCGCGTGTATTCGGCGCGGTCCTCGGCCAGCAGATCATCGGCATTGATCGTGCGCGAGCGGGCGCTTTCCAGCCCGATCTTGTCCATCGCCTCGCGGAAGCGCTGGCGGTTCTCCGCCTTGTCGATCGCGTCGGCATCGGCGCCGATCATCTGCACCCGGTGCCGCTCCAGCGCGCCGCTTTCGAACAGCTTGAGCGCGCAGTTCAATGCGGTCTGCCCGCCCATCGTGGGCAGCAGCGCGTCAGGCTTTTCCTTGGCGATGATCTTCTCGACCACCTCGGGCGTGATCGGCTCGATATAGGTCGCGTCGGCGAACTCGGGATCGGTCATGATCGTCGCCGGGTTCGAATTGACGAGGATGACGCGATAGCCCTCCTCCTTCAGCGCCTTGATCGCCTGCGTGCCCGAGTAATCGAACTCGCACGCCTGCCCGATGATGATGGGCCCCGCGCCGATGACGAGGATGGAGGAAATGTCGGTACGTTTGGGCATTAGTTTTGCCTCTGAATTGTAGTAAATCGCCGCAAGGAAATTCCATCGCGAAGCCGCTTGCAGCCCGCGCCGATCGCTTGCGTGAATGATACTTTCTGGGACGAATTGACCCTAAAGAGCGTCATGTCATTTGTCCTGAAGACCTCGGTATCGCCCTCCGGTTCGCTCTCCAGAAACTCCTGTTCGTTGAAGCCGTCAGAGGCGCCTTCAACGACAACGACAGAATGCTTCCCGCTCTTTGCCGGGTTCGATCCCCAGAACCGCTCGATCGCCCCGTCGCCTAAAGCAGTTATCTCGTAAGTGAAACTGGCATCGACCGCCTCCTCCGGAGACGAGAACGTCTGGCTCTTTAGCCTTTCCAGACACTGATCCTCGGTAACGACATCATCGGTATCGAAATTCCTGTTGGAAGTGATTGTGGTCGTCGGAACCGCGTTTTCGGAACAAGCCGAAACCGAGGCGACTATGATCAGGGCACTGGTGAGGCTGATACGGATCACCCCAGCATCCCCACAAACTTCTCGAAGAGGTAGAAACTGTCCTGCGGCCCCGGCGATGCCTCGGGGTGGTACTGCACCCCGAATGCCCGCTTGCCCGTAATCGCGATCCCACAATTGGTGCCGTCGAACAGCGAGACGTGCGTCTGCTCGACGCCGGCGGGCAGCGTGTCGCCGTCGACCGCAAAGCCGTGGTTCATGCTGGTGATCTCGACCAGGCCGGTCGCATCGCCCCACCCTTCGCCGACGCGCTGGACGGGGTGGTTCGCGCCGCGGTGGCCCTGGAACATTTTCGACGTTTTCGCGCCCGCAGCCAGCCCCAGCAACTGATGCCCGAGACAGATGCCAAAGATCGGAATGTCACGCTCGAGCAGACCCTGGATCACCGGCACCGCATAGACGCCGGTCGCAGCCGGATCGCCGGGGCCGTTGGAAAGGAACACGCCGTCGGGTTCGTGCGCCAGCACTTCCTCCAGCGTCGTTTCCGCAGGCACCACCGTCACCCGCGCGCCCGCGCGAACGAGCTGGCGGAAGATATTGTCCTTCGCGCCGAAGTCGATCGCGACGACGTGCGGCTTCTCCGCCGCGCTCTCGCTGTAACCCTTGCCCAGTTCCCACGCGCCGCCGCGCCAGCCTTCGTGCGCCTTGCGCGATACCCGGCGGGCGAGGTCCATGCCTTCGAGCCCAGGCCACCCGCGCGCCATTTCGAGCAGGGCGACCATGTCGAAAAGCCCGTCCTTGCTGTGCGAGATCACTGCGTTGGGCGCGCCGTTCAGGCGGATCAGGCGGGTCAGCGCGCGCGTGTCCACACCCGCAAGGCCGATCTTGCCCTCGGCCTTGAGCCACGTATCGAGATCCTCGGTCGAACGGAAATTGCTCGGCCCCGTGGGCACTTCGCGCATCACGCAGCCGACCGCGCTTTCGACCTTGCTCTCAATGTCTTCGGGGTTCGCCCCGACATTGCCGATATGCGGGAAAGTGAAGGTGACGATCTGCCCGGCATAGCTCGGGTCGGTCATCACTTCCTGGTATCCGGTCATCGAGGTGTTGAAGCACACCTCGCCCACGGCGGAGCCTTCCGCCCCGCATCCGATTCCCCACAGGGCCGTGCCATCGGCCAGCAACAGAACCCCCGTTGCTCCTGAAGGCTGCGCAGGGGTGATGTCGGCTGAAGCCATGGGCTTATCCGTTCCTCGTAAAAAGTGTTTCCGGCGATGTGCGCTAAGCCATCCGGCTAGGCCCACGGTCCCGACCCGTCAAGCGCCCAACCCGCCCTTTTGTGCATCGGCGGTTGGCAATCGGAACATTTGTTATATGCGGGCGTCTGTTGAGTCAGACACAAAGGTAAATCGGCAAACCATGATACGCGAGACGATCCAGAAGGAAGTCATCGCCGCGATGAAGGGCGGCAACAAGGAACGCACGGCCGCGCTCCGGCTGATCCAGGCGAAGATCAAGGACCGGGATATCGAACAGCGCACCGCCAAGGGCGAGGTGAACGACGACGAGCTCGTGACCGACGTCCTTCTCAAGATGGCGAAGCAGCGCAAGGAATCGATCGCGATGTACCGCGATGGCGGGCGCGACGAACTGGCAGAGAAGGAAGAATACGAACTCTCGGTGATCGAGGAGTTCCTCCCCAGGCAGATGGACGAAGCCGAAACCCGCGCCGCGATCGACCAAGTGAAGACCGATCTGGGCGCGGCCGACATCAAGTCGATGGGCAAGGTCATGGCCGAACTGAAGACGCGCCACGGCGCCACGCTCGATATGACGCGGACCAGCGGCTGGGTGAAGGAAGCCCTCTCGTGAGGCGGGGGCTCGCCTTGCCTGTCGCGCTCGCGCTGTGTGCGGGGCTCCCGGCATGTTCGGACGAGCCCGACACCGCGGCCCCTGCGCCCACGCCCACCGCCAGCGCGACCAGCGATGCGCCCTCCGATCCGCGAAGCCTCGTGGCGGCGGACTTTGGCGAGCTCGACCTTGGCGCGAAGATCGAAGGGCCCGTCGGCCCCGAGGTCGAGGCATCGATCGTGTTCGATCAGCGCTCGATCGGTGACATCGTCAGCTATGTCGCCTGTCCCTCCGAATACCGGGACGAGTGCAATCCGGAAGATCTGCCCGAGGGCACGATCTACACCTATGTCCACACAATCCGCCCCGGCGTGGACGACCCGAACGATCCGCCCTTCAACCGCCCCGTCGGCCTCGACGAGGTGCAGATGGCGACCGCCTTCGCCACGCTGCGCGAAGCGAGCGGCTTCACCGGCGCGATCGGTTACGACCGCGACGAGGTGGCCAAGGCGCTCGGCCCCGATGGCCGAATCCGCGTGCTCGACGACAATGGCACGCTCGTCTGGCGTGTGGTGGGCGGCGATGGCTGGGGCACGGGTGAACAGATCACCTTCTTCTGGCAGAGCACGCTGCCGCCCGAAGGCCCGGCGGAGGTCTTCTCGCTGCGCGCGGACGAGAAGATTGGCCTTGCATCCGGCCCCTTCCCGCCCCGCGAGGATAAGGCCAAAGACGCCGCCGCCGACTAGGAAATGGCGGATGGTCGACCGCGAAGGCTAGCGTGCAAGACCGCGCGCATCTAAGGTCCGCTACGCGATGGCGCTTTCCCCACAATGGCTCGATCAGCTGCGGACCCGTGTGACGCTGTCCAGCGTCATCATGCGGACGACCAAGCTGCAGCGCGCAGGGCGCGAATGGAAGGCGTGCTGTCCGTTCCATGACGAGAAGACGCCCAGCTTCACGGTCAACGACCAGAAGGGCTTCTACCACTGCTTCGGCTGCGGCGCGCATGGCGATGTGATTCGCTGGATGACCGACCAGCGCGGCCTCACCTTCATGGATGCGGTGAAGGAACTCGCGGTGCAGGCGGGGATGGAAATGCCCGCGCCCGACCCGCAGGAAGCGCGCAAGGCCAAGCGGCGCGCCGGGCTTCACGATGCGATGGGCGCGGCGCAGGAATTCTTCGTGCGCGAACTGGCGGGCCCGCGCGGCAATGCGGCGCGCGACTACCTTGCCAAGCGCGGCTTCTCACCGGCGATCATGCGCGAATTCGGCTTCGGCTATGCCCCCGACGAACGGCAGGCGATGGCCCAGGCGCTCGGCTCCCTGCCCCCGCAGCTGCTGGTCGAAGGCGGGCTGCGTATCGCGATCGACGGCAAGGAGCCGTACGACCGTTTCCGCGACCGGCTGATGCTGCCGATCCACGATGTGCGCGGACGGGTGATCGCGTTCGGCGGGCGCATCCTGACGGCGAAGGAAGGCGCGCCCAAGTACCTCAACTCGCCCGAAACGCCGTTGTTCGACAAGGGCCGCACGCTTTACAACATTCACCGTGCCAGCCCGGCTTCGCGCAAGAGCGACCGGATCATCGTGGTCGAAGGCTATATGGATGTCATCGCGCTCGCGAATGCGGGGCTCGCGGAAGGCGTCGCCCCGCTCGGCACCGCGCTGACCGAGAATCACATTGCGGAGCTGTGGCGGCACGTCCCCTGCCCCATCCTGTGCTTCGACGGTGACGCCGCCGGCCAGCGCGCTGTGCGCCGCGCGATCGAGCGTGCGCTGCCGCTGCTGGGACCCGGCCACTCCCTCGCGATTGCATGGCTGCCCGCCGGGCTCGATCCGGACGACCTCATCAAGGCCAAGGGCGTCGCGGCGTTCGAAAAAATTCTTGGCGATGCGCAGCCGCTGCTCGAGGCGCTGTGGACGCTGGAGGCGCGCGCCGCGCCGCTCGATACGCCCGAGGCGAAGGCCGGGCTGAAGGCGCGGCTGATGGCCCATATCGAGTCGATCGAAGAGCCCGACGTACGCGCGCTCTATCGCCGCGACCTGCTCGACAAATTTTCCGCCTTTGCCTTCCCGAAGCGCGAAAAACCGCCGTTTCAGCCGCGCAAGCAATGGCGCCGCGATGCGCCCGAACCGCTCTCCCCGGAGCTTGCGAAGCGCCTCGCCAACCTCGCCGAAGGCGGCCAGCGCCAGCGTCTCCTGGCCGAAGTCATGGGCCATCTTGCTGCCTTTCCCGAACTCGTCGAAGGCCATCGCGAAGCCCTGGGCGAACTCGCGGAAATCGACCCCGCGACGATTTCTTTGCTCGATCCTGTGCTCGAACGCGCGGAAACGCTTGAAGCCGACGACAAAAAGGCCATATTCGATCCGCGCTGGGGCTCCCGGTCCGCTGAACAATCCGCACCTGGCTTGTCTAGAGAAGCCAAAGATGCAGCGACCGCGCGCGAAGACCTGGCCGAAGCCATCGAGTTGCTGGTCGAAGGACCGGCGCTCGAGAAAGCATTGGCCGCTGCGACGGAGCGTTTCGAACACGATCCCGAAGGCGCGTTCGCCGAACAACAGCGTCTGCTCAAGCGGAAGCTGGCTTTCGACGCACGCTTGAGCCAGATGGCGACGAGGCGGATCGCGAGAGCGACACCGGCAAGAGATTCAAAAGCCGTTGCGGCTTCACCGGAAGATGGTGAACGCATCGGACAGAAAACGGATTAGCAGAGGCCCATGGCGTCGGACGCGAAAACCCAAGAAACCGAAGATGCACCCCTGATCGATCTCAACGAGGCATCGATCAAGAAGCTCATCACCAAGGCGAAGAAGCGCGGCTACGTTACGTATGACGAGCTGAACGAAGCGCTGCCGCAGGGCGAGATGAGCTCGGACCAGATCGAGGATATCCAGGCCGCGATCTCCGAAATGGGCGTGCAGATCGTCGAATCGGACGACGAGGTCGAGGCGGAAAAGGACGAAGTCGAGGAAATCGCCCCCGATTCGACCGCCAAGAAGGACGCCAAGCCCGCCGCCGCCGCGCCCAAGAAGACCGTCGATGCCCGCACCGACGATCCCGTCCGCATGTATCTGCGCGAGATGGGTGCGGTCGAACTGCTCAGCCGCGAGGGCGAAATCGCCATCGCGAAGCGGATCGAGGCCGGTCGCGACACGATGATCATCGGGCTGTGCGAAAGCCCGATCACCTTCCACGCCATCATCCAGTGGTCCGACGCGCTCAACGAAGGTGAAATGCAGCTGCGCGAGATCCTCGATCTCGACGCGATGCTCTCCAAGGAACCTCCCGTCGACAAGATGGAGGAGGAGAACGAGGACGACAGCGGCGAGATTTCCGAGGAAACCGCCGGGCCGACGATCCGCGAAGACGACGAGGATGACGACGAGTCGGAAGACGGCGACGAGGACGGCGATGGTGAAACCAAGCGCCGCGACGACGACGAAGAAGAAGACAATACGATGTCGCTGGCCCAGATGGAGGCCGCGCTCAAGCCCGACGCGCTGGAGCGTTTCGCGCGCATCACCGACCTGTTCAAGAAGTTCGAGAAACTTCAGGGCGAACGCGTCGACACGCTGGGCCGCGGCGACGTGTTCCCGGCGGCGAAGGAAAAGAAGTACGAGGACCTGCGCGAGCAGCTGACGGCGGAAGTCGAAAGCGTGCAGTTCCACGCGACCAAGATCGAATTCTTGGTCGACAACCTCTACGCCTTCAACCGCCGCCTGACCGCGCTGGGCGGCCAGATGCTGCGCCTGGCGGAGCGTCACAAGATCAAGCGGATCGACTTCCTCGATGCCTATCTCGGCAACGAGATGGACGACGACTGGCTGACCAGTCGCACCAAGGACAAGAAATGGGGCGCCTTCGCCGAGAAGGAAGCCGATTCGATCGAGCGCATCCGTCAGGAAATCAGCGACATCGCCAGCCAGACCGGCATGGCGTTGCCGGAATTCCGCCGGATCGTGAACATGGTCCAGAAGGGCGAGCGTGAGGCGCGCATTGCCAAGAAGGAAATGGTCGAGGCGAACCTGCGCCTCGTGATTTCCATCGCCAAGAAATACACCAACCGCGGGCTGCAGTTCCTCGACCTGATCCAGGAAGGGAACATCGGCCTGATGAAGGCGGTCGACAAGTTCGAATACCGCCGCGGTTACAAGTTCAGCACCTATGCGACCTGGTGGATCCGGCAGGCGATCACCCGCTCGATCGCCGACCAGGCGCGCACGATCCGCATTCCGGTCCACATGATCGAGACGATCAACAAGCTGGTTCGGACTTCGCGCCAGTTCCTGCACGAGCAGGGCCGCGAGCCCACGCCCGAGGAAATGGCCGAGCGTCTTTCGATGCCGCTCGAAAAGGTGCGCAAGGTGATGAAGATCGCCAAGGAGCCGATCAGCCTCGAAACGCCGATCGGTGACGAGGAAGATTCGCACCTAGGCGATTTCATCGAGGACAAGAACGCGATCATCCCCGTCGATGCCGCGATCCAGAGCAACCTCAAGGAAACCGTCACCCGCGTGCTCGCCAGCCTGACGCCGCGCGAAGAACGCGTGCTGCGCATGCGCTTCGGCATCGGGATGAACACCGATCACACGCTGGAAGAAGTCGGCCAGCAGTTCAGCGTGACGCGCGAACGTATCCGCCAGATCGAGGCCAAGGCGCTGCGCAAGCTCAAGCACCCGAGCCGCAGCCGCAAGATGCGCAGCTTCCTCGATCAGTAGCAATCAAGAGGCCCCGGCAACCCCGGGGCCTTTTTCTATCCTACTTCAGCCACCCAGCTGTCGGCGCTTTGGCTCAGACATTGCTGGTGAGAAGGTACTGATTGGCTCTCACGAAGGGCATCGGCTTGGCAAAGTGGTATCCCTGCCCATACCGCACCCCCAAGTCGCACAGGCTTTCCAGCTCTTCCGCACGCTCGATCCCTTCGGCGACGACATCGCTTCCGATAGCGTTCGCGAAGTGAACGATCGCGGAAGCGAGTGCCTGGCGCGCCGGATCTATATCGATGTTCGTCGTCAGGCTCATGTCGAGCTTGAGCAGGTCCGGCGCGAGATCGACCAGATAGCGCAGGCCTGCATAACCCGCACCGACATCGTCGATTGCGATCTTGGCGTAGGGCCTGATTTCCTTCAGCGCGGCAGCCAGCTTCGCGAAGTCCCCCACCTGCTCGTGCTCCGTTACTTCGAGCACGATCCGCGCATTGCCGGCTTCTTCCAGAGCCCGCGCGACGCGACCGCTCATGATGGCTTCGGGTGATGCGTTGATCGAGATGTAGAGGTCGCCCGGCATCTTCGCGGCTTCGGCCAGCGCCGTTTCCAGCGCGAGCATCTCCAGGTCTGTGCCCAGTTGCACGCTCTTCGCCTGATGGAACCAGTCAGCGGGCGTTCGCCCGGTTGCGCAATCGAACCGGGCGAGGCACTCGAAACCAGCAACGCTTTTCGCGTGCAGGTCGTGAATGGGCTGCAACACGATGCTCAGCGACCGCTCGGCGATGACATTCTCGACCATACGCTGCGTGACCAGGCGCTGCTCGTCCCGGGCCAGGGTCGACTCGATCTGTTCTGCGGCTAGCTGGCCGAATGCGCGCAGGACGTCCATGTCGCGCTGGGTGATGCTGCGATCGGCATCTCGGCTGACGCAGCAGAAACTGCCGAACACGCTGCCGTCCGAAAGGCGCAGCGGGACGTTGAGATGCATGCCCACGGGCAGCATGTCCGTAATCGGCAGTTCGCGGGCGAACGGGATTTCCTGCGCATCATGGATCAGTTCAGGCAGGCGCCCTTCGAGGATGTGCCAGCAGAAGCTGTCCTTGCACGGTTCGCGAAATCCCGCGCCCATCGGTAGTTCGAGCTCGGTATCGACATGCATCAGTTCGCGCTGGTCGTCATCGACATAGCGCCCCACAAAGGCGATTTCCGCATCGAGATGCTGCCGCGCTGCCTTCAGGATCCGCTTGATGGAATCGTTCTCGATCGCCTCGAACCGGAGAGGCTGCGTATCGTCGGGAATGGCCACGGCAAGATTCTTGGTCATGCCATTCCGATACGGCGTAAATCTCTAAAACTGGTGAACTTTACCCCTTGCCCTGCACCATGATCTCGATGCCCCGCAGGGCAATGGCCGTGGTGATCGACCGCATGCCCGATCTGATGGAAAGGCTCGTCGCGAGGCGCGAAGCGGAGCAGACGGGCGAGTAACCGCTCTTAGCGCCACCCTCCGATTTATTGCCGCGCAGTTCGTGGATGCGGGCCTAGATGCGGGTAGCGCCCGAGCGCGCCAGCGACTATGTGCCCCTCCATGCGTATTGCGATAGCTTCAGACCATGCCGCGCTCGACATGAAGGCGGCGCTCCACGAATGGCTTGTCGAGAAGGGGCACGAGGTTGCAGACCTTGGCCCGCACACTCCCGACAGCGTCGATTATCCCGATTACGGGTACAAGCTGGCCAGTGTCGTGGCCGATGGAACCGCCATGCGCGGGATCGCCCTGTGCGGCAGCGGTATCGGCATTTCGATGGCGGTAAATCGCAATCCCGGCGTGCGCTGCGCGCTGGTGTCCGAACAGCTGTCCGCTCAACTTTCACGCGAACACAACGATGCTAACGTCATCGCGATGGGCGCGCGGCTGATCGGGATCGAGCAGGCCAAGGCCTGCGTGCAGACCTTCCTCGAAACGGCGTTCGCCGGCGATCGTCACCAGCGCCGCGTCGACAAACTCTCCAACCCCACCGCTACCGAAAGCGCCTGACACCATGGCCACACAGACCGCGCCCGCCACTGCCCAGACCCGCGATCCGATGGACCGCTTCTGGCACGATTCGCTCGCCGATGCCGATCCTGAGATCGCCGCCGCAATCGACAGCGAATTGGGCCGCCAGCGCGACAAGATCGAGCTGATCGCGTCGGAAAACATCGCCAGCAGCGCGGTGCTGGAGGCTGCGGGCAGCGTGTTCACCAACAAGTATGCCGAAGGCTATCCGGGCAAGCGCTATTACGGCGGCTGCGAATATGCCGACGTGATCGAAACGCTCGCGATCGACCGCGCGAAGGAGCTGTTCGGCTGCGAGTTTGCAAATGTGCAGCCCAACTCGGGCAGCCAGATGAACCAGGCCGTGTTCCTCGCCATGCTGCAGCCGGGCGACACCTTCATGGGGCTGGACCTCAATTCGGGCGGGCACCTGACGCACGGGTCGCCGGTCAACATGAGCGGCAAGTGGTTCAACCCGGTGGCCTACGGCGTGCGCGAAGGCGACGAGCTGATCGACATGGACACGGTCGCGGCCACGGCGCGCGAGCACAAGCCCAAGCTGATCATCTGTGGCGGCACCGCCTATTCGCGGACCTGGGATTTCCCGGCGTTTCGCAAGATCGCGGACGAAGTGGGCGCGATCCTGCTGTGCGACATGAGCCATATTTCCGGCCTCGTCGCGGGCGGCGCGCACCCTTCCCCCTTCCCGCATTGCGACATCGTCACCACCACGACGCACAAGAGCCTGCGTGGCCCCCGTTCGGGCGTGATCCTGTGGAACGACGAGAAGTATTCCAAGCCGCTCAACATGGCGGTCTTCCCCGGCATGCAGGGCGGCCCGCTGATGCACATCGTCGCGGCCAAGGCCGTTGCCTTCCGCGAGGCGCTGCGGCCCGATTTCAAGGATTATGCGCAGCGCGTGGTCGAGAACGCGCGCGCCCTTGCCCAGAGCCTGGAGACGCACGGCCTGCGGATCGTCTCGGGCGGGACGGACAACCACTCGATGCTGGTGGACCTCTCCGCCAAGGACGTCACCGGCAAGGATGCAGAGAAAGGCCTCGATCGCGCCTACCTCACCTGCAACAAGAACGGCATCCCGTTCGACACACGCAGCCCCTTCGTCACTAGCGGTCTTCGCCTCGGCAGCCCGGCGGGCACGACGCGCGGTTTCGGCACCGACGAGTTCACCAAGATCGGCGAACTGATCGCGCGCGTGATCGAAGGGCTGGCAAAGAACGGCCCCGAAGGCGATGCGCAGATCGAACAGGCCGTACGCGCCGAAGTCGGCGAGCTGTGCGCGGCATTTCCCGTGTATCCCGGACGATAGGAGCAGCCCCCATGGACGAACGTGAACCCGGCAACGGGCAGGACTGGGTCGAAGATGCCCGCACCGAAGTTTCCGGCATGTTGAAGGACGGGATGCAGCATCCTTCCACCAAGCCCGTGCTAACCGGCGCGGCCGTGGGCGCGGTCGGCGCGGCGATCCTCCCGCTGGTCACCTGGCCGGTCGGCCTCGCGGCAGGGGCCGGCTACATGCTCTATCGCCGGATCAAGCGCTGAGCGAGAAACCCGTCATCGTTCTCGTCCGCCCGCAACTGGGCGAGAATATCGGCAAAGCGGCGCGCGCAATGGCCAATTTCGGCCTTGGCGAGATGCGGCTCGTCACCCCGCGCGACGGCTGGCCCAACCCTTCGGCCGGGCCTGCCGCGGCGGGAGCGGACTTCATTCTCGACCGGGCGCAGGTGTTTGAAAGCACGGCCGAGGCGGTGGCCGACTGCGCGCATGTTTTCGCCACCACCGTGCGCAAGCGCGGCGTGACAAAGCCGGTGGTGACACCGGAAGAGGCGGCCGACGCGATCCACGCCGAACCCGGCCGCAGCGCGTTTCTCTTCGGGCCCGAACGATCGGGGCTCGAGACCGAGGATGTGGCGCTGGCCCGCACCATCGTGACCGTGCCGATCGATCCCGATTTCGGATCGCTTAACCTCGCGCAGGCGGTCATTCTATGCGCCTATGAATGGTCCAAGCGACGCGGGCTGGCGCAGCCCCCCAAGGAAGACCTGCTGCCACCCGGCCCGCAGGAAGAGCTCGACGGGCTGATCGCCCATCTCGAGCGGATGCTTGAGCCCAAAGGCTATTTCCTGCCGCCCAACAGGGCCGAGGCGACGCGGCGCACCCTGCGCGGCGTGCTGACCAAGCCGGGCTGGAACCATCTGGAGCTGCGGACCCTGCGCGGGGTTCTGTCCTCGCTCGAAAGAGGGCCGAAGCCGGACTGAAAGCTTTTGTCGCCGCAGGAAGAGCGTGATCGTCGGCCGTGGCCGCCCGGTTACGCCCGCCGGCCGTCCCACTCCACCATTTCATAGGCGATCGACGTTTCGACCAGCGCGTCCCAGATGTCGCCCAGCGCCTCTTCGGGAAGGTTCTCGCGCCGCGCATCCTCGCGCACATTGGCGATCACTTCTGCCTTGCGGGCCTCGTCGCGCACATGCCCACGCTCGGGCTTGATCCGTGCGGCGGCGCGCATGTAGCCGAAGCGGACTGCAATCATGCGCATCAGCTCACGGTCGAGCGCGTCGACTCCCGCGCGCACCTCGGCCATGGTTTCGCAATCTTCGGGCGGCTTCACGGTTTCGTTCATCGCAATGGCCTCTGCCCTGACGGCGTGATCCTGTCTATCCCTTGACCCGCGCACGAATATTGCTATGTGCGCGCTTCGCTTCGCGAGCTTTCCTAAAAGCCTCACGAGATTGGCCCCGCACCCCGGTGAAGCGGTGGCCGCGACGTGGATGTCCTCCCGTCGGTGCGATGCCGGGTTCGATGCCTGACTTCAGTTCGATTCTCGGATTGCGGGGCAGGTCAGCAAATTGAAGGAATGGATTATGTCGAAGCGCAAAAGCGCCAAGTACAAACTTGATCGTCGCATGGGCGAGAACATCTGGGGTCGCCCGAATTCGCCCGTCAACAAGCGTTCCTACGGCCCGGGCCAGCACGGCCAGCGCCGCAAGGGCAAGATGTCCGACTTCGGCCTGCAGCTGCGCGCCAAGCAGAAGCTCAAGGGCTACTACGGCGACGTGACCGAAAAGCAGTTCAAGCGCACCTACAAGGACGCCGCGTCCATGAAGGGCGACACCGGCCAGAACCTGATCGGCCTGCTCGAACAGCGCCTCGACATGGTCGTCTATCGCGCCAAGTTCGCACCGACGATCTTCGCCGCGCGCCAGCTGGTCAACCACGGCCACATCACCGTCAACGGCAGCAAGTGCAACATTCCGAGCCGCCGCGTAATGGTTGGCGACGTGATCGGCCTGGGCGGCAAGGCCAAGGACATGGCGCTGGTCATCGAAGCGCAGAGCCTGCCCGAGCGTGACATTCCCGATTATGTCGCGCCCGAAGGCGACGACAAGGTGACCTTCACCCGCGTTCCCAAGCTGGACGAGGTGCCCTACCCCGTCACGATGGAACCCAACCTGATCGTCGAATTCTATTCGCGCTGATCGGTTCGATACGGCAACAAGCCAAGCGAGGGCGGTCCATCTGGGCCGCCCTTTCTTTTTGCGACGAACGGACGTGAAATCAGACGGTTAGAGGGAACGGCCGGGGCAATCCGGCATTCGCCAAGTGCGATGATCCAGTACCGATTTCTGACCCCCAAACGCCGCGGCAAATGGTATTCCACACTCGGCCAGGCACAGGCCGGCGCGAGGGCCATCGGCGCGGGATTTCTCGACCCCGGCGGCACCTTCGTTCCCTATCGCGGAACGGTGCTGGAAATGCGTGAAAAGCCGTGACCCGGCGTCAGCGTCGCGCGCGCCCGAAGGCGTAGCGGAAACTCCACCACAAAAGCAGAACGTTGAGCGCGCTCAGCGCGATGCCCCAGAACCAGTAGGGTAGCAGCAGAGCATCGGCGATCGCGCCGGTGTCGGAGACCTGCGGCCTGCCATCCAGCGTGCCGCCTTCGGTGAACAGGTAGCCCGACTGCGCCCACACGCTGATGATCGCCTGCACGCCCAGCAGCTGGATTGCGAAGCGCTGCTGGTCGGCATGGGCCTGGCGCGCAACCAGTAGGATCGCCAGCCCCATCGGCACCAGCACGGCCCATCCGGTGATACTGCGGACCCAGATCGCGGTGGTCAGGATCAGCGCCGCGCCGAGCGCTGCCAGCGCGATCTGCGTGCCCTTGAGCGTGCGCGACGAGGCGATCAGCGCCGCGCCAGCCAAGGCGGGGCCGATCGGCCCGCCGGCAGCGATGATCGCATCCTCCACCACATTGCGGCCGGGCGATACCTCGGACACTGCAACGCCCGAGCCGTCGGGATAAATCACGAGGTGATCGAACCTTTCGCCCATGAAAATCGCGGCGATCCCGTGTCCCATCTCGTGGAACCAGGTCGTCAAGATGGTAAAGGGGTAGAGCAGCAGCGCGCCAAACGGCGTGCTCCAGAGCATGATCGAGCCGAGGCCGAGGATCACGAGCAGCGCGACCCTTTTCTGCCGATCCTGTTCTGCGAAGTACGAACTCATCCCTTGCGAAGATAGGTATCGCGAAAACCGGCTGCAAAGGTGGCGAACCTGTCCTGCGCAATCGCCTCGCGCATGGTCGCCATCAGCTGCTGGTAGAAACCGATATTATGCTCGGTCAGCAGGATCGCGCCCAGCATCTCGCCCGACTTGATGAGGTGATGCAGGTAAGCGCGGGAGTAGGTCGTACAGGTGGGGCAGGTGCAGCGTTCGTCGAGAGGGCCGGTGTCTTCGGCAAAGCGCGCATTGCGCAGGTTGAGCGGCCCGTTCCAGGTGAACGCCTGCCCGTTGCGGCCCGACCGGGTCGGCAGCACGCAATCGAACATGTCCACGCCACGCTCCACCGCGCCGACCAGATCATCCGGCTTGCCGACACCCATGAGGTACCGCGGGGCCTCAACAGGCAGCTGGCCAGGCGCAAAGTCGAGCGTGGCGAACATCGCCTCCTGCCCTTCCCCCACGGCGAGGCCGCCAATGGCATAGCCGTCGAACCCGATCTCGGTCAGCGCGTCGGCGGAGCGCCTGCGCAAATGCTCGTCGAGTGCGCCCTGCTGGATACCGAACAACGCCGCACGGATCGCGTGTTCGCCACCGGCATCGAAGGCATCGCGGCTCCGCTTTGCCCAGCGCATCGACATTTCCATGCTCGCCTCGATCTCGGCCATGGGGCGATCGGCCCGCGGGCACTCATCGAAGGCCATCACGATATCGCTGCCGAGCAGGCGCTGGATCTCCATGCTCCTTTCGGGCGTGAGCATGTGTTTGCTGCCGTCGAGATGGCTGCGGAATTCCACGCCTTCCTCGGTCAGCTTGTTGAGGTCGGACAGGCTCATCACCTGGTAGCCGCCGCTGTCGGTCAGGATCGGGCGATCCCAGTTCATGAATGCGTGCAATCCGCCCAGCTTGGCCACCCGCTCCGCCCCCGGGCGCAGCATCAGGTGGTACGTATTGCCGAGGATGATGTCCGCCCCCGCTGCGCGCACGGCCTCGGGCTTCATGCCCTTCACCGTGGCTGCCGTGCCGACGGGCATGAAGGCGGGGGTGCGGATCTCTCCGCGCAGCATGCGGATCGTGCCGGTGCGCGCGGCACCGCTGGTGGCGGAGATCGTAAAATCGAAACGTGTCGTCATCGGCCAGTCCGCTAGTGCAGCATTCAACGTGAGTCGATGCATGCGTTCACGCATTGCTCACTGCTGCAGGGGCAGAGGTCGGGTTCTACTGCAAAGGTATAGCCCAAAGATGTTCCGCCAGATCGCCGCCGCCACCTGCCTGCTGGCGGTCGGCTCCACCGCCGCCGCACAAACGCAGGCGCGACCCTGCATCACCGCAGTGGAGAACGAGGCGGTGGTCGCCTACGTCATGCCCGATCTGATCGGTGCGCTGGAGAATCGTTGCGGGCGCGTACTGCCTGCCGATGCATTTCTCGGCACGGGATCTGCAGCGCTCCAGAAGAAGCTTCAGCCGCAGGCGAGCCGCGCCTGGCCCAGCGCTCGCAAGGCAGCGCAGAGGATCACGGGAACGCCAGTGCCGGTCGAGGGGCCGCTCGCGAATATAGCCAAAAGTGCGCTCGCACCGGCTGCCGCGCTATCTATCGCGCAGGGCTTCGATGCGGAGCGCTGCCGGATCGCCGATCGCCTGCTCGCCGAACTCGCGTCACTGCCGGCCGAAAACCTCGCGCGCGTGATGGCACTGTTCCTCGAACTGGGCAGCGCGACGAGTGAGGATGTGCCGTTCCGCGTCTGCCCCTGACGCCGGCGCATTGCCCAATAAAAAAGGGGCCGCCCATCCTTCCGGACAGGCAGCCCCGAGAAGCTCTGGCCGAATGCCTTAGAACTTGAAGCCAACGCCAGCGGTGGCACGCAGCGTGTCGAACGAGATTGTGTCGACGTTCACACGGACCACGGCCTTGCCCAGCGGCACATCGACGCCAGCGCCGACGAGGTAGTCGCTGAACGTGTCGTCGAGATTGGCGGGGATCGCCGATTCATCGACATTCAGGATCTTGGCGTAGTCGAGCTCCACCCACTGGTAGCCGCCACGGACATAGACCTTGGTGCCGGTTTCGGTACGATATCCGAAACGGGCCGAAGCGCCGTAGTCCGAATCGATAGCGTCGGTACCGAGGTTCAGGTTGCCTTCGACACCGGCGAACAGGTTGTCGCTAACCGGGAAGTCGACAGAGGCGAAAGCGCCGAAAATCGGGCTGCCATCGTCGACCGAAATGCCGGTCAGGTCTTCGACTTCGTCGGAAATGCCGAGATCGTGGTAACCGGCAGTCGCGCCAATGGTCACTTCTGCGGCGCTTTCGTCCTGGGCGAATGCAGCGGAGGGAAGAATCGCAACGGCAAACGCTGCCGCGACGTAATATACGGATTTCATTATTACTTTATATCCTTAAAAGATACCGTCATTATGACGATAGAGCCGGGTTATTCGGATCGTCCAACGTCCACAATACTTCCAAATGAGCGGGAGTTATTTTAACTCGACCCTGTTGCGCGATGACAACACTGTGATTATCTGCGAAAAGAAAGTCGTTGTCATTACGGTGCACCGTCTATGCTTACGCTTGACCCAGCAGAATGAAGGCTAGCGATTCCCTGCCAATGCAGGCCGGGCCGTGCCTTCTGGGTAACGATCCGATCAGAACCCGTAGACGAGCGTGAAGCGCGTTAGCGTATCGGTTTTTTCCTGGTTCGGGCGCACGGCGCTGTTGTATTCCAGCTGGTACGACAGCCGCGAACGCAGGCGGTCGTTGATCTTGAAATCGATCCCGCTGAGCAGGTTGAGCGTGGTGTTGCCGCTCTCGACGATCACCAGTGCTTCGCCGCCAGTCTCGGTCACGGCGTTGGCATCCTGCGAAAAGGTGACGCGGTCGGCGATCTTCCAGTCGAAGTCGGCACCGAACAGCGCGGCGAGCCTGTCCAGACTGACCCCGTCGGTCCGCTCGGTCACGCGGTAGGCCGGGCCCGCCTTGATCGAAAGCGTCGCGGAATCGCTTTGGATCAGCGTGTAGCCCACCCCGCCCGACACCGCGTAGCGATGGTCGAACCCTTGGAACCGGTCATGCTCGTACTGGGCGAGGCCATAGGCGAACAGGTTTTCGCCCATCTGGAAGCGCGGTTCGTAGGCCACCAGATACCGCTCGCGACTGGTGACGCCGTTCGAGCGCTGGTAATCGGCCGTCGCACGCAGGGCATGCGTCCAGTCGATCCCTTCGCGCTTCATCGTCACCGCGACCGAAAGCCCGGTGTCCTCGCTGTTGCCGGTGGACACGAAAGCGCCGACCTGCCCTTCCCCGCTCCACAGGTCGAGCACGCCGGCCTGGCGGATCTCTTCCTGCTTGTGTTCCTCGGCAAGCCGCTGCGCCTCGGCCTGGTCGGCGCGCCAGGCCGATTCGATTTCCTTGATCTCGTCGACGCTAGCCGGCTGGGTCTGCTTGGCCAGCTCGAGCACCGTCTCGATCTTCTTTGCATCGCCCGTGGCCATCGCCGCATCGATCATCGCCTGCACATCGGGCGGAATCGCGGCGGTGGCGGGGGTGGCAATCAGGCAGACGCCGGCGGTGGCGAGCAAGGCAGGTCGGAACATGGCGTCGGGGAATAACCGCTCAATCGCGCAATCGCCAGCCAGTCTTGAAGATGTACGCGATCACCGCGACGCATCCGGCCAGGAAGGCGCAGGTAATGCCGAGCGAGACCCAGATGCTGACGTCGGCCGATCCGTAGAATGTCCAGCGCAGCCCGCTGACGAGATAGACGATCGGGTTGATCAGCGCGATCTGGTTCCACGGTTCGGGCAGCTGGTCGATCGAGTAGAAGGTGCCGCCGAGGAAGGTCAGCGGGGTCAGGATCAGCAGCGGGATGATGCCCAGCTTCTCGAAACTGTCGGCCCAGATGCCGAGGATGAAGCCGAACAGGCTGAAGGCCGAGGCGACCAGCACGATGTAAAACAACGCGTAGACCGGGTGCGCGATCGAATAATCGATGAACAGCCGCGCCGTCAGAAGGATGACTGCAGCGAGGATCAGGCTCTTGGTCGCCGCCGCGCCGACGAACCCGGCGAGCGTTTCTGCCACGCCCACGGGTGCGCTGAGCAGTTCGTAGATCGTGCCGGTGAAGCGCGGCATGTAGATGCCGAAGCTGGAATTGCTGGTCGTCTCGCCCAGCAGGGTCAGCATCAGCAGGCCGGGGATGATGAAGGCACCGTAATCGACCGAGCCGACATCGGGCATCCGGTCGCCGATCGCGGAGCCGAAGACGAGGATGTAGAGCGAGGTGGTGAGCACCGGAGCGAGCACGGACTGGAACGCCGTGCGCAGGAAACGCCACAGCTCGCGCCGATAGATAGACCATGCGGATCGTGCGTTGAAGATCATGCCGCTGCGTCCTCTTCCTCGCCCAGCAGCGAGACGAAAATGTCTTCCAGGCTGCTTTCACGAATGTCGATCCCGACATAGTCGATCCCGCTCGCGATCAGTGCCTTGGTCAGGTCGGCCACTTCCTCGCGGCCCTTGCCCGTACCGTCGCCGCCGCGATAGCAGATCGTGCGCCCGTCCTCCTGCAGCTCGACCGGGAAGGCGGAGATCGCCGGCGGCAGCGCAGCGACCGGATCGGCGAGCGTCACATGCGCTTCGGTCCGCCCGAGCCGGGCCATCATCGCGTCCTTCTGGTCCACCATCAGGATCTTGCCGCCGCGGATCACGCCGACCCGGTCGGCCATTTCCTCGGCTTCCTCGATATAATGCGTGGTCAGGATCACGGTGACGCCGCGCGCGCGCATCGCGTCGATCTGGTGCCACATGTCCTTGCGCAGTTCGACATCGACGCCCGCGGTCGGCTCGTCGAGGAACAGCAGGTCGGGCTCGTGCGCCATCGCCTTGGCGATCAGCACGCGCCGCTTCATCCCGCCGGAAAGCTCCATAATGCGATTGTTGCGCTTGTCCCACAGGCTCAGCGAGCGCAGAATTTCCTCGATCCGCGCCGGGTCGGGCGCAAGGCCGAACAGGCCGCGCGAATATTCCACCGCGTGCAGCACCGGCTCGAACATGTCGGTGCTCAGTTCCTGCGGCACCAGCCCGATCCGCGCGCGGGCCTTCCGCCAGTTACCCTGCAGATCGTGGCCGAAGGCGCGCATCGTTCCCGACGTCGGCCGGACCAGTCCGCACACGGCGCCGATCAGCGTCGTCTTGCCCGCGCCATTAGGCCCGAGCAGCGCAAAAATCTCGCCGCGATTGATGGTCAGATCGACATCGTCGAGCGCCTTGAGCCCTCCGGAGTAAATCTTGGTGAGGCCGGACAGCTCTAGGATCGGATCGGACATGAGCGCCTATTTGGCCGAACCGGAAGGTTTTACAAGAGAACCCGATCGAAGGTTGCGCGGCTTTCGATCGATACCGGCCAGACGGCGCCGGTGTAAGCCCTTGGCACTATTGAAAGATGGTGAGCTGACGCCGGAGGATTACCCCGGCAGCAGCAGCGAGGAATCGCCGTAGGAATAGAAGCGGTACTCGTTCGCGATGGCGTGGGCGTACACCTCCATCATCCGTTCGCGCCCCATCAGGGCGCTGACCAGCATCATGAGGGTCGATTTGGGCAGGTGGAAATTGGTCATCAGCCCGTCGACCGCACGGAAGCGGTAGCCGGGGGTGATGAAAATGTCGGTATCGCCCGAGAACGCCTGGATCGTGTGGGCGCCTTCTCCAGCCCCCGAGCCGGAGGCGGCAGCGCTTTCGAGCAGGCGCAGGCTGGTGGTGCCCACCGCGATCACCCGGCGGCCCTCGGCACGTGCGGCGTTCAGCCGATCGGCGGTGTCGGGCGCGATCTCGCCCCATTCCGCGTGCATCCTGTGCGCGGCGGTATCCTCCGCCTTCACCGGCAGGAAGGTGCCCGCACCGACATGCAGCGTGAGCGTTTCGCGCCCGATCCCTGCCGCATCGAGCCGCGCGACGAGGTCGGGCGTGAAATGGAGCGCGGCGGTGGGCGCGGCGACAGCGCCCGGCTTGTCCGCGAACAGCGTCTGGTAATCGTCCGCATCCCGCGCGTCGGTCGTCCGGCGCTGGGCGATGTACGGGGGCAGCGGCATCGCGCCCGCGCGCTGGAGCAGCACCTCGACCGGTTCCTCCCCCTCGAAGGCGAGGGACCAGCTGCCGTCATCGCCGCGCGTTTCGGCAATGGCGGAAACGCCTTCGGGAAACGCGATCCGGTCGCCCGCGCGCAGGCGTTTGGCATTGCGCACGAAGGCCTGCCAGCGGCGCGCGTCGATCCGCTTGTGGAGCGTCGCGCCGATCGCCGCCCCGCTCGCGCCTTCACGGATACGCTCGCCTTCCAGCTGCGCCGGGATCACGCGGGTATCGTTGAAGACCAGCACGTCGCCTTCGCGCAGCAGGTCGGGCAGGTCGCACACCTGCCGGTCGGCGAAGGGCGCGTTGCCATCCACCACCAGCATTTTCGCAGAATCGCGCGGGCTGACCGGGCGCAACGCGATGCGATCGGCCGGCAGTTCGAAATCGAACAGGTCGACCTTCATCGTCAGACGCCCATCACTAGCAGGAGGTCACGGCCCCGGACGGCGCCGGGACGCGCGATCGTCATTCCCCGGTCGGCGCGTTCAGCTGATCGCCGATGATGGAGACGGGCTCTTCCGCCTGGCGCAGCTGCGCAGGGCTCGGCGCGGGACGGTTGTCCGCCGCGATCGATGCCTGGACGATACGGGTCGGGTTGCCGGGCGGCTCGCCGCGCGCGATCGCATCGACTGCATCCATCCCGGCGATCACCCGGCCGAAATTGGTGTAGTTCTTGTCAAGGCTGAAGCGCGGGTAGAACACGATGAAGAACTGGCTGTTCGCGCTGTTCACATCATTGCCGAGCCGCGCCATCGAAACCGTACCGCGCACGTGCGGCATCGGGTTGAATTCCTCGTTCAGGTCGGGGAGCTGCGAACCGCCCTGCCCCGTGCCCGTCGGGTCGCCGGTCTGCGCCATGAAACCGTCGATCACGCGGTGGAAAACAACCCCGTCGTAGAAGCCCTGCCGGGCAAGCGTTTTGATCCGCTCGACATGAGCGGGCGCCCAGTCGGGCATCAGCCGGATCGCCACGCGCTGCCCGTTGGAGAGGTCGAGGAACAGAATGTCCTCGCGATCTTCCTGCAGGCTGTAATTGATCGGCGCATAGGACATTGCGGAGCGCGGTGCCGGTGCTGCCTCGGCCTCGGCCGCGACATCGGCCGCATCCTGCGCCTGGGCGGAGGTTGCGGCCAGCGCCATCAGCGCTGCGGCGGAAAGAATGGTCTTGAACATGGTTCTCACGGATGAAATTCCTGAATTGCCGGGGCGATACAAACCCGGCGCTGTCCGCGCAATGAACGATTTGGCGCGCGCCGCGCGCGTCAGTAGTCGCCTTTCATGCCGATCTTCTCGACCCGGGCGACCACATCCTCGCGCACCGACGGGCTGACGAAGGCCGAAATGTCCCCGCCATAGACCGCGATTTCCTTCACCAGCTTGGACGCGATCGGCTGCAGCGAGACATCCGCCATCAGGAACACCGTCTCGATATCGTCGTCGAGCTGCTGGTTCATGCCCGCCATCTGGTATTCGTATTCGAAGTCCGCGACTGCGCGCAGGCCGCGCACGATCACGTTGGCACCTTGCGCGTTGGCGAACTTCATCAGCAAAGCATTGAAGCCGACCACCTCGACATTGCCGATGTCCATCGCCGCCACCTCGCGCTCGACCATGGCGAGGCGTTCGTCCGTTTCGAACATCGGGTTCTTGGACGGGTTGGTGGTCACCCCGATGATCAGCCGGTCGACGAGCCGCGAGGCGCGGCGGATGATGTCCGCATGGCCCAGCGTGATCGGGTCGAAAGTGCCCGGATAGATGCCTATGCGTTCGCTCACCGGTCTCTCTCCACAATATACCGCGCCAGGTCGCACAGGACGCCCGCGTCCCCGCCGTAATGCGCGAGGTGCCCGCAGGCCTGTTCGACCAGCGCCCTGGCCTGGCTGCGCGCGCCATCCGCGCCCATCAGCGAGACGAAGGTCTGCTTGCCCTGTTCCTCGTCCTTGCGCAGCGCCTTGCCCGCCTTGTCCTCGTCCCCTTCATGGTCGAGCAGGTCGTCGGCGATCTGGAAGGCAAGGCCGATATCGCGCGCATAGTTGATCAGCGGGCTGCGCGCATCGGGCGGCACCCGGCCGAGGATCGCGCCCATCTCCACGCTCGCGGTCAGCAGCGCGCCGGTCTTCAATTGTTGCAGGCGGGTGATCGTGTGCAGATCGTACGTCGTGCTGTCGGCGGCCATGTCCATCGCCTGGCCGCCCGCCATGCCGCCCATCCCGCTCGCAAGGGCGAGGCAGCGGACCAGTTCGGCCTGGATGAAGGGATCGGCCGACACGCCCTCGAAGGTCAGGATTTCGAACGCCAGCGCATGCAGCGCGTCGCCCGCCAGCACCGCGGTCGCTTCGTCGAACGCCTTGTGCAGCGTGGCCTTGCCGCGCCGCATGTCGTCATCGTCCATGCATGGCAGATCGTCGTGGATGAGCGAATAGACGTGGATCGATTCGACCGCCGCGCCCGCCAGCACCGCGGCCTTACGCGAGACGCCCAGCATCGTCGCGGTGGCGACCAGCAGCAGCGGGCGCACCCGCTTGCCGCCGCCGATGGCGGCGTAGCGCATCGCCTCGAACAGCGGTGCGCGCGTATCGTCGGGTACGGGCAGCAGGCCGTCGAACGCCTCGTCGACCTCGGTCTGGATCGTGGCAAGCGCCACCTTCAGCCGCGCGCCGTTGGTATCCTCGAAGTCCATCTCAGGCGCCCCTCACCCTCGCCGTCAGTCCGCGCCGTCGAAGGTTTTCGTACCGCTCGGCTGACCGCTGGAATCGAGCACGATCGCCTCGATCCGGGCCTGCGCGGCGTCGAGCCGGGCCTGGCAATGCGCGCGCAGCTTCTCGCCGCGTTCGTAGAGCGTGATCGACTGATCGAGCGGAACCTCGCCGTCCTCCAGCTGGCGCACGACCTGCTGGAGCGCACGAAGCGCCTCTTCGAAGCTCATTTCGGAAATGTTGGGAGTGTTGTCCTCGGTCATCGCGGGCGAGCATTGACGGGGTGCCGGTGGCGGGTCAAGCAGAGCGATGCGGCGCTGGGGGAGGAACGCACATGTTTATCGGGCACTTCGCCCCCGCCTTCGTGGCAGCGGCGGTGACGCCGGCCAAGCCGCGGCTGGGAATGTATTTCCTCGCAGCACAACTGGTCGACTGGGCGTTTTTCCTGTTCGTGCTGATCGGCGTGGAAGACCTGCGGATCGTGCCGGGCATCACCGCGATGAACCCGCTGGACCTGTATCACATGCCCTATACGCACAGCCTGCTGGGCAGCGCGGGCTTTGCGCTCGGCTTTGCGCTGCTGGCGCTGGTCACAACACGCGACAGGCTGGCGAGCCTGCTGGCGGGCACGGTGGTGCTCTCGCACTGGCTGCTCGACCTGCTGGTCCATCGCCCCGACCTCACGCTCGCCGGCGATCCCCCGAAATTCGGCCTGGGCCTCTGGAACATTCCGGCGATCGAGATGCCGCTTGAGCTGCTGCTGACCTTCGGCGCGATGGCGTGGTTCATCTCCCGCACGCGCGGCTATCTGCTGCCCGCGCTCCTCCTCGCCGGGCTGTTGTTGGCTCTCCAGGCGGTCAACTGGTTCGGCCCGGAGCCGGATGCGGTGACGGGTGCGCTGGCCTATACCGGGTTCTTCGCCTTCGGCCTCCTGACGCTGGCCGCATCGTGGCTCGGCCAAAAGAGGCGTGTGAAACCCCGAGACGGGGGACTGGCGCTCAAACGCGGAGCGGTTTAAGCGGCCTCGCATGGCTACCAACGCATCCCAGATCACCCCCGAAGTCGTCGAGCAGCACGGGCTGAGCCCCGAGGAATACGAGCGCGTGTTGAACGCTCTCGGCCGCGAGCCCAACCTGCTCGAACTCGGCATATTCTCCGTGATGTGGAGCGAGCATTGCTCGTACAAATCCTCTCGTCTGCACCTCAAGAAGCTGCCGACCGAGGCCGATTGGGTCATCTGCGGCCCGGGCGAGAATGCGGGCGTGATCGATATTGGCGACGGTCAGGCGGCGATCTTCAAGATGGAGTCGCACAACCACCCATCGTATATCGAACCCTATCAGGGCGCGGCGACGGGCGTGGGCGGCATCCTGCGCGATGTCTTCACCATGGGCGCGCGGCCGGTGGCCAATGCCAACGCGCTACGCTTCGGGCGACCCGATCATCCGAAGATGAAGCATCTGGTCCAGGGCGTGGTTGCGGGGATCGGCGGCTACGGCAATTGCGTGGGCGTGCCGACCGTTGCAGGCGAGACCAATTTCGACCCCGCATACGACGGCAATATCCTCGTCAACGCGATGACTGTGGGCGTCGCGGACGCGGACAAGATTTTTTATTCTGCCGCGACCGGCGTGGGCAATCCCATCGTCTATGTCGGCTCCAAGACCGGGCGCGACGGCATCCACGGGGCGACCATGGCGAGCGCGGATTTCGAGGAAGATGCCGAAGCCAAGCGCCCCACGGTGCAGGTGGGCGACCCCTTCACCGAGAAGCTGCTGATCGAAGCTTGCCTCGAACTGATGGCGACCGACGCGATCGTCGCGATTCAGGATATGGGCGCGGCGGGGCTGACCAGCTCCAGCGTCGAGATGGCCACCAACGGCAAGGTGGGCATCCGGCTCAAGATGGACGACGTGCCCCAGCGCGAAGAGGGCATGACCCCTTACGAAATGATGCTGAGCGAGAGCCAGGAGCGGATGCTCATGGTCCTCAAGCCCGGCAAGGAAGACATGGCCCGCGCCATCTTCGAGAAGTGGGAACTGGACTTCGCGGTGATCGGCGAAGTGACCGAGCCCGGTCCGTCCGGGGGCCGCATGGTGCTCGAATTCGAAGGCGAGACCGTGTGCGACATTCCGCTCGGGCCCTTGGCCGACGATGCGCCGCTCTATGACCGGCCTTACCTGCCGCTCGACGAGTACAAGACCTGGGCGAAAATCACGCCCATGAAAAACGTGCCCGACAGCGAGGATGTCGGCGCGGACCTGCTTAAGTTGATGGGCAGCCCCGCCCTCGCCTCGCGTCGGTGGATTTCGCAGCAATATGACAGCCAGGTCGGCGCGGACACGCTCCAGACCGGCGGCGATGCGGGCGTGGTGCGCGTGCACGGCACGAAGAAGGCGCTGGCGATCAGCACCGATTGCACCCCGCGCTATGTCTACGCGAACCCCTTCGAAGGCGGCAAGCAGGCGGTCGCGGAAGCCTACCGCAACCTGTGCGCAGTCGGCGCGAAGCCGCTCGCGATCACCAATTGCCTCAACTTCGCCAACCCCCAGCGGCCCGAGATCATGGCACAGATCGTCCACGCGCTGGACGGCATGGGCGAGGCGTGCCGCACGCTCGACTTCCCCGTCGTGAGCGGCAATGTGTCGCTCTATAACGAGAGCAAGGCGACCGGCGGCGGCTCCGCCATCCTGCCCACGCCCGCCATCGGCGGAGTCGGGCTGATTGCCGATTACGACAAGCTCGCCAGCATCGGCTTCAAGAGCGAGGGCGACGCGATCTATCTCGTCGCACCCGAGTTCTGGGCCAAGCCCGATCCGGTCCGCTCGCACCTCGGCAAGTCGCTGTGGCTCAAGGAAGTGCACGGCCGCGACGAAGGCCGCGCGCCGCCGGTCGACCTGCTGGCAGAGCGTGGCGCGGGCCAGATCGTGCTCAAGCTGATCGACGAAGGCCTGCTGAGCGCAGTGCACGATTGCTCGGACGGCGGCCTCGCCGTGACGCTGGCGGAAATGGCGCTTGCGGGCGGCGTAGGTGCGGACGTCACCGCGAACGACGCCTACACGAGCGCCCAATGGTGGTTCGGGGAGGACCAGAGCCGCTACGTCATCACCGTCAGCCCGGACAAGGTCGAGGCGTTCAACGCCATCGTCGCCGAGGGGCCCGAGAGCGAAGCGGCTGCGCTGGTGGGCTTCCGGCGGCTGGGCACGGTCGGCGGCGACAGCCTGCTGGGCGTCAAAGTCGAAGACCTGCGCGCTGCAAACGAAGCGTTCTTCCAGGAGTGGATGGAGGGGTAGTCACCGCCCCTCCCCCCGTCCGCAGGTGACGATCAGGCGACGGCCTGCGCGCCCTCTTCGGCGGGCGGATTGCCCAGCAGGTCGTAGGGATCAATCCCTTCTTCGCGCCAGACGCGATGGCATTCGCGATACCAGTGCGGTTCGGGAATATTGAGCATCCGGCGCGCTTTGGTGAGATCGGTCGCCAGAAGTTCGCGGATCGACATGCCGACCAGCGCGGGGCACGCGGTGCCCGTCTTCTGCGCCTGCCGCACCGCCTTCAGCACCGGTGCCCGGCTGCCCTTCACGTTCTGCTTGATGTTGAGCGCGCCGGCATAACCGATCAGCAGGTGGCCATGGCTGGGCTGCTGGCCGTAGGTGAACAGCAGCACGCACTGCTCGCCCAGCGCATCGCGCCCGTAGCCGGTCAGAACATGCATCAGGTCATGCGTGTCGCGGCTGCGGAAGCCGAACCATTCGACCAGATCGCCGAACCGGCGCCGGCCCAGCTTGTCGGCCTCTGCCACCAGCCCGGCGGCAGAGAGCCCTTCACGCTCCATGAAATCGCAGTAGGCATGCGCGACGGTGCCCCTGGGCAGCTGGCGCAGAGCGTCATGATCATCGAGGATCGGCGGCAGATAAGGCTCTTCCGCGCGCAGTCGCTCGCCCCGCTCGCTCAACGTCAGTTCGCGGACGCGCGGCATAAAGCTCTTGTGCGGCAGGGCCTCGAAGATGCGGAAGACATGGCTGGTGTCTTCCTTGTCCTTCAGCAGTTCGCGGAAATGGTGGATCGCGGTCAGCGGCCGGTATTTCGGAACGGGTCGCTCCGGATGACGCAACAGCGTTCCGTCGCGCGCAGCCTCGACCGCGTCGGAAATAGAGATGACAGGCTTGGCTTCGCTCATGACGGCATTCCTTACTGACATCGGTGTAAATAGTCGATGCGCGCGGAAGTTCCAAGCCCTATCTCATCACCCACCTTGCGCGATCGATCCCGAGCAGCAGGAGCATCGCGGTCAGGTTCTCGCCATCGATCCAGCCATTGGCTGCGGCGCGCGTCTGGGGCTTGGCGCGGTAGGCCATGCCGTAATCGGCCGCGACCAGCATCGGGGTATCGTTCGCCCCGTCGCCCAGCGCCAGCGTGCGCGCGTTCTCACCCAGCTGCGCCGCTTCCTCGCGCAGGGTGCGTTCCTTGGTCGAACTGTCGCAGATCGGCTCCTGCACCTCACCGCTCAACGTGCCATCGGCGACCAGCAGGCGATTGCCGACGACCCGGTCGAATCCAAGCCGCTCGGCAACCGGATCGGCGAAGCGGTGGAAGCCGCCTGTAACAAGCACGCAGCGCGCGCCGTGCGCCTTGAGCGTCGCGATCAGCGTGGCCGCGCCGGGGGACGGAGCAATCCGTTCCGTTAGGCAGCGCGCGATCGCATCTTCATCGAGCCCCTTCAGCAGCGCCACCCGCTCTTTGAGCGCACCCTCGAAATCCAGTTCGCCGCGCATTGCGCGTTCGGTGATCTCGGCCACCTTCGGCTTGACCCCCGCGAAGTCGGCCAGCTCGTCGATGCATTCCTGGCCGATCATGGTCGAATCCATGTCGCTGACCAGCAGGCCCGGAATGCGGATCGTATCGTCGGCGAAGAGCGCGGCACCCGGGGCCAGATGCTGTTGGACCAGCGGCGCGACCACTTCCCGCGTGCCTTCGGGGATCGCGATTTCGAGCACTTCGCCGCAGTGATCGAGCATGGATGCCCCGGCAAGCGGCTGGCCAGCGTTGGCCAATGCACTTTCCAGTGCGGTGAGACTTGCCTCGGACGGCACTGGCTCTGCTAGGACGCGGGCGATGAGCACGAATGCATTCTCCGAAACTGCGGCAAAGGCGCCACTTGCGCTCATCGCAGGGCCGACGGCCAGCGGCAAGAGCGGGCTCGCGCTCGACCTGGCAGACAAACTCGGCGCGCGCGGACGCACGGGCGTGATCGTCAATGCCGACAGCGCGCAGGTCTATGCCGATCTCGACGTGCTCAGCGCGCGGCCTCCGGCCGAAGATCTCGCGCGGGCCGAACATCGCCTCTACGGTGCGTGGGACGGTGCGCAGGCGTGCTCGGCAGCCGAGTGGGCCGAGGCTGCGAAGCGCGAGATTGCCGCCATCCACCAGGCAGGGGCGGTGCCGATCCTCGTTGGCGGGACCGGGCTCTACATCCGCACGCTGCTCGACGGGATCGCACCGGTCCCCACCATCCCCGCCCATGTCCGCGATGCGGTGCGCGCGATGCCGACCGCCGAAGCCTATGCCGAGCTAGCGCTCGAGGATCCGGCGAGCCACGCGCGGCTCGATGCCGCCGATTCGCAGCGGATTGCGCGCGCACTGGAGGTGGTCCGGGCGACCGGGCTGACGCTGGGCGAATGGCAGCAACGCAAGGAAGGCGGGATCGGTGACGACGTTGCCCTCGCCCCGGTCATCCTCCTGCCCGAACGGAGCGAACTTTACCGCCGGTGCGACATCCGCTTCGAGGCGATGATGGATCAGGGCGCGGTGGCCGAGGTCGATGCGCTGCTCGCGCGCGATCTTGCCCCCGATCTGCCGGTGATGCGGGCGATTGGCGTGCGCGAGATTGGCGGCCTGCTGCGCGGCGAGCTGTCGCGTGAAGAAGCGATTGCGAAGGGCCAGCAGGCGACCCGAAACTACGCCAAGCGGCAATATACCTGGCTGCGGCACCAGCCCCCGCAGGACTGGCCGCGCGTGGCGAACACCGCAGACGCGCTCTCTGTGTTGGGTTGAGGCCCTTTCCTACCGGGCCATGATGCGGCAGGCTCTCTTCTATGGATCTGCTTCACAAAGAAGCGACCGGACAGAGGATGCTTTTGATGTGTCGTGTGGCGATCGCGGAAGGTGACACGTCGTATCGTGGATACGCCCGCAATCCCTTGATCCAGGGGGATGCACACAGCCCGGCGAATTTCAAAAATGCACCCCGTCCGTGTGCCACACCTGGACAGGAGACCGCATGACCGCGCGCGAAGAGATACTCGATCCCGATCTGCCGATCGTCGATCCTCATCATCACCTTTGGGATCTGCGCCCGCTGATCCCGGTCTTCCCCGAACCGCGCCACCCCTTCATCGAAACCGTCGCGCGCTCTGCCTACTACACCTTCGACCAGTTCGCCGCCGATACCGGCAGCGGCCACCGGATCGTCGGCACCGTCTTCATGGAATGCGGCGCCTTCTACGATGCGGCGCGCAGCGAAGCGATGAAGGTGGTCGGCGAGGTCGAGTTCGCGCGCGGGGTCGCCGCGCAGGGAGCGAGCGGCCTGTATGGCGAGGTGCGGCCCTGCGCCGGGATCGTCGGCCACGCAGACCTGCGTCAGGGTGCTGGCGCGGGCGCGGTGCTCGATGCGCTGGCCGAGGCGGGCGGCGCGCGCTTCAAGGGCATCCGTCATGCCGGTGCGTGGGATGCGGACCCCACCGTTCTTGGCCCCGCGTTCCACCATCCCGAAGGCCTTTATCGCAACGCGGCCTTCCGTGAGGGCTTCGCCGAACTTGGCAAGCGCGGGCTGAGCTTCGACGCCTGGGTTCTCGAGCCCCAGTTGGACGATGTGATAGACCTTGCGCGCGCCTTCCCCGAGCAGGCCATCGTGCTCGACCATTGCGGCACGCCTTTGGGAAGCGCCTGCTACAGCGGCCAGCTGGACGAGCATTTCGAGCGCTGGCGCGCCTCTATCCGCGAACTCGCCGCCTGCCAGAATGTGGTCGTGAAGCTCGGCGGGCTGGCGATGTCCTTCTGCGGCATGCCGCCCGATGGGCCGACCGAGAGCGTCTCCTCGCAAGACCTTGCGGAGATGTGGCGGCCCTACGTGGAAACCTGCATCGACGCCTTCGGCCCGGATCGCGCGATGTTCGAAAGCAACTACCCGGTCGACAAGTGGGCAGGCAGCTATGCGACGCTCTGGAACGCCTTGAAGCGGCTCGCGTCCGGGGCATCTTCGGACGAAAAGCGCGCGCTGTTCTCCGGCACGGCGGCGCGGGTCTACCGCCTCAAAGGGCTGCCCGGGTTGACGTAACGGCAATCTCGACAGGGGCGAACCCTGCGCATAGACCCCACCCAAACACATTGTCCGGAGAGAACATCAATGCCCCTTCCCGCACCGTTCGATCGCCTTCGCCTGCCCATCATCGGTTCGCCGATGTTCATCGTGTCAGGCCCCGAACTGGTCATCGCGCAGTGCAAGGCGGGGATCGTCGGCAGCTTCCCGGCGCTCAACGCGCGGCCCTCTGGCGTGCTCGACGAATGGCTGCACCGGATCACGGAAGAGCTGGCGGCGCATAACCGCGACAATCCCGATCGCCCCGCCGCACCCTTCGCGGTCAACCAGATCGTCCACCGCTCCAACGCTCGGCTCGAGGAAGACATGCAGGTGTGCGAGAAGTGGCAGGTGCCGCTCGTCATCACCTCATTGGGCGCGCGCGAGGAAGTCTTCCAGGCGGTCGAAAACTGGGGCGGGATCACGCTGCACGACGTCATCAACAACCGCTTCGCCCACAAGGCGATCGAAAAGGGCGCGACCGGGCTGATCCCGGTCGCCGCCGGGGCCGGTGGCCATGCTGGCACGCTCTCGCCCTTTGCCCTGATGCAGGAAATCCGCGAGTGGTTCGACGGGCTGATCGCGCTTTCCGGCTCGATCGCCAGCGGACGCTCGGTCCTCGCGGCGCAGGCCATGGGCGCCGATTTCGGCTATATCGGCAGCGCCTTCATCGCGACCGAGGAAGCCAACGCGGAACAGGGCTACAAGCAGGGCATCGTCGATGGCAGCGCGGACGGCATCGTCTACACCAACCTCTTCACAGGGGTACACGGCAACTACCTGCGCAGCTCGATCGAGGCGGCGGGGCTGGACCCGGACAACCTGCCGGAGAGCGATCCGTCGAAGATGAACTTCGGCAGCGGCGGCAATTCCAAGGCCAAAGCATGGAAGGACATCTGGGGTTCGGGCCAAGGCGTCGGCGCGGTCAAGAATGTCGCGAGCGTGGCCGATATGGTCGACCGGCTGGAGCGGGAGTACAAGGACGCCAAGGCCGCGCTGGACGAGGCGTCGAGGCCTTACTGAGCGCCCTCCCGCGCGGCATCGCGCGGTCAGCCGGGCCAGACCCGCAGGAAACGCCGGTTGCCCGACGGCTCGAGCCGCAGGGGATAGCCTTGGGGCGCTGCCAGTTCCACGCTGCGCTCCTGCATCCCGGCGTAGAACAGGTGGGTGAAGATCAGCCGTGCAAGGGCCGCCTCGTCGCCTTGCAGCAAGGGCGCTTCGATGCGGAACTCCTGCCCGGTGAAGTAGGCGAGGCCGTGACTCTGCAGCGCCCCGTCGAGCGTCAGGCGGAAGCTCGCCAGCAGGTTGACCGGAACGTCGGCCCGCGCATCCCATGCGCGCAGATGGGCGGCGACCTGTGCGCTCTCCATGGCGATGCCGCCGGGCACCCAGCACAGACCCTGCGCGCCGAAGGTCGTGGCGATGGCATTGCCGAGGCGAAACCACTCGCGCAGGATCGTGAGGCTGCGCCTGCCCGCCGCGATATGTGGCCCGAGGCGAAGCGAGCTTGCATGCGTGACCGATCGTCTGGCCGCCTGGTCGATCACGTCGCCGTCGCCGATGTCGGGCACCGGTACGGACGGTCCGGGCGCCAGTCCGACGAGGTCGAACCCCAGCCCCGCCCTCTGCAACGAAAGCCCGTCCGGCGGGGCGATATCGACCTGGTGCCCATAATGGACCAGATCGGGCCCGAGCGCATCGACCAGTCCGGCGATCCGCTCGTGCGCGCGCACCTGCCGCAAGGTCGGCCGCGTATTGCGCGGGAACAGGATCAGCAGATCGTCGCCGATCTCCGGCGCGGCGTGCAGCTTGCGGTCTTCCGACATGCGCGCCTCCCTCCCTTCCTGACGTCCGTTGGCGGGCGGACCTTTGCGCAAGTCCCGCACGCGCGTCGAGAGGCAGGGGCGCGGTTTACTCCGAATTGGAGCGATCTGCGTCGATCCGCCGGTTCAGAAAACTCCCATGGAGAGCCCTTCGGCCATCGCCTCGCCCAGCGCCGCGCATTCGTCCAACCGGTTTTGTGGCACAGATTTGGGGGCAAGAATGGCTTCAGGGGTCTGCGCGTCCATGTTGATGATGATCGGATCCGCCACCCGCTTGAGCCGCCAGCCCGTGGCAATCCGGTCGATCTGCGCCTGCGCGCCCTCTCCGTCGGACCCGGCGGAGATGGCGGTGGCGAAGGCGCGCCCCTCGATCCGGCCGAGCACGGGGTAATAGCAGCGGTCGAACATCTCCTTCATCATGCCGCTCATGCTCGCGAGATTTTCGGGGCAGACGAACAGGTAGCCACCCGCCCCCAGCAGATCGTCAGGCTGGGCATCCGCAGCGGCAAACAACCGCGCAGTCTCGCCCGCGCCTTGTGCGGCAGCCTGCGCCATCGCCTCGCTCGCGCCCGTACGGCTGTGCCAGATGATAAGCAGGGTCGTATCGGCCATGCGCCCAACCTCGGCCCGGCCTGTCGAAAGTCAACCGCCGCGCGCTATGATGCGCAGGTCGGGCGCGCTAGTATCGGATGATGGCCACCACAGCTCCCACACATGTTTTCGGCGTCGAACGCTCGCTGGCAGGGCGCAGCTGGCGCTGGCGCGGCGGGCGCAACCAGTACGAAGGCGCAGCGGCCGGGCTCGGCGACGATATCCTGACCCAGCTCTTGCTCGCCCGCGGCGTGACGCGCGACGATCTCGACCGGCAGCGCGATCCCAAGCTGGCCGCCTTCCTGCCCGATCCGGCGATCTTCCAAGACATGGAGGTCGCCGCAGAGCGTCTGGCGCAGGCGATCCTGACGCGCGAGACCGTGACGATCTACGGCGATTACGACGTCGACGGCGCGACCTCCGCCGCCTTGCTGATTCGCCTGTTCCGCATGCTGGGCCACCAGGCCGGCTACTACATCCCCGACCGACTGCTGGAAGGCTACGGCCCAAGCGGCGAGGCGCTGGTCCAGCTGGGCAAGCAGGGCTCCAGCCTCGTGGTCACCGTCGATTGCGGTGCCATGGCGCATGAAGCACTGGCGGCGGCTCGCGATGCGGGCGTCGACGTGATCGTGATCGATCATCACAAATGCTCGCCCGAACGGCCCGCCGCAGTCGCGCTGGTCAATCCGAATCGGCTGGACGAGGCCGACGCCGCTGCGGCTCACGGCCATCTTGCCGCAGTCGGCGTGGCCTTCCTCGTAGCCATCGCGCTGGTCCGCAAACTGCGAGAGGGCGGCTATTTCGCATCACACAAGGAGCCGGATCTGCGCGCCCTGCTCGATCTGGTGGCGTTGGGCACGGTCGCCGATGTCGCGGCGCTGCACGGGCTCAACCGGGCCTTCGTCTCGCAGGGCCTCAAGGTGATGGCCAAGCGCGCCAATACCGGAATGAGCGCGCTGATCGACGCGAGCCGCCTTACCCGCGCCCCGGTGGCGTCCGATCTCGGCTTCGCGCTCGGCCCGCGAATCAATGCCGGGGGCCGGGTCGGCGAATCGACCCTGGGCGTGCGGCTGCTGACGACCGAAGATCCTGAAGAAGCCGCGCAGATCGCAGCCCAGCTCTCGCAACTGAACGAGGACCGCCGCACGATCGAGGCTGAAGTGCAGGAAGCGAGCGAGGCACAGCTGCCGCGCCAGGCGAATCGCAGCCTGCGAATCGTTCACGGCGAAGGCTGGCACCCCGGCGTGATCGGCATCGTCGCCGGGCGAATCAAGGAAAAGACCGGACGGCCGACGCTGGTGATCGCACGCGATCGCGAATCGGGGCTTGGCAAAGGCTCGGGCCGCTCGATCCCCGGGGTCGATCTGGGGGCGGCAATCATGGCGGCGCGGGAAGAAGGCCTGCTCGAGGCGGGCGGCGGCCATGCGATGGCGGCGGGCCTGACAGTGCGCGAGGACAAGATCGAGGCACTGGAGGAATGGCTCGAGGCACGGCTCGAAAGGCAGGTCGCGGCGGCCAGCGCCGAAGCTTCGCTCGGATTCGATCTCTCGCTCGGCCCTCGCGGCCTGACGGTCGATCTTGTCGAAACGCTCGAGCGGGGCGGGCCCTACGGCATGGGCTGGCCCGGCCCGCGCCTCGCCATCGGCCCGGTGCATGTGGTCAAGGTCGATCGCGTGGGAACGGACCATGTCCGGCTTGTCGCCGGATCGCGCGATGGCGGGTCGATCAAGGCGATCGCCTTCCGCATTGCCGATACCGACTGGGGGCAGGCCCTCCTCGCCCTTCATCCGGGTACGAAGCTGTGGCTCGCTGGCCGTGCGAAGGTCGACACTTGGGCCAATACGCCGCGTGCGGAACTGCATCTGGAGGACGCAGCTCTGGTCGAAGGATAAAATTGCAAAAACCGGGCTTGACCGTTTTGGCCGCCCCCCCTAGATGCGCGGCTCGCTTCGGCGCTAACGGCTTTTTCGCCGCTTCGCCATGAAGCTTCTTCGGATGTGGCCCCTTCGTCTAGCGGTTAGGACGCGGCCCTTTCACGGCTGAAACACGGGTTCGATTCCCGTAGGGGTCACCATCCGGAATGGCCGGCACTCGGTGCCGGCCCATTACCCCCACAACAGACCACTCCCCGCCCTCGCCCCCGAGAGATCGGGCGGCGCTATCGCTTTTCGGGGAGCCACCGCAACCGGCACTGGCGCACGCGCGCGAAACGCCCTAGGCGCCCCTCCATGCACAAGCCGCTCGCATTCCCGTGGCCCGGCATCGTGATCGCCACCTGCAGCGCGCTGTTGCTGATGCTCGCGGGCATCCCTGTCGCCTATGCGCTCGCCGTGTGGCTGGTCTGGGCGCTGACGCTGTGGATCAGTCAGCCGCCCGAGCGGAAGGTGGCTGTCGATTCGCGGGCCGAGGGCCTGTCGCGCGAGAGCCTGACCGAGATGATCGAGCACGCGCACTCCCCCCTGCTGCTGACCGATCGCAAGCGCGTGGTCATCGCCAATGCCTCGGCCCGACGCCTGCTCGGCCCGCACGTGATCGGACAGGACGTGCGCGTCGCGATCCGGCACCCGCGCGCCATCGCGCTGATGGATGGCGAACGGCACGGCGAGGCGATCGTGACCGGGCTCGTGCGGCGCAAGGACGTATGGCGGGTCAGCCGTTACGAGATCGACGACCGCACCGCCGTCATCGAACTCATTTCCAAGACCGCCGAATCGGACGTCAGCCGCGCGCATACCGACTTTGTGGCCAATGCCAGCCACGAACTGCGCACGCCGCTTTCCTCGATCATCGGCTATGTCGAAACGCTCAGCGAACATCCCGAGGATATCGACGAGCATACAGCGCGCAAATTCCTCGACACGATCCACCGCGAGGCGCGGCGCCTGCAGAATCTGGTCAGCGACCTGATGTCGCTTTCGCGCGTGGAGGCGGAGAAGCACGACCGGCCGGACACCGCGGTCGATCTCAATTCTCTGGTCGAGCGTGCGGCGCGTGAAGGTGCCGGGATCGAACGGGCGGGCCGGATCACTTTCGAGGCGGATGGCGATTATCTCGTGCTGGGTGATTCGCAGCAGCTCGAACAGCTGGTGCGCAATCTGGTCGACAATGCGCTGAAATATGGCGGGCCCGATGCGCCGGTCAGCGTGCGCCTTAGCGAATCAGCTCTGGGCGAAGCGAGGCTGGAGGTCGAGGATCGCGGCGAAGGGATCGAGCCCGAGCACATCCCGCACCTCACCCGCCGATTCTATCGCACCGATCCCGGCCGCAGTCGCCTCTCGGGCGGCACGGGCTTGGGGCTTGCCATCGTCAAGCACATCATCGAACGCCACCACGGACGGCTCGATATCGACAGCGAGGTCGGGCGCGGGACGATCGTGACCGTCAGGCTGCCGCGCGAAAGACTAAGCGAAAGCGATCTGCCGACACCGGAATTACCCAAGCCGGACGCCACCAACGAAACCACGAATGCGACGGAGGAACCGCGATTGTCATGAGACTGCCACATAGTTTCAACAACGGGGTTTGCATGCCGCTTGCCGAGCGGCAATTCAGGTGATTTCTGGACGAACACACGGGGGCATAGTCGCATGGGCGATACCAAGCCCCCGCAGGACGTAAGGGGTCCGCCCACAGCATGTCTCCCGCTTTTCTGTTCTTACTTGCCATCGGCCTCGGCCTTGCCGGGTGGCTCGCCGGCCGCGCGAGGGCGCGGGCGTTCGACCGTACGCCCGATGCGCCGCGAATCGTGTCGCGCCCGGGCTACCACGCATGGTTCGTGGCGATCTGGGTCGCCGCGCCGCTGGCGCTGTTCGCGCTGGTGTGGAGCGTGCTCTCGCCCGTTCTGGTCGAACAATGGGTCCTCGCCTCGCCCGCGGCCCAGGATCTTCCGGCCTTCGGCTTCCAGCGCCAGTCCATCTTGGCGGAAGCGCGCGCAGTGGCGAACGGCAATGCCGACGCGGTGTTCAATCCCGCAGCGCAGGCCCTGATCGAACCGTTCCGCGAAGCGAGCCAGTTCTATAGCTTCGTCGGCCTCGCTTTCGGGCTGGTGATGGCGATCATCCTCGGCCTGTGGGCTTTCAGCCGCCTGAAACCGCAATTCACCGCCCGGGTGAAGGTGGAACGCATCGTGATGGGCGTGCTGCTGTTCGCATCGCTGGTCGCCATCCTGACTACGTTCGGCATCCTTGCCAGCCTGGTGTTCGAGACGATCCGCTTCTTCGGCATGGTCTCGCCGATCGATTTCCTCTTCGGCCTGAGCTGGAATCCGGACCCGATGGCCAATCCTGCCGCACCGCAGGGCGATCGCTACGGCGCGATTCCGCTGTTCTGGGGCACGATCTTCATCGGCGCGATCATCGCCATGATCGTCGCGATCCCGCTCGGCATGATGAGCGCGATTTACCTGACCCAGTATGCCAGCACGCGCTGGCGCAAGATCATCAAGCCCGCGCTGGAGGTGCTCGCCGGCGTCCCGACCGTGGTTTACGGCTATTTCGCCGCGCTCACCGTGGCCCCGGCAATCCGCGATGCGGCGCAGGCGGTGGGCATCACCAACGCCTCGTCCGAAAGCGCGCTGGCCGCGGGCCTCGTAATGGGAGTGATGATCATTCCCTTCGTCTCTTCGATGGCGGACGACAGCATCGCCGCCGTACCCGGTTCCATGCGGGACGGCAGCCTGGCGATGGGTGCAACCAAGTCCGAAACGATCAAGAAGGTGCTGATCCCCGCGGCGCTTCCGGGCATCGTCGGCGGCGTCATGCTGGCGGTCAGCCGCGCGATCGGCGAGACGATGATCGTGGTGATGGCGGCCTCCACCGCCGCCAACCTGACGGGCAATCCGCTCGAAGCGATGACCACCGTCACGGTCCAGATCGTCGCCCTGCTGACGGGCGAGGGAAGCTTCGACCATCCCGCAACGCTCAGCGCCTTCGCGCTCGGCTTCGTGCTGTTCATGGTGACGCTGCTGCTGAACTTCATCGCCTTGCGCGTCGTGAAACGCTTCAGGGAGGCGTATGAGTAATGAGTGATCCTGCAGCACTCGAGGGCGGACGGCCCACCCGCTCGGAGGCGTTCGAGAAACGCCTCAAGAAGCGCTACGCCTCGGAGAAGCGTTTCAAGCTGTTCGGCCTGTTCGCGATCCTGGTGTCGATCGCGATCCTGTTCATCCTGCTCGGCAACATGACCATCAACGGGGTCGGCGGCTTCCAGCGCGCCGAGCTCGAGGTGCCGATCGACTTTTCCGCATCGGGCCTTGCGGGCGACGAAGCGACGCTCAGCCAGCCCACCGCCGTCCAGACACTGGAAATGCAGGGCCTGCCGCAGATCGTCGCCTACTCGGCCGAACAGGCACTGGGCGAGGCGGGCGCCGCGCAACTGAGCGAGGATGCTTGGCGCCAGGTGGCTGAGGAGCTACGCGGCAATCCGTCGCTGATCCAGGGGCAGGAGAGCTTCTGGCTGCCGGCCAGCGGCGATCTTGCCATGGGCCTCGACGGCGAAGGTTCGGCCGAGATGCAGGCGCTCGCCGCACGGCTGGTGAGCGAGGGCCGTCTCGCCAAGCGGCTGGACTGGGGCTTCCTCGTCCGTTCCGACGCGACCGATCCGCAACAGGTCGGGGTTTGGGGCGCGCTCAAGGGGTCGATCCTGACAATGATCGTCACCCTCGTCCTAGCCTTCCCGATCGGCGTGCTGTCAGCGCTCTATCTGGAAGAATACGCGCCGAAGAACCGCTGGACCGAAATCATCGAGGTATCGATCAACAATCTTGCTGCGGTGCCTTCGATCATCTTCGGCCTGCTCGGCCTAGCGGTGTTCCTGTGGATCTTCCCCAATATGCGCTCCGCCCCGCTCATCGGCGGCATGACATTGGCGCTGATGACCATGCCGGTGATCGTCATTTCGGGCCGCAACGCGATCAAGGCGGTGCCGCCGTCGATTCGCGACGGCGCGCTGGCGGTCGGCGCATCGCCCGTGCAGGTGGTGTTTCACCATGTCCTGCCGCTCGCCCTGCCCGGCATCCTTACCGGCACCATCATCGGCATGGCCCGCGCGCTGGGCGAAACCGCGCCGCTCCTGCTGATCGGCATGCGCGCCTTCGTGGCGACCCCGCCTGACGGGTTCACTTCGCCCGCCACCGTGCTGCCGGTGCAGATATTCCTATGGTCGGACGAAATCGACCGCGGCTTCATTGAGCGGACCAGCGCGGCGATCATCGTCCTGCTGGTGTTCCTGCTCGTCATGAACGCCCTCGCCATCTACCTGCGTAACAAGTTCGAGAAAACCTGGTGACCGTAATTCACGACATGGACGACAAGGCCGAGACCAAGATGCGCGCCCGCAATGTCTCCGTTTACTACGGGGACAAGAAGGCCATCGACGACGTCTCGATCGACATTCCGATCAAGTTCGTCACCGCTTTCATCGGGCCGTCGGGCTGCGGGAAGTCGACCTTCCTGCGCACGCTCAACCGCATGAACGACACGATCGCCTCCGCGCGGGTCGAGGGCACTATCGAGCTCGACGGAGAGAACATCTATTCCAGCGGCATGGATGTGGTGCAGCTGCGCGCACGCGTCGGGATGGTCTTCCAGAAGCCCAACCCCTTCCCCAAGTCGATCTACGAAAACATCGCCTATGGCCCCAAGATCCACGGCCTGGCGGACAGCAAGAGCGAACTGGACGAAATCGTCGAGCGTTCGCTCCAGCGCGCAGGTCTGTGGAACGAGGTGAAGGACCGGCTCGGCGAATCGGGCACCGCGCTTTCGGGCGGGCAGCAGCAGCGCCTGTGCATCGCCCGCGCGATCGCGGTCGACCCCGAGGTCATCCTGATGGACGAGCCGGCCTCCGCGCTTGATCCAATCGCGACCGCCAAGATCGAGGAACTGATCGACGAACTCGCGGGCCGCTACGCCATCGTGATCGTCACCCACTCGATGCAGCAGGCTGCCCGCGTGTCGCAGCGAACCGCTTTCTTCCACCTCGGAAAGATGGTGGAATACGGACCCACTGACGAGATTTTCACCAATCCGCGCGAAGAACGCACCAAGGATTACATCACGGGACGTTACGGATGAACGCCGAGCACACCGTCAAAGCCTTCGACGAAGACATCACGCGCCTGCGCGGCCTCATCACCGAGATGGGCGGCCTGGCGGAGACTGCGCTCGAAGGTTCGCTCGACGCGCTTATCCGCGGCGACGAGGATTTGGCGGAACGCATCGTCTCGGACGATCGCAAGCTCGACCTGCTGGAAGCCGAAGTCGACAAGCTGGCGGTCAAGATCATTGCCCTGCGCGCCCCGATGGCGGACGACTTGCGCGAAGTGATCGCCGCGCTCAAGATCGCGGGCGTGGTCGAGCGGATCGGCGACTATTCGAAGAACATCGCCAAGCGCGTCGGCCGGATCGAAGGGCGCACCCGGTTCGAACCGCTGACCCTGCTGCCCGCCATGGGCGAGGTCGCGGCGGAGATGGTTCACGACGTACTCACCGCGTATGCCGCACGCGACCCTGCACTGGCGCGCGAGGTGATCGCGTCGGACAAGAAGGTCGATGCCTTCTACAATTCCGTTTTCCGCAATCTTGTCAGCCACATGGTCGAGAATCCTGCGACCATTTCAAGTGCTGCGCAGCTGCTGTTCGTGGCCCGCAATATCGAGCGTATCGGCGACCATGCCACCAATGTTGCCGAAATGGTCTATTTCGCCGCGACCGGCTCCTACCCACTCGACGACGACGGTTGACTCCGGTTCGCCGCGTTCTACCACCCAGTAAATCCATCGATTAGCGAGAGTTCCCAGTGCCTTCAGCCAAGCTGATCCTCGTCGAAGACGATCCGGCGCTTGCCGAACTTCTCGAATTCCGGTTCGCCAACGAAGGCTATCAGGTCCGCGTCACCGCCGATGGCGACGAAGCGCTGCTGATGGCGAGCGAGGACGTGCCCGACCTCATCATTCTCGACTGGATGATTGAAGGGACCAGCGGGATCGAAGTATGCCGCCGCCTGCGCCGCGACAAGGAAACCGCGCACGTCCCCATCATCATGCTGACCGCGCGAGAGGCCGAGGATGACCGGGTGCGCGGCCTGGAAACCGGTGCGGACGATTATCTGACCAAGCCGTTCTCCCCGCGCGAACTGCTCGCACGCGTCGCCGCCGTCATGCGCCGCATCCGCCCTGCCCTGGCAGGCGAGACGATCGAAGTGGGCGACATCCGGCTCGATCCGGTGGCGCACAAGGTAGAGCGGCGTGGCCACAGCCTGCAGCTTGGCCCGACCGAATACCGTCTGCTCAAGTTCTTCATGGAAAGCCCGGGCCGGGTCTTCAGCCGTGGCCAGCTGCTCGACGGGGTCTGGGGCACGGGGAGCGACATCGAGCTGCGGACGGTCGACGTGCACATCCGGCGGCTGCGCAAGGCGCTCGAACAGGAAGGCTCGAAAGACCCGATCCGGACCGTACGTTCGGCCGGATACGCACTCGAAGCGGTGTGAAGATGTTGCGTTACGCCGTCCCGGGCCTGCTAATCGCCATATGGGTCGCGACACTGTTCCTCCCGGCCGTGACGGTCGAACACGTCAATGAAGATCAGACATTCCCGGGATTGTCGGTCATGCTCCTTGGCATGTTTCTTGGCTGGGCGATCTTTCAGTTCGCTGCCTTTGCCAACCCGGTGTTCCTTTTCGCTCTCGGATATGGCGCCTGGCGCGGTGATGCGGCGGGGCGGAGGATGATGCGGGGCTTCGCAGTGCTTCTTATGCTTGCCATCGTGAGTGCGGCATTCTGGCGCATTCTGCCCGACGATTCCGGTCCCAATCCCATTATCGCCCATCATGCGGGATTTTATCTCTGGTTAGCGGTCATGGCATGCGCGGCCCTGTGGCTGTGGTTCACGGCGCCGCGCCCGCAGGAGACCTAACGACACACCCCGCCGAAACCCCTGCCTTGCTGGTCGAGGTGGAAGTGATCGGCATGGGCCGCATTGTAATCGGGAGACAGGACCGTGCCGAAACTCGCGCACGCGCCATCACGCACCGCGCGCAGGTAGCGCGCCTTGTCGCCATCGCCCTGCCAGTCATTCACCAAAGATATCCGCGTGCCGTCTTCCAGCACGAAGCCCGCAATGTCGATCGCATTGGCGGTCGCATGCTCGCTCCAAGGCCCTTCGTCGCGGCCGTAAAGGCGGCGGCAACTGAAGCTGCCGAAATGCTCGATCCGGGCGACATCGTGCCCGAAAATCTCCTGGGCAGCGGGCTGCACGCTGTCGCGCCGCCAGATCTCCAGCGCAGCGGCCATCGCGCAGGTCGTGTCGGGCCGCGCGCCCGCATAGGGAAAGTCATCGAGCCGGGTGCGGTTGTCGCGCAGGCATGGTGCCTCGCCCGCCGGGTCGAGCGCGGTGAACGCGACCTCGCTGCGCTCCAGCACCGCGCGGCATTGGGCCGGATCGTCGCGCAGGGCGAGGATCTTCGCCTGCGCCGTCCAGCCAGGCGGGTCGCGCAGGTCGAGAGGCGCCCACGGATTGCTGCCGGGATTCGCCGCCAGCCACCCTCGCCCGCCGACCAGCAGTGCGAGCAGCAGGAGCGCGGCAATCCATCGCTTATCGTCGGCGAAGTCGGGTGCGGGGCGCGCGATCCGGGCATTGCGTGCGAGACGTTCGAGGAGGCGGAAGCGTTCGGCCATCCTCAATGAAAGTCGCGCGATTTGGGAATGATCCGGACATTGCGCGGATGGCTGCCGGTATTGGGCAGTTCGTCGATCAGGTCGCGCGGGCGGATCGCGCCTTCGCGAGCCGGATCGTCGGCCCCATCGCGCAGATCGTCGCGCGGGTTGATCTTGCCGCTCGGCAGCGGGCTGTTCACATGGTCCGCGCGCGCCAGCTGGTAATTCAGCGTGTCTTCGGAAAGCCGGGCGAGCATGTGCGTCGCGTCGGTCATGTGGTGGGCGATGACGTGGATCACCTCGTCGTCGTACTCCACCCGGCCACGCACCTCCATTAGCCGCGATCCCATCACCACCTTGCGCTGCTTTTCCTTGAGGTCGGGCCACACGACGAGGTTCACCACCCCCGTTTCGTCCTCCAGCGTGATGAAGCACACGCCCTTGGCGCTGCCCGGCCGCTGGCGGATCAGCACCACGCCCGCAACCTGCACCATGCTGCGGAACTTGCGTGTCCGCAGGTCGCAGGCCCGCACGAAGCCGCGCTGCGCAAGGTCGGCGCGCAGGAAGGCCATCGGATGCGCCTTCAGGCTGAGGCGGGTGGTCTGATAATCGGCGACCACTTCTTCGCTGAGCGGCATGACGGGCAGCGCGGTGCGCGCTTTCTCCGCCCCCTCGTCGCGCTCGTCCGCCGCGCGGAACAGCGGTAGGTCGGGCGATGCAATCAGGCTGCGCGCATCCCACAGCGCCTGGCGCCGCGGCAGGCTGAGCGACTGGAAGGCGTCGGCACTGGCGAGCCGCTCGACATGCGAGGGAGCAAGCCCCGCGCGGTCGCGCAGCTCGGCGACATCGCGGTAGGGGCCGTTCTCGACCCGCTCCGCCACCAGCTTGGCCGCGACATGCTCGGGCAGGCCGTCGATCTGGCGTAGGCCGAGGCGCAGGGCGATGTGCTTGTCGAGTCGGCCCTTGTCCGCCCCTTCCTCGCTTCCCTCGTCATCATCCCTGTTGCCATCACCTTCCCCGTCATTCCCGCGAAGGCGGGGATCCAGATGAGAGTTGCGATCTTCGGATAGGGCAGCTGGGCCCCTGCCTTCGCAGGGGCGACGGCTGACGTTTTTGGCAAGCTCCCGCCGCATATCCTCCAAAGTACAATCCCAGTCCGAAGCGTTCACATCCGCCGGCAGCACCGCAACGCCATGCTCGGCCACATCGCGCACGATCTGCGCGGGCGCGTAAAAGCCCATCGGTTGCGAGTTGAGCAGAGCGCACGCAAAGGCCGCCGGGTAGTGGCACTTGAGCCAGCTCGACACATAGACGAGGTGCGCAAAGCTGGCCGCGTGACTCTCCGGAAAGCCATATTCCCCGAAACCCTTGATCTGGTCGAAGCAGCGCTGCGAGAAGTCGGGGTCGTAGCCGCGCTCTATCATGCGCCCGACCATCATTTCCTCATGCGCGTGTACCATTCCCCGGCTGCGGAACGTGGCCATCGCCCGGCGCAGGCGATTGGCCTCTGCCGGAGAGAATTTGGCCGCATCGATGGCGATTTTCATCGCCTGTTCCTGAAAGATCGGCACCCCGAAAGTACGCCCGAGGATCGAGGAAAGCTCGTCTGACGGACCATGCTCGGGCGCGGGCGCAGGAAGCTGGAAATCGGTCTTTCCCGCGCGCGCCAATCGCCGCTGCTTGAGATAGGGGTGGACCATATCGCCCTGGATCGGGCCGGGGCGCACAATCGCGACCTGAACCACCAGATCGTAGAATTGGCGCGGTTGAAGGCGCGGCAGCATGTTCATTTGCGCCCTGCTCTCGACCTGGAATACGCCGAGCGAATCGCCCTTGCACAGCATGTCGTACACCGCCGGATCCTCCTGCGGGACGGTGGCGAGCGTCAGCGGCCGGTCGTAGTGGTCCTCAAGCAGGTCGAGGCACTTGCGAATACAGGTCAGCATCCCGAGCGCGAGCACATCGACTTTGAAGATGCCAAGATCGTCGATGTCGTCCTTGTCCCATTCGATGAAACTGCGATCGGGCATTGCGCCATTGCCGATCGGCACGGTCTCGTTCAGCAACCCATCGGTGAGGATAAAACCACCCACATGCTGGCTAAGATGCCGTGGCATTCCAATCATTTGGCTAGTGAGCGTGAGAACCCGCCTCAGGTGAGGATCGGTAATATCCATACCCGTTTCCGCCACGTGATCCTCGCCGATCTCGCGTCCCCAGGCACCCCACACGGTGCGTGCGAGGGATGCGGTGACGTCTTCCGACAGGCCCATCGCCTTGCCCACCTCGCGGATCGCCATACGCGGGCGATAGTGAATCACCGTGGCGCACAGCCCGGCGCGGTGCCGCCCATACTCCCTGTAAATGTGCTGGATGACTTCCTCGCGCCGCTCATGCTCGAAATCGACGTCGATATCGGGCGGCTCGCTGCGCTCTTCGGAAAGAAACCGGTCGAACAATAGCTGGTGCTCGGCAGGATCGACACTGGTGATGCCGAGGCAGAAGCACACGGCGGAATTGGCCGCACTGCCGCGCCCTTGGCACAGGATCGGTGGCGTCTGACTACGCGCGAAATCGACGATTTCCTTGATAGTGAGGAAATAGGGGGCGAGATCGAGTTTGCCGATCAGCTCCAACTCGTACTCAAGCGTGGCCTTAACTTTGGCAGGTATCTCATTGGAATAGCGCCAGTTTGCACCCTGCCACGTCTGCCTCTCCAGATATTGCTGCGGGGTCATGCCATCCGGATAGGCACGCCTTGGATATTCGTATTGCAACTGGTCGAGGCTGAAACTGCAGGCATCGGCGATATCGCGTGACGCCATGATTGCATGCGGCCAGCGCGCGAACAGGCGGACCATCTCTTCGGGCGATTTCAAGTGCCGTTCGGCGTTGGCGTGGAGCAGGTGCCCCGCGGCTTCCACGGTCGTCTTGTGGCGGATTGCCGTCATGACGTCATTCAACGGACGCCGCTCGGGCGCGTGGTAATGGACATCATTGGTGGCGAGCAGCGACAGGCTGTGCTCGCGCGCCATCGCGTCGAGCCGGTCGATCCGGGCGATATCGTCTCCGCGATAGAGGTAGGCGGCGGCAAGATGGCGCAGTGTGGGGAGTTGCGCGGTCAGGTGGGGAAGGAGCTTCGACAACGCGCCGGTGACCTCTTGGTCCGGAAAGCCCGATTCGACGCTTGGAAACGGCACGACGTTGCTCGGCACCGCAATCGTGAACTCGACATCCAGATCGCCGGGAGGCAGCAGCACCAGCTGCACATCCTCGCTATGCGCGGCGAGCATCGCGAGTGATATCTCGCACACGCCCTTGCCTTGCCACCCGCCGCCCAGCGTCTGCATCCGTCCGGCGGAGATCAGCCTGCACAACCGCCCATAGGCGGCGCGATCGCGCGGGAAAGCGAGGAAAGCCAGGCTCTCGACCGTCTCGATCCGTGTGCCAATAACCGGTCGTACTTTCACCCTCTTCGCCTCGGTATGTACGCGCACCACACCCGCCATGGTGTTGGCATCGGCAATGCCGAGCGCGTCGTAGCCGAGCGCGCGCGCGGTCAGCACCAGATCGACCGCGTCCGAACTGCCGCGCAGGAAGCTGAAGCACGAGACGAGCCCCAGTTCGACGAAAGGCGCGTGCGACGGCGGATCGACGTCATCGGGGTCGATCTCTATCCGGCGCTTGTCGGGGGTGAGCGGTGCCTCGGGCATGGTCGCACCCTCGCATCATCCCTGCGCAGGCAGGGATCCATCCACCCTCACCGACCGGCGCGAGGTGAACTGGACCCCCGCCCTCGCGGGGGTGATGGGATAGAGGGAGTTTCTCATTGCCCGGCCAGCTCCGCCAACCGCGCACGCACTGCGGCGAGGTCGGTATCGAACAGCGCGGCCTGTTTTTCGCGCGCCTCGCCATCGAGACGCAGGAGGTAGGAAGGGTGCGCGGTGACCCACAGCTCGCTTGCCCCCAGTCCATCAATGGCGTCCAGCGGAATGGCCTGCCCACGAACCTTGGAAATGCTCACCGTCTTGCCTAGCATCCCGCGCGCAGCACTCGCGCCCATGGCGAGCACCAGCTTGGGCTTCACCAAGTCGCGCTCGCTCTCGATCCACCAGCGGCAGGTGTCGATCTCCTTGGCGGTGGGCGACTGGTGCAGCCGCCGCTTGCCGCGCATCGTGAACTTGAAGTGCTTGACCGCATTGGTGACGTAGGCCGCACCGCGGTCGATACCCGCGCGTTCCAGATGCACGTCGAGCAGTTGCCCGGCGGGACCGACGAAGGGCCGCCCCTCTTGGTCCTCATGATCGCCCGGCTGCTCGCCCACGATCATCAGCGCCGCATCGGAAGGCCCCTCGCCCATCACCGCGCGGTTTTCGAGACAGCCGATCGGGCATTTGCGGCATCCCTCGATCGCAGCGCCGATCGCCTCCAGGCTTTCGGGACGTACGCCGTCATCGCGTTCGCCCGCTGCCACCATGGCGCTTTCGCGCTGCTGCGCACCCGCGATCAGTTCCGGGATAAGCGCGGCCTCCGGCAGGTTCTTCCAGTATTTGCGCGGCATCTCGGAAAGCATCGCGCCCACCTTCAGCCGTGCGGGATTGAAGATCGACGCGTAATAGGTGCGCCACAGGTCCTCGACCGGGTCGCCGTGGGGCGCGTCAGATTTTTGCGCGGGCGGCCCTTCGCGCATCTTCTCGCCATCCCAGTGGAGTGTGCCCTGCGGGGTCAGGATCGACCAGCGCATGCTCGCGAAACGGCGTCTGAAGAAGCCCGCATTGGCGCGCAGGATATGATGCTCGGGCTCGAACCACGCGATGTAGTGCTCTTCGCCGCTTTCCTCTTCCACCTGCCGGAAGCGGACGAAGGCGTGCATCTTATGGCTGTCGCGCCGCACGTTCTTGTCGAGTTCCTCCACGCGGCGGACATCCGGATCGGCTTTGTCCTCCATGATCTGCGGATTGCGCTGGAGCCGCCAGAGCAGGCGATAGAGCAGCGCGAAACGCGCGGGATCGCGATGCAGCGCGGCGTTCTGCGCGAGGCTGAGGTAGCGCTTGCTGGCGCGGACCGGAGGGGCATCGGCGGGTGGCTCTGGCAGGCGCATGCCGCCGCTCGAAAAGAGATCGCCGCTGCCGCCCGGCTCGACCCAGGCGAGCTTGTCGGGCGGGATATCGCACTGGATCAGCGCGCGCGCCCGCTCGCGCCAGAAGGCGAAGTCGTCGCTGCGCGGCAGCTGGACGGTGTAGTGCGCGTGGGGCTTGACGTGTTGGAGCGCGGTCATGAGGTCTCCCCCAAATCGTCACCCCCGCGCAGGCGGGGGTCCGGATGACGCTGCCGCTCCAGGCCACCTGTGTTATCTGGGTCCCTGCCTGCGCAGGGGTGACGGGAGAAGATGGTCATGCCGCGAACAGCTCCAGCTGCTCGGTCTTCGGCGCGAGCAGGCTGCGCAGGTCGGCGCGGTCGGTCAGCAGGGTGGGCCGCCAGTCGACCGTGCAGATAAAGGGCCGCACCTTGGTCAGCGACACGGTCAGCCGCGCCACATCGTCGAGGCGCAAGGTCCGGTGACGGCGCGAGGCGAGGATGCGCTGCACCGCCTTCACGCCCAGCCCCGGCACGCGCAGCAGATCCTCGCGGCTCGCGCGGTTGACGTCGACCGGGAAGCGCTCGCGAAACTTGAGCGCCCAGGCGAGCTTTGGGTCGATATCGAGCGGCAAATTCCCGTCGACCCCGGTCGCCTGCATAATCTCCTGCGGGCGGTAATCGTAGAACCGCATAAGCCAGTCGGACTGGTAGAGGCGGTGCTCGCGGATCAGCGGCGGGCGCTTCAGGGGCAGCACGGCCGAGGCATCGGGGATCGGCGAGAAGGCGCTGTAATAGACGCGGCGCAGGCCGAAACTGTCGTAGAGGCGGCTCGCCCGGCCTACGATATCCGCATCGCTCGCCGCATCGGCACCGACGATCATCTGGGTCGACTGGCCCGCGGGCGCGAAGCGCGGCGCGTGTTTGAAGCGCTTCTTCGCATCCTTCGCCTCGACGATGTCGCTGCTGGTCTTGCCCAGCGCGCCCTCGATCTGGCGCGCATTCTTGTCCGGCGCGAGACGCGTCAGCCCGGCATCGGTCGGGAGTTCGACATTGATCGAGACGCGATCGGCATAGAACCCGGCGCGGTGAATGATCTCCGGGTCCGCCTCGGGGATCGTCTTCAGGTGGATATAGCCGCGAAAATCATGCTCCTCGCGCAAGATCCGCGCGGCTTCCACGATCATCTCCATCGTGTGGTCGGAGCTCTTGATGATGCCCGAGGAAAGGAACAGCCCCTCGATATAATTGCGGCGATAGAAGCTGAGTGTCAGGTCCGCGACTTCCTGCGGCGTGAAGCGCGCGCGCCGCACGTTCGAGCTCTTGCGGTTGATGCAGTAGTGGCAATCGAAGATGCAGTGATTGGTCAGCAGCACCTTGAGCAGCGAGATGCACCGCCCGTCGGGCGCGTAGGCGTGGCAGATGCCCATCCCCTCGGTCGAGCCGATCCCGCCCTTGGTGCTGTTGCGCTTCGCCGTGCCCGACGACGCGCAGGAGGCATCGTATTTCGCCGCATCGGCGAGAATCTTCAGCCTGTCGAGGATCGGTGCGGAGCCCATATGTTCTTTATATGTTCACTTCCAGCCGATGACCAGACCCGTTGGCCCGGAACATAAAAAAACGATTTCAGCCGCTTGGCCTTATACACAGCTGCGAGGCATGATATTGCTCTTGCATCGACAATCGCGCATGATCCGATTGAAGGGGAGACAGAATGAACGATCTTTCGATCAATTCCGGTCTCGGCAATCGCCTGTGGCGGGTCGCATTGTGGGGGGCTTTCGTCGCCATTCTCATCGCGCCGCTCGCGGCGATGCAATTTACCGGCGAAGTGCACTGGACCTTTGGGGACTTCGGCATGGCGGCGCTGCTTTTGGGCACAACCGCGCTCGCCATCGAATTCGCGATCCGCAATATCGGGCGGCCGACATTTTGTGTCGCAACGGTTCTCGCGATTCTCGTGGCGCTGGTGCTTGTATGGGCAGAGCTTGCGGTGGGCGTGTTCGGAACCCCGTTCGCAGGCAGCTGACCGGCACCCTTCGCGCGCCTGGCATCAGGCGCAAAGCCCCTGCATGAACCATTCGGGCGCCCCTCCGCGCCCGTCTCCGGCAATGCCATAGCGATAGATCCAGTACCGCCGCCCGGCATCGTCCTCGATCCGGTAATAGTCGCGCAGGCGGGCAGTGCCGCGTTCGCGCCACCACTCGGGCGCGATCCGTTCGGGCCCCTCAACCCGGGCAACCTCGTGCACCTCGCCCCGCCAGCGAAACCTCTGCGGATAGCCATCAGGAGTCGCGTAGAGCACCGCGATGGGTTCTGCCCGGTCGAGCAGCTTGAGAGGCCTTGCATGGAAGCGCAGCTCGTCCTGCGCGGGCGGTTCGGGCTCAAGCGGCGGCTGCCAGCGCTGCGCGCGTTCGGGCACATGGCTGCCGCGCAGGATCGGGCGGCTGACGGCCCTGGCCCCGAGCCGGGTGGTCAGCCGGTCGACGAAGGCGGACAGCGAGGTGCCGTGGCGTTCGGCGGCCGCTTCCATATCGGCCTGGTCTGCGGCCACGGGCTCGGCCCAGCTGGCGCGCAAGCGAACCAGCTCGATCCCGAACCCCGCGTCGATATCGGCCAGCTTTTCCCCGAAGAGCCGCACAATATGCGCCGGGTCGCGCGTGGCGGCGGCCAGCTCTAGCGTTCTGACCACGACTTCCCCGTCGACCCGCCACAGCCCGAGGTCGAGGCGGCGCGCGCCCTGCCCCGCTCCTTCGAGTTCGCGGACCATGTCGCCGGCCAGATCGGCCAGCACGGTATCGAGCAGCGCGCGGTGGCGGATCGGCTCCATCAGACGGCGCTGCACCAGCGGCACCGATTGCGGTACGACCGGCAGCAGCGGTTCCGGCACCCGGCCGTGAAGTTGGTCCATCCGGAGCAGCGGGTTGGCGGCGGGCGACTTGCGGTTGCGGAAGCGGCGATGCAGCGCGTCGCGGCCAACCGTGCCCAGCTCGCCTAGCCGCTTGAGGCCGAGCCGCCGCAGCACGGTGAGCACGTCGTCGTCGAGCCGCAAGGCGGCGGCCGGCAGTTCGGACAGGCGTGCCTCCATGTCGTCCTGAGGCGCAAGAATGCTGCGATTCGGCCCGTAATGCGCCAGCGCCCACGCCGCGCCGGCGGTGGGCGCGATCGCCGCGCGGATTGCGAAGCCGCGCGTATCGAAGGCGTGATGCACATCCGCCAGCAGCTTCGCCTCGCCGCCGAACAGGTGCGCGACCGCAGTGACATCGACCAGCAGCCCGTCGGGCGGATCGAGCGCCGACCACGGCCCCCATCGACGCGCCCAGGCGGCAAGCTTTTCCAGCGCGACCAGATCGCCTGCCGGATCACCCGGCACGGCGGCGATGGATGGGCACAGCGTGCGCGCATCGGCGAGCATGGTGCCGGTCCGCGCGCCTGCCTGCCGCGCAGCGCCGTTCATGGCCTGAATGCGCGGACCATGCGCGGTCTCGGTAATCAGGACTAGCGGCTGCGCATCGGCACCTTCACCGTGCGGGCAGCCCTCACCAAGCCGCCAGCGGTCGATCGCGAAAGCGGCGAGCCAGATCGAGAGGATGCGACGGGGCGGTGCCATGCTCAACCAAGAACCCTCTCCCCATTCGGGGAGAGGATGGCGACGCTTGCTCCGAAGGAGCTAGCAAAGCCTGAAGAGGGGGATGCGGCGTTCGAAGCCTCAGTCCGCCCCTCTCCAACTTCGGCTAGGCCGCTACGCGACCAAACCTTCGTATCCTCTCCCCGCACGGGGAAAGGGATCTGCCGCTCCACCACCAGTTTACCGCCATCCTCGCTCAACCGCCATGTGCCCGGCGGATGGCTGCGTGCGCGGAACAATTCGGCCTGCCACGCTGGAACGCCCGGTGCCTGCTGGTTCCATTGCGGCTTTGCCGAGGGTGCAGACTGCACCGCCCATCGCTGCCGCGCGGAGGAAAGATCGCGCGTGCCGTCGAGCCGCACCAGCGTCAGCGGGACGCCGTGCCGTTCCGCCGCCAGCGTCAGCCGGCGCGACGCGGTGAAATCGAGCGCGCGCGCAGCCCCGGCGATCTCGCCGATCACAAAGGCAACATCGCGGCAACGCACCGCCTCTTCCAGCGCAAACAGCGCGTCCTCGTCTTTCTCGACCAGCACATGGATCAGGCGATGTCGAAGCTCTTGCGGCAGACCGGGGCGGAACGGGCGGCCGCCGCTCTTCACCGCGGCGCGGGTCTGCACCCACACCACCGCCCGGCGATCTTCCGCCTCCTCCGCCTCCCCTCGCGCACGACAGCGCCATGCATCGCGCGCAAGCGCGAGCGCCGCTCCCGCCCCGCTCCCCTCGCGCGAGGAGGCGAAAATCTCGACCTGTGCAACCGCGCCCAGCCCCGGCCGCCAGCGTCCTTCGCGGGCGACGCGGGCAAGCCCGGCGGCTGTATCGAGAGCAGGTATGGGAAGGTCTGGGATCATAGCGGAACGACTCATTTGTTCTTATTATGTTCCTATCCGCCCGCTTCGGCAAGCCTCCGAAGACTACCGTCCTTCGTCCATGTCGAAACAATCTCCCCACTTCGTCCGTTGCAAACCCAAAGGAGACGATAATGCGATACAAAGAAGGCAACGCCGACGAACTGCGCAAAAAATTCTGGAAGGCCCTGGCCGACAGTTCCTTCCTGTTCCTCCAGCTCGATAGCGACCCGAAGAGCGCGGTGCCGATGTCGGCGCAGCTCGACAAGGATGCCAACAGCTCGATCTGGTTCTTCACCCACACCAAGAGCGATTTCGCCAAGTTGGGCGCGGCGACCGCGACCTTCGAAGGCGAAGATCACGACATGTTCGCGCGCTTCCACGGCACGCTGGTGAAGGAAACGAGCAAGGAACGCTTCGACCAGTTCTGGAACAACTTCGTCGAAGCCTGGTATGATGGCGGCAAGGACGATCCCGACATCCTGTTCCTGCGCATGGACCTGGGCGATGCCGAGATCTGGAACGGCGACATGAACCTGCTCGAAGTCGGCAAGATGGCGCTGGGCATGAACGTCCATGAGGACGCAGAGAAGAAGCACGTCAAGGAAACGTCGCTGTAAGGCTGGCTTTCATCGACCGTCAGAAGGGGCGCCGCTCACCAGAGCAGCGCCCCTTTTTCATGCCTCACGCAGACGCAGACGGAGGATCGATCGGGACCAGCGCAGGCTCGCCCGCCACATCGTCCACTACTTCCACGATCCCGCGCGCCAGATGGCTGCGCGAACGGCTGTAGGCGAAATAGATCACGATCCCGATCAGCCCCCATCCGGGCAGGAACAGCATCGCCTCGATCGGCAGGTTGAGGAACAGGAATACGCACCCTGCGATGGTCAGCGGCGCGATCACCCATGCCAGCGGCACCCGGAAAGCCCGCGTCCGGGCCGGATCACGCCGCCGCAACACCAGCAGCGCAACCGCTACCATCATGAAGGCGTAGAGCGTGCCCGCATTGGAAATATCGGCTAGCTTGCCGACCGGGAAAAACGCCGCACCCAACGCCACGGCACCCCCGGTCAGCATGGTGACGACATGCGGCGTCCGGAACTTGGGATGCACCCGGCTGAGCCTCTCCGGCAGCAGACCGTCGCGCGCCATCACGAAGAAGATGCGCGTCTGCCCATAGATCAGCACCAGGATAACCGATGGCAGCGCCAGGAAGGCAGCGATGCCGAGAAGGTTGCCAACGCCCGACCATCCGATCTGGCGCAACACATGCGCCAGCGCCTCGTTGGAGCAGACCAGCGGCAGCTGGTCGGCCGCATAGGTCGCGCATTGGCGGGCCAGCTCCTCCGACCCGGCAGGAAACGGCACGCCATTCGGGCCCATGATCGGCTGCCCGCCAATCGTGCCGATCGCACCGGCCGCGACCAGGATATAAAACACCGTGCAGAACAGCAGCGATCCGACGAGGCCGATCGGCACATTGCGCTGCGGGTTCTTGGTCTCCTCCGCTGCGGTGGAGACCGCATCGAAACCGACATAGGCGAAGAAGATCGTCGCCGCCGCACCGACCGCGCCCAATCCCGAACCGAACCCACCGAACACGCCGGCTGGCAGGAACGGATTGAAATGGCTCGCATCGAAGGAGGGGCTGGCGAAGGTCAGCGCGATAAACGCGGTCAGCGCGGCGACCTTGATGAGGACCAGCACTGCGTTGACCTTCGCGCTCTCGCTGGTGCCGACCACCAGCAGGCCGGTCACCAGCAGCGCAATGATGAGCGCGGGCAGGTTGATCAGCCCGCCCGGTGCACCGCCCAGAACCAACGGCCCGGCAGCAAGCCACGGCGGCAGCTGGACGCCGAGTATCTCGTTAAGGAAGGTCCCGCTGAAATAGCCCGACCAGCCGACCGACACCGCGGCGGCCGCGATCGCATATTCCATGATCAGCGCCCAGCCCACGGTCCAGGCGAGAACCTCGCCCACGCTGGCGTAGCTATAGGTATAGGCGGACCCCGCGACCGGGATCATCGAGGCGATCTCGGCATAGCAGAGCGCTGCGATGATGCAGACCGCCCCCGCAATCGCGAAGGCGAGCATGAGGCCGGGACCGGCCTTCTGCGCACCTGCCGCCGTCAGAACGAAAATCCCGGTGCCGATCACGCAGCCAATGCCGAACAGCATCAACTGGAACCAGCCGAGAGTACGATGGAGAGACTTATTCTCCGCCGTCGCCAGAATAGCGTCGAGCGGCTTCACGCGGCCGAAAATCATGGGCGCAGATCCACGGTCCGGTTGCGAGACCCCCTCGCCCTGCCGACCGCGTCTGCGCCAATATTACAACTCGAAGACCTCGGGAAGCCGGATTCTTGCTCAGCCGAGCAGGCTGGGGAACAAACCCGTGAGCAGAATGGTCGCCACGGCGAGCGGACACAGCCATGCAAGCAGGAAGCGCCACAGCACAAAGACCGGTGCGGAGAGCCCGGTGGTCGCCGCCAGCAGCCGCCGATCTGCCTTCCAGCCGATGAAGATCGAGGTCAGCAGCGCGCCGAGCGGCAGCATGATCTTGCCGGTAAACCCGTCGACCGTGTCAAGGATATCGGTTTCCGCGAAGATCGGCCAGAACGACAGGGGCCGCACATCCGACCACACGTTATAGCCCAGAAGACAGGCGATCCCGATCACGAAGGCGCCCCCGCCGAAGATCAGGGCGGACATGGTCCGGCTCCAGCCAAGCTCGCCGATCCCGTAGGCAGTCGGCACTTCCAGCAGTGAGATCGAGCTCGTCACTGCGGCGACCAGAACGAGGATGAAGAACAGCAGCCCGATGAGCGAGCCGGCCGGCATCGCTTCGAAGGCGAAGGGCAGCGTCTGGAACACCAGCGTGGGACCCGCCGCAGGGTCGAGACCAACCGCAAATACGATCGGGAAGATCATCAGCCCGGCGATCAGCGCCACGGCGGTATCGGCGATCGCGATGGTCACTGCGGTCGATCCCAGCGGCGTGCCTTCGCGGATGTAGGAGCCATAGGTAATGATCCCCGCCACCCCGAGCGAGAGCGAGAACAGCGCCTGCCCCAGCGCGGAATTCATCACATCCGGGGTCAGGCGCGACCAGTCGGGCGTGAACAGGAAGGCTGCCGCCTCGCTCACATCACCGACGATGGCGCCATAAATGGTGATCCCAATCAGCAGCACGAAGAAGGCAGGCATCAGCCAGGTCGCAGCCTTCTCGATCCCGCCGGAAACGCCGCGCGCCACAATGAACAGCGTCGCGCCCATAAAGGCGAAGTGCATCGCGATCAGCAGGCCGGGATTGGCGAACAGGTCGGTCAGGCGGGTGGCGATCTCTTCCTGGCTCTGCCCCTCCAGCGCGCCACGGAACGGATCGCCCGCCGCGACCGCCGAGGCGAAGTCGCCCGCGAAGACGCCGGCATAGTAAAGCACCCAGCCCGCGACGACCGAATAGAACGATACGATCAGGAACGCCGCCAGCGCACCGATCGCGCCGAAAGAGACCCACCCTCTCGACACCCGCGATTGCTGCGCAACCCGCCGGATCGATCCGATCGCGTCGGTCTGTCCCGCGCGGCCGATGAAGATTTCCGCCAGCAGCAGAGGTAGGCCTAGCAGGAAGACGCAGCCGATGTAGAAGATCACGAAGGCCCCGCCCCCGCTCTCGCCAGCCAGAGTGGGGAAGCGCCACAGATTGCCGAGGCCAACCGCAGCACCGATCGCAGCAAGAATGAATGCCGAGCGTGAGGACCAGCCCTCACCCGTCGAAGTTGCGACCATCGAAAATCTCTCCCTACCGTCTTGATGGGAACGGCATGCCCTGTGCGTCGGCGACGCTTCTGCAATGATTTTGCGCTCGCGCCAAGACCTGCGCTTTGCGTTTGCCCCACAGTCGGTCTAGCAAGCGCCTCATGTCGACAACCTTCCAGATCGATACGGCCACGAGCCGCGCGACCCCCACCCCGCAGCCGATGAAGCGGCTCACGGTCCCCAAGATCCAGAACCGCAAGGCGGACGGGCAGACCGTGGAACCGCTGGTCATGCTCACCGCATACACAGCGCGGCAGGCGCAACTGCTCGACGAGCATTGCGATCTGCTTCTGGTGGGAGATTCGCTAGGGCAGGTTATCTATGGCCTGCCCTCCACCCTCCAGGTGACTCTCGACATGATGTGCGCGCACGGCGCTGCAGTCGTGCGCGGCAGCTATCACTCGGTGGTCGTGGTCGACATGCCTTTCGGCGCGTACGAGGCAAGCCCCCAGCAGGCCTTCGAAAGCGCGAGCCGGATCATGGCCGAAACCGGCTGCGCGGCGGTGAAGCTTGAAGGCGGCGAGGCGATGGCGGAGACGATCAGCTTCCTCTCCCAGCGCGGCATCCCGGTGATGGCGCATATCGGCCTGACCCCGCAGGCGGTCAACGCGCTGGGCGGCTATGGCGCGCGCGGACGCAGCCAGGAAGAACACGCCAAGATCATCTCCGACGGCAAGGCCGTGCAGCATGCAGGTGCCTTCGCGGTCGTCGTTGAAGGCGTGGTGGAACCGATCGCCGTGGCGCTGACCCAATCGCTCGAAATTCCGGTGATCGGCATCGGTGCCTCCGCCCAGTGCGACGGGCAGGTGCTGGTGGTGGACGACATGCTCGGCATGTTCGAACGCGTGCCGCGCTTCGTGAAGAAATACGGCAACCTCGCCGACGAGATCACCGACAAGGTGGCCAAATACGCGAGCGAAGTGCGCGAGCGGACCTTCCCCACCGCCGACCAGACCTACCAACCCAAATAAGCAGCCCCGCCCGGCCCTACCCTTCGGAAACAGACAACGTGAACACACTCCTGCGACATTACTGGGGATCGCTCCTCTTCACGGCGGTGTGCTTCATGGCGGCTGCGTTCTACGCCTGGAACGCGAACGGCAGTGTCGGGAGCGTGGCCCATGTTCTGTGGATCGTGCTGGTGCTCTCGATCCTTGAAATCTCGCTCAGCTTCGACAATGCCGTGGTCAACGCCACCGTCCTGCGCGAGATGGACGAGAAGTGGCAACGCCGCTTCCTGACCTGGGGCATCCTGATCGCGGTGTTCGGGATGCGGATCATCTTCCCGCTCGCCATCGTGGCCATTGCAGCCAATCTCGATCCGCTTTCGGCGATCGACCTCTCGCTCAACGATCCGGAGCGCTACGAGGCGATCGTCTCCTCCGCGCATGTCGGGATTGCCGGCTTCGGCGGCGCCTTCCTGACCATGGTCGGGCTGAATTTCTTCTTCGACGGCGACAAGGATGTCGACTGGATCCGCGGGCTGGAGCTGGCGCTGCGCCGCTTCTCCGAAATCCGCGCGGCGGAGATCGGCATCCTGCTTCTGCTGCTCTACGGCATCTCGACCATGCTTTCCGATGCCGATGCGATGGTCTTCCTGACCGCGGGGATCCTCGGCCTGATCACCTATATCGCCGTCGATGCGATCGGCACGGTGCTGGACAAGGTGGAGCGCAGGAAGATGGCCGAAGGCGCGGTGCGATCGGGCCTCGGCGGGTTCCTCTATCTCGAAGTGCTCGATGCGAGCTTCAGCTTCGACGGCGTGATTGGCGCCTTTGCGCTGTCCAACAACATGCTGATCATCGCGGTCGGGCTGAGCATCGGCGCGCTGTTCGTACGCTCGATGACGGTCCACCTCGTGCGGGCGGGCACGCTGACGAAGTATCGCTTCCTCGAACACGGGGCCTTCTGGGCGATTATCGCGCTGGGCTTGATCATGCTGTTGTCCGCGAGATTCCACATTTCGGAAAGCGTCACCGGGCTGATCGGCGCGGTGCTGATCGGCATCTCTCTGCTGTGGTCGATGCGCTACAACCGCAAGTACGGGGTCGAGCGCGAAACCGCCTAGTTCTGCAGATCATACTGCTTGAGCAGGTCGTAGAGCGTCGGCCGCGACACGCCGAGCAGCTTGGCCGAGCCCGAGATATTGCCCTCGGTCCGGGCCAGTGCCTTGCGGATTACCTGCCGGTCCACCTGCTCTCGCGCACCTTTGAGATTGAGCGGCGCTGCGTCCTCCATCTCCGCTGTTTTCAGATCGAGATCCTCGGCGCTGACCAGCTTGCCATCGGCCATGATGACCGCGCGCTTCACCCGGTTTTCCAGCTCGCGCACATTGCCCGGCCAGTCATGCGCGTCGAGCGCGGCCATTGCATCGGGCGCAAAGCCCTTCACCTGCGGGTTCATCTCGGCTGCGAAGCGGGTCAGGAACGCCCTTGCCAGCAGGGCGGCATCACCCGCCCGCTCCGCCAGCGTGGGAATGGGAACGACGATTTCGGCGAGCCGGTAATAGAGATCTTCGCGGAAGGTCTGGTTCGCGATCATAGTATCGAGATCGCGGTGGGTCGCGCACACGATCCGGGTGTCCACCGGGATCGGCTTGCGCCCCCCGATCCGCTCGATCGTGCGCTCCTGCAGAAAGCGCAGCAGCTTGACCTGCAATGGCAGCGGAATGTCGCCCACCTCGTCGAGGAACAGCGTACCGCCGTGGGCGCACTCGATCTTGCCCTCGGTCGTTTTGACCGCCCCCGTGAAGGCCCCCTTCTCGTGCCCGAACAGCTCGCTTTCGAGCAGGTTTTCCGGAATGGCGGCGCAGTTGATGGCGATGAAGCGTCCCTCACGCCGCGGGCTTGCATCGTGCAGCCCCCGCGCCAGCAGTTCCTTGCCGGTACCGCTCGCGCCCAGCAGCATCACCGAGGCATCGGTGTTCGCCACGCGCTCGATCGTTCGGGCGACCTTCACCATTTCCGGCGCGCCGGTGATCAGCGTGCCCAGCACGGTCTTGTTCTTGCCGACCTTCTGCGCAAGGCGCCGGTTCTCCGCCTCGATCCGGTGCAGGTTGAGCGCCCGGTTCACGATCAGTTCGAGCGCTCCGATATCGACCGGCTTCTGGTAGAAATCGTAAGCCCCTGCCGCGATCGCATCGAGCGCGCTTTCACGCGCGCCATGCCCGCTGGCGACGATCACCTTCGTGCCGGGCGCTTCGGCCATGATCGCATCGAGCACGGCAAATCCTTCGCGCGTGCCATCGGGATCGGGCGGCAGGCCGAGGTCGAGCGTGACCACCGGCGGCATTTGCGCGCGCAGCATGGTCAGCGCCTCGTCCCGGGTGCCCGCAATGAGCACCTCGAACCCTTCGAAAGCCCACTTGAGCTGGGCCTGCAGCCCCTCGTCATCCTCGACGATCAGCAGCTTGGGTAGCGCTTCGGTTTTCCTGTCGCTCATCAGGCGGCCTCGTTGGTGAGAGTATGGGGTGCCGCATCGGCTGCGGGCGTCGGCAGCTGGATCGTGAAGCGGGTGCCCAGCCCCGTCCGGGATTGAACCGCAAGGCGCCCCCCCATCGCGCGGACCAGATCGCGAGCCTCCAGCGCGCCGATCCCGAACCCGTCGGGCTTGGAGCTGACGAAGGGGGCGAACAGTTTCTCGCGCACGAAGGCCGGGTCCATCCCTTCTCCCACGTCGACGATGTCGAGCGTTGCCAGGCTCCCATCGGATTGGACGGCGAGACACACCGGAGCGTTTTCGGGGCTGGCATCGATCGCATTCTGGATCAGGTGAACCAGCGCCTGCTCCAGCCCTTCGCGGTCCGCCCGTACTGGGCACGCGCCGCTCACCGCGACATCGACCCTGTGCAGGGGTTCGAACCGCGACGCCAGATCGCGCAGCAGGATGGCGAGATCGACGATCTCGAGCCGCGCCTCGCGCCCCGTGCCATAGCGGCCGAGACGCTGGATCAACGCGTTGAGCTTGGCGGTACTGGTCTGCAAGGTCTTGAGCATGTCGGCGCGGAAGGCGGGATTGTCCGCATGCCGCCCGGCATTGTGCGACAGCAGAGAGAGCTGGCTGGCGAGATTCTTGATATCGTGCAGCACGAAGGCCATGCGGCGGTTGAACTCGTCGAACCGCGCGGCCTCCATCAGCGCGCGCTGGCTCGTCTGTTCGGACAGGTAACTGGCAAGCTGCCGCCCGACCACGGTGAGGAGGTCGAAATCCTCCCAGTCGAGCTTGCGGTCGATCACCGGCCGGGCCAGCAAGACGGCCCCCTGCAAGCGGTCGAAATGCCGCAGCGGGACGATGGCCCAGGCCGCGCTCTCGCTGTCGAGCCACGCCGGCACAGGCTCGGTGGGCCCGGCGGCGGAGCGTCCCTCGCGCCATTCCTCCAGATCGATCACATAGTCGCGGGAGCCGAGGAAGCGCACCATCTCTCCCGGCAAGACCTGGGCGTCCTCATCCAACGTGGGCCACCGCCAGCTTTCAGCCAGCACCAGGCGGCCGTCTCCATCGGGTACGAAGAGCGCGGAGGACGGGCTTTCGGTGATGTCGGCCATGGCCTTGGGAATGCGCAGGTGCAGCCCGTCGCCCTCGTCCACCCCACGGCCGATCGTCTCGGCCAGGCGCAGCCATTCGGCACGGTAATCGTATCGATGGCTGAAGAGATGCTTTTGCAGCGTGACCTTGAGCCAGGCGCGAAAGCGCGTCGAGGGCAGCCAGAGCACCGCGACCGTCAGCAGCGCGACGAGGAAGCCGACCTGCGCCAGTCGCGCGCCATTGGCGTCCATCGCGTTGAGCAGGCTCGCCAGGCCCGCCATCGCCAGCAGGTAGCCGCCGATCAGCATCAGCGAGAGAGAACGGAACGCGACGGAGCGCGAGGCGCGAAAGCGCAGCGCATGAACATCCGCCCCCAGCGCTATGGAAAGCGGAACGAAGGCGATCCCCACCACCAGCCCGCGCAGGCTGGCGATCTGGCCGGGGAAAGAGCCTGCAAACCAAGTCACCGCGTAATAGTTCAGCTCGAACACCCACAGGGCCGACAGCGAGACCGCGACCCAGCGCGTGCTCGCACGATCCTGTTGCGATGCGCCGGTATACAGGTTGTGCAGCAGCACCAGCGCCCCGATCGCCACCAGCATGTGCAATAGCGCGGAGGCGCGGAGGATCGCTTCGCCGAGCTCGACCTGTGAAAACTGCAACACATGGGCGGCGAGGACAGCGCTTTGCAAAAGCTCCGCAAATACGAGGCTCGCGAAGACCACGCTGACGCGCCGAGCCGCTTCCCGCTCCACACCGCTCGCAAACAGCGCATGCAGCAGCGCAAGCCAAGAGAGGTTGCGGGCGCATTCGGTCGCGGCGCTCGCTAGACTAACTGGCCCCAGCGCGGCGAACACCCCGGCCCACAGCGCGGTGAGACACAGTGCGACAACGCCGGCAACCCTCGGCCGACGCCACGGCAGCGGACGCCGGACGAGCCATATCGCCGCGACCGAGCATGCAGCGGCACAGGCCGTGCTGCTCGCAAGGCCGATCACCTGCCACATCGCATCCGGGCCCATTACCGGGCCCCCTCCGGCCACAGGATCACCCGCAGGGTCTGCAGCAGGATCAGCAGATCGAGGAAGGGCGTGTAGTTCTTGGCGTAGTACAGGTCGTATTCGAGCTTGTGCCGCGCATCCTCGATGCTGGCGCCATAGGGATAGTTTATCTGCGCCCACCCGGTGATGCCGGGCTTCACCATGTGGCGTTCGGCATAATAGGGCAGCCTGTCTTCCAGATCGCGGACGAATTGCGGAACCTCGGGGCGCGGCCCGACGAAGCTCATCTCGCCTCTCAGCACGCTCCAGGTCTGCGGCAGTTCGTCGATCCGAACCTTGCGGATAAAGCGCCCGAGCCGGGTGATGCGCGGATCGTTTTCGCAAGCCCACCTGGCCCCGTCCTTCTCGGCATCGGTCCGCATCGATCGCAGCTTGAGGACCGAGAAAGGCTTGCCATAGAGCCCGACCCGCTGCTGGCGGAAGAAAGCCGGCCCCTTGCTGTCGAGCTTCACCAGAATCGCGAACAGCGCGATGACGGGAAACGCCACGATCAGCAGCAGGCCGCTGACAATGACGTCGAACAGCCGCTTTGCGATGCTCGAAAACCGGCGGGTGGCGGAGAACCCGTCGGAGAAGATCAGCCAGCTCGGGTTGAGCGTGTCGAGATCGACGCGGCCCGTCTCCCGTTCGAGGAAGCTTGAGACTTCCTGCACGGGAACGCCGCGCGTGCGCACCCGCAGCAGATCGGCCAGCGGCAAGGCGTTGCGCCGTTCCTCGAGTGCCAGCACCACCTCGCTGGCCTTCAGGCGCGCGACATAGTCCCCCAGATCGCCGCACTCTTCCCGCCCAACCGCTTCGGGCAGCAGGCGCTGCGCCTCGATCGCGATGAAGCCTACGATGGCGAAGCCGCTGTCTTCCTGTTCGGCAAGCGCCTTGAGCCGTGCCGCGCGTGCACCAGCACCCAGCACGACGACCCGCCGCTTGAACTTCTCGCGATCGACCGCATAACTGAGGGCGAGCCGGACGATCCCGATCAACGCGAGTGCGACGCCGAGCGCATAGAGCAAGGTTGAACGCCAGAAGCCGACGGTCGGTAGTGCGAAGTCCATCACGGCGAGCGCGACACCGCCGATGGAAAGCGCGACCATCGCCCGGGCGAAAGCATAGCGCGGACTGCGCAGCGCTTCGGGGCTGTAGAGCCCGACCCCGACAAGCGACAGCGAGCAGACTATGGCGAAGCCTAAAATCGGGCGCAGGCGGCTGGTCCAGTCGCCCACATCGGTCCCGATCTGGACCGCCCGCAAATGCCACGCGAGGTCGCCTGCCAGCAGCAGCAGTGCGAGATCGCACAGTGCATACAGCAGCACCGCATGCGGGATGTAGTGCTTGAACAGGCGGATCATTCGCTTGGCCGGGCCTCTTGTCTACGATTTGCCGCGAATTCTCGCGACTGTTCGCTTGAGGCCCGGCTTACGCCGCAGTGGTGAAATGTCGGTAAACTTTACAGGAGGTCGCCGCTCCCCCGGAAAGCCCTACTCATTGGGCGCTACCCGGTCCGCCGCATCTTCCACCGCCTGTCCGGCATCATCGACCGCATCGCCCATCTGTCCCGCGGCATCTCCGATGGCATTGTCCTTCGCGGCTTCCGCGTTCGACATGTGGGCGAAGATGTAGACCGCAGCGATGATCGCGATCACCGCAGCGATGAGCAGCAGGATCTTCGCGCCGCCGCCACCCTTGCTCTGTCCATCGCTGACGATGGTGTGCGTGGTATGGGTGTGGCCATCCTCGTCGACATGCCTGGTGATGCGTTCTTCGGTCATTGGATCTGCACCTTCATGGTCCGTGTGAGGTCCAAAAGGCCCGAAAGGCCCACCGGTTCCTCGCAACAGCTACTCGACCGGGCTCCGGACAGGCCCGCGCAGGGATCGTGCGGGGCATTCGGTCCGGCGGCAAGAACGGCAACCAGGGCCGATCGGCGTTGCATCCTCGGCCCGCAGGGAAACACCGCGGGCCAGCGCGAAGCTCTCCGCAAAGCGTGCCTCGATGCCGAGGATCAGCACATCGGTTCGCGGTTCGTCGGAATAAGGGGGCGCCGCGATATGCGCGATCAGCCAGTGAGCGGGGCCCAGCGCACCACCTTCCATCATCACCGCCTGCGAACCCCATTCGGGCTGGCGGTGGAAGCCGAGCCGCGGGCAGCCCGGTCGGCGATCGAGCAGGCTCGCATCGCTCGCCCCCAGCAGTCGCTCCACCAGCTGCACCGATCCGTCGATCCGCCCGGCGAAGAACGGCAGGCCGCGCTGGCTGACCCGCTGGAGCGTAGTCAGACGCCGTGCGACTTCGCCCACATCGGTGGCGAAGCGGCGTGCAAGGATATGCGGCTCGTACCCGGTCGCCTCGCACGCACGCTGGAAGCGACCGTAGGGCATGATGAGTGCCCGGGCGAAATAGCTGCGCAGGTAGCTGGCGAATGCATCGCGCGCGGCGCCATGTTCGAAACTGGCACCATCGGCGATATCGGCGATCGCGTCGCGATGCTCCAGTTCCGCAACCTGCTTGGCAAGTTCCAGATTGCGCGCGGCGGGCGAAAGCATTTCCGACAATTGCACCTGCCGGGCATGCAGATCGAGCCGGCGGTTCGCTTCGGGCAGCACCGCACGGGGAAGGAAACGGATCGCCAGATCGTGCCGCTCGCGCAGGTAGTCGGTCAGCGCCGCCCCGATGTCCGCCCGGGCAAGGCGCAGTTCGTCGGCGAGCGTTTCGGCTGCCTCGTCCAGATCGGCGAAGTGGTTGCGCCAGCGCTCAATGGCTCGCCACACCTCTTCCTCGAACGGGCGCGAGTGTGGGCTAGCGGCGCCGCGCTCGTCGAACAAGCGGGCGAAGGCGGCAGCGGCCTGCGGCGCGGCGGCGAGGAATTCGGTCACCTCGGCGCGGTCGATGCCGAGATCGGCAAACCGCTCGTCCCCCAGACGCCGGGCGAGCCCGTCGACCCCGCCGATCGCGCTGTTTTCCTGCAGGGATCGCGGATCGTAGTCGAACTGGTCGACCAGTTCGAGCACCACGCGCGCCGTGACCGGGCGCTGGTTGCGTTCGATGAGGTTGAGATAGCTGGGCGATATCGAGAGCCGCTGGGCCATGCTCGCCTGGGTCAGGCCTTCGCGGCGTCGAAGACGGCGAAGGGCCGCGCCCGCATAGAGGGAAGGTTCGCTCATAAGCGGAGGCCTCGGCTTTCTTTGTAAATATCATTACAAAACGACAAATCATATCTAGCGATTCACCGGCGAGAGACAAGATAGTTTGTAATTATCCCTGTGCGAACACCCATGCCGAGCGTAAATTGAACGTCACGAACGCAAATCGGACGGAGTTCCCCAATGACCTACACACGTGAAATCGACGACCTGAAGAACCGCATCGCGCAGGCTGGCGACAGCTGGGCTGCTATCGACCCCGAATCCGCCGCCCGCATGCGGACGCAGAACCGCTTCCGCACCGGGCTCGACATCGCGAAGTACACCGCGAAGATCATGCGCGAGGATATGGCCGCGTATGACGCCAACCCGGCCGACTACACCCAGTCGCTCGGCGCATGGCACGGCTTCATCGGCCAGCAGCAGATGGTCGCGATCAAGAAGCACTTCGGCAGCACCCAGCGCCGCTACCTCTACCTGTCGGGCTGGATGGTCGCCGCGCTGCGCAGCGAATTCGGCCCCCTGCCCGACCAGTCGATGCATGAAAAGACGAGCGTCCCGGCGCTGATCGAGGAGATTTATACCTTCTTGAAGCAGGCCGATGCTCGCGAACTGGGCGGAATGTTCCGCGATCTCGACGCTGCGCGCGAAGCAGGTAACGACACCGAAGCAAAGCGCATCGAGAATGCGATCGACAATTACGAAACGCATGTCGTGCCGATCATCGCCGACATCGACGCCGGCTTCGGCAATGCCGAGGCGACCTACCTGCTCGCCAAGCAAATGATCGAGGCGGGTGCCTGCGCGCTCCAGATCGAGAACCAGGTTTCGGACGAGAAGCAGTGCGGCCACCAGGACGGCAAGGTTACGGTGCCGCACGAGGACTTCCTCCAGAAGATCCGTGCGATCCGCTACGCTTTCCTCGAACTGGGCGTGGAAGACGGCATCATCGTCGCGCGTACGGACAGCCTGGGTGCCGGCCTGACCAAGCAGATCGCCTACTCGACGCAGCCGGGCGATCTGGGCGACCAGTACAACGCCTTTCTCGACGCAGAACCGGTCGATCCGGCGGACGTCAAGAATGGCCAGGTCTTCATCAGCCGCGACGGGCAGCTGATGGCGCCCAAGCGCCTGCCGTCGAACCTCTACCAGTTCCGCCCGGGCACCGGTGTGGACCGCGTGGTTCTCGACTGCATCACCAGCCTGCAGAACGGCGCGGATCTGCTGTGGATCGAAACCGAAAAGCCGCATGTCGAACAGATCGCCGAGATGGTCGACAAGATCCGTGAAAGCGTGCCGAACGCCAAGCTGGTCTACAACAACTCGCCCAGCTTCAACTGGACGCTCAACTTCCGCCAGCAGGTCTACGATGCGTGGGAGAAGGACGGTCGCGACCTGTCGGACTACGACCGGGCCAAGCTGATGAGCGTCGACTACGATGGCACCGAGCTGGCGCAGGAGGCCGATGCCAAGATCCAGAGCTTCCAGGCCGATGCCGCGAAGCGTGCGGGCATCTTCCACCACCTGATCACGCTGCCGACCTACCACACGGCCGCGCTGAGCACGGACAATCTCTCCAAGCGCTACTTCGGCGAAGAGGCGATGCTGGGCTACGTCAAGAACGTCCAGCGCGAGGAAATCCGTCAGCAGATTGCCTGCGTGCGGCACCAGAACATGGCCGGGTCCGATATCGGGGACGACCATAAGGAGTATTTCGCCGGCGAGGCTGCGCTGAAGGCCGGCGGCAAGGACAACACGATGAATCAATTCGCGGCTTGAGCCCGGCCCCCTGTGAAGGGGGCCCTGCAAAAGGGGCCCTTGTCACCGGATCGCTGGGGCGGCATGTCTGCCTCAGCACACGGGACCACCCAAGCTGCCGATGGAGCGGATGTACTTATTATGACCGACCAAACCGACACCCCGAAGGAACCGGGACGCGCACGCGCCCTGCTTTCCACCGCCGATTTCCGCCTGTTGCGCGCCGCCTTGGCGAGCCACGCGCGGACCACGGAAGACCGCGAGGAACTGGCCAAGATCAACGCTTTGCACCACCGGCTGGGGACCTACGTTCCGGACGCGGAATAACCGCGCGGAGAGGATGCGAGCGGCGGGCGCGCGGGGGCTTTCCCTGCGCGCCCGCTTGCTTTGGGCGATCCAGCGGCTAGAGCCCACTTCCTGAACCTTCCTGTTTTCAGCGAGAAAAGCCTGCCTATGCCCCGTTTTGCCCGTGGTGTTCTCAAGTTCCAGAACGATGTCTTTCCGGGTCGCAAGGAGCTGTTCGAGCGGCTGAGCGAAGGCCAGTCTCCCGAAGCCCTGTTCATCACCTGCTCCGATTCCCGGATCGAAACCGGGATGATGACGCAGACCGATCCGGGCGAGCTGTTCATCTGCCGCAACGCGGGCAATATCGTGCCCCCGCACACCAACCAGACCGGCGGCATGACCGCGAGCATCGAGTTCGCCAGCGCCGCGCTGCAAGTGCCCCACATCGTCGTGTGCGGCCATACCGAGTGTGGTGCGATGAAGGGCGCGATGGACCTGCATCGGGACCGCAGTTCGCTCGACACCCTGCCCCACGTGCGCGAATGGCTCGGCTACAGCCGCGCGGCGGTCGATATCGTCGACGCCCGCGGCGCAGGGATGAGCGATGCCGACAAGATGCGCATGCTCCTGGAGCAGAACGTCGTGCTCCAGTTGCAGCACCTGCGCACGCACCCAACTGTCGCCCTGCGGCTGGCGCAGCGCGAGGTCGAACTGCACGGATGGGTCTACGACATCCGCACAGGCAAGGTCGACGCCTACGATCCGGAGCAGGACCGCTTCATCCCTATCGCCGAGCGCTACGCGCTCTAGCCCTCAGCCGCCGCTGGCGGGCATCAGATCGATCGCGGCCGCGGCCAGTGCTTCGGCGCCGGTTGCGATCACCTTCTCAGCGTCGGGCGCCCAGAACGGGCTGTGGAGCGAAGGCAGCGTGGCCTCTCCCGATTGCGCCGCCTGCCACTCATCCTCAGGCACCCCGCCGATCCAGAAGATCAGCGATTCGACCCCATCGGGGTCGGCCCGGCGGTACTGGCTGAAATCCTCGCCCCCCATCACGCTGGGCACCTGCATCACGCGCCCTTCGCCGAAGCGCGAGCGGAAGCCCGTCATCACGCTTTCGGTGAAATCGGGGTCGTTGAAGGTCGAAGGCGTATAGGGATCGGCTACGGTCACCACCGGCAGCTGGTCCTCTGCAATACCCGCAGCAATCGCCTCGCCCCGCGCGATCCGCGCAATCCCGTCGAGCAGCAGCTTGCGCGCCTCGTCGGTATAGCTGCGCACGGTCAGCTGCAGCTTCGCCTCGTCGGAGATGATGTTGTGTTTGGACCCGGCGCGGAAGCTGCCGACCGTCACGACGCCGGGCTCGAGCGGCGAAAGCTCGCGGCTGACCAGCGTCTGCAGCTTCATCACGATCGCGCTCGCCAGCACGACCGGATCCTTGGTCGATTGCGGATAGGCGCCGTGCCCGCCGATGCCCTTCACCGTGATGTCCACGCTGTCGACATTGGCGAGCGCATAGCCGGGCGAGTAGCCGATCGTCCCGGCAGGAAACTGCGCCGCATCGTGGAAAGCGATCGCATAGTCGGGCTTCGGGAAGCGGGTAAACAGGCCGTCTTCAAGCATCGCGAGTGCGCCCTCGCCCACCTCTTCGGCGGGTTGCAGGATCATCACAAGCGTCCCGCTCCAGCTGTCTTTCATGTCGACCAGCTGCTGCGCCGCGCCGATCCACGCAGTCATGTGCGTGTCGTGACCGCAGGCGTGCATCACGCCGGTCTCCACACCCGTGGCCGGCGTGGCGGTGACCGTGGAGGCGAAGGGCAGCCCGGTCTGTTCGACCACCGGCAGGCCATCCATGTCCGCGCGCAGCAGCACGGTCGGCCCCTGCCCGTTCTCCATCACCGCAACCACGCCGGTGCGGCCCACGCCCTCGGTCACATCGAACCCCAGCGCACGCATCCGCGCGGCGAGCTTGGCGGCGGTCTGCGTTTCCTCGAAGCTGAGTTCGGGGTTGGCATGGAGATCGCGATACAGCTCCATCAGTTCGGGCATGTCCTGTTCGACGCCCGCCCGCAGACCATCATCCTGCGCAAATGCAGCGGTCGCGCACAGCAGCGCGCTGGCCACTGTCCCAAGCGCTGCGCCCGTCTTCCGAACCTGCCTATGCATCCCCGTTCCTCCTTTTGCCCCGGCTTGCCTGACACACCTGACACAGTGTTCAGACGTTAAATTCCATCCGATCGTACGCGGCCCTTGTGATCGCCCCGGTCGATGAGTGGCAGGCTGCGCGAAAGATCATCCCGCATCAATCGCAAATTTTCGGCCGGTAGGAAATGGGCCGGCCGCGATCGCTAGAGGCGATAGGTCAGCACCAGCAGGATCGACAGGGTCGTCACCATCAGCGCCACCAGCGGCACGCCGGTGCGCAGATAGTCCGAAAATTCGTACGATCCTTCGGCCATGATCAGCATGTTGGTCTGATAGGCGATCGGCGTCGCGTAACACAGGTTGCAGCCGAACAGCACGGCCAGCACCAGCGGTTCGGGCGGCAGGCCCAGCTCGGTCGCGATGCTGAACGCGATCGGCGTGCCGACGGTGGCGGCGGTCGCGTTCGAGGCAAAATTGGTCAGTACGGTCACGAACAGCATGATCGCCGCCAGCACCAGCGCGGGAGGGAGCGCCGCGAGGCCTAGCGACAGGGCCATGCCGAGCCACGCGGCTGCACCGCTCGCCTCGACGATGGAGCCCACCGCGATGCTCGCCGCGACCAGCACGATGACCTTGGCAGACAGCGCGCGGCCGACACGGTCGAACTTCACGCAGCCCGTCACGAACATCAGGATCGCGCCCGCCAGCGCCGAAATCGCGATGGGGAACAGGCCGATCGAGGCGGTGAAGACCGCCCCACCCATGATGACTGCGGAGAGCAGCGCCTTGGACCGGCGCGGCAGTTCGCGCATCCCTTCGAGCATCAGCAGACTATCCCCGCGCGCGAACTCTTCCAGCTCGGCCCGCAGGCCGGTTACCATCAGCACATCGCCCTCGGCGAATTGCAGGTCGCCTTCGGAATAGCCGGACAGGCTCTGCTGCCCGCCCGCGCCCGACCACCGTTCCGGCCGATGCACGCCCAGCACCGCTACGCCATAGCGATCCGCGATCCCCGATCCCGGCAGGGTCCGCCCGATCAGGCGCGAATCCGCGGTGACCGCCATTTCGACCACGATCACATCCTCGCGCCGGGAATCCGCCTGCCGCCTGATCTTTGACAGCACCCAGTCGGGCGCCGCCTCGCCGCGCAGCGTGCGCATCGCGGCCTCGATCCCTTCCTGCGTGCCGGAGATGAGCAGGCGCTGCTGGGGCTGCAAGTTCCCCGTCGGCGCATCGTGCACGACCACGTCGTTCGATATCCTGGGCAGGATATCGGTAATCGCCTCGCCCGTCAGCGGTCCGTCATCGCTCACCCGCAGACGCGCCTGAAAGCGGCGCTGGGGGCGCGTGTCTTCCTGCCGGTTGTCCTTGAGCAGCCGGGGCATCACCAGCCACAGATAGGGCAGCGCAATCGCGGCGGCGAACAGGACGATCGGCGTGTAGTGAAACACGCTCATCTCCGGCATCCCCAGGTCACCGGCGATCGAGACGACGAGGATATTGGTCGAGGTGCCGATGGTCGTCGCCATCCCGCCGATCAGCACGGCCGCGTTGAGCGGGATCAGCGTCTTGGATGCGGGCAGCGCACCGCGCGCGGCCAGGCTGACGAAGATCGGCAGCAGCAGCACCAGCACGGGCGTGTCGTTGACCGCCATCGACAGCGCCATGGCCGCCACCAGCGACACCAGCAGGCCGATCTGCAAATTCCACTTGAACAGCCGCTCAAGGATCTGCGCGGCAGGCTCCAGCGCCCCCGTGACCACCAGGCCGCGGCCCATGATCATCAGCGCGCAGATCGTGATCAGCGCGTAGTGCCCGAAGCCCGAGAAGGCGAGTGACAGCCCGTCGGTCGGCTGCGTGTCCGGCAGCGGGAAGAAGTAGAGAAACACCGCGATCACGGCGATGGTCATCAGCGAAACGATCTCGGTCGACAGCTTGCTGCGGGCAAAGCCGAAGAACATCGCGATCGTGACGATCATTGCGGCGATGGCGTGAAAGGATGGGGCTTCGAGCATCGCTGACGCTAGCGATAGCGCGTCATGGCGGCGTCGCGCAATCGCGCAGCACAGGTCATCGGTTCACAGCCGTTCATTTGTCGAAAGTGGTGCCCCTGGCCCGACTCGAACGGGCACTCCGTAAGGAACTCGATTTTGAGTCGAGCGCGTCTACCAATTCCACCACAGGGGCGCCTGCGTGATGCGGGTGCTGCCTAGCCGAGCGTGCAATCCGCATCAACGGGAAAGCCGGGGGTCATTGAATTAGAGCTCATTCGTGTCCGGTCGCGCCGTCAGGCGATGGCACCGACATCGGGCTGCTGGTCTTCTTCGTCGTAGCCCAGCCCTTCGGCAGGCAGCGGCTTCCCGTAAAGAAAGCCCTGCCCGACGTCGCAGCCATATTCGCGCACGCTCTTCGCACTCGCCGCGTCCTCGATCCCTTCGACGATGACTTTCAGGCCAAGGTGATGCGCCATTGATGTTACCGCGCGCACGATCGTCTGGCTGTCCTGATTGGTCTCGATATCGGCGATGAAGGACCGGTCGATCTTGAGCTTGTCGAACTGGAGCTCGCTCAGATGGCGCAGCGAGGAATACCCGGTGCCGAAATCGTCGAGAGAGACCTGGATCCCCTGGTTCTTGAAATTCGCGATGACCGCGCGCGCGGTGTCCATTTCGGCGACCAGCGCGGTTTCGGTGATCTCCACCTCCAGGCGCCGCGTGGGAAAACCGGCGCGCTGGACGGTCTGCAAGGTCCGTTCGACCAGCCAAGGGTCCGAAAACTGCAGGGGTGAGATATTGACCGACAGGATGCAGTGATCCTCCCAGCTCAGCGCCTCGTGAGCAGCCTTTTCCAGCAACTCGAAATACAGCTCGCCGATGAGGCCGCATTCCTCGGCGATGGAGATGAACTCCTCGGGGTTCTTCACCGTCCCGTCCGGCTGCGGCCAGCGCGCCAACGCCTCGTAGCCGAGCAGTTCGCCGGTGCACAAATCCACCAGTGGCTGGAAATAGGGGTCGATCTCGTCTTTCTCGATCGCTTCGCGCAACAGCCTCTCGGTCTGTGCACGCTGCGCTACCGCCTCGTCCATCCCGCGTTCGAAGAAGCAGAGGGAATGCGACGACGATGCCTTTGCCCGGTACATCGCGGCATCGGCCTGGGTGATGACCCGGTCGATATCGATGCCCGCATTTTCCACGAGGGTGACGCCGATCCGCGCGCTGAGGGCCAGCTTCGCCCCGGCGGAGGGGAGATCGATCTGCTCGGTAAGAGCCCCGAGAAGCTCCTCCACCCTGACGAGCAGTGCGTCGTGCGATTCGAACCCGGCGATCAGAACCACGAACTCGTCCCCGCCGAGCCGGGCGATGAAATCGTGCGCATGCGCGTGGGCGCACAGCTTCTCGGCGACGGTCAGCAGGACCTCGTCGCCCGCGACATGTCCGTAGATGTCGTTGATCCACTTGAAGCGGTCGAAGTCGATCATCGCCACCGCGAACGGCGCCGTATCGGCATTGTCGATCGCGGCCTTGATCGCCTGATAGGCCTTGCGCCGGTTGGGCAAGCCGGTCAGCGGATCATGAAAGGCAAGCTCGTTCGCTTCGTTCTCCGCCGCAATCCGGCGCCGAAATTCGCGGCGCAGTTCCAGCAGGCGCCTGACCGAGTAGACCGCAAACGCGACCGACATGACCATCAGCACCGTCAGGATTTCGTCGAGCTCCCAGGATTCGTGGGATTCGGAGAATTCGACGAGCCGCTCGAACCCTTCGAATGCGATCGACACGGCGAGAACCAAGCCGAAGAGCCCGAATATGACGAGCGCCTCGATCTTGGCGGATCGGCTGAGAAATGTCTTTTGGTCGACGGCCTTCATCGCTGGGAGCTTCCTTACAGCGTTCCTTAGATCAAAGGGCCGTTAAGATTCCCTTGATAATGAACGTCTTGCAGGATGCTCCGCTCAGCGCAAGGCGGCGGCGACCACCTTGTGCATCTTGGAATGCAGCCGGTCGTTCCCGGCCAGAACCTGTTCGTGCAGGACCGGCTGGCTGCGCCCGCGATAGTCGGTCACGAAGCCGCCGGCCTCGCGCACCAGCAGGCACCCGGCAGCGGTATCCCACGGCTTCAGATCGCTTTCCCAGAACCCGTCGAAACGCCCGGCTGCGACCCACGCGAGGTCGAGCGAGGCGGCACCGAAGCGGCGGATACCCGCCACTTCCGGTCCGAGAGCGCCGTAGATGCGGCTCCATTGCGCAAAGTCGCCATGGCCCTGGAACGGCATCCCGGTCGCGATCAGCGCCTCGTCCATGCGCGATCGCGCGGACACGCGCAGGCGCGCATCATGCAGCCAGGCACCGCGGGTCTTCTCTGCCCAGAAGGTTTCGTCGGTGATCGGCTGGTAGACCACCGCAGCCGTCACATCGCCCCAGCCCGAACCGTCCAGCTTGCGCTCCTGCACAGCGATCGAGACCGCGAAGTGCGGGATGCCGTGGAGGAAATTGCTCGTCCCGTCGAGCGGGTCGACCACCCAGCGCGGCGCATTCTCGTCCTCGCCTTTGATCTCGCCCGCCTCTTCCAGCAGGAATCCCCAGCCCGGGCGCGCCTGCAGCAGATCGTCGTAGAGCGAGCGTTCGGCCCGCATGTCCGCCTTGCTGACGAAGTCGGCGGGTCCCTTGCGGCTCACCTGGAGATGTTCGATTTCGCCGAAGTCGCGCCGAAGCTTGCCGCCTGCACGGCGTGCGGCGCGTTCCATGACGCGGATCAGACCGGTAATCGCTGCCATTGTCTGTTCCCGTTACTCGGACTGTGCGGGCGCTGCATCACCAGCAGCCGCACCGGCTTCGCGCGCACCGCAGGCGACTGCCGCGACGACATAAACGTTGACCGGCTCGCTTGCGTCGATCTCCGGGTTCTGGGCCAGCAGCTCGCCGGTAGCCTTGCTGACGTCTTCGAGCGTGTTGGCGTAGAGGCACGCGATCAGCCCGTCCTTCTCGGCATCGGGGATGTCGTCGCTCCGCAGGGCCTGCGCGAACATGCTGAAGATCAGGCCGGCACGGTCGATCTTTGCCTTTTCTTCGGGGGCAGGCGCGGCGGCGGGCGCATCCTGGGCGATGGCAGGCGCGGCGAGAACGAGGCTCGCGGCGAGTGCGAAAATGGGGTGCGAACGCATGCTCAGCCTGCCTTTCCGACGTAGCTCTGTTCGTAGACGTCGACGATGATCCGCGTGCCGCTTTCGATATGCGGCGGGACCATGATGCGCACGCCATTGTCGAGGATCGCGGGCTTGTAGCTGGACGAGGCGGTCTGCCCCTTCACCACCGCGTCGGCTTCCACGATTTCGGCTTCGATCTGTTCGGGCAGAGCGACCGAGATCGGCTTTTCTTCCCACAGTTCCAGCGTCACGGTCATGCCATCCTGAAGGAACGGGCGCGCATCGCCCAGCAGGTCGCTCGGCAGGTTGATCTGTTCGTAGGTGTCGGTGTCCATGAACACCAGCATGTCGCCATCCTCGTAGAGGAACTGGTAGTCCTTGGTATCGAGCCGGACCTTTTCGACCGTGTCGGCGCTGCGGAAGCGCACGTTGGTCTTGCGGCCGTCCTGCAGGTTCTTCATCTCGACCTGCATGTAGGCCCCGCCCTTGCCCGGCTGGGTATGCTGGATCTTGGCGACCTTCCAGATGCCGCCTTCGTATTCGATGATATTGCCGGGGCGGATATCGACGCCGCTGATCTTCATGGTGGGTACCTTGGCTCTGAGCGAATGAGGGCTGCGGCCCGGGCGATGACGCACCGATGCAGCGAAGGCGCGGGCCTTAGCGGAGCGCTCATGGTCATTCAAGCTAACGCGTACTATATGCCGCGCCATGGACAGGATTACGTATTTCTTGAGGCCGCTCGCCTTGGCGGGCGCGCTTGCCGCGACCGTGATGCCCGCAGCGGCTTTCGCCAGCCATGCGGACAGGCCGCAATCGGACCGCATCGATACGCTGCCGATCGGTCACTACCAGTGCACGCTACCCGGCAATGCTGCAGGTCCGGCGTGGCTTCGCGTTCCCGAGAGCGATTTCACCATCCTCAACGCATCGAGCTACGAGGCGGAGGGCAAGCGCGGCGTCTACCTGCTGCGCGGCAGCGAGCTGACGTTCACGCGCGGCCCCCTGAAGGGCAAGAGAATGGAACGCGCGGGGCGGCGCATCCTGCGCGAAAAGCTGGCTGACGGAACGCTGGGGCGGATGCGCTGCGTACGCAGCGGCCCCGCCGACTGACCGCGAAGCCGGGTCAGTCCGCCTTATCGGTCAGGTAAGGAAACGGGTTGATCGCATTGGTGGGCTCCCACCACTCGGCATCCTTGGTCGTGCGCATGATCGCGAAGTGGAGGTGCGGCGCATCGGGTGCGGCGTTGCCGGTGGTTCCGACCGTGCCGATCCGCTGTCCACGCCGGACCTTCTGCCCTTCCTTGAGCCCGGGTGCGTATTTGTCGAGATGCGCGTAGTAGAAGATCGTCTCCCTGTCGCGCGAGCGCACGTAGAGCGAATTCCCGCCCTTTTCGGAGCGATAGATCCGCTCGATCGTACCCGGGGCCGCGGCAACGACCGAGGTTCCCCGGGGAGCCATGATGTCGATCGCCTCGTGCAGGCGCGAAGCACCGTCACGTTCGGCCATGAAGCTGTCGGAAAGGTCGCCCTGGCGTACATTGAGAACCGGAATGACAAGCTGGCCCAGATCGGTGCTGCGGGGCCGCGTCGCACTGGCACTGTCCGGTGAGGCGACATTTGCGGCGCGCTGTGCGAGCGCCGGTGCGCGCTCGTCCCCGGAAACCGTTTCCTGCGTGATCGGCTGCTCAGCTTCGGCCACGGCCTGACCCGGGCGGGTCTTTTCGATCTGGCTGTCCGAGCCGGCGAGATCGAGCAGGCTGCCGCCGGCAACGATCCAGACCATCGATGTGATGGTCGCGGTCACGATGATCGTAAGGATACGATCGACCGCGCCCATCATCGTGTGCTTTGCAGATTTCCGCCCCGAAAACATGATGGCCCCTCAAGCATCCTGCACAGCGTCCAGCACGCGTACGAAAGCTTCAACGGCCGCCACCTCGTCACCGTTCCACACGGCGCCCGACACGGCGAGGAAATCGGCGCCTGCTTCGATCAGCGGGCCGCAATTGTCCGGGGTTATTCCGCCGATCGCGACGCATGGGAGTTCGAAAATCTGCGACCACCAGGCGAGGATTTCGGGTTCGGGCCGTTCGGCATCCCCCTTGTCTTTCGTGGTGCTCGGGAAGAACGCACCGAACGCGACGTAATCGGCCCCGGCGTCGCCCGCTTCCATCGCGAGATGACGTGATGCGTGGCAGGTTACGCCGATCTGCACCTGCATGCCCAGCGCATCGCGCGCTTCTTCCACCGTGCCATCCTCCTGGCCGAGATGGACGCCGTCGGCCTTCAGCCGCTTGGCGAGGGCAATGTCGTCATTGACGATGAAGGCGACGTCGTGCGCGGCGCAGATTTCCTGCAAGGGCGCGGCGAGCGCGGCAGCTTCGTGCTGGCCGGCCGATCCGTCGAAGCCTTTCACCCGGAACTGGAACGCGGTGACATGCCCCTTCCCCGCCTCCAGCGCGCGGGCGAGCCGGTCGGGAAAATCGCCGCCGACTTCGAGCGGGGAGATCAGGTAGAGCTGGGTGGGAATGCGCGGGGTCGCGCCATCGGACTTGGTCATAAGGAACCGCCTAGCGCGCGCCGCACGGTTCGTCGATATTCAGGCGCAGGCAAGCTGCCCGCGCGCTAATCGGCGGATGATGAAAAACACCCTCCTCCTTGCCGCCATCCTGCCGCTTTCCGCCTGCGCGATCGTGCCCAATGCGCCGATCGTCGATTCGCCGCACGAGGTCGCCCAGCAGGGCGCGTCGGTCGGGCTGCTGCGCCCGGTCCAGCTGGGCCGCGTGGTGGTGACCCCGATGCGCGTGACCGAAGACAGCCGCTGCCCGCAGGGCGTGCAATGCGTGCAGGCCGGCCGCGTCGTCGTGGAAACGCGGATCGACGGCGCGGGCTGGGGACAGACGCAGCCGCTCGTCTTGGGGGAGCCGCACAGCGTGCGCGGCGTCACCGTGAAACTGGCCGAGGTTCAACCCGCCGTGCGGACGGACCCGCGCATCACCTCGGCCGAATATCGCTTACGCTTTACCGCCGAATAGCGATCAGCCGGCGACGCTGGCGGAGTAAATTTCGTCGATCGCGGTTTCGAGCGCGTTGTTGAACTTCTCTTCGTCCATATGCGCGCGCAGCTCTTCCAGAAGAGCGCGGCTGAAGCTTGCGATCATGCCGGAGTTCTTGGCCAGCTCGCGGCAGGCTTCGTCGCGCTCGTAACCACCCGACAGCGCGACCACGCGCAGCACCTTGGGGTGTTCGACCAGCGGCAGATAGAGGTTCGGCTCGCTCGGAATGGTGAGCTTGAGCATCACCTGCTGGCCTTCGGGCACCCGCTCGAGCTGGTCGAGGAAAGCGGCCAGCAGGTGGGCTTCGGCGGTCCCGCGGCTGTCCGACTTGAGACTCACTTCGGGTTCGAGGATCGGGACGAGGCCATGGCCAAGGATCTGCAGCCCGAAATCCATCTGCTGGCGAACCGCATCGGCGATCCCCTGCTGGTTCGCCTCGTGCACGACCGAACGCATCTTGGTGCCGAACACGCCCAGTTCCTTGGCACGGGCGCACTGATCGGCCAGCTGCGGCATGTCCTTCATCAGCTGTACGCCGTTTTCGGTGTCGTGCATCCCCTTGTCGACCTTCAGGAAGGGCACGATTTCCTTGCCCGCGAGCCGTTCGGGGATCGGCATACCTTCGGGATTGCAGCCTTCCATCGTCTTTTCGAACAGGATCGCGCCGACCACCTTGTCGCCCGTGAAGGCGGGGCTTTCCACGATGCGGCAGCGCATTTCGTGGATCTTGGCGAACATCTCGTCGTCGCCGGAATATTCGCTCTCGGCGACGCCATAGCCCGCCAGCGCCTTGGGCGTGGAGCCGCCCGACTGGTCCAGCGCCGCGATAAAGCCGTTACCTTCGGCGATCTTCGCCTTCATCTGTTCGAAGTTCATGGACTGCGCGCCTTTCAAAAAAATGTACCGATACGCGCGGCTTAGCCAGCAGACCAAGGGGCTGCAAGCAGCGCCCGGGATGTTACCGTTACCATTCGGGATGCGCTCAGGCAGGGCGCCTGGCGGTTCGGACGGCGCCTTCGTGCGGTGCCTTAGCGGCTGCCCCGGACCTTGCGGATGATCCCGTCGAGCCGCAGGACCGGATTGCCGTCCGCGCGCACGATCCCGGCGACGAAGATCGTCTTGCCCCCGGCACGCACGACCTCGCCCGTCGCCTCGACCAGCTGGCCGACGCGCACCGGATCGAGGAAATCGCCGGTCAGCGTCAGCGTCACGCCATGGCTATCGCCCATCGCATCGCGCGCGATGGTGAAAATGGCCGAATCGGCGAAGGTCATCAGGCAGCCGCCATGCATGAAGCCCGCACCGTTCATGTGGCGCGGTTCGGCGCGGAACGCGGTCACCATCGTACCGTCGTCCTGCCGCTTCTCGTAGAAGGGCCCGGCGCGCTGCTCGAACGCATCGCTCTGCCAGACCTGCCAGCCCGCGAACTCGCCTTCGTGCACATCGACGAGGCCGTTGCCGCCCTCGCCCACTCCCTGGTTTTCGCTCATACCGCCCCCTTCAGCGCCTCGACACCAGGCAGCGGCTTGCCTTCCATCCATTCGAGGAAAGCGCCGCCAGCAGTTGAAACATAAGTGAAATCACCTGCCACACCGGCCGCGTTGAGCGCGGCTACGGTGTCGCCTCCGCCCGCGATCGAGACGAGCGAGCCTTCCTTGGTCAGCGCGGCAGCGGTACGCGCAAGGCTCACGGTCGCCTGGTCGAACGGCTCGGTCTCGAACGCGCCCAACGGCCCGTTCCAGACCAGCGTCTTGCAGGTCTTGAGCACGTCGGCGAGCGCTTCGGTCGCCTGCGGCCCGATATCGAGAATCATCTCGTCCGCCGCGACCTCGTGCACGTTGCTGGTGCGCAGCGAGGCCGGGTTGGCGGTGAATTCCTTCGCCACCACCACGTCGTAGGGCAGGTGCACGGTGCAGCCCGCATGGTCCGCTTCGTCCATGATCGCATTCGCCTTGTCGACCAGGTCGTGCTCGCACAGCGACTTGCCGACGTCGGCCCCGCGCGCGGCGAGGAAGGTGTTGGCCATCCCGCCGCCGATGATCAGGTGCTGCACCCGGCCGACCAGATTCTGCAAGACGTCGAGCTTGGTCGAGACCTTGGCCCCGCCCACGACCGCCGCCACCGGCTGTTCCGGATTGCCGAGCGCCGCGTCGAGCGCCTTGAGCTCCGCCTCCATCGCGCGGCCCGCATAGGCAGGCAGGATATGTGCCAGCCCCTCGGTGCTCGCATGCGCGCGGTGCGCGGCGGAGAACGCGTCGTTGACGTAGAGGTCAGCGTGCTGCGCCATGCCAGCGGCGAATTCGGGATCGTTCGCCTCTTCACCCGGCCAGAAGCGGACATTGTCGAGCAGGCCGATATCGCCATTGCCGAGGATGCCAATCGACTGCGCTACCACCGGGCCGGAGACTTCGGAGATGAACATCAGCTCCTTGCCCAGCACATCTTCCACATCGTCCTGCACAAAACTTGTGCTCATAGTCGAGTGACGCTGGCCCTTCGGTCGCCCGAAATGGGCGAGCAGCAGCACTTTCGCGCCCTTTTCGCACAGTTCGAGGATCGTCGGCTTAGCGGCCTCAACCCGCGTGACGTCGGTGGCGGAGCCGTCCTTCATCGGCAGGTTCAGGTCCACGCGCACCAGTACGACCTTGCCGGAGAGATCGGCAGGCAGATCGTCGAGGGTTTTGAATGTACTCACGATAAAAAACTCCGCTCGCCCTGAGCCTGTCGGAACCGAAGGTGGGCAACGCCCAACGGCTGTTCTTTCTTTCGAACCGCAGCTCAGCAAGAAGAGCAGTGCTTCGACAAGCTCAGCACGAGCGGTGCTATTCTCGATGAACTAGATCAGCTTCGCCATCACGCCGGCGGTGTCGATCATCCGGTTGGAGAAGCCCCATTCGTTGTCGTACCAGCTGACCACGCGCGCCAGCTTGCCTTCGAGCACCGCGGTTTCGAGGCTGTCGACCGTGCTGCTGGCGGGCTGGTGGTTGAAGTCGCTGGAAACCAGCGGCTGATCGGTGAAGTCGAGCACGCCCTTCATCGGACCATTCGCTGCAGACTTCAGCGCTTCGTTCATTTCTTCCGCGCTCGTGTCGCGGCCCGGCGTGAAGACCAGGTCGATCAGCGAGACGTTCGGCGTCGGGACACGGACCGAAGAGCCATCCAGCTTGCCGTTGAGTTCGGGCAGCACCAGGCCGACCGCGCGGGCAGCGCCGGTGGTGGTCGGGATCATGTTCTGCGCACCGCCGCGTGCACGGCGCATGTCGCTGTGCATCTGGTCGAGCATGCGCTGATCGTTGGTGTAGGAGTGGATCGTGGTCATGAAGCCACGCTCGATCCCCACCAGATCGTTCAACACCTTCGCCACCGGCGCGAGGCAGTTGGTGGTGCAGCTGGCGTTGGAGACGATCAGGTCGTCCGAGGTCAGCACGTCGTGGTTCACGCCGTAGACCACCGTCTTCAGGTCGCCCTTGGCGGGCGCCGAGATCAGCACGCGCTTGGCGCCTGCATCGAGGTGCGGCTTGGCCGCATCGACCGACTGGAAGAAGCCGGTGCATTCGAGCACGATGTCCACGCCCATGTCGCCGTGCGGCAGCTTGCCGGGCTCACGCTCGCTCGTCACCGCGATTTTCTTGCCGCCGACCACCAGGGCATTGCCGTCCACGCTCACCGAGCCGGGGAAGCGGCCGTGCGTCGAATCGAACTGGAACAGCAGCGCATTGGCATCTGCATTGGCCAGGTCGTTGATCGCCACCAGCTCCAGATCGTGATCGCTGCGCTCCAGAATAGCGCGCGCGACGAGCCGTCCGATGCGGCCGAAACCATTGATTGCTACCTTGGTCGCCATGACGATTTTCTCCTGACTTTATGCTTCTAGCTTGGCGATGATCTTCGGGACGATCGCCTCGCTGGTGATACCGAAATGCTCGTATGCATCCTTGGCCGGGGCCGAGGTGCCGAAGCTGTCGATGCCGATCCGCAGCCCGTTGAGCATGGTGTAGCGTTCCCACCCGAAGGTGGTCCCTGCCTCGATGCTGACCCGAAGGATTTCCTCGGGGCCGACATTGGGCAGCAGGTTGTCGCGATAGGTCGGGCTCTGTTCGTCGAACAGCTCGGCGCAGGGCATCGAGACCACGTCAGTGCCGATATCGCGCGATTCGAGTTCGGCCGCACACTCAAGTGCGAGGCCGACTTCGGACCCGGTCGCGATCAGGATCACGCGGCGTTCGCCCTGCGCATCCTTCACCCGGTAAGCCCCGCGCGCCGAGCGGTTTTCTTCCGCCTCCTCGGTGCGGAACTGGTCGAGGCCCTGCCGCGACAGTGCGAGCACGGTGGGGCGCTTCTTCTGCTGGAGCGCCACTTCCCAGCACTCCGCAGTCTCGACCGCATCGCCCGGGCGCATCACCAGCAGGTTCGGGATCGCCCGCAGCGATTGCAGGTGCTCGATCGGCTGGTGGGTCGGCCCGTCTTCGCCAAGCCCGATCGAATCGTGAGTCATCACGTAGACGACGCGCGCTTCCTGCAGCGCAGACAGGCGGATCGCGGGGCGGCAGTAGTCGCTGAACACGAGGAAGGTGCCGCCATAGGGGATCACGCCGCCATGCAGCGCCATCCCGTTCATCGCGGCGGCCATGCCGAACTCGCGGATGCCGTAATAGACGTAGCGCCCGGACCCGTCGTCCGCGGTGAAGGGCTGCAGCGATTCGGTCTTGGTGTTGTTCGACCCGGTGAGGTCGGCCGATCCGCCGATCGTCTCCGGCAGGTGCGTGTTGATCACCGCCAGCGCATTCTCGCTCGCCTTGCGGGTCGCGACCTTGGCCGGTTCGCGCACCAGCTCGGCAACGAATTCGGAAAGATCGAAGCCTTCGGGCAGGTCGCCAGCCATGCGGCGCTCGAACTCGGCCTTCTGCTCGCTCGCGTCGAGTCGATTGGCCCAATCGGTCCGCACCTCGTAGCTGCGCGATCCGGCAGAGTGCCATTCGCTGCGAATCTGGTCGGGGATCTCGAACGGTTCCGCCTGCCAGTTGAGCTCCTTGCGTGCCGCGGCAACTTCGTCCGCGCCCAGCGGAGAACCGTGCGTGGCCGAGGTGCCCTGCTTGTTGGGCGCGCCGTAACCGATCATCGTCCGGCACGCGATCAGAGCGGGGCGATCTTCGGCCACCGCCTCGTCGATCGCGCGGGCGATGTCGGCATAGTCGTGGCCGTCGCACGCATTGACGAACCATCCGGTCGCCTCGAAGCGGGCGCGCACGTTCTCGCTCGTCGAAAGGTCGGTGCTGCCGTCGATAGTGATCTGGTTATCGTCCCAGAACACGATCAGGCGGCTGAGTTTCAGGTGCCCGGCCAGGCCGATCGCCTCGTGGTTGATGCCTTCCATCAGGCACCCGTCGCCCGCGATCACCCAGGTGCGGTGGTCGACCAGATCGTCCCCGAACTGCGCGTTCAGGTGCCGCTCCGCCATCGCCATGCCGACCGCCATCGCCAGCCCCTGACCCAGCGGGCCGGTGGTGCATTCGACGCCGGGAAGCAGGAAGTTCTCCGGGTGGCCCGCGGTCGGACTACCCAGCTGGCGGAAATTCCGGATCTCATCCATCGTCGGATGCGCGAAGCCCGACAGGTTGAGCAGCGAATAGTGCAGCATCGATCCGTGGCCCGCACTCAGCACGAAACGGTCGCGGTCGGCCCAGCCCGGCGCGCTGGCATCGTACTTGAGGTAATTCGACCACAGGACCGTGGCGACATCGGCCATGCCCATCGGCATGCCGGGGTGGCCGCTTTGCGCTTTCTGCACCGCATCCATAGAAAGGGCCCTGATGGCATTGGCCATCGGGATCATGCGTGCGGGATCGAGACTCATGTGCGGGAATACTCCTGAACGGCGCGCTGACGCCGCGATTCGATTTTGCGTGTGCCTTCGACAAGGCAGGCGCTCAGGTCAAGGCGGGGCCATGCATTGCGCCGCTATGATAGCGCAACCTGTCCAAAAAGATGCGTCCGCTCTTGGGGATAGCGGCTTTGCATATTACACATTTCCCGCATGAGAGACCAACGGCTCGAACAGACCATCCAGCGGATCGAACGCGCGCTGGCGCGCATCGCGGCCGCCGCCGATGCCGCCCCTGCCCGCAGCGGGCCGGAATCCAGCGAACTCGAAGCGCGGCACGATGCGCTGCGCAACAAGGTGCGCGCCCAACTGGCGCGGCTGGATAATGTGATCGGCGAGTTCGAGGAATGAGCAAGGTCGAAATCAGCATTGGCGGGCGCGACTTCTCCTTTACCTGCAGCCCCGAGGATCAGGAGCGGGTGCGCGGGCTGGCCACCGCGATCGACGAGCATTTTCAGCCGCTGGCCCCGCGCTTCTCGCAAAACCTGCTGTTCGCGTGCCTGCGGGCCGCCGACGACGTGTTCGAACAGGCAGGCGTCGCCCCGGGCGAGGATCCCGAGGCCAAGCGCATGCGCGAACGGCTCGCCGAGGTGGAGGAGGAGCGCGATCGGCTGGAAACCGCGCTGTCCGCCGCCACCGACGCTCGCGGCCGGCTGGAACGGGACATGCGCATCGCGCGCGACGAAGCAGCGAACCGCGACGAGGCGGAGCGCAAGGCCCAGGCAGAGCGGATCGCGATGCTGGAAAAGCGCTGCAGCGAGCTGCAGGACCGGCTGGAAGCGGCCCAAAGCCACGAATTGCCTTTCGCGAAGAACGGCGAGGACGACGACCCCGATCTGCTTCCCGCGCTGGAGCGGTTCGCCACCCTGCTCGAATCCTGTGCAGACAAGCTTGAGACACGGCAGGGCAGCGCCTAGATAGGTACCCGGCGGGACTGCCCGGCACGAGCCGAATGAACATCCCTGGGGCTATAAGCAATCCAAGGGAGCTGTCCCTACCGAGGTCACGGGTTCGTCCTGCGGGCCTTGGATATACGGCGCCCACCTGACGTAAAGGCGTCAGAGGATTTTCCGGCAACGACCCATGGTGGTTCCGCCACTTTCTTACCGATCGAGGGAAGCAGGACTGCAATGACCGCGAGCGACAAGGCCCGCCTGCGGCGCGAGATGCGCGCCACCCGCAAACAGACGGTCACCCAGCTTCCCGAAGCGGTGCGTGCGCTGGTCTTCTCGCGCCCCCCTGCCCCGGTGCTGGAGCATATTGGTGGGGACGCGGTCGTGGGGCTCTATCATGCCAGCGGCAGCGAGGCGCCCACCCAGCGTTACGCGCAGTTCTTCCTCGAACAGGGGCATCGCATCGCCCTGCCGCGCCTGCTGGCCGATGATGGCGCGATGCGCTTTGCCCAACACACCGACCCGCTGGGCGGCAGCGACCTCGGAACCGGCCCGCACGGTCTGATGCAGCCGGGTATGGATGCGGACGACCTCGTGCCCGACGTCATCTTCGTGCCCCTGCTCGCCTTCGACGAGGCGGGCGGCAGGCTCGGCCAGGGCGGCGGCTATTACGACCGCTGGATGGCCCAGCATCGCCACACGTGGCGGATCGGGATGGCGTGGGACACGCAGGAGGTCGACCGCGTGCCGAGCGAATCCCACGATATGCCGTTGCACATGATCATCACCCCTACCCGGGTTCTCGGCCCGATCGAGCAGCGAGACATCGCATGAGGCAGGAACCCAATTGGCGCATTCCCGTCGGCATCCTCGGCCTGCTGCTGGGCCTCGCCGTCTACGCCATCGTGATTGCGCGCTACGTGCCCGAACTGGTCGGCGGCTGGCCGATCCTTGCGCAGATGGTGGTCTACATCTTCTTCGGCCTCGTCTGGCTGCTGCCGCTCAAGCGGTTCCTGATCTGGATGGAGACCGGCCGCTGGGGCTGACGCGGAACCGCCTGCGCGCGGCGACCGTTTCGACCCCATGCCCGAACTTCCCGAAGCCGAAGCGAATCGCCTGCGGGTTGAGCGCGAATGCCTCCACCGCACGATCGAGGCCGCCGAGCCGGGCGAGGATACCGAATATATCGAACTGCCCGGCGACAACGAGCGCGCCCGGCTGGTCGGCCACCAGTTCACCGAAACCTACCGGCATGGGAAGCTGATCTTCGCCGGTTCGAAGACCGGCCCGTGGATCTGCGTCCATCTGGGCATGAGCGGCTCGCTGCGCCCGTTCGACGACGATGACGATCCGCCCGATTACATCAAGTTCCTGATCCGCTTCGAAGGCGACCGCCGCCTCGCCTTCCGCTGCCCGCGCAAGCTTGGCTGGGTGCGCGTGGTCGACAGCGCGGAGGCGGAGATCGAACGAATCGGGTTCGGACCCGACGCGTTGGAGATCGACCGCGAGACTTTCGTCGATGTGATCGGATCGACGCGCGGGGCTATCAAATCGGCGCTGATCGAACAGACAAAGCTCGCCGGAGTGGGCAACCTGTGGTCGGACGAGATCCTGTACCGCGTGGGGATCGATCCCCAGCGCAAGGGCTCCGACCTGACCGAGAGGCAGCTGGGCGACCTCCACACCGCCATGCGCGACATCCTGAAGGCCGTCGTCGACACGGGCGCGCATTACAGCGACCTGCCGGACGACTGGCTGATCCACACCCGAGACGAGGGCGCCGAGTGCCCGCGCTGCAGTGGCGAGATCGTCAGGACCAAGGTTGGCGGGCGCAGCGCCTATCACTGCACCAGCCACCAGGAATAGCGCCTAGAAGCTAAAGACGAACGTCTCGCGGCCGTCCTTCTCCATCGCGCGCTGGAACGACGGCGTGTCGCGCATCTGCTTCAGCCAGCGCTGGCAGTTCGGACGATCCTGCAACCGCCCCTGCGCATCGGCGGAAGCGATCGAATAGCACATCGAGATGTCGGCCGCGGTCAGCCGGTCGCCTGCCAGCCAGGTGTTGCGGCCCAGATCGCTCTCCAGCTTGTCGAACAGCGTCTTGAGGCGCGGTGCGACCAGCATCTCGCGCACCTTGTCGGTCGCGATACCCACGACCGACTTTACCAGCGCGGGCGAGCGTGCCTTCATCATGGTCAGGATGCCGTTCATGAACTGCATCGGCATCAGGCTGCCCACGCCCGCGTGAAACCAGAACAGGTAGTCGGCGCGGCTTGCATCGCCTGGAGCAGGCCGCAGCGGGCTCTCGGGATGCGAATCGAGGATGTAGTCGATCACCGCATTGCTTTCGGCCAGGACGAGGCCCTGATCGTCTGTAATGACCGGCGCGGTGCCGATGGGTGATAGCGCCTTGTAGTCCGCCGGCGCGAGGCGGCTTTCGGGATCGCGTTCGTAGATCTTGAGCTCATAGGGCGCGCCCAGCTCTTCCAGCAGCCACAGGATGCGGAAGCTCTGCGAATATTCGAGGTGGTGGAGCGTGATCATCGAAAAGGGCCTCCTGCCAAGCTGACGGAGCAGCACGTGCACAAACTCGGTTTCGCGCGCAAGAGTGCCGACCCGGCAGCGCCCATGCCTATTGCGTTAGGCACAGCGAAGGGAGTGCCAGTTCTATGCCTCCTCCTGTAGCCTCTGACCGACCCGCTGGCACACGAGCGCATTCTTGCTCAGGAAAGCCTCCCGCAGGCTATCGGTGCCAATCCTGTCGGCAAGCCCGCTGAGAATGGTCAGGCAGTTCGCGACGGCCGAACCCTCGGTAAGATTCTGCGCCGCGATACCGGTTGCGAACACCTTGCCTGCAGTCAGGCCTCCGCCCTCGGCATCTCCCGCGCCGCTTCCGCTGAACTTGCCATAGATCGAATAGGAATCGTCACGTGTCGAGTTGCTGTCGGCGCCTAGCTGTGCGCTGAGCTGAGCGCGCAGCGCCAGCAGGCCGTCGATCTCGTTCTTCCTGGCGGGGATCGCGCTTTTCAGGGCCGTGACCCTGTTCTGCACCTGCGCCTGATCGATGCTCGGCCGTTGCTCCACCCGCGATCGCAGCTCGGTAATCCGGGCCTGATCGGCGCCTTCGGCGCTCATGAGCGTGGTCAGTTGCTCGTTCGCGGCCTCGGCCTCGTTGTAGGCCTTCAGCTGGGCCTCGAGCGACGCGAGCGTGCTGCTGTCGTCGGATTGCTCTTCGCTCTTGGCGGTGATCTGATCCGAAAGTTTTTCGATCTCGCTCTCGATCGGCGACGAGATGATCGCATCGCCTTTCTTGCCCTGGATCGTCTGCAGTTCGTAAATCGCGTTTTCGCAGTTGGTGCCCGTGCCGCGATAACACGCCTTGGCGACCGCGACCGGGACGAAGGCCACGTTCTTGTCGTCGAATCCGATCGTCAGGTCGATGCCCGGCGTGTCCGGAGTCCCTGCGGACAGGCTCAGGCCTGCGGTCGTTTTCGATACATAGGTTAGCGATGCCGATTCCATCGGGACGCAGGCTGCCGCGAAGATCCCGATCGACAGGACGATGGCCACGTTTTTCATTCGTATTCTCCCCCAAGAACACAGATATTCGGATTGGCCGCGAATTGTTCGCGCCAGAATTCGAACTGCCGGTGGTTCCCCTCTACGATAATCACGGCGGTGCATCCGACCGACGGCGGCACTATGACCGTGTAGCTTTCGCGATAGCCAAATACAGCAGAGCCCCGATCGGCGACGAAGCCGTAATCGCGCTTCCGAACGGCGACCGGACCGGCTAATTCTCTAGTATTTATAGCCAGATGGCCTGCATATCGGCGCACCTCGGCACCATCGACATGGACGACTGTACAACTCGCGAGAGCGAATGCGAGCGAGAGGCCACCAATTTTCATAGGCTTTACGGGCAACACCCCCTCCCCCGGAGCGGCGGATAGTATAGTATTTATCTACACTCAACAAGCCGATCTGTAGTCTGGGGGCTACATCGACGCCGTATGCGCGCGAACGAGCGCTTGAAACGGGTGACGACGATCGGAGAGAGGAACACCACGCCCCCGCCTGGAGCGGGGAAAGTGGCGCGAGTGACGGGACTCGAACCCGCGACCTCCGGCGTGACAGGCCGGCGCTCTAACCAACTGAGCTACACCCGCGCAAACACGTGGGAGAGAGTGTCTCCGCTGCGTGGGAGGGGCGCGATTAGGCCAGCATTCGCAGGGTGTCAATCGATTCGCGCGCACCTTTTTCACTTCTTTTGCGAAAACACGGTTAGGCGCGGTTTAACCGCATTTTGAGCTTTTGCTGCGAGCCCTCCGACGACCTTGGAAATCGGCAGGGGGAGCCGTTTCATGCGTACCGGATTGATGATCGCCAGCGCCGTGTTGTTCGCCGCGAGCAGCGCCCACGCGCAAACCTCGGTCGAGATCGACCGCGAGGTTTTCCTCGAAAGAGCGCAGGAGCGTAACGGGCGTACGCAGCGCGTCCTCGCGCCCGCAGAGACGCTGGAAAGCGGCGATACCGTCGTCCTGATGCTGAGCTGGCGCACCCCGCACGAGCAGCCCTTTACCATCACGAGCCGCGTGCCCCGCGCCCTCGCCTTTCGGACGACCGGCGGAAATGCTCCACAGGTTTCGGTGGATGGCGGGCGGACCTGGGGCCGTCTTTCCGACCTGCGGGTCAACGGACGCCCCGCGACATCGGCGGACGTCACCAACATCCGCTGGGACGTCGGCAATCCGCGCGCTGCGCGCGGGCGCGGCGTGTTCACCTACAGCGCGGTGGTCCGCTGATCAGTTCGCCCTGACAATCAAACGAGGATCGTGGCGGGCGCTTCGAGGCGCTTCTTGAGCGCCTGAATGAAGCTCGCCGCATCCCAGCCATCGACCACGCGGTGGTCGCAGCTGATCGAGATGTTCATCAGCAGGCGCTTCTCGACCCGCTCGACGCCATCGGCTCCGCGCACGAACATCGGACGCTCGACGATCTTGTTCGGTCCGATGATCGCGACTTCGGGCCGGTTGATGACCGGCGTGGTCGCGATCCCGCCAAGGGGGCCGAGCGATGTGACTGTCAGCGTGCCGCCCTGCATCTCGTCCGACTTGGCCTTGCCGGTGCGCGCAGCCTCGGCCAAGCGGCCGATCTCGCGGGCGAGCTGCCACAGGTTCTGGCTCTGCGCGTCCTTGATCACCGGCACCATCAGCCCCGCATCGGTCTGCGCGGCCATGCCCATGTTGACCGATCCATGCCGCGTCACGACGCCTTCTTCGTCGTCGTAAGTGGCATTGATCATCGGGAATTCGGGCAAGCACTGGCAGATCGCGGTGATCAGCAGCGGCAGGATCGTCAGCTTGGGCCGATCGCCGCGGTTCTCGTTAAGCTGCGCGCGCATCGCTTCGAGGTCGGTCACGTCGACCTCGTCCACATAGGTGAAGTGCGGGATGTTGCGCTTCGACGCGCTCATGTTCTGGGCAATCCGGCGGCGCATGCCGATGACCTTCACGGTCTCGTCGCTGCGCGGCTGGCTGGCAGGCGAATAACCGCCCGAATAGCTGATGAACTGGTCGAGATCGCCGTGGCGGATGCGGCCATCATCGGCTGGCTTCACCTGCGCGAGATCGATCCCGATATCCTTGGCGCGCTTGCGCACTGCCGGGCTGGCGAGGACTTTGGCTTCAGTCGGCGCGGGCGCACTCTTTTCGACCGGCTGCTTGGGAGCGGGCTCGGGCTCGGGGTCGGCTTCGTGCGCGTCGTCGGCGTCGCTCGCATCGGGGTTCTCGACCTCGATCCGTTCCTCGACCTCTTCGTCCTTGGGAGACGGTGCGGGCGCAGGCTCGGGCGCGGAATTGTCCGCCTCGGCGGCAGCTGCGTTCTCTTCCGCAACATCATCCGGAATCTCGCCCTCGACCTCGATCGTGACGAGCATCGAGCCGATCGAGATGGTGTCCCCCACCTCGCCCGCAATCTCGATCACCTTGCCCGCAACCGGGCTTTCCATCTCCACGGTCGCCTTGTCGGTCATCATGTCGGCCAGCGGGCCGTCTTCCTCGACCGTGTCGCCGACGCTGACGTGCCAGGCGACGATCTCGGCCTCGGCGATGCCTTCGCCGATGTCGGGCAGGTTGAAGGTGAATTTCGCCATGTCGGATTTACTCGCTCAGAAGCTTGTCGAGGGCCGCGCCGATGCGCACCGGGCCGGGGAAGTAGGCCCATTCGAGACTGTGGGGATAGGGCGTGTCGAAGCCGGTCACGCGTTCGATCGGGGCTTCGAGATGATAGAAGCAGCGTTCCTGCACCAGCGCGGAAAGCTCCGCACCGAAACCCGAGGTGCGCGTCGCCTCGTGGACGATCAGGCATTTCCCCGTCTTCTTCACAGACTTTTCCACAGCCTCGATATCGAGCGGGACGAGCGTGCGCAGGTCGATGACATCCGCGGAAACGCCGCGCTCTTCCATCACTGCCTTCGCGACATGGACCATCGTGCCATAGGTCAGCACGGTCAGCTGGTCGCCTTCGGTCACGAGCCGCGCCTTGCCGAGCGGGATCGAGTAATGGCCTTCGGGCACGACGCTGTCGGGGTGGGCCTTCCAGTTCTGCACCGGACGGTCGAAGAAGCCGTCGAACGGGCCGTTGTAGATCCGCTTGGGCTCGAAGAAGATGACCGGGTCGTTATCCTCGATCGCCGCGATCAGCAGGCCCTTCGCGTCGTAGGGCGTCGCGGGAATCACGGTCTTGATGCCGGAAGCATGGGTGAACAGCGATTCGGGGCTCTGGCTGTGCGTCTGCCCGCCGAAGATTCCGCCCCCGAAGGGGGAGCGGATCGTTATCGGCGCAACGAATTCGCCCGCGCTGCGATAGCGCAGACGCGCTGCCTCGCTGATGATCTGGTCATATCCGGGATAGATATAGTCGGCGAACTGGATTTCAGGGACCGGGCGCAGGCCATAGGCGCCCATGCCGATGGCCGCCGCGACGATCCCGCACTCGGAAATCGGCGTGTCGAACGCGCGCGACTTGCCGTATTTCTCCTGCAAGCCAGCGGTGCAGCGGAAGACGCCGCCGAAATAGCCAACATCCTCGCCAAAGACGACGACGTTCTCGTCCCGGCCCATCGACACGTCTAGCGCATCGTTGATCGCCTCGATCATGTTCAACCGGCGGTCGTCACCGGTCGCGTCCCGGCCCTGCTTGGGCTTCTCTTTCGTCTCGCTCATCAGTGCGGCACCCCGTCCGGATATTTCTTGTCGCGCTCGCGCTGGGACTGCTCGTTCTGCTCCTTGAGGTGCCAGGGCTCCTCTTCGAACACGTCTTCGAACATCGTATGGAAGGGCTGATGCATGCCGTGGCCGAGGATGCCGTTCTTCTCGGCCTCCTTGGTGTCCTTCTTGACCTTCTCGGCCGCCTTCAGGTCCATCTCGGCCTGCCGCTCCTCGTCCCACTCACCCAGTTCGATGAGGTGGTTTTTCAGCCGCACCACAGGATCGCCGAGCGGCCATGCCTCGCGTTCCTGCGCGCTGCGATAGCCGCTGGGATCATCGGAGGTGGAATGCCCTTCGGCGCGGTAGGTGAAGAACTCGATCAGCGTCGGCCCACTGTTGGTCCGCGCGCGGTCCGCCGCCCATTTCTCCGCCGCATAGCACGCCAGCGGATCATTGCCGTCGACCCGCAGCCCGGCAAGGCCATAGCCGATCGCGCGGCTGGCGAAGGTCGCCTGCTCGCCGCCCGCAAAGCCGGAGAAGCTGGAGATTGCCCACTGGTTGTTGATGACGTTGAGGATCACCGGCGCCTGATAGACGCTGGCGAAAGTGCAGGCGGCGTGGAAGTCGCCTTCCGCGGTGCTCCCCTCGCCCACCCATGTCGCGGCAATGCGGCTGTCGTGCTTGATCGCGCTGGCCATCGCCCAGCCCACCGCCTGCGGCGTCTGCGTGGCGAGGTTGCCGGAGATGCTGAAGAAGCTGTGCTCGCGGCTCGAATACATGATCGGCAGCTGGCGGCCCTTCAGCTTGTCGCCGCTGTTCGAATATATCTGGTTGATCATCTCGATCAGCGGATAGCCGCGCGCAATCAGCACGCCCTGCTGGCGATAGCTGGGGAAGACCATGTCGTCACCCTGCAGCGCCATCGCGGTGGAGATGCTGGTCGCCTCTTCCCCCGTGCACTTCATGTAGAAGCTGGTCTTGCCCTGCCGCTGGCCGCGGAACATGCGTTCATCGAAGGCACGCACCAGTGCGAAATGGCGAAGCATCTCGCGCAGCGTATCGGGGGAGAGCTTGGGGTCCCACGGGCCGTGCGCCCGATTATCGTCACCCAGCACCCGGATCAGGTCGGTACAGAGCGCAGTCGTCTCGCTCGGCTCGCACGCCTCGTCGGGGCGCGGCTGGACGCCGGCTTCCGGAATCTCGATCGCCGAAAAGTCGACTTCGTCCGCCTCGGGCCGATATTCGGGCTCGGGCACATGGAGCGACAGCTTCGGCTTGTTGTCACCCTTGTTGGTTCGCTCGGGCCGATCGGCCATCCATCTCTCTCCCGGCATCTCGCCATGCGAGACGCATTCTTTCATTCCAGCGACCGTTTATTGCGCGTGACCTTTTCGGTCAAGCGATGCCACGGTTACACCGCCACCGGTGCCTTGATCGGCGGATGCGGGTCGTAACCGCTGACCGAGAAATCCTCGATCGTGTAGTCGAAGATGCTCGGCGGACGCCTTGTGATCTCAAGCCGCGGGACCCCGCACGGTTCCCGTTCGAGCTGCTCTTCGATCAGGTGCGCGTGGTTGAGGTAGAGGTGCGTATCGCCCCCCATCCAGACCAGTTCGCCAGGCTCCAGATCGACCTGCTGTGCGATCATGCGGGTGAGCAACGCCGCCCCGAACAGGTTGAACGGCAGGCCGAGCGCAACGTCGCAGCTACGCTGGTAGAGCACGCAGTCGAGCTTGCTGCCCTTCCCGCTCACGTGGAACTGATAGGTCTTGTGGCACGGCGGCAGCGCCATCCGGTCCAACTCGGCCACGTTCCATCCTTCGATGATGTGGCGGCGGCTGCCCGGATTGGTCCGCAGGCTCTCGATCACCTGGCTGACCTGGTCGATCCCCTCGCCCTTCTCGTACAGCCCGTCGGGGCGGTAGCGGTAGGTCGGCCAGTCGACCCACTGCTTGCCGTAGACCGGGCCGAGATCGCCCCAGCGCGCCGCGAATCCTTCGTCCTGTGCGATTCGTTCGACGAAATCCTCCAGCGACAGCACCTCACCCGTCTCGCGCAGGTAGCGTGCGTGCGGCCATTCGTTCCAGATCTTCACCCCCTGCAGCACCAGCGGGCGGATATTGGTCTCGCCTGTGAGGAACCACAGCATCTCGCGCGCGGCGGTCTTCCAGTACACGCGCTTGGTCGTCAGCAGGGGAATCGCATTCTTGGCCAGACTGAAGCGCAGTTGCGTGCCGAAAACGGCCCTTGTGCCGACTCCGGTGCGGTCGACCCGTTCGTCCCCGTCGCGCCAGATGCGCGCCATAAGGTCGAGATAGTGCTGTTCGTAATGCGATTCGGACACGGAAAACTGCTCTTTCAGCTGCTGTGCACGCATTAGGGCAATTTCTGCACGAATGTCCGCTTGCGTGTGCGGTGATCCACACCTATAGGGCCGCCTCTGCCTCGCGGGGTCCGCCCCGCAAGCATCCGGTCGGGGAGTAGCTCAGCCTGGTAGAGCACTGTCTTCGGGAGGCAGGGGCCGGAGGTTCGAATCCTCTCTCCCCGACCAATTACACCGCGCCACGGCGCGTTGGGCACAGGCCCGGCCAAGCGGTTATTGCGCCGCCAGTCTGCGACAAAGCTTCATTCTGCGATAGGCGGATCGCCCTCTGCAGCGTGTGTCTGCGCGCCGGCGTGCGCCAACGCACGCTAGCTACTTGCTACGGCGGACAGCCAGTCCCTCTTTATGTTTTAGGGCCGAGCAGAGCCTAGTGACGGCGCATCGTTGCGTTCCCTAGCCGCTTCAGCAGCGTGGAGAGCGACGAATAGTTCGCGTCTCGGTAGGCGGAGCTCACGGGCAGAGCGGCGGCAAGGCGGCGATGAGCCTCGGGAAGCGAATGATACGGCAATCGCGGCACAAGATGATGGAGCGCGTGGAAGCGCAGCCCCACAGGCGCCCATAGCGCCCCGGGGAAAGCGGCCGGGACATTGGTGCTGTCGCGATACTGATCTGTGAGCGACAGCTGCGCACCGTCGTTCTCCCACAAATGCGCGACCAGGGTGCGCGTCTGGTTCAACACCGCAACGCCGGCGACGATCGCGCAGTACAGGACGAAAGCCCGCAGCGGCACCAGGCCGGTTACGGTGCTTGCGAGGATGGCGATGGCCGCGATGCTGGCTGCCGCCTCCTGCAGATGCCAGCGGCGGGCGAACGCGCCCTCCGGCTCGGGACGGCGATAGGCCGGGTTCACCTCGAGCGCGGAGAACCGCTCGACCAGCCCACGACGCAGCGGCGGGATGAACCACGAGAGAGGGCCCAGAATGCCGAAGCGCAGCAGCAGCAGGAACGGCATTGCCAAGGCCGCCAGCGTGAACAGCGGCAGCGTCCACGGGCGCATGTGCGCAAGTGGGAGATATTCGGGATCGCGCCGTGTCCCGTAATGTCTGCGTGAATGGTGAACCGCGTGAATCCCTTCATAGAGGAACGATGGCAGCAGCAGCGGCGCGCCGATCGCAATGTTCCAGGCGGTGCGGAAGCCGGGCAGCAGGCGATGGTCGAGATGGGTGATCTCGTGGATGAACAGCACCGCCCGGTAGAGCGTGAGGATCGATAGCACGCCCAACGCAGCCGCGAGCGCGCCACTATCGCTCACGATTGCGCCAACCAGCGCGGCATAGCCGACCGTCGCCGAACCGAAGCAATCGGTCCAGTACCGCACGGGATTGGGCCGATGAAGGTTGCGCGTCAGCAGCGCTGCCTGACGCAGCATCTCCTTGTCCTCGGCTCGGGTGGGGGTCGATTGCGGCGGCATTGGTCTGTGCTCTTTATAGGAAGCGATGCGCACGCTCGCCACGATCAGTGGCGCAGCAGCATCCGGGTAATGGCGGTGTTGACGGGCACAAGATGCGCGGCTGCGCCCAGCGCGGCATGGCGCGCCAAGCGGGCGCTGCGGTCCTCAGCCGTATACAGACGCACGAGCAGGTTCGTGCCGCTGTAGAGCGGCCGGGTAGCAAGCCGGTGGCGCGCTTCGTAACGGCGCAGCAGCAGTGGCGAGGCGATCGACCGGCGCTTTTCGGCAGCGTTGCGCACAAGTCCGGCGAGGGTCGCCCCCGATTGCAGGCCAAGGTTGAAGCCGTGCGCGGTGACCGGATGCATCCCCACCGCCGCATCGCCGATCAACGCTGCGCTGTCGCTAGAGAAATGGCGGGCATAGGTGGTGGCGAGCGGATAGACATGCGGGCCGGAGACGTGGCGCATCGCGCCCAGACGCCCGTCGAAGCGCTGCTCGATCTCGGCGGCGAGCACCTCGGGCGGATAGGCCGCGATCCGCTCGATCGCGGCGCTCGGCGAGGTAAGGACGGCGGAGGACTGATACTCGCCCAGCGGAAGCATCGCGATCGTGTGGCCGTAATCGAACCATTCGGTCGCGATGCCGTGATTGGGCCCGTCGTGCGCCACCCGCGTGACCATCATCGAACGGCCGAGCCGGTTCACCTCCGCCGCTATGCCGAGCTGGTCCCGGATGGCCGAGAACCGCGAATCGGCTGCGACGAGCAGCTTGGCCGTAATGGTGCGGCCATCGGCGAGCATCACGCGCGCACCCGCCCGGTCGGCCTGGACATGTTCGACCCCCGTGCCGGCAAGCAGTGTCACACCCCCCTGCCCTTCCAGCGCGGCGAACAGGCTCTGCCGGATGAGGTGGTTCGATACGAGGCAGCCGAGGCGGTCTTCCCGCGCGCCGTCCGGATCGAAGCCAAGCACCAGTGCCGAACGGCCATTATAGACCCGCGCGCCGCGCAGGGCGAAGATGTGATTGTCGTCGATCCGGTGCCACGCACCCAACCGCCTCAGCGTGTCGACCGAGCGGTGGGTGAGCGCGATTTCCCGCCCGTCGACCGGCGGCGCGGCCAACACCGCCTCGGGCTGCCGTTCGACCAGCGCGATGCGAAGTCCGCATCCGTCGAGCGCGCGAACAAAGGCGAGGCCGCTTGGGCCCGCCCCGACCACGATAATATCGAATTCTGGCATCGCCTGTCCTGCCGCTGTCGGTTGGACGCGCGGGTTAGACACGGCATGCGGAGCGATCATTGCGATGGATCAAATCGGCGCGCCCGGCGCGCCGGTGAATCCTGGCGCCCGCATCAGGCTTAACCCGGGCTGCCGAGCACCGAAAACGGGATAACTACCCGACTCGCCTTTGCGCACCGCCGCTTGCCACCTATTCGCTGGGAGCATGAGGTCGCAGATCGAAATGGGCACGGATTCGTCCGGGCAAGGCGTGTCCGTCGATATCGCGGAGCTTCTTGCGACGCGGCTGCTCGTGCAGGGCAATTCGGGATCGGGCAAGTCGCACCTGCTGCGCCGCCTGCTCGAACAGACTGCCGGCCTCGTGCAGCAGGTGGTGATCGACCCTGAGGGTGACTTCACCAGCCTGGCGGACGAATTCGACCATATCGTAATCGACGGGGCGGCCCATTCGGTGCGCGAGATAGAGGCGCTGGCCGGGCGCGTGCGCCAGCACCGCGTCTCGGTCGTTCTGGCGCTCGACGAACTGGAGGTGGAGCAGCAGATCCGCTGCGCCGCGCTGTTCCTGGCTGCGCTATTCGATGCCCCGCGCGAGCATTGGTATCCCGCCCTCGTGGTGGTGGACGAGGCGCAGATGTTTGCGCCCGCCGCTGCAGGCGAGCTGGCCGAGGATACGCGCCGCATGACGCTGTCTGCCATGACCAATCTGATGTGCCGGGGCCGCAAGCGTGGGCTCGCCGGGATCGTCGCCACGCAGCGGCTCGCCAAGCTGGCCAAGAACGTCGCCGCCGAAGCCTCGAACTTCCTGATGGGGCGCACCTTCCTCGACATCGACATGCAGCGCGCGGCCGACCTGCTGGGCATGGACCGCAAACAGGCCGAGCGTATCCGCGATCTGCAGCGTGGCCATTTCCTCGGCCTGGGCCCCGCGATCAGCCGCCGTCCCGTCGCGGTCCATATCGGCACCGTGCGAACCGGCGGGAAGAACGCTGCCGAAGGACTGATGCCGCTGCCGGAAGCAAAGGGCGAGGAACTGGAGGCGCTGCTCCATTCCGAACTGGCGGAGGAAGTCGCCAAGCCCGCTCCGCCGCCCGCGCCCGCGCCGGCCCCGCGCGCACCCGAAATCGAGCAGGCGATTTCCGAGCGTGCCGCAGCGAATGCGGCGGGTGGCAGGGGCCCGCAGGACGGGGAGACGGGCGAGGCCCCGGCCGACGAGATGCAAGCAGCGAACGCGCAGGATAACGAGGAAGCTCTCGCGCAGATCATTGCCAAACTCGCGGCCGAGGACGGCGCGACCTTCCAGTCCTCCGCATCGCTGTTCCGCGATTTCGCGCTCCGCTGCCGCCAGCAGGGCGTGCCCAGCGCGCATGTCGACATGCTGTACTTCCGTCGCCTGTTCGCCTTTGCGAGCGCGGGCCTGCACCAGTTGCGGCCCGAACTGCGCGCGGTGATCGAACGCCTGGCGAACAATGTGCCCGAAGATGTGCTCGCCCCCTATCTCGCAATAGCGGTCGCCGCCGCGCAGGGCCGCACCTCGCCCGACGAAGACGAACTGGCGCGCGTCTACGGCAGTTCCTCCCCAAGCCGCATCCGGCGCCTGCTGGAACATCTGGAGCGACAGGGGCTGATCGTGGTGCGCGAGGAATTCGGCGGCGGGCGCACGGTCATCGTTGTCGGGCTCGACGAACCGGAGGGTGCAGCGGGCGGTTCCTGATGCGAATAGTTCGCATGGGCGGAACAGTGAGGGGGCGGTTTGGTTGATGAGGCAAAGGAGAACTACCTAAATGCCTATTATCATCCTCATCGCCACGATTCTTCTACCCCCGCTCGGCGTCGCGCTGAAGCATGGCCTGGGCACGCAATTCCTCATCAGCCTGGTCCTGACGCTGATCTTCTACATCCCCGGCCTGATCTATTCGCTCTACGTGAACTACGCCTAAGGCTGGCGACATGGCGCGGGAGGATGACGACAAGGGACGGCATCGCGCCGTCCCCTCTTCCCGCTTCGGGCGCCTGAGCGGCTTCGGACGGCTCGCCGGTGGCGTCGCGGGCGGGATGCTGGTCGAAGGCGCGCGCCGCGTCGCCTCGGGCGAGCGGGTGCGGATGAACGACCTCGTCCTCACTCCCGGCAATATCGGCCGCCTGACCGAACGATTGTCCCACCTGCGCGGCGCGGCGATGAAGATGGGCCAGATGCTCTCGATGGACGCGGGCGATGCCCTGCCGCCCGAGCTGTCCGAAATCCTCGCCAAGCTGCGCGACAATGCCGATTTCATGCCCCCGCGCCAGCTCGACCGGGTGCTGGCCGAGGAATGGGGAAGCGACTGGCGCACCAATTTCCGTCGCTTCGAACCACGACCGATCGCCGCCGCAAGCATCGGCCAAGTTCACCGCGCGCTGACCCGCGACGGGCGCACGCTGGCGATCAAGGTGCAATATCCCGGCGTCGCGCAGAGCATCGATTCCGATGTCGATAACGTCGCGACGCTGCTGCGCGTCACCGGTCTTCTTCCCAAGGAACTCGACATCGCTCCCCTGCTGGCGGCAGCGAAGGAGCAGTTGCACGAGGAAGCCGACTACCGCCGGGAAGGCCGCATGATGCAGCGCTACGGCGAACTTCTCGCCGGGCACGAGGCGTTCGTGGTGCCGACACTCGACAAAGAGCTGACCCGCGATCGCATCCTTGCGATGTCGTACGAAGAAGGCCGCCCGGTCGAAAACCTGCGCGACCAGCCGCAGGAAGTGCGCGACAGCGTGTTCGCGGAACTGATCGAACTGGTCGCGCGCGAACTGTTCGAATGGGGCCTGATGCAGACCGACCCCAATTTCGCGAACTACCGCTATCGCGAGGCCGACCGGAAGATTGTGCTGCTCGATTTCGGAGCGACGCGCGAGGTCGATCCCGATGTGCAGCAATCCTACCGCAACCTGCTGAAAGCCGGGCTCGACCGGGACCATGCGGGCGTGCGCCAAGGTGCGATCGACGCCGAGTTCATGTCACCCGCCGTGATCGAAAAGCATGGCGAAGCCATCGACCGGATGATCGCGATTATCCTCGGCGAAATGGCCAAGGATGCCCCCTTCGACTTCGGCGACCGGGGCTTCGTGCCAGCGTTGCGCGACGAGGGCATGGCCATCGCGCAGGACAAGGCCATCTGGCACATCCCGCCCGCCGAGACCTTGTTCGTCCAGCGCAAGGTCAGCGGCACGGCGCTGCTCGGCGCGCGGATCGGCGCGGTGGTCAATATTCACGCCATCGTGCGCGATGTGCTGGCGCGGACGGAAGTCTAAACCAAGGCAGAATTCCGCTAACCGTCTCCGTTCGTGCTGAGCTTGTCGAAGCGCGAACAGGCACTCCGCTCACCACTCGCCCTTCGACAAGCTCAGGACGAGCGGACTTCCGAGAGTTCGCTAGGAAGCCTGCTCCGCGATCCAGCGGTCGATGTGCTCTTCCAGCACATCCAGCGGCACCGCCCCGTTCTCCAGCACCGCATCGTGGAACGCGCGCAGGTCGAACCGGTCGCCCAGTGCCTCTTCCGCACGCCCGCGCAGTTCTCGGATCTTCAGCTCGCCGATCTTGTAGGCGAGCGCCTGGCCCGGCCAGGTGATGTAGCGGTTGACCTCGGCGTCGATATTGGCCGCCGAAAGCGCGGTGTTGTCCGTCATGAAATCGACCGCCTGCTGCTTGGTCCAACCCTTCGAATGCAGGCCGGTGTCGACCACCAGCCGCGCCGCGCGCCACATCTCGTAGCTCAGGCGTCCCATCTGCTTGGCGGGCGTATCGTAGAGCCCCATCTCGATCCCGAGGCGCTCGGAGTAGAGCCCCCACCCCTCGACGAAGGCCGTGAAGAAAGTGCCGTTGCGGCGTAGCGGGTGCAGGTCGAGTTCCTGCTGCAACGCGATCTGGAGGTGGTGCCCCGGCACCGCCTCGTGCACGCCGAGCGCGGGGAGTTCCCACAAGGGCCGCTGGTCGAGCTCGGTCAGATTGACGCGGTAGATGCCCGCCTGCCCCGTCTGCAGGGAACCGGGTTCGTAATAGGCGGTGGTGTTGCCCGGAGCCTGCGCCGCCGGGATCGGCAGCACGGTATAGGGCAGGCGCGGGAGCGTGCCGAACAGCTTGGGCAGCCAGCCGTCGATTTCCTTGGCGAGCGCGGCGGCGTAGCGCTGGTACGCGCCCGCATCGGTCATGTAATATTGCGGGTCGGTACGCAGGTGTTCGATGAAGGCCTCACGGGTGTCGAAGCCAGCCTCGGCGGCGACTTCTTCCATCTCGGACCGGATACGCGCTACTTCGGACAAGCCCAGCTGGTGGATCTGGTGCGGCGTCATGTCGGTGGTAGTGAAGCTGCGCACGCGGTAGGCGTAGTAGTCATCGCCATTGGCGGTTTCGGCGACACCGGGCAGGCCGGCGCGGCATTTTGGCACGTATTCCTCGGTATAGAAGCTGAGGAAGTCTTCGTAGGCGGGGAACACCACATCGGTCAGCGCCGCCCGAGCGCGCGCCTGCAAGGCTGCCCAGTCGCTTTCCGAAATGGTCGAGGGGCGTTTTTCGAAGGGGCGCCAGAATGCCGATTCTTCGGGGCTGTCCGCCATCTGGCCGGTAATCTGGTCCTCGACGCCTTCCATCGGCCCGCATGCCTGCGTCAGCCCGCGCGCCACCGCCTCGCTGCTGCGGGCGATCCCGGCAGCATTCTGCGCTCCATACGCTTCGAGCCGCGAAACGTAGCTTTCGTAGTCGGCCTTGGTGAAGAACGGTGAGCCGTAAGGCAGCGATGCGATCCAGCTGAACCAGCCGCCGCGATTGGTGAACAGGACGTAGCGGGTCTGATCGAACTGCGAACCCTCGATCCCGTCTTCAAGCGAGCTTTTGAGGATCGCATAGTCCACCCGCAGATCCTCGGGCAGCGCGCTTTCGTCGATGGCATTCAGCCGCGCGAGGAAGGCGCGGTCTTCGGCGACGTTGCGATCATAGGCGGCCATGCTCAGGTCGCCCAACTGCCCGTCCCCGCGCCGATCGCCCACCGAGGTGGCGAGCGTGGGATTGTCGTCGAGCATGTCCTGCCAGACGTCCTCGCGCAGCTCGGTGTAATCCTCCACCGGTCCGGCCGTCAGCGGGCTGGCGATGGTAAGGGCGAGTGCGGTGGCGGCAAGCAGGTGCTTCATGGTGACTGGGTTCCCCTTGTTTGCGGTAATCCCTATTGCGCGCATCATTGTGCGTCCAGTACGCCGACGGAATGCAAAAACCCGCGATCCTGTTCGTCTGCCTCGGCAATATCTGCCGTTCTCCCCTTGCCGAAGCTGCGTTTCGCGACGCTGCGGAGAAGGCAGGACTGGACGCCGAGGCCGACAGTGCCGGCACGGCGGACTATCACGTCGGCAGCCCGCCCGACCCGCGCAGCGTTGACGAAGCGGCAAAGCACGGGATCGACATCTCGGGCTATGCGGGCCGCCAGCTTGCGGTCGAGGATTTCGAGCGCTTCACGCATATCTTCGCGATGGATCACCAGAACCTGCGCAATATCGAAGCGCTGCGGCCCGAGGGATCGCGCGCGCATGTCTCACTGCTGATGGACCTCGTGCCGGGGCGCGAGGGCGCGGCGATCGCGGACCCGTACCATGACGGCGAGGAGCAGTTCGAGGCGACTTGGGAAGATGTCGACGCGGCGGCGGGGGCGCTGGTGGAGCGGTTGTCGGTGCCGAACTGAACTCCTGCCCCTTGAGGGGGAGGTTGGGTGGGGGTGTGCGAGGACCGATGGCTTGGAGCCCCCACCCCCGACCCCTCCCCCAAGGGAGGGGAGTGACACGATAGAGGTGACAGAGGGTGACACGTGTCACCCAGGTGTCACCCTCAGAAAATCATTACCTCTCATCGGGTTAGGCGACGCCGAGTAACACTTTTCGCTTTTGGGCCGCGAAATTCTGCGTGCGTGCGCGAGGTGGACGACAATGCGAAAGAGCTGCCGCCACCCTAGCCTGTGCGGGTGAAGTAGGAAAATCCTCGCTGAGGTACGAGACTATATGCTCCTCCCCCTTGAGGGGGAGGCTGGGTGGGGGTGTGCCGAGGCCGATGGGGAAGAACCCCTCCCCAAAGGGAGGGGAGTTTTTCTCACCCACCCCGCAGCGTGCGCACGCCCATGTCGCGCTCCATCAGGTAGAGCAGGATGCGCGCGGCCTCGCCGCGTTCGCCTTCCAGCCCGGCGTCGCGATCCATCAGCAGTTTCGCATCGGCAGTCGCGGGGTCGAGAAAGCGCTGCATCTGTTCCAGCGTCGCGATCCGGAACGGCGTGTCGCCCGACTGCCGCGTGCCGAGCAGTTCGCCCCCGCCGCGCAGCTCCAGATCTTCCTCGGCAATGCGGAACCCGTCCTGCGTCTCGCGCATCAGCGCGAGGCGGCGCTGGCCGGTCTCGGACAGCTGGTTACCGCGCAGCAGCAAGCAGACCGATTTCTCGCTCCCCCGCCCCACGCGCCCGCGCAGCTGGTGGAGCTGGGCGAGGCCGAAGCTTTCCGCCTGTTCGATCACGATCAGGGTCGAGGCGGGCACATCGACACCGACCTCGATCACGGTGGTCGCGACCAGCAGTTTCGCCTGCCCGCTGGCGAAGCGCGCCATTGCGGCGTCCTTCACCTCGGGGTCCAACTGCCCGTGGACCATCACCACGGCATCGTCGAAGCGCGCCTTGAGCGCAGCGTAGCGCTGCTCGGCGGCGGCCTTCTCCATGTCCTCTTCATCGCGGACCATCGGGCACACCCAGTATGCCTGCTGCCCGCTCGCGAGATGCCGCCCGACCGCCTCGACCACTTCGGGCAGGCGATCCATCCCGACCACACGGGTATCGATCGCCTGCCTGCCGGGCGGCAATTCGTCGAGCCGGCTGACCTCCATCTCGCCATAGTTGGCAAGCGTCAGCGTGCGCGGGATCGGGGTGGCGGTCATCGAAAGCGTGTGCGGCGGGCGCTTGCCCTTCCCCGCCATCTGGAGCCGCTGTGACACACCGAAGCGGTGCTGTTCGTCCACCACCACCAGCCCGAGGTCGCGGTACTGCACCGCCTCCTGGAAGATCGCGTGCGTGCCGACGACGATCTGGATGCTGCCATCCATCAGCCCCATCAGGATGCTCTCGCGCGCCCGGCCCTTGTCGCGGCCTGTCAGCAGCGCGACCTCGACCCCGGTGGGTCGCGCCATCTCGCGCAGCGTCTCGAAATGCTGGCGGGCGAGGATTTCGGTCGGCGCCAGCAACGCCGCCTGCGCGCCTGCCTCCACCGCCACCAACATTGCGTGCAGCGCCACCACGGTCTTCCCCGCGCCGACATCGCCTTGCAGCAGGCGCAGCATCGGCGCGTCCTGCGCGAGGTCGCCTTCGATCTCGCGGATCGAACGCTCCTGCGCTCCGGTCAGCGGGAACGGCAGTTGCAGCTTGTCGCGCAGGCTCCCGTCGCCTGCCAGCGGACGGCCACGCTTGCGGCGGTTATCCGCGCGCACCAGTTGCAGCGCGAGCGCATTGGCCAGCAACTCGTCGTAGGCGAGCCGGTCCTTCGCGGTCTCGTCGTCGCGCGCGTGCACGCTGCGCAGCGCGTCGGCCCAGGCGGGCCATTTCTGCTGCGCGAACATGCCCGGCTCGATCCATTCGGGCACCACTGGCAGCCGCTCGAGCGCCTGCGCCGCGAGGCTCGCCATGCGCGGCTGGGTGAGGCCTTCGGCCAGCGGGTAGATCGGTTCGCGCATTGGGCCGAGCGCGGCGTCCTCCATCGTCAGCACATGGTCCGGATGGACCATCTGGAGCATGTCGCCATAGCGTTCCAGCTTGCCCGCCACGCGGCGCTTCTCGCCCACCGGCAGCTGCTTTTTCGCGGTGTAGCTCGACCTTCCGAAATAGGTCAGCGCCAGCATGTTGCCCGCGCTGTCGGTCGCGAGGATCTTGTACGGCGCGCGCCGCGATGCACCTGCGCGGTGCTCCGTCACGGTCAGCGCGACGATGATCTGCTCGCCCTCGCCCGCCTCGTCCAGATTGTCGACCGGGCGGCGCGTCACGAAGCGGTCGGGCCAGTGATAGGCGAGGTCGCGCACCCGCGTGCAGCGCAGTTTTTCGAGCGGCTTCTTCAGCTTGGGGCCGACCCCGTCGAGCGTGTCGACCTCGGCAAACAGGGGATTGAGGATTTCGGGGCGCATGCGTGTCCTCTACCCCAGCGAAAAACCCCTCGTCACCCCCGCGCAGGCGGGGGTCCAGATAACCTGTCGATATTGCTACCCCGGCCAACGTCATCTGGATCCCTGCCTGCGCAGGGATGACGAATGAAGGCGTAGGGGTTAAAGGGCGCTCATGACCTCCCCCACCTTCGAAGCCCGCCTCGCCCGCGCGAAATTCCGCAGCTGGCACCGCGGCACGCGCGAAGCCGATTACATGATCGGCGGCTATTTCGATCGCTACCACGCCGACTGGGCCGAGGAAGACCTCGTCTGGTTCGAAAGACTGCTCGATTACGACGATGTCGACATCATGGCCTGGGCGCTCAAGACGCAGCCCGTGCCGGAGGAAATGCAGGGCAAGCGGATCGTCATCATGCAGAAGCTCGATTACGTCGATATTCCGCGATAGGGACATCCCGCGCTAGCGCGCGCCCGTTAAGGCTGGCGCATGCCCCACCGGGCCGCTAGTCGACAACCCAGACACAACCCACCCCCTTCTCGGCCGAGCAGGGGGTTCTTTTCGTTTGCGCGGAAACCGCGCGGCCCGGACCGGATTAGACCATAATGCCCGACCTTTCCCGCATCCTTTCCGCGCAGCAGCCGCTCACCTTTGCGCAGCTGGCGCGCGGGGCCCAGCCGCTCGTCATGTCCGACCTCGCCCGCGCGGCGCAGAAGAAGAATGGCGCCCGCCGCGCCGTGTTCATCGCGCCCGACGATACCGCGATGCGCGCCGTCGCCGATGCCGCACGCTATTTCGCGCCCGAACTCTCGGTCATCGAATTCCCCGCGTGGGACTGCCTGCCCTATGACCGCGCGAGCCCCGCGCTTTCGATCAGCACCCAGCGCCTCTCCGCCCTGCACCGCCTGCAGGCCGAGAAGGACGCCCCGCAACTGTTCGTCACCACCGCCAACGCGGTTCTGCAGCGCATGCTCACCCCGTTCCGCATCCGCGAGGCGGTGCGCGAGCTGAAGCCGGGCGTGCATATCGGCCACGAAAGCCTGACCCAGCTGCTGCAAAAGCAGGGCTACAGCCGCACCGACACGGTGATCGACGCGGGCGAATTCGCGGTGCGCGGGTCGATCTTCGACATCTTCCCTTCCGGCCTCGACCAGGGCCTGCGGCTCGACTTCTTCGGGGACGAGCTGGAAAGCCTGCGCCTGTTCGATCCATCGACCCAGCGTACCACCGGCACGCTCGATTCCTTCCTGCTGCTGCCCGCCAGCGAGGTGCTGCTGGAGGACGCGACGATCAAGCGCTTCCGCTCCGGCTATCGCGAGCGGTTCGGCGCCAATGCCACGCAGGACCCGCTCTACGAAGCGGTGAGCGAGGGGCGGCGGCAGGCAGGCATGGAGCATTGGCTGCCGCTGTTCGAGGAGAAGCTGGCAACGCTGTTCGACCATCTGGGCGATAGCGACCCCGTCGTGATCGACGTCGGCGCGCTGGCCGCGTTCGATGAGCGGATCGCCGACATCTCCGAATATCGCCGCACGCGCACCGAAACTGCCGGGCAGAAGGCGGGCAGCTACCGCCCGCTCGACCCGCAAGCGCTCTACCTGAGCGAAGACGAGATCGGCACCGTGCTCGACCAGCGGCCGGTCCACCGCGCAACCGGGTTCGACGAGCCCGAGAGCGAGACGGTCATCGATTTCGGCTTCCGCTCCGCGCGCGATTTCGCGCCCGAGCGTGCCCGCGGCGACAATGTGTACGAGGCCGCTGCCGAACACTTCAAGGCCATCGCCAAGGCTGGCAAGCGCCCGCTGCTGGCCGCCTATTCCAAGGGCAGCCGCCAGCGCATCGCCTCGATCCTCGGCGAGGCGGGCACCAGCGTCACGCTCGCCGATAGCTGGCAGGGAGCGCTCGGCAAGGCGGCCAAGGGCACTGCCACGGCGATGATCCTTCCGCTCGACAGCGGGTTCGCCACCGACGATATCGAGCTGGTCACGGAGCAGGACCTGCTGGGCGACCGGCTGGTCCGCCGACGCAAGAAGCGCAAGGATTCCGATGCCTTCCTGAGCGAGCTACAAGCGCTCTCGCGCGGTGACCTGGTGGTCCATACCGAGCACGGTATCGGCAAGTACCTCGGCCTCGAACCGATCACCGTCGGCAAGTCCAAGCACGACTGCGTGATGCTGGAGTACAAGGGCGGCGACAAGCTCTACATTCCGGTCGAGAACCTCGAAGTCCTCTCGCGCTACGGATCGTCCGAGGAAGCCGTGATGCTCGACCGGCTGGGCGGCGAGGCATGGCAGAAGCGCCGCGCCCAGCTGCGCGAACGAATCCGCGAAATCGCGAGCGAGCTGATGCGCACCGCGGCTGCCCGCGCGCTCAAGAAAGCGCCGGTGCTCGAAGCGGATGAAGCCAGCTACAACCAGTTCGTCGACCGTTTCCCGTGGGAGGAAACCGACGATCAGGAGCGCGCGATCGAGGACGTGCTGCGCGATCTGGAGAGCGGCAAGCCGATGGACAGGCTCGTCTGCGGCGATGTCGGCTTCGGCAAGACCGAGGTTGCCCTGCGCGCCGCTTTCGTCGCGGCGATGGGCGGCCAGCAGGTCGCGGTCGTGGCACCGACCACCCTGCTCGCCCGCCAGCATTTCCAGCATTTCAGCGAACGGTTTGCTGGCTTCCCGCTCAAGATCGGGCGCCTCAGCCGCCTCGTGCCGCCCAAGGAAGCGAGCGAAACGCGCGACGCGCTGGCCGACGGCACGATGGACATCGTGGTCGGCACGCACGCGATCCTCAGCAAGTCGACGAAGTTCAAGGACCTGGGCCTCGTTATCGTGGACGAGGAACAGCGTTTCGGCGTGACCCACAAGGAAAAGCTCAAGACGCTGCGCGCCGACGTCCACATGCTGACGCTCACCGCCACGCCGATCCCGCGCACGCTGCAGATGGCGATGACCGGCCTGCGCGAACTTTCCACTATCCAGACCCCGCCGGTCGATCGCCTCGCCGTGCGGACCTACGTGATGGAATGGGACGACATGGTCATCCGCGAAGCTCTGCTGCGCGAACACCATCGCGGCGGGCAGAGCTTCATCGTCGTGCCCCGGATCTCCGACATGGAGGCCCTCGAAGCGTGGCTGCACGAAAACGTGCCCGAGGTGAAAGTCGTCCCCGCACACGGCCAGATGAGCCCGAGCGAGGTCGAGGACCGGATGAGCGCCTATTACGAGAAGAAATACGACGTCCTGCTGTCGACCACGATCGTCGAAAGCGGGCTCGATATTTCCAGCGCCAATACGATCATCATCCACCGTGCAGACCGCTTCGGCCTCGCCCAGCTCTACCAGCTGCGCGGCCGCGTGGGCCGCGCGAAGCTGCGTGCCTATGCCTATCTGACCACGCCCGAGGATCAGGCCCTGTCCGAAGTCGCGGAGAAGCGGCTCAAGGTGCTGAGCGATCTCGACAGCCTGGGCGCGGGCTTCCAGCTGGCCAGCCACGATCTCGACATTCGCGGCGCGGGCAACCTGCTGGGCGACGAGCAGTCGGGCCATATCCGCGAAGTCGGCTTCGAACTTTATCAGTCGATGCTGGAGGATGCGATCCTCGCCGCCAAGGCGGGCGAGATGGGACTGGAGAAACCGGCCGAAGATTTCAGCCCGCAGATCACGGTCGATGCGCCGATCATGATTCCCGAGGAATACGTGCCAGACCTCGCCGTGCGCATGGCGCTCTACCGCCGTCTCAACCAGGCGAGCGACAAGGCCGAGATCGAAGGGCTGGCGGCCGAGATGATCGACCGTTTCGGCGAACTGCCTTCGGCCACACAGAACCTTGTCCGCCTGATCGAGATCAAGCATCAGGCCATCGCCGCCAACATCGCCAAGATCGATGTCGGCGCGCGCGGCACGCTGGTCACATTCCACCAGGACAACTTCCCCGATCCGGTGGGCTTGCTGGCTTATGTCGACAAGCGCGCCGAAGCGGTGAAGCTGCGGCCCGACATGAAGCTGGTGGTCAACCGCGCGTGGGGCGATCCGCAAAGCCGCCTCAACGGCCTGTTCCAGCTGACCAAGGGCTTGAGCGCGATCGCCCAAAGAGCAGGCAAGCGGGCGAAGAAAGGTGAAAAGGCCCCGGCCTAGCGCGCTTCTGGCTGGAGCCGCGCGACCAGCCACGCCGTGACGAGGTTGAGCACTTCAGGTGCCGAGACCGGCCAGCCCATATCGGGCCGGGCCTCGCCGTCGGGCGAGCGGATCAGCCAGTGGTCGACCCCGCCTATGGTGACGACGGCAGCATCGGGATTGGCGCGCAGCGCATCGACCGCGGGCTCCACGCTGGTGTCGGGGCGCACGATGAGATCGCGCGAGCCGTAGACCATCAGCACGGGCGCGCGCAGCCGCGACAGATTGTCGGACGGGTCGAGGGCATACATCTGCTGGATCTGCCGCGTGTCGATGCTGGCGAGCGTGGCCGGCGCGGCGACCCGGTCGAAGCCGACCTGCTCGAACGCTGCCACGGCAGCGGCGCGCAGCGCAGCGAGACTCGCCTCGTCGAGCCCGGCGATCCGTCCTTCCAGATATCTGCCAACCGCTTCCCCTGCCGCCCGCGCCTTCTCCGCATCCTTGCCGGAGGCCACCAGTGATGCGGCCAGCGAATCGCGGAACATTTGCCCACGCTTCCCCGCCGGACCAGCCAGCGACACGAAAGCGGCAAGGTCATTCCGATCGCGCAGAAACATCGGCGCGGCCGCCGCGCCTTCGCTGTGCCCCGTCACCGCGATCCGGGCCGGATCGACACGCGGGTTGGCGTGCAGATATTCGAACACCGCACGCCATCTTCCGCCGCTTCGGTCAGCAACGGCGCAAAGGTGCCGGCGGACGCGCCTGAACCGCGCTTGTCGTATTCGAACGTGGCAATGCCTTCGGCCAGCAACCGTTCGGACAACAGGTGGTAACCGCCGCGCGGATTGGGCCCGTCGCCTGACATCGAGATCACCAGCGGGAACGGCCCCTCGCCTCGCTCCTTCGGCAACCGCAATGTGCCAGCGATGACGACGCCGGGTGCGGAGGGTATGGCAAGCTCCACGATCTCGCCACTCGTGGGCACGTCCACACTGTCGAGCGCCATCTCCTGTGCCGAAGCCGGCGCGCCAAGCGCCAGGCTCGCCATCGTGAAGCAAATCAGAAATCGTTTCATCGTCGCCTGCCCTCGAACCACTCCGATCATGCCAGCACCGGTCCAGTGCCACCAGCTAAGAAAAACTCCGGCTCCGGCGACGGCCTGCCGCCTTGATCCGCGGTCGGGTTTGGGCGAAGCACTCGCACGAACGGAGGACTATCTTGATGCGATCGACCAAATTCGCGGCAAGCGCGCTTGCGCTTGCTATCGGCCTTGCCACGACTGCCGCGCCTGCGCTGGCGCAGGACGAGGGTTACCAGACGCCGCCGCAGGACGTGACGGACATCGTGACCCGCGCGCCCAGCCCGGGCGTGTCGGTTTCACCCGATAACGACCAGATGCTGCTGCTCCAGCGCGAGGCGCTGCCGCCGGTCGCGGAACTTGCCAAGCCGATGGAAAAGCTCGCCGGGCTGCGGCTCGATGCGGCGATCAACGATCGCTACGGCACGCGCGCGACCGTGGGCCTCACCCTGCAGGATATCGAGAGCGGCACCGTGCGGCAGGTGGCCCTGCCGGCCGAGGCGGACGTCGCGGATATCTCGTGGAAGCCCGACGGGTCGATGGTCGTCTTCACCAATACCCGCGCCGATGCGATGGACCTGCACGTGCTCGACACGCAGACCGCGACCGCGCGCAAGATCATGACCGGCGGGGTCAATCCGATCTTCCAGACGCCGCGCTGGATGCCCGACGGATCGCTGCTAATGCTGACCATTCCCGAAGGCCGCGGGACCCGGCCGGTCGAATCGCTCACCCCCGCAGGTCCGGCGATCCAGGACGCTTCCGGCGGGGCGGAGGCGCAGACCCGTACCTATCAGGACCTGCTCGAAAATCCGTATGACGAGGCGCTGTTCGAGTGGCTGACGACCAGCCAGCCGATGGTGATGAACGCCGACGGCACCGGCAAGCGCGCGATCGGCACGCCGCGGGTCTACACCAGCGTCACCCCCTCGCCCGATGGCGAATACCTGCTGATGGAATGGCTCGAAAAGCCGTTCTCCTACCAGGTGCCCTACTACCGCTTCCCGACGACCACCGCCGTCTTCACCAAGGACGGCCGGCTGGTCCAGACCATCGCCGAGCAACCGCTGGCCGACGCGCTGCCCGTGCAGGGTGTGGTGACCGGCCGGCGCAATATCCAGTGGCACCCGACCGAGGATGCGCTGCTGATCTGGGCCGAGGCGCAGGACGGCGGCGATCCGCGCGTCGAGAGCGACAACCGCGACAATCTCCTCGCGCTGGCCGCACCCTTCGAAGGCGAGGGACGCGTGTTTGCAAGGCTCGAGGATCGTGCCTCCGGCTCGGAGGGGATCGAGGGGACGGACGACATCATCGCCTATGACTACGACCGCGATACGCGCGAAGTGCGCCAGACGCTGGTCGACGTGACGGGCAGCAACCCGCCGCGCGTGCTCAACCTGCGCAATGTGCAGGATGCCTACAGCGACCCGGGCAGCCCGCTGGACACCTATACCGACCGCGGCTTCAAGGTGGCGCGCAATGTCGACGGGAAGCTGCTGCTGACCGGCGCCGGCGCGACGCCTGAGGGCTTGCGCCCGTTCCTTCGCCGCTTCGACCTGACCACGCTGGAAACCGAGGAGCTGTGGCGCAGTTCGGGCGAGCATCTGGAATCGGTGATCGACGTGCTGAGCGACGATGGCAGCGAATTCCTGACCGAGTACGAGAGCCCGACCAACCCCGGCAACATCAAGCTGTATGCGGACGGGCAGGACCGCTTCCTGACCGATTTCCCCGATCCCCATCCCGAACTGACCGGGATCAAGCGCGAACTGGTGACCTACACGCGGGCCGACGGAGTGGAGCTGACGGCTACCCTCTACCTGCCGCCCGACTACAAGGAGGGCGACAAGCTCCCGGTCGTCGTGTGGGCCTATCCGCGCGAATTCAACGACGCCGCCACCGCCAGCCAGAACCGCGATTCGCCATACCGCTTCACCCGCATCGGCGGTTATTCGCACCTGTTCTTCCTGACCCAGGGCTACGCCGTGCTCGACCGGGCGGCGATGCCGGTGATCGGCGACGATCCCGAAACGGTGAACGACAGCTTCATCGAACAGATCGTCTCCTCCGCCCAGGCAGCGGTCGATTTCACGGTCGAACGCGGCTTCGGTGACGGGGTGCGCGTGGGCGTTGGCGGGCACAGCTACGGCGCGTTCATGACCGCGCACCTGCTGGCGCAGAGCGACATCTTCAAGGCCGGGATCGCGCGATCGGGCGCGTATAACCGCACGCTGACGCCCTTCGGCTTCCAGTCCGAACGACGGATTTTCTGGGATACGCCTGACACCTACTACATGCTCAGCCCGTTCATGGCGGCGGACAAGATCAACGAGCCGATCCTGTTCATCCATGGCACGAACGACAGCAACTCGGGCACCTTCCCGCAGCAGTCCGAACGCATGTTCGCGGCGGTCAAGGGCACCGGTGGCACCGCACGACTGGTGATGCTCCCGCACGAGGACCACGGCTATCGCGGGCGCGAGTCGGTTCTCCACACGCTGCACGAGATGTTCGACTGGTTCGACACGCACGTGAAGAATGCCGAGGTGCCCGCAGCCCCCGCCGCAGCGGACTAGGTTCCGGCCGATTGCTGGCGCAGCTTCCTGGGCATGCCCCCGGAGGCTGCGCTACCTCTCGCGCGCCAGCGCGAGAAAATCCTGCTGGGTCAGCGGCTTCGACCGCAGGAAACCCTGATAGGCGCTGCAGCCTTCCTCTGCCGCGATCCGGCGCTGGGCCTCGTTCTCGATCCCCTCGGCCACCACTTCGAGATCGAGCGCGCGCGCCATCGCGACCATGGCGCGCAGCACCGCCCGGTCGCGCGGGTTCTCGCCCACCCCGTCGAGCATGATGCGATCGAGCTTGAGGATGTCGAGCGGCAGGAACTTCAGGTATCCGAAATTGCAGAAGCCCGCGCCGAAATCGTCGAGCGCGATCCGCATCCCCGCGTCGCGCAGCAGGCCGAGCGAGCGCGCCGCAAGGTCCAGATCGCCGAGCAGCGCCTGTTCGGTGATTTCGAGGGTGAGCCGGGTCGGATCGACCCCCATGTCGCTCACCATGTCGAGGATTTCGTTGGGAAAGCGCGCGACCGCCAGATCGGCGGCGGTGATGTTGATCGAGCACTTGAGACCCTCGGGCCAGTCCAGCACCGCATGCAGCGCCGCCCCGAACACCCGCCGGGTCAGCTGCGTGGTGAGATCGGCCCGCGCGGCAATGCGCAGCAAAGTCTCGCCGCCGATCAGGCCCAGCAGCGGCTGATCCCACCGTACCAGCGCCTCCGCGCCGAGCATCCGGTCATCGGCCAGCGCGAATTGCGGCTGGAACCGCAACGAGACCGCCCCTTCGTTGAGCGCGTGGCGCAGCGCGGCCTCGACCTGCGCGGTGTTGATCCCCGCGGGCGCTTCGTCCCGATCGATCCACACGATCCGCCGCCCCGGCTCCCCCTTCAGGCCGATCTGCGCATCGCCGAGACGGCCCAGCACGCTGGCAGGATCGTCCCCGGCCAGCGCCCGGATCAGCGCGACATGCGGCCATAGCTGCGGCAGCCCGGCGCTGGCCCCTGCCAGCGGCTGGGCGATCCCGTCGGCCAGCGCCTCGGCGAGGAACTGCCACCGCTCCCGGCTGCACGGCTCCCGGGTGGCGAGCAGGAACTTGCCCCCGTCGAGCCGCGCGGCGAACCACGCGCCACCGGCGAATTCGTCCTGAGCGAAATGGGTGATCCTGCGCGCGGTCTCGGTCAGCGCGAAATCGCCTGCGAGGAGTCCGTGGGCCACGTTCACGCTGTCGAAACGGCCCAGCGCCACGAGCATGGCGTGGACGTGCGTCTCGTCCTGGCCGAGCCATTGTTTCAAGGTCGCACGGGCATATGCCGCATTCGCGAGCCCCGTGAGCTCATCCTGATCGGCTTCAGCCTGCATGAACCCCCTATTACAAGCGGTTTGCCGATGGGAAAGCCCGCGCTGCATGCAAATACCACGCTGGGACGCTCAGCGATTGCCAAGCGCCTCCATGCTCCATAGGCACGCAGCAAGGTTGGGAAGAGGACTCAATGGCCGGAGAACCGACATTCGAGCGGCTGGCGCTCGCCATTTCGAACACGGCGCAGGCGCAGGACACGGCCGAGGTTCTGCGTGAGGCGCATGACTGGGTGCCGCAGGAAGATGCCGATGCGGTCGTCGTGCTCGGCGGCGACGGCTTCATGCTGCAAACGCTGCACGGTATGCTGGACAGCGGGAGGATCCTGCCCGTCTACGGCGTCAACCGCGGCACGATGGGCTTCCTGATGAACAAGCACCGGCCCAAGGGCGCGCTGATCGAGCGGGTCAACCGCAGCCGCCCGCTCGGCATTTCGCCCCTGCGCATGGAGGCGGTGACGCAGGACGGGCAAACCCGCGTCGAATGTGCGCTCAACGAAGTCTCGCTGCTGCGCGAAACGCGCCAGACCGCCAAGATCGAGATTCTGGTGGATGGCAAGACCCGGATCGAGGAACTGGTGGCCGATGGCGTCCTTGTGGCCACCCCGGCGGGCTCCACGGCCTACAACCTGTCGGCCAACGGACCGATTCTCCCGCTCGATTCGAAGCTGCTTGCGCTGACTCCGATCAGCGCATTCCGCCCGCGGCGGTGGCGCGGGGCGATTCTGCCCGACCGCGCGCGGGTAACCTTCCGCATCAACGAGCCCGCAAAGCGCCCGGTCGCAGCCGTGGCGGACCAGAAGGAAGTGCGCGACGTGGCCGAGGTTCACGTTGAAATTGCACGAGATTCCGAGCTGACACTACTGTTCGACAAGGGCCATTCGCTCGACGATCGAATTGTTGCCGAACAATTCATGACCTGAGGGCTTGCACAATCCGAAGCACCCCCATATAGGCGCGGGCCTGCCGACATGGCTGCTCCCCGATAGCTCAGCGGTAGAGTAGGTGACTGTTAATCACTTGGTCGTTGGTTCGAATCCAACTCGGGGAGCCATTTTCCGCTAGATAGCCGGAAAAACGCCGCGCGCGATTTCCTTCAAAGAGAGCAAGACTGCAGGCTGGCACGCCGGGCCCGTCGTCGCTGGCCTCTGCAAAGCCTGCCTGCATCGTTTCAAGTGGTATCGCCCCGGGAGGGAAGCCGAGCGCGCAGGCATCCTGCATCTGGACACTGAGTCAGGTGTGTCTGGCAGCTGCGCTCCCGCCGGTTGGGATGGAAACGTCTCGCTTTTCGCAACACGGATTGGAATGTCGGGCGCCCGAGCACGGCCCGGGCGCCGCCCTCACGCGATCCAGACGGTCATCTCGGTAATCTGTCGCAGCCCGCCGAAACCGATCATCCGCGGCGGCTCGAGCAGTTCGATATGCGGCACCGCCTCGATCAGCGCAGCAAGCGCCTCTTCCATCTCGAACCGCGCCAGCACCTCGCCGATGCAGTGATGCGGGCCCTGGCCGAAGACCGGGTGAAGGCGAGGATGGTCCTGCCGCCGAATATCGAAGCGATCCGGATCAGCGTAGGCATCGGGGTCGCGCATCGCGGACATCGTGTTGACGCTGATCGCCTGGCCCGGCGCGATGTCGTATCCACAAAGCGAGATCGGCTTGACCGGCACCCGCGTGATCGATGCCACCGACGGTTCGTAGCGCAGCGCCTCGGAAACCGCGCCCGGGATCAGGCTGCGATCGTTGCGCACGGCCTGCCATTGCCGATCGTGCTGCAACAGCAGGCTGACCATGATGGCGAAGGATGCGCGCGTCGTATCCACTCCGCCCACGATCATGCCCATCACCTGATGGACAAGATAGGCGAAGGGCAATGCGTCGTCTTCCGCCCAGGTCGCGGCGGTTTGCGAAAGCAGATCGCCGGTAGGGTGATCGAGCCGCTGACGAAGGTGCTGCGCGACATAGTTGTACAAATCGCCAACCGCCGCATCGATCTCGGCATGGAGGTGATGCGGATAGACCGGGTTCAACCCTCGCGACAGGGTGTAGACAAGGTGCGAGAACTGCGGCGTGTCAGTGACGTCGAGCCCGAGCAGTCCGGCGATCATTTCGGACGGCACACGCGCCGCCATCAGGTCGACGAAGTCGAACGGTTCCTCTCGCGGCAGCTGGCGCACGATCCGGTCCGCGACCGCGCGGATATCGCCCTTGCGCGCGCGGATGTTGCCCAGCGAGAAGGATCGCGCGAACAATCCGCGCGCAGTGCGATGCGTCTTGCCGTTGGAGAAAAGGAACACATCGGTGAAGAAATCCCGCGTCGGCCCGTCGGGGAGTTGTTGCAGAGCGGCATAGTCGCGCCCCTCGATCTGCTTGACGTCCGGATCCGTCAGCAGGGTGGCCACGTCGCGGGCGCGCAGGGCCATCAGCCTGTGGTCGCCCAGCCGGATCAGCGGATGCGTTTCGCGCAGCATGTGAAAGCTGGCGTGGGGGTTGCCCATGAGCGCGGGCGGGTCGATCAGCGGTGGCGCGTCACGGCGTAGCTTGGCGAGATTGGCACTTACGGTCGTCATGGCGGGGGCTCTCCTCTTGCGTCCCGGGGGAACGGACGCGTTTGCGAAGGAGCGGCCTACCGAGGCAGCGTTGGAACGAGCGTGTGAGTAACCGTGTGAATGAGCGTGGAAATTTACATCCTTGCGTGAAGCGCGCTCGCTCGCATCACATCCCGAGGACGAGCCGCGCCCCCACGACGATGGTAAGCGCGGCCGTCAGCCGGGCGATCAGCTGCGGACGGAAGAGGCGCACGGCAAAGAGGCTGCCGATCTGGCCGCCGATCACGACCGCGATCATCAGCGGCAGGCTGGTCTGAGCGGCCGCGCCGAGCATTTCGAGGCCGTTCTTGGCGAGCTGTCCCAACAGACCGAACAGCGAATTGACGAGGATGAAGAGGCTCGCGGTGGCGGCGATGGCGCGGGGGCGATCCCACCGCACCAGGTGCAGCAGCGGGGCGAGAAAGATGCCGCCGCCAATGCCCACCAGCCCTGCCAGATAGCCCAGCGGGGCCGCGGCGAGCATCATCGCGCGTCCGCCACCCGCTGTCCCCGCAGCCTCGTCCACCGGGCGGCGCGGCAGCAGCAATAGCGCGCCTGCAACGCACAGGCACGCACCGAGCAGGATGAGGAAGGCGCGCTCCCCGATCGGCGTCAGCCCGCCGAGCAGCGCGGCGGGTGCGGCGATCGCGGTCAGCGCCAGCGCGCCGCGCCACGGCGTGATGCCGGCACGGGCGAAGCGCAGCGATCCGCCGGTGACGACGACGAGATTGCACAGCAGGGAGACCACCGGCAGCAGCCGGTAGTCCATCCCCGCCAGAGCCAGCAGCGCGCTGTAGGTCGATCCGCCCCCGAAGCCGACCGACGCATAGAGCAGCGCGGTGGCAAGGAATGCGGCGAAAAGGCCTACGAGGCCGACCGGCCTGCTCCACCCGCAGGGGCGACGGCTGCACCATGGCAATGCTTGTACTTGTTGCCCGAGCCGCACGGGCACGGCGCATTGCGGCTGATCTCCTGCCCGGCCCACGGGTTCTCCGCCGCGCCGGTCGACCGGCCGGGGCCGGCGGAGGCACGCGGACTGCCCGCGAGCGAGCCGAACATCGCCGCCTCGCGCTCGGAACCGTCGCCGTCATTGCTGTCGTCGATGCCCGTCAGCGGATCGATATGTCCGGTCAGGAAATCGGGCAGGTCGGGCAGCTTCTGTTGCGGCGGCGCGATGCGGAGCTCGTTGCGCAGCAGGATCTTGGTGACGTCTTCGCGCAGCGTATCGAGCATCTTCTCGAACAGGCCGAAGGCTTCCTGCTTGTATTCGTTGATCGGCGTCTTTTGCGCATAGGCCCGCAGGAACACCACCTGGCGCAGTGCATCGAGCGTGGCGAGATGCTCCTTCCAGTGGAAATCGAGCCGTTCGAGCAGGATGCCTTTTTCGACCCGGCGCCACAGCTGCGGATCGGTCTGCTCGATCTTCGCGTCCATTCGGGCGTCGGCTTCCTCGCGGATGCGCTCTTCGAACAGCTCGGGTTCGACCGCGTCCTCTTCCAGCCACTGGTCAATCGGCGGGGTCAGGCCCAGCTGCTCCTCGACGCGAGCCTTGAGGCCTTCGATGTCCCACTGTTCGGGATAGGACCCCGGCGGGCACGCTTCGCCGACGATGGAGGAGATGGTGTCATGCCGCATGTCGACCACCACATCGTCGACCGCTTCGGCATCCATGATTTCGGCGCGCTGTTCGTAGATGACCTTGCGCTGGTCATTCATCACGTCGTCGTATTCGACGACCTGCTTGCGCGTGTCGTAGTTGCGCGCCTCGACCTTCTTCTGCGCGGTCTCGATCGCCTTGGAGAGCCACTTGGAGCCGATCGCCTCGCCATCGGCGAGGTTGGAGTTCATCATCCGGGCGAACAGCGTGTCCGGCCCGAAGATGCGCAGCAGGTCGTCTTCGAGGCACAGGTAGAAGCGCGAAAGGCCCGGGTCGCCCTGACGGCCCGAGCGGCCGCGCAGCTGGTTGTCGATCCGGCGGCTTTCGTGGCGTTCGGTGCCGAGCACGAACAGCCCGCCCGCTTCGAGCACCTTGGCCTTGTCCTCTGCGACCTGTGCCTTGATCTTCTCGATCGCCTTGTCGCGTTCCGGGCCCTCCGGCATGTCGCCGACCTGATCCTCGAGCAGGAAGTCGAGGTTGCCACCGAGCTGGATGTCGGTGCCGCGGCCGGCCATGTTGGTCGCGATGGTCACCGCGCCCGGGCGGCCCGCCTGCGCCACGATATGCGCCTCACGCTCGTGCTGGCGGGCGTTGAGCACCTCGTGCTTCACGCCTTCCTTGTCGAGGAACTGGCTGAGCAGTTCGGACTTCTCGATGCTGACCGTCCCGACCAGCACCGGCTGGCCGATCTCGGCCTTCTCGCGGATCGCCTTCGCGATCGCCTGGAACTTGTCCATCGTGTTCTTGTAGAACTCGTCGTCCTCGTCGATCCGCTGGACGGGGACATTGGTCGGGATCTCGACCACGTTCATCTTGTAGATGTCCCAGAATTCGGCCGCTTCCGTCGCCGCGGTGCCGGTCATGCCGGACAGCTTGGGATACATGCGGAAATAGTTCTGGAAGGTAATCGAGGCCATCGTCTGGTTCTCGGGCTCGATCTTCACGCCTTCCTTGGCTTCCACCGCCTGGTGCAGGCCGTTGGACCAGCGGCGGCCGTCCATCATGCGGCCGGTGAACTCGTCGATGATGACGACCTTGCCGTCCTTGACGATGTATTGATCGTCCAGCCGGAACATCAGGTTGGCCCGCAGGCCCTCGTTCATATGGTGGACGACCTGCGTGTTCTCGACGTCGTAAAGATTGTCTGTTTCGAGCAGTCCGCTCGCCACCAGCCGCTGCTCGATCTCTTCCGCGCCTTCCTCGGTCAGGGACACGGTGCGCGATTTCTCGTCGGTATCGTAAAAGCCGACCCCCTCGCTGCTGGAATCGGGCAGCGCCTTGTGATCGGCGACGAACTTTTTCACGACCTCGTCGATCGCGACATAGAGGTCGGTCTTGTCCTCGGTCGGGCCGGAGATGATCAGCGGGGTGCGGGCTTCGTCGATCAGGATCGAGTCGACCTCGTCGATGATCGCGTGGTTGAAGGCGCGCTGCACCATCTGCCCGCGCTCGTGCTTCATATTGTCGCGCAGGTAGTCGAAGCCGAATTCGTTGTTGGTGCCGTAGGTGATGTCCGAGGCATAGGCTTCGCGCCGCTCGAACTCGCCCAGGTTGGGCACGATCACGCCGACCGAGAGGCCGAGCCAGCGGTACAGCTGCCCCATCCACTCGGCATCGCGCTTGGCCAGATAGTCGTTCACCGTGATGACGTGGACGCCCTTGCCCTCGAGCGCATTGAGATAGGTCGCCAGCGTGGCGACCAGCGTCTTGCCCTCACCCGTGCGCATTTCCGCGATTTCGCCGCGGTGGAGCACGATCCCGCCGATCAGCTGCACATCGAAGTGCCGCATGCCGAAGACGCGCACCGAAGCTTCGCGCACGGTGGCGAAGGCTTCGGGAAGGATATCGTCGAGCTTGGCACCCGCCGAAAGCCGCTCGCGCAGCTTGGGGGTCTGCGCCTGCAGATCCTCGTCGCTCAGCGCCTGCATGGCCGGTTCGAGATCGTTGATCTGGTTGACGATCTTCTGGAGCGACTTGACGTAACGGTCGTTGGACGAGCCGAAAAAGGACTTCATGACGGACTGGAGCATGGACGTATCGGACCTTGGAAATGCGAATTATAACGAGCAGCGCCCATGCACTTGGAGTGCCGGGCGCTCTTGCGAAGGGATCGAATTTTAAGGTGGCGCTATTCGAAAGCGCGATCGGCCCCGAAATAGACGGTCGGCACGAAGATCATCGGTTCGCGCAGGTGGCACTTGCGCTCCACCACGATTCGCCAGTCGCGCAGGCGAATGCTCGTCTGGCAAACGCACCGCGCATCCTCGCTATCGTCTTCGCAGACGTCCGCCGACGCGCGCGTGACCGTGCTTTCGGCGTACATTGCACTTGCAGGCGTACCGACGGCGACGAGGCCGGTCAGGAACGCAAGGCAAGTGAGCAAAAGCCGCAGCATATCGCGCAACATAACCATTGCGTCGCGTTCCGTCCAGCCGCATGCGGCACGGGAGCGGGCCGACCGCTCTTGCCGCAAGCGCCTATGCAAGGCCGCTCGTCTCGCGCAGCGCCTGCTCCCAGAGGTCGGCGACGTGCGCATCGCCATAGTTCGCATCGATATGGGCGAGCGCCTTCGACAGCCGATCGCGCTCTGCGGCCCAGTCGGACGCATATCGCCACAGCCCGCCCTGCCAGTCGTCGATGGGCACGAAATCCTGCAGCTCCCGATAGGCGGGCAAAGGGTCGGCAACCACACCGAGCCCGGCACGAAGCGCGGTCGCGGGCCGATTGATCGATTTGCCAAGCGTGAACTGGTTGCGCCCCACCGGGATGATCGCCACGCGGTGAGCGCGAAGCGCGGGCAGGAATCCGGCCAGCGACCAGCCGATGTAGTGGGTCGGGATCCCGAATTCGGGGGCCATCCGCCGATAGGCGAGCCAGGTATTGCTGATGATCGTCAGCGTGACCGGGTGGCGCTTCGCGAACCTTTCCAGCTCGGGCATGCGTTCGCGTACATGGACCAGCCCCGCCTGCGCGCCCGAACTGTTGCCGAACCAGACGCAGTGCAGTGCATCCTCGTGGCGGGCGAGGAAGCGTCGCAGGCTTGCCAGCCGCCACTGCTCGACGAGCGAAGGGCGCAAACCGGCGAGGAACTGCGTGTTTTCGAGCAGATCGGGAATGACCTGGCCGGGCACGCCGGGCACCTGCTCTTCCAGCCGCTCGAGCAGGCCGGGCGTCGGGGCGGTGATCCGGGCGGCCCTGTGCAGCGCGGACACCACCCGTCGCTCCGCCCGCTCGTCACCCTCGGCCCGGGCCTTGGCGACCAGATTGTCGCACATGTCGTAGAGGACCGGGACACCCGCGGCCGAGGAGCGATCCAGCACCCTCTCCGCGCGGCGCGTAAAGCTCTTGGATATGACGATGCAGTCGAGGCCGTCCGGCGCCCTCGCCCCGTCGTAGAACACGCATTCATGGCCGCGCGCTTCGAGCAGCGCCATCGGCCCACGAACCCGCAGGCGGGCGCTGGCGTGCCTGGGATGGGGGCGCTGGGTATGCCAACCGATACGCATTCGGCTCTCGTCAAATGACTGGGCGCGTCATTCATCCTGCGGGACGAAATGGACGATCCGGGCCCGGATAACGTTCGGCAGCGCGAGCGCAAGGAAGAAACCGGGGCGCGCAGACGCGACGTGGGGCAGCGGAACGGGCTTGCCTCGCCCAGCGCCCGAACCTAACCGCCGGTATCATGGACCTCTCCCGCTCACCCCTCGCCCTGCCCTTCCCCGCCATTCCGCCGATCGCAGGCGTGACGCTGCGCATCGCGCGGGCGCGATACAAGGAATGGGACCGGTGCGACCTGACCTTTGCCGAGCTGGCCGAAGGCACCACCGTCGCGGGCGTGTTCACCAAGAACGTCTGCTGTTCGAGCGAGGTCGAACTGGGCCGAGAACAGATCAAGGGCGGCAGCGCGCGGGCGCTGATCGTCAACGCCGGCAATTCCAACGCCTTCACCGGCTATCGCGGACGCGAGGCGGTGGAGCAGATCATGGGCCAGGTCGCGCAGCATCTGGGCTGCGATGCCGACGAGGTCTTCGTTTCCTCCACCGGCGTGATCGGTGTGCCGCTGCCAAAGGACAAGGCGCGCGCGGGCGTCGAAGCGGTTCTGGATGTTGAACCCTGCGGTTGGGAGGACGCGACCAACACCATCGGCACCACCGATACCTTCGCCAAGGGCGCACACGCCAGCGCGATGATCGGCGACAGGCGGGTCGAGATCGGGGGAATCGTCAAGGGCAGCGGCATGATCGCACCCGACATGGCCACCATGCTCGGCTACATCTTCACCGATGCGGCGGTCTCCCCCGCCTTCCTGCAGGAATGCCTGTCCGCCGCAAACCGGCAGACATTCTCCTGCATCACCGTCGATTCGGACACCTCGACCAGCGATACCGTTCTCGCTTTCGCGACCGGCAAGGCGGGCCATGCGCGGCTGACCTCAGTGGACGATCCGGGCGCCGATGCCTTCATGGCCGCGCTGCACGACGTCTGCCGCCAGCTCGCCCACCTCGTGGTGCGCGACGGCGAAGGCGCGCAGAAATTCATCGGCGTGAGCGTGAGCGGCGCAGTGTCGGACGACAGCGCGCGCACCATCGGCCTCGCGATCGCCAACTCGCCGCTGGTCAAGACCGCGATCGCGGGCGGCGACGCCAACTGGGGCCGCGTGGTCATGGCCGTCGGCAAGGCGGGCGAACCCGCCGATCGCGACCGGCTTTCGATCGGCTTCGGCGGCCACTGGGCCGCACGCGAGGGCCAGCCGGTCGAAGACTACGACGAGGCGCCGGTTGCTGCGCATCTGGCGGGCGAGGAAATCGACATCGCGGTCGATCTCGGCCTCGGCGATGGGCGGGCCACGGTGTGGACCTGCGACCTCACCCACGGATACATCGACATCAACGCGGATTATCGCTCCTGAGGAGATATTCATGAGCGTACTCGACCGCGAAGTCCTGGCCCTGATGCGCGACGTGGCAGAGCGGATCATCATGCCGCGCCACCGGACGCTGAAGGCGACCGAAATCATCGAAAAGGCGGACGACGACCTCGTCACCATCGCCGATCGCGAAGCGGAGGTCGCGCTGGCCGAGGGGCTGGCGAAGCTCCATCCCGAAGCGGCCATCGTCGGCGAGGAATCGGTTCATGCCGATCCTTCGGTGATGGATCGCCTTTCCGGCACATGCTGGATCATCGACCCGATCGACGGGACGAGCAATTTCGCCGGCGGCACGGGCCACTTCGGGATCATGATCGCGCTCGCCGAAGAAGGCTTCGCGCAAGGCGGGTGGATCTACGATCCGCAGCGCGACCGGCTATGCGCCGCGCATCGCGGACAAGGCGCCACGATCGACGGTGAAACGGTCACCGCACGGCCCAGCGGGGCCAACCCGCCGCGCCTTGCGGCGATGACGAAATTCATGAGCCCCGCCCAGCGAAAGGCGTTCGATCGCGACATCGCGTTGCACTACACGCTCGCCGAGGCGCCCGGCGCGGCGTGCGAGCAATATCCGCTGACGGTCCTGGGCGAGCATGACCTCGCTATCTACGAGCGCACGCTGCCGTGGGATCACGCGGCGGGATCACTGTTCCTGAACGAGGCGGGCGGCGCTTGCCTGCGCCTCGACGGGTCGCAGTACCGCGTCGACGATAGCAGGCGCGGCATGATCGGCGCGGCGAACCGCGGTCTGTACGACCAGCTGGTCGCGCGGCTGGCGGCAGCGGGCTACGCGCCCGCCGCCTGACCCCGGATCAGAGCTGCTCTTCGAGCCACGCCTTGAGCTGGCTCTTGGGCCGCGCGCCGGTCAGTTCGGCGGCGCGTTCGCCATTCTTGTAGAGCACCAGGTACGGAATGCCCTGCACGCCCAGCTGGCCGGGGGTGTCGGTGTTTTCCATGATGTCCATCTTGGCGATGGTCACCTGGTCGGCCAGTTCGTCGCTGATTTCCTCCAGCGCGGGTGCGATCATCTTGCACGGGCCGCACCACTCGGCCCAGAAATCGACGAGCACGGGCTTGTCGCTCTGGAGCACGTCGGACTGGAAGCTGGCATCGGTGACGGTCTTGGTGGCCATGGGGGAATCTCCTTTATCTTGGCACCGTATCTAGGGACGCAGGCGCATTACGCAAAGTCGGGGAGCGGCAAGCTCTCCTGCTTGTCCCCCAAGCGAGGCTTGTGCTGCGCCAGCAATGCCTCCGGCAGGACGATCAGCTGAGGGGTGTGGGTATAGAGCAAGGCGGCGGAAATCCTGCGCCCCGGATAGATCGTGGCCAGTGCGTGCGCATAGGCGGACATTTGGCGCAATGTCGCACCCGGCACCTGCTCCACCGATTGCGGCGGGCGGCGCGTGGTCTTGTAGTCGACCACCAGCACCGCATCCTCGCCCACGCACAGCCGGTCGAGCGTACCGGTGACGACCTGTCCCTCGACCGTCGCGGCGATCGACACTTCCGCCAGCGCGCCCGGTGCGAAGAGATCGGCGAAATCGGGATGGTCGAGCACGCCGACCGCCTGTTCGATCATCTGCGCGCGCGCGTCTTCGTCAAGCGTACCCGCCTGCGCCTCCAGCCAGCGGGCCGCACGATCCCGCCGGGCCACGGGGGCGATGTCGGGCAAGCGTTCGAGCAGGCGGTGGATCAGCGTGCCACGCAGCGCAGCCTCACTGGTGGAGAACAGACCCGGTGGATTGGGCGCGCGATCCTCGCCCGCCGCAGACGGTGCGAGCGGGCGGGGCGGCGTCGGTTCGGCAGCGGGCGCGCGCGTCGCCCAATCGGGCAGCGTAGCGCGGTCCGCCATGTCCGACCGCTCTGCCGCAGGCGCGCTCGCCTGCTGCAGCGTGCCGATGTCGTGCCGTTCGCCCCAGATCGGGTCCGCGACGCCATCGCCTGCAAACAGCGCAGCGGCCTGCGCATACCAGCTCGCCTCGGGCACGTCCTTGTCGCTCGGCAGCAATGCGCCGCCGATATAGAGCGCTTCCTCCGCGCGGGTCATCGCGACGTACATCAGCCGCCAGTGTTCCTCGCGTTCGCGGGCCGCCTTGGCCTCTTCGGCTGCGAGCACCGGCCCTGCCTTTGCTTCCTTCGGCAGCGGGGGGAGAGGCACGGGGCGGCCATCGGAGGTTTCCAATTCGCCCGCCCGCACTGGCCCGCGATCCGGATTGCCCGTTGCATCGGCAAGGATCACGATCGGCGCCTGCAAGCCTTTCGAGCCGTGCGCGGTCAGCACCCGCACCGCATCGCCGCTGCCTGCAGCCTCACGCTTCAGTTCTTCGTCCGAGGCATCGAACCAGTTGAGGAAGCCCTGCAAGCTGGGCGTATGCTCGGCGCAGAAGGCGAAGGCTGCGCCGACCAGTTCATCGATCGGATCGTTCGCCTCGCGCCCCAGCCGCGCGACCAGCTTGCGCCGCCCGTCCCACGGGCCGGTCAGCAGCCATTGCAGCAGCGCCTGCGGCGGTTCGTAATCGACCTTGGCCAGCAGCGCCCGCAGCCGGTCTGCGGTTGCCCTGCACAGCGGCGCATCGCTGCGGCGGATATGATCCCACAGGCCCATGGTCCGCTCGCGCAGGCCATGCTCCAGCAGGTCGTCCTGCGACCATCCGCCCAGTGGGGAAACCAGCAGGTTGGCGAGCATCAGGTCGTCCCTCGGCTGCGCGGCGAAGCGCAGCGCGGCGAGCAGGTCTTTCACCGCCAAGGGAGACCCCAGCCGCAGCCGGTCGACACCCGCCACCGGCACCCCCGCCGCATGGAGCCGCGCGACGATCAGCCCGGCGAGCGCGCGGCGCTTGCGCACGAGGATCATGATATCGCCCGCCCGCGCCCGGCGCGTGCCACCCTTGGTGAGCGGGTGGCCCCCTTCAGGATCATTGGCGTCGAGCCATTGCCTGACCTGCGCAGCGATCCGGTCCGCCATGCGGCGTTCGGGCGCAGGCAGCCAGGTTTCGGCCCCTTCTTCCTCCACCGCTTCGGGATCGTCTCCCTCGTCGGCGCGGATCGGTGCCCACAGCGTGACCCGGCCGGGGCGATCCTCGCCCGTGTGGCGAACCTCCTCGCCCGCCATGCCCATCGCCCCGGTCCCGACATGCGCAACCGCGCGGTCGACGAAGTCGAGAATAGTCTGGGAGGAGCGGAAATTGCGTTCCAGCCCCAGTCTGGCCAGCGGGGTGAGCGGCACCAGCGGCGTCTCCCGCGTTTCCAGCGCCAGCGCCTCCGCATTGCGGATCGCGGCGTTGATTCGCGTGTCGTATTCCTCGCGCTTTTCCACGAACAGACGTGGCTCGGTGCCCTGGAAGCCGAAGATCGCCTGCTTGTAGTCGCCGACCACGAAGATCGTCCGCAGCCGCGCGCCGGCGGCGCCCAGCCCGTCGAAATAGTCCTGCGTCAGCGCATCGATGATCGCCCACTGACTTTCGTTGGTATCCTGCGCCTCGTCGACGAGGACATGGTCGAAGGCCCGGTCCAGCTTGTAGCCGATCCATTGCGCCATGTCCGAATTGCCCAGCAGCTTCGCCGCCCGCGCGATCTGGTCGTCGAAGTCGACGAGGCCCCGGCTGCGCTTCGCCTCGTCCCACATGATCGCGAACCGCCGCCCGAGCTCGAGCGCGGGGGTGAGGTATTCGGCCAGCGCCAGCAGCGCGAATTTATCGCGGATTGCATCGAGGCTCGCCTGCACCGCCGCGACATTGCCTTCGTAGGAAGGATCGCGCTTCACGAGATTGGAAAGGTTCTTGGGCTTGGACCCGTCGGCGACCAGCAGGCTGCCGTTGAAGCAGGCGAGCGTCGCCAGCCGTTGCCGGGCATCCCCGGCAAGCCAGGCCGCGATCGGTTCGGCCGCCTCGCGCCCGCTCTTGGTGTTCCAGTCCTGCAAGGTGGCAAGGCAGGCGCGCAGCGATCCGCAATCGAAGCGATCGTCGGCGCATTCGTGCGCGAGATCGGCCTCGCTAAAGTCGCTCGGCAGGCCGAGCAGCTGCATGATTTGCGGGCGCATCGGGCTTTGCCACCCGGCGGGGCCTTCCCACAGCTCGCGCGCCTTGGCGCAGGCCATCAGCCATGCCTTCGCACCATCGGGCGACAGCCTGAGCGAGAGCATCTCCAGCGCGCTGCGGTCGGTTTCGTCCGCACCGCTAACGAGCTCGGTCAGCACCTCTCGTGCCAGCAGTTCGCGCGTCCGGTCGTCCATCGCAACCGTGCCGGGTTCCAGCCCCGCCTCTTCGGGGAAGGCAGCAAGCAGGTATTGCGAGAACGCGTGGATCGTATCGATGCGGAGCCCGCCGCCGGGGCAGTCGAGCACCCTGGTGAACAGCGTACGCGCACGCGCCTGCGCCTCGGGATCGAACTTTGCGCCGATCGCGCGCAATTCGGCCGCCAGCGCATCGGGCTTCATCCGCACCCAGCGCGCCAGCGTCTCGTTGACGCGGGTCGCCATTTCCGCCGCGCCCGCCTTGGTGAAGGTGAGGCACAGGATCGATTCGGGCGCCACGCCGGGTTGCAGCAACAGGCGCAGGACGCGGGCGGAGAGAACCTGCGTCTTGCCGGTGCCCGCGCTGGCCGAGAGCCAGACCGACCGGGCAGGATCGGCAGCATGCGCCTGCTCGGGCAGAAGCGGATAGACCTTGCTCATCGACCCGCTCCCGCATCGGCTTCCCGGCCGAGCCATTCCTCGAGCCGCATCAGCTGGTCGTAGGTGGCGTAAAGCTTCAGGTCGGGGTTGGGCCGCGCGGTGAACGGTTCGCTTCCGATGATCCATCGGCCCAGCGCATCGTCGAGGAACGCGCGCGTCTTGGGCAGGAAGTCGTCCGGCTCCATTCCCGTGCGCGCGGACCCCACCTTCAACGGCGTGGTGACATAGCCGAAGCCGGTATCCGACTTCGCATCGCGCCCCAGCGACCAGTATTCGAACCGCGTCGGTGTGCCGGAAACGCCCGCATCCGCAAAAGCGCCCTCTTCCAGCAGCACGCCCAGCGTGCCGAGCTGGAGCGCGAAACCTTCGGCCACCATCTTCTTCGATGGCGGTCCGCCGGTCTTGTAATCGACGATCGCGTAGGTGCCGTCGGCAAGCCGGTCGATCCGATCGGCGGTCCCGGTGATCTCGACGCCCATCACGACATGCGTCGCCTTCTGCTCGACCGCGACGATCTGGCGTTCGGGATCGGACGCGACCTCGTTTGCGATCCATTCGAGCGCGGCCATCAGGCGCGGCTCCCACAGCGCGCGGGTCAGCGGGTGGGCGTCCATCGCGCCAAGGTGCTTGCGCGCGAGATCGACCAGCGCCCCACCCTCCTTGTGCCATTCCTCGAGGATCGCATGCGCCAGCGTGCCCTGCCACGCCGGACTCGGCTCCGCGTCGAGCGTGTCGCGCTCCTTCAGTCGCAGGATCGCATTCGCATAGAACTGGTAAGGGTCGGATCGCAGCCGGTCGAGCGCGGTCGCGCTCACCCGCACCCGGCGCGCATCGGCAGGCGGGCACGGCTCGGGAATCGGATAGAGCGGCGCGGCGTCGGCATCGCGCAGGGCATGAACCAGAGCGGACAGCTCGGTCTCCTCATGCCGCTTGACCAGATCGCCGAGCAAGGCCTTGATCCGCAAGAAGAAACGCGACGGAATTGCCGGGCCGTCGACATCCCGCTCGGCCCGCGTCAACAGGACCTGCGGGGCACCGAGCGCGCCCGCCAAATCGTGCGCCGCAAGGCCGATGCGAAACTCGCCGCCCGGGACGCCGAGAGCGCGCAGCACAGGCGGCGCGAGCAGCGGATCGGGCGATGCACCGCCCGGCCACGTCCCTTCGTTGAGGCCGGCACAGATGACGAGGTCCGCGCGCGCCATCCGGCTTTCGAGCAGGCCGTACACCGCCACGCGCGGGTGTCCGCCGTAGGCGGGGCGGACCGCGACGCGCTCCATCGCGTCGGCGAGGACATCTTGCAGGTCGCGCGGGTCGACCATGGTCTGCGCGGCGACGGCCTGCTGGCGCAGGTCGTCGACGAAGCTGCCGAGCGCGCGGCCGTCCTCGCGCGACCAGATGTCCTCCCCGCAGAACCCTTCGAGCACCTGTGCGACCCGGACGAGCAGATCCGCCAGCGGCTCTTCGGCATCGGCGCCCATCAGCGGATCGAGCAGGCCGGAGACATCATTCCACCAGTCCGCGACGCCTGCACCGGCTGCGATCGCGTGCAACGGCGCAAGCCCGGGGGCGGGACGCGGGCCGCGCAACCGATCCTCGAAGCGGCGCAGGGCATCGAGCCAGTCGGCACGGGCGCGGCCTTCGCCCTGCTCCCCGCTCTCGGCCACGCCGACCGCCGGGTGGCCGAGGAACGCGACGAGCGGCACCGGCGCGGCATTCTCTGCAATGACCTGCGTCAGCAGCAGCAGCGCGCGGCCCGCCGTCGTCTCGCCCAGCGGCGCGCCAGCCGAATCATCCGCCTCGATCCCCCAGCGGCGCAGGTGATGGACGATACGGCGCGCTAGTCCCCGGTCCGGCGTCACCACCGCAATCCGCTTGCCCGCCGTCTCCAGCGCGCGCCGCACGGCGAGCGCGACGGCCTGCGCTTCCTCCTCCGGATTGCCGGTTTCGAGCAGTTGAACGGCGGCGAGCCGCCGCTTGTCGGCCGGCAGATCGACCCAGCTCTTGCTGGCTTCGGGCGGCAGGAACAGCGCGCTGACCGCATGGGTCCGGTCGGGATTGGCGGCACCGATCCCGCGCCGGTGCCACTGCTGCACCTCGCCCCGGTTCACCCCCATGCGGTTCAGCAGCAGCTTGAGATGATATTGCGGATGGGTCGGCGCATCGTCGCGGCCCAGAGTCTCCCCCTCCGCCTCGTCCGACTGGCCCGCCCGGCCCAGTTCGCTCCACGCTTCGTCGGACAGCGACAGATCGAGATCGGGCAGGATCACCGCGCCCTGCGGCAATTCGCTGATCGTGCGCAGCAGCCGCGCAAGCGCGGGTGCAGAGCTGGTGACGCCCGCCGCGACGATGGGCGTCGCGGGCGGATCGGCGCGCCAGCTCTTCGCAGCATGGCGGAACAAGAGGTTGCGGCGCGTCGCGGCATCGACGCGGCCCATCGCCTGCAGTTCGACCAGCCAGCGCGCCTGCACCCGCGCGAAGCGGCGCAGGCTGTTCTGCCAGTGCCCCGCGACCGAACCGACCACGTCGAGCACCCGCTCGCCCAGCAGGTCTTCGGGCGCGATCTCCTCCACCAGCAGGCGGTCCATCGTCTCGGCAATCATCCGTGCCTGGCGGAACAGCGGCGGCCCGCCAACGTCTTTGGGCGGCGCGTCGTCGCCCATTTCCTCGGCCAGCAGCGCCGCCAGCCGCAGCCAGCGAAATGTCGGATCGACCGCCGGAGGAATGTCGCTCGCCCCGTCGGATAGCGGATCGAGCAGCGGGCCCAGCGCCTCGTCGAGCGATAGGTCGCCTATTGTGATCATGCGGGGGAGCAGAAGGCCGGCCCCGCCGTCCTCGCCCATCTGGCGCACGAAAGCCTCCCTCACGGTGCGGATCGCGCGCCCGCTGGGCAGCAGCAGCGTCAACCGGGCGAGGCCCAGCCCATCCTCGGCGTATCGCGGCACCAGCCCCGCGACCAGCGCATCGGCGAAACCGCGGTGCGCGGCGATGGAATAGGTCTGCGGCCGCTCGCGTTCAGCCACGCACCACCTCAGCCACGCGAGAGCGCTTCCTCGGTCGGGCGGATCGCCTGCGGGTTGCCGACCTCGAACCACTCGCCGGTGAACTGCAGCGCGAACAGCCGCCCTTCCTCGATCGCGCGGTCCCACAGGATGTTGGTCGAGAACTTGCCTTCGGGCGCGTCGCGCAGCAGGCGGTGGGAGACAAGCTGGATGCCGGTGTAGATGAACGGCGCGATCCGTCCGGCCCTGCGCCGGGTTACCGCACCCATGCCGTCGAGGTAGAAATCGCCCGGCCCGTCGAAATTGCTCGCCCGCTTGTGCGGGACGACCAGCAGCAGCGCATCCATCGCATCGTCATCCCAGCGGTCCGACAGTTCGTGGAATGCGTTGCGCGGCCCGTCGAGCCAGATGTTGTCGGAGTTGAGGCAGAAGAACGGATCGGGCAGCTTGTCCTTCGCCTTCACCATCCCGCCGCCGGTTTCGAGCAGCTCCGCACGCTCGTCGGAAATGTCGACTTTGGGGCTCTTGCGCTCGGCAACATGCGCCTCGAGCGCATCGGCGAGATAGTGGACATTCACCACCGCCCGCGCGAGGCCCGCATCGGCCAGCCGGTCGAGCGTGTGGTCGATCAGCGGCTTGCCCGCCACGCGCACCAGCGGCTTGGGCATGGTCGCGGTGAGCGGACGCATGCGCTTGCCCAGCCCGGCCGCCATGACCATCGCGGTATCGGTGACCAGCTCGCTCATGCCGGCACCGCTCCGCGCTTCGCGCGCAGATCCGCCGGGATATTGGCGTCGAACCATTGCGCCACCGGGGCGAGCGCCGGATGCGCCAGATCGCGTTCCAGCGCCTCCCAAACCCGCGGGATCATGCCGAGATAGCGCGGCTTGCCGTCCCGCGCGTTCAGCCGCGCGAAGATGCCGACGATCTTGGTGTTCCGCTGCGCGCCGAGCCGGGCGTAGTCGGCTTCGAACTCCGCCGCGCAATCGGCGCATTCGCGATATCTGGCGAGCATCCTGGCCTCCAGCTCGGGCGAGACGTCGCGCCGCGCATCCTGCAGCAGCGAGACGAGATCATAGGCCGGGTGGCCGACCAGAGCATCCTGGAAATCGATCACCCCCTGCTCGCGCGCGCCCCGATGCGGCGAGAGCAGCATGATATTTTCCGCGTGGTAATCGCGCAGCACGGTGACGCCCGGCTGCTGGTTGTCGATCAGCGGGCCGAGAACCTCGCGCCACGCCGCATCGAACCCCTTGGCATCGACGTCGAGGTCCAGCGCGGGGCAATACCATTCGGTGAACAGCTGCACCTCGCGCAGATAGGTTTCCTCGTCATACGGCGGGAAAGGCCCGGCAGGCTTGCGGTGCAGATCGGCCAGCGTCTCTATCGCCGCGGTATAGGCTTCGTCCTCGGCCTGCGCGTTGTCGTCCAGCCAGTCGCGCATCCGCGCATCGCCGAAATCCTCGATCAGCACCCAGCCGGCGTCTACATCCTCGGCGAGGATCTGCGGCGCGCGCACCTGCTGGTCGAGCAGCCAGCGTCCGACATGGAGAAATTCGCGCGGCTCTTCGGGCGGCGGTGCATGCATCAGCATCGCGCTGCGGCCATCGTGGCGCAGGCGGAAATAGCGGCGGAAGCTCGCATCGCCGGTGAGCGGCGCGATCTCCGCCCCCGCCCAGCCCGCAGCGCCCAGAAATTCGTGAATACCATCCGGCAGGTTCGTCATGGCTCGCGTCCTAGCCAATCGGAGCCCGCTTCGACAATCGCCTTGCGACCGCCGTGCGCATTTGACTGCGCAAAGTCGATCGCGACCGAGAGGCAGGCGGTCTCGTGGGCGAAGCCGCCCGCATGTTCGGGCCATTCCGCCACGAGCACCGCGCCGTCGCGATAATCCTCCAGCCCCAGTTCCTCCACCTCGGCCGGGTCCTCCAGCCGGTAGAAATCGGCATGGGCGACCGGGGGGCTGAGCGCATCGTACATCTCGATCAGGGTGAAGGTCGGCGACGGCACCTCTCCCCGGTGGCCCGCCCCGCGCAGGATGGCGCGGGCGAGCGTGGTCTTGCCGGCCCCCAGCGGCCCGCTGAGCGCGATGACATCGCCCGGTCGCATGGCCGCCGCGATCCGCGCGCCGAGCGCTTCCATCGCAGCAAGATCAGGCAGATCGCGGGTCACGGCAGCCATATCGTCACGCTCGTCCCCACGCCCTTGCGCGACTGGATATCGAACCGCCCGCCATGCGCTTCGATGAACTGCTTGGCCAGCGGCAGGCCGAGGCCCTGGCGGCGGCTGTCGTCGGGGTCAGTGGCACTTGAATCGCGCATCCCGTCGAGCGCGCGGGCCAGCGCTTCTTCATCCATCCCGCGGCCATTGTCCGAAATCACGATGCGAATGCCCTTTTCGTGCTTCGCCATGTCGACCAGGATACGGCTCTTCTCGTCACAGGCCGCAATCGCATTGTCGAGCAGCTGGCCGATCGCCCGGCCAAGCTGGCGCGGATCGGCCCAGACCTTGAGCGACTGGCTGCCCCGCAGGTCCAGCGTGATGCTCTTGGCATCGACCGCTTCCTCGCGCGCGCGCGCCACCCCGGCGACGAATGCCAGCAGGGACAATTCGCGCCGCGCGAGAGGCAGCAGGCCCGCCTCGCTCTGCGAGAGGTCGAGCACGTTCTCCACCTGGTCGGTCAGGCGCGCGACCGATTCGAGGATCGCGGAAACATATTCCTTCGCCCCGTCGCTCAGCGGGCCTGCAACCTCGGCCTGCAGCAGCTCGGCGAAACCACCGATCGAGGTCAGCGGCGTTCGGAATTCGTAGGACATATTCGCGAGGAAGCGGGTCTTCATCTTGTCCGCCTGCTCCAGCGCCTCGGCCCGGTCGCGCAGCGCGGTCTCCGCCTGCTCGTTCGCGGTCACGTCGAGCGTGGTGAGCAGGCCATTGCCATCGGGCAGCGGAATTCCGGCAAACTCGATCGTGCGGCCATCGGCGAGCTGGAGGCGCCCCGCGCGCTCCTTGCGGTCGAGCGTGGCGGAACGGATCACCTCACCGACCCCCTTGGCCTGCCTGGGGCGCGCAAGGTTGGGCTCGATCAGCGCCAGCAGTTCGTCGGCGGGAGGATGCCGGTCGAGCGAACCGGGCTCCAGCCCCCATGTTTCGGGGAATCTGTGGTTCCACAGCTGCAACGTGCCATCGGGCGCAAACACCGCCAGCGCCTCGAACAGGCTGTCGAGCATCGCGGTCCGCGTGCGCAGCAGCGTATCGCGATTGGCCGCGAGCGAGAGCTGTTCGGTCCGGTCTTCCACGATCAGCGCGAGGCCGCCATCGGGCATCGGCTGTCCCACCACCGCAAGGTGCGTCCCGTCGGGCAGCGGCCAGTCCTCTTCCTTCGTGCTGCCCGCCCCGAACCATGCGACATGGTCCTTGCGCCAGCTCGGGAAGTCGCGGACGGAGGGAATACGCCCCTCGTCGCGGGCATCGCTCAGCAGGCGTTCGAAGGGTGTGCCGATCGCACCGGCGCCGGGGCGGACCGCCAGCAAACGGCGGAACGGCTGGTTGGCGAAGGTGAGCTTGCCCTTCCCGTCGAACTGCCCGACGCCGACCGAGAGCCGATCGAGCATCGAACGCTGCGCCTCGCGATAGGCGCGATGTTCGCGCGCCTGATCTTCCTGTTCCTGGATATCGACCGCGTAGCCCGCGACCCCTTCTTCGCCCAGCGGCAGGTCGGACACACGAAAGCGTCGCCGCACACCATCGACGCTGGTGACGGATACGGTCCGCTCGATCGGCTCGCCCGTCTCCAGGGCCTGACGTGCGACATCGCTCGGCGGTGTGCCGTCGATCGTTTCGACCAGTTCGATCTGTGCGTCGATGACGCTCTGCGCGCTGTCGGCCCCCACCGCGGCGACATAGGCCCTGTTGACCAGCTGAAGCCGCATTTCGGGGCTGCGGAACCACATCGGCGTGGGCGCGGCTTCGATCAGGCCGACCAGCGCTGCAAAGTCCGACTTCGCGCGCGCCGCCTGATGGCGCATCCGCGAGAGTTCGAGCTCGCTTTCACTGAAATCGAACACCCAGATCAACGCGGCCCCGCCGGGCGAGACCTGCGGATCCGCCAAGCTGCCGCGCAGCGCGAGCGCGCGCGAAGAGCCCGGCAGGGTCACCGCCATGCGAAACGGGACTGCCGTCTTCTGCGCCAGCCGGACCTTCTCGGTCAGCTCGGCCAGCTGCTCGCTCGTCAGGCCCCGTTCGGGATCCTTCGCCAGTTCGCTGAGGAACTGCGGCAATTGTTCGAACCCCAGCCAGTGGGCCAGCCGCTCGGGCCCTTCGAGCCGCCCGTCGCTGCGGACCAGCAATGCGGCTGCCGGGGCCTCATCGAGGAGACGCCCCAGGCGCTTCGCCGTCCGGCGGACCGTCTCGGCCCCGCGCGTACGCGCGCCTGCGGCGATCATCAGCCATGCCGCCCCGGCGGTCCAGGCTGCCAGCAAAAGGCCGAGTAGTGCCAGCGCGGTTGAGCTGAGGTCCATGAGAATCAGCTAGGCCCGGCAATGGTCGCTTGGCAACCACGCCGGGCCTGCAATTTGCGCGGTTTTCACCGTGCTTGGTGTCGATATCGACTTAGTAGCGGTAATGCTCGGGCTTGTAGGGCCCTTCCTGCGGCACGCCGATGTAGTCGGCCTGCTCCTTGCTCAGCTCGGAAAGCTTCACGTTGAGCTTCTGGAGGTGGAGCGCGGCGACCTCTTCGTCGAGGTGCTTGGGCAGCACGTGCACGGCGTTGTCGTACTCGCCGGCCTTGGTGAACAGTTCGATCTGCGCGAGCACCTGGTTGGTGAAGCTGGCGCTCATGACGAAGCTGGGGTGGCCGGTCGCGTTGCCGAGGTTGAGCAGGCGACCCTTCGAGAGAAGGATCATCCGCTTGCCGTCGGGGAATTCGACCATATCGACCTGTGGCTTGATCTCGGTCCACTTCATGTTGGCCAGGCCTTCGACCTGAATCTCGTTATCGAAGTGGCCGATGTTACCGACGATCGCCATGTCCTTCATGTCGCGCATGTGGTCGACGGTGATGACGTCCTTGTTGCCTGTCGTGGTCACGAAGATGTCGGCGCGCTTGGTCGCCTCTTCCATCGTGACGACTTCGAACCCGTCCATCGCCGCCTGCAGCGCGCAGATCGGATCGATTTCGGTGACCATGACGCGCGCACCGGCACCCGCCAGCGAAGCGGCCGAGCCCTTGCCGACATCGCCGTAGCCCGCGACGCAGGCGACCTTGCCGGCCATCATTACGTCGGTGCCGCGACGAATGCCGTCGACCAGCGATTCCTTGCAGCCGTACTTGTTGTCGAACTTCGACTTGGTGACGCTATCGTTCACGTTGATCGCCGGGAACGGCAGCTTGCCCGCCTTGGCCAGCTGATAGAGGCGGTTGACGCCGGTGGTGGTCTCTTCGGACACGCCGCGGATCGTCTCGACCGTCTTGGTCAAGTAGCCCGGCTTGCGTTCGATGAAGGCCTTGAGGGCGCGCTGCATTTCGCGCTCTTCCTCGTTGGTCGGCGCGGGCATTTCTTCGCCCGCTTCGATCCGTGCGCCCCACAGCGCGAACATGGTGGCATCGCCGCCATCGTCGAGGATCATGTTGCAGGGCTCGTCGCCCCAGTCGAAGATCCTGGCAACGTAGTCCCAGTAGTCGGCCAGCGTCTCGCCCTTGATCGCGAACACGGGGATGCCCTTGTCGGCGATGTAGGCGGCGGCGTGATCCTGCGTCGAATAGATGTTGCAGGTGGTCCAGCGCACGTCCGCGCCCAGTTCCACCAGCGTCTCGATCAGCACGCCGGTCTGGATGGTCATGTGCAGCGAACCGGCGATCTTGGCGCCCTTCAGCGGTTTGCTTTCGCCATACTGTTCGCGCAGCGCCATCAGGCCGGGCATCTCGGTCTCCGCGATTTCCATTTCCTTGCGGCCGTAGTCCGCGAGGTCGATGTCCTTGACGATGTAGTCCTGTTCCTTGGTAGCCATGCTCGGCTTGCTCCTTCGGCTGTCTTGGGCATACGCCGCATGAGGCGCAGGGAACCCGGGGGAAAGTTCATCTGCGGGGGCTGCATGAGTCCCGCTGTCTCGAAGCCACATATAAAGACTTCTTTATATCCGCAAGCGCAGAGCGCCGTGGGCGGTGCGGCAAATCCGCCGGACGGACGCCAATCGCCGGTGTACGCCGGAAAGAAATGCGCCCCGGCCCGTAGTCAGGTTGACGGACTTCTGTCTCGCACGAACCGTCAAGGGCATTGCCCACGTGCGTGCAGGAGGCCAAAGAAAGCCAACCGCGATAACAACAGGACATATCCGATGAAGATTTCCGAAGGCGACACCATCCCCCAGGTCAAGATCTCCAAGGCTGGCGAAAGCGGGCCCGAGCCGGTCGATACGAAGGAATTCTTCGCCGGCCGCAAGGTCGCGCTGTTTGCGGTGCCCGGGGCCTTCACCCCGACCTGTTCCGCCAAGCATCTGCCCGGCTTCGCCGAAAAGGCCGAAGAGCTCAAAGCCCAGGGCATCGACGAGATCGCCTGCATCTCGGTCAACGATCCCTTCGTGATGGGCGCGTGGCAGAAGGCCGACGGCAGCGATGCGATCACCATGCTGGCCGACGGCAATGGCGACTTCGCCGAAGCTGTGGGCCTGACCATGGACGGATCGAACTTCGGCATGGGCAAGCGCAGCCAGCGCTATTCGATGATCGTCGACAACGGCGAAGTGCGCAAACTCAACGTCGAGCAGCCCGGCGACTTCAAGGTTTCTAGCGCAGAGCACATGCTCGGCCAGCTCTAGGCCCGCGCCCGTGGACATCACGGACGGCGGAGCCGGAGGCAGCATGCCTCCGGCTCCCGCCAATGAGTCTTCCACATCGTCTGCCAGCAGGCAGGCTAACGGTTTCGTGCGTCTGATCGACACGGTGTTCCCGGGCGATGCCAACCATCACGGCACGCTGTTCGGCGGCGTCGCCCTCGCCCACATGGACAAGGTGGCGTTCCTCTCCGCCAGCCGCCATGGGCGCGCGCCCTTCGTTACAGCGTCCTGCGACCGGATCGATTTCGCGGCTCCCGCGCGGGAGGGCGAACTGGTCGAAGTGACCGGCCGCGTCGTACGCGTGGGCACCAGCTCGCTCGACGTGAAGGTGGAACTGGTCGCCGAAGCCCCGGTGCTGGGAGAGCGAAGGCTGTGCACCTGCGGCACCTTCACCCTCGTCGCGAAGAAGGGCCCCGATACCAGGCTCCCGCTGCCTCCCTTGGCGGATGCGCCGGACGGGGAGCCCGATCCGTCGGTCCTCCACCTCGCCGAAATGGTCTTTCCCGGGCAGACCAACCACTACGGCACGCTTTATGGCGGTGACGCATTGCGGATGATGGGCAAGGCCGCCTTCATCACCGCCACCCGCCATGCGCGCGCCGTGCTGGTTATGGCCTCGTCCGACCGCATCGATTTCGTCGCCCCGATCGTCGAGGGCGACATGGTGGAAATGGTCTGCGCGGTGACGATGACCGGCCGCAGTTCGATCCGCGTCGGCGTCGAGCTGTGGTCCGAAGGCGTGTTGAGTGGGGAGCGCCGCCGCGCGGCCTCCGCATTGTTCACGCTCGTCAGCGTCGATGAAACCGGAAAGTCGGTGCCCCTCAAGGCCTGACCAAAGGGTCGAGCCAAAAACGGAAGGGCGGCGCGCTCCTCGATCGTGCGCGCCGCCCTTTTGCATGCCCATGGGCAAAAGGCGTCAGAAGCGGACTTCGGCCTGCACGAAGACCCGGCGCGGGTCACCATAGAAGCCCGTCAGCGTGCCCTCCAGCCCGAGCGTCGGCGAGAATGGCGTTCCGCGACCGTCGCCGGCGACGAAGTTGTAGCCCGACACGATGTAGCGCTTGTCGAACAGGTTCTTGCCATGAACGCCGATGCTGAACCGGTCGGAATCGGCGGTCCACACGACACTCGCATCGACCAGGGCAAAACCGTCCTGATCGAGGAAGCTGTTGGGCACTTCGAACTGGCTTGCATCTGAGCGGAGCGAGACGGCACCGATCAGGTCGAGCATCCCGCTGGCAGCCGGCAGGCCGAGATCGAAGCCTGCATTCACGGTGTATTCGGGCGTGTTCTGGAACACGCGCTGATCCGCGACGTCGTTGCCGAAATTGTCGATATACTCGTTGAACGTCGCATCGAGGTAGCCAAACGCCCAGTTCACGCCGAAGCGGCTGCCGGCGCCTGCGAAGTTCTGCCCCACCAGCAGGTCGCCTTCGAACTCGATCCCGTTGATGTCGGCGTCGGCGGCGTTCGTGGTGACGCCGATGAAAGTCTCGTTGATACCGTCGCCATTGGAATCGATACCGACCGAGCCGGGGATCTGGACGTCGCTGTATTTGCCGAGGAACCCGGCCAGCGCGATCTGCATCCGCCCGTCGAACAGCGACGCCTTGTAGCCCAGCTCGTAACTGTCGACCGTTTCCGGTGCGAAGCGCAGGAACTGGAACTGGTCGTCGTAGTCGATATCGGCGTCTCCATCGAGATCGGGCGCAGCGGAGGTCTGCCCGCGCGGATCGAAGCCGCCGCCCTTAAAGCCCTTCGAGTAGGTGAAATAGAGGTTGTGATCGGGGCTCGGCTTGAAGCTGATCGAGGCGCGCGGCGTGAATTCCTCGAAGGTGTCGCTTCCCTCGAAGCCCGACGTGACCGCAATCGGGGTCGCCCCGGTCGCGAAAAGGTCCGAATAGCCGCCGACGAAGGTCGTGCGCAGGACTTTGCTGGTCCGCTTGTCGCTGGTGTACCGGCCCCCCACCGAAACGCTCAGCTGGTCCGTCAGATCATAAGTGAAGTCGCCGAAGACCGACCAGGTTTCGGTGTTCACATCGCCCAGCGTCTGCGCATTGTACCCGCGCAGATCCGTGCTCGGGTCGAGCAGGTAGAGCAGGTCCCCGGTGGTGAAGAGCGCCACGTCGAAGGCGGTAAAGGCGCTGGCGTCGAGGTAGTAGAAGCCGAGGACGCCGTTCAGCCGATCGCTCTGGTATAGGAACTGCAGTTCCTGGCTGAACTGGTCGTTTTCGTAGATCGCGGGGACATCGACATCGGCTGCCGGGAGGCTGTCGAAATCGATCGGGCTGGTCGAGCTGTCCTCGCGATAGCCTGTGATCGACTTGAGCGTGATCGTGTCCGACACATCGAGCGAGATGGACAGCGCCCCGCCATAGGCTTCCACTTCCTGGTCGACCACGTTCAATCCGGCGCGGGTGTCGTAGACATCATCTAGCACGGGCGCGCCGGTCAGCAGGCTCGGGATCAGGCGATGGCCCTGGCGGGCGAAGCTGTCGTCCTTCACGTAGTCGCCCGAAAGACGCACGAACAGCGGCCCGCCGTCGTATTCGATCGTCCCGCGCGCGGCCCACACGTCCTTGTTGTAGTTGTCCACATCCGGCAGGTTGAGGTTCTCGCCGAAACCGCCGCGGCTCAACCGCGCGCCGCTTGCGCCGATCTTGAACCCGCTGTCGCCGATAGGGGTCGATGCGGTGACGATCAGGTCCGCCTGGTCGTAGGAGCCGTAGGCGGCGCGTACCTTCACGCTAGTCTCGTCAGGCAGGCGCGTGGTCACGTACTTGATGGCACCGCCGATCGTGTTGCGGCCATAGAGCGTGCCCTGCGGTCCGCGCAGAACTTCGATCCGTTCGAGATCGTAAATGTCCAGCACGGCGGCCTGCGGACGGTTGATATAGACGTCATCGACATAAAGGCCGACGCCCGCCTCGAACCCGGCGACCGGATCCTGCTGGCCCACGCCGCGGATGAACGCGCTGAGCGTGGTGTTCGTGCCGCGGCTGACTTCCAACGTGACGTTGGGGACGTCCTTGGCGACATCGACGATGTCCAGCGCGCCGCCCTTGATGAGTTCGTCCCCACTCAGTGCGGTGATCGAGACGGGAACATCGGTGATCCGTTCTTCGCGCCGCCGCGCGGTTACCGTGATGACTGCGCCGCTCGGCCCGGTGTCTTCGGCGATCGCATAATCGTCGGCCTCCTCCGGCGCGTCCTGCGCCATTGCCGGAGCCGCCATGCACGCCGCGAATCCGACGCCCGCCATCAGGCCGGCGCGCACGCCGAAACCGCCTCTGCTGAAGCTATGCATCATCAAATACCCTCTCCGGTTCGTTGTTATGCCTTCTCCATATTGAAACCTGAACCATGTTTCAAGTTACGGCTTGTCGCGCTGCTCGCTTGGCCATAGAACGTGACCAAGATGGCACGGAACGATCCCGATATTTCACCCACCCCGCCCGCAACCGAACGGGGGCGACGGACACGGCGCAAACTGCTCGACGCAGCGACGATCGAATTCGGGGAGCGCGGATTTCACGAAGCTTCGATCGCCTCGATCACCCGCCGCGCGGGCGTCGCGCTAGGCAGCTTCTACACCTATTTCGGCAGCAAGGAGGCGATCTTCCGCGATCTCGTGCGCGACCTGAGCGAGGGGGTGCGGCGTGCCGCTGCCGAACGCCTGGCCGAACGTGATCTCGACGCGCTCGATACCGAGCGCGCTGCCCTCGCCGCGTTCCTCGCCTTTGCGCGCGAGCATCACGAAATCTACCGCATCATCGACGAAGCCGAGTTCGTCGACCCCGAGAGCTACCGCGCACATTACGAAAAGACCGCAGAACGCATCCTCGGCCGCCTGCGCGCCGGTGCCACAGCGGGCGAGCTGCGCGACGATCTGGGCGAAGCGCATGCCTGGGCGATCATGGGGATGAACGTCTTTTTGGGGCTGCGTTACGCCGTCTGGGCCGACCGTGAGGATTCCGCCGACACCGCCAAACTTGCGGAGCAGGCCGCCAGCGACATTCTCTCCCACGGGATCGGCCCCGAGAACGGCGCGCCCTGACTGGCAGGTATCGCCCCGGCCACCAGGTGGCCGGGACGTTTCAGTGGCCCATCAGCCTCAGCACTTCCTCGCGACTGCGCTGATCTTCGCGGAACACGCCCATCATTCTGCTGGTGACCATGGTGACGCCCGGCGTGCGCACGCCGCGCGCGGTCATGCAGGCATGGCTCGCCTCGATCACGACCGCCACGCCTTCGGGGTTGAGATTGTTCCAGATGCACTCGGCCACCTCGGCGGTCAGGCGCTCCTGCACCTGCAAGCGCCTTGCAAAGCCGTGCAGCACGCGCGCAAGCTTCGAAATGCCGACAACGAAATCGGTGGGCAGGTAGGCGATATGCGCCACCCCGATGATGGGCGCCATGTGATGCTCGCAATGCGACTGGAAGGGGATGTCCTTCAGCAGCACGATATCATTGTAGCCACCCACTTCCTCGAACACCCGGCTAAGGTGGACCGCAGGGTCTTCCTGGTACCCCATGCAGTATTCCTTCCAGGCGCGGGCCACACGCTTGGGGGTGTCGAGCAGGCCTTCGCGCGAGGGATCGTCGCCCGCCCACTCGATCAGCGTCCGGACCGCCGCCTGCACATCCTCTGGCACCGCGGGCTTGCCGTCGTCCCGATCTTCGTCGGGTCCAACCAGACTACTCATTTAAGCAACTTCCTCTTCGCCTTGTCGCGCAACCGTTTGAGCCGCCCGCCTTTGCCGAAAAGACCGCCCCGCGCAAATGGCATGAGGATGCCCGAGGGACGCTCTGGATCGAGCATCGCCGACTCGGCGAGCCATTGCTCGAACTCGGTCTTGGTCGGCGGCACGTAGGGTTGCAGCGTCCTTCGCCCTTCCGATCCGAGCGCCGCGATAGCCTTCTGCATCGTCGCGTGTTCTTCGAGCGCGGCCTTCATCACCGGCTCCTCGACACCGCAATGCTCGGCCAGAAGCGACACGCGGATCGCATGAATCCGCTCTTCCAGCCCGCGCCCGGAGTTGTGCGGGCGCGTGGCGTCGAGCACCGTATCGCACTCGCTGTCGAGCCCCAGCGAGCGATTGTTGAGATTGGCCGATCCGATCCGCAGCACCTCATCGTCGACGATCATCAGCTTGGCATGGACGTAGATCGACGTTTTGCCCGTATAGGGCACGTAAACCTCGAACCGGTCACGCGCATCGGCGGCTTCGACCGCTTCGGCGATCAGGTCGCGCGCGTGGTCCATCGCCTGTTGCTCCAGCCAGCCATCGGCATGCCGCGGATGCACGATGATGATTTCCGGCGGATCGGCTTCGCTCAATCGCTTCGCGATGGCTTCGGCGATCTTGCGCGAGGTGAAGTACTGGTTCTCAATATAGATGAACCGCTTCGCGCGCGCGAAATGGGCCAGGAACAGCTCTTCCACCTCGCGCACTTCGGTCACCTCACCGCATTCGGTGCGGGTGCGTGAAAGGCCGATTTCGACATCCTCGAAATCCGCACGAAGCTTGTCCGGCCACGGGTTCTTGTCAGGCCGGGCCGGCCGGTCGAGCGGGTCACCGCCCGCCACCTGCCAACGCGTGTCGCACAGATCGAACAGCGCGCCGGCAATCGGGCCGGTCATCATGACCGTGATGTCATGCCAGGGCCCGTGCGTGCTGCCCGGCCAGTTCATCCGCCGCGGGTCTTCTTCCAGGTGCTCGCGCGTGTCCCACCTGTCATAGGTCAGGTCGATCCCGCCACACACCGCCAGCTGGCGGTCGAAGACCGCAATCTTCTGGTGATGGCTGCAGGCCGGCGGATGATGGCTGTCGAAGCGGAAGCTGATCCCCTTCACCATCCACATCCGCGCAATGTCGTAGGCCATCCGCCCGCGCTTGAGGAACTGCACCCATGACAGGCCCCATTTGAGGATGCGAATGTCGAGCCCGTCGTGCTCCTTCACCAACCATGTGAGGTACTTGCCGAGCTTGGCGGGCCGATCGACACCGCCGTTCTGCCACTCTTCGCCCCGGCGGAGCGATATGCGCGTGTCGAAGTCCCACCCGATCAGGACGATCTGGGTGCGGGCGTTGAACATCGCATTGTGTACGTGGGCAAAGTAATCCTCGCCGTCGATGACGACCGCCATCCGCTCCGCAATCGCGTAGCGCCAGATTCCCGGCTCGACCGATGCATCTTCCCCCTCGCCGGCGGCGATCGCCCGCTTGAGTTCAGAGCTGCCCCCTCGCCCGGACACTATTCCTTGGCGTCTTCTTGCTTTTCGGGAGTCACTTCGGCCTCGTCCTTTTCTGCCGCCTTACGGCGTTCGAACACGGTCGCCATATGCTCGACATCCTGTTTGTCGAGATAGTTCCTGAAGTCGGGGAAGTGGTCTTCCTCTTCCTCGTCGATGTGATGGCGATAATCGTGGTCGAAGGTCTTGAACTTCTGCAGCCACGCCCCTTCGGACATGTCGGTCGCGGCGAGATCGTTGAGCATCTCGTCGATCTCGTGATGCTCGGCGACCGAGTGGCGGGTCTCGTCCGTCGTGGGGGGCTTGCGCAGCATGGTGGAATAGAGCGCCTGCTCTTCCGCCGCTGCGTGGCTCTTCAATTCCTTGGTCAGCTCGGTGAACAGCCGCTCTCGCTCCGCGCTGTCGCCGTGCGTCTCCATCAGCCGGTCGAGCAAGGCGCGATGCCGGTCATGATCCTGTTTGAGCCGATCGAAAATGGCTTCGGCGCTGCTCATGGCAATATCTCCTGAATGGTGCTGCCCTTGTAACCGGGTGCGGGTGCACCGGTTCCGGGTATCGCACCGTCCGGCACCCTTATTGTGCGACAAATCCACAACCCGGCAACGCCGCCCCGTTCGGCGGAGCTCGCTGTCAGGCATCCGGCCAGCCTATGCAACCGGTTTGAACGTATCGGGATCGGCCATCCGCCAGTATTCGGCGAAGGGGGTGGCGTCCGGTTCGTGCAGCAGCCTGCCGGGCTCCACCTCGTTCACGATCTGCGACCACGGAACCATCTCCGCGTTGTTCTTCCACTGGCGCAGGTGACGCGGGGTGAACTCGTCAGGCGATGCGAGGCCGCAGGCGACCACGATATCATGCAGGCTGTCGAGGGTTCTGGACTGGAAATTGGCCACGCGCTGCGCCTTCTCCGGGATCACGAGCCCCCGCTGGCGGGCGGGTGAGCTGGTCGCAACACCCGTCGGGCAGGTGCCGGTGTGGCAGCGCAGCGATTGTACGCACCCCAGCGAGAACATGAAAGCGCGCGCCGCATTGCACCAGTTCGCCCCCAGCGCGGCGTTCATCGCGATCGAACTGCCGGAGAACACCTTCTCCGACGCCGCCAGCTTGATCTTGTCCTTCAGGCCGGTCCCGATGAGCGCATTGTTGACGTAATAGAGTCCGATCCGCAGCGGCAGGCCCACATGGTCTGACAGTTCGAGCGGGGCCGCCCCGGTGCCCCCGCCGCCGCCGTCCACGACGATGAAATCGAGCGTGATGCCGCTGTCGAGCATCGCCTTGCAGATCGCGAACACCTCGTGCGGCATGCCCACGCACAGCTTGATGCCGACCGGCTTGCCACCCGACAGCTCGCGCATTCTCGCCGCGAATTCGAGCAGTTCGCGCGGGGTCGAGAATGCCGAATGGCCGGGCGGCGAAAGGCAATCCTGATGTGCCGGGACCTGCCGCGTATCGGCGATTTCCGGCGTCACCTTGGCGGCCGGCAGCAGCCCGCCATGGCCGGGCTTGGCGCCCTGGCTCAGCTTGATCTCGGTCATCTTGACCTGGTCGTGCTGCGCCTTGTCGCGGAAACTTTCAGGATCGAAATTGCCGTCCTTGTCGCGCGCGCCGAAATAGCCCGAGCCGATTTCCCAAACGATGTCCCCGCCATGCTTGAGGTGATAGGGCGAAAGGCCCCCTTCCCCCGTATCGTGATAGAAATCGCCGATCTTCGCGCCCATGTTGAGCGCCTCGATCGCGTGATCGCCGAGGGCGCCGAAGCTCATGGCGCTGATGTTCAGGCGGGCGGCGTCATAGGGCTTGCTGCACTGGTCCGTCCCCACATGCACCCGCGTGCGCTTGGGCGCCTTGGGGTTCGGATTGATCGAATGGCACAGCGCCTCGTATTCTTCCGAATAAACATTCAGCTCGGTTCCGAACGGATGCGCATCTTCCTGCTTCTTCGCACGGGCGTAGACGAGCGAGCGCGAGACCAGGTCGAAGGGCCGCCCTTCCAGCGGACCTTCGACGATGTAGCTGCGCAGGAAGGGGCGCAGATCCTCGAACAGCCAGCGGAAACGCGCGATCAGCGGGTAGTTGCGGCGCAGCGAGTGCCTTGTCTGCACCATGTCCCACAGCGCGATCAGCAGCAGCGGGCCCACGACGACGAGGCCCCAGAAGAAGCCGTGGTGCACCAGCACCCCCAGGACGACGATCGCCACCGTCAGCGCGAGCGGCACCCAGAAACCGAGATTTCTTTCCAGCCCCTCTTCGCCAAATAGTCCGCGCACCAGCATCCGAAATCCTTCCATCGCGTCCACCATGACCGGTAGTCGCCGGGAGCGGCATGTAAAGGCCCAGACCTTCGCCCCTTCGCCGCTCGCGCAGCCCATGCACGCTTTTACGCCAGATGAATTGTGGAAGGGGGAAACTGGCGCGCCCTGCAGGATTCGAACCTGCGGCCTCAGGATTAGAAGTCCCGTGCTCTATCCAACTGAGCTAAGGGCGCTCGCGCGTTGCCCATAGCGCCATCGCCATGGGTCGCCAATGCATAGGCTCGCATAAGTTCGCGGCCCGCCCACGCATCTAGGCGGCATCGCAAAACCGGGATATGCGCAAGTTGCAAACGGGGGCAGTACGATGAGGGACGATCGAGTGACAGCTGCTGGCACGCCCAGTGCGGTGCGCTTCAAGCATTACGACCGGGTGATGGCGGCGTTCGTCACCATCCTGCTGCTGTCCAACCTGATCGGCGCATCGAAACCCAGCTATGTCACCCTGCCCTTCGTCGGCGAATGGTCGTTCGGCGCGGGCGTGCTGTTCTTTCCCGTCAGCTACATCATCGGCGACGTGCTGACCGAGGTGTATGGCTATGCCCGGGCGCGCCGCGTGATCTGGACCGGGTTCGCCGCGCTGCTGTTCATGGCCTTCATGGCCTGGGCGGTCGTCGCCCTCCCCGCTGCCGAGGGGTGGGACGGGCAAGAGGCGTACGAGAAGGTATTCGGGAACACCTGGCGGATCGTCGCTGCGTCCATGATCGCCTTCTGGGCGGGCGAATTCGCCAATTCCTACGTGCTGGCGAAGATGAAGGTCTGGTCGAAGGGCAAGGCGCTGTGGACGCGCACGATCGGCTCGACCGTCGTCGGCCAGGGGCTCGACAGCCTGATCTTCTACCCGCTCGCCTTCTACGGCCTCGCCGGCTGGCCGCCCGAGCTGCTGTGGCAGGTCGTGATCTCGCAATGGCTGATCAAGACCGCGTGGGAAGCGATCCTGACGCCCTTCACCTATGTCGCCGTCAATTGGCTCAAGCGAGAAGAAGGCGTCGATATCTTCGATACCGACACCGACTTCTCTCCCTTTGCGAGCGACAAGCGCGCGCTTGGCGACTAGCGCTTGGTCGGGTGATCGACCGGCAGCGCGGTCTCGCCCTTCTCCGGCAGTTTCTTCTCGCCCATCACGCGCACCTCTGGCTCGAGCCCGAGATGTCCCGCGAGCAGCGCAAGATCGCGCTCGGTCGGCGGCCCGTAAAGCGCGGCGTGGCTCTTCGCGAGCGTGAGGACGAGCGATTTCTTCTCGCGAACCAGTCGGCTGGCGTCGAGCGACCGGGCCGAGCCGGCGCCGAGCCTGCGGGCAAGCCGGAGCCCGAGCCCCCAGGAAACGCCCTCTTCCAGCGCCTCTGGCGAGGCAATCTCGCGCAACGAATCCGGCAGGTCGAGCGCATTGGAATTGGCGCAGATCGCGGCGGCGATCATCGCTCGCCCTTCGCGCGAGATCGCGATCCAGCGCTTGTGCAGGGCCCAGTCGACCCCTTGCGCCACCCGCAGGTTGGGTTCGGTCTGCATCGCCGCCATGCCGAGCAGGATCGCCGCGAGCCGCAAGCGCTCCGCACCCTGACGCGTGGAGGCCACGGTATCCACGGTCCAGCCGGCCACCCGCGTCGCCTGCATGGGCGAAGCCCCGCGGCTTTCGGCGAAGTCGATCGTGCCTGCCAGCAGTGGATCCTGGGCCAGCTGGTACTTGTCCAGCCGGCGCATCATCAGCCCCTCGCGCAGCCCCCACGCGGAGACCACGATCCTGGCGGGGTCGTAATGCTTGAGGAGCACGTGCAGCAGCTGGCTCGCATCGGGCAGGCTCTCGATCCGCGACGAGGCGACCTGCGGCACCGCCCTGATCGTATCGAGATCCGCCTTGGCGAGCGTCTTGGCCAGCGCCGCCGCTTCTTCGCGGGTCAGCGTGAAGCCGTGCGGATCCTTCAGTGGCGAGTCCGACCGGCCCTGCGCGAAAGCCGCAATCGCACGCCAGGTGCCCCCGACGAGGTAGAGGTCGCCCTTGCGATCCTCGAACGGGCCCATCGCAGGTGCCTCTTTGGCGACAATCTTCTTCAGCTTCTCGCGCAGCTCGTCGCGGTCGCCCCCGCCCAGCCGCGGCAGGCGCAAAGTGCCGACCGGCAGGCTGCAGCCATCGCCGACCGCGCCGTCCGCCACGGGCACCAGTTCAAGGCTGCCCCCGCCGATATCGGCGACGATCCCGCATGCCTGCGGAAAGGCACCGAGCGCCCCGTCGGCACTGATCGCGGCTTCGTCGAGCCCGCTCAGCAGCGTCGGCTGCAGGCCCAGCGAAGTGACCTGCGAAAGAAAGTCACTGCCGTTCTTGGCATCGCGCACGGCAGCGGTCGCGACCGTATCGATCTTGCTGATGCCAAGGTCGGACACGATCAGTGCGAACCGTTCCAGCCCGGCCATCGCCATCTCGATCGATTCATCAGCCAGCAGGCCATTCTCGTCTAGATCACGCCCCAGCCGCGCGGTTACCTTTTCGTTGAACAGCACGGTCGGCGCGCGTGGCGGCCCGCCATAAATGACCAGCCGCACAGTGTTTGAGCCAATATCGATAATCGCGCCCAGCGGCTCGACGCCCGAAATCCGCCCACGATCGCTTTTCTTCTTGCGCCCCATCAGGTGGCCCCTTTCCGCAGCGCCAGCTTGGGCACCGCCCCTGCCTCCAGCGCGCCCCCGCGCCCCGAGAGCGAAGGGTTGGTCATGAAATAACGGTGACAGTTGAACGGTTTCTCACCCGGTTCGGTCCGATCATACGTACCATCGGGCTGCAACACCCAGCTGCGCTCCGTATCGAGCAGATTGGCGAGCAGCACCTGCTGCAGCACCTGATCGTGCACGGTCTGGTTCTCGACCGGCACCAGCTGTTCCACCCGCCGGTCCAGATTGCGCTCCATCATGTCCGCGCTCGAGATATATACTTTCGTCTGCTTGCCCGGAATGCGTCCGCCATTCGCAAAGGCGTAGATGCGGCTGTGCTCCAGGAAACGGCCGATAATCGATTTCACCCGGATATTTTCGGACAGGCCCGGCACGCCGGGTCGTAGATTGCAGATGCCGCGCACCACCAGCTGGATTTCGACCCCCGCCTCGCTCGCCGCATAAAGGCGTTCGATCATGCCGGCATCGGTCAGCTGATTCAGCTTGGCCCAGATGCCGGATGGTTTGCCCTGCTGTGCGTTCCGAGCCTCAGCGTCGATCCGCGCGTAGAGCGTTTCGCGCAGGTCGATCGGGCTGATCGAGAGCATTTCCGTCTCGTGCGGTTCGACATAGCCGGTCACGAAATTGAACAGCTTGGCGGCATCGCGGCCGAAGCGCGGATCGGCAGTGAAGTAGCTGAGATCGGTGTACACCTTCGCGGTGACCGGGTGATAATTTCCGGTGCCGAAATGGCAGTAGGTGCGAAAGCCATCGTCCTCGCGCCGCACAACCATCGCCACCTTAGCGTGGGTCTTCCAGTCGACGAAACCGTAGATCACCTGGACGCCCGCACGCTCCAGCTTGTTTGCCCAATAGAGGTTCTGTTCCTCGTCGAAGCGCGCCTTCAGCTCGACCACGGCGGTGACCGACTTACCGTTCTCTGCCGCTTCGACCAGCGCCTCGATCACTTCGGACTGAGTGCCCGCGCGGTAGAGCGCCTGCTTGATCGCCACCACGTTGCGATCGGCTGCGGCCTGGCGAATGAAATCGACTACCACGTCGAAGCTTTCGTACGGGTGGTGGATAATGATATCCTTCTCCCGGATCGCGGCGAAGCAGTCCCCGTCATGCTCCAGAATCCGCTCCGGATAGCGCGGCTGGTAGGCATCGAACTTGAGGTCGGGCCGATCCTCTTTCACGATGTCGGACAGGCCAGCGATCCCCAGCATCCCGTCGATCTTGACGAAGGTGGCACCCGGCGTCGCCAGCCGGTCGCGCAGCAGGGCCTCGGCGGTCGGATCGAATTCCTCTTCCAGCTCCAGCTGGATCACCTGGCCGCGCCGACGCCGCTGGATCGCGCTGCGGAAGGTGCGGACGAGATCTTCGGCCTCTTCCTCGATCTCGATATCGCTGTCGCGCAGCACGCGGAACACGCCGCTGCCCCGCATCTCGAACCCGGGAAACATATGTTCGGCAAAGCGGGTGATGAGGTTCTCGATACCGATATAGATCGCCTCTTCCCCCGGCACGCGCAGGAAGCGGGGGAGCGCGGAGGGGATGAGAACCATCTCCACCAGCTCTTCCTCCTCGTTCGCCTTGATCTCCTTGCGGCGGACCGTGAACAGCACGCCCAACCCTTCGTTGGCGATGAACGGGAAGGGATGCGCCGGGTCGAGCGCCTGCGGCGTGATCACCGGCATGATCTCGTCGAGGAAATGCTGCCGCAGCCATTCATGCGCCTTGCGGTCGATCCGCCGGTCGTCGGCCATGTGGATGCCCGCATCGGCGAGCAATTCGCGCAGGTCGCGCAGCGTATCCTGCTGGCGGTCGTTGATGCGGGAAAGATGCGTGCGGATTTCGGCGAGCTGCTGCGCAGGCGTCAGCCCGTCGACACTCGGCTTGTCGATCCCGCGCTGGACCTGCCCAACCAGCCCGGCCACGCGGATCATCATGAATTCGTCGAGATTGCTGCCCGAGATCGAGAGGAAACGCAGACGCTCCAGCAGCGGGTAATCGGGATTGCACCCTTCGGCCAGGACACGGTCGTTGAAGGCCAGCCAGCTCAGTTCGCGATTGAAGAAGCGCGGGCTGGAATCGAGGTTCGAATCGGCGCTCAGCGGGGATGGCATAGGGCTGGTGGCTCTCGCTTCCTGTGGCTGACAAAACTTATGCGCGATGACGCTGCGCCGTTTCGCCGCGGCCTTTATCGCCTGGTGGGAGGGCATGCCAGCCCGTTTGGTCGTCGATGGTTAGCAATCCGCCGATTGCAGAAGGTCCGCACTGCGGGCAATCTCGGCGATGCCGCGCTTGCCGTCCGCCCCGCGGCCCAGTTGCACCATCACGTCGATCACACTGGCGGCGTAGGCGATGATGTCCTTGCGGCTGAGCCCGATGCCGGTCTGCATGACCATCAGCGACAATTGCTCGAGCGCGCCCTGCAGCGAGTTGGCGTGGATCGTCGAAAAGCTACCCGGGTGGCCGGTGTTGATCGCGCGCAGGAAGCTGACGCTTTCCGCGCCGCGCAGCTCGCCCAGCACGATCCGGTCGGGCCGCAGGCGCAAAGCCGCCTGCAACAGCTCGTTCGCGGTCACCTTCGCCTCGCCCAGCTCGCCCTTCACCGCGACGAGCCCCGCACCATTCTCGCCCGGAAGGCGCAGTTCGGGCGTGTCTTCGACGAGGATTACGCGCTGATCCGTGGGAATCTCACCCAGCATGGCGTTGAGGAAGGTCGTCTTGCCGGTGCTGGTCCCGCCCGAGATCAGGATGGTCTGCCGGTTCACGATCGCCTCGCGCAGGAAGGCGATCGGCTCTGCCTGCGGATCAGGCATGTCGGGCGCGGCGCGCTGCTTGAGCGGGCCGGTATCGTAGGCGTCCAACGGCAGGTCCAGCCGCCGGTGGCGGCGGATCGCCATGACCCAGTGCCGGCGGCTCGCGGGCGGGCCGCAGAACTGAACGCGCGCACCATCGGGCAGCGTCGCGCCGAGCAGCGGATGTTCGCGGTTGATCCCCTGGTGGCTGACCCGCGCGACCTGTTCTGCCAGCCGCTGGACGAGGATGTCGGTGATCGCCGCATCCTCGATCCGCTGCATTCCGCCGGGCTGCGCCGCATCCTCCACCCAGACCTCGCCCGGACGGTTGACGATGATCTCGGTCACCGTGTCGCGGTCGAGCCACTGGCGGAACGGCGCAAGATAGGCCTCGAGATAGACGCTGCGCTCGCGCGCCTGCGGATCGCGCGGTTCGGGCGCGATCGGCGCTATGGTCGCGCTGGAGGTCTGCGGATCGGCCTCGGCCAAGGGATCACACGCCCGAGAAGTCGAGATCACGGGCGGTAAAGACGCGGATCGGCTCGCCCTGACGCACGCGGACCACGGGGCCAAGCTGCCCGTCCTGTTGCGCCGCGGCAGCCGCTGCAGCCTGCCCGCCGCCGCCGATCACGACCGAGGCCCCCCCGGTGCCGATCGCGGAGAGGCCGCCGACCACAGAGAGCAGCATGGCCGAACCGAAGCGCTGGAAGAAGCGGCTGTCGACATCGCCCGGCAGGCCGGTCTTCCCATCGAAGCCGATCCCCGGCGATTGCAGGTTCACGCTCGCGCCATCCGGGCGGATCACGCGGGTCCAGATCACGTACGCGCGCTTCTGGCCCGCCTGCAGGCCGGACTGGTACTGGCCGATCAGGCGGCTGGAGCGCGGGATCAGCACGTTCTTGCCGTCGAAGCTCTTCACATCCTGGCTCACCACCGCGCGGACATAGCCGGGCACGTCGGTATCGATCGCGGTTTCGAGGATCGCCGGGATCAGCGTGCCCTGCGTCACCGTAGTCGCCGGATTGGTCATCGGTCTTGCCTGCGCTGTCGCGCCGCCGACCCCGCCCACACGGCTGGCGAAATCGCCCGCAGCGGTGCCGGTTGCGACCTCGCCGCCGGGCGCCGTCGCGCCTTCCGGAAGCGCGGCGGTCGGTACGCTGGCGACCGCCCTGCCCGTGGCGTCGAAGACGAGAGAGGGGCTGTTATAGGGGTTCGCTGCGGTGCCAGGCGCAAGGCTCGGATTGTTGGCGAAGACCGGCGACGGGGCCGGATCCGCCCGCACGACCTGCTGCGGCGGGGCGACGGCCGCGACCGGCGCGGGATCGACGGTCACCTGCGCCGGACTGGTGTCGCGCACCGGAGCCGGGCCCACAGCGGCGGAATCCTCGGGATCGAGACGCGCGCTGTTCATGCTCCAGAGCGTGACGAGGCCCAGCGCCGCGACGATCGCGATCCCGGCGACCATGCCCATCGCATCGCCGCCGCCCTTCTTGGCGGCGACCGCGGGAAAGGCGCTGCGGCTGGCAAGGTCGATGACCTCCGCGCTTTCGCTTTCACGCGGATCGTCGCCGCGCGCGTCATTGGCGGCGTTCCCGGCTCCTTCACCCTTCTTGGGCGTCATTTTCATCGCGAGGCGCATAACGTTTCGCTTCCCTTATTGGCCGGCCCTAGCGGCCCCCACTTACCGGCCCGCTCGCGGCGGTAGCGCGCGCCGGACCATTATTGACCAGTGTGGCTTTTTCACGACCCGAGCGCAGGATGATCTGCCGGGGCACGCCGTCGACGATCACCGTATCGCCGCGCACGGTGGAGTTTACCGGGCCTTCCTCACCCTCGTAATTCTGGATCAGGATGGCGGGCACCGGCCGGTCCTGCTCCCAGCGCAGGTAGGTGGAGCGGCCATCGTCGTAGACCTCGTCGGGCTGCAACGCCGCCTCACCTTCTACCTGCCACTTGAAGTTGAGCATCGCCGGATCGATCACCGCCAGTGGATCCTTTGCCGCTGCCAGTTCGAGCGCGCTCGCCTGCGCGGCCATATTGTCCGCGACCTGCTCCGCCTCTTCGGGCGGCGGATCGGGATAGGTGAAGCGCAGCACATACAAGGGCTTGGCGCGCGGACTTGCGACGAGATCGAACAGGTAGGTCCGCTCGTTGGTGACCACGGTCATATTGGTCTGCGCCGTCGGCTCGAGTGGTTTGACAAACAGCAGGTTGGCCCGCTGGTTGGGCGTGACCTGCCAGGCGTTGGAATCGCCGATCGCGACATTCTCGATCGCTTCGCCTTCGCCGAACTCGATCGTCGCCTGAACCTTGGTCTTGCCCTGGATCACCACGACCTCGTTCGGGTCGTAGAGGCGTTCGACCAGCCGCGGATCTTGCGCGAGCGCGGGGCTCGCAACCATCGCCGCAAGGGCAACCAGCGCGGTGGTGCGCACGCGAATCATTTCATTTTCTCCGTCTGCCGGGCCGCGCCGGAAGCGCCCGTTCCCGAACCATTCGATACCGATTTGAACCGCATGCCAAGGCCGCTGGTGCGCGAGGCCGCCTTGCTGGTGGCCACCGACTGTCCATCGCCCGAAGCGGTCGCGTAAACCTTAGTCACGCGGCTGCCGCCTCCACCCGACGAGCCGCCGCTGGCATCGTTCGCGGCCATCGGCGGGGTGGCCGCCACCACGGCGGTGCGCCGCGCCGCGCTGGACGGCGCGGGCTGCGAACCGGTGGCGGAATTATACGCACTCGCCGGAGCGGGCGCAGGTACCGGCGCGTTTGCGGAAAAAGCCCCGCGCGCCTGGTCGCTCTCGCGATTGGCGAGGCCGAACACGGTCCACCCCCCGACCACGGTGCTCATTACTTTTAGCACCATCGCCATCAGCGCAACGTGCACCGCACCGATCATGAAGAAGGCCATTGCTGCGCGCGCCGGGATCTCGCCGGGGATCGCGTTGAGCGCGGCCAGGATCGGGACCGACATCTCGAGCATGATCGACCCGCCGAGCACCGCGAAAAGCGGAGTCAGCGCCATCATCGTCAGGCCCTTGAGCCAGCCGACGAAGAGCCCGCGCGTCCCATCGAATAGCGCCAGCACGACGAAGATCGGTCCCAGCGCGACCAGCAGCGCGAGCGCGATCCGCGTGGTCACCAGCAGGCCAACCGTGCCGAGCATGAACAGCAGCGCGCCCATCCACAGCATCCCGGCGGGAGAGAAGGTTTCGATCTCGGTCTGCCCGGCGGAGGCCTGCTGGACCGCGGCGAAGACGATATCGATCTTGTTGGCGAAGGTCTGCGTCGCCGATCCCCGGTCGCCTGTCAGCGCGCTGGCGAGCCAGTCGGGCCCGTCGACGAAGACGCCCCAGACGACCGACTGGTAGGCGACCCAGCTGGTCGCGAAGGTCAGGACGAGGCCCAGCGTCAGCATGCGCGGCGTCAACGCCCGCACGCCGAGGACTGAGCGGCCAGTCAGCAGGTTGATCGCGAAGAATGCGACGTAAAGCGTCAGCAGGATGGTCAACGCGCTGACGAGGATGCCGCCCGGCGCGAACAGCCGCCCGAAGGTGGCGCCCGTCACCTCGGCGGCGACGCAATTGACCGCCTCCAGCGCGGCGGCAACGCCGCCGGCGGCTTCGGACATCGCCAGGTCGCAGGTTGCCGAGGGCGTCATTCGGCGGCCTGCCGGAAGGGCAGCACGCTGGCCTCCCCTTCGTCACTGGTGCCACCCGGCCAGGCATGGCCGGTGAGCGCGGGGAACCAGTCGGCGGGATTGTCGCCCACCGCTTCGCGCAGCAGATCAAGCCGCCGCACGCTGCTCTCGCGGCCCGAGAGGATCGTGAGCACTTCGGGCGCATTCGACAGGTCGAGTCTCACGACCACGCTCGCATCGGGCTGGCGGACCAAGAAGCAGCGGCTGTGTGCGGGCAGCGTGCGGATCAGTGCGAGTTCGTGCTGCGTCAGGCCGAACCCGTCGCAGTAGTCTTCCGGCCGCGCACGGCTGTTGGGCATGAAGACCATCGTCGCCGTCTGTTCGACCAATGCGGTGGAGATGCGGCTCTCGAGCGCATCGCGCGCGCTCTGCGTTGCAAACCCGACCAGCGCATTGCGTTTCCGAAGCGTCTTGAGCCAGTCGCGAATACGCGCAGCGAAGACTTCATCGTCGAGCGCCTTCCAGCCCTCGTCGATCAGGATCATGGTCGGTTCGCCGTCGAGCCGCTCCTCGATCCGGTGGAACAGATACATCATCGTCGGCGTGCGCAGGCGCGGGTTTTCGAGCAGCGCGGTCATATCGAAGCCGAGCGTCTTGCGGTCGAGGTCGATCTCGTCGCGCTCGTTGTCGAACAGCCAGGCGTGTTCGCCACCGTGAATCCATGCCGATAGGCGATCCGCAAGGTCGCCCGGCTCTGGGCGGCGCGTTCCGCTCAGCAGTTCGCGGAAATTGCGCAGGCGGCGAAGGCTCGCGTCGTTCTCGTAGGCAGCGTCGACCGCGTGGCTGACGGTCTGCAGTTCCTCCGGCCCTTCGGCCTTGAGCATCACGCCGAGCCAGTCGCGCAGGAAGGCGCGGTTGGCGGGGGTATCGGGCAGCGAGAGCGGATTGAACCCCGAAGGCTCGCCCGCATAGATCCGGTCGTAGCGCCCGCCGATGCCGCGCACGAACAGCTCCGCGCCGCGATCCTTGTCGAACAGGATGGTGCGCGGATTGAACTTCTGCGCCTGCGCGGCGAGGAAGTTCATCACCACCGTCTTGCCCGACCCCGACGGCCCGATGACCGAGAAATTGCCGAGGTCGCCATTGTGGAAGTTGAAGAAAAACGGCGTCGCGCTGGTCGTCTCCAGCAGCGTCACCGCCTCGCCCCAGTGGTTGCCCTCGGCCTGCCCTAGCGCGAAGCCATGCAGGCTGCCGAAGCTCGCCATATTGGCCGAAGAGATCATCGCGCGGCGCACGATATACTGCTCGTTGCCCGGGAACTGCGCCCAGAAGGCAGGCTCAAGATTGGTATCCTCGCGCACGACGATAGCGCCCGTGTCGGCCAGCGCAGCGGCGCAGGCGGCGGTCGCATCGTCGAGCCGGGGCAGCGTGCGTTCGCGCACCAGCACGGAGAGGTGGTGATCGCCGAAGCCGACCGCGCCATTGCCCAGCGCATCGCGCGCGGCGAGCATGTCGTTGCGTTCGGCCTGCGCCTCCTCGTCGACCGACCGTAAGCGCCGGATCGCAAGGTCCATCCGCTCGCGCGCGGTGGTCCGCTCCGCCGGGGCGTAGCTTTCCGAGACGACCATTTCGAACGGCAGCCGCAGCAGCGAATCGAGCAGGCCCGGGCTGGTCGCGTCGGGATAGTCCTTGAGGCTGAGCATCGCTGCGAAATCGGGGTCGCCCGAACCGCGCAGCTCCATCGCGTCGATGCCGAAGCTCGCGCGGCGATAGGGCAGGAAATGGCCGATATCGCGGTCCTCGGCCGGACGGCGCACCGGCCGCATCTCGCCATTGTAAAGCGCGGAAAGAAGCTCGAGAATCTCCGAATTCACGTGGCCCGTGGGGCCGGTGTAGTCGCCCAGTAGCGCCGCGCCGTAGGTCTGGAGCGAAGCGACGAGGCCGGTCGCGGCCGCACGCAGCGAACGCAGGTCCTTCGGATCGACCTCGACCGCGTCCTTTTTGCGGCTGCTGAGCTTCTTGCTCACTTTCTCGACCCAGCCCGCCTTGCCGCGAGCAGGGCGGCGGATGAGCGTTACGAACTGGTCGTTGATGAACAGCGCCCCTGAACCGAGCCGCTCCTTCCACCGTGCGTCGATATGACGGGCGAGCGGATCGTCGAACTCCGCATCGAGTTCCACCTCGACCCGGCGACGGATCACGTGGTGGTACATCACGAAGCGGCTATCGAGCGTGGAGCGCAGCATCACCTCGCGCGTCGCGGCATGCGCGTTGAGCGCTTCAGTATCCTCGGTCTCGAAGAGCAGGCCGGGCACCTGGATCGCGGTCATCAGCGATCCGTCGCGCAGCAGCAGCGTGTTCTCGTCCACGAGACGCGCAAAAGGCAGCCGGTCGCCCACACGGGCTTCCTTCGCGCTCCAGGCGGCGGCACCTTTCCATTTGCTCATTGCGTCATGCCCCTTTCTGGGTGGCGCTCAGGCGGCGTAGCTGTTGCAGCCCCACCGCTTGTAATTCTTGATCCGCGGGCACTTGCTGACCTTGGTGATCCACAGGTCGAAAATCCGCGGCTCGCGCATGCAGGCGAAATATCCGATGCCGTGCATCACGACCGCGACCGGCAAGGCCAGCCAACTGCCGGTGATCAGGAACACCTCGGTCGTGACGCCGATATTGATGATGAAATAGTTCATCGTCACGCCCGCGAACATCTGTGGACGGGTTAGCGCGCGGTGCACCGGGTGGCGGATGAGTTGATCCATGACCGCCGCTCCTCCCCTTCCCTAGGCCGCTGCCGCCTGGATGCCCGAGACGATCGAAGCCGCGCCGAACAGGATGAACACGCCGATGATCACAGTCGCACCGAAGCGCCAGTTGAGGCGGCCGGTCAGCATCATGAAGCCTACCGCAGCCACCGCCATCACTGCGACGGCCGTAGCGACGTTGCCCAGCAGCGTGCCCTGCAGCCACGCCAGCGCATTGACGATCGGGCCCGAACCGGCGGGATCGGTCTGCTGGACCTGCGCCATGACCGCACTCGGCGAAAGAAGCGCAAACAGCGCGCCAAGGCGAGAAAGCGATTTCATTTTCATACCTTTAGTCGTTTCGTGAATGATTGGCGAGACGGCCCATGATGGCCGCCACGTAAAGCTGCGTCTCGCGAATGCGCGGCACGCCATCGGCGCGGATGACCCGCCCAGGCCCCGCGTTGTAGGCGGCCAGCGCCTTTTCCAGATTGCCGTCGAACCGGTCGAGCTGTTCGCGCAGGTAGCGCGCGCCGCCTTCAAGATTGGCGTAGGGATCGTCGGGATCGACGCCCAGATCGCGCGCAGTGCCGGGCATCAGCTGGGCAAGACCGCGCGCGCCAACGGGCGACACCGCATTCGCCTGCCAGCGGCTTTCCTGCCACACCAGCGCTTCGATCAGGCTCGGGCTCAGGTCGAACCGGGCGGCAAGCTCGGCCACCTTGACCTGATAGGTCTCGGGAATTGCCCGCGCCGTCTCGCGGGGATTCGAGGTCACGTGATCGGGCACATCCTCGAGAAGGTCCGTGCCATCGAGCGCGGCGAGCTGGGCCGGTGTCATCGCCAGGTCCCCGGCGGGCATGCCTGCCTGCTGGCCCGCGATCCAGCGCGCGCCATCCGATCCGATTTCCATTACGTCGGCCCGCGCCGGGGCCGTAAGCAGGGTCAGCATCGCGAAAACCGCCAGCCGACCCGATGTCCCGAGAATCATCGCGCCCTCCGTCCCGCCGCATTGCGCATCATACATGACAGCGCAGTGACAGACGAGCGAAGGGTTCCCGCAGGTTGTCTCTGAAAAATCACGCTTTGCCGTGCAAAACGTGCGTGACGAGGGCCTCAAGAAACGGCCCGAAACGTCATAAAAATGCGTCATGGCCCGGCCGCACCGGGCCGGACACACGACTGCATACCGAAATCAGCGGCGCGCGATTTTCTCGCGCTGTGCGGCAAATGCGCCCTTCTCGAGCATCGCGAGACCCTGCCGCGCGAGGTCCGCCGGATGGACGAAGCGCCCGTCGGTGGTTTCAAGCGTATAATCGATGCGCATGCCCCGGACCTTTTCGAAAGCCGCGCGCGCCGCCTCCGTCTCGCCCGCCATCGCGAGCTCGACGCCGAGATTGAGCAGCGCCGCCGGATCCTGCTCCGCTTCGACCATGGCGATCGGCTGGAGCTTCATCGGTTCGCCAGCCTGGGGGCTCTGCAACATCATTGCGCCCACCATCAGTGCCTGGATCATCATGTATCACTCTCCTCTGTTCTTTGAGCACAGGATACATATTTTAGGCGAAAATGCAACAAAACTGTAACATTGTCATTTTTTCGTAATACTGAGGATAGCGACCGGGCGCATTTCCGGCATTTTACCGCACGACCCGAACTGTCACAAACACGGACACGAAAAAGGCCCGCCGGACAGGCGAGCCTTTTCATGGTTGGTCGTACCCGGACGAGATTCGCGCTCAGTCCTCGGTGGTGCGCTTCATCTGCAACCCGCTGCGCTTGCAGCTGGCGACCAGATCGCCGTGCTGGTTGAAGGCGCGGTGTTCGAAGGTGACGATACCGGCATTCGGGCGCGACTTGCTTTCACGCAGCGAGACGATCTCTGTCTCGATACGGATCGTGTCGCCATGGAACAGCGGCTTGGGGAAGCGCACTTCGTCCCACCCGAGGTTGGCAACCGCCGTGCCCAGCGTCGTGTCATTGACCGAAATGCCGACCATTACCGACAGCGTGAAGCACGAATTGACGATCCGGGTGCCGAACTCGGTGCCCTTCATGTATTCTTCGTCGAGGTGCAGCTGCGCAGGATTGTGCGTCATGCAGGTAAACATGACATTGTCCGTCTCGGTCACCGTGCGGCGGATCGGATGATCGATCACCTGCCCCACTTCCATATCGTCGAACCAGATCCCGGCCATGTACGTCTCTCCTAGGTTAGTGCGTCGGCACCGGGACTAGCGAGGCGTGGAAGAAGCGAAAACCATTTTCCTACACGAACCGATATGGTTAGCGGTCATCACTCCAGAACACCGGAGTCATGCCATGCCCATCCTCGCCATCCCCCTTGTGGAAAGCCTTATTGGACCGGTCGCCTCGATCATCGACAAGATCATCCCGGACAAGGAGGCGCGCGCGAAGGCCAAGCTCGCACTGCTCGCGCTCGAAGGATCGCAGGAGCTGAAGGCAATAGAGGCGCGGATGGCAGCGATCGTGGCGGAGGCCCAGTCGGCCGACCCGTGGACCAGCCGGGCGCGGCCCAGTTTTCTCTACGTGATGTATGCGATGATCCTGTTCGCCATGCCGATGGGTGTCCTTTCGGCCTTCGATCCGCGCATGGCGGTGAACATCGGGAATGGCATGACGGCCTACCTGCGCGGGTTGCCGGAGGAATTATATGCCCTCTTCGGCACCGGCTACCTCGGCTACACCGCCGCGCGCCAGTGGGGGAAGGTCAAAGGCGTAGAGCGATGATCATCGCGCTACGCGAACACTACGGTCTGCGATCCATTGAGGAACACCTTCTGCTCGGCAGTCCAGCGAACCGCCCGGGCGAGCACCCGCGCCTCGATGTCGCTGCCACGATGCCGACGGTATCGCGGTAGGAAAGCGTGACGATGTAGGAATTGGCGGGATTGTTGGCGCTCATGCATCGCACAATGTCACTCTTGCCGAGACTCGCAAAGCGGAAAGCCGGAGGCATGGGATGTGGGCCGATGGCTATTCCGCAAGGCGCATCGGCACGCTAAGTGCGGGTGATGTCCGCCACCCTCTTCATCCTCAACGGCCCCAACCTCAATCTGCTCGGCACTCGTGAGCCGGAGATTTACGGCACGACCACGCTGGCCGAGATCGAGGCGGCGTGTGTCGACAAGGCGCGCGCGCACGGCCTCGCGGTCGATTTCCGTCAGACCAACCACGAAGGCACACTGGTCGACTGGCTGCACGAGGCGCATGAAGCAGGCGCGAGGGCGGTGATAGTTAACGCCGCTGCCTATACCCACACCTCCGTCGCGCTGCTCGATGCGGCCAAGGCGATCGCCCCGCCGGTGATCGAAGTGCACCTGTCGGACCCGCAGACGCGCGAGGATTTTCGGCACGTATCCTTTATCGGTCAGGCCGCCGCGCGCTGCTTCAAAGGGCGCGGTCTGGCATCCTATCTCGACGCGATCGACGCGGTTTCCACGCTGTAAACCTTGCAAGGCCCGCGTTGCGGGAGCATACGCGGCGCTTTCCGAACAACTGGATCAGGGTCGTCCATGGCAGAGCATAGCCGCAATTCCGGTCGCAAAACGAAGATGAACGTCGATATCGAGCTCGTGCGCGAGCTGGCAGAACTCCTTTCCGAAACCGGCCTGTCCGAGATCGAGGTGGAGGACGGCGAGCGCAAGCTGCGCGTCGCACGCGAACTCCATGTCGCCGGCTATGCCGCGCCCGCACCGCAGGCGCTCGCGCCCGCCGCTGCGCCGGCTGCGGCCCCCGCCGAGGCGCCGCAGGCATCGAGCGGACCGGATCTTGCCAATGCCGTCCCCTCCCCGATGGTTGGCACGGTCTACCTCGCGCCCGAACCCGGCGCGGCGGACTTCATTTCGGTCGGCGCCAGCGTGAAGGAAGGCCAGACGCTGCTGATCGTCGAAGCGATGAAGGTCATGAACCCGATCACCGCGCCGCGCAGCGGCACCGTGAAGGCGATCCTCGTCGACAACGCCCAGCCGGTCGAGTTCGACCAGCCGCTCGTCGTTATCGACTGAGGACGCTGACCATGGCCATTAACCGCATCCTGATCGCCAACCGCGGCGAGATCGCCCTGCGCATCCATCGCGCCGCGAAGGAAATGGGGATCGAGACGGTAGCAGTGCATTCCACTGCCGATGCCGATGCGATGCACGTGCGGCTGGCGGACCATGCGGTCTGCATCGGCCCGCCGTCCGCGACCGACAGCTACCTTAACGTCGCCAACATCATCTCGGCCGCCGAAGTCAGCCAAGCCGATGCCATCCATCCCGGCTACGGCTTCCTGTCTGAAAATGCCAAGTTCGCGGAAATCGTGGAGGCGCACGACCTCGCGTGGATCGGGCCCAAGCCCGAACATATCCGCACGATGGGCGACAAGGTGACGGCCAAGGCCACCGCCGGCGAACTAGGCCTACCGCTGGTGCCCGGCAGCCCGGGCGCGGTCGGATCGGTCGAGGAAGCAAAGCGGATTGCCGCCGAAATCGGCTACCCGGTGCTCGTCAAGGCCGCGAGCGGCGGCGGCGGGCGCGGTATGAAGGTCGTGCCGAGCGAGGACCTGCTCGAAGGGCTGATGAGCCAGGCCAAGTCCGAGGCGAAGTCCGCCTTCGGCGACGACACCGTCTATCTCGAGAAATATCTCGGCAATCCGCGCCATATCGAATTTCAGGTGTTCGGCGACGGCAAGGGTAACGCGATCCATCTGGGCGAGCGCGACTGTTCGCTCCAGCGGCGGCACCAGAAAGTGCTGGAGGAAGCGCCCTCCCCCGTCCTGTCGACCGAAGAGCGCAACCGCATGGGCGAAATCTGCGCACAGGCGATGCGCGACATGGCCTATCGCGGCGCAGGCACGATCGAGTTCCTGTGGGAAAACGGGCAGTTTTTCTTCATCGAGATGAACACCCGTCTGCAGGTCGAACATCCGGTGACCGAGGCGATCACCGGGGTCGACCTGGTGCGCGAGCAGATCCGCGTGGCCGAGGGTAAGCCCCTGTCGGTGACGCAGGACGAGATCCGCTTCGAAGGCCACGCCATCGAATGCCGGATCAACGCAGAGGACCCGTTCACTTTCGCGCCGAGCCCCGGCAAGGTCTCTGCCTACCACGCGGCGGGCGGCATGCACGTGCGCGTCGATAGCGGGCTCTACGCGGGCTATTCGATCCCGCCCTACTACGATTCCATGATCGCCAAGCTGATCGTCTACGGCCGGACGCGCGAGCGGTGCATCATGCGCCTCAAGCGCGCGCTGGAGGAAATGGTGGTCGAAGGCGTGAAGACCAACACCCCGCTGCACCAGGCATTGCTGCAGGAGCCCGACATCCTCAACGGCGACTACTCGATCAAGTGGCTCGAAGAGTGGCTCGCCGAGCGTGAGAGTTGATACGGCGGACGGAGAGGATCGCTTGATCGCGTTCTCTCCGTTTCGCGCACCCGCCGCCTAGCCGAGCTCCTTTCAGGCATGCCAGCCCCGGATGATGAACGCCTGGAAGAACGGCACCGGAAAGCCTGCCGCGCGCCTAATCGAAGATGAAGCCTGCCGCCTTGGCTTCGGCGATCACTTCCTCTCCCGTCTGGCGCGGGTGATCGCCCTTGATCAGGCACCAGTCGGCGCGTTCGTCGACGAAGATTTCCTTCCCAATCGCGTGGTGCGTCGCACCGTCGAACAGACCGGCAGAAAAACTGCGCGTTCCGGTCGGCAGGAAGCGGAACCACAGCCCGCTACCGCAATGTTTGCAGAAGGCACGGCTGGCCCAGTCGCTCGACTTGTATTCGGTGACCGCATCCTCGCCGGTTACGGTCGCTTCGGAGCCTCTTTGCGCGGCGTAGAATGCCCCACCCCAGCGGCGGCACATGTCGCACTGGCAGATTTCCACTTCGCTCGAAGGCTCGGCCAGAGCGATCGAGACCTTGCCGCACAGGCAATGGCCGGAGAGCGCACTGGTCGTATTCACTGCCTCGCGCCGACTACCGCAGCGGCACGCCCGGCGTGTACTTGCTGGTGCGGATCGTCAGCGAGGTCTTCACGCTCGCCACGTTGGGCGCGGGCGTCAGCTTGCTGGTCAGGAATTCCTGGAAGCTTTGCAGGTCGCGGCTGACGATCTTCAGGATGAAATCGATCTCGCCGTTGAGCATGTGGACCTCGCGCACTTCGGCCAGGTCCTGCATCGCCATTTCGAATTCCTTGAGCGCATCTTCCGCCTGGCTCTTCAGGCTCACCATCGCAAACACGACGATCGCGAAGCCGAGCTTGGAGGGTTCCAGATCGGCGTGATAGCCGCGGATAACCCCCATGTCCTCGAGCGCGCGAACCCGCCGCAGGCATGGCGGTGCCGTCAGCCCGACGCGGCGCGCCAGCTCGACATTCGTAACCCGTCCTTCGGCCTGCAATTCCTGCAACAACTGCCGATCGATCTCGTCCAGATTGGCCATCCAGGCAATGCTCCCTCGCCGCTATTTCCCTGTCGCCGCCCTGGCTGTTCCTGAAAGGATCACCTTTGTTAATGACAGGCGCGGCTAACATTGTTGTTCATGACAGCGAATGTCCCGCTTTGCAACGTGGGGACTGACTGTCATTCCCCCACCGTGGTAAAGGGTTATGAACCATCCACGTCGTGGCACGCGGGCCCGGCGGATAGCCCAATCTACCGCGCCGGAGGCTTTCCCCCAAGCGCCATGCAGTTCGATGATCGCCTCGCTACAGTTCTGCGCCAGAAGGCTGGCGCGAATGCGGGCGCGCGTACGCAGTATCGCCAGTTGCTGGATCTGCTCGGCCGTCCGCGCGACGGCCGCGACCCGGGCCTGCTGGAGGCTGCACGCATGCGGCTCGATTCGCTTGCCGACGTCGTTTCGGTCCGCGAACGGTCGCAAATCATTCGCGAACAGGGGCCACGCCTCAAGGATCCCGCGCTGGTCGCGCAACTCGCCGAGGCCGAGCCCGACATTGCGTCCGCCACGCTGTCCACCGCCCGCCTGACGCAGGACGAATGGCTGGCGCTGATTCCCGAACTGCCGGTGCGCGCGCGCGGTTTCCTGCGCCTGCGCCGCGATCTGCCGGGCAGAGTGGAGGACCTGCTCCATCGGCTGGGCGTGCGCGACCGCGCGCTGCCACTGCCCTCAACGCCCGAGCCGCTGGTGGAGCACCGCGATGCCGGGGATCGGGACGAAACGCAGCCCGCGCCGGAGGTCGAAGACGAGGAGATCGTCGAGGGCGAATACACCGAGGTCGAAGAAGAAGAGCGGGTTGTGACGGAACGGGTGCCCGCGTCCGAGCCCGAACCGCACCCGGCCGCGAAGTCTGCCGGCGCGGCGGTGGTGGGCACGTTCGGCGCGAAATCGCCCCACGACCCCGAAGAGGTGCCCGCGGCGGTAAAGGCCCAGCCCCTGCCCGAAGGAAAGTCCGACACCCCGCCCCAGGGCGAGATCGCCGCTCTGCGCGAGCGCATCGACGCATTCCGGCGCGCGCGTGAAGATCGCAAGGCCGCCGTAGCGGCGGAACCCGCAGAAGATCCCGCACCCACCCTGCCCTTAAGCGAGGCGGATAGCGAACATGAAGAGCTGACCGGATTCGGTTTCTCGACCGACACCGCCGGAACGATCGACTGGGCAGACAGCTATGCCGCCTCGCGCGTGCTCTACCTCGCGCTGCCCGGCGTCCTGCCCGAAGAATATGCCGGTGCGATCGAGGAGCAGCAGCCGCTAAGCGGGGTCGAGGTGATGCTGGAAGGGGGTCCCGCACTCGCCGGGGCATGGGTGCTCGACGCGCAGCCGCGATTTTCAAGCCCCGACGGGCGCTTCCTCGGCTTTGCTGGCGGTATGCGGCGCGCGCTGGAGGCCGAAGATCCCGACAGCCAGAGCGATCGCCTGCGCCAGCTGCTGCACGAACTGCGCACACCGGTGAACGCGATCCAGGGGTTTGCCGAGGTCATCCAGCAGCAGGTCATGGGGCCCGTGCCGCACGATTACCGCGCCCTCGCTGCGGGAATCGCGGGTGACAGCGCACGAATGCTGGCGGGTTTCGACGATCTGGAGCGGCTCAGCCGGCTCGAAAGCGATCGGTTGCGACCGACCGGGGGCGATGCCGATCTTGCCGCGATCTTCCGCCAGCAACTCGCCCAGCTGATCCCGCTGCTGCAGCCGCGCAACGCGGGTTTCGTCGCCACGCTCGGCGGAAGCTGCCAGGTCGATCTCGCCCGGGCGGAGGCAGAACTGCTCAGCTGGCGCATCCTCGCCACCCTCGGCTCGGCCGCCGCGCCGAGCGAGAAGCTTGCCCTCATTTTCGATCATGAAGACGGCAACGCGCAATTCGTGGCGGACCTGCCCGCTTCGCTCAACGGGAGCGAGGATATCTTCGCCGCGCGGGGCAAGCCGCTCTCGGTCGCGATCAGCGCTGGTCCCTTCGGCCCGGGCTTCGCGCTGCGGCTCGCCCGGGCGGAGGCGCGCGCCATCGGCGGCAACCTGCGGCGCGAGAACCGTCAGTTGATACTCACCCTGCCCGCTTTGACCCCGTGCGAGCCCGCCGCTACGCAGGCTGTGGAAGAGCCCGAACACGCGGCCTGACGCGGTCGGCGCTCGCAGGAACGGGGCGAACACCATGCTGACCTTGCCGCAGCCGGAACAGGCCGCGCGTTTCGCGCCCGGATTCGCCCCCGCTTCGCTGCTGACCGTCGATACCGAGGAAGGGTTCGACTGGAACGGGCCTTTCACGCGCGATCGGCACGATCTCACCCATCTCGACGGACTGCCCGCCTTCCAGTCGATGTGCGAGGAACTGGGCGTGTCGCCGGTCTATCTCGTCGACTGGCCAATCGTGCAGTCTGCGCAGGCGCAGGAGATCATCGGCGACGCCGTGCGGCGCGGCGCGGCGGAAGTTGGCGTGCAGCTGCACCCGTGGGTGAACCCGCCGTTCGACGAAGAGGTCAACGCGCACAATTCTTTCGCCGGCAACCTGGCCCCCGAACTGGAGCGCGCCAAGTTCGTCGCGCTGCGCGACGCGATCGAGGAAAACTTCGGCACCGCTCCGATGATCTACCGAGCCGGGCGCTACGGCCTGGGGCCCGGCACCAAGGCGGTGCTGCACGATACCGGCGTGTGCGTGGATAGCTCGGTACGGGCGCTGTACGATTATTCGCCCGGCGACGGCCGCGATTACAGCGCCTTCCCGAACACCCCCTACTGGGTGGCGGGGGACAAACCGCTGCTCGAACTGCCGCTGACCACGGTCTATCGCGGGGCGCTGGCACGGCATGGCGCGGCGCTGTTTCCGAAGCTGGCGAAAATTCCCCGTGCCCCGGGCATCGCGGCGCGCACCGGCCTACTGGAACGGATCGCCCTGACGCCCGAGGGCACGCCGCTCTCCTCCGCGATCAAGGCGGTCGACGCCGCGCTCGATGCAGGCCTGCCGCTGCTGATTCTGTCTTTCCACAGCCCCTCGCTCGCGCCCGGCAATACGCCCTATGTGCATACCGAGGCGGATCTCGCCGAATTGTTCGACTGGCTGCGCGGTATCCATGCGCATATGGCCAGCCGCAACGTTACGCCGACCACGGTCGCGAAGCTGTGGGATGCAGTATATGAAACCTCACCGCTTGCGCCTGCGCCCGTTCGCAGCTAGCGGCAGCAACTTGCGATGGCATCGTTCCGGGGGGCCTGTAGCTCAGCGGTTAGAGCTGGCCGCTCATAACGGCTAGGTCGCGGGTTCGAATCCTGCCGGGCCCACCGGAAGGGGCCGTCATCGCTTGTATCGTGTCGGGGAGTGGCGCAGTCCGGTAGCGCGCTTGCTTTGGGAGCAAGATGTCGCAGGTTCGAATCCTGTCTCCCCGACCAGATACCCACCCGTTCACGGTCAATCTTCAGAGACAACGGCGCCCGTCGCGCGCGCGGACCCCGCTTCAGATGCCTTGCGCGAGAGTGTAGACGAGCAGGGCCGCCGTGATCGCGCTGAGGCCCAGGACAGTGCCCTTGCCGATCTGTCTCAACCGGCGATCCTTGCGCGCCAGTTCCCGACGTCCTTGGTCGCTATTGGGGATTATACGGGGCAAAGTTACCTCTCGTCGCACCTAAGCTTCCCTCCGGAAGCCTTTGAAAGGGCATCTACCTATCGACAGTTCGTTAACGTTGTCTAGCTATCGAAAGGACCAGGTCGAGTGTCTTTCAACAGCTAGGAAGCTGCCTCTGACTCGCTCTCCCGCTCGCCTTCATGGGTCGCCGCCCAGACCACACTGCCGGCGGAGAAGCCATGGACGATGGTCGACAGCAGGATGGTGAAGGTGACGGTTGCCCAAAGCACCCCTTCGTCGACCAGCTCCAGCTGGGCGCCCGCATAGGCGAGGTAATAGATCGAACCGATTCCGCGCACGCCGTAGAAGGCGACCACACCGCGCTGGCGGATCGACAGGTTGGTGCCCCATAACGCCGCCATGCCGGTCAGCGGCCGGAAGACGAAGATCAGCGCCACGCCGAGCGCGGCGTGTTTCCAGTCGAGATAGCCGAGCAGCGAGGGGATGGCCCCCCCCAGCAGCACCAGCAGGATCGCGGTGACCGAGTGTTCGAGCGCGCTTGAAAAACTGTGCAGCCGCCCGTGATACTCATGCTCCGCCTCCTCGCGGCGCAGCACGATGCCCATCGCGAAGGCGGCAATGAAGCCATAGCCTTCGATCAGTTCGGTGAGCCCGTAGGTGACGAGCACCCCTGCCAGCGCGATCACCCCGGTGCCCGCATTGGCGAGAGGGTTGCGGCTCGGCAGGGAGAACAGGATCTTGCCCAGAAGCCAGCCCGCTGCGGCACCCGCTGCGACCCCGACCAGGATCTTGTAGCCGACGTAAAAGCCCAGCCACTCGCCGATCCAGTCGCTCGTGCCGCCGGTTGCGGCGACAATGAAAATAGCGAGGTAGACGAAGGGAAAGGCGAGCCCGTCGTTCAAGCCCGCCTCGGTCGTGAGCGCGAAGCGCACCGGATGCTCCCCACCCTCGGTCGGCGCGCCGACCTGGACATCGGCCGCGAGCACGGGGTCCGTCGGGGCGAGCACCGCAGCGAGGAGCACCGCCCCCGCGAGTGTCAGGCCTATGCCCAGCCCCAGCGCGACCACCGCCATGATGCACAGCGGCATGGCGATCGCCAGCAGGCGGACGGTCGGATTCCACAAGCCCTTGCCGGCAATCCGGTCGATCCGAAGGCCGGTGCCGAACAGCGCCACGATGACCGCGAACTCGCTCGCCCGCTCCCACACGCGCGGATTGTCGAGCGGACTGAGCGCCTCAGGCACGCCCGGCAGCAGGCCGAACACCGCCAGCCCGCCGAGGATCAGCAGGCCCGATGCCGCGGGCTCGCGCCCATGAAGGAAGCGTGGCAGCCAGTAGGCCAGGATAATTGCGATCCCGCACCCGGCCAACAGCACGTGATAGGAATCGAATCCGAAGGTTTCACCGTCCATCCCAGGCTAACGCCCGGGATGGGTACAAGGTGCCGGGCGAGTTTTACTCCGCCGGTTTGATCGGCTCGCGCTCGTTGGCGAGGATGCCGACCACCTGCGTCCAGACCGCCACGTTCTGGCGCAGCTGCGCGGGGTCGATCTTGTCGAGCGTGTCGTTGTTGGTGTGGTGCAGTTCGAAATAGCGGCTGCCGTCCTGCTGCAGGTCGATCAGCGCGCCGCCCTGGTCGCGCACGATGTTGAGATCCGCCCCGCCCCCTGCGACTTCGCGCGAGGGAGCGACCCCGAAGCGCGCAACCGCCTTTGCCAGCTTGCCGTACAGGTCGGGATTGCTCTGCGTGAAGTTCGTGTCGATCCGCCAGATGCGATCGGCCCCGAAGTCGCTTTCGATCCCGACGGCCATCGGCTCGTCGGGATGCGCCTTCGAATAGGCGCTGGAGCCGTACAGGCCGACCTCTTCGGCGCCCGCGAACAGCACGCGGATGGTACGCAGCGGCTGGCCCGCAGAGGCAACATTGCGCGCGGCGGCGGCGATGATACCGCACCCTGCGCCATCGTCGAACGCGCCGGTGCCGTTCCACCAGCTGTCGAGATGGCAGGCGAGGAGCACGGGCGGAAGCGACGGATCGCTGCCGACCACCTCTCCCACGACGTTGCCGCTGGTTGTCTCGCCGAGGCTGCGCGGGGTCAACACCAGCTTCATGGTGATCGGCGTGCCGCCTTCCGTTTTCGCGGCCCGTGCAAACATGCGCTCAAGGTTATCGGCGTCCGGATTGGAGAGCGCGCCCGCTGGGGTCGGCGCAATGCCTTCGGGGAAGGATGTGCCGCCGGTATGTGGCGTACGCTCCGTCTCCGTACCGATCGAGCGGATCACCGTCGCGACAGCGCCCTTGCTCGCCGCGAGGCCCGCGCCGGTCCACCGCACGGGGCCAGCGAAGCCGTAGCCCGAACCGTCCTGCGTCGGGCGCATGTCATGGCTGATGAAAGCGATCTTGCCCTTCAGGCTGCCTTCGGGCGCCGCCGCGAGATCGCCATAGCTGGGGAAGTACACGACTTCGGCTTCGATCCCTGCGTCGCCGGTGCTCGCGCTGTTGCCCAGCGGCACGATCATCAGGTCCTGCGCGTAAGGCGCGGTGACGCGGGCGGTGGCGTTGTCGCCGGGCACCCAGGTCTGCATCCGGTAGGGCTCGTCCGCCACATTGTGGAACCCGTTTGCGCGCAGCCACTGGACCGCCCAGTCACGTCCTCGCTGCTCTGCTTCGGTGCCCGCCTGCCGCGAGCCGACCTCTGTGGTGATCCCCTCGACGAAATCCCACGCCAGTTCGTCGCTCTCCAGCGCCCTGTCCGCAGCGCAGGCCAGCGCGCTTTCGCATGATCCGGGCCCGGACTGGGCGGCGGCGGGGACGGCGGCGATAGCCGAGAGCGAGAGCGCGGTCAGCGCGAGGAGCGATGTCTTCATGAGCCGCAGCGCTAGCGCCAAGCCTGGCGCCTGCCAAGCCTCACCAGAAGCGGCTGCCGGGTATGCCCTTGAACGGGCCCACGACCTTGCTGGTGATCCAGCCGCCGTAGAATTCGCCCGGCTGCGGCGTGACCACTTCGCCATCCAGCGTGATGCGTTCGAAAGGCGCCGGATAGAACCCGACGTAATCGGTCAGGATGCGGAAACCCGGCGTCGGGTCGGGATAGCTCCAGCCGACCTTGGCCAGCCGATCGCCGCCTGCAACCACATCCCAGTAATGCGCCTGACCCTTCCACTCGCACAGCGAGCGGCCCGGTGCCCGTTCGAGCATGCCGGCGGCGATGTCGTCGGGCGGGATGTAATATTGCGGCGGGTGGCTGGTTTCGAGCACACGTACGGCATGGCGGGTATCCGCAATCCGCACACCGCGATGTTCGATGACGATATACGCGCTCGATGGTTCGGCAATCGCGGGGCGCGGGTAATCCCACACACTTTCCTGACCGGGACAGGGCACAATGGGATCGGGCCGCTTCATGAGCGAGGGCATGCCCCAGGAAGCGGACCGAAAGCGATACGGACCTTAGACGAAGCGGACAGTGATGCCGCTGCCAATCGCCTGTGCAAGCGCGGCGGCGTTCCAGTTGGTCAACCGCACGCAGCCATGGCTCCCGCTCTTGGCGATCAGCGCCGGATCGGGGGAGCCGTGGATTCCGTAACCATCCTTGGCGAGGTCGATCCACGTGCCGCCGACAGGATTGTTCGGCCCGGGCGGGAGAACATATGTGCCCTCCGGCCCCCACTCGCGCCCTTCGCTTTGGAAGGTGTAGTTCGGCGCCGGTGCGACCGCGACGATCTCCATCGTCCCGCTTGGGCTTGGGAACTGCGCGCTGCCGATGGTCGCCGGGTAGCTCGCGACGATCTCGTCCGCGTCGTTGAAGGCGACGAGCCGGTCGTCGCCCTTGCGCACTTCGATCCGCGCGATGTCGCCTTCAACCTTGCTGTCGCCGTGGCTGACGATCACCAGCTTGGTCCCCGCCTTGCCGAAATCGGCATTCGGGTTCAGCGCTTTGAGGAAGTCCTGATCCATGTGGAAACGCTCGGCCAGCATCTCCAGCGGGGTTTCGTACCCAAGCTTGTCAAGCTTGGACATCGCCGCGAAGCCCTCAGGCACGTTGCCGAACGGGCCCTTCGCATCGGTTTCGGTCACGGTATAGCTGCGAAAGATGTCGCCGCTCTGATCGTCGAGCAGCGATTGCAGCAACGCCTGATCCACTTTGCTGCCCGTGCCCAGCCCGTGGGCCTCGCGGTAATAGCGGATCGCGCTGTCGGTGTTGCCGCCACCCCGCCCGTCGATCACGCCCGGCGCATGCGCGCTCCGGTCGAGCATGACCTGCACCGCGATCATTTCCGCCGTGCGCTCTCCGAGCATGTCTTGCGTAATGCCCTCGGGCAGCGTGAGGGAGACCTTGCCATCCTCGATCTTCGCCTCGGGCCGGCTCGCCGAGCGTGCGTCGTCGTAACCCTCGGGCTCGGGCGCGCTGGTCTGGCTCTCTTCGGCCTGCGCGTCCTTGTTCGCGGCGGCGTCATCCGGGGAGCCGCATGCCATGATGGACGACGTGGCGAGCAGAAGGGCGAGCGATTTCAGAATTTTCATACCAGCCGAACGGCGCGCCGCGCACCCCGTTCCCCGCTCAGGCTCCGATCAGCGCGGCAAGCTGAGCGCCGGAGAGAAACGCATTCTCCACCCGCGGGCCAGACAGCCAGTCTCCGCACGCGCCGAGCCTTAGCGTGGTGTCCCACAGCGCGTCCTCGTCGTTCTTCTCGACCATCGCGTACCGCCAGCGGTGCGCATCGCGAACGATCACTGGCGGCAATGCCCCTACCTGCTGTACAAAAGCGTCGACGAGCTCCGCGCAGACATCGGCCGGGCGCTCCTCCAGATGGGTGCGGGACCAGTCCGGCGATGCGTGAATTGTCCAGCACTCTTGCGCCGCGTCCCGTCCGGGTTTCGCGGAATTGCGCGCCGCCCATCCGATGGTACCGCCATCAGGCAGCACATCGGAAAGCGTATCGGGCGCATCCACGCGCCCCGCAAATACAACCATCGCCGACCAGCACGGCGCACTGCCGACCCAGTGCGCTGAATCGCCCATCTCGCGCGAATGGGGTTCCAGCAGCGGCGCGGCCTGTTCTGCCGGGGTGGCCACGACCACCGCATCGAACAGACCCGAAGGCAGGTCCTCCCCCGCCAGCCGCCAGCGTGAATCCACGCGGGCCACCGCATAGACGCGGCGTACGAAACGCACTCCCAGCGCATCCGCCATCGCACGGATCGGCGCATTCATGCCCGGCGTGCCGACCCAGACGTCCTGGCCCGCAGCAGACCAGCGGTCGACCACGCCGTTGCGCGACCAATCTTCTACCTGCTGGACAAAATCGGGGTCGCGCGCGGTGAAATACTGCGCGCCGTGATCGAAATGGAAAGTCTGTCCGTCGTGCTCGATACGGCGGGTCGCCATGCGCCCGCCAGCCCCCCGGCCCTTGTCGAACAGGGATACCTCGTGCCCGCTATCGCGAAGGCGCAAACCACAGGTGAGACCGGCCATCCCGGCCCCGATAATAGCTATCTTCATCTTACTATATATAGTGATTAATACGCATTAACGATCCCAGCTGGCCTAAAGTCTATCGCGGCACCGCGCCCCGCGCTTGCCCCTGCGTGTGTCTGTCCCTATCTGCCAGACCAAATTCCAGAACCCAGCCAGACCCGAAGGACCATCCGATGGCCGCGCAATACGCTTACGTCATGAAGAACATGACCAAGACCTTCACCGGCGCCCCGAAGCCCGTGCTGAACGACATCAACCTGCAGTTCTATCAGGGCGCGAAGATCGGCATCGTCGGGCCCAACGGCGCGGGCAAATCCACCCTGATGAAGATCATGGCGGGCATCGATACCGATTACGCGGGCGAAGCATGGCCGGGCGAGAACATCACGGTGGGCTACCTGCCGCAGGAGCCCGAGCTCGACCCCAACAAGACCGTGCTCGAAAATGTGAAGGACGGCGCGCGCGAGACCGCCGACATGGTCGAACGCTTCAACCAGATCGGGATCGAAATGGGCGAGGAAGACGCCGATTTCGACGCGCTGAGCGAGGAGATGGCCGAGCTGCAGGACAAGATCGACGCGGTCGATGGCTGGACGCTCGACAACCAGCTCGAAATCGCGATGGAAGCGCTGCGCTGCCCGCCCTCGGACGCGAGCGTCGAGAACCTCTCGGGCGGTGAAAAGCGCCGCGTGGCGCTGACCCGCCTGCTGATCCAGAAGCCGGGCATCCTGCTGCTGGACGAACCGACCAACCACCTCGATGCCGAAAGCGTCAACTGGTTGGAAAACCACCTCGCCGAATATGCCGGCGCCGTGCTGATGATCACCCACGATCGCTACTTCCTCGATAACGTGGTGGGCTGGATTCTGGAGCTCGATCGCGGATCGTACTACCCGTACGAAGGCAACTACTCGACCTATCTCGACAAGAAGGCTAAGCGCCTTGCGCAGGAAGAGCGCGAGGATTCGGGCCGCCAGCGCGCGCTGTCCGAAGAACTCGAGTGGATCCGGCAGACGCCCAAGGGCCGCCAGACCAAGTCCAAGGCCCGCCTGCGCAAGTTCGAACAGCTGCAGGACTCGCAGAACGATCGCAAGCCGGGCAAGGCGCAGATCGTCATCCAGGTGCCCGAACGGCTCGGCAGCCAGGTGATCGAAGCGCACAACATCTCCAAGAGCTTCGGCGACAAGCTGCTGTTCGAAGACCTCAGCTTCACCCTGCCCCCCGGCGGCATCGTGGGCATCATCGGCCCCAACGGCGCGGGTAAATCGACGCTGTTCAAGATCATCACCGGTCAGGAACAGCCCGACAGCGGCACGATCAAGATCGGCGACACCGTGCACCTTGGCTATGTCGACCAGAGCCGCGACGACCTGACCGCGAGCAACAATGTGTGGGAGGAAATCTCCGACGGGCTCGATTACATGAAGGTCAACGGACACGACATGAGCACGCGTGCCTACGTGGGCGCGTTCAACTTCAAGGGCCAGGACCAGCAGAAGAACGTCGGCAAGCTCTCGGGCGGCGAACGCAACCGGGTGCACATGGCCAAGATGCTGAAAGAAGGCGGCAACGTGCTGCTGCTGGACGAACCGACCAACGACCTCGACGTGGAAACGCTGCGCGCGCTGGAAGACGCGATCGAGAACTTCGCCGGCTGCGCCGTGGTCATCTCGCACGACCGCTTCTTCCTCGACCGGTTGGCGACGCACATCCTCGCGTTCGAGGGCAATAGCCACGTCGAATGGTTCGAGGGCAACTTCGAAGCGTATGAGGAAGACAAGCGGCGGCGTCTGGGCGATGCGGCGGATCGGCCTACGCGGTTGGCTTATAAGAAGCTGACTAGGTGAGCCAAGATCTCTCTAGGCTGCGCCGCTTGGAAGCAGACATCGTCGGTCTGCAGAAGAAGGATGCATCTGCGGCCGCGAAGGTTGCCGACAAAAACAAGCGAATGAACGCCGCTATGGCTGCGGCATCTAGATCATCCAGCGCGTCGATGGCGCAATCAAAAGCACGCGAAGCGGAGAGATACTCGCGTGAGGTTGAGACCGCTCATAACGAGCGTGCGAAATACGCGACTGATATAGCTCGAAAAGGTGATGAAATTGCACGTCTACGGAAGCGGATCGCAGACGCTGACCTACGGCAGCAGAAAGAGCGAGAAAGGATCGAAAAGAAGCTTGCGAGAGAGCAAGAAAATCGACTCAGAGCACTAGAGGTACGCAGTACCCCGTCCATACCCGGATCTATGTCGGAGGCACGGCCTCACGACGTTTTCATCTCCCATGCCTGGGAAGACAAAGAGGGCTTCGTACGTGAGCTGGCCGAAAAGTGCCATGAAGTCGGAGTTGATGCTTGGTACGACGAGACCGCAGTCAAGTGGGGTCAAAGCTTACGCCAAGCAATTGATCGAGGGCTAGCCAACGCATATTTTGGCGTAGTCATCCTGTCAGAGAATTTTTTTAAAAAACAATGGACGAACTACGAGCTTGACGGCCTCCTTCAAAAAGAGTCCAGCGGATCTGGTGCCGTCCTACCTATTTGGCACAAGGTCACTAAAGATGAAGTTGAAAGTTTTTCTCCCTCCCTTGCAAATAGACTTGCCCTAAACACGGCGATTGTCACCGTTGACGAGATAGTAGATGAGCTCAAGAGGCGGGTAGACGAGCTAAGACCGATTTAACAGACGGCCGTGATCTACAGAATGACGTCTTTCACACCGTCCGATATGTTCCAATCCTGCTGAAAAAGACAGCGTTGCTCCCTATCAAGCATAAGGCGACGTAGGTAGACAAGGTTGCCCCCAACCCTCCCCTCCGCTAACCAACACCCGTCATCTGGGGAGTAGCCCGCCGCCGCCCACGCGCAGCGGTTCCCTCGCGTCAACATACTCGGCCGAGAGGTCGTGGCGCAGGGGCGCGGAGTGATCCGCACGGGCAAGACCAATGGCACCTGACTTCCGCCTGGCCGGGCGGGAGGTCATGTGCCGTTGCTGTCTTGTTCGCCCGGCCCGGAGATACTCAAGTGGACGCCATCCTCACCTCTACCGCCGTGGTCGCGCTGGCCGAGATCGGCGACAAGACCATGTTGCTCGCCATCGTGCTCGCCGCGCGGTTTCGCAAGCCGGTGCCGATCATTCTCGGCATCCTTGTCGCCACGCTCGCCAACCATGGCATCGCCGCGTTCCTCGGCCATGCGATCGCGGGCCTGCTCGACGGGACATGGTTCCGCTACGCCGTGGGGATCGGGTTCGTCGCGATGGCGGCGTGGACGCTGGTGCCGGACACATTCGATGACGACGACGAGCCCAAGACGGGCCGCTTCGGCGCGTTCCTGACCACCACGATCGCCTTCTTCCTCGTCGAGATCGGCGACAAGACGCAGATCGCCACCATCGCGCTGGGCGCACAGTTCGGCAGCGTGGCTCTGGTCACCATCGGCACCACGCTGGGCATGATGCTGGCGAACGTGCCTGCGGTGTGGTTCGGCCAGAAGATCATCGAGCGGGTTTCGCTCAAGGCCGTGCGGATGGTCGCCGCGCTGCTGTTCCTCGTCATCGGGCTGTGGGTGATCGCGGAGGCCGCGGGAATGCTGGCCGGATAGGCCATCGCGAAGGCCCATTCAGTCTCGGAGAACAGACGGTTGCGGACGGGAGGCAGGCGCAGGGACCCTACTCAGGAGCCAATAAAATGGCGGTCTTCCGCCGAAAGCGGCGCTTCTCTTCTAGAATGGGGTGATATTTCCATTCTGGCTGAAAAGAAGATCGTTCCGGATGACCCTAAAGAGCAAGCTCTTCGTCTGCCTCGCCATCTTGAGCGTGGCCCTGCTGGCGCTCGCAGGAGCGTTCTATCACACTGCGCGGACCAATAAGGCGGCGCTTTCCACGATCCTCGTGGACCGCGTGCAGCCGCTCGAAGACCTGAAAACGGTCGCCGATACCTATGCAGTGCTGATCGTCGACAATGCGCACAAGGCGCTGAACGGCAATGTCGGCTACGATGAAGCGGCCGACAATGTGCGCGCCGGCGCCGCCGCGATCGACGAAGCCTGGCAATCCTATCGCGCGACCGAGATCGACGGCGAAGAGGAACAGCTGGCGCGGCAAGCCGAAGCGCAGATGACCACCGCCGATGCGGCTGTCGTGCGGCTCGAGGCGATCCTCGATTCGGGTGATGCCGAAGCGCTGGAGCGGTTCGTCCAAGGCAATCTGTATCAGACCATCGATCCGCTCTCGGAGACGATCGCTGCCCTGTCGAAGATGCAGATCGACATCGCCAGCTCCGTGACCGAGCAGGCATTGAAGGAAACGACGATCGCGCTGACCGTGGTGGTGGTGCTTGCCATTCTCGCGGTGGCCGCGATCGCCCTGTCGATCTTCATCGTGACCCGCAAGGTCGTCCGCCCGATCACCAACCTGTCGAGCGTGGTCCACGATCTCGCCAAGTCGGGCGACGGGCCGCTGCCCCATCTCGAACAGAAGGACGAGATCGGCGACATGGCCCGTGCGATCGACGCCTTCCTCAACGCCGTGCTGGAGAAGGAACGCGCTGCCGCCGCAATTATCGCGCGCGAGCAGAAGATGGTGACCGATACGCTGGCCGAAGGCCTCTCCGCGCTCGCCGCCGGGGACCTGACGGTCGAGGTGACCGCCGCCTACCCGCCTGCTTACGCGGGCCTCAAATCCAACTACAACGACGCCGTCAAATCGCTGCGCACGCTGATCGAGAGCGTCGCCAAGGGCACCGATTCGATCCGCCTGAGCTCCGGCGAAATCGCGCAGAGTTCCGAATCGCTCGCACGCCGGACCGAAGCAAATGCCGCCAGCCTCGAACAGACCTCGGCAGCGCTCGCGCAGATGAACGACCGGATCTCGAGCGGGGCTGCCGCGGCCCGGGATACCGCTGCCAGCGCCAACGAGGCCAACGGAGTGGTGCACGAAGGACGTTCGCTGGCCGAACAAGCGATGCAGGCCATGGGCCGGGTGCAGGAAAGCGCGGAGGGGATCGACACCGTGATCGAAGGGCTCGACAAGATCGCCTTCCAGACCCGCGTGCTCGCCATGAACGCCGCAGTCGAAGCAGGCCGCGCCGGTGAGGCGGGCCGCGGCTTCGCGGTGGTCGCCGATCTCGTCTCCGCACTCGCCATGCGGGCCGAGGAAGAGGCCGGCTCTGCGCGCGAACAGCTCACCACCACGCAGGAAGAGGTCGGCAACGCCGTTGGACGCGTACAGAGTGTCGATGCGGCGCTGGAACAGATTTCTACGAGTGTTGGCAATGTGAACCAGCTGCTTGAGACGATGGCGGCGGACAATCAGGCGCAGGCCTCGGCCATTTCGGAGATCGTCACGGCGGTCAGCGACATGGACACTTCTACGCAGCAGAATGCGGCGATGGTCGAAGAAACCTCCGCGGCATCGCGCCAGCTGGCCTCCGAAGTGACCGTGCTGGCCGAAGAGGCGGGGCACTTCCGCACCCATGCCGACACGCCGAAGATGGCCTCGCTGGCACAGGAGCGGCAGAGCGCGTCGCTGCACTGAGGACCGCTGAACCCCGTGGCGGACATGGGATAGCTGTCGCGCGCCTGTGGGCGATTACAAAAGCTGCTGGTAAGCAGGGGCCATGCCCCGGAAGACGCACACCGCCCGCCACCTCATCCTCCACGGCAAGGTCCAAGGCGTGTTCTATCGCGACTGGACGGTGGAGACGGCGCGTGGGCTGGGCCTTGAAGGCTGGGTCCGCAACCTGCCCGATGGCACGGTCGAGGCATATCTGGAGGGTGATGGGACAGCGGTTGCACGCATGATCGAAGCGATGCGCGACGGCCCTCCCCGCGCCCGTGTCGACCGGATCGAGCAGTCCGATGCCGACGCGCAGGGCTGCGAAGGTTTCGAGCGTCGCTAGCCCCGTTTTGCCCGCCAGGGCGCGCCAATGCCGCTCTTCACGTGGGGCATCGCGCGAAGCCCGATCACGCCGCGTCGGCGATCCCGTCATAGGCAGCGCGGTTGGCGTGGATCAGGTCCATGTTCTCGAAGGTCCAGTCGGCCAGCGCCATCACCGGCACGGCGAGCGAATGGCCGAGATCGGTCAGACGGTAGTCGACCTGCGGAGGCACGGTCGGGTGCACGGTGCGCGCGACCATCCCGTCCCGCTCCAGCGCGCGCAGCGTGCGCGTCAGCATCTGCTGCGAGATTCCCCCGATGTCGCGTTTCAGTTCATTGAAGCGACGCCCATCATCGGCCGCAGCTTGCAGCGATTTGACGATCAGCACGGTCCACTTGTCGCCCACGCGGCTGAGCACTTCGCTCACCGCGCGGCAGCCGGGTTCGGAATGGGGATGGGTATCGGCAGTCATAGCGATGTGACCTGGTCATAAAATTCTGCGTTCTTGCCCGGCTCATGTGGTCACTTAAGTGGTGCTGGTCAACATTAGTGACCCCATTCAGGACCGGAGCAAAGACCCATGAACATTCTCCATATCGACAGCAGCATCACCGGCGACGCATCGGCCAGCCGCGAACTCACTGCCGCCATCGTCGCCAGCCTCAAGGACAGCAACGCGGATGCGGACGTGACCTATCGCGACCTCACCGCAGAGCCGCTCTCCCACCTCACCCTGCCCGCTTTCGGTGAAGACGATTCGGCGCAGGCGCTGGCCCAGTTCAAGGCGGCGGACACGGTGGTCATCGGCGCGCCGATGTACAACTTCACCATTCCCAGCCAGCTCAAGGCGTGGATCGACCGCGTGCTCGTTGCCGGAGAGACCTTCCGCTACACCGAAACCGGCGCCGTCGAAGGGCTGTCGGGCGGCAAGCGGGTGATCGTGGCGATCGCGCGCGGCGGGCTCTACGGCGAAGAGAGCGAACAGCGCAGCGTCGAACACGCCGAGCGTTACCTTTCCAGCGTGCTGGCCTTCATCGGCATCACCGATCCGGTCTTCGTGATCGCTGAAGGGCTGAAGATCAGCGAGGACGACGCCCGGGCGGCGATGGCGCAGGCGCATGACAACGTGCGCGACCTGCTGGCCGACGCCTGATCGCGGAATAGCGCGGGGCGGCCTTTGTCACCCCGCGCATGCATTGCGGCGGTCGCGCGTGCGATTTTCCTACAGCGTCGCGCTCCGCTAGGGCTGGTGGCGGCTCTTTCTCCCGTCGATACCCATGCCGCCGGTGCGCGGCCGACACATTATACGGCGCGGGTGTTTTTTACCCCTTGGACACTGTGTCAGGTGTGTCAGGCCAAGGCGGAAACGCGCGAAAACCCTCAATTGTCGGTTTGGGAGCTATTTGGTCTGCCATCCGCTGCATGGGGCATGACCGACAAACACACGATCCTGTGGCCCGCCCTCTCCTTCTCCGCCTTCTGCCTCATCGGCCTTGGCGCACGCGAGGCCATCGGGACGGTCTACGGCACCGCCGAAGCGCGCGACCTGCTTGAAGCGCTGTCACGCGCTGGGCTCTATCTCGGCTCCGCGATTGCGACCGCTTCGGCGACCACGCTGGCCCTGATGCTGACCCTGATCGGAATGCTCCGCCGGATCGAGACCGAGTTCGACCGCCAGACCTACGCGCAGGTGAGCCGGATCGCGAAGATCTCCACCGCCACGCTGATGCTCAGCTTCCTCGTCCTGCTCGCCTTCACGCTGCCGATGGGCGAGTTCGAAAACCTGCCCGAGGGATGGTACAACTACCTGTACACGGCGCTGTTCGCGCTGACCGTGTTGCTGGTGGCGCTGGCCGCAGCGAGCGTGACGATCGTGTTCATGACGATCCGCTCGATCGTGACGCACCTTACTCCGGGGGACGAAGTGTAGCGGCTCAGGCGTCCTTCGCGGCTGCCGGATCGCCCTTCCCGGCATCGGCATCGTCCGCATCCTTGCCCGCCGGGAGGAAGTCGCGCGCCAAGGCATGGTAGAGCCGGTCCTTGCAGACCATCGATCCCGCCCAGTCGCCGATCAGCGCGGTGGCGAACAGCGGCAGGATAGCGTGGCTGCTGTTGGTCGCCTCGCTCAGGATGATGACCGCAGTCAGCGGGGCACGAACCACGCCGGTGAAATAGCCGCCCATGCCGATGAGGATGATCAACCCGGCCTGCTCGGGCGGAAACAGCGGCGTCAGCAGCTCGCCAAAGCCCGCACCCACGGCGAGCGAAGGGGCGAAAATGCCGCCGGGAATGCCGCTGGCACTGGTTGCCAGCGCGGCAACGAACTTGGCGGGGCCGAACCAGTACTCGGCATCCTCGCCTGCGAGCAGGTCGCGCGTCGGCTCGTACCCGGTGCCCGAAGTCGCGCCTGCGGTGAGGTAGCCCAGCACGCCAACGATGACGCCGCAGACGAGCGCGGTCAGCAGCGGGCGTGCCTTGAGCCGAGAAGCGAAACGTCCGCCCGGGCCACGCAGCGCCAGCACAAGGCGGGAGAACAGGCCGCCCAGCGCCCCGCCTACCAGCCCTGCAAGAGGCGCCGCGACCAGCACGGTCAGGACCGGCAGGCTGCCGCCGATCTGGCCGAAATAGACATAATCGCCCGCGATACCCTGCGCGGTGAGACCGGCGATCATCACCGCGCCCATGACCAGCACGGCGACGCGCTGTTCGTAGGCGACGGCCAGTTCCTCGATCGCGAAGGCAATCCCGGCGAGCGGGGTGTTGAAAGCCGCAGCAACGCCTGCCGCGCCGCCTGCGATGAACACGCCGGCGCTGGCCGGCACGCGGAACAGGCGGTGCACCTGCACCATGATCGCCGCGCCCAGCTGCACCGTCGGCCCTTCGCGACCGACCGACGCGCCGCCCAGCAGCGCACCGACGGTCAGCGCCATCTTGGCAAAGGCGGTGCGGACCGAAACCAGCCGGTTCGCGGTCTTGCTTTCCGAAATACGGCTGGCGGCGATCACCTGCGGAATCCCGGATCCGCGGGCCTCGGGCGCAATCCGGTTGGTAATCGCGGCGATGGCCACAAATACGAGCGGTGCGGAGAACAGATAGACGATCGGATAGGTCGCGGTCGTGCGGGTGAAGAGCGAACTCGCCCAGTCGCCTGCGAACGCGAAGCCGAGCGCGATCAGGCCGACCAGCACCGCGCCCACCACGGTGGCGGCTCTCCGGCTCCAGTCCTGTGGGCTGATGAGTTCTTCGCGCATCCCCGGCAGCAGGTCTTGTCCGGGCAGTCGAAGGCGCTTCATGCCAAGCCCTCTATGCCACGCAGCCGCTCGCGTAAAGGACTGGGGGCATGAGCGTCAGCGCCCGATCAGGGCGTCACCCAGCGCGCTTCGCCCGTTACCAGGTCGAACTGCGCCCGGCGATGGCCGTCATGAGCGAGATGGAACCAGTCGAGATGGGTCAGCTCGACCAGCAGGACCGCGAAATGCTCGCGCGCAGGCAGCAATTCCGCGTCCGATGGTTCGATACCTTCGAAAGCCGCAGGCAGTCCGGAGGACGCTTCGGGAGAGACCGTGCCGGGCCCCTCGCCAAGGTAGCACCGGCGGGCGAAGTTATCGCCTGCCTCCCACGCGCCCTGTGCAATCTCGCTCTCCCGCTCGATCCGGCCGGTGCCGCGCACGCGGATCTGCACCTTGCCGGCCTTGTCGTAGAACAGCACGCCGATCCGCTCGTCGGCCTCGATCGCTGCAACCTTCGGCGCCCGGGCATCGGTGTGGAAGCGCAGGGTCCATGGCTGGAAGGCGCGCAGCACCATGACCCGGGCATCCGCATCGGCGGTCGCGACCACAGGCGTATGCATGGCAGAGCGACGGTTGCTCGCGGCCTCGGACAGCCGTCGTGCCGCATCGTCGCGGATCGTATCGAGCGTGTTCAACATCGCGCTTCTTCACGCACGAGGCCGGCCGCAATGTCAATTTCGGCTGGGCGAAAGTTCGTCATTCAGCAATCAGTGCGCAAACATTAACAAAAACCCTTACCGAATGTTCAGATTTGCGTCAGTGCGTATCAGGCAGGTATCGGATCGGGACAACGAAGCCGCATGGTGGGCGCGGCGCAACTCCCATTGAACGGTGGGCCAGAAGCAACGAAGGGAGCCGCACACACCATGTACGATCTATCAGACCTTTTCCGATACGGCGGGCTGACCTCGCTCGGGCTGGCTCTCGCCGCGACCGGCCTGCCTGCCAATGCTGCAGTCGCGCAGCCGCAGTCGAGCAACGTCCTGACCTATGTCGGCACCACCAGCGCCGCGGCCGCTGCGGCACAGCCCGAGCGGCGCGCCGACCGCGAGCGCGGCGAACGCCGCGGCAATCGGCGTGAGGCTCGGCGTGAGAACCGCAGTCAGAACCGCGCCGAACGCAGGGAAGGGCGCCAGAACCGCCAGACGCAGCAGCGCAGCGCGTCGCAGCAGGCGATGGACAATCGCCTCCGCGCTCGCGCAGCCTATCGTGCCCAGCAATCTCGCGAACAGCGGCGCGATGCCCGGCAGGACCGGCGGGAGAACCGCTGGGACAACCGCGACCAGCGCCGTGCGGAACGCCGGGCGGACAGGCGCGAGGACCGGCGGGCCGAAAGGCGCGCGGATCGCCGCGAAGCACGCCGCGAGGCCCGGCGCGACTATCGCCGGGCAGACCGTCGATTCGAACGTCGGCAGGCACGCCGCGAACACCGGCGGTGGAACCGCGCGTGGCGCAACAACAACCGCTACAACTGGCACCGCTACCGGGCGCAGAACCGGCGGCTATACAGCCTGGGCCGCTATTACGCCCCCTATCGCAACTACAATTATCGCCGCCTGAGCATCGGCTTCACTCTGGGCAGTCTGTTCTTCGGCAATCGCTACCGGATCGATGATCCGTGGCGCTATCGCCTGCCCGAAGTGTACGGCCCCTACAGGTGGGTGCGCTACTACGATGACGTCCTGCTGGTGAACACCTACAGCGGCGAAGTGGTCGATGTGATCTACAACTTCTTCTGGTAGGCCAGCCGCCGGCCAGACGCAGCACGCCCCGCCGGTCAGTACCGGCGGGGCGTTTGCTATTCGCGGCTCTTGCCTCCGAAGGGCAGCATCCGGAAGATGCCAAGGTCCTTGTCCACGAAGGTGTGCTTGAGCGCGCCGAGGATGTGTAGCGCAATCAGGTAGATCATGATCGTCCCCGCGGTCTTGTGCACATCGAAGATCGTGCCGCCCAGTTCCTTGTCCATCCCCACCGGCAGCACCGGAATGGTGAACAGGCCGAAGAAATCGATCGGCCGCGCAACCAGCGAACTCGCCAGCCACCCACCCAGCGGCAGGCCGATCAGCAGGACGTAGAACAGGAAATGCGTCGCACGGGCCAGCGTGCGCTCCCAAGTCGCATAGTTCTGCGGCAATCGCGGCAGCGGATGCGTGAAACGCCACGCAACCCGCCCCAGCGTCAATGCAAGGATCAGCATGCCCAGCGCCTTGTGATTGGCAAAGACTGCGCCCTTTTCCGCGCCCTGCAGATGTTCGGCGCTCTCGGCGATCCGCCAGTTCACGATGACCAGGATCGCGATCAGCCAGTGGAAGATCATCGCACCAATGCTGTAGCGTGTCCGATTCTCTATTTTCATGGCTCTTCTCCCAAAGCCGTCAGGTCCCGCAGCACCTAGCAGTCGGACGAGGGGCTTGCTAGAATTCCGGCATGACAGATTCCGCCACCAGCACCACCAAAGTCCCCGATCAGGATGCGCTTGCCCGGGTCGGGCAGATCGTGCGCACCCGGCTCGATGCCGATCCCAAGGCCTACAAGGTGCCCACAGACAAGGCGGAAATCTACGCCATCGGCGACTTCCTGCGGGCGAGCGAATATCGCAAGCTGATCGAGATGATCGACGTCGTGGCCTCGCCCAGCAGGCTTTACGAAGGCACGTACAAGGACGGGTACCGAACATCCTACACCGGAAACTTCGACCGTGACGACCTGACGGTGAAGATGATCTCGCGCCGGATCGACGATGCCCTGGGGCTTCCCGGCGAATATGGCGAGACGATGCAGGGCCAGCGATACCTGCCGGGCCAGCAGTTCAAGGATCACCACGACTACTTCTATCCCACGGAAGAATACTGGAAGCAGGAGCGCAAGAACGGCGGGCAGCGCAGCTGGACCGCGATGCTGTTCCTGAACGATGTGGAGGGCGGAGGGGACACCTCCTTCCCCGAAGTTGGCATCACGATCGCACCCAAGGCCGGCGTCCTGCTCACATGGAACAACGCCAATCCCGATGGAACGCCGAACGAGGACACTCTGCACGCCGGCACGCCGGTGACCGCAGGTAGCAAATACGTGATTACGCGGTGGTATCGCAGCCGCACATGGGGCTGACGCACACGTCGTCAGCCCCACGATGCGCTAAAGATGATCAGGCGGCCTGGGCCAGAGCCTCGGCGATCAGGTCGCGGGTGTTAGCCACGCCATAAAGCGCGATGAAGCTGCCCATGCGCGGGCCCTGTTCCGACCCCAGAAGCGTCTCGTAGAGCGCCTTGAACCAGTCGCGCAGGTTTTCGAAGCCGAACTCTTCGCGCTTGCCGATTTCGTAAACGATGGTCTGCAGATCTTCCGCGCTGATATCGGCGGGCACCTGCGAAAGCTCGCCATCGAGTGCCGCCAGCGCCGAAGCCTCGTTCGGCGTCGGGGCCCGCCGCTTGAGCGTCGTGGCGATGAAGTCGCGATTATAGGCGAGCGCGGTGCCGACCAGCAGATCGAGCTCGGGGTGCTTCGCCGGATCCGGGTCGGCGATGTAGTTCCCGAGGTAGGACCATACCTGATCGCGCGTCGCGGTGGCGCCCATCACGCCCACGAGGTTTAGCAGCAGCCCGTAGGTCACCGGAAGGCTGTCGCCGGCGCCCGGAGCCTCTTCCGCCTGATAGCCGCCATTGGCACGTAGCAGGTGCCACGCGGCATTGCCCAGCTGCTTGTCGAGCGCCTGTTCGGTCAACCGTTCGCGGAACTGCCAGTAATCATCGACCGCGCGCGGGATCACGCCCACGTGTAGCTGCTTGGCGCTCTTGGGATTGGGGAAGATGTAGAAGCCGAGCGATTCCTCGCTGCCGTAGGTCAGCCACTCGTCGATCGTCAGACCGTTGCCTTTGGACTTGGATATCTTTTCGCCCTTCTCGTCGAGGAAGAGTTCGTAGATCAGCCCCTCAGGCTTGCGGCCGCCCAGCACCTTGGCAATCTTGCCCGACTGGACGCCGGTGTCGGTCAGGTCCTTGCCGTACATTTCATAGTCGACGTCCAGCGCCACCCAGCGCATGGCGAAGTCGACCTTCCACTGCAGCTTGGCCTGCCCGCCAAGCGCGGATTGCTCCACCACGGTGCCGTCCTCATCGGTGAAACGGATCGTGCCTGCCCCCGCATCCACCACCTCGACCGGCACCTGCAGCACGCGGCCGGTCACCGGGCTGATCGGCATGATCGGCGAGTAGGTCGCCGCGCGTTCCGCGCGCAGCGTGGGCAGCATGATGTCGAGGATCGCCTGGTTGTTGGCCAGCACGCTCCGGAGCGCATCGTCGAATGCCCCGCTCTCGTACCTCTGGTGACTTGCGACGAATTCGTAGTCGAAGCCGAACCGGTCGAGGAATTCGCGCAGCATGGCATTGTTATGCGCGGCAAAGCTCTCGTGCGCGGTACCGAACGGGTTGGGAATGCGGCTCAGCGGCTTGTGCAGGTTCGCCTCGAGCAGTTCCGGGTTAGGCACGTTGTCCGGCACCTTGCGCAGCCCGTCCATATCGTCGCTGAACGCCACCAGCCGCGTCTTGCCATCCTCGGGCCGCGCACCGATCAGCGCTTCGAACGCGCGGCGCACCAGCGTGGTGCGCAGCACTTCCTGGAAGGTCCCGATATGCGGCAGGCCTGACGGGCCGTAGCCCGTCTCGAACAGGACTGGCTCACCATTGGGTTTTACGCCATCGGGGTAGCGCTTGAGCAAGCGCTGCGCTTCCTGGAAAGGCCAGGCCTTGGAGGTGCGGGCGGCGTCGATCAGGTCTTGCATGCTCATGGGTAGCGCCTGTTGCGCAGGCTCCGCGATGTTGCAAGCGCGAATGGCCGGAGCGCCAGGGCTCCGGCCAACCGGATCAGTCGTAGTTGACCACTTCGAACTCGATCCCGTCCCAGTCGAAGAAGTAGAACCTGCGTCCCGGTTCGTAGTCGGCGTGGTTGAATGGCTTCAGCCCATGCGCCTTGACCACTTCCTCGGCCGCATCGAGATCGTCGACGACGAAGGCGATATGGTTGAGCGGATGGCCCTTGGCGAAATCGCCGGACACATGGCCGCCGGTGTAGAGCGCCAGATAATCGACTTCACCTCCGATATGGACCGACCGCCCATCGTTCATGGAAGGCCCGCTCCAGCGCTCTTGCCACCCGAGCAGATCGATCAGCAGCGCGGCACTCCGCTCCGGATCGGTGACGGAAATATTGGCGTGTTCGAGGTACCCTTTGGGCATCGCGTTTCTCCTTGTCAGGCGGAGCACACGAGCTCCGCGGTTGCGATGCGCATCTCAATGCAACCTTAACCTCACTTGAGGTCAAGCATCAATCTGCCTATTCCCGTAATCGATGGAAACGATGATGAAGAAACCGGACGATATCCTGACGATCGGGGACCTTGCACGGCGCACCGGGCTCAGCGTGTCGGCAATCCGCTATTACGAAGACAAGGGCCTGCTCGAACCGCACCGGTCGGGAGGGAACCAGCGCCGTTTTCTGCGGTCCGACATCCGCCGACTCAGCTTCATCCAGATTGCCCAGCGGCTTGGCCTGTCGCTGGGCGAAATCGAGGCCGAGCTGGCGCACCTACCGCAGGGGCGCACGCCCACCGCACGCGACTGGGCAGCGATCAGCCAAGCGATCCGGGAACGGCTCGATGCACGGATCGCGGAGCTGGAGCGCGCACGCGACACGCTCGACGGGTGTATTGGCTGCGGCTGTCTGAGCCTGAAGAAATGCGCGCTCTACAACCCCGACGATTCGCTTGCGGCGAAGGGGCCGGGGCCGCGCAATGTTCTGGGCTGAAAGCTAGTCTTCCGGCCCCAGATCGGGGTCCAGATCGCGCGGGCGCGTGAAATGGACGAGCCTGCCATTCTGCGATCCCACCTCGCTCCAGTCGTCGATCGGCAGTTCGAGTACCGCGAAAGATGCCGTCGGGAACTTGACCATCGCCTCGCGGAAGTCGGGCGTCTCTTTTTCGGGCGAAACGAGCGCCAGCAGCAGATCCTGCAACCCCGGGTTATGCGCCGCAATCAGCACTGCATCGGCACTGCCGCCCAGTTCCTTCAGAAGGTCGAGATGCGTTTCCGCCCCGGCGAGATACAGCCGTTGGTCGAACACCGGCTCGATCCCCAGCGCGGCCTCTTCCAGCGTCAGCCGGACGCGCTGCGCCGGACTGGCGAGCACGCACTCCCAAGCCGTGTCGCCTCTCCGGATGTGCCGCCCCATCAGCGCCGCCCCCCTGAGGCCGCGCGCGTTGATGCCGCGATCGAAGTCGCGCTGATCGTGGTCGCCCCAGTCGGACTTGGCGTGCCGGAAAAGGCCGAGATATTTCACCAGTCGTGCCTCACGCTCGCCATCCCTCGCATCCTCAGCCTGCCGCCACATCGATATTCGCGGTCGTATCCCCTCCCTGCATTGCAGGAGGGCCCGCCGCAAGCCGCGATACCGCTTCGTCGAGCGTAATGCGATGGATCGGCGTGCCCGGGGGGAACGCGCTGAGCAACCGGGACGGGAAGGCCGCCGAAAGCACGACGAAATGGCCCGAGTCCTCGCGACTGCGGATCAGCCGTCCGAAAGCCTGCGCCAGCCGGGCACGGATGATCCGGTCGTCATAGGCCCCGCCCCCACCCGCCGACTCAGCAAAGGCGGCCCGGCGCGCGCGATGGAGGATCGTGGGCCGCGGCCATGGGACGGCTTCCAGTACCACGCTGCGCAGCGAATCGCCCGGCACGTCGATCCCGTCGCGCAGCGCGTCCGTGCCCAGCAGGCTGGCGCGCGGATCGTCCCCGAAAATATCGGTCAGCGTGCCTGTGTCGATCGGGTCGACATGCTGCGCGAAGAGCGGCAGCCGCGCCCTCGCCAGCCGGTCGGCGATCCGCGCATGAACCGCGCGCAGGCGCTTGATCGCCGTGAATAGGCCGAGTGTGCCGCCGCCCGATGCCTCGATCAGCCGCGCATAGGCTCCGGCGAGCCCCGAAAGGTCGCCGCGCCTGATGTCGGTCACGATCAGCACTTCGGCCTTGTTCGCATAGTCGAATGGGCTCGGCTGACTGGTGAGGTGGGGCTGGAGCCCGATATGTTCGGTACCGCTGGCCGCAATGGCACGCGCCCAGTCGGGTTCGCCCCCCGGATCGCGATCGGCCAGCGTCGCACTGGTCAGCATCACGCCATGCGCAGGCTCGAGCACGATCTTGGCAAAGGGCTTCATCGGGTCGAGCCAGCGGCGGTGCAGCCCCATGTCGTATTCGCGCGATTCGAACCGGTCGACCGCCAGCCAGTCGACGAAATCGGGATCGGTCGGCCCGCCGATCCGGCCGAGCAGTGCCTCCCATGCGGAGATCAGATCGATCCGCCAGGCAAGCGAATGGCGCGCCCCCTCGATCCGGGCGCGTCCCTGCGAATCGAGCCAGTCGGGTGCTTCTTCCAGCACCGCTTCGAGCCTTTGCCCCAGCGTCAGCAGCGGCTTGCGCAGTGCGGCAAACGCGCCCTGCGCCTCCTGCGCGGCATCGACCAGGGGGCCGGGCGGATCGGCAATCTCCGTCTCGATCCCGTAGCCCGCTTCGGACCCGCCGCTTTCATCGCGCGCAAAAACCGTTGCGCGAACCTGCGCCAGCAATTCCTCGAGCGGACCCGACGGCGCGCCCTCCACGATCCGGCCAATCCAGCCGTCGGCGGGCAGCGCCTGCGCGGCTTCGATGGCAGCCTCTACCGCCTCCCCGCTCGCATCGTCGTACGAGGCGACATCCGCCAGCCGTGCGGCCAGCCCGCGCCTGCGGCCGCGCGTGTTACGCTCCGGCCCGATGATCCAGCGGCGCAGCTCGATCGCCTCCTGCCCCGTCAGCGCGGCGGCGAAGGTGCTGTCGGCGGCGTCGAATACGTGGTGGCCTTCGTCGAACACGATGCGCGTCGGCGGCTGGCCATGATGGCGCCCGCGCGCTGCGTTGATCATCACCAGCGCATGGTTGGCGATGACGAGATCGGCCTGCGCGCTCGTCCGCGCGGCGCGTTCGATGAAGCACTTCCGGTAATGCGGGCACCCGGCATAGATGCATTCGCCGCGCTGGTCGGTCAGCGCGGTAATGCCGCGCCTGGGGAACAGCGTGCCCAGCCAGCCGGGCAGGTCGCCGCCGATCATGTCGCCATCGCGCGAATATTGCGCCCAGCGCGCGACCAGCTGCGCAAGCACCGCGCCCCGGCCCGCGAACCCGCCCTGCATCGCGTCTTCGAGGTTGAGCAGGCACAGGTAATTCTCCCGCCCCTTGCGCACCACGACGGGCGCAGAGCCATCGGCGCGTTTCTCAGGCCATGCGCGACGACTCTCGCGCCGCAGCTGTCGCTGGAGGTTCTTGGTGTAAGTGCTGACCCACAGCGTGCCCTGCGCCCTTTCCGCCCAGACGCTGGCGGGCGAGAGGTAGCCGAGCGTCTTGCCGATCCCCGTTCCCGCCTGCGCCAGCAGCACATGCGGCCTGCCCTTCCCCTCGCGCGGAGCGAAGATGCGCGCGACCTCGGTGGCGTAGGCCCGCTGCCCCTCACGCTTCTCCGCGCCCTCTCCGGTCAGCCGGGCAAGCTGGCCCAGCACCTCTTCCTCCCCGATCGAGACCTGCGCGGGCTGCGGGCGTTCGGGCGCATCCTCCCATTCGGGCAGGGTCGCAAAGAGCCAGCGCTCGGCCCGCTCCGGCTTCTCGACGAAGGGGGCGAGCACTTGCGCCCATGGCCAGCGCGCCCGGGCGAGCGATTGCAGCGTGCTCCATGCGCCGTGCCGCTCCGCCCAATCATCCCGGCCGCACACCGCCAGCATCGCCGCCAGCGCTTCGCGCAGGAAACTGGGCGTGTCGGCTTCATCTTCTGGCGGCTCGATCGACAGCGCCGCAGCGAGCCCCTTGGGCGTCGGCACGCAGAAGCGCGCGGGATGGAGAAAGGCGTACAGCTCCAGCAGGTCGAGGCCGGAGAGATCGGGATAGCCCAGACGCGCGGCAACTAGCGGCGCGTTGAGCATCAGAACCGGCGTATCGGCACAGGCATTGATCGCCTGACCCTTGCCGATCTCTTGCGTGGTGCCGTCCGGTGCGGCGAGCCACAGCCCGGCATGGCTGGCGTGGAGCGCGGGCAAAGCAGGAGGTTCGGGGGTCGGCGCGGCCATCGCGGGCTAGTTTCGGGTCCGTGGAACGAAAAGTAAACAGCTGCGAGGACGTTCGGTGAACCTAAGCGCCGGCGTTACCCACCACGAAGCACGCGGCCGCGAACAGGAATCCGGCCCAGCGGTTCGCGCGGAAACGGTGCAACGGGTTGCCCGCGTCCGTCTCGTCCAGCGTGAGGACCTGCCAGGCGAGGTGCCACGCAACCGGCAGCAGCGTCAGCCACGCGACCGGATCCTCACGCAGCAACCAGAAGCCTGTCGCCCACAGCGCGATCGCCAGCGCGTAGCATGCCGCCACGCCCTGCTTGACCTTGCCGCCCATGCGCAATGCGCTCGACCGGATACCGACCAGCGCGTCGTCTTCCTTGTCCTGCACCGCGTAGATCGTGTCGTAGCCGACCGTCCATGCAACGCAGCCCAGGTAGACCGCGATCGCCACGCCCCAATTCCCTCCGGCCAGTGTCGCCCAGCCGACCAGCAGGCCCCAGTTGAAGGTGAGGCCAAGCCATGCCTGCGGCCACCAGGTGATCCGCTTCATAAAGGGATAGGCGGCGACCAGCAGCAGGCTCGCCAGCGCGATGATCTGGGCCTGCAGCGGGAGTTGCAGCAGCACGATCAGGCCGACGAAGCTGAGCGCCGCGAGCCAGATCCACGCCGTGCGCTTGCTGACCCGCCCGCTCGCGATCGGGCGGCTGGCGGTGCGCGCGACCTTTGCGTCCAGCTCTGCATCGGTGATGTCGTTATAGACGCACCCTGCCCCGCGCATCGCGATCGAACCGGCGAGAAGCCACAACAGAAGGCCGAACTGCCAGCCGGCACCGGTCAGCCACACGCCGAAGACGCACGGCCAGAACAGCAGCCACCAGCCGATCGGCCGGTCGAACCGGGCAAGCTGCGCAAGATCGCGAGGAAGCTGGGGCAACCGCTCGATCAGGCCGCGATGCTCGCTGTCGGGGACGATCGTCTCGGCGGAGTCGCTGGTGCTCATGGGCTTGCTCCCTAGCGCGCCGCGTGGCACCTGCCCAGCCATGCCCGCAACCCCCGCCTGGCCCCCGAAAAGCGCGCCGCGCCTGTTCGTCGAGGACGAACTCGGCAAAGCGCGTTTTGTCGCGCTCGAGGGCAATCACGCGCATTATTTGGGCAAGGTCATGCGGGTGGCAGAGGGCGACACGATCATTCTGTGCGATGACCGGACCGGCGAATGGGCCGCGCGGGTGGTGCAGGTCGGCAAACGGCAGGTCGATGCGGAAGTCGTCGAGCGCCTTCGCCCGCGAGAGGCGGTGCCGGACCTGTGGCTGTGCCCCGCCCTGCTCAAGAAGGACCGCTTCGACCTCGTACTCGAAAAAGCGACCGAACTGGGCGTCGCGGCGATCCGCCCGGTCGTCACCCGCCGCTGCGTCGCCGACAAGCTCAACCCCGATCGCGCGCGGACCATCGTGACCGAGGCGGCCGAGCAATGCGCGCGCACGGCGCTCCCCGAATTGGCCGATCCGGTGAAGCTGGACGCGCTGCTGGCGGAATGGCCGCAGGATCGCGCGCTGTTCTTCGCCGACGAGGAAGGTGGTCAGCAAGCCACCAGTGCCTTCGCCTCGCACGGCGCGCCCGCCGCAATCCTGATCGGCCCCGAGGGCGGCTTCGACGATGCCGAGCGCGCAGCGATTCGTGCGCTGCCGCAAGCCGTGCCCATTACGCTGGGCCCGCGCATCCTGCGCGGCGAGACCGCCGCCATCGCGGCCCTGGCGGTCTGGATGGCCCAAGCCGGCGACTGGCAGCCCCAAGAATAATTTCCTTCCCTCGTGCCGGAGGGTTACCTATCTCGCCCGCCATGAGTACGCGCAACGCTTCGAGCCAGGACGATCCCGTCATCGAGAGCCGCGACCAGCTGGTCGCCCCGATGCAGAAGGGCGAGAAGCCCAAGGCCGACTGGCGGATCGGCACCGAGCACGAAAAGCTCGTCTACAAGCGCAGCGATCACCACGCCCCGAGCTACGACGAAGAGGGAGGTATTCGTGATATCCTCCTGTCGCTGAAGGATTTCGGGTGGGAGCCGGTCGAAGAAGGTGGCAAGGTAATCGCCATGGCGGGGGCTGACGGGACCGTCAGCCTCGAACCGGCGGGCCAGCTCGAACTTTCGGGCGCGCCGCTCAAGACGCTGCACGAGACCTGCAACGAGGCGGGACGGCATCTCAGCCAAGTGAAGGAAATCGGGGAGCGGTGCGGAGTCGGCTTTCTCGGCCTCGGCATGTGGCCCGACAAGACCCGCGAAGACCTGCCGATGATGCCCAAGGGGCGTTACGACATCATGGCCCGGCATATGCCCACGGTCGGCGATCTCGGGCTCGACATGATGCTGCGTACCTGCACCATCCAGGTAAACCTCGATTATTCGAGCGAGGCGGACATGGCGCAGAAATTCCGCGTCGGTCTGGCGCTGCAGCCGCTCGCGACCGCGCTGTTCGCGAATTCGCCTTTCACCGAAGGCAAGCCCAACGGCTACCTCAGCTACCGCAGCCACATCTGGTCCGATACGGACCCGCACCGCACCGGCATGCTGCCTTTCGTCTTCGACGAGGGCTTCGGTTACGAGGCTTACGTCGACTACATGCTCGACGTACCGATGTATTTCGTCTTCCGCGACGGGAAGTATCTCGACGCGGCGGGCCTCAGCTTCCGCGATTTCCTCGATGGGAAGCTGTCGATCCTCCCCGGCGAAAAACCGACCGAAGGCGACTGGTGGGATCATCTTTCCACCGCCTTCCCGGAAGTGCGCCTCAAGAGCTTCCTCGAAATGCGCGGTGCCGATGGTGGACCGTGGAGCCGGATCTGCGCCCTGCCCGCGCTCTGGGTCGGCCTCCTGTACGATCAGGGCGCGCTCGATGCCGCATGGGATCTGGTCAAGGACTGGTCGATGGAAGAGCGCGAAGCGCTGCGCAATGCAGTGCCCAAGGAAGGGCTCGCCGCCGCCGTTCCCGGCGGGCGCACCCTGCAGGAATTGGGCAAGGACGTTCTCGCAATCGCCCGCGATGGCCTGACTGCGCGCGGCCATCTCAACACCGGCGGGGACAATGAAGCTGGCTTCCTCCAAACGCTCGACGAGATCGTGGAAAGTGGCAAGTCGCCCGCGCAGCGCATGCTCGATCGCTATCACGGCGAATGGGGCGGCGATATCAGCCGGGTCTACAAGTACAGCTTCTAGCGCCGGACCGAGCGCCGCCTATTCGGCAGGATGCAGGTCCTGCTGGCTGCGGCCACGCCGGATCGCCTTGCCCAGAGCCGCGAGCGGTGCGGTAATGATCCCGTGTTCGCCCATCCATGCGTGGTATTCGCGGTATTTCGGGTCTTCGCGCCACAGATGCGCCTCCTCGGTACGCGCGCGCCAGTAGTAGATGCCCGAAACGAGGATGAGCGCGATGACGTTGCGCAGCGCCTCGACCGGGCCGCCCGCGGTGACCAGGAACGGGAGCGATGCGCTCCACCAGAAGAGGTTCTTGGAAACATAGGCCGGGTGACGCGTGAAGCGGTACGGACCATGCGTGATCACCCCGCGATAGGTCAGGTTCGAGAAGCGCAGGCCGAAAACCACGGTGGCCCAGGCATAGGTTCCGGTCAGGACGACCAGCCAGCCCCCCCAGATTGCGAGGAGCATGGGGCTGTCCGCCAGCCAGTACCGCCAGCCAGGCGCGTTCGCCTGGTAGTCCAGCAGACCCCCGGCGCTCAGCAAGCCGTGATTGATCGGAGGATAGCACAGCAGTGCTGCCAGCCACCCGGCTAGGAAGGGATTGCCACTGCGAATCTGGCTGTCGAGCGGGCGCATGGTCATGACGTAGCCGACCGTTCCGATCTGGACGTCGATGACGAAGAGCAGCGCGATGAGGGCGAGCGCCAGTGCACCCGGCTCCCCCGCCAGCGTGGCGATGTCTGCATTGACGACCTCGGCAAAGCCGCCGGGAAGGATCGAGATCATGAAGGCCCCGAAGAAGCCCTTGATGATCCAGGTCCGCCAGTGGCCGACGATCTTCTCGCGATCCCAAGGCTCGCGCGCCAGCAGGAAGGCGCCGAAATGCCAGGTGCCGTCGCGCGGATCGACCAGGCGCCGGTCCAGCCAGAGGATATAAGGTACCGACAGGACGAGCATCGGAATGGCCGCCGCGCCCAGCACCTCCATGGCGAACAGGTAATTGCCGTTCCAATACCAGCGTGCGATGCCGTAGATCGCGGCGATAACCGCCCAGGTCGCCCACAATCCGGTCAGCTTGGTGAAGGAAATCTCACGCGTGTGCGGCGCCTCGGCCGGCTTGCTCCAATCGAGGCCAGTCGACTCGCGGCGATGAACCTTGTCGATCAGGACCGACCACAGAACCATCGGCAGCGCCGCCGCGACGAGGCCACACAGGGCGGCATAAGGACCGTCGAGCCGGCCCGTCGTGACGTCCGGATCGAGCGCGGCGGCGATCTGCGGGAAGGCCCGGCAGAACGCGATCCAGCCAAGCAGCCCCACGAGCCCCACGAGCCCGACGGCCGAGGACACATCGCTTCGCGGAATATCCTCGGGCGGGGCGGAGCTGATGGCGGCATCGCGCATGCCGCCGCTGTAGGCCGTAATTGGTTAAATGCCCGGTAACGCCGCGCTACGCAGCGATCATCCTAGCGGAAGGCGGTGATCGTCCCGCCATCATCCAGTACGTAGAGCGTGTTGTTGGCGACGATCGGCGGCAGGCTGATCGGCTTCTTCAGCTCGGTCATCAGGCTGGCCGCACCTTCGGAAACACTCACCTGCCACAGCTCGCCGCGCGAGTTGCCGACATAAAGCATGTTGTTGGCGAGCACGGGGCCGGTCCAGGAGATCGGCCCCTTGCGGTCCTCTTCATCCTTGTACCGAGCAAGCTGGGTGATCCAGCGCACCTTGCCGGTCGAACGGGCAATGGCCAGCAGGCGGGCATCGCTGGTCAGTGTGAACAGCCATTCGCCCGCAAGCGCCGGGGTGGAAATCCCGGAAAGGTTGAGTTCCCACACGCGCTGGCCGGTCACCAGTTCGTAAGCGGCCATACGGCCGCCCTGGCCGAGCGCGTAGACCCGGCCCTGATCGATGATCGGATCGGCGTCGATGTCCGAGATGCTGCCCACCTCGGTCGAGATCGAGGTCCGCGCGAGCGCGTCGGACCACAGAATCCGGCCGTTCTCGTAACGATAGGCGACCAGTTCGCCGGAGCTGTAGCCCGCGACGACCGTCCCCTGCCCGGCGGCGGGCGAGGCAACTCCGAACACCCCGGCCTGCGCGACCGAACCCGACTCCTGCCAAGCAAGCGTGCCGTCGTTCTGGTTGAGTGCGATGATGCGGTTGTCCTGCGTCATCACGAGCACGAGGTTGAAGGCCAGCGTGGGCGCATCGCGCAGCGGGCCCGCCGGATTGGCGCTCCACACCACCGCACCATTGCTGACATCGAGCGCGACGACTTGGCCGGTGCCGCTGGTCGCGAACAGGCGGTTGCCCGCCACGGCAAGTCCGCCGCCGAAGACCACGCCGCGCATGTCGGACGCGACATCGGGGCGATACTCCCACTCGCGCGCGCCGGTTTCCGCGTTCATCGCGTAAATCGTGCCTGCCGTGTCGACCGCATAGAGCGTGCCATCTGACACGATCGGTGCCGCGCCCAGCCGACGGCTGCTGCTGGATCCTTCGATCTGGGCGGTCCATGCACGGGTTGGGCTGGCCCCCAGTGCCAGGTGGCCGTAGTTCTTGCTCGGCGTGCTGCTGGCCATCGCCCAGCTTTCATTGACGCGGGCCGGCGGCAGCACGACCGAAACCCCTGCCAGAGCGGGATCGACGCTGGTCCCGTTCTCGATCCGCGAGAGGACGGGCTCACGCTCGCCGAGCGTCGGAGTAACCTTCTTGTTGCCGTCTCCACCGCCGAACAGACCGCCCGAGCAGCCCGCCAAGGCGAGCGCGGTGAGGAAAAGCGGGATCGCACCAGTGGCTCGCAAGGTCATCCTCCGGGAAAGTCGCAAGGTATTCATTTTGTTATCTCTTATTGCGCCGACGGCCCGACCGGACGGCCGCCTGCGGCAGCCCCCCGCAGGTTTTCGACCAGTTCGTCCGTATCGCCGACCGCATCAATCCCGAGCACGCTCGCCATCTGCCGGGCACGTCCACGGATCGTTTCGGAGACGTCCTCGTCCTTGGCGATCTTCGCGAAGAGTTCGCCCGCCTTCTTCTCATCGCCCGCATCGAGGTGTGCCATGGCGACCATCTCTCCCGCGCTGCCGAAGTAGGGCTCGCCTTCCTGCGCCAGCGGCGTCAGGCGGCTGATGACCTCGGCGGGTTTGAGCGAATCGTACGCCGCGACCACGGCGCGCAGCTGGGCCAGATCGCGCAGCGGCTCGGGCAGATCGCCATCGGTGGCAACCTCTTCGAAAAGCGCTGCTGCATCGGCATTCCGCCCGTCTTCGAGCGCAATGCCTGCACGCAGCATTTTTGCCTGCGCCTGCGCCCCGCTCTCGCCGTCGTCCGCCAGCGGCGCGAGCCGCGCGTCGGCCTCTTCCAGATTGCCCGCTTCGAGCTGGTCCAGCGCGGTCACGATAATCTCTGAATCGGCTTCACGATCGCTGTCGCTGCGGTGGGTGAAGAACAGCACCGCCGCGAAGGCGAGCAGGGCCAGAATGACCACACCGATGATATAGCGACCGTAATTGGTCCAGATGTGGTGGTACTGATCGGTGCGGACGGCATCGTCCACCTCACGCAGAAGCGCCTCGTCCTGGGCGGCTGCTGCCTTGGCCTTGCGGTCGGCCGCCTTGTCGCTGTCGCGGTTGGGTAACAGGGCCACGCCTGAGGGACTCTCTCTGCTAGAAACTGCCGGGAATGGCGGGCGTCTTTAAACCATGATGCGCCGAACTCAATAGGAGCGTACTCAAGCAAGCAGCGGGTGAACGCCCGGTGAAAGGCTTCTTCCCGCCGCAGGTCACCCCAGCACACCTCCGCCCAGCGCACTGTCGTACAGCCGCCGGTAGGACGCGATCATCTTCGTCTCTTCGAACTGGCTGCGGGCTCTGGCGCGGTTCGCAAGACCGGTCGATTTGCGCAAATCCTCGTCCCCGGCCAGCGCGAGGAGAGACCCGGCAAGGGCGTCCTCGTCGTGTGGGGCGACGATGAAGGGGGCGTTCTCCTGCGCCACCATGCTCGCAATGTCGCCCACGGCGGGCGCGGCGACCGGGAGGCCCGCCGCCATCGCCTCGACCACCGAGAGCGGAAACTGTTCGGACCGCGACGAGAGCGCGAAGATATCGAACAGGCCGATAAATGTGCGCGGATTCGCGACGAAGCCGGGCATGTGGAGGCGGTGGGCGATCTCGGCCTCCTCGGCCGCGTCGCGGATCGCCTCTTCCTCGGGCCCCTCCCCGACAATCACCAGCTGCCATTCCTCCGGCAGCCGAGCCACCGCGCGCACGAGCGCGGGCAAATTCTTCACCGAGCGCAGACCGGCCAGCGTACCGACCCACTTTTCGCCCTTGTGCTTGATGACCCCGCGCAGTGCATCGGCGCGGGGGCGGGTGGCGAAACCCTTGGTATCGATGCCGTTGGGGAAATGCTTCACCCGCCCGATCGGCTGCTGCCACGCTTCCAGCGCGATTCCTTCCAGCACTTCCGACGGGACGACCAGCCCGCTCGCCTTGCCGAGCGCGATCCGGCGATACCAGTTGCGGCTTGTCTTGAGCTTTTCCTGCTCGTCCTCGTTGAAGCCATCCTCGTGGTGGATCAGCGGCGGGAGGGCGAGCGAATCGCTGAACAGCGTGTGCGCCATCACCGCATCCATTGCGCCCCAGTTGTAGGTCAGCACGAGATCGTAGGGCTTCATCGCCTTGGCAAGCGCGTGCAGACGGCCGGGCCAAGGCTTGCCGGTGAGCGAGGGGAAGTTGCGGGGATAGCGGACGTCGCGGTCCTTCGCGATGTGCTCGCTCGCCCCGTAGGCATTCGGATCGGCAGACACGATCGCATGCGAAAGGCTGCTGCCAAACGCATTGATCAGCTGCACGGCGCGCAGTTCCTTGCCCCCGGCGGCGAAGGTCGAATGCAGATGGAGCACCCGCGGCACCCCCTCGCGCGCAAGAGCGGCCATCAGGCGGTTTCCTGTGCCGTGACCCGGGCCAGCAGCGCATCGACCGCAGCCGCTGCCTCGGCTTCCTCCAGGGTCGGAGCATGCCCGGTGTCGGGCACGGTGACGACTGCCAGAATCGGGTTGCGCGCTTCCATCTGGCGTACGGTATCCTCGGACAGGAGATTGGAGAGCGCCCCGCGCACCAGCAGCGTCGGCGTACCGGAAAGCGATTCGAACGCCGCCCACAGGTTGGCCGCAGGCGCGCCGCCGCTGTCGTCCGCCTCGCGGAAGGCATCGCCCACCGCCATGTCGTAGTCGAAGCTGATGCGCCCGTTCTGGCCCAGCACCATCACGCGCTTGGCCGCTTCCAGCCAGTCTTCCAGCCGATAGGTCGGGTGCGCATCATGGTGCACTTCCTCCAGCGCGCGGGCCGCGTGCATCCAGGTCGGGAAACTGCGCCCCTGGCCCACATAGCTGCGGATCTTTTCGAGCCCACCCTCGTCGATCTCGGGCCCGATATCGTTCAGGACGGCGCCCGCGATACGCCGGCTGTCCTTCTGCGCCAGCAGGATCGTCATCAGGCCGCCTAGCGAGGTGCCGATCGCAATGAAGCGCCCCACCCCAAGCTCGGTGAGGAGACGCTCGACATCGTCCACATACTGGACCGGATTGTAGGTGCCCGCATCGTCGGCATAATCGCTCTCTCCGCGCCCGCGCATCTCGGGCACGATGACCCGCCATTCGGGCGCAAGCCGCTCGGCAACGCCCGCAAAATCGCGCGCGTTGCGGGTCAGCCCGTGCATGCACAGGATCGGCAGGCGGCTGTCATCGCCGCCGGGATAATCGCGGTAATGCAGTTTCAGGCCATCGGCGCTGTGCCAGTAACCATCGGTAAAGCGCTGATCCATGGCCCTCTTTTCGGCCCAAAACGCGGCCTTGGCATGTGACGTTCGGTTGCGCGAAGCTGCGCGCGGGCCCACTATTGCCGCGATGGCCGACAAACCGCAACCGCACCGCGCCGCTCAATCCAGCGATGCCGCCTCCCCCCCGATCCTGCGCCTTGCCGACTGGATCGCCGATCCGGTGGAGCCAGCCGATTTCCCGCGCACCGATCTGCGCTGGCGCAATGATCGCGCCGCGAAGCAGATCGGGCTGGATCGGCTGAGCGACGCCGACTGGCTCGCCCATTTCGGCAGGTTCGAACCGCTGCCCGGCAATCTGGAGCGACCGCTCGCCCTGCGATATCACGGGCACCAGTTCCGCGTGTACAATCCGGACATCGGCGACGGGCGCGGGTTCCTGTTTGCGCAGTTCCGGGACGAGTCGGGCCGCCTGCTGGATCTGGGCACCAAGGGGTCGGGCCGCACGCCCTACAGCCGCACTGCCGACGGGCGTCTGACACTCAAGGGCGCGGTCCGTGAACTGCTGGCAACCGAAATGCTCGAAGCTCTGGGCGTGGAGACGTCGAAGACCTTTTCCATCGTGGAAACGGGCGAGGCGCTGATGCGGGGCGACGAACCCTCGCCCACCCGCTCTGCCGTCCTGACCCGCCTCAGCCACGGCCACATGCGCATCGGCACCTTTCAGCGGCTGCTCGCGCATGACGAGCCGGATCATATGCGCGAACTGGTCGAATACTGCCTCGCGACGTTTCCGGGCCCCATGCCGCCCGAAGATGCGCCGGACCGCGATGACCCGGCGGTGCAATTGCTCCATCAGGTGGTCGAACGGCTGGCGGATCTCGCAGCCAGCTGGATGGTCGCGGGTTTCGTGCACGGGGTACTCAATACCGACAACATGAATGTCTCGGGCGAAAGCTTCGACTACGGCCCCTGGCGCTGGCTGCCCCGGTGGGAACCGGGCTTCGTGGCGGCCTATTTCGATCATGCGGGGCTCTATGCCTTCGGTCGTCAGCCCGAAGCGCTCGGCTGGAACTGCGCCCAGCTGGCGACCGCCTTGCGCCTGGTCGCGCCTGCGGAAGGACTGATAGCGGCGCTGGAAAGGTTCGGGCCGCTCTATGGCGAGCACCTGCGCCGCCGGTGGTTGTGGCGACTCGGGGTCGAGCCGCGCGGCGAACAATCCGATGCAGCGCTGATCGCTGCTTGCGAACGCGCCATGCGCGAGAACGGGACGCAGCCCGATGCCTTCTTCTTCGCCCATCGGCGCGGACAATCGGCGGGCGAGGAACTCACGGCGACCCTTGCGGATTACGATGCGATACCGACTGAACACCCGTACTGGCAGGAGGACGCGCCGCAGAGCATGCTGATCGACGAGGTGGAGGCAATCTGGTCCGCCATCGACGAACGCGACGACTGGCAACCGCTCTACACCAAGGTCGATGCGTTGCGCCGGATGGGCGAGGCGCACGGTCCCGCACCCCAACCTGCTGCAAACACCGCCTGAGCAACTAAGGTGACGAATTCATGAAACCGCGCTAGTGCGCGCGTGCCACCCATCAGGAGCGGCACAGAATGCCGTCACGAAGGAACCGAGGAACTGCCCGGAGTGCCACTTTCCGAAATCGCTTCGTTCGAACCCGCCAGCGGGCGGGAACTTTTCCGCGCGCCGATCGGCGACGTGGATGAAACCATCGCCAGGGCGCGCGAAGCCTTCCCCGGCTGGGCCTCGCGCCCCGTTGCCAACCGGATGGAAGTGCTGCGCCGCTTCGCCAACGAGGTGCGGGCCGCCGCCGATGAATTCGGCGAACTGATCGCCCGCGAAACCGGCAAGCCCCTGTGGGAAGCCAAGACCGAGGTCGAGGCCGTCATCAACAAGGTCGAGATTTCGATCAGCGCCTATATGGAGCGCACGGGGCAGAAGAAGCTCGACAGTGCGCTTGGCGGCACCGCCGCGCTGCGCCACAAGCCGCACGGCGTGATGGCGGTGCTCGGCCCCTATAATTTCCCGGCACACCTTCCCAACGGCCACATTGTCCCCGCGCTGATCGCGGGCAACACGGTCGTGTTCAAGCCGAGCGAGAAAACCCCTGCGGTCGGCGCGATGCTGGTCGAGTGCTTTCACCGCGCCGGGATCGACAGGAACGTCGTCCAGCTGCTGGTCGGCGGACCCGACGAAGGCAAGGCGCTGGTCGCGCATCCCGAAGTCGATGGCATCCTGTTTACCGGCAGCGCGCAGGCGGGCATCGCGATCAACCGCAAATGCGCGACCAATCCGGGCAAGATCCTGGCGCTGGAAATGGGCGGCAACAACCCGATCGTTGTCACCAGGACGCCCAAGATCGAGGACGCGGCACTCATCATCGCCCGGTCCGCGTTCACCACCGCCGGCCAGCGCTGCACCGCCGCCCGGCGCCTGATCGTGACCGAGGACATGTACGACGAGACGGTCGACGCCGTGAAAGCGCTGACCGCGAAGATGATCGTGGACGAACCCTTTGCCGATCCCCAGCCCTTCATGGGCTGCGTGATCGACAACCAGGCCGCCGACCAGCTGACCGAGAGTTTCCTCTACCTGCTGTCCAACGGCGGCAAGGCGATCCGTCACCTGCGTCGTTTGAGCGAGGATACGCCATTCGTCGCGCCCGCGCTGATCGACACGACCGCGATGGAAGAGCGGCCCGACGTCGAGCTGTTCGGGCCGCTGCTGCAGGTGATCAAGGTCCCCGATCTAGACGCCGCCATCGTGGAGGCGAACAATACGCGCTTCGGCCTGTCGGCATCGCTGGTCGGTGGCTCTCCGGAAGACTACAACCACTTCTGGGCCAATATCCGCGCCGGGATCGTCAACTGGAACCAGCCGACCAACGGCGCATCGTCCAAGGCACCGTTCGGCGGCCTCGGCCTGTCGGGCAATCATCGCCCCGCAGCCTATTATGCCGCAGATTACTGCGCCTACCCCGTCGCCAGCAGCGAGATCGGGCAACCCCGCGCCAGTCTTGGTGTCGGCTTCAAGGTCGACTGAATTGCCGGGCAAAGTGAAAACGCCCCGACACAGGCAGTGCCGGGGCGCCTTCCGCGACGCTGGTGGGACGCCGCGCTCTGGCCCTCGCGGACGAAGGCCAAGATCGTAAATTCATGCCGTATCCGGAGAGTTGCGCCGCAGCGGCCTCGAATCGGTAGGCGTTCATAAATAACCAACCCAACATGAACGGATAGCAACGCTTGTTCGGGCTTTCGTACAGGACTAGGGCGCGCGGGTGACCGATGATCCCACCGCCCGGCCGCAGGGCTTGCCATATGCGCTTGGCGCGTACCTGATCTGGGGCTTCCTGCCCGTATACCTGCTGCTGGTGAGGCAGGTGCCGGCCTTCGAATTCGTCGGTTGGCGAATCATCTGGACGCTGCCGATCTGCCTTCTCATCGTGGCTTTTCGCGGCCAGATGCCGGCGCTTCGCGAAGCGATGGCCGATCGCCGCGCGCTGCTTATCCTCACGCTCAGCGCCACGTTGATCGGGATCAACTGGCTGGTCTATGTCTGGGCGATCCAGAACAACCAAGTGCTCGCCGCGAGCCTTGGGTACTACATCAACCCGCTGGTCAACGTGCTGCTGGGCACGCTGGTCCTCAAGGAGAAGCTCAGCCGCGCGCAGTGGGTGGCGGTGGGCCTCGCTGCGGTGGGCATCGTCGTGCTGGCCGCCGGTGCGATCACGACCCTTTGGATCAGCCTCACCCTCGCTTTCAGCTTCGGCACCTACGGCTTGCTCAGGAAACAGGTGACGGTGGGCGCACTGCCGGGCCTGACGATCGAGAGCGCGGTCCTTCTCTTTCCCGCCATGGGCGTCGCGGCGTGGTACTGGGCGAGCCCGCAAGGCTCTTCCTTCGACGATTCGCTCGGGCTGTCGCTTGCCATCATGCTCGGCGGGCTACTGACCGCGATCCCGCTGCTGATGTTCGCCATCGCCGCGCGGCGGATGGACTATTCGGTCCTCGGCTTCGTGCAGTTCCTTGCGCCGAGCATCGTCTTCATCCTCGGCCTGACGCTTTTCGGCGAGGAACTGCGCCCCGCGCAGGCCTTCTGTTTCGCGTGTATCTGGCTGGCCGCGGGCGTGTTCGTGTGGGACCTGCTCGCGAGGCGACGCGCGGCGCGCAAACCACCCGCGATCGGCTAAGCCGCCGCTAGCCTTCGAAACTCCACGCCATCGCGTGCCCGGCCATGAAGGGCACGACCTGCGATCCGGCAGCTGGAATGCTCTGCGGCACATCCTGCTTGCGCCGGGCCAGCGTCACCGTACCGGCATTGGGCTCGAGCCCGTAGAACCGCGGCCCGTTGAGCGAGGCGAAGGCTTCGAACCGGTCGAGCGCGCCTTCCTCGTCGAAGACCTGCACATAGGCCTCGAGCGCATGGGGCGCGTTGTAGATGCCCGCGCAGCCACATGCGCTTTCCTTCGCATGCTGTTCGTGCGGCGCGCTATCGGTGCCGAGGAACACCTTGCCCGAGCCGGAGGTCGCGAAACGGCGCAGCGCCAGCCGGTGCTCCTCGCGCTTGGCGACCGGCAGGCAGTAGGCGTGCGGCCGCATCCCGCCGACCAGCATCGCATTGCGGTTGATGTGGAGGTGGTGCGGCGTGATTGTCGCAGCCACAGTTCCCCCACTGCCTTCGACGAAATCGACCGCATGGCGGCTGGTGATATGCTCGAAGGCGATCTTCAGCTGCGGCAAATCGCGGTGCAGCGGCGCGAGAATCCGTTCGATAAACACTGCCTCGCGGTCGAAGATGTCGATTTCTGCGTCGGTCACCTCGCCGTGGACGCACAGCACCATGCCGACCTCGGCCATCGCCTCGAACACAGGGCGCAGCTTGCCGATATCGGTCACGCCATGCGCCGAGTTCGTCGTCGCATTGGCGGGATAGAGCTTCGCCGCGGTGAACACGCCATCGCGATAGCCGCCGATCAGATCGGCCGGATCGGTATCGTCGGTAAGGTAGGCGGTCATCAGCGGGGTGAAGTCCACGCCTTCAGGCACCGCCGCCACGATCCGTTCGCGATAGGCGCGCGCCGCCTCTGCCGTGGTGACGGGCGGCGTGAGGTTGGGCATCACGATCGCGCGGGCGAACTGGCGCGCGGTCGCGCCCACCACGCCTTGCAGCATCGCGCCATCGCGCAGGTGCACATGCCAATCGTCGGGGCGGCGGATCGTGAGGCTTGTCGTCATGCCCTGCGCCCTAGCCCAACACGCCTGCGCAGGGGAGCCCTGACACACCTGACACAGTGTCCTGGAGCGAAAAAATCGACCCCGCCCGTCCTGCTGGAAGAAGCGGCGGCAAAGTCGGATGGATGCTCATCCCCGCGACACTACCGGCGCAGCCAGATGTAGGACAGCGGGCTGGCGTGAGACGTGCACCGCCCCTATCTCCCCTGCATGACCTCAACCCGCCTCGAAAACCGCGCCGTGATCCGCCTCAGCCCGACCGAACCGGGGGAAGATGTCGCCGGGTTCCTGCAGGGCCTGCTGACCAACGACGTCACCGGGACCCTGCCCGCCTATGCCGCGCTGCTGAGCGCGCAGGGCAAGACGATGTTCGACATGATCGTGTGGCCGGGCCGCGCGGGTGAGCATGGTGCGACGATCCTGCTGGATTGCGAGGCGGATGTGGCGGACGACCTGGCCAAACGCCTGTCGCTCTACCGCCTGCGCCGCAAGATCGAGATCGTGCGTGACGAGAGCCTGGCGGTGCACTGGAGCGCCGAACCGGCCGGGCCGCACCCGGCCGACCCGCGCCTGCGCGATCTCGGCGCCCGATGGATCGCGCCTGCCGACCACGGCGAGCCTGCCGACGCGGCATGGCTGGCGCACCGCCTCTCGCTCGGCGTGCCGGAGGGCCGGGCCGAGCTGGGCGACATCCTGTGGCTGGAAACCAATGCGGTGGAACTGCACGGGGTCAGCTTTTCCAAGGGCTGCTATATCGGGCAGGAAAACACCGCGCGAATGAACTGGCGCCAGAAGGTCAACCGACGGCTGGTGGTGGTCCCGCTCGACCGGTCCGAGGAAAAGCGGCGCAAGGCCGCATATCCGGATCTGGGACTTGCCGTCGATCACCTCCGGGTGGCGGATATTCCTGCCGACGTCGTGCCATCGTGGATGCGTCTCGAGGCGGCGGAGTAGCGGCAATCGCAAAATTACGCGTCACCCCGGGTCTGACCCGGGGTCGGTGCCGCTTCTTTTCTGCGAACCAGAAGGAAAGCACTGGCACGGATCAAGTCCGGGCCGACGTATGCGCATCGGTGCATTGGTAACACGAAGCGGCGAGGCTAGACCGCTGTCCGGCCCGATTCCGCGAGCGAGTCGACCACGAACCGCTCGGCAATGTCGCGGGCGGTCTGGTCAGGCAGTTTGAGTGCGGATGCCAGCGGCGATCCTATCAGCGACTGGCCCAGCGCCAGCAGCACCACCGTCAGCGTCGCCTCCAGCGCATCGCGATCCGCCGGGTGGCCGGTGCCCTGCTCTTCCGCCTGGATCGTCTCGATCATCTCGTGGATCGCTTTTGCGAAAGGATCGAGCGCGTCCTCGTGCCCTGTGGCCAGCAGCCAGCTGACCAGCGCGCCGCCGCCCTCGCCATCGAAAGCGTCGAAGGCCTGATCGACGATCATGCGTGGGGACGCGGCGCCCACCCTGCCTGCGCGGATTGTCGCCGCGATCCGGTCGCACACGTTCTGCGCCAGATAGGCGCCCAGCGCGTGCTGCAGCCCCGCCGCAGACCCGAAGTGGTGCAGCAGATTGGCATGGGTGCGCCCGACACGCGCACCAACGGCTTTCAGGGTTACGGCCTGCGGCCCGGCCTCGATCAGCAGATTGCGGGCAGCTTCGAGCGCTCCGGCGCGCGATTCCTCGGGACTCAGACGTTTACGGGTTGCCATCGCGGTTTCGTAGTCTGGCGGGGCCTGCGCAGCAAGGAACCTCCTACTGACATGTCTGTTAATGCTACTGACATTGGTGTAAGTTAGACTGGCGCCACGCAGCAGATAGTATGGATTCGTCATCATGACCGCACCCCACCCTGCCCTTCCCGATCCCGCCGCGGTCACCGTTCGCGACGAGCGCTTCAACCGCACGAGCACGCCGCCGCGCTGGTGGGCGGGCGAGCCCTTCGGCACCGCCTGGCACAATGCGCTGTCGGGCACCTTTCCGCGCGGCGAGGCTTTCTTCATCGAATCGGTAAAGGCCTTCCGCGAAGGCACCGATGCCAAGCTTGCAGGCGAGATCCGGGCCTTCGTGAAGCAGGAGATCAACCACACGCGCGAGCACATCGCGTTCAATCGCCTCGCCGCCGATGCGGGTTACGACATGGACATGGTCGACCGGCGCACCGCCGAACTGCTGGAGCTGGCCAAGGGCCGGCCCGCGATCGCCAAGCTCGGCGTGACCATGGCGCTGGAACACTATACCGCGATGATGGCGCACGAATTCCTCGCCAATCCGCAGCATTTCGCGGATTCGGACGCGGAAGTGCGCAAGATGTGGGAATGGCACGCGGTCGAGGAGATCGAGCACAAGGGCGTCGCCTACGACGTATGGAACCACGCGACTCGCGAGTGGAGCGGCCTCCAGCGCTACCTGCGCCGCAGCATCATCATGCTTGAGGTGACGCGGCGCTTCATCAACAACCGCTGGATTGATGCGACCGAGCTGCTGGCGCAGGACGGGATCACGGGTGCGCAGGCCCATTGGGGGCTGGCGAAGTACCTGTTCGGCTCGCCCGGCGTGCTGCGCCGCTGCTTCCCCGCCTGGCTCGACTACTTCCGGCCCGGGTTCCATCCGTGGGACCACGACGATCGCGAACTTATCGGCAAGTACGAGGGCGATTATGCAGACGCGCTGCTGCCCGCCTGATCCGAAGATCAGGCGGGACGGCGCACGGCATCACGCCGCCGCCGGCAGCGCACGCTCCACTTCCAGTTCGAGCGCGTAGCCGATCGTCTGCGCTTCGTAGCCGCGCGCGAGGCTGTAATGCCCGCCGGTCTTCCCGGTCGGGCAGAAGCCTGCCTTGCGCAGCACCCGGCCCGATGCGGGATTGTCGAGGAAATGGCTCGCGACGACCCGCGGATGGCCGGTGGCACGGGCGATCTCGACCATCGCGCGGGCGGCCTCTCCGGCATAGCCGCAGCCCCAGTGCCGCCGGGCGATCCAGTAGCCCATCTCCATCGTGCCGTCTCCGCCGCCCTCTTCAGGCGGGAGCGGACCGATTCCGATGCAGCCGATCACTTCGCCGGTGTCGGCAAGGGTGATGACGAAACGCGGGGCGTGGCCTGCGAAGGGCGTCGCGCACCATTCGCGCGCGTCCGAATCGGCATAGGGCCACGGCGCGGTCGCGAGATTGCGCACGATGCCCTCGTCGGCGATGCCTGCGCGCACCGCCTGCCAGTCTTCGGGCCAGGGTGGCCGCAACAGCAGCCGTTCGCTTCTGTGAAACATCGTGACGTCTCCCCGGGCCCGGTCCTTCCTGAAAGAACCGAACCGACGAGGGAGACGAAAAAAGGGAGACGGGGCCGGCCCCCTCTCCCTCGATGGCCGGATGCTACCTCCGGCGGGGCCGCCTCGTTGGACGGCCCTGTTCGTGAACCGTCCGCTTATTCTGCCGCTTGCGCCAGCATGTCGACCGATACGTATTTGCGGCCAAGCTTCCCGTCGTGGAAGCGTACAATACCGTCGGTAAGTGCAAAGAGGGTGTGGTCCTTGCCCATGCCGACATTGCTGCCCGCATAGAACTTGGTCCCGCGCTGGCGCACGATAATGTTGCCCGCGACAACGCCTTCGCTGCCGAACTTCTTCACGCCGAGGCGGCGGCCTGCCGAATCGCGACCGTTGCGCGAAGAGCCGCCTGCTTTCTTATGTGCCATTGGTCCTGGTCCTTACCTACGTGGGGCCGCGCGCTTACGCGTCGCCCGAATCCTTGTCCGCCGCCTTCTTGGCGGGAGCCTTCTTGGCCGGAGCCTTGGTGGCTGCGGTCTTCTTCGGCGCGGCCTTCTTGGCTGCGGGCTTGTCTTCCGCAGGCGCTGCGTCGGCCTTCTTCGCGGCGGGCTTCGCGGCAGCCTTCTTGCTGCCTTCACCCACATCGAGGATGCGCAGCAGCGTCATCTGCTGGCGATGGCCGGCCTTGCGGCGATAGTTGTGACGGCGGCGCTTCTTGAAGACGACCACCTTTTCACTCTTCGCCTGGGCGATGATTTCCGCCGAGACGGACACCTTGCCGGCATCGGCCAGGCTGTCGCCTTCGCCTGCGAGCAGGACGTCGCCCAGGGTGATCGTGTCGCCGGCTTCGCCAGCAAGCTTCTCGACCGCGATTTTGTCTCCGGCGGCAACCCGGTATTGTTTGCCGCCCGTGCGCACCACTGCGAACATCGGTTTCAACACTTTCAATCGTTTTGCTGTGACGCCAACCCTAACGGGAAAGCGTATCGGCAGGCAACACATCAGTGTGCCCCCCAAAGAAAGGCGCGCTTACGGTATGGTCTGGGCAAAGTCAACGCCGGGGGCGCGAGAAAAGCCACCAAACACGCCATCGCCCCTACCGCCAGCCCCAGCGCATGCTAAGGACACCGGCATGAACGCCTACCGCATAGCGATCGCGCTTGCCAGCGCCCTGCCCCTCGCGGCCTGCGCCACCGCGCCCGACAGCGCCTACCCCTCGCTCGCGATCCGCGATGCGGAGCGGGCGACCGGCCATTATCCCGCCGCCGGTGGAGACTGCGCGGGAATGGAAACAGGCGCAGAGACCGGCGCAGACGGCGTGGAAGGCCAGTTCGACCCTGCCGAGCCCGCGCCTGCGCCGCCGCCGCCGCCGGAACTCTCTTCCGATCTCGCGGAACGGGTCGCGCAGCTGGAGGCCATGGCGCGCGAAGCGCATGCCGATTTCGAGCGCGCGGTGCCCGCCACCCGCGCCGCCTTGCGCGGGCGCGGCTCGGTCGGCTCCAAGAGCTGGGGCCGTGCCGAGGTCGCCTACGCAAATCTCCGCTCGATCCGCGCGAGAACCGCAATCCCGCTGGCCGATCTCGACACGCTGGTCGCCACGCGATCGGTGGCAGACGAGCCGATTGACGAGATCGTGTCCTCGCGCGACGCGATTGGCGCGCTGCTTACCCAGGAAGACGCGGTGCTGAGCGAACTCGCCCCGCGTTAGTCGCACAAAAAAGCGCGGGGGCGGTGGCCGCCCCCGCGCCTGTCGCGCCGATGTACCCCCATCAGGCAGCGACAATTCCCGCGATCACCAGCACGGTCATGCCCCAGGCCACGATGAGGACCGGCAAGATCATCATCTGCACGACCGCGTCGCGGCCCTTGAGCAGCCCGGTATGGGTCGCAATTCCGCCCTGCATCAGCTGGCCGATCGTCTTGGGCTTGCTGGTGCGCACCGGAGCGGCCTTCAGCCACAGCGCGGGTGCCGCGAACAGAGCCACTATGAAGAACGCGAAGATCGCCATCGGCAGGGCAAGGCCCGGGGTGGAGAGGCCGAAGCCCAGCACCGCGATGAAGCCGAGGTAGAGCGCCACGGTCGTCGCATAGAGCGCGGTGGGCATCTCGAAGGTCCGGTCGACGTCCTGTCGCAGGTTCGGCAACGCCGCCGCCGCTACGGGCGGTTGGTAAGCCGAGATCGCTTCGCGCAGGCCCAGATCGTGCTCTTCGAACAGCGCATGCTGCCCGGGCAGTTCCTTATGGACAATCGCCTTTTCGGCGACGAGTTCGCTGTGCAGGCGTTCCGACATGATCTTGCTCCTCACTATGTGTGAGAAGCTTTTGCCCCAGGGCGCGCATCCGCACCTTGATCTGGATCAAGTCCCGTCGGCTATTCGATTATTTTCACTGCCACCGGTTGCGGTCCGCGAAGTCGGTCGCGCGCGGCTCGACCCAGTGCCAGCCATCGGCCCGCTTTTCGCGCTTCCACAGCCACGCGGCGCTCTTGAGATAATCCATCAGGAAATCGACCGCGTGGAAGGCATCACGCCGGTGGCGCGCCGCAGCCGCGACCAGCACGATTCCCCCACCCGGGCGCATCACGCCGACCCTGTGCCACACGAGCACGCCATCGAGCGGCCAGCGGGTAAGCGCCGTGTCGGCAAGCTCGCGCATGCCCGGCAGGGTCAGCGGTTCGTAATGCATGAGTTCGAGGACGCGGACGTCCTCATCGGGCCGCACCTTGCCGAGGAAGGTCGCGACTCCGCCTGCCTCGGGGTGCGCGGCGTTGAACGCGGCCAGCGCCTCGCCCACCGAGAGCCCGCTTTCGAGCAGACGCACATCGGCGGGGGATTCGAGCGACAGGCGTGCCATCAGCCGCCGCTTACCGGAGGCAACAAAGCCACCTCTTCACCTGCCTGCGCCATCAGCGTGGTCTTGTCGGACAGCAATGTCCCGCCGGAGGCCACGTGGATTTGCGAATCCTTCAGCCGATCCGCCACGACGCGTGGAACCGCGCCGAGCAATCCTTCCCAGCACAGGGGTGCGGGCAGATCGAGCTGCTCCGTCTCTGCGAGATCGCGCAGGGGGCCCAAAAATACGACACGCACGGTCATTGGACGACTATCCTATCCTCCGGTCATAGACATGTGACGCGGCTGCGCGGGCCCGATCCCGGCACCGATGCGGAAATCGTGGGCATAGGGCTTAATCGCCATCGCTCGGTCCAGCGCCTCGGCAACCAACCGATCCGGCGAATCGGCGCGTAGCGCCGCGCGCAAATCGACCCGCTCTCCCCCGCCGAGACAGGGGTAGAGTTGGCCCGTGGCAGTCACCCGCAGGCGATTGCAGTCCGCGCAGAAATTCTCGCTCATCGGCGTGATGAAGCCGATCCGCCCGCCAGTTTCCTCGATGTCGAAATAGCGCGAAGGGCCGGGCGTGCGCGCACCGCTCTGGCGCAGCGTCCAGCGCGACTCGAGATCGCGGCGGACATCGGACAGCGAAACGAAGCGGTCCTCGCGGCGCTCGTCCACCTCGCCCAGCGGCATGGTCTCGATCAGGCTGATCGCATGGCCCTGTTCGTGCGCCCAGGCGATCAGATCGGGAAGCTCGGCGTCGTTCACCCCGCGCATGGCCACGGTGTTGAGCTTGACCTTCATCCCGGCATCGCGCGCAGCGGCGATCCCTTCGAGCACTTGGGGCAACGCATCGCGGCGCGAAAGCGCACGGAACGTCGCCGGGTCGCGCGTGTCGAGCGAGACATTGATCCGCCGCACCCCTGCCCTCGCCAGCGCATCGGCGTGGCCGGCAAGTTGGGTGCCGTTGGTGGTCAGCGTCACCTCGTCCAGCTCAGACCCGACATGGCGGCCGATCGCGCGCACCAGATCGACGCAGTCGCGCCGCACCAGCGGCTCGCCGCCGGTCAGGCGGATCGTGCGCACGCCGCGTGCCATGAAGCTGCGCGCCAGCACGTAAAGTTCTTCGAGCGACAGGACCTCCGCCTTGGGGAGGAACTGCATCCGCTCGGGCATGCAATAGGTGCAGCGCAGGTCGCAGCGATCGGTGACCGACAGGCGCAGGTAGGTGATCCGCCTCTGGTGCGTGTCGACCAGCGGCGCGCCCGTGCTCCGGGCGCCTGCGTCGAGGCGATCAATCGTCCGTGTCATCATCCCCAAGTCGGCCATCGCTGCCGCTCTCGCAAGGGGCGGTGTCCGCAAGCGGCAGATATTGCCCGGTAATGGCGGGCGCACGGGCGAGGAATTCCACCATCCGCGCCATCGCACCGCCTTCAAGGCCCGCGACGATATTGATGCAATTGTCCGGATGCGCGCGCGCGAGATCGCGTGCAGCGGCCCGCCGCCAGTCGGCATGATCGAACGGAGCGGGCTGCATCAGCACCATTACGAATTCGCTGTGGGCCGCAGCGCTGCGCACCTGTTCGACATAGCCGGCATGAAACGCCGCCGCGGCATCGAGCGCGGGTTCGGGCAGCGGCTCCACCCGGATCATCGCGGGTGCGGGGGTGGCCACCTCAAGGCCGCTCGCGGTGCAGCGTGATGCCGATCTTCTCGGCCCCGATGCCGATCGCCAGCTTCACGATATGCACGCTGACCGCCTCGATCCGCTGGTCCTGCAGGAACAGCGTTTCGCAGATATGGTCCGCCACCGCTTCGATCAGCTTGAAATGCACGCCTTCTGGCAGGCCTTCGACCGCGGCATGGCGCAGGTCCATGTAATTCTTGCTCGCATCGAGCGTGGTGTCCGCCTCGTAGCGCGGCTGCGGTTTCATCCGCACCTCGATCGTGATCCGCAGTGGCTGCGGCTTGCCCGTCTCTTCGGAATAAATGCCGGTGAGGACATCGGTCTCGATATCGGCAACGCGCAGGATGAGGGTGTCGGTCATGGTTTTCCTATCAGGCCGGATTGGTCCAGCGCGCGAAGATCGCGGTCGGGAGGACACGCCCCTCCCCTTCTTCGCGCACGCCCAGATCGCCGTGTTCGATCGTGCCCGGCGCATCGGCAAAAGCTTCGTCGAGCAGCGCGGCGAGCGCAAGGCTGCTCATCCGCACGGCATAGACGGTCAGGAACAGGAACCGGCTGTTCTCGTCGAGCAGGCGGCGGCAATCGGCGATCAGCGCAGGCAGGCCTTCCTCGATCCGCCACGTCTCGTTCTTTGGCCCGCGGCCGAACTTTGGCGGGTCGAGGATGATCCCGTCGTAGCGGTTCTCCCGCCGGACCTCGCGCGCAGCGAACTTGGCCGCATCATCGACCAGCCAGCGGACCGGGCGGTCCTCCATTCCGGCGAGCGCGGCATTGTCGCGCGCCTGCGCAACCGATTTCTTGCTCGCGTCGACATGGGTGACCGGGCCGCATTGCGAAAGCGCGAGCGTGCCGACGCCGGTATAGCCGAAGAGGTTGAGCGTCTGCGCATCCGGTCTGCCCGCCAGCTCGCCGCGCATCCATTCCCACACCGGGGCCATGTCGGGGAAGAAGCCGAGGTGGCGGAAGGGGGTGCACTGCGCGCGGAAGCGCACGTCGTCCCATGCGAGCTCCCACGAATCGGCGACTTCCGGCGACAGATCCCAGCGGCCACCGCCATCCTCGTCCGCACCGGGGACGAATTCGCCGTCCGCGTGCCAGTCGCTGTCGCGCGGGCTCCACATCGCCTGCGGCTCGGGCCGGACGAAGCGGTACCGGCCGAAGCGCTCAAGCTTGCGGCCGTGCCCGCTGTCGACCAGCCCGTAGTCCGCCCAGGGCTCGCCGATCATCAGCCGCGGTTCGAGGCGCAGCCGGGCCATCAGCGCGCCGCCGCGCCGGCGATATGATCGCGCACCGCCTCGTATTCGCCGGGCAGCGTCTCGTAACGCTCCTCCAGCGCGAACAGATCGCCCACGCGTGCAGGCAACGGAGCCTCGCGTTCAATCGCCTGCCCCACCGCGTCGGGGAATTTCGCCGGGTGCGCGGTGGCGAGCGTGACGATCGGTGCCTGCGGCTCAAGTTCTCCGGCCAGTGCGCGCGCTGCATGCAGGCCCACCGCCGTGTGCGGATCGATCACCTCGCCGCACTTTGCGTGCGCCCATTGCATCACCGCCAGCGTTTCTTCGGGCGTCGCCCGTTCGGCGGCGAACATCTGCGCAATCGCCTCGCGCTGCTGCGGATCGAGTGCGAGGCGGCCGGTCTCGGCAAAACCCGCCATCTGCGCGGCGAGCGCGCCAGCATCGCGTCCGTTCGCTTCGAACAGCAGGCGTTCGAAATTGGAACTGACCTGGATATCCATCGACGGGGTGATCGTGGCGAAGCTTTCACCGCGTGAGTAATCCCCGTCGCGGATCGCGCGGGCCAGAATGTCGTTCTTGTTGGTCGCAACGATCAGCCGCTCGACCGGCAGGCCCATCTTGGCCGCGACATAGCCCGCGAAGACGTCGCCAAAATTGCCGGTGGGGACCGAAAACGCCACCTTGCGCTCAGGCGCGCCCAGCTGGAGCGCGGCGGCGAAGTAGTAGACCACCTGCGCCATCAGCCGCGCCCAGTTGATCGAATTGACCGCGCCGATATCGAGCGTGTCGGTCAGCACGCTGTCCGCAAACATGCGCTTCACCATCGCCTGCGCATCGTCGAAACTGCCGCGAATCGCGATATTGTGCACGTTGCCTGCGCTCACCGTGGTCATCTGGCGGCGCTGGATCTCGCTCACCCGGCCTACCGGATGGAGCATGAAGATTTCGACATTGTCGCGCCCAGCCACGGCATGGATCGCGGCCGAACCGGTATCGCCGCTGGTCGCGCCGATGATCGTCAGCGGGCGCTCGCGCTTCTTCAGAAACCTTTCGAACAGCAGGCCGAGCAATTGCAGCGCGACGTCCTTGAAGGCCAGCGTGGGCCCGTGGAACAGTTCGAGCAGCCAGTGCTGCGCGTCGAGCTGGACCAGCGGCGTGACGGCCGCATGATCGAACCCGCCATAGGCCTTCGCGCACAGCTCGCGCAGCTCGTCTTCGGACAGGCTGCCTTCCACGAACGGAGCCATGATCCGCACGGCGAGTTCGGCATAGGGCAGCCCGCGCATCGCGGCGATCTCTTCGCCGGAGAATTGCGGCCATTCCACGGGCAGGTAGAGCCCGCCGTCGCTGGCGAGACCGGTCAGCGTCACGCCTTCGAAATCGAGCACGGGTGCGGTCCCGCGAGTGGAAACATAGCGCATCAGCTTTCCTCTACTTCACCCTGCCCCTCGTCCCGGGGCGCGCTTTGCCGCACGGTCCGCGAGGATTGCCCCAGCACCCGCTTTCTCACCGCAAGGCCGTAGATCACCAGCGCGGTGAGCGCGAAGAGAAACCATTGCCAGGCATAGGCCATGTGGTTGTTGGGCAGTTCGGAAGGATCGGGCCGCTGGAGCGGGAGCAGGCCTGCACGCGGCGGATCGGCCACGAGGCGCGGGCCCGGCGCGAGGATTCCCGTCACCTCGCCCCCGTTCCAGATCGGCCCGTTCGGCACACGGGTCCAGCCCAAGGCGATCCGCGCCGTGCCTCCGCCGGCTAGCTCGCATTCGGCCATCTGCGCCCAACCCTTCGATCCGCGCGCGTTGGTGCCGGCTACGGCGGTCAGTTCGGTAACGCGCGCGCACTCTACCGAACTGCGCCGGTAGAGTCGCTGTTCGAGGGCGTCGGCGTCATCGCCCGGCCAGGCGACCGGCTCCTCGTTCGAGCCTGCCGCGGCGTAGCGCGCCAGCAGCGCGTCCTTCTCGTCCGCGCGGCCCAGCTGCCAGAAGCCGAGCGCGATCATGATCGCAACGGCGAGCAGCACGATGATCGTGGCGACGGGCGGCAATCGGCGTAGGCTATTCATCATCACGCTTCGCCCGCAGCGGGGCCTTTTCCGGATTTCAGAGAGACGTTCAGTTCGCAACCAAGAGCGAAAAGGGCAGCCACGCGCACTGCGGGCTGCCCCTTCGTGTCGGCCCTGCGGCCAGCATCGGTCATCACCGGCTCATCAATGAACTTCGGCGCCCCAGCCACCCCAGACGTAGACGCTGATGAACAGGAACAGCCACACGACGTCGACGAAGTGCCAGTACCACGCAGCCGCTTCGAAGCCGAAGTGCTGGCGGGGCGTGAAGTGGCCCAGATAGGCGCGGCGCAGGCACACGATCAGGAAGATCGTCCCGACCAGCACGTGGAAGCCATGGAAGCCCGTGGCCATGTAGAACGCGCTCGAATAGGTGTTGCCACCGAAGCCGAACGGCGCGTGCATGTATTCGTACGCCTGGATGCAGGTGAACAGCACGCCGAGCGCGATCGTGGCCCACAGGCCCAGCTTCAGGCCGTCGCGGTCGCCATTGATCAGGCAGTGGTGCGCCCAGGTGACCGTGGTGCCCGAGCACAGCAGGATCAGCGTGTTGATCAGCGGCAGGTCGAACGGATCGATCACGTGCAGCCCTTCGGGCGGGAAGGTAGCGAGTAGCGCCGCGCCTTCCTGACCGATCACGTTCTGCCACAGGCCCTCGCCGATCGACTGGAGCGGCGCGGGGAACAGGGCGAAGTCGAAGAAGGCCCAGAACCAGCCCACGAAGAACATCACTTCGGACAGGATGAACAGGATCATCCCGTAGCGCATGTGCAGCTGCACGACCGGCGTGTGATCGCCCGCCTGCGCTTCTTTCACGATCTTGGAGAACCAGCCCCAGAAGGTCGCGATCAGGCCGGCAATGCCCAGCCCCAGGATCACCTGCCAGCCCGACAAGACGTCGTTGTGCATGTAGAACACCATGCCGGTCGTGAAGACGAGCGCCGACAGCGCACCCATGAAGGGCCAGATGTCGGGGGCGAGAATGTGATAATCGTGGTTCTTGGCGCCGGCCATTTTTCGTCTTTCCTATTCAGCGGCTCCGCCCTTACCGGGGCGGACAGCCGCGGTCCAGAGGGTCAGCTGTCTTCGGACGGTTTGCGGTGGAAGGTGTAGCTCAGGGTGATCTGCTCCACCCCTTCCATGTTGGGATCGTCCAGCGCCGCCGGGTCGACATAGAACAGCACGGGCATGCGTACTTCCTCGCCGGCCTGCAACGTCTGCTCGGTAAAGCAGAAGCACTGGATTTTGTTGAAATAGGGTGCGGCCTGTTCCGGCTCGACATTGAAGGTCGCCGTTCCGGTAATCGGCACGTTCGAATTGTTGCGCGCGATGAAGAAGGCGAGGTCGCGCGTGCCGATCTGCACGGTGTCGGTCGTATGCTCCGGCCGGAAGGTCCACGGCATCCCGCTCGCCGTGCTGGCATCGAAACGAATCGAGATCGGCGGCGCGCCGGAACTTTTGGCAATACGCTCTGCAATGGCCGCGTCGCTTTCGGATGCAACCTGCGTCGTCCCGCCGAACCCGGTGACCTGGCAGAACATGCGGTAAAGCGGCACCGCGGCAAAGCCCATGCCGACCATCACGGCCGCCATGAAGAACGCCATCACCCCTATGCGAAGGTTCTTCTTTTCGAGCGTACGGCCCGCGTTCTCGATCGCCGCACTCGCCATTAGTCACCCATCCTGACGATGGTGATGGCGTAGAACAGGATCGCGAAGAACAGCAGCACCCCGCCGATGGCGAGATTGCGGCCCTTGCGCGCTTCCTTGAAACGAGCCTCTTCCTCCGGCGTCATGCGGGGTGGACGGTTCTCTTCGCTCATCCGGTCGCTCCTGCGATTAGCCCTGCATTCTGCGCCAGACGATCGACCACCAGCGCCGCAAACAGCGCGAACAGGTAGATGATCGAGTAGGCGAACAGACGCTTTTCGGGCTTCATGGTGTCGTCCTGCCCAGTCGTGCGCGTGCCTACCGGCACTGCAAGAAGGGCGAAGAAGCCGGTCAGCACCAGCGAGACGACCCCATAGAGCATACCCGCCGTACCGAGATACCAGGGCGCGGCGGCCAGCGGGACCATGAAGATCGAATAGGCGAGGATCTGGTGGCGCGTGGCCCGTTCGCCACGGACGACCGGCATCATCGGGACGCCCGCCTTCGCATAATCGCTCTTTACGAACATCGCGAGCGCCCAGAAATGCGGCGGCGTCCAGAAGAAGATGATCGCGAACAGCAGGACCGGGGTCAGCGTGATGTCGCCCGAAACCGCGACCCAGCCGATCAGCGGCGGAAAGGCACCTGCCCCGCCCCCGATCACGATGTTCTGCGGCGTGCGCGGCTTGAGCCACATCGTGTAAACGACGACGTAGTAGAAGATCGACACCGCGAGGATCGCGGCGGCGAGCCAGCCGATCGCAAGCCCCATCGTCAGCACCGAGGCACCGCACAGGACGGCGGCGAAATCGCGCGCATCGTTCCTGCTGACGCGACCAGAGGGGATCGGGCGCTTGGCAGTGCGCTTCATCCGCGCGTCGAGATCGGACTCGTACCACTGGTTGAAGGCAGCCGCGCCGCCCGCTGCCAGCGCGATACACAGGATGGCGGTGAAACCGAGCACGGGATTGATGCTGCCGGGCGCAGCCAGCAGCCCGCACAGCCCCGTGAACACGACGAGACGCACGACGCCCGGCTTCGTCAGCGCGTAGAAGTCGCGCCAGTGGCTCGACATCGGCGTCGCTGCGGTCGGGGTCAGAAGAGTGGTGGTCGTGGTCATGGCTCAGTCGTTGTCGCGGGCGATCCGGCACGGCGTCGTGCCGAACCGGATCGCCAATTCTGCCACCCGCCCGCGAGTATCCCCCGCGGAACGGTGCAACTCGATCACGCCGTGGTCGGCTGGCCGTCGCCGGTCTGCGACAGGTGATCGTGGTAATCGTGGTGGTCTTCGATCACCGGCAGCGTCTCGAACTGGTGGAACGGCGGCGGGCTCGACAGCGTCCATTCGAGCGTCGTCGCACCCGGACCCCAGTAGTTCCCTTCGGCCCTACGTCCGACCGTGAAGGCGTAGATCAGGTTGACGAAGAAGATACCGACCGAAACCGCGGTGATCATGTAGCCGAGGGTCGAGATGTGGTTCCAGAACTCGAACTGGCCCGGATAGTCGGGGATGCGGCGCGGCATCCCGTTCACGCCGAGGAAGTGCATCGGGAAGAACACGAGGTTCACGCCGATGAAGAACACCCAGAAGTGGATATGGGCCAACAGTTCGGAGTGCATCCGCCCGCTCATCTTCGGGAACCAGTAGTAGAAGCCCGCGAAGATCGAGAAGACTGCACCCATCGAGAGCACGTAGTGGAAATGCGCGACCACATAGTAGGTGTCGTGAAGGTTATCGTCGACGCCGCCATTGGCGAGCACGACTCCCGTCACGCCGCCCACGGTGAACAGGAAGATGAAGCCCATCGCCCAGACCATCGGCGATTTGAACTCGATCGAGCCGCCCCACATGGTCGCGATCCAGCTGAAGATCTTCACGCCCGTCGGGACTGCGATGACCATCGTGGCAGCGGTGAAGTACATCTTCGTGTTCACGTCGAGACCGACGGTATACATGTGGTGCGCCCACACGATGAAGCCGACGACGCCGATCGCGACCATGGCGTAGGCCATGCCGAGGTAGCCGAACACCGGCTTGCGGCTGAAGGTCGCCACGATCTGGCTGATCATGCCGAAGCCCGGCAGGATCATGATGTACACTTCGGGGTGGCCGAAGAACCAGAACAGGTGCTGGTAAAGAACGGGATCGCCGCCACCGGCCGGATCGAAGAAGGTCGTGCCGAAGTTACGGTCCGTGATCAGCATCGTGATCGCGGCTGCGAGCACCGGCAGCGAGAGGAGCAGCAGGAAGGCGGTGACCAGCACCGACCACACGAACAGCGGCATCTTGTGCAGGGTCATCCCCGGCGCGCGCATGTTGAAGATGGTGGTGATGAAGTTGGTCGCACCCAGGATCGAACCCGCGCCTGCGAGGTGGAGCGAGAAGATCGCGAAGTCGACCGCCGGGCCGACCGAACCGCTGGTGGAAAGCGGCGCATACACCGTCCAGCCGGTACCCGCGCCCGGCCCGACGCCGCCGGGAACGAACATCGAGAACAGCAGCGAGCAGAAGCCCGCCACGGTCAGCCAGAACGACACGTTGTTCATGCGCGGGAACGCCATGTCCGGCGCGCCGATCATCAGCGGGACGAACCAGTTGCCGAAACCGCCGATCATCGCGGGCATGACCATGAAGAACACCATGATCAGCCCGTGCGCGGTGATGAACACGTTCCACAGGTGGAGCGTCTGGTCCATCTGCGCGGGATCGGCGCCGAGCCACGGCGCAACCATGCTGAGGACCTGGATGCCAGGCTCCGCCAGCTCGGCGCGCATGATGCCCGAGATCGCACCGCCGATCAGGCCAGCCATGATCGCGAAGATCAGGTAGAGCGTGCCGATGTCCTTGTGGTTCGTCGACATGAACCAGCGGGCGAAGAAGCCCGGCTTGTGGTCGGCATCATGGTGATGATGCTCGTCCGGGTGGGCCTGGAAGGTGTCAGCGGTGGTAGCCATGTCGCTCTTGATCTCTTCGGTTCTGCTATTCGGTCAAATTGCTTGAAGGGCGGGCGCCGTCAATTGGTGCTTTGGGCCCCGTCCGCATCGGAAGCGCCGGCCGGCACCGACGGCGCATTGCCATCGTCTGCAGCGGTCACGCCATCGCCTGCGGCAGGCGCGCCCTCAACGGCGCTCGCGGGGGTCTGGATATCGACGCCTTCTTCCGTCTCGGCTTCTTCGCCGAAGCTGCCACCCTTGGAGGCGACCCACTGACGGAAGCGGTCCATCGGCACCGCTTCGATCGCGATCGGCATGTAGCCGTGGCGCGCGCCGCACAGTTCGGAGCACTGGCCGTAATAGATACCCGGCTCCTCGATCGTCAGCAGACGCTCGTTCAGGCGGCCCGGAATCGCGTCCAGCTTGAACCACAGGCTAGGTACCGAGAACGAGTGGATCACGTCCGCGCCGTAGGTCTGGATGCGCAGCGGCACGCCGACCGGCACGACCATGCGGTTGTCGACGGCCAGCTGGGCCGGCTCACCGCGCGACAGCGCTTCTTCCTTGGGCAGCATGTTCGAAATCACTTCGAACCCGCCCTGGTCGGGATAGGTATAACCCCAGTACCACTGGTAGCCGGTCGCCTTGATGGTGATCGCGTCTGCCGGCGGCGTCTTGTACTGCCGTGCGAGCAGCGTGATCGACGGCACCGCGATAACGACGAGGACGATCACCGGCACGATGGTCCAGATCACCTCGATCAGCGTGTTGTGCGTGGTGCGCGACGGCTCGCGGCCCTCGCGGCGGCGATAGCGGACCACCACCACCAGCAGCAGGAAGAACACGAAAGCGCTGATCGCCACGATCACCGGGATGAGGATGTAGTTGTTCATCCCCAGCGCGTACCGGCCATCCTCGGTGTACTGATCCTGGAAGTGCATGCTCTTCCACGCATCGTCTTCGAAGGCGGTCGGCTGGCCCTTGATCATCTCGGGGCCGTAATATTCGTAGGAACCCTCCGCATCGGCAGCGGCATCGCCCGCGCCCGCTGCGGCGTCTGCGTCGGTGGCATCGGTGGTCTCGCCCGCCTCTGCGGCGGCATCCGGCGCGGCCACGGTGGGCACTGCGGCGGAAAGGCCCTGCACAGCAAAGGCAAGGCCGGCAAGGGCGAGAAGCCCGATCACAAGACGGCGGATATCGCGATAGGCGGCGGCAATCGGCATTGTCGGTCTGCTTCCTTCGAACCTTGCAGAGAACCGCGCAGATGGCCTGAACAGGCGACTGCACGTGATTTTGGGCTCGCGCTATAGGCGCGCTTGCCGCGACTCTCAAGCGCCTCTAGACGGGAATTCACGGGTCGTCCAATGCGTTCGGCGCAAGACCTGTTCAATCAACCCGAAGGACCGCCCTGGATGACGGACGAAGAGATCATCGGCGAACTGCGCGCCTGCGACGCGCTGCTGGAAGGGCATTTCCTGCTCAGTTCCGGTCGCCACTCCGCACATTACCTGCAATGCGCAAGGGTTCTGATGGACCCGGAACGCGCCAGCCGCATGGCTTTCGCGCTCAGCCAGAAGATCCCCCGCGACATTCGCGGCAAGATCGACGCCGTGGTCAGCCCGGCAATGGGCGGGCTCATCATCGGGCACGAAATGGGCCGCGCACTCGGCAAGAACGCGATGTTCCTCGAACGGCCCGAAGGCACGTTCGAACTGCGCCGGGGATTCGCGCTGGAAAAAGGCGCCAAGGTGCTGATGGTCGAGGATGTGGTCACCACCGGCAAATCGAGCATGGAAGCGATCGAGGCGGTGAAGCGCGAAGGTGGCGAAGTGATCGCCGAAGCCGCGCTGGTCGATCGTTCTTCCGGCACGGTCGACCTCGGCGTGCCCTTCATCCCGCTGATCCAGCTTTCCTTCCCGACCTATGCGGACGACGAAGTGCCCGACGAGCTCAAGGCCGTCCCGGTGACCAAGCCGGGGAGCCGCAAGGGGTGAGCGAACAGCTGGCCCGAAGCAAACTGAGACTCGGCGTCAATATCGATCACGTCGCGACGATCCGTAATGCGCGCGGCGGCGATCATCCCGATCCCGTGCGCGCGGCGGAAATCGTCGCTGCGGTGGGCGGCGACGGCATTACCGCGCACCTGCGCGAAGACCGCCGCCATATCCGCGACGACGATCTGAAGCGCATCCAGGATGCGACGAACCTGCCGCTCAACCTCGAAATGGCGGCGACTGAGGAAATGCTGGCGATTGCGCTGCGCCACAATCCGCACGCGGCCTGCATCGTCCCCGAAAAGCGCGAGGAGCGCACGACCGAAGGCGGGCTCGATGCCGCAGGGTTGCACAACCAGCTCGCGCCGATCGTCTCGCAGCTGACCGATGCGGGCATCCGCGTCTCGCTGTTCATCGAAGCGAATCCAGCACAGCTCGAAGCGGCAATGCGTCTCGGCGCGCCTGTGGTAGAGTTCCACACCGGCGAATATGCGCACGCAACCGGCGAGCAGAGATCGGTCGAGCTGAAGAGAATTGCGGACATGGCGGCACTGGCGGTGAAGAACGGGATCGAACCCCATGCGGGCCACGGACTGACCTTCGACAACGTGCAACCGATTGCCGCGATTCCCCAGCTCGCCGAGCTCAATATCGGGCACTACCTGGTGGGCGAGGCAATTTTCACCGGCCTTGAACCCGCAATCCGCCGGATGCGCGAGCTGATGGACGAAGCGCGGTGAGGCCAACTCTTCTGGAGAGAGCACCATGATCATCGGCCTCGGCTCCGACCTGTGCAATATCGAGCGGATCCAGAACTCGCTCGACCGCTATGGTGAGCGGTTCGAAAACCGCGTCTTCACCGAGAAGGAGCGCGCCAAGGCGCGGCGGCGGCCCTTCACCATTGCCGGCACCTACGCCAAGCGGTTCGCCGCGAAGGAGGCGTTCTCCAAGGCGGTCGGCACGGGGTTTCGCCGCGGCGTCTATATGAAGGACATCGGGGTGGTTAACGCCCCCTCGGGTGCGCCCACTCTCGAACTGGCACATGGTGCCGCCAAGGCGCTTGCGCAAATCACGCCTGCGGGCCATGTGGCGCATGTTCACCTTACCCTCACCGACGATCACCCATGGGCACAGGCCTTCGTGATTATCGAGGCCTTTCCCCAATGAGCAATGTTACCGGCATGAGCAAAAGCAAGACCGCCAGCGAAGACGACAAGGTCAACTGGTTCGCCGAATTCCGCGGGCTCGCGCTTATGCTGCTGGCCGTGCTGGCGTTCCACAGCTTTGTCGCTAAGCCGTTCTATATCCCCTCCCCCAGCATGATGCCCAACCTGCTGGTCGGCGACAGGCTGATCGTCAGCAAGTATCCTTACGGCTACTCGTGGGCCTCGATCACCTTCCACCTGCTGCCACGCGGCCAGTGGCGCCTGTTCGGCGGGACCCCCGAATACGGCGACATCGTGATCCCCGTGCATCCCGAGCGCAGCGAGGACTACATCAAGCGCGTGGTCGGCCTTCCGGGAGACCGGATCGCGGTAAGCAACGGGCAAATCATTCTCAACGGGAAACCAGTGAAGCAGGAAGTCGAGCCCGACATGCTGCTGCCCTACGATCTCAACACCCCCTGCGTGGAGCCGGGTTTCCAGGTCGTCACGAGGCCCGACGGCGTCCAGAAGTGCCAGGTGCCGGTGATGCGCGAGACCATGCCCAATGGCGTGAGCTACCTGATCATCGATGCCCTGCCCGACCAGCAGCTCGACAATTACGACGAGATTCTCGTCCCCGACGATGCCGTCTTCGTAATGGGCGACAACCGCGACCATTCGGCCGATAGCCGGGCCAGCATCGCCCAGCAGGGCCTCGGCGGCCCGGTGCCGCTCGCCAATATTGGTGGCCGCGCGGAATTCATCACCTTCTCGCTCGACGGGACGGCCAGTTGGAATCCGCTCACCTGGTTCGGCGCCATGCGCGGCGACCGGGCCTTTACGACCCTGCGACCGACCCACACCGAAACCCCTGCGGTAGCGGACTGACCGCGCTCGATGGGCAAGGACACCACATCCGACGACCAGGGAAGCGAGCAGACGCCCGCAACCGTGCCGGCAAGCATCGATGCGGATGAGTGGGGCGGTGCCAGCCCCGCCTATATCGCCAGCCCGCGACTTCGACACGAGGTCAACAAGGCGCTGATCTGGGTCAGCGTGATCGGCCTGGTAGCGCTGGCCATCTACATCTCGCAGTCGCTGCTGGTGATTTTCGCCGCGCTCGTCTTTGCATCGCTCGTGGATGGCGGATCCCGATTGATTGGCCGCTACGTCCCCCTGCCCCGTCAGCTGCGTATCGCGATCGTACTGCTCGCGGCAGTCGGGTTTCTGCTCTGGCTGGGCTACTTCGCGGGTTCCCAGATTGCCGAACAGGCAGCCACCCTTCCCTCGATCGTGGAAGAACAGCTGAACCGGCTGATCGCACTGGCCCGCGCCAACGGCTTGGCCATCTCGTTGTCGGACGCGCAATCGCTCCTCAATCCGGCCGTCAGCGGTGTGGGCACCGTCACCCGGGCGATCGGCGGTATCGCGGGCGCGATCGGCACAACCGCGATCATCCTGGTTATCGGTATTTACGTCGCCCTGGAGCCCAATCTGTACGAGCGCGGCGTCGAATGGATGGCTCCCCGCGGCGAACGCGGCGAACTGCGAAAGACGCTTGCGCAGATGGCCGATACCATGCGGCGTCTGATGGCTGGCCGCGTGGTCGGGATGGTGTTCGAAGGGTTCTTCACCTGGATCGCACTGGAGCTTTTCGGTGTGCCGATGGCCGCGCTGCTCGGCATCCTGACCGGCCTGCTTGCGTTCATCCCCAATCTGGGCGCGCTGATCTCCGGCATCCTGATGGCGATCGTCGGATTTTCGGCAGGGGTCGAAACCGGGATTGCCGCGGTCGCGATCTATTTCGTTGTCCAGACCTTCGACGGCTACGTCGTCATCCCGATGATCGCGCGCAAGACGGTCGACCTGCCGCCCGCGCTGGTGCTGGGTGCGCAGCTGATCATGGGCATCCTGTTCGGCATCATCGGCCTGCTGCTGGCCGACCCGCTGCTCGCGATGCTGAAGGTCGCGCTGGTCCGCCGGTCCGAAGCGAACGACGCGGCCCAGGCCGCCGCCAGCGCGGAGGAACGCGCGAGAGCCGGGCTCGCGCCGGTCGAACTGACACCGCCGAACCTCTCGCAAGGGGTATAAGACGGGGACGATATGGTACGCGCATTTCTCTACTTCGTCGCCACGATGACCGTGCTGGTTATCGCCGGCCTATTCGCGCTCAATTACTGGTCCGACAAGGCGACCGAGATCGCCTTCGTCCCGAATACCGCGTTCGTCGAGCAGGACCCGCTGGCCGACAACGCCTATAACGACCCCGACATGTGGTATTCGCGACCCGGGATCGGCACCAATGATCCCTCGCGCTACCAGCCCGCAATCGCCGAGACCCAGAACCCGCTGCCCCGGGAAAGTGGCGAAGCTACGCTGGTCGAGCAGGCGAGCGAGGCGGGATCGCGCCGGATCACCGCCGAAGAGACCACGGATGCCCCGCCCTTCGCGGTCTTCTTCGTCCACCCGACCAGCTACATCCCGACCAATATGGATCGCGATATCCGCTGGAACGCGGCGTTCGGCAACGAAGAGGCCGAACAGCGCGCGAGGCTGTTCCTGCGCGGGCTCGCGAGCCCGTTCAACAGTGCGGCGGAGATCTGGGCGCCCAAGTATCGCCAGGCCACCGTCGGCGCATTCATTACCGACAAGCCTGAAGCCGAACAGGCGATCGATGCGGCCTATCGCGATGTCGAGAAGGCGTTCGACTATTTCCTCGAAAGCGTGGCCGAAGACCGCCCGATCATACTCGCCGGGCACAGCCAGGGCTCGCTCCACCTGCTCCGCCTGCTGCGGGAGCGCGTGAAGGGCCGCGAGCTCGAGAACCGGATCGCCGCCGTCTACGCGGTCGGCTGGCCGATCTCGCTGGACCACGATCTGCCGGTACTTCCGCTGCCCGGGTGCGAGCGCGCCAACCAGGCCGGCTGCATCCTCAGCTGGGTGAGCTTTGCCGATGATGGCGACCCCACCCAGCTGCTCAGCCGCTACAAGGCGAGCCCTGGTTTCGACGGTGAACTGCGCGGCGATGGCGCGATCCTGTGCGTCAACCCGATCACCGGCTTCCAGAGCAGCGCCGCCCCGGCTGACGACAACAAGGGCACGCTGGTGCCCAGCGAAGACCTCGCCTCGGGCGAACTGGTGGCCGGCGCGGTCGGCGCGCGGTGCGACGAACAGGGCGTCCTGCGGATCGGCGATCCGCCGGAAATGGGGTCTGCCGTCCTCCCCGGGCGCAATTATCATGTCTACGATATCCCGCTGTTCTGGCGGAACGTGCAGGAAGACGCGGTGACGCGGGTGCGTGAATGGACAGCCGCGAACTCGTAGGCGAAAGTGCCGCAGGCTTGGCCGATGCGCTGCCCGATGGCGGCGCCCTGATCGGGCTGGACCTGGGCACCAAGACGATCGGCGTGGCGGTTTGCGATGCAGGTTGGCGGTTCGCCAACGCGCTCAGGACGCTCCCGCGCGGCAAGTTCGGCCGCGACCGCGAAGAGCTCCGCAGCATCATGGACGGGCGCGCGATTCGCGGGATCGTGATCGGCCTGCCCCGCAATATGGATGGCAGCGAAGGGCCGCGCGCGCAGGCCAGCCGCGCCTATGCCCGCAACCTTGCCGAAGCGTTCGGCCTGCCGGTGCTGCTGTGGGACGAGCGCTGGTCGACCAAGAGCGCAGATGACGCGATGATCGGACTGGACGTGAGCCGCCGCAAGCGCGCCGAGCGGATCGACGCTGAAGCGGCCTCGGTCATCCTGCAGGCTGCGATCGACGCGGCTTCCAACGATCCGCTGATCTAGCCAGCCAGCTGGCCCGCCACCCGGCGGATAGCTGCACTGGGGTGATGCTGCGCGAAATGTACCGCGCAATCCTGCGCGCCTTCCGCCCCCAGCGCCACGCCGAGCCGCAGCATCACCTCGTTCGCGCCCGGGTTCAGTATGCCCGCGATTTGCCCTGTATCGGTGTCGAAGCGATACTGGTCGAACCATCCTTGCGCCGGGCCCGCCGCGCATATGTTGAGCGATACCGAAAGGCTCCGTGGCGGGTGCTGGCAGTGCACGTCGCGATGCGCGCGGTAGTGGAGCACCCTGCCCTCGTGCAACGCCGAGCGTTCGATGAAGCGCAGGTCGACCGGCTCGCCCATCTCACCGCGGACCGAGGCATAGTCGTATTCCCAATAATCGCTGACATAGCCCGGCCCGAAATAGCCGACCGTCAGGAAGTCGAAATTATGGTCGTGTGGCAGGCCATAAGCGAAGCTTGCCGCGCCGCTCGAGCGGAAAGCCGGATCGTCGCGCGCCGGCCAGATATTGGCGCGCACGAAGTAGCCGTTACGCGGCCCGGCCAGCATGATCGCCTGCGGCCCATAGGCAGTGGCCGATTCAGGCATCGTACCGGACATCTGCTCGATCAGTAGGTCGCCGAGAAACGTGCGATTGACGGCCAGTCCCGCAAGCGCTTCGGCAGCGTTGCGAAGCGAAGCTTCGTCACGCAGATCGAAGCCCACGCGATCGATGCGCGCAAGGCACTCATGCAGCGATAGCGGCCATGAGACCGCAGGTGTCAGCTCGCGCGGCACCGGTCCCTCCGCCACTGGGCAAGCTGTGGATAAGCTGTGCGCAGGCTGTGACGAAGTGCGGCGGCCTGCGGCTGGAGTGGGTCCTCGGGCCGGTCCGCTATCTCGCACAATGCCGCGAATCCGGTTGCTGTATCGAGCGCGAGGGCGTTGCGCATCGCTTCCCACCGCGCACCTTCGCCAGTTTGTCCACAGCCTCCCGCCTCGCCGCTCGCATAATCGGCCAGCGTGGTCGCCGCATCGCGCCGCCCCATGGCTCCAAGCAGAGCTGCGGCAAGCTGCGCCCGCCCCTCGGCAAGGCTGGCGGACGCGCGATGGACGATCCGACCGGTCGCGATCTCGATTTCTTTCGTCGGCACCGCCTGCACGCGATCGCGCGCCAGCCGCAGCAATACAAGCGGCGCATCGAGTGCCACGAAAGCCCGCGAGTGCTCCCCGTCGCACGCGATCTGCGCGCCCGGTTGCACTGACAGCCGCTGCACGAGCGGTGGCGCGCCCGCGACATGCCGGTAGATGATCGCCTGCCCTTCCCCCGCCAGCACGCGCTCGCGCCGCTCGCAGTCGGTGAAGGCGATGGTCGCAGGCGCAACCGCGGCTCGCGGCTCGACCAGCAAGGCCGCCAGCGTCACGCGCCCCACACGGTGCAGATGGATCGCACCCACGCCTCCGGAATAGCTGTGACGAAACGGCAGCTGCGCGAGCGGCACCATTTCCCACGCCTGCGCCATCGCCACAAACCAGTGGCTTACGAAGGGCAGCGCCCCCTCGTCATCCAGCAGCGCGCGCAGGTGACTACAGCTTTCGAAGCTAGCCCCTTCAGCCAGCCGCCCGCACTCGGCAAGGACCGGCGCTACGTCCGGACGGTGCCGCCACCTGTCGCGCGCGGCCAGCATGCGATCCTGCGCCCCGGCCTGCGCCGCCGGGTCCGCAGCGAAAGCGGACAGCACAGGATCGACATGCATTGGCGGTGCGATCTCTCAGGAGAACATCGCGCCCCCGTCGGGCGGATAGGTCTCGTAGAGGTAGATCATCAGGTAGATCAGCCGGTCGTCGGTCGACGCGCTGGCAAGATCGGACAGGCTGCCGATGAGGCCCGGCGCATCGGCCAGGTCCGGCAGATTTTCGAGCAGTATTCTGGGCAGATTCATTGGTGCTAGGCCCCCGTTGCCTGGCCTTATTCTGGCCATTGCGTTGCGCGCGGCCTCCCGCCGCCGCACGAGCCCACCGTCCCCGAGAAGCCCCTGGCGGTCGAATTAAAATATTGTCATCACGGCTTTCACCGGACAGATGGCAAGGCATGGAAAACCAGCCATCCCCGCGGGATCCCTCCACCCGGTTCGACCCCGAAGCTGCATCGCCCTTCCTTTTCGCGGGCGGGCATCCGGGCTGGCTCGGCCTCGCCTACCGCGACCACGGTGCCGACTGGACCGAGCTGGTCCTGCCCTGGCGCGACGATCTCGTCGGCGACGATGTGCGCCGCGTCATCGCCTCGGGCCCGATCTTCTCGATGCTCGACATGGCGGGCGGCATGGCGATCTGGACGCGCGAGAAGCATTTCGTTCCGGTCGCCACGCTGGACATGCGGGTCGACTACCAGCGTCCGGCGGGCGAGAAGGCGGATGTGATCGGGCGCTGCGAATGCTACCGCACCACACGCTCCGCCGCCTTCGTGCGCGGCATCGCGCATGACGGGAATCCGGACGATCCGGTGGCGACCATGGCGGCGGTCTACATGACCATCGGCGGAAAGGCGGCTCCCAATGGCTAAGCACGACCGGCCCGACCTTCTTTCCAACTACGCCCGCTCGCTCGGCATCGAAGTCTCCGGTTTCGAGGACGAGGTTCCGGTGCTGTGCGTCTCCGGCATCGACGCGATCGAGGGTCGCCCCGGCCATTTCCACGGCGGCGCCACCAGCGGGCTGATGGAAACCGCGGCCTACGCCGCGCTGCGTGTCGCGCTGAGCGAACGGGGCGAGGAAGCACAGCTCAAGCCGATCAACATCACGGTCCAGTTTCTCGCCGCAGCGAAGAAAGCACCGCTGTTCGCCAAGGCCCGGATTACCAAGCTGGGGCGACGCAGCGCGAATGTCACCGTCGAAGCATGGCAGGACGAGCGCGAGCGGCCCCGCGCCAGCGCGGTGATGAACGTCATGATCCAGCGGACCGAGCCCGCCGCCGACTGACCAGCCGCGAGCCCGGGCTCAGTTCGCCGGCGCGTCCTCTTCCTGACGCACAGGAGCAAGCTCCGGCGCGGGGCGAGGCGCATCGGCCGGCGCGTCGAGCGGCGGTGCCTCACGCGTCGTCACGCCGCTTTCGTCGATGGTGATTGCCGCGCCCTCTTCCGCGATCGGCGCGGGAATGTCGCTTCCATCGGGCACATCGAGTGGTTGGACCGGCCCCGCCGGGTTCTGCCGCCGAGGCGCAGGTGCGGCGCCGGAAATGCCCTGTGCACGCAGCATGAAGCTCTTCCAGATCCGCGCGGGCAGCCCGCCCCCGCTGATCCCTTCGAGCGGGGTGTTGTCGTCGTTGCCGATCCACACGCCCACCACCAGATCGCCAGCATAGCCCACGAACAGCGCATCGCGGTTGTTCTGCGTGGTCCCCGTCTTGCCGAAATTGGGCCCGGGCAGCTGCGCGGCTCGGCCGGTCCCCTGGTTGATGGCACTGCGCAGCAGCTGTTCCATGTCGCGATGGGTGGAGTTGGACATGCTGCGCGGGGCGTTGAAGATGCGGTCCCACAGGCCCACCGGCTCGCGCACGAAGGCGGTCGGCCGCACGGGATAGGAATTGCCCGCGATCCCGGCATAGGCGGCGGTCAGCTCCATCAGCGACATGCCCGCCGTGCCCAGTGCCACGCTCGGATCGCCGCGCGTTATCGGACTGGAAATGCCAAGATCGCGCGCCAGCTCGATCACTTGCGCGCTGCCCACCTCGTTGAACATGCGCACCGCAGCCACATTGCTGGAGCGTGCGAAGGCCTGCTCCAGCGTCAAGAAGTCGGAATACTTACCGTCGTAGTTCTCCGGACGATAGCTGCCCTGCGTGAAGGGCCGGTTGCCGACCGGGTCATCGGGTTCGTAGCCGTGCTGGAGCGCGGCGAGATAGACGATCGTCTTGAAGGTAGAGCCCGGCTGGCGGCGCGCCTGCGTCACCCGGTTGAAGGCGCTTTGCGAATAGTCCTTGCCGCCGATCATCGCCACGACCTCGCCATTGGGACGCATTGCGACCAGCGCCGCCTGCGCATCGCCCAGCGGTGCGCCGGCGATCACGTCGCGCGCAATGCCCTGCAAGCGCGCGTCGAGCGTGGTGGAAAGCGACTGCGAGCCATAGCCCGGAGGAGCGCGGTCGCGCGCCTCGGGCAGCGCCCAGTCCGCGAAATAGGTCCCCGTCGGCAGGTCGTTGGTCAGCCGCATGTCGATTTCGGGCGGGCGCATGCGCGCAGCCTCCTGCTCGGTTATGTAACCCGCCGAGACGAGGCTCGCCTTGACCGCCTCCATCCGCGCTGCCGCGCGTTCGTAATGCTTCGAAGGGGCGTAAGCCGAGGGCGCCTGCAGCAGCCCCGCCAGCATCGCCGCCTGGTTCGGCTTCAGCTTTTCCGGCTGGCGGTAGAAATAATGCAGGCTGGCCGCGCGCAGACCATAGGTGTTGTCGCCGAAATAGGCATTGGAGAGATAGCGTTCGAGGATTTCATCCTTGGTCAGCCAGGTCTCCAGCCAGAACGCGATCAGCATCTCGCGCGCCTTGCGCGAGAGTGACTGTTCGGGCGTGAGGAAGGTGAACTTGGCCAGCTGCTGGGTGATCGTGCTGCCGCCCTGCGTCGACCCTCCGGTCCAGTTGTTGATCGTCGCACGCGCGAGCCCACGCGGGTCGACCCCCCAGTGGCTGTAGAACCGGCGATCCTCGATCGCGAGGAACGCGTTTACCACGTGATCGGGCAGCTGTTCTATCTTGACCGGTTCGTCATAGACCGCGCCATTGCGGGCGATCGGCGTTCCGTCGGCGGCAAGCAGCGTGATCTGCGGCGGTGCAATCGGTTCGAGCGATTTGGACAGCGGCGCGGTGATCGCCAGCCAGATGATGATGACGATCAGCAGCAGCAGCAGGCCCGCCGCCGCACGCACGGCCCAAAAACGCGTCCTGTGCGCCCGAACAACGTCGTAAATGCGTCGCGCGATACTCTGGCGATGGTTGGGCTCGGCGAAATCGGGATCGTCTTCGTCCCACGGGTCGGCGGCCATACTTTCGTGCAGTGCGTAATAGCCGCGGTGCCCCGCGGGGCCGCCTTCGGCCTTGGCCCAGTCGTCGTTTGGGGAGCCGCGCCCTGCCATCACAATGCCCTACTCCAAGCCCTGCGGGAGCGCCAGCCGAAGCGTGCGCTCCAAGCACAGACAATAATAGGCTGGGGTTGGAAAGAAGGCATTTACCAATTTTTCCTATGACACCACTTGCCACATGGACGCCAATACCATCCCGAGATGAGCAAACTCGCCCATAACCCTCTCCTGCGACGGGGTGGCTTACTGTACAAGCTGCTCTACCTACGGTTGGTCGACCACCAGCCGGAGAGCAAGGATCGCGAGTGGTGGGCGCGCTGCCGCATCGAGCATGTCTGCACGACGCCCTACTTCATTTACGACATCGTGCGCACCGGCGTCGCGGCGATTATCTTCTTGTCCTTCATGCCGTTGTTCTTCGTCGCCGCAATGGCGGTGACCGGGCTCGCAATCGCCGCCGGACAGATTGCGGTCGATCTGCGCGTCAAAACCCAGAAGCGTCCGCATAGCGAGACCTTTGCGAAGGTGAAGCGCCTGGTCATCCTTCGCAGTCTGCACTGGGCCCTGTTCAGCGGCATCGCACTCTACTGCGCCACGCCGGACCTGCTGGTTGCGCTGGTCCCGATGGCGGTCATGATGATGTGGATCGAGGCGATCGCGCTGATCGCAGTGCCCGGACGCGCGATGGCGAATGCCGCGATCAATGCGCTGGCCATCGCGATCCCGCTGACCCTTTCGGGAAGCGATGCGGCGTTCGGTGGCGCATTGGTGAGCATTGCCAGTTTCTTCGGCCTGCACTGGCTGGTCTTCAACCTGAACTACATGTTCGCCACCCGGCGCCTGCGCACCCGCAACCTGTCCGATGCCAACGACACGATCCAGCTCCTGCTCAACCAATACGACGAGGACGGCAGCGACTGGCTGTTCGAATGCACCGAGGAGGGGTACATCCTGCGTCCCAGCAGGCGGTTTTGCGAAGCCGCCGGGCGGACCGCCCGGCAGCTCGAAGGGATGCAGCTGCTCGACCTGTTCTATGATTCGCCTGAACGGGACGAACTGCGCAAGATGGGCGGCCAGGACGAGAATTTCCGTCGGTTGGTGGTACCCCTGCAGGTCCGCCAGCAGCAGCGCTGGTGGTCGATCTCGGCACGCAAGGTCACCTCGATCGACGGGACGCGTCGCTATTGGCGCGGCTTCGTGGCGGATGTTACGCGAGCTCGGGAGGCGGAGGCCAAGGTCTCCTACATGGCGCATTACGATGTGCTGACCGGCCTGCCGAACCGCGCGCTGTTCAACAACCGGCTGGCCCATGCCTTCGAGCGGCGCGGGAAAGACCAGATGGTTGCAGTGCTCGGGATCGACCTCGATCACTTCAAGGACATCAATGATACGTTCGGCCACGCCGGGGGCGATGCCGCCCTTCGCGAAGCGGCGCGGCGGCTTGAAAGGTCCGTTCCGAAAGGCGCGGTGGTCGCCAGGCTGGGCGGCGACGAATTCGCCGTCCTGATCGAACGCCCCGCGTCGCGGGAAACCGCGATCGCCTGCGCGCATGCGATCGTCGACGCGGTCGGCCAGCCGATCGAGCTGCGCGGGCAGCGCGCCGCCCTCGGCGCGAGCGTGGGCGTCGCCTTTGCGCCCCATCACGGTACGCGCAGCGAGGATGTTATCCTCGCTGCCGATCTCGCGCTGTATGACGCGAAGGCGAGCGGTCGGAACGCCGCCAGCGTCTTCGACCGGCAGATGCAGCAGCGGGTGCAGGAAAGGCGCCAGCTCGAAATCGACCTGCGCGACGCCCTGGCCAATGGCGAGCTGGAGCTGCACTACCAGCCGCTGGTCGACACCCAGAGCGGCGAGCCGGTGGGTTACGAGGCGCTACTTCGCTGGACCCACCCGGAACGCGGACCGATCGCCCCGGACGTTTTTGTGCCGATTGCAGAAGAAAGCGGCCTGATCGTCCAGATCGGCAGCTGGGTCCTGCGCGAGGCATTGCACGAGGCATCGCGCTGGCCATCGCATCTGTCCGTCTCGGTCAATCTTTCACCCGTGCAGACGACCGATTGCGGGCTCTATGGCGCCATCGTCCACGCCCTTGCGACCAGCGGCGTCGATCCCAAGCGGCTGGAGCTGGAGATTACCGAAAGCGTCCTTCTGCGCGAGAGCGAGGAGACGGCAGCCCTGCTGCACAAGGTCCGCGCGCTGGGCGTGCGCATCGCGCTCGACGATTTCGGGATGGGTTATTCCTCGCTCAACTACCTGCGCGCCTTCCCCTTCGACAAGATCAAGATCGACCGCTGCTTCGTGGCCGACATGACCCAGCGGGAGGAGAACGAGACGATCGTGCAGGCGGTAATCGCGCTCGCCGCGCGGCTCAACATGAAGACCACCGCAGAAGGCATCGAAACCGCCGAGCAGCTGGCGATGATCCGTGCCACCGAATGCGATCAGGTACAGGGTTTCTACTTCAGTGGCGCAGTGCCGGCGGACGAATTGCAGCACACTTGCAGCCTGCCCGTCAGCGAGGGAGCGAAGATCACCCGGCTACGTTCGGGCACACCCGGCGCGTCCGAAGATCAGGCCACGGGGGTAACACGCTCGGGAAAAAGCGCACCCGACAGGGCCATCCGTCGGCGCCTCGGCTAGGCGTCAGGCCGACGCCACCACGCTTTCGGGCAGTTCGGTCCCGAACACGCGCTGGTAGTATTCGGCCACCAGCATCCGTTCCGCCTCGTCGCACTTGTTGAGGAAAGTGACGCGGAAGGCGAAGCCGATATCCTTGAAGATCGCGGTGTTCTGCGCCCAGCTGATCACGGTCCGCGGGCTCATCACGGTCGAGATGTCGCCGTTCATGAAGCCCTGACGGCTGAGGTCCGCTACCTTCACCATGTCGGCGATGGTCGCCTTTTCGATCTCGGGCACCTTGGCCGCAACGATCGTCTGCTCGGTCTCGGCGGGCAGGTAGTTGAGGCCGACGACCACGTTCCAGCGGTCCATCTGGCCCTGGTTGATCTGCTGCGTGCCATGATACAGCCCGCTGGTATCGCCCAGGCCCACGGTGTTCGCGGTGGCAAACAGGCGGAAGCCCGGGTTGGGACGGATCACGCGGTTCTGGTCGAGCAGGGTGAGCTTGCCCTCCGCCTCCAGCACGCGCTGGATCACGAACATCACATCGGGCCGGCCCGCGTCATATTCGTCGAACACCAGCGCGACCGGGTGCTGAAGCGCCCACGGCAGCAAGCCTTCGCGGAATTCGGTGACCTGCAGCCCGTCACGCAGCACGATGGCATCGCGTCCGACAAGGTCGATCCGGCTGATATGCGCGTCGAGGTTGATGCGCACGCACGGCCAGTTCAGCCGCGCGGCAACCTGTTCGATATGAGTCGACTTGCCGGTACCGTGATAGCCCTGCACCATAACCCGGCGGTTGAAAGCGAAGCCTGCGAGAATCGCCATCGTCGTGTCCGGATCGAACACGTAGGTCTCGTCGACATCGGGCACGCGGTCGTCCGCCTTGCTGAAGGCGGGTACCTGCCAGTCGATATCGACGCCGAAGGTCTCTCGCACGTCGACCTTGGTGTCGGGTGCGCCAAGAATGGTGTTGTCGGTGGGGTTGAATGTCTTTTCGTCGCTCATCGCCCGCCGACCTATAGGTGTTGCGCGACGCCCGCAAGCGGGCTTTGGGCCGTGGATTTCCAATCGCCGCCCGCGCGCTATAATCGAATCCGCCATGGCCCCACCCGCTCCCCGCCCCGATCCGCTGGATCCCTTGCGCAATGCGATCCTGCGGCAGGTCCGCGCCGCCTTCAACCAGGGCAAGGTGCCACAGAACCACGTGCCGCCGTCGGACGAAGCGCTGTTCGTGAAGGACAGCCCGGTCCGGATGGTCCACGCCGATGTCATGGGGATGATGATCGGCGGCATCCGGGGGCTCTTCCTCCAGATGCTTCATCCGGCCGCGCTTCAGGGCGTGCTCGACTATTCGAACTTCCGCGAGGATGCGCAGGGGCGCTTCCACCGCACCGCGCAGTTCATTTCCGTGACGAGCTTCGGCCACCGCGACCGCGCGCAGGAGGCGATTGCCAGGGTCAACCAGATACACCGCAAGATTACCGGCACGCTGCCCGATGGCACGCCCTACTCGGCAGGCGACCCGCGCACGCTGGCGTGGGTTCATATCGCCGAAGCGTCCAGTTTCCTGGAGGGATATCTGCGCCATGCCCGGCCCGACATGCCGCGCGCCGAACAGGACGAATACTACGCCCAGATGGCGGTGATCGGACGCGCACTTCACGCCGATCCGGTACCGGAAAGCGTGGCCGAAGCGCAGGCGATTATGCGCGAATTCCGGCACGAACTGACGACCTCGCGCGAAGCTCGCGAAATCGCGCAATTCGTCCTCGCGATCCGGCCACGCGGCTTCCCAGCCCCGCTCCAGCAGGCGATTGCGGCGGAAGCGGTGCTGATGCTGCCGCCGTTTGCGCGTTCGATGCTGGGGCTCAGCCGCCCCGGCCTCACCGCGCTGCCCGCGCGCGCCACCAGCTGGGGCCTCGGCAAGACATTACGCTGGGCGATGCGGCAGTAGCCCGCTCAGCGTGGCAGGTGGAACAGATCGATGAAGCGTTCCGCCACCTTTGCATCGCCTTCGATACTCGCGCCAACCGCGCTTGCCGGCTGCTTGCCATAGAAGACCGCCGCCAGATGGGCGGCTTCGGCGGCAGTGAAGAGGCAGTCCGCGCCGTCCGGCTCGCCCCGCTCTATCGGTAGGTCGCCATTGGCAAGCCGCGCGACGAAGCTGTCCTCGCCGATGCTGAAACAGATGGTCGCGGACCAGTCGCCCGCCCTCGCCCGGTCGATCATCGTGCGCAGCGAGATCATGAAAGAGACTGCAGAAAGCGGTAGCGTAGGATCGTGCAGCGGCGAGGTCGCAGCCCAGCGGCCCAGCTCCTGGATGATCGTCTCTGCGGAATAGCCCCACTCGGTCAGTTCGTAGACCTGCGATGCGGCGGGCGGCGGCAACTTGTGGCGAGTCAGCACGCCCGCATCGGCCAGCGTCGCCAGCCGCTCGGTCAGCACCTTCGCGCTGATCCCCGGCAGCGTCGCGCGCAGGTCCGAGAATCGCCGCGGCCCCAGCAGCAGCTCGCGAATGATCAGCAGCGACCAGCGTTCACCCACCAGTTCCAGTGCAAATGCCGTCCCACAGGCGTCGTCATACCAGCGACCATGCACCTTAGTTTCTTTTTGTAACTTCATTGTTGCCTTATGTAATCTCAGGGCGCATTGTTTTCAACATCGAGTCGGGGCGCAGGAGAGGGCAGCACCATGGCCAGGATGATTTTCGTGAACCTGCCCGTCACCGACGTGCCGGAATCGACCGCGTTCTATGAAGCGCTGGGGTTCGAGAAAAACCGGCAATTGAGCAACGAACAGGCATCGGCGATGGTCTGGTCCGAAGCGATCTTCGTGATGCTTCTCGACCATGCGTTCTATGCGACCTTCACCGACAAGACGATCATCGACGCGAAGATCACCAGCGGCGCGCTGCTGTGCTTGACCTTCGACGACAAGGCTGCGGTCGATGCGATCCATGCCGCTGCGCGCGCCGCCGGTGGCGCGGAGCCCCGCCCGATCAAGGACCAGGGCTTCATGTACGGCGGCGCTTTCGAGGATCCCGACGGGCACACCTGGGAAACCGTCTGGATGGCCCCGGCAGCCGCCAGCGACGGCCCGCCCGCCGAAGCCGAAATCGACGCCTGAGGAGACGGCACCATGACGATGATCGGTCCCGACGCCGCGATCGAAATCACCGGCTACCAGTGGGTCCCGCCGTTTGCGCGCGGTTTCGTGCGCGACCTGCGCCCGCGCTGGGCGTGCGAGGAAGCGGACATCCCCTATCGCGAGCGGCTCGCCGATGTGACCGACAAGCCGGACTGGCTGCTCGAAGCGCAACCCTGGGGCCAGGTCCCGGTGCTGCGCGAGGGCGACATCGTGCTGTTCGAAAGCGGGGCGACACTCCTGCACCTGGGCGAGAAGAGCGAAACGCTGCTGCCCAGCGATCCGCAGCAGAATGCCGAAGCGATCTCGTGGCTGTTCGGTGCGTTCAACTCGGTCGAGCCGTGGCTGTTCGAATGGACCAATGTCACGACTTTCGCTCGCGACGAGGAATGGGCCAGGCTCCGTCGTCCGGGCCTGGAGGAGTTCATCGCCAAGCGCCTTGCCCCGCTCGAACAGCGGCTGCGCACGCAGGACTGGCTGGGCGACGCCTTCTCCATCGCCGATATCGCCATGGTCACCGTGCTGCGCGCGATCGGCGGCAGTCAACTGCTTGCCGATCATCCTGCAACGCAGGCCTACGTCGCGCGCGGCGAAGCCCGCCCGGCATTCCAGCAAGCGATGGCCGACCAGCTCGCCGCCTTTGACCGGCACGAACCGCCAAAACCACAGGGAGAGTAAGAATGTACGTGAACGGATTCGTCCTCGCCGTGCCGGAAGGCAACAAGGCCGCCTATGTCGACGTCGCCAGGAAGTTCTGGCCGCTGGCCAAGGAGTTCGGCGCGCTGAGCCAGATCGAGTGCTGGGAAGCCGATGTGCAGGACGGCCACACCACCGATTTCCGCCGCGCGACCAGGGCCGAAGATGGCGAGAAGATCGTCTTCAGCTGGGTCACCTGGCCCGATCAGGCAACCGCCAAGGCCGCGGAAAAGAAGATGATGGAAGACCCGCGGATGGCAGAGTTCGGCGAGATGCCGTTCGACGGCAAGCGCATGATTTTCGGCGGGTTCGAGCCGATCGTCGAAGAACACGCCTGAGGAGGCCGTCATGTCCGAAGATTGCGGAAGCTTCATCTGGTACGAACTGATGACCGACGATCCGACAGGTGCGCGCGAATTCTATCGCGCGGTCGTCGGCTGGGAGATCGAGGCCGAAGGGCAGGCAATGCCGACGGGCGGCACCTATCGCATGATCGTCCGATCGGACGGCGGCTTTGCCGGCGGGGTGCTCGAAATCACCCCCGACATGAAGGCGGGCGGCGCGGCCCCGGGCTGGCTCGGCTATATCCATCACCCTGATGTCGATAGTGCCGTATCGGCGCTGAAGGACGCGGGCGGCGCGGTCCACATGCCCCCGATGGACATGCCCGGTGTAGGGCGAATGGCGATGGTCGCCGATCCGCAGGGCGCGGTCTTCTACGTCATGAGCCCTACCCCGCCCGCCGACGATCCCGAGGCGAAAAGCGACGCGTTCTCCGTCGATCACGCGCAGCACATGCGCTGGAACGAGCTGTGGACCACGGACCAGGACGCCGCCGTCGCCCTCTATGCCGAGATCTTCGGGTGGGTGCAGGAGGGCGCGATGCCGATGGGCGAGATGGGCGACGATTACCGCTTCATCGAGAACGATGGTGTGGGCCTCGGCGCGATCGGCAAAGCTGAGGCCGAGGGCGAAGGATCGCGCTGGCAGTACTTTGCAGGAGTCGACAATATCGACCGCGCCTGCGCGGCCGTGATTGAGAACGGCGGCAAATTGCTCGGCGACCCGCAGCAGATTCCCGGCGGCGAATATACGGTCTATGCCAAAGATCCGCAGGGCGCGACCATCGGTTTGGTCGGGCCCAGAAACTGAGGGACGCGAGGGACTGAGGATGGCCGACTACACATTCTACACCAACCCGGCGAGCCGTGGGCAGATCGCGCGCTGGGCGTTGCACGAAGCGGGCGCGGATTATGAGCAGGTGCTGGTAGAATATGGGCCCGATCAACCCGAGGCCTTCGTGAAGGCCAATCCGATGCGCAAGTTCCCAACGCTCGTGCATCACCACGGCGGCCATGACCACGTGGTGACCGAAGCCGCGGCCATCTGCCACTATCTCGCCGAAATGCACCCCGACGCCGGGCTGCTCCCCGACGCGCACGAGAAGGCGGATTACTTCCGCTACCTGTTCTTCGCGGCGGGGCCGGTCGAGCAGGCGGTGGTCGCGAACAGCATGGGGTGGAGCGCGGGTGATGATGCACAGAAGCAGGGCATGCTCGGCTACGGCAGTTTCGACCGCACGGTTGACGCGTTCGAAGTCATGCTGACCGGGCGCGACTATGTGTGCGGCGATCGGTTCACGATGGCGGACGTCTATGTCGGCTCGCACGTCGACTGGGGCATGCAGTTCGGATCGCTGCCGAAGCGCGACGTGTTCGAAGCCTATGCCGACAGGCTGAAGGAGCGGGACGCGTACAAGGCCGCCAAGCAGATCGACGCCGACCTCATCGCACAAGGCCATGCCACGGCGGGGTGAACGGGCCGGGCCTCTAGGCGATCGCCGCGCTTTTCCTGAGCAGCTGGTACGCCTCCACCACGCGGCCCAGACGCGCCTCGTGCGTGCGGTCGCCCCCGTTGCGATCGGGGTGGTAGCGGCGCACGAGCTCGGAATAGCGCTGGCGCAGCCGCTTGCGGTCGGTCGCCTCCCCGAGGCCGAGCGTTTCGAGCGCGCGCGCCTCTTCCTTCGAGAAGCGCCCCTCCATCGCCATGCGTGCCTCACGTTCGGCGCGGCTTCGGATGCCGCCCGCGCGCGCGGAAATCGCATCGAGCGGATCGCTGAAATCGGCCCAGCGGGGCATGCCGTCAACACCGCCGGTGGGGCGAAACGCCGGACTTTCGGTCTGCCAGCCGGCGGCAGGGGATTGCGCGCGCAGGATCTCGTCCGCGCTCATTCCGTCGAACCAGTCGTAACCGGCATTGAACTCGCGTATGTGATCGAGACAGAACCAGCGCCACTCCCCCGGCCCGTCGAAGCTATTGCCGTAGGCGCCGGGTGCGCGAAATTCCCCGGGCTCGTCGCAGGCGGGGTGGGAACATAGTCTGCCATTCGCTTCATAGCGTCCATGGAACCGGGTCTGTCGCATAAGCCTTTAGGATGGGCAGCCGGTTCGAAAATTGCAAAGGGATCGAAGACCAGATGGCGGAAACAGTAGCCGAAGAGATGGAGCGGCGCTTGCGCAAGGCATTCTCGCCGACGCAGCTCGAGATCATGAACGACAGCGCGAAGCATCGCGGCCACACGGGCGACGACGGCACCGGCGAATCGCATTTCACCATTGTGATCGAAGCGCCCGCCTTCACCGACAAATCGCGGCTCGAACGCCAGCGTATGGTCAATGGCGCGCTCGGCGACATCCCCGGCGAGCGGGTCCACGCGCTGGCCATCAAGGCCACCGCACCGGCGACACCGGGGTGAGCGCGATGGCATACGACCTCTGGTACTGGCCGGGCGCTCCCGGCCGCGGCGAGTTCGTGCGCGTCGCGCTGGAAGCGGCAGGCGTGAGCTACCGCGACCGCGCGCGCGAAGACGGCGTCGATGCGCTGGTCGACGATCTGGACGGGCGCACGGGAATCCGTCCTTTCGCCCCACCCTATATCGTCGATGGCGACAACTGCATCGCCCAGGTCGCGCATATCGTGACCTGGCTGGCGGGCCGGCACGGCTTCGGGACGGAGGATGAGCAAGCCAATCTTGAGCTCATCATGCTGCAGCTGACGATCACCGACATCGTGGCCGAAACCCACGATGTGCATCACCCGATCGCCGACGGGCTCTATTACGAAGACCAGAAGGATGCGGCCAGCCGCGTGGCGGAAGACTTCCGCGAAAAGCGCATTCCCAAGTTCTTCCGCTATTTCGAAGACGCCCTCTCTGCCAGTGACGGGCCGTTCGTGCTGGGCGAGAAATGGAGCCATGTGGACACCTCGCTGTTCCAGCTGGTCGAAGGGCTGCGCTACGCCTTTCCCAAGCGCATGAAGGCCATCGAAGGCGACTACCCCAAGCTGATCGCGTGCCGCGATGCGGTGGTGCAGCTCGACGGGATAAAGGCCTATCTTGCCTCGGACCGCCGGATGGCGTTCAACGAAGATGGCATCTTTCGCCATTACCCGGAGCTCGACGCAGCATGATCGCAGGACCTATCGAGGCGACCATTACGCCCACCAACCACGATCTGGGCGATTTCGAGGTCCGTCGCGCGTTGCCTTCGAAGCACCGCAGGATGGTCGGCCCCTTCATCTTCGTCGACGAATTCGGCCCGGCCCACCTGCCGGCCGGCGGCGGCATGGATGTGCGCCCACACCCGCATATCAACCTCGCCACGGTCACCTGGCTGTTCGAGGGGGCGATCGACCATCGCGACAGCATCGGCACCTTTTCCACCATCCGCCCCGGCACGGTGAACCTGATGACGGCCGGCAGCGGGATCGTCCATTCCGAACGCTCGCCAGAGAGCGAGCGGACCGGCGGCCCACGCATGTTCGGCATGCAGACCTGGCTCGCCCTGCCCGACGGCAAGGAAGAGATCGCCCCCGCTTTCGAGGCGATCGATGATCTGCCGGTGGTCGAGGATGGCGGGGCACGCGCCATCGTCATCATGGGCGAATTGTGGGGCGCGCGTGCCGCGACCACCACCTATGCCGACACGATCTATGCCGAGATCGTGCTCGCCCCGGGCGGCCAGCTGCCGATCGATGCCGAAGCGGACGAACGTGCACTGATGGTGGTCGACGGCGAGGCGACGCTCGATGGCGAGGAACTGCCTCGCTACAGCCTGATGGTCGTCAGGCCCGGCGATGCCCCCGCTCTCAAATCGGAGAAAGGCGCACGGGTCATGCTGATGGGCGGGGAGAGCTTTAAGACCGAGCGCCATGTCTTCTGGAACTTCGTCAGTTCGGATCGTGAGCGGATCAACCAGGCGAAAAAGGACTGGAAGGCGGGGAATTTCCCTAAGGTGCCGGGTGACGAAGAGGAATGGATTCCCCTGCCCGAGAAGCCCAAGACCGTGACCTATCCGTGATCGGCGCGCGATGAGCAGCATTTTCACGGGCAAGGTCGCGTGGATCACCGGCGCATCGTCGGGAATCGGCGCGGCGCTGGCGCGCAAGCTTTCGGCCGAGGGGGCGCACATCATCCTTTCCGGGCGTGACGAAGCGCGGCTGCAGGGTGTGGCCGCTGCTCTCGGCACCGAAACGCTTACCCTCCCCTTCGATGTGACCGACGAGGCAGCGATGCATGCCGCGACTGAACGGGCAACGGCGTGGCGCGGCGGGGTTGACATCTTCGTCGCCAATGCCGGGATTTCCCAGCGCAGCGCGGCAGTCGATACCGATATGGAGGTTTATCGGCGGATCATCGCGGTCGACCTCACCGCGCAGATTGCCGCCGCGCAGGCCCTGCTGCCGCACATGGCGGCACGCGGCAGCGGGCGGTTTGTCTTCATATCATCGGTCGCGGGGAAGATCGGGATTCCGCTGCGTACCGCCTATTGCGCGGCCAAGCACGGGCTGGTCGGTTACGCCGACGCCCTGCGCGCGGAACTCTCCCAATCGGGCATTGCAGTGCATGTCGCGTGCCCTGGATCGGTCGCCACCGACGTCAGCCGCAACGCCCTGACCGCCGATGGCAGTGCCCGCGGGCGCAGCGACAGCGTGATCGACAATGGCATGCCGCCCGACGAGGCGGCGCAGATCATCCTCGACGGCATGACCACCGGCGAGCGCGAGATCATCGTCGCACGCGGCGGAGAAAGCAGCTGGGGCGAACAGCGCCGCACGCCCGACGCCCTGTTCGATCAGGTGGCGCAGCGGGTTGCCGACGGATACATGGAACGGATCGTGGGGGAGCAATGAACATGGAACAGACGCGCGTCACACTGGCGAACGGGATCGAGCTGGACGTGGTCGACGAAGGGCCGCGCGATGCGCCTGCCCTGATCTTCCTCCATGGTTTTCCCGAAAGCCACCGGACCTGGCGCCACCAGATACCCCATTTTTCGGATCGCTACCGCTGCATCGCGCCCGACCAGCGCGGCTATCGCGGATCGTCGAAACCGCAGGAGGTCGAGGCCTATACGCCCGACAAGCTGATCGGCGACATCTTCCTGCTGGCTGCCGCACTGGATATCGACGACTTCACGATCGTCGGCCACGACTGGGGTGGTGCGATTGCCTGGGGCGTCGCGCTTGCCGGCCAGAGAGGCGCCGGCACGGGCCGGGTCAGCCGGTGCATCATCGCCAATGCGCCCCACCCGGCGATTTTCCAGAAGCTGCTGTTCCTCGACCCGCACCAGCGCGAGAGCAGCCAGTATATTCGCGGTTTCCGCAATACGGACAACGACGGTCTGGTGCGCGACAAGGGCCTCGTCGGGATTCTGCTGCAGGAGGTCAAATGGGACCGTTCCTCTGCGATGGAAGACGAAGAGCGCGCCAGTCTGCTGGAGGACTGGCAGGATCGCGACGCCGCCTTCGGCATGCTCAACTGGTATCGCGCCAGCCCGATGATCGTCCCGCCGATGGACGCGCCTTTCGAGATTCCGAAAACCTACTCTGCGCGGTCCCTGCCCAATCTGACCATTCCCACACTGGTCGTCTGGGCGATGGACGATATCGCTTTGCCGCCGGGAAACATGGTGGGAATGGAAGACATCATCGACGATCTGACGATCGAGCAGGTCTCCGGCTGCGGGCATTTCGTCCCGTGGGAGGCACCCCACAAGTTTAACGCCGCAGTCGATGCCTTTCTGGCGCGAACGGCCTGAGAGCAGATTATCGGCAACCCGCCCGGTTGCCTAACCCAGCCACTCCACCCATTCGCCGTGCGGGTGCGCGACCGCGAGCAGCCTGGGCTCTTCGCCGTCGGGCCAGAAGCGCGCGTGAAGTTCGTGGCGGAAGGTTTCGCGATTGGTTTCCAGCGTCAGCCAGGCGAGCGGGCGATCCGGGGTAGCAGCCTTTCCCGCCGCCGCCATCGCCTGCGTGATCGCCGCCTGTTCGGCTGCGGGAATATATTGCCATACGATCGTGTGGAACAGCACGCGCGTGGTGCCTTCGTCCTGCGGCCGGGCTAGCGCCCCCTCGACCCACGGACCTGCACGCTCGCGGTCGATTTCCGGCGGCATGCGTTCGGCCATCGCGGCTGCGGTATCGAGGCGCGCCATGCGCTGGCGCGCTTCGGGCCAGACGTAGCTCTTTAACTTCAGCACCGCATCCGCATCGGACAGATCGACCGGCTTCATATCGCAGCCGCGTGCATCGATAATCTGCGGATCGCTCGCCGGCGGCGCATCGCCCTTCCACTCGGGGTGGATCGCCATGCGACTGCCCGACGGCCCGATCGACACCGAATCGAGTTCGAATCGATAGCGGCCCATCATCGTGTTGATCCCGGCGCTTGCCCCGATCTCCAGCATTTCGAAGCGCGGCTGCACACGCTCGGCCAGCCAGCAAAGACCGGCCATGATGCTTGCCGAACGCCCCGCCTCGTTGGTCTGGGGTGGCCCGTCGAGCCACGGCATCAGCACCGCGTCATATCGCTCCACGGTTTCACGCACCAGCGCATCGACCTGCCCCTGGTCACTGATCCGGCCCGCATAGATATCGGCGAGACGCGGCTCCTCGCCGCTCAGCAGGAGATAGTGCAGGCCGCCCGCAACCCGCAGCGGCATCGCATCTGCCAGGCTGAGCCCATGCCAGCCGAATATGCGCCGGGCGGTGGCCGCATGGCTGTTTTCCAGCGCCAAGAGCCCGCGGATCAGCCGCGCCGTGCCGGGGGCACCCGCCTCCGCTGCATGGTCCGCTTGCCACGCGATTGCCTCGGGGATCGAGACGATGTCCATCACAGCCGCTTTATCCGTCATGCTTCGTGCAATTGCCCTTTCGTGCCGTGCGTCCTATCTGGCGCTCCATGCCGCAAAGCGAACTCACATTTGCCGTGCCCAAGGGGCGGCTTCTCGACGATGCCCTGCCCGTCATGGAACGCGCGGGCGTGGTGCCCGAGCCTGGCTTCCACGACAAGGGCAACCGTGCCCTGTGCTTCGCCACGACCCGCGAGGACCTGCGCCTGATCCGCGTGCGCGCGTTCGACGTGGCGACCTTCGTCGCGCACGGTGCGGCGCAGATCGGCATCGTCGGATCCGACGTGATCGAGGAGTTCGACTATTCGGACCTTTATGCGCCGGTCGACCTCGACATCGGGCACTGCCACCTTGCGGTAGCGCAGGAAGTCGGCGAGGCGGGCGACGCCGCGCTGGGCAGCCACGTGCGCGTCGCGACGAAGTATCCCAACATCACCCGCCGCTATTACGAGCGGCAGGGCGTGCAGGCCGAATGCGTCAAGCTCAACGGTGCGATGGAGCTCGCCCCCTCGCTGGGCCTCGCCCGCCGCATCGTCGACCTCGTCTCCACCGGGCGCACTCTCAAGCAAAACGGCCTCGTCGAAACCACGCGCATCCTTGACATCACCGCGCGCCTGATCGTCAACCGCGCCGCCCTCAAGACCGACAGCCGCGTGGCCGAACTGGTTGAGACCTTCCGCCGCGAGGCGGAAGCGCGCGCAAATACGAAGGCTGCCGCCTGATGCAGATCCTCGACGCCAGCGCCCCCGAATTCGCCGAACAGTTCGACCGTGTAGTCAATGCCCGGCGCGAAAGCGCGGACGATGTGACCCGCGACGTCACCGATATTCTAGCCAAGGTGAAGGCGCACGGCGACCGGGCCCTGGCCGAGCTGACGATCAAGCATGACGGGCACCACTTCGCCAGCGACGATGACTGGAGCGTCCCGGCGGCGCAGTGCGAGCAGGCCTATAAAGCTCTCGATGCCGAGCTGCGCGATGCGCTAAACCTCGCGGCAGATCGCATCCGCGCCTATCACGAAGCGCAAAAGCCCTCGCAGCGTGACTATACCGACGATGCCGGCGTGCGCCTCGGCCACCGCTGGACGCCGGTCGACGCGGCGGGGATCTACGTTCCCGGCGGGCGGGCAGCCTACCCCTCCTCGCTGCTGATGAACGCCATCCCTGCGCGGGTCGCCGGGGTGGAACGGCTGGTCGCCGTGACGCCGACGCCCCGGGGCGAGATGAACCCGCTGGTCCTTGCGGCCGCGCACATCGCCGGGATCGACGAAATCTGGCGCGTCGGCGGGGCGCAGGCCGTGGGCGCACTGGCCTATGGCACCGAAAGAATCGCTCAGGTCGATGTGATCACCGGCCCCGGCAATGCCTGGGTTGCCGAAGCCAAGCGGCAGGTGTTCGGCACGGTCGGGATCGACATGATCGCCGGGCCGAGCGAGATTCTCGTCATCGCCGACGGGGACAATAATCCCGAATGGATCGCTGCCGACCTGCTCAGCCAGGCCGAGCATGATCCCAGCTCGCAAAGCATCCTCATCACCGACAGCGCCGATTTTGCCGCGCAGGTCGAAGACCAGGTCGATGTGCAGGCCGCCATGCTCTCCACCGGCAAGACGGCGCGCACCGCATGGGATGCGCATGGTGCGATCATCGTCGTGCCGAGGCTGGACGATGCCATGCCGCTCGCCAACCGGCTCGCCGCCGAGCATGTCGAACTCGCGGTCGCCGATCCCGAAGCGCTGTTCGCGCAGTTGCGCCATGCGGGCAGCGTGTTCCTTGGCCGGATGGTCCCCGAAGCCGTCGGCGATTATGTCGCCGGCCCGAACCACGTCTTGCCGACCGGCCGCCGCGCGCGTTTCGCCAGCGGCCTCTCGGTGCTCGATTTCATGAAGCGCACCAGCTTCATCGAAGCCGATGCGGATGCACTTTCCGCGATCGGCCCCGCCGCCATCGCCCTTGCCGAAGCCGAAGGGCTTCCGGCCCACGCCCAGTCCATCAGGTTGCGTCTCAAGTAATGTCCCATCAGCGTTCCACCGCACGTTCCGCCGCACGCCTCGCCGCCGTCCAGGCGCTCTATCAGCGCGACATGGAGGGCACGGCCCTGCCCAAGTTGCTCGACGAGTTCCACCAGCACCGGCTGGGCCGCGAGATCGAGGGCGATACCTATGCCGACGCCGAGGTGCCATTCTTCGACGACATCGTGCGCGGCGTGGATGCGCGGGCCGAGGAAATCGACCTGCTGCTGAGCGACAAGCTGGCCGAAGGCTGGAGTCTCAAGCGGCTCGACAAAACGATGCTGCAGGTACTTCGCTGCGGCTCCTACGAGCTGATCGCCCGGGTCGACATTCCCAAGGCTGCGATCATCAACGAATATGTCGACGTGGCGAAGGCCTTCTTCGACGACCGCGAAGCCAAGTTCGCCAACGGCGTGCTCGACGCCGTCGGCAAGTCGGCACGCCCCTAGGTAGACGCGTAGATATTGCAGGTGAGGTAGGTCATCCCCGGCTTCGCGCTGCTTTTGACCAGCTGCACGACGGTGTTCATCGCGTATGTGCCGATCTGTCGGCCGTCGACCTCGGGAATGCCGCTCGCGCTCCTGTTCGCCTCGGCGTCGTAGTCGATCGGCTTTGCCAATAGTTTCTGATCGCCATCGAGGTAGTATTGCTGGGAAAATGTCGCGACGGGCATCGCCTCGTCATGTTCCGGGTCGACCTCCGACAGCGTCCAGCCTGCCGATTCCAACTTGCTCACCAGCTCGGGCGTGTCCGCAAAATACAGCCGAATCTCGACCCCATCGTAGGGAATTGTTCCGGTCAGTGCCGCGCGCGCCGCCGAGTTGGCCCACAGGCCCCGCAGCGGCAGACCGTTCCAGTTCTGCTCCAGCGGCAGGAAGACGCCCGGTGACTGGTACGGATCGTCGGCCAGCTCCGCCGCGCGAATTGGCGCGCCGCCGCCTGGCAGTGTCGCACTGGCGGGCTTGGAGACAAGCATGCCGGAAGGCTCGCCGTCGCGCCCGGTATGCATCATCGCCTCGACCACTTTTGCCGCCTGCGGCGCAAGCTCGCACTTGTCGCGATCGCTGAACGCGAGCCAGGACGTGCTCGACAGCGCATCGGTCTGTTGCGCGTCGGGAGTGCCGCTTGCCTGTGGTCCATCGGGATCGGCTCGGGCATCGCCGCAGGCCGTCAGCAGCGACGCCAGCGCAACCATCATCACAAAGCGCACAACTCATTCTCCAAAAGGATCCAACCCGGCGGCACTAGCCTGCCAATATGCGCCTCGTGTCAAGCCTTCCGACGGGCGGCGGTGAGGTGACGGACGGCGCCTCCGCTGGCATAGCGGGCGACGATGACCGACGAACCTGCCTTCATCCGATCGCTTCGCGCCCTCGCCTGCCACTCTGCGGCACGCGGCCTCGCCGACGATGCTGCAGTGCTCCAAATAGGCGGCGAAACGCTGGTGCTGACGAAGGACATGATGGTCGAAGGCGTCCACTGGCCGCCACAGCAATCGCTCGCGGACGTCGCATGGAAACTGATCGCGGTGAACCTGTCCGATCTCGCGGCCAAGGGCGCGGAGCCGGTCGGCGTGATGCTCGGCTACAGCCTCGGCACGGATGACGCGGCGTTTCTCGACGGGCTCAAGAGTGCGCTCGCCACCTTCGGCGTGCCGCTGCTTGGCGGCGATACCGTCTCGGGCGACGGTCGGCGCACCTTCAGCCTCACCGCGATCGGCCGCGCGACGCACTGCCCGGTGCCATCGCGCAGCGGCGCGGCAGCCGGGGATGCGGTGTGGCTGTGCGGATCGGTCGGCGCGGCGATGATGGGGTTCGAGGCGCTGACCGGATCGGGGAGCGCGGACATCGCGCCTTTCACCCGCCCCACCCCGTTGCTGGCGGCGGGCCGCGCTCTCGCCCCGCATGCCACCGCGATGATGGATGTGTCGGACGGGCTGCTGATCGATGCGTGGCGCATGGCCGAGGCGAGCGACGTCACCTTCGCGATCAAGAGCGCGGCCGTGCCTTTGGGTGCACCCGAAACCCGGCGGCAGGACGCCATTCGCTGGGGGGACGATTATGCGCTGCTCTTCACCGCGCCCGTCGATGCCGGTTTGCCGGCCGAAGCAACGCGGATCGGATCGGTCGAGCCGCGCGGCACAGGCGCGCTTAGGCTCGACGGGGAATGGCTGAGCGGCCCCGGGGGCCTCGGCTACCAGCACTGACCGCTACAGCGCCGAACAGTCGACTCCGCGCTTCTCGAGGATCGGCTTCATCTCCATGTAGGCGGCCTTGGTCTTGTGGTTCGGAATCCCCGGATGCAGGTGATGGATCAGGTGGGTTTCCATGCACATCGACAGGAAATGGCCGACATGGCTCTTGAAGATGTTGGCCTGTTCGTAGCGTTCGGTCTTGCCCGCGCGCGGATGATGCGGCGCCCAGCTGAGGAAGTAGCGGATATAGCTGAGGCCAAGCTGGCGTGGCAGCCACCAGCACACCGCCGCGGCGATCGCATAGCCATTCCATGCCATGGTGAAGAGCGTGGCGAGATAGATCAGCTGGACGATCAGAGTCTGCTTCAGCGCCGTCCGCGCTTCGGCCGTGTTCAGTTCCTGGCACACGGTCTTGTAACGGTTGATCGTGCCATCGACGCGCGGCTGGCGGTTCCACCAGGTCTTGTACCAGGCCATCCACCAATTGGGCGCCTCGTCGGTATAATCCGGGTCCTTGTGCGGATGGTTGCAGTGCTTGTGATGCTCGAGATGCGTCACCCGCCCCATGCTGAACGGTACCGCGATCGGCAGCAGCGAGACTTCACCGACCATCTGGTTCGCCCAACGATAGCGGCTGCCGCGCTTGGCAATATTGTCGTGCATCGCCTCGTGACAGGTCACGTAGCCGGCCACAGTCAGGAAGGTGGAAACGACCAGCGTGATCAGCGGATGGACCACCCCGAGCATCGTCAGAGGGAACAGCGCGAGCCACACGGCGAAACCGCCGAGCGCGGCGACCACATAACCCCACATCGGCCCGCCCTGGTATTTCGCCGCGATCGCGCGTTCCTGCTTCAGCAGGTCGACCCGCGTATGCCGGTCCAGCCCGTCGCCCCGGGCAAGCGGGAGCGCGGGAGCATAGGCTTCCGGCGTATCGATGGTCTCAGGCGCCGGTGCATTCGTGGCGGACATATTCTCGGTCATACCCAGCGCCCCCTGATGGTTGCGTACAGCCCCCATACCGCGCCGATGACCAGTCCGAAGCCGATCCGTTCCATCCCGAACGGAGCGTCCCAGCCCCCCGCCGCCATCGCTTGCGCGATCAACGGAGCGATGAAGCCGATGCCGAACAGAAGCGGCATGATGACGAACAGTTTCTGAAGCGCGACCTGCATGGCGTTAACCTAGTACTAACCATGGATTCCGGCAAGAGTCCGTGAGTGCCGCGAGCAGCCACCGCCCAAATGCAGGCAGGGCTTGCACCCCGCCCCCGCCCGATCTAGCCATGACGGTATTAAACACCGCTACGAAGACGGTGAGTATCCGAATGCTCTTCGGGACATAAAAATGGGGAGGGACTGGACGTGAATCTTGTTCTTGTCGCTATCGGGCTGGGCCTGCTGGCTGTGGTCTACGGAATTTTCACGAGCCGACAGGTGCTCGGCGCCGGAGCCGGTAACGAGCGGATGCAGGAAATTGCGGGCGCTATTCAGGAGGGCGCGCGCGCCTACCTTAACCGGCAATATACCACGATCGCGATTGTTGGCGTGATCGTGGCGGCCGCCGTCTTTTTCTTCCTCAACTGGATCGCGGCAGCGGGCTTTGCAATCGGTGCGATCCTTTCCGGTGTTGCCGGCTATATCGGGATGAATATCTCGGTCCGCGCCAACGTTCGCACAGCTGCCGCCGCGCAGAGCGGGCTGCAGCAGGGCCTCACCCTTGCCTTCCGCGCGGGCGCGATCACCGGGATGCTTGTGGCGGGCCTCGCGCTGCTCGCGATCGCCGTGTTCTTCTACCTCCTCGCTGGCCCACTCGACTTCGAAGCAAACAGCCGCGAAGTGGTCGACGGGCTCGTCGGGCTCGCCTTCGGCGCCTCCCTGATCTCGATCTTCGCGCGGCTCGGCGGGGGTATTTTCACCAAGGCGGCGGACGTCGGTGCCGATCTCGTCGGCAAGGTCGAGGCAGGGATCCCGGAAGACGATCCCCGCAACCCGGCCGTGATTGCCGATAATGTGGGCGACAATGTCGGCGATTGTGCGGGTATGGCCGCCGACCTGTTCGAAACCTACGTCGTCACGGTCGGCGCCACCATGGTGCTGACTGCCTTGCTGCTGACCGAGCTGGGTGATCTCCTGCTACCCATGATGGCGCTGCCGCTGCTGATCGGCGGGGCCTGCATCGTCACGTCGATCATCGGCACCTATTTCGTAAAGCTAGGCCGCAAGCAGAACATCATGGGGGCGATGTACAAGGGCTTCATCGTCACTGCTCTGCTCTCCATACCCGCAATCTACGGCGTGATGGCCTGGGCTCTCGGCGATATGAGCGCCGTCATCGCAGGCGGATCGGAAACCGTCACGGAAACGATCGACGCAGCCACCGGCGAAGCCGTGACCGAGGTCGTCATCGGCCTCGGCTTCAGCGGCAACAGCCTCTTCATGTGCTGCCTGCTGGGGCTCGCGATCACCGGGCTGATCATCTGGATCACCGAGTATTACACGGGCACCAATTACCGCCCGGTTCGCTCGATCGCGAAGGCATCGGAAACGGGCCACGGCACCAACGTGATCCAGGGGCTCGCGATCTCGCTTGAATCGACCGCGCTGCCCACTCTGGTGATCGTTGCCGGGATCATCGTCGCCTATGGTCTCGCAGGGCTCATGGGCATCGCCTACGCAGCCACTGCAATGCTGGCGCTCGCGGGCATGGTCGTCGCGCTCGACGCATATGGTCCGGTGACGGACAATGCGGGCGGGATCGCCGAAATGGCCGGGCTGGACGACTCGGTGCGCGAGAAGACCGATGCGCTCGACGCGGTGGGCAACACCACCAAGGCCGTCACCAAGGGCTATGCCATCGGTTCGGCGGGACTCGCCGCGCTGGTGCTGTTCGCGGCCTACACCACCGATCTCGAGGAGTTCTTCCCCGATGTGGTGGTCGACTTCAGCCTCAAAAACCCGTTCGTTATCGTCGGCCTGCTGCTCGGCGCGCTGCTGCCGTACCTGTTCGGTGCGATGGGCATGACCGCCGTCGGCCGCGCGGCGGGCGACGTGGTGAAGGACGTGCGCGAACAGTTCGCGGCGGACAAGGGCATCATGGATGGAACCAGCCGCCCGGACTATGCCCGCACGGTCGACCTCGTCACCAAGGCCGCGATCAAGGAAATGATCGTCCCCAGCCTGCTGCCGCTGCTGGCCCCGGTGGTGGTCTATTTCGTCATCCTGCTGATCGCGGGCCAGGCCAATGCCTTTGCCGCGCTGGGTGCACTGCTGCTGGGCGTTATCGTCGGCGGGCTGTTCGTCGCGCTTTCGATGACCGCCGGGGGGGGCGCATGGGACAATGCGAAGAAGTACATCGAGGACGGCAACCACGGCGGCAAGGGCTCCGAAGCGCACAAGGCTGCGGTGACCGGCGATACCGTGGGCGATCCGTACAAGGACACGGCGGGCCCGGCGGTGAACCCGATGATCAAGATCACCAATATCGTCGCGCTGCTGCTGCTGGCCGCACTCGCGGCGGGCGGTGCCGGATAACCTGATCCTCGCCCGAGGATGATCCGACGCAAGAGGGCGCGGCTTCGGCAGACGAAGTCGCGCCCTTTTTTGCTGTGGGGAGACCGCCGAACCGCCCGACTTAAGCAAATTTCAGCCTTTGGGGCCTAGCCCACGCCTGCAGGACAAGGTCCGACCGGACGAAAGGCGACAAGGCGGCGATGGTGCTGGTAGATACCCGGCTGGAAGGTACCGGCGGCTGCGCGCCGCAATTCGCCGTTGCGCCCTGGCGGGACGCAATGCCCGACGCGGCACAGTGGGATGCGCTTTCATGCAGCGCGAGCGAGCCCAACCCCTTCTTCGAACGGTGGTTTCTCACCCCCTCGCTTGAAGCCTTCGACGCGAAGGGCGATGTCCGCCTCGCGCAGTTGCACGTCGATGGTAGGCTGGTGGGTCTCGTTCCGCTCAGATACCACTCGAGCTACTATTATCGCCCGGTTCCGCACTTGGCCGTGTGGCTGCACGACAACGCCTTTTGCGGCGTACCGCTGATCGCGCCCGGCTTCGAAGCGATGTTCTGGGACAAGCTGCTGCGCTGGGCGGACGCCCATGGCGGGCTCGCCGCGTTCCTGCACCTGCCGGGGCTGCCACTTGGCTGCGCGTCCGATACCGCCCTCGCCGAACTGACGCGCGACACGGCGCGCACCGCCGCCGTGGTCGGCCGGACCTCGCGCGCCCTGCTCGCCTCCGACCTCGCGCCGGAGGACTATTACAACGAGTACCTCCCCAACAAGAAGCGCAAGGAACTGCGCCGCCAGGCTCGCCGTCTGGCTGAAGAGGGCGAGGTCAGTGTCGAGCGCGCCCATTCGCCCGAAGACATTGCGCGATTTGCGGAGGAATATCTCGCGCTCGAGGCAGCGAGCTGGAAGGGTTCCGAGGGGTCCGCGCTCGCCATGGACGATGCCCACGCCCGCTTTTTTCGCGAAAGCCTGATCGGCGCGGCGCGGCAGGGCCGTGCCGAGGGGCTTTCCCTGCGGCTCGACGGGAAGGCGGTCGCCACGCTTGCGATCTTCCTCGCCCCGCCGGGCAGCTTCACCTTCAAGACCGCTTTCGACGGACGCTACGCCCGCTTTTCGCCCGGCGTGCTGTTGCAGAAGGAAAACCTCGATCTGCTGGCACGCGATGGCATCGAGTGGTGCGATAGCTGCGCCGCGCCCGACCATCCGATGATCGATCATTTCTGGCGCGGTCAGCGCGAACTCGTTGCGCGCAACATCGCCATCGGCGGCACCGTCCGCCGCGCGCTCGGCGCGAGACTCATCGATTACGAAAGCCAGCAATTCGCACGAAAGGCAGTCGCATGAATGCCGTGACCGGTTTCAACGCCGAAGAAATGCCCGCCTCCGGAGCCGAAGTCTTCCCCGACGCATCGCGCCGGGCCTTCGCCGAGGCCTACCCGGAAACCCCGGTGGTGATCGGGCACAGGCTGCACGACCACCCGCTGCTGGGGCTAGACGCCCTCGCCGCACTTGCCGGCCGCCTGCCGGAAAGCTCGATCGAGTATAATCGCGGCGATCTTCCCATCGGGATCGAGGACAAGCCGGGGCATAACGGGCTTTCGATCACCGAGACCATTCGCACAATCGCGGAGGCCAACAGCTGGGCGGCGATCAAGAACATCGAGCAGGACGAAGGCTATCGCGCCCTGCTCCACGATCTGCTGACGGAAATCCGGCCTGTTATCGAGGAAAAGACCGGCGAGATGCTGACCCCGCAGGGCTTTGTCTTCATCTCCAGCCCGAACGCGGTGACGCCCTATCATTTCGATCCCGAGCACAACATTCTGCTGCAACTGCGCGGCAGCAAGAAGATGACGCAGTTTCCCGCCGGCGATGGGCGCTTCGCGCCCGACCGGATGCATGAAAGCTACCACCTCGGCGGACCGCGCGAACTGCGCTGGAGCGACGATCTGGCGCCATATGGGGCCGAGTACGCCATAGAGGCGGGCGAGGCGCTGTTCGTGCCCGTCATGGCGCCGCATTTCGTGCGGAACGGGCCGGAAAGCTCGATCTCGCTCAGCATCACCTGGCGGTCCACCTGGAGCTACCACGAATCGGACGCGCGCTGTTTCAATGCGCTGCTGCGCAAGCTGGGTTTCGACCCGGCACCGCCGAAACGCTGGCCCGGATCGAACCGCGCCAAATCCTACGGCTTTCGCGCCTATCGCAGGATTTTCGGTCCGCCGAGCCCACCAGCCGCCCCGGCGTAAGAAGCCGCCTATCCCAACCGCCCGAGGGTTCGTACCGATCGATGTAGCGGTCGCACGCACTGCCTGGCTGGCGCAGTCTCGCAATCCGCCCGGGCCGCCGAGACACGCCTGAAGGCAAGCGGGCCCGTCCGCTGCGAATTGCACGGCGCGTTGATTTTGACTCGCCGAGCCCGCAAGGAATGCAGCATGACACAATCATCGACGAACGATCGCGACCTTCCCGTCCACGACCAAGCCGACCCGCAGGCGCTGACCGACCAGCTGGTCGAGCTGCTGACGGTGGAGCGCATCGGAGACGACAAGGTTCGCGGCAAGCCGCAGGTGGACGGCATCGGCCGCGTGTTCGGCGGGCAGGTGATCGCGCAGGGCTTGCAGGCTGCGCAGGCCAGCATCGGCGACGGCAAGGAAGCGCATTCGCTGCACGCCTATTTCCTGCGCGGGGGCGAGGAAGGCCCGCCCATCGACTATGCCATTGCGCGCGATTTCGACGGTCGCAGCTTCTCCAACCGCCGCGTGGTGGCGAGCCAGAACGGCACGCCGATCCTTAACCTCACGGCCAGCTTCCAGACGCCCGAGGACGGTCTCTCGCACGAGAACATGCCTTTCCCCGATGTGCCGGCCCCCGAAACGCTCAAGTCCGACCAGCAATTGCGGCACGAGCTTTTCACCGACAAGCTGGACATGATGAGCGATGCGCAGCGCCAGTTCATGCTCCGCCCGCGTCCGATCGAGATGCGCCCGGTCGACGGGCTCCACTGGATGAATACGCAGCCGCGCGAACCCCAGTCGCAGACATGGTTCAGGACGGTGGGTGCCCTGCCCGACGATCCGGCGCTGCATCGTGCGATCATCGCCTATGCCAGCGACTACACCCTGCTTGGCACGGCGGCGATCGCGCACGGGCTCTCGTGGATGCGCAACGAACTGGTCGGCGCCAGCCTCGACCATGCTGTGTGGTTTCACGCGCCCGCCCGCGCCGACGAATGGCTGCTTTACGACACCGACAGCCCGTGGTCGGGCAATGGTCGCGGATACAACCGCGGGCGCATCTTCACCCGCGACGGTACGCTGATCGCCAGTGTCGCGCAGGAAGGGATGATGCGCAAGCGGCGCGAAAAGACGAACTGACCCACGCATTGCGACGGACCTCGTGCATGCGGCATGATGCAAAGGTGGCAGCCGGTATCAACTAAAGTTGGTTCCGGAACGAGGCGGTCCACTGCCCGTTCGCGCTTCATGGACTTTGAAAAACAGCAGCAAGCGTACCGCACCTCCAAGCCATCGCTTATCGGGCGCGGGTTCGAGAAGATCACCAGCCCCGTCGGCGGCGCGGTCGCCGGGTTCGTCCCCAACGGGCTGGTTCGCGGAGTCCTCAAGGGCATCGACCAGGCAGTCGGCACGCCGCAGCTGGTCAAGTTCGATCACGACCTCAGCGATCTGAAGGCCTGCCACGATGCGGCGGAGCGTGTTGCCATCGCCACCCGCGCGATCAGCGGCACTACCGGCGCAGCCTCGGGCATCGGAGGCATCCTGACCATGGGGCTAGACATTCCCGCCACCATCGCCCTCGCCCTGCGCTGCATCCGCGATACGGGCCGCGCCTACGGCTATGACGGCAAGGGTGCGCGCGAGCGGCTCTTCCGCCTCCAGGTGCTCGAGTTGGCCAGTCTCAACGACAAGAAACAGCGTGTCGAACGCCTTGCCGCGCTCGAGGCCGGTATCGGGGTCGACGGCAGCCTGTCGGAAATGCCGCACGAAGAGATCGATCCCGTCATCGAACAGGCCATTGAGCGCGTTTCGCGCGCACTCGCCATCGCGCTGTTCCGCCGCCGCGTCGGAGCGGTGGTCCCGCTTGTCGGATCGGTGATCGGTGGCGCAGTGAACATCTCCTTCCAGGGCGATGTGGGCGAAGCGGCGCGGTTCGCGTTCCAGGAGCGCCGCCTGCGCGCGGGCGCTGCCTGAGCTGAGCTGATTAAATTCTCGCGGCGTTTGCCACGCCGCTAATTCCTTGCATAAGGGCCCCGCAACCGGGAGCCCTAGCCAGATGAATTTCGTCAAGACCGGAGCGTTGGTGCTCCTGCCCTGTGTTCTCTCCGCCTGCGCACAGGTAACAGCGCAGGAGGCGCCGCCCGCTCCGCAGATGCCGGTGGCCGAGGCACCGGCTGGCGAAGCTGCCCTCGCCCCTAGCACCCCGCTCGACTATGATGCAGCCTTGCGCCGGACGGTGCAGGCCTATGATTCGACCGGGATGGTCGCCGCCGTCTCGATCGGCGGCGGGACCGTGTGGGACGGCGCGCAAGGCCTGGCCGAGGAAGGCACCGGCCGCCCGGTCACGCAGGACATGCTGTTTCCCATCGCCAGCATTTCCAAGGCCTTCACCACGACGGCACTCGCGATCCTCGTCGAGCGCGGATCGGTGGAATGGGACGCGCCGATCCGGACCTATATTCCCGAATTCGCGATGTCCGATCCGTGGGTGAGCGAGCATTTCACGGTGCGCGACGCTCTCACCCACCGTTCGGGCCTGCCGCTGGGTGCGGGCGACCTGCTGATCTGGCCCGATGGCGATGCCGCTCCGGAGGATATCATCGCGGCCCTTCCGCACCTGCGGCCAAGCGCGGGCTTCCGGTCCGAATATGCCTACGACAACCTGCTCTACATCGTGGCCGGGGAGATCGTGGAGCGTGTCTCGGGCAAGAGCTGGGCCGACTTCGTGACCGACGAGATCCTCGACCCGGTCGGCATGGAGCGCTGCGTCGCCGACAAGAGCCGCATTCCCGCCAGCGCGCGGTTCGTCACCGGCCATGAACGCGCGGCGGGTGCGGATGCCGGCGTGCCGATCGACGAACGGCTCGCCTTTTCGCAAACCTGGAACGCGGCCGGCGGTATCTGGTGCGATACCGAGGGTATGATGAAGTGGGGCCGCTTCTGGCTCGACGGCGGCGTGACCGAGGACGGCAAGCGGCTTGTCAACAAGGAGCAGGCGCGAGAAGTCTGGCAGGGCGTCACGCCCACCGGCGTGAACGGCCGGCTGCGCGCGGCGGGCCTTTCGCACCTCTCGGCCTATTCGCTGGGCTGGAGCACGCAGGATTTCGCAGGCCGGCTGCTGGTCAGCCATGGCGGGGGCGCGCCGGGCGTTGTCAGCAATTTCATGATCATCCCGGAAGAGAAACTGGTGCTGTTCAGCGCGACCAATGATTATCGCGGCGCGCCCTCGACCTTTAATTATCACGTCGCCGCAGCGCTGCTCGGCCACCCGGAGTTCGACTTCATCGCCGACTGGGGTGGCGCTTTCGCCAAGGCCGAAGCCGAGGGCACGAAGCTGATCGCCGAGACCGCGTCGAGCGCACCCGAGGATGCCGCCTCGCCCAGCCTCCCGCTATCGGCCTATGCCGGGACCTATCACGATCCGTGGTACGGCGATGTGCGCATCAGTCTGACCGATAAAGGCGGGCTGTTTATCGACATGGGCCGAAGCGAAATCCTCGACGGCAACCTGACGCACTACGATGCGGACCGCTTTGCCGCCTTCTGGCCGGACAGCTCGCTGAAGGCCGACGCCTTCGTCGACTTTACGGTCGAGAACGGCCGCGTGACCAGCATGAAAATGAAAGCGATTTCGGAGCTGACCGACTTTTCCTACGACTTCCACGACCTCGACCTGAAGCGCGTGAAGGACTGATCGCGCGCACGCGATTCAGTTCGCGTGATAGAAATCGTAGATCTGCTGCGCGACGGCATCGCTGATCCCCGGCGCGCGCTTGAGATCATCCAGCGCGGCCGCGCGCACCTTGCTTGCTGTGCCGAAATGCAGCAGCAGCGCGCGCTTGCGCGACGGGCCGATGCCGGGAATCTCATCCAGCGGTGAGGCGGTGATCGCGCGGCTGCGCTTGGCGCGGTGCGCGCCGATCACGTAGCGGTGGACCTCGTCGCGCAGGTTCTGGAGGTGGAACAGCAGCGGCGAGTTGACCGGCAGCGTCTTCTCGCGCCCATCGGGGAAATGGAACACCTCGCGCCCCTCGCGCCCGTGATCGGGCCCCTTGGCGATCGCGATCAGCGGCACGTCCTCAATCCCCATTTCGGCCAGCGTATTGCGCACGGTCGACATCTGTCCCTTGCCGCCATCGAGCAAAACGAGGTCGGGCCATACGGTTTCATGCGTGTTGCGCTTGCCCTCTTCGCCGTCCGGATTTTCGGCGAGATTGCGGAAGCGGCGCTGCATCACCTCGCGCATCATGCCGAAGTCGTCATTGGTCTGCGCGGACTTGATGTTGAACTTGCGATACTGGCTCTTCTCGAACCCCTCCGGCCCTGCGACCACCATCGCGCCCACGGCCTTCGCACCCTGGATATGCGAGTTGTCGTAAATCTCAATGCGCTGCGGCGGCTCTTCCAGTTCGAGGAATTCGGCGAGGTCGCGGTTGAGCTTCGCCTTGGTGCCGGTCTCCGCCAGCCGCCGGTCGAGCGCGTCGATTGAATTGCGCTGCGCCTGCTCCATCAGCCGGCGCCGGTCGCCGCGCTGGGGCACCGAAATCTCGACCTTGTGTTCGGCCATTTCGCACAGCGCCTGTGTCAGCAGCTCCGCCTCGGGCAGCTCCCGGTCGACCAGCACGGTGCGTGGGGGGGGCACTTCCTCGTAAAATTGCATGATGACGCGGGCGAGCACTTCGTCCTTGTCGACATCCTGCGTGTGCGTGGGGAAGAAAGCGCGGTGGCCCCAGTTCTGCCCGCCACGAATGAAGAAGGCCTGCACCGCGATCTGCCCGCCCTTGGCGGCAAGCGCGAACACGTCTGCATCGCCCACCCCGCTCGCATTGACCGCCTGGCTGCCCTGAATAAAGGTCGCCGCCCGCAGCCGGTCGCGCAGGATCGCAGCGGTTTCGAAGTCGAGCTTCTCCGCCGCCTGTGCCATCTGCTTTTCGAGATCCTGCTGCACCGATGACGATTTCCCGCCGAGGAAATCCTTCGCCTGCCGGACGAGATCTTCGTACCCGTCCTCGTCGATGCGGCCCACGCACGGCGCCGAGCAACGCTTGATCTGGTAGAGCAGGCAGGGCCGGTCGCGATTGTTGAAAAAGCTGTCCGTACAAGACCTTAGCAGGAACAGCTTCTGCAGCGCATTAAGCGTCTTGTTGACCGAGCCCGCGCTCGCGAAGGGCCCGTAGTAATTGCCCTTCGCGCGCCGTGCCCCGCGATGTTTGTGGATGCGCGGGAAGGCGTGGTCGGCGCGCAGCAGAATGAAGGGGAAGCTTTTGTCGTCGCGCAGCAGCACGTTATACGGCGGGCGGTAGCGCTTGATGAACTGCGCTTCGAGCAGGAGCGCCCCCGCCTCCGAATTGGTGGTGACGATCTCCATCCGGCGCGTCTGACTGACCATCCGCTGGAGCCGGTTGGTGAGCGCGGCCACCTGCGTGTAATTCGCCACCCGCGCCTTCAGGCTGCGTGCCTTGCCCACGTAGAGCACGTCGCCGCGCGCATCGAGCATGCGGTAGACGCCCGGCCGCGGCGGCAGCGTTTTCACCGTCTCCCGGATCGCGTTGACACCCGCTTCGAGGTCGGGCTGCGCGCTGGCCACGGTGTAGGCCGCGCGTTCCTCGTTGAAGCGCTCTTTACCGCGCGGATCGTGGGGTCGGTCTGCCTTGCTGTCTGACATCGCCAGCTAGATAGGCCTGGAAACCGACCCGCGCCAGTTCGCGCCTAGAAAAGCTTGCGGAACTCGATCTCGAACGTGCGCCCCAGCGGGTCGGTAAGCGCCGGCTGGAAGCGCACCGGGGTTTGGCCCGTACCGTCGACAACGCCCTGTCGCGTGTCGAAAATATTATCGAGCCGCAGCGAAACCCGGGTGCCCTTGAAGAAGCCGGGATCTTCGCCGGTGAGCCACTTCTGCCGCTCCAGATCCATGAAGAAGCGCAGGTCGAAGGTGACCAGATCGCCGAAGGTCAGGTCGCTTGCCCCTGACGGATCGCTGCCGTCGATCGTGTAGCCGCTGGTGTAGCGACCGCTCAGCCGCGTGCCGAAACCTTCGTAAAACACGCCGCTTTCCATCTCGACCGAGTGGCGGGCGAGGCCGAGGTCGAAATAGTCGATCACCGGAATGCCGGGCGCGATCAGCGCTTCGTTCTGCAACTCGATCGTGTGGTAGAGCGACAGGAACCAGCGGCCCTGCCCGTCATCCTCGCGCCCGCCACGGCGGCCGCCACCGCGGCGTCGTTCCCCGCCCGAACGCTCGCCCTGCTGCTGCTGGGCACCTTCGGCCTGACAGACGGCCTCGCGCAGGCGGGCCAGCCGATCTTCGTTGATCGTGCCGTCCTCGTTGGTGAGGCGCGCGCGCAGCCCCTCGGGCAGGGCCGACAGGTCGATCGGAGCGTCCGTATCGGCACACAGCGCATTGCGGATCGCGGCCGCCTGCTCCGGGTCGAACATGGCCGGGCCGCCCGGCCCGACGGCACCGGGCTTGCCATCGGCGTTGCAGAGCCGCTCGCGCGCGGCGTCCACCGCCTCCTTGTTAACCGAACCGTCTTCGTTGGTCAGGCGATCGCGGATGAACGGGGGGAGCGCGGCAAGATCGGGCACGGTGCCCGGTTCGGAAGCGCAGAACTTGTCCCGCATCTGCTGGAACTGTTCCGGCCCCATGCGCATCTGGCCGCCACCGCCCTGGCCGCCTGCCTGGGCCGCACCGGTCCCACCGCCCGGGCCGCCACCGCCGGGTGCCTGTTCGCGAGCCTTGCCGACCTTGCCGAACATGTTGAAGCCGTAGCGAATGCGCTCGCTATTGCGCTCCGCGAAAGTGATCGGCCGCTGGTCGAGTGCGGTCAGGCGACCGGCGCCGTCTCGCGTCACCCGATCGGGAAACGCTTCTTCAATCTGGGCGGTGAGCAGCGGGAAGGACTCGCTCGTATCCTCCGCCCGGTTGCGGTTGTATTCGACCAGGATATTCGTGCGTTCGAACAGGTCCAGCTCGTAGTTGGCACTGAATTTCCAGTCGTTCTGCTTCGAAGCGGGCAGCGAAGGATTGCCTCCGCTGACGATCGTCGCCAGCACGTTGTCCCCGGTCGCGAAATCGAACAGCGGCACGTTGAACGTCTCAACCACCGGATCGCCGAGCTGCGACAGGCTGGGTGCCTCGTCGCGGTTCACCCAGGTCGCGCCCAGCGTCAGCCGGTCGGTGAGATTCCACGTAAGGCCGAGCGTCAGGTCGGTGAGCGTGCCGAAGTCGGAAAGGTGATCGACCCCCGCAGCCAAATTGAGCGTGACGTCGCCGATTGCGCCCAGGAAATCGTCACGCCTGCTGGTGATCGGCACGGCAAGGTTGACCCCGCCATTGATCCGCCCGCGCGTCAGCTGCACCGCGCCAAGCGTGGTGCGGGTGTCGGAACTTTCGATCCGGTTCCACTTGTAGCCACCGTCGACGGTAAGATTCACGTCGCCCGCAGGCAGGGCGAGCGGCACGCCGCGAACCGTAGCCAGCGAATTCACGGTATAGGTGTCGCTGGTCGAACGATCCGCGCCGAGCGGAGCGATCGCCGGCAGGGGGCCGTCGATGGCTAGCGAGCCTGCATCGACCAGATCCTGCAGAACCGAGAGATCGCGCCGCCGGTCGATATCGCTCTCGCTGCCGGTATAGACGGCATCGAGCGTCAGGTTCAGTTCGTAGTCGCCCAGCGACTGGCGGTAGGAACCGCCGCCGGAGAGGACGGTATTTCGTGAGCGGCGCATCAGAGGATCGGCATCGATCGCCCGGACTTCGCTGGTGCCGCCATTCGTCAGCGTCACGGTTTCAAGGCCCGAAAGCGAACGCGAATAGTTCTGCTGCGCCGAAAGATTGCCGGTGATCGCCTTGGCGTTCGCCCCCTCGCCGATCGCAGTGCTGAACGATCCTTCGAGCTGATAGCGTTCGGTTTCGGCGCGCAGGCTGCGGAATGCTGCGGGATCCGGATCGTCCGCAACGGTCGGCTGTGCACTCTCCGTCTGCTCGATATCGCGCTCGGCCTCGGTCAGCATGCCCTCGGCCGTGGCCTGACCGGAAATGTTGAAACGGGTTTTACCGGCAATGACCAGCTGCGAAACCTCGAGCTCACCATTGGGAGCGCCGCCCTGGAACGAGTTGCCGTATTCGGTCTCGATCTCGCTGGACTTGAAGTTCTCCTTCAGGATGATGTTCACGACCCGCTGATCCGCGCTGTAGCCGTATTGCAGCGCCACCTCTTCGGGGAAAACCTCCACCTTCTGGATCGCCTCGGGCGGATAGTTGCGCAGTTCGCGGAAGCTGGCGACACGTTGGCCGTTGACGAGGATGACCGGCTGGCCGTCGCCCCGGCCCCGCCCCGAACCCGTCTGCGGAGAAAGCTGGGAGATCAGATCGGCCAGCGAATCCGCGCCGTAGGCGGCGATGTCCTCTTCACCCAGCTCGACGATCGGGGCGACATCCGTATCGACCGAGCCGCGCATGCGCTGCGCAGTGACGAGGATCTCGACCTCGAAGTCTGTATCGCTTCCCGGGTCTGCCTGATCCTGCTGGCCAGCCTCGGGCGCATCTTCCGGCGCATCCTGCGCGATCGCCGGGACGCAGATCGATGCGGCCAGCGCAAGTGCGGAAACCCGGTAGGCATTGCGGGGGGAAAAGTGCATTATCGGTGTCGTCCCTCGATCGGATTGGGGCCCCCGCCGCCGCGTTGTCTGGCGGGCGAGAAGGCCAATGGCAAACGTCGTTCGGTAACGGATTGTCGCCGGAACCTTGCTCGCTGCTGACGCGCACTTCCCTTTTCGATGCATGATCGCTAAATCGCGGCAGAATTCGACGAACTGCATAAGGACACGATTAATTCCATGGCGAAAGAAGAGCTCCTCGAAATGCGCGGTCGGGTTGTCGAGCTGCTGCCCAACGCGATGTTCCGGGTAGAGCTTGAGAACGGCCACGAGATTCTGGGCCACACGGCCGGCAAGATGCGCAAGAACCGCATTCGCGTTCTGACCGGCGACGAAGTGCTGGTCGAACTGACGCCCTACGATCTGACCAAGGGGCGCATCACCTATCGCTTCATGCCGGGTCGCGGCGGACCGGGTCCGCAGTCCAGCTCCTCTTCCTGATCGTTAGCAGGCACTCCGCGACATGACGGCGCGGTCCGACCTTACCCTCGTTCTCGCCAGCTCGAGCCCGCGACGGCGCGATCTGCTGGCCCAGATCGGCGTGACGCCGGACGATATCCGCTCGCCCGATATCGACGAAACCCCGCGCAAAGGTGAACTCGCCCGCCCCTATGCCGAGCGGATGGCGAGCGAGAAGGCGCTTGCCGTTCCGCGGCAGCAAGGCGAGGTCATCCTTGCGGGGGACACCACGGTCGCGCTCGGCCGCCGAATCCTGCCGCAGGCGACGGACGAGGCGGATGTGGCCCGCTTCCTCCGCCTGCTTTCGGGACGGCGCCACCGCGTCCATTCGGCAATCTCGGTCATCGATGCGAACTCTCGGCAGCGGACACGTTGCGTGACCTCGCAGGTTCGCTTCAAAAGCCTCTCCCGAGAGGAGATCGCCGCCTATGCCGCCAGCGGCGAAGGCATCGGCAAGGCAGGCGGCTATGCCATCCAGGGCCGCGCGGCGGGCCTGATCGACTTTCTCTCCGGCAGCCATTCGGGCGTTGTCGGCCTCCCTCTCTTCGAAACGCGCGCGCTGCTGAAATCGGCGGGGATCGCCCTTGGCTGACTGGCTTGTCGAGCACGGGATCGGCGAGACCCGTGCCCTGCTGGTAGAGGATGAGCGCGTACTGGCTGCCCGGCTGCACTGGCCGGGCGAGAGCATTTCTGGCGACGTCACCGCCCGGCTCGTCCGGCGTGCCAAAGGCGCATCGCGCGGCCTGGCGCAGACGCCCGAGGGGCTGGAGATCAACGTCTCGGGCCTCGCCAAGGAGGCGAGCGAAGGGCGCGACGTCCGGATCAGGATCACGCGCACTCCGATAGCCGAGAAAGGCCGTCTGAAGCGCGCCCAGGGCACCTATCTGCACGACAACGAGCCTGATCGCCCCGCCCCGTCCTTCATCCCCCATGGCAAGAGCGTCCGCAGCCTACCGTCCGGCCTGTGGGACGAGGTCTGGTCCGATGCGTGGGACGCAGAGGTCGCCTTTGCGGGCGGATCGCTCCTCGTCAGCCCCACGCCCGCGATGACGCTGATCGATATCGACGGCGATCTGCCCGCGCGCGACCTCGCCCTCGCCGCAGCGCCCGCCGTGGCGCGGACCATCCGCCGATTCGATCTTGGTGGGTCGATCGGGATCGATTTTCCCACCCTGTCCGAAAAAGAGCAGCGCCGTGCGGTCGACGAAGCGCTCGGCGAAGCGCTGGACGGCTGGCCGCACGAACGCACGGCCATGAACGGCTTCGGCTTCGTCCAACTGGTCGCGCGGCTCGAAGGCCCGTCCTTGCTCCACCGGCTGCACTTCCAGCGCGCGGGCGCCGCCGCCCGCATGCTGCTGCGCCGCGGGGAGCAGGCCGAGGGCATAGGGCCGCGCCTGCTGCTGCGCGCGCACCCGGCGGCGATCGAGCGGCTCGAATCGGGCTGGCTCACAGAAGTGGCGCGTCGCAGCGGACGCGAGGTGGTGACACAGGCCGATCCCGCGCTTGCGCTTCACGCCGGCCATGCCCAGATTCTCGCGTCATGAGCGAGACCACACGCCCCATCCCGAACCGACCCTGCCCGATCTGCCGGTCGACCCTGCGAACCGCCGAATTCGCGCCGTTCTGCTCCGCGCGCTGCCGCGACAAGGACCTCGCACGCTGGTTCAACGATGGATATTCCGTGCCCGGCCGCCCCGCCGATCCCGAAGAGATCGCCCGCGAACAGGATTGAGTGGAAAACAGGTGACGGATAGGGCTTGCCAAGCGTCCGCAGCTTCGCCATAGGCGCGCACTCATTCGCTCGCCGGACCATCCGCCGCAAGGCAAGGTCCGCCGTCGTGGCGACGCCCGGGTAGCTCAGTGGTAGAGCAGACGACTGAAAATCGTCGTGTCGGTGGTTCGACTCCGCCCCTGGGCACCACGCCCCTCCTTTCGCTTTTGAGACCGCCCCGAGTCCCGTCCGGCGGATAGCGGTCGATCCGCGTTTCGCATCGCGGCCCGGGGCACGGTATTGCCGCGCTAGCCCTTTGGAGCGCGGTGAGCGACAGGGTGACACCTGTCACCCTCGTGTCACCCCATAGGCCGACGAAAATTATCGCTCATTTTAAGCCCTTTGCCGGGACACCTCGTTCGCAGGGGTGACAGATCGGCGTTTTGCCGGATTGAGAGCGCTCACATGGGACGCAGCGCCCCGCAAAGAGCCGCATGCATTGGCGAAAACGCCGACGGTGGCGATGGTGACTGACGCTGTGAAAGAACGTCCATCGGCATAGCTGATCGCGGATCTGTAGGAAAATCGGGATGCAGCGCGCCCGAAACACCTGCGCGCCCCGCGCATTGATCGGGCAGACACCGGACAATCCGAAGAAGGGAAGCCCATGACCAAGATCCTCGTCCTTTACTATTCCTCGTACGGCCACACCTCGGCAATGGCGGAAGCCGTTGCGCAAGGCGTGCGCGACGCAGGTGCCGAAGCGGTGATCCGCCACGTGGCCGAAACCGCCCCCCAGGAGGTCGCGGAGAGCGCAGGCTTCACGGGCATGCCGGGCCACCAGGAGATCGACGGGCCGGACGAGCTGACCGAGTATGATGGTATCGTAGTCGGCTCCCCCACCCGATACGGCCGGATGACCAGCCAGATGGCCGCCTTCTGGGACACGACCGGCGGGCTGTGGATGAAGGGCGCGCTGGTCGGCAAGGTCGGCGCCGCGTTCACCTCCACCGCCAGCCAGCACGGCGGGCAGGAAACCACGCTGTGGTCGATCCTCAACAACCTGCTTCACATGGGCATGACCGTGGTCGGGCTGGATTACGGCTACGAAGGACTCGTCGGGGTGGACGAGGTCAAGGGTGGCACGCCCTACGGCGCAAGCACGATCGCCGACGGCGACGGCAGCCGCCAGCCGAGCAAGGTCGAGCTGGACGGCGCACGCTATCTCGGCAAGCGCGTCGCCGAAACGGCCGCCAAGCTGCACGGCTGACGCCCTTGCCCTGACACACCTCACACACCTGACACACCTGACACACCTGACACACCTGACACACCTGACACAGTGTCCTGAGCCCAAAAACCGCGCCGCCCCTTCCCTGCCGTTCAAGAGCAGCCCGAAGGGGTAGGCGCGGTTTGTCATGGCCCCGGTCTAGCGCGCAGCATCGCCGGTAGGACAGCGATGAATGGCGGGGCGCTCAACGAAAGGCGGCGTGGCAAATCTTGCATATACAAGCACTTTATGTTTTAAAGTAGCTATCAGAAAAAAGGAGTTTGCCATGATTCGCATGTCCATCATCACCGCAGCCGCGCTCGCCACGGCTGCTTTCACCACCCCCGCGCTGGCGGGCGAGGTTACCGTGACCCTCACCAATGTTCGTCCCGACGCTGGCGACCTTTACGTCAGCCTGCAGGGCGAGGCGCAGTTCATGCAGGCTGAGTCCGTAGCCGGAGAACTGGTCGAGAATCCGCAGGACGGCACGGTCACCGTGACCTTCGCCGAGGTGCCCGACGGCCGCTACGCGCTGATGGTGTGGCACGATATCGACGGCGACGGCACGTTCAGCATGGGCCCGCAGGGCCCGGCGGACGGCTGGGCGATGATCGACGCGGGCGACCTGCGGGGCATGCCGACCTTCGCGGCGCAGAGCTTCACGCTCGAAGGCAGCGCAAGCGTCACCGAACCCGTGATCTATTCGGCGGACGGGCAATGAGCGCCGCACCGTCATCAAGCGCGCAGGACGATCTGCGCATGATGCGCGAACTGGCGGAGGAGGGGCGCAACCGCCCCCTCCTCTCCGGTCGCCACCTCGTGCTGTTCGGCGCAGCGATCGCACTGGCAAGCCTGCTCCACGGCCTCGTGATGCTGCGCGTCCTCGCGTGGTCGCCCAATGCCTTGCCGGTCATCTGGCTCGGCCTGATCGCGCCCGCGATGGTGGTCAGCAGGCTGTGGCGCTCGGGCGAGGCCTATTGGCAGCCCTCGCTCGGCCACAAGGTCGAACAGGCCGTGTGGCAGGCGGGCGGTGCATTCCTCGGGATCATCTCGGTCTCGACGCTGGCGCTTGCCTATCTGCGGCTGGAACGCGATGGGGAGACGATCACCTTCTACCTGATGAGCATGATCGCACCCGTGACCTTCGGCGTCTATGCCACCGCCCTCGCCGCGAGCGCGGCCGCCGGGCGCGTCCCCGCATTGAGGCCCTTCGCCGCGCTCTCGATGGCTTTCGTGGTGGCAACCGCGCTGACCGCAGGCATCCCCGCCCAGTTCGCGGTGATGGCCGCGGGCGTGCTGCTCGTCTCGGTCGTCCCCGGCTTCATGCTGATCAGGCGCGAGAACACCCGTCGTGGATGATCCTCCGCCCGAACCGTCAATGGATTACCGGACGATCGACGATACGATCCACGGGCGCGTCCGGCTGGCCACGATGGCCTATCTCTCCAGCGCGGAATGCGCCGACTTCGGCGAGCTGCGCGTGCGCACCGGTGTGAGCGACGGCAACCTGTCGGTTCACCTGCGCAAGCTGGAGGATGCGGGCTATGTCCGCATTGAAAAGCGCTTCGAGGCCAGGAAGCCCGTCACCACCGCCTGCCTGACCGAGGCGGGCCGCGAGGCGTGGATCGCCTATCTCGACCGGATGAAGGCGATGCTGTTCGGGGACGAGGGGGCGTAGGCTTCGCAACGCCTCCCCTTCCCGCTGGCCCCAAGCGCGAGTAGGCAGTGCGGATGCACGAACCCGCCGCAGCCGCGCTTTCACCCTTCGACATCGCCGCCATCCTCGTGGTGGCGGCGGCGATCTTCGGATACGTGAACCATCACTTCATCCGCCTGCCGCATGTCATCGGGCTGACCGTGATGGGCGCGCTGGCGTCGATCCTGCTGATGGCGGCCAATGCGCTAGTGCCGTGGATCACGCTCGACGACAGTGTCGCCCAGCTGCTCGAGCAGATGAATTTCACCGAGACGCTGCTGGAAGGCATGCTGAGCTTCCTGCTGTTCGCGGGCGCACTGCATGTCGACCTCGACCGGCTGAAGGCTGACTGGTTGCCCGTACTGCTGCTCTCCACCGTGGGGGTCATCATCTCCACCGCGCTGGTGGGCGCCGCGGCGTGGGGGCTGGGCCTGCTGCTGGGCGTGCAGATCGCACCGATCTGGTATTTCGTGTTCGGCGCGCTGATCTCCCCCACCGATCCCGTTTCCGTCCTCGGCGTGCTCAAGACCGAAGACGTGCCGCTCTCGCTGCAAAGCGCGGTCGCGGGCGAGAGCCTGTTCAACGATGGCGTGGGCATCGTGGTCTTCACCATCCTGCTCGGCGCGGCAGTCACCGGCGCCGATTTCAGCCTCGGCGAAGGTGCGCGGCTTTTCCTGTTCGAGGCGGGCGGCGGCGTGCTGGTCGGCTTCGTGTTCGGCTGGATCGGCTTTCGCGCCCTGCGGTCGATGGACGAATACACGCTGGAGGTGCTCATCACGCTGGCGGTCGTGATGGGCGGCTATGCGCTGTGTTCGCAGCTGCATATCTCGGGCCCGCTCGCGATGGCGGTGGCCGGCCTGCTGATCGGCAACCACGGGGCGAACCTGGCGATGAGCGACGTCACGCTCGATTACGTCAACAAATTCTGGGAGCTGGTCGACGAACTGCTCAATTCCGTGCTGTTCCTGCTGATCGGGCTGGAGCTGATCGCACTGATCCCCGGTTGGACCGAACTGATCTTCGGCCTCGCTGCCATCCCGATCACGCTCGCGGCGCGGGCGATCGCAGTCGGTGGGGCCACCAAGGCGATCCCCGCAGCACGGCTCTCCACCCCCGGTTCGGGGCGCGTGCTGTGGTGGGGCGGCCTGCGCGGCGGCATCTCGATTGCGCTCGCCCTGTCGCTTCCTTCGGGCGAGACGCGCGACCTGCTGCTGGCCGCGACCTTCGCCGCGGTGCTGTTCTCGGTCCTCGTGCAGCGTGCGACGCTGGGCAGGCTGATCGACAGCCTGAGGGCGAGCCACTCGCCCGCGATGGAGGAAAATGCGACGCCGTCCAGCGCGGATTGAAGACGCACGCATTTGGCTGTAGGGCCTGCCGAATTCGCCCCCGGCAGGGCGGCGCCGCGCAGGTGCCGTTCGCGATGCCGGGGCAATCCTTTTTGAACAGCGCAGGTAAGCTCCATGTCCCGTCGTCGCCAGATTTACGAAGGCAAGGCCAAGATCCTCTACGAAGGTCCCGAGCCGGGCACGCTGATCCAGTATTTCAAGGACGACGCGACCGCCTTCAATGCGGAAAAGAAGGGCACGATCAACGGCAAGGGCGTGATCAACAACCGCATCAGCGAACATGTGTTCACGCGGCTGGCGAATATCGGCATCCCGACGCACTTCATCCGTCGCCTCAACATGCGCGAACAGCTGGTCCGCCAGGTCGAGATCATCCCCTTGGAAGTGGTCGTGCGCAATGTCGCCGCCGGATCGCTGTGCAAGCGGCTGGGCCTCGAAGAAGGCGAACCGCTGCCGCATTCGCTGATCGAGTATTACTACAAGGACGATGCGCTGGGCGATCCGCTGGTCGCCGAGGAACACATCGCCTGCTTCAACTGGGCCAGCCAGGAAGAGATGCAGGACATGTCGGCCATGGCGATCCGCATCAATGATTTCATCGCCGGCATGTTCGCCGCGGTCGACATCCGGCTGGTCGATTTCAAGCTGGAATTCGGCCGCCTGTGGGACGGCGACTATGCGCGCGTGATCCTGGCGGACGAGATCAGCCCCGACGGCTGCCGGTTGTGGGACATGAACTCGGGCGAAAAGCTCGACAAGGATCGCTTCCGCCGCGACCTCGGTGGCGAGGAAGAAGCCTACCAGGAAGTCGCACGGCGGCTCGGCGTGCTGCAGAACGACGACAACGCACCGGGTGAGGTGTTCGACCTGTCCGCCCACCGCGGCCGGATGCGCGGCGTTCCCAAGAAGAAGTAGGTTCGAGGAGAAATCGGCGCTGCCCTTGCGCGAGCAATATCGCTCCCGCATGGTCGCGCCATGATTTCATTCCCGAAAACCCGCCTCGCCTGCACTGCCCTCCTCCTCGGCTGCGCTCTCCCCGCCCTTGCGCAGCAGACCGCCGAGAGCCCTGCCGCCACCAAGGATGCCGCCGTGCCAGCGGACGACGGGTGGGACCCGGTCGAATGGGATCTGGAAGACAGCGATTTCGCGCCCGAGGCCGGGTGGACCTTCGGCATGCTCGACAACGGCATGCGCTACATCATCCGGCCCAACGACCGGCCCGAAGGCACCGTGCTGGTGCGCATGCTAATCGACGCAGGATCGCTCGACGAACGCGAGGACGAGCGCGGCTACGCGCACTATGTGGAGCATATGGCCTTCAACGGCTCGACCAACGTGCCCGAGGGCGAGATGGTCAAGCTGCTCGAGCGCCTCGGCCTCGCCTTCGGCGCGGACACCAACGCCTCGACCGGTTTCGAAAGCACGCAATACAAGCTCGACCTGCCGCGCGCGGACGAGGAGCTGCTCGACACGGCGCTGATGCTGATGCGCGAGACCGCGAGCGAGCTGACTTTCGACGAAGAGGCGGTGCAGCGCGAAAAGGGTGTGATCCTGTCCGAACGGCGGGTGCGTAACAATTACGCGCTGCAGAACACGATCGACCAGCTCGAATTCCTGTTCCCCGAATCGCGCCTGTCGCGCCGCATGCCGATCGGCACGATCGAAACGCTCGAAGCCGCCGATTCCGAAAATGTGCGCGCTTTCTGGGAGCGCGAATACGTGCCTGCCGACACCGTGCTGGTGGTGGTCGGCGATTTCGACCCGCAAATGGTAGAGCGCAATATCGTGGAGCGCTTTGCCGACTGGCAGGCCGCCCCCAGCCCCGAGCAGCCGGGCGCAGGCCCGGTCGATCCGGCGCGCGCGGGCAAAACCGATATCTACATCGACCCCGCGCTGACCGAAAGCATCACGCTGGTGATGAACGATCCCTACGTGGATCGCCCCGATACCGCACAAGAGCGCGTGAAAGGCCTGCTGCGCTGGATCGGCGGCGCGGCGATCAGCCGGCGGCTCCAGCGGCTCCAGCGGGTCGAGGATCCGCCCTTCCGCAATGTGTCCTTCAATGCCAGCGACTTCCTCGAAGCCGCGCGCAGCATCACGCTGGGCGTCGCGACCGAGGACGGCGAATGGCAGCGCGGACTCGACACCGGGCTCGACGAATTCCGCCGCGCGCTGATCTTCGGCTTCGACGAGAGCGAGATCGCCGAACAGGTGACCAACATGCGCACCCGTCTGGAAAATCAGGCCGCGAACATGGAAACCCGCACCAACGGAAGCTTCGTCAACGATGCGCTGGCCATCGCGCACGGCGACGCAGTACCGCTGAGCCCGCGCGAGGAGCTGGCGCTGTTCGAAGCTGCGGTTGGCGAGGTGACGCCCGCAAAGGTTCTCGCCGAAATGCGCGAGACGTTCCGCACCTTCGACGATCCGCTGATCCGCTTTACCGGCAAGTCCGCACCCGAGGGCGGCGAACAGGCGCTCAGGTCGGCGACCGCCAGCGCGCTGGCCCGCGACCTGCAACCGCCCGAAGCGACCGCCACCGCCGAGTTCGCCTATACCGATTTCGGCAAGCCCGGCACGATCGTGGAAGACACGGTTTCGGACGACGATCTGGCCATCCGGACCATCCGCTTCGCCAATAATGTCCGCCTCAATCTGAAGCAGACCGATCTTTCGGAAGACCGGGTCAGCGTGCGCCTGTCGATCGACGGTGGCGACATGCTCGCCTCGCGCGAAGCGCCGCTAGCGGTTGCGCTCACCGGGCTGGTGCCCTCGGGCGGCCTCGGCAAGCACAGCACCGACGAACTGCAGTCGATCCTCGCGGGCCGATCCGTCGGCCTGGGTCTGGGATCGAACGAGCATAGTTTCGATTCGGGGGCGACCACCACGCCGCGCGATCTCGAACTGCAGCTCCAGTTGATGGCAGCGCTGGTGACCGATCCCGGCTACCGCGCCGAAGGCCTGGGGCCCTGGCGCGCAGGGCTGGACGATTTCTTCGCCCGGCTGGGCCGCACGCCCGATTCGGCACTCGCCGAAGCGCTCGGCGCGCGCTTGTCGGATGGCGATCCGCGCTTCACGCGCCAGCCGGTCGAGGCCTATCGCGCGCTCGATTTCGACCAGCTGCGCGCGACGATCTCGGACCGGCTCGCCAATGGTGCGATCGAGATCGCCATCGTCGGCGACTTCGACGAGCAGCAGGCGATCGACGCGGTCGCGGCGACCTTCGGCGCGCTGCCCGAGCGCGAGGCGGAATTCCGCGACTACGACGACGTCTCCCCCCCCACCTTCACCGATGACCGGCGGTCCTACGAAGTGTTCCACGACGGCGAGCCGGATCAGGCCATCGTGCGACTGGTCTGGCCGACTACGGATAACGAGGACTGGGATACGACCTCTCAGTTGACCATGCTCGAACGCGTCACCCGGCTGATGCTGACGGACAAGCTGCGCGAAGAACTGGGGCAGACCTATTCGTCCTTCGTCGATTCGAGGCCGTCTTCGGTGTGGGATGATTACGGCACCTTCGCGGTCGGCGCGTCGGTCGACGTGGGCCAGGTAGAGCCCGCGCGCGAGGCGCTGCTGGAAGTGATCGCCGCGCTGCGCTCCGCCCCGGTGTCCGACGATCTGATGCAACGCGCGCGCCAGCCGGTGCTCGAATCGCTCAACAACCGCCTCAAGTCGAATGACGGGTGGATGGGGCTGGTCGGCGAAGCCCAGAGCGAGCCGGAGGATATCGAGCGCTTCCTGACCGCACACGCACGCTACGAGGCGATGACGGGCGAGGAATTGCAGGCGCTCGCCCAGAAATATCTCGTCCCGGACGAGGCCGTCGGGTTCACCGTTCTCCCGCGAGAGCAGGCCGAAGGCGCGACGGGCGGTGAAACAACCGCCCAGTGACCATTGCCCCTGCGGCACGGTCAGCTAAAGGCACGCGGTAACCCATCGGTTCGCGGCCCAAGGAGCATGTCATGAAGAAGCGCGTATTCGTCACCCTCAAACCCGGCGTGCTCGACCCGCAAGGGCGCGCGGTGCATCACGCGCTGGACGGGCTCGGCTTTTCCGGGGTCGAGGATGTCCGCATCGGACGTCTGATCGAACTCGACCTTGCCGACGACGTCACCGACGAAAAGATCGCCGAAATGTGCGAGAAGTTGCTGACCAACATGGTGATCGAGAACTACCGTATCGAGGATGCCCAAGGCCACGGGGAGTAAGCCGCGATGAACACTGCTGTCGTCACCTTCCCCGGCTCCAACTGCGATCGCGACATGCAGGTCGCGATCGCGCAGGTCTTCGGCAAGGAGCCCGCGCGCGTCTGGCACCGCGACACCGCCCTGCCCGACGGGCTCGATTTCATCGCCCTGCCCGGCGGTTTTTCCTACGGGGACTATCTGCGCGCGGGCGCGATGGCTGCCAACAGCCCGATCATGCGCGAGATCGCCAAGGCGGCGGAGCGCGGTGTGCCGGTGCTGGGCGTGTGCAATGGCTTCCAGGTGCTGTGCGAGGCCCAGCTGCTGCCCGGTGCGCTGATGCGCAACGCGAACCAGCGCTTCGTCTGCCGCGATGCCGTACTCAAGGTGGAAAACGCCGCCACGCGCTTCACCGGCCAATTTTCCGAAGGTGAGAAGATCACCATCCCGGTTGCCCACCACGACGGCAATTTCTTTGCCGACGAGGCGACGCTGGACGCGCTGGAAGGCGAAGGCCGGGTGGTATTCCGCTACACCCAGGCGACAAACGGCTCGCGCCGCGACATCGCGGGCATCGTCAACGATCGCGGCACGGTGCTGGGCATGATGCCCCATCCCGAACGTGCAATCGACGCCGCACATGGCGGGACCGACGGGCGCCGCCTGTTCACCTCGCTGATGGAAAGCCTCGCCGCAGCGGCGTAGGGATTTTCAGCGCAGACATCCCGCCCCGCAGGAAGGGCGCTTGAACAGCGCTACGCGCGCAGCTCGCGGTAATCGACCTCGAACAGTGCGCGCGCATCCACGCTGCTCATCGGGCGACCGAAGTGGAAGCCCTGGATGCGGTCGCAGCCCATGTTGCGCACCAAGGCCGCTTCCTCTTCCGTTTCCACGCCTTCGGCGGTCGTGCGCATCTCGAGGCTCTTGGCCATCGCCACGACCGCGCGCACGATCGCGAGGCTCTCGCTGCTGCCCTGCGCCGCGCCCTGCACGAAGCTTCGATCGACCTTGATGGTCGAGAATTGCAGCTTGCGCAGGTACCCAAGCGAGGAATAGCCCGTCCCGAAATCGTCGAGCGCGACCTTGCAGCCCAGCGCCATGACCCGGGCCAGCGCGATGCGGGCTACCTCGGCATCATTGAGGAAGATGCTCTCGGTCACCTCGATCTCGAGCCGCTGCGGGTCGAGCCCGCTGGTGGACAGCGCCAACACCACGATATCGACGAACTCGGGCTGGACCAGCTGTTCGGGCGAGACGTTGACGTTGATCTTGACGTGCGCGGGCCAGGCCATCGCCTCGCGGCAGGCCTGGTTCATCACCCACGTGCCGATCGGCAGGATCAGGCGCGTTTCCTCCGCGACCGGGATGAACTTGCTCGGGCTGACGAGGCCATGCTCCTCGCTTCGCCAGCGCACCAGCGCCTCGAAGCTGACCACCTCTTCCGACTGCGCGTCGACCACCGGCTGGAAGTTGAGGTGCAGCTCGTCCTTCTCCAGCGCCTTTCGGAGCGCGAATTCGAGCTGGCGGCGTTCTTCCGCATGGGCATGGAGCGAAGGCTCGTAGGCGAAATGGACGCCGCGCCCGTCGTCCTTCGCGCGGTACAGCGCGAGGTCGGCATTGCGCATCAGTTCCTCGACGCCCTTACCGTCGCGCGGAGCGAGCGCCGATCCCGCGCTGGCACCGACGAACAGGGTGTGCCGGTCGACCTCGTAGGGTTGCGAAAGCCGCTCGATCACCCGGCGGGCGATGGCGTCGATCTTGCAGAAATCCTCGGCGTCGCGCACGACGATCCCGAATTCGTCACCGCCCAGACGCCCGCAGATCTCGTTGTCACTCGCGATCTCGCCAAGGCGTTTGGAGACCTGTTCCAGCAGCCGGTCACCGACCTGGTGGCCGAGCGAATCATTGACCGCCTTGAACCGGTCCAGATCGACCATGATGAACGCGCAGCGGCGGCGCTGCTGGCGTGCATGATCCATTGCCTCGCCCAGCGTTTCATGCAGCATCAGCCGGTTCGGCAGGCCGGTCAGCGTATCGTAGCGCGCGAGATAGGCGATCTTTTCGGACGATCTGCGTTGCTCGGTGACGTCCGATCCCACTCCGCGGTAGCCCAGATATTCGCCCTTGTGGCCCATGATCGGGGTGCCCGAAAGCTCCCACCAGCGGGGTTCACCGCCGACATCGACCTGCACCAGCAGGTTGGAGAAGCTCTGCTGCGCCTTGATGTACTCGGCAAGTTCACGCAGCGACTGCGTCGAGGGGCCGTTTTCCCAATGCTCGCCCGAAATCAGTTCGAAGAAGGGCCGCCCTTCCAGCGCACCGGCGGACTCGCCCAGCGCAAAGGCGAAGCGGGGCGAGGCGGAGCGGACCCGGCGGCTCTTGTCGATCTGCCACAGCCAGTCCGCCTCGTTCTCCTCGAACTCGCGCAGCAAGAGAGACACGGTGTCGCTCTTCTCGGTCATCGTGGTCTGCGCCATCGAGAGGCGCAGAAAGGTCTCGGACCGGACCCATGTCGCAGCCAGTCCGAACATGACATGCAGCGCGACCATGCCGAGCAGCGAAGGATAGCCTGCCAGAACACAGCAGATGGCCCCCGAGGCACCGATCAGGAGGAAGAAGATCGCCGAGGCCATCGGCACGGCACCAATGGCGAGAACGACGCCAAGCGAAGCGATGGTGACGAGCGTCCAGCCCACGGCCAGCCATTGCAGGCTGGACGTGTAGAACAGCAGCGGCAGCAGCATGGCCCAGCCAAGGCCGAGGATCACGGCACCCGCCATATGGACCGCTGCCTCGCGCGGGCTGACCCGGGGCCGATCCTTCACGCGGCGCCTCTTGTCGCGGAAGAGATAGCACAGCGGAACAACCGCCATGAAGAGCAGCCAGAGGAACATCGCCCACGCCGGCAGGACATGCCAGAATACGGAGACCCCGACCGCGACCGCAACGAGATGTCCGAACAGGAACATTGGTGACAGCCGCAAGACATGCATGTGCTGGCAATAGCGCAGCCTCTGCCAGTCAGCCTTCACTGCCTCGCCGACACCGAAAACCGCCAGCAGCGGGAGGTGCTGCAGGAGGGGAGTTTCCAAGGAAGCAGGCACATCTCGCATGGCGAGGCTGGGTAGAGAGCAAAAGTTAGCCGCGCGTAAATCGGCGGACTTTTCTGTATTTATTCGACTGTCACCGATTTGGCGAGATTGCGCGGCTGGTCAACGTCAGTGCCTTTGACCAGAGCCACGTGGTAGGCGAGCAGTTGCACCGGTACGGCGTAGACCAGCGGCGCGATAAGCGGGTGGACCTTGGGCATCTCGATCGTGGCGAGGCACCCCTCGCCCGCTTCGGCCAGCCCGTCGGCATCGGAGATCAGCACCACCTGCCCGCCGCGTGCGCGCACTTCCTGCATGTTGGAAACGGTCTTTTCGAACAGCGGGCCCGACGGCGCGATGACGACCACGGGCACATCCTCGTCGATCAGCGCGATGGGGCCGTGCTTCATCTCGCCGCTGGCATAGCCTTCGGCGTGGATATAGCTGATTTCCTTCAGCTTCAGCGCCCCTTCCAGCGCCATCGGGAAATCGGCCCCGCGTCCGAGGTAGAGCACGTCGCGCGCGGGCGCGATCGTGTGCGCCATGGCCGCGATGTCGTCATCATGGTCGAGCGCCCGGTTTAGGCACGCGGGCGCTTCGAGAAGGTGGTGAACGACCTCCTGTTCTTCATCACGATCCATCTCGCCCTTCACCACCGCCAGTTTGGCGGCAAGCGCCGCGAGCACCGCGAGCTGGCAAGTGAACGCCTTGGTCGAAGCGACCCCGATCTCGGGACCGGCATGGATCGGCAGCAGCAGATCGGCCTCGCGCGCCATGGTGCTGGTGGGCACGTTGACGATCGCGGCGATGGTTTGGCCCTGCGCCTTGCAGTAGCGCAGCGCGGCCAGCGTATCGGCGGTTTCCCCGCTCTGCGAAATGAACAGCGCGAGGCCGCCCTTGGGCAGCGGCGGCTCGCGGTAGCGAAACTCGCTCGCGACATCGATGTCGACCGGCACACGCGCGAACTGTTCGATCCAGTAGCGCCCGACCATGCCGGCGTAATAGGAGGTTCCGCAGGCGACGATGGTCATCCGGTCGATGGCGGAAAGGTCGAAATCCATCTGCGGCAGGGCAACGGTCTGGTCCGCCTGGCGCACGTAGCTGGCGAGGGTCTGCGCCACGACCGTCGGCTGTTCGAAGATTTCCTTTTGCATGAAGTGGCGGTAATTGCCGCGCTCCACCGCGGCAGCGCTGGCACCGGAGGGGACGATATCCCGCTCGACCGCTTTGCCCGCCTCATCGAAAATCTGCGCACCCTCGCGGGTGACGACCGCCCAGTCGCCCTCTTCCAGATAGGTGATCCGCTGGGTCAGCGGCGCAAGCGCGAGCGCGTCCGAGCCGATGAACATCTCACCGTCGCCATAGCCGAGCACCAGCGGCGAGCCGAGCCGCGCACCGATGATCTTGCCCGGATGCTCGGGGAAGACGATGGCGAGCGCGAAAGCACCGCGCAGGCGCGGCAGCACGGCTTGCACCGCCTCTTCGGGCGTCGCCCCGCGCTCGACCTCGCGGCTGACCAGCAGGGCCACAACCTCGCTGTCGGTCTCGCTCTCAGCTGAGTATCCTTCCGCCTCCAGCTCGTCGCGCAGCGGGCGGAAATTCTCGATGATGCCATTATGGACCAGCGCGGCGGCCTTGCCGGCGTGCGGATGGGCATTGGCCTTGGTCGGCGCGCCGTGGGTCGCCCAGCGGGTGTGGGCAATGCCGATGGTCCCGGGTGCGGGATCCTCGCGCAGCACCTCGACCAGATTGGCGAGCTTGCCCTGTGCCCGGCGGCGCACCATGGCGCCGTCGTGCAGCGTGCACACGCCGGCACTGTCGTAGCCGCGATACTCCATCCGCCTGAGGCCATCAACCAGCCGGTCGACCACAGGATCACCACTTACGATTCCGATAATGCCGCACATGTCAGTCGCTATTCCCGCTCTTGAATACTTCGTCATCTAGCGTTTCGGGCTGGCCTTGCAATGCACGCGGCATCTGCGCGGGCCCGCACGGCGTGCTGATCCAGAGGAACAGCCCCGCGCCGATGATGATCCCCCCGCCGCCGATCGTTGGCAGGTCCGGCACGTCCCCGAACAGCAGGTAGCCCAACGTCACCGCGACGATCATCTGGACATAGACCATCGGCGCGATCGTCGCCGCGCCGGCACGCGTGGTCCCCAGAAAAGCAAGCCAGTGCGCCGTGCTCGCGGTCACCGCGATCACCGCGCAGCGCGCGACGATCGTCCAGTCGGGCAGGCCCACCTGCAGCGCCGGCACGCCGGTGGCGTGGCCGATGGCGGCCGCGACGATCAGGAAGGGCGTGGCAATGCAGGCGATGAACACCTGCATCGAAAGCGCGCTGCCGTCGCCTGCCGTCGCCCGGTTGCAGATCACCATCAGGCCGAAGAACGAGGCGGAGATGATGGGCAGGCACGCCAGCCAGCCCAACTCGGCGAAATTGGGCCGCAGCACCAGCAGCACGCCGATCAGCGCGACGGGGGACGCGATCCAGACCGCCGGGCGAACCTTTTCCTTCAGCAACGGCCCGCTGAACAGCGCGACGAACAGCGGCGAGATGAAGGCGAGCGCCATGGCCTCTGCCAGCTGCATCACAAATACGGCGGAAAAGAAGCACAGCGTCGCCCCCGCCAGGCAAGCGCCGCGCGCAACCTGCAAAAGCGGGCGGCGCGGGCGGAACGCGGCCGGCCCCTCGGCCCGCAGGAGCAGGATCGAAAGGCCGATCGCGCCGATGGTGAAGCGCAGCGCGGCCACCGCCAGCGGCGACCATTCGCCCGCCATCGTCTTGACGATCGCATCGCCCACCGAAAGCGAGCTGAAGCCCGCCACTGCCAGCAGGATGCCGGTGCGTTCGTCGTCTCTCACGTCAATCCAGGTCCTTCCCGATGTGCCGCTCATACGCGATCGGCATCGTCTTGCCAGCGCTGTGCGGGTGGCTGTGGTGGACGGGGCACGCGCTTCGCCCAGACGTGCCCGGGCAGGACCCTCCCGGTTTAGGAAATTCCTAAGGTTTCGATCATATTCACCATTTCCGAGAAGGCGTTGTTGGCCATCCCGACCGCACGCCGCAAACCAATCGCTTCCACTTTGGGGGATACCGCAATGAGCGCTTTCGGACGCAGGAACGGCCCCGGGGGCATGACGCCCGGCAGCCGTCCCGCATTCGGCAACGCGAAGCCCATGAAGGGCCCCGGACCTTCGCGCGACACCAGCGACGAGGGGGGCGACCAGTTCCCCCCGATCCCCGAACCCGTCGACGGGTCGGACGATGCGGACAAGACTTCCAGCCCCGCCCCCGCAGGCAACCGGCACGCCGACGCGCACCGCCGCCTGAACGAGCGGTCCAATGCGGTCCACGTCAAGGAAGAGGTCACCGGCTTCGAGGCGAGCGTCCACAAGATCAAGGAACAGGTGCTGCCGCGCCTGCTCGAACGGATCGATCCCGAGGCTGCGTCGACGCTGAGCAAGGATGAACTGGCGGAAGAATTCCGCCCGATCATCATGGAAGTGCTGGCGGAGCTGAAGGTCACGCTCAACCGGCGCGAGCAGTTCGCGCTGGAGAAGGTGCTGATCGACGAGCTGCTCGGCTTCGGCCCGCTTGAAGAGCTGCTGCAGGACCCGGACGTTTCCGACATCATGGTCAACGGCCCGGACCAGACCTACATCGAAAAGAAGGGCAAGCTGACCCTTGCCCCGATCCAGTTCCGCGACGAACAGCACCTGTTCCAGATCGCACAGCGGATCGTGAACCAGGTCGGCCGCCGCGTCGACCAGACCACGCCGCTGGCCGACGCCCGTCTTAAGGATGGCAGCCGTGTGAACGTGATCGTCCCGCCGCTCAGCTTGCGCGGCACCGCGATTTCTATCCGTAAGTTTTCCGAAAAACCGATCACCATCGACATGCTCCGCAACTGGGATTCGATGGACGAGAAGATGGCGACCGCGCTCAAGATCGCGGGCGCGTGCCGGATGAACATCGTGATCTCCGGCGGTACGGGCTCGGGCAAGACGACCATGCTCAACGCCCTGTCGAAGATGATAGACCCGGGCGAGCGTGTGCTGACGATCGAGGACGCGGCCGAACTTCGTCTGCAACAGCCGCACTGGCTGCCGCTCGAAACGCGCCCGCCCAACCTCGAAGGCCAGGGCGCGATCACCATCGGCGACCTCGTGAAGAACGCGCTGCGCATGCGCCCCGACCGCATCATCCTGGGCGAGATTCGTGGCTCCGAGGCGTTCGACCTGCTCGCCGCGATGAACACCGGCCACGACGGTTCGATGTGTACGCTCCACGCCAACAGCCCGCGCGAGGCGCTGGGGCGTATGGAGAACATGATCCTGATGGGCGACATCAAGATCCCCAAGGAAGCGATCAGCCGCCAGATCGCGGAGTCGGTCGACCTGATCGTTCAGGTCAAACGTTTGCGCGACGGTTCGCGCCGCACCACCAACATCACCGAAGTGATCGGAATGGAAGGCGAGGTCATCGTCACCCAGGAACTGTTCAAGTTCGAGTATCTGGAAGAAGGCGAGGACGGCAAGATAGTGGGCGAATACCGCAGCCAGGGCCTGCGCCCCTACACGCTGGAAAAAGCGCGCCAGTTCGGCTTCGATCAGGCGTACCTGGAAGCCTGTCTGTAGGCCATCATCCCTGCAACAGCGCGGGGATGGCGGTCGCCAGAAGGCCGCCGCCGATCACCGCCGCGAACAGGAAGATCGTCATCCACGGCATGCAGCCGACGCGATCGATCCGCGCGCGCTTGCCCCGGCGCCGTTCGGCCACCATCGCGACCAGCGCCACGACGATGCACGCAGTCCCTGCCAGCGCCACGCGCCCCGCATCGCTCAGAAATATCAGTTGGTGCAACCAGTCCATCGGCGGCCAAGTGGCGATGCGGTTGCGAAAGCGCAATCGCCTATCCCCGCTTGAACCTGCGCCGCCAATCACTACCAGCAGCGCATGGATGCAAGCGTTGCCCAATCCCGCCCCCTGATGGCGATCGGCCTGCGTCTGCTCGCCGCCCTCGCCCTCACCACCCTTTCCATGCTGGTAAAGCTGACCGGAGAGCAGGACGTCCACCTGTTCGAGATCATCTTCTGGCGCCAGGCGGTCACGCTGCTGGCAATGATCGGCTTCGCCGCCGCAACCGTCGGCTTCGCCACCCTGCGTCCGGTCCGTTTCAAGAGCCACGCGATCCGCAGCGCCTACGGCATCGTCGGCATGGCGCTGGTCTATGGCGCGGTCATCATGCTGCCGCTGGCGGAGGCGACCACGATCAACTTCACCGCACCGATCTGGGCGGTTATCCTGTCTATGCTGCTGATGAAGGAGCGGATCGGCCGCTATCGCTGGAGTGCGATCGTGATCGGCTTCGTCGGCATCCTGATAGTGGCACAGCCGGGCGGCAACCCGGTCGACCCGGTCGGCATCGCGGTCGGGCTCGGCGGGGCGTTCATGGTCGCGTTGACCTCGATCCAAATCCAGGATCTGAACAAGACCGAAAGCTCCACGAGCATCGTGTTCTGGTTCTGCCTGCTGACCGTGCCGCTGCTGTCGATCGCCCTACCCTTCGTCGGCAAAGCCCATTCGGCCGAAACCTGGCTGCTGCTGGGCGGCGTGGGGGTAAGCGGCGCGGCCGGCCAGCTGCTGCTGACCAATTCGCTACGCTATGGCTCGGCCGCGACGGTGATCGTGATGGATTACACCGCGCTTTTATGGGCCACGATCTACGGCTGGCAGGTCTTCGGCGATCTGCCCGTGCCCAACACATGGATCGGCGCGCCGATCATCATCCTTGCAGGCACGATCATCGTGGTCCGCGAAGGCCATCTGGCGCGCAAGGCACGGCGTGAAGCCACGCCCGTTGCCGCCCCGGAGGAACCGCTTGCGCAGCAGTAGCGTTGTGATGCCTACCGGGCGACCTGCGCAGGATGCGCGACCGCCCTCAACACAAGGGACCGCACCATGATCCGCAAGATTGTCCTCGCCATCGGCATCTCCACCATCGCCCTGACCGCAACCGCCTGCAACACCGTGCAGGGTCTCGGCCGCGACGTTGAATCGGTCGGCAAGGCCGGTGAAGAAGCCATCGACTGACCGTTAGCGAAGGGGTGGGCCGCAGCCCGCCCCCCCCCCGCCCGTGCCGCCAGACTCGCCATCGAAGGCTCAGGCTTTCCGGTAGACGAGCACGAGATTGTTGGCGGGCATCGGCACCCGTAACGTGCGGGTGAAGCCGTTCTTTTCGGCCAGCGCATCGACTGCGGCCCTATCGCGCAGGCCCCAGCGCGGATCGCGCGCCTTCAGGCTCTGGTCGAACCCCAGGTTCGACTCCGCCGTCTCCACATCGCTTTCCAGATAGGGCCCGTAGAGCACCAGTGGCCCGCCCTGCGGCGGCAGCAGACGCGCCGCGCCTGCAAACAGCCCCTCGGTCGCCGCCCATGGGCTGATGTGGATCATGTTGATGCACACGAGCGCATCGGCCGCGTCGATCGGCCATTCGCTCGCCGAAGCGTCGAGCGCCAGCGGAGTCTCGATATTCTCCGACCCGCTCTCTTTAACATAGGCAGCTATCGAGGCCCGCGCACCCGGATCGGGATCGCTCGGCTGCCAAGTAAGATCGGGAAAGCGGGCCGCGAAATGCACCACATGCTCGCCCGTACCGCTCGCGATTTCGAGCACGCGGCCATGATCGGGCAGCACCGATGCCAGCACATCGGCGATTGGCGCACGATTGCGCTGCGCTGCCGGGCTTTCCCGCTTGCCGCTCACACCATCCCCCTCAGAGCCAGCGCCGCACGCGTTTGCAGTACCCGCGATACTGATCGCCGAAGGTCGCCAGCAGGTGCGGCTCCTCGCGCGCGATCACGAAGCGGTCGACCAGCACTATGGCCAGTGGCACAGATGCCAGAGCGCCGATGTTCCGCGCGAACAGCGCGATTCCGAGCTGGACCATCACCATGCCGAGATACATCGGATTGCGGGTGATCCGGTACAGGCCCGAGGTAACGAGCGCGGTATCCCGCTTCCACGGTTCCGGATCGGTGCCCGCCCGCAAGAACCCGGTGAGGCCCGAGCCGAGGATGGCAAGGCCCAGCGCTGCAATCACGACCCCGATCGGGCGCAGGACCACAAGCTCGATCGGCGCCAGGCCCAGCAGCCGGTCTGCCGCGAAGCCCAGAAGCAGCGATCCCAGCACGATCACGGGTGGCGGAAAGCGGACCTTCGCGCTGTCGTCGTCAACCAGCGCCATAAGTATCCTTTCCGAAGAATTGTCGCGCGATCAGCCAAGCGAAAAGTCCGGCCGGACCCGCCATGAAGGTCGCCAGCAGGAACGGCACCTGCACCAGCCGGTGTGCGCCATGCCTGTCCGCGTCACGCGCGATCCACAGGCCCGCGAACAGATCCAGCGCGAGATAATGCGTCCAGCCGACCACGATCGCCCCTTCGGAGCGGAACATCGCCATCAGGCCCTGCACGCTGTATTCGAATTCCCGCTGCGGCACGCTTCCCGGCGCCGCCACCGGATCGACGAAACCGCCCGCCAACGCCACCAGCATCACCACATAGGTCGCACACAGCAGGCCGACGGCCCCGTAACGCACCCCAAGGATATTGCTTTCGCGGCGGGGCAGCAGGATCAGCAGCGCCCAGCCCGCCAGCGCGATGACATTGGTGATATCGAACAGTGTCTGCCACATGCCGTGCTAACGCCCCTGTGCCCGCTGCGGGCCTGTGCCCTGGTCGCCGTGTTCGCCATGATCCGGGTTCGCCGACGGCGCGCGCGAGAGCATCGCGGCGGCGCGCTCTATCCCCTGCTCCTCGTGTACGAACCTGCCCGGGGTACGTCGCAGACTGAGCGTAAGGATCGCCTGCGCCAGCATGTGCACATCGGTGCCGCGGCCACGCAGCGCGCCAATATCCGACACCGGCCCATCATCCTTCAGCCCGCGCTGCGAGAGCGGGCCGGGCCGCACGATGTCGAGCCGCTTGAACCCCAGCCGCGAAAGCTCGGTCTCGGCCTTGCCCTTGGCGCTCAGATGCCGGTCGCGCGACCAGCGGTCTGCCCCTTCCGAACTGATCGCGACCAGCCTTTCGACCTCCGCGAATCGCGCGTTCCTGGCAATCTCGACCACAGCTTCCTCCTCGTCGATCGCTCGCAGGGGACTCTCGTCCTTGCCGACGAGGTTGAGTGCAGGGCCGAGCCCGACGACGAAGACCCTGGGCTTCATCGCCCGCATCACGCGCGGCCAGCGGTCGGCATCGGCGACGAACACCTCCATCCGGGCGCCCGCGGGAATCTCGACCTCGCCCAGCGTCAGGCCGACCAGGCGAATCTGCGCCTGGTAACGGGCAAGGTGCATCAGGCGCAGCCCGATCGGCTCGCTCACACCGCCCATCGCCACGCGAAATCGACTGCTCATGCCCCCCACCAAGAATTGTCCGGGCGCTTACACGTTGCTCAGATCGTCCGGCGCGCCCCCGAATATCTCCCGTGCACGCTCTAGCGCAAATTTGTCCGTCATGCCTGCAATATAATCGGCGATATGACGGCTGCGGTGCGGTTCTTCTTCGGGCAGGTTATCCGCCCAGTTCGATCCCATTCTCGACGGATCTTCGCAATAGGCGCACCAGAGCTGTTCGATAACGGTATTGGCCTTGTCGGCCGTCGCCGTCTGATCCGGATGGTAATAGAGCTTGGCGTACATGAACGCCTTCAGCCGCCGTTCCGCCGCCAGCATGGCAGGGGAAAATCCGCCGAGCGCCCTGCCCGCGCCCGCGATACGCGCCGGATCGGAAATCCCTGCGGTCGACGCCTTCGTGTGCGCGATCACATCATTGACCATCCATCCGATCTGGCCGCGTACAAGTTCGCGCAGCTGGCGGTCGCGCGCCGCCCTGGGGAAGCGCCGTTCCACCTCGCGCCACTGGTCGGCGATGAAATCGAGCGTCAGCAAATCGTCGAGTTCGAGGAAGCCCGCGCGCAGTCCGTCGTCGATATCATGGTTGTCGTAGGCGATATCGTCGGCCACCGCGGCAACCTGCGCCTCCAGCGTAGGCCAGCTTTCGAGGTCGAGCGGAAAGTCTGCGTCGAGTTCGGCCAGCGCCCAGTGCGGCGCTTCGACAGGGCCGTTGTGCTTGGCGAGCCCTTCCAGCACCTCCCAGCTCAGGTTGAGCCCGTCGTGCGTGCAATAGGGGCTTTCCAGCCGCATCAGCGTGCGCAGCGTCTGCGCATTGTGATCGAACCCTCCATGCGGAGCGAGCGCCTTGTCCAGCGCTTCCTCCCCCGCATGGCCGAAGGGCGGATGGCCGATATCGTGCGCGAGGCACAGCGCTTCGGTAAGGTCTTCGTCCAGCCCCAGCGCGCGGGCGATCACCCGCCCGATCTGCGCCACTTCCAGGCTATGGGTCAGGCGGGTGCGATAATGATCCCCCTCGGGCGCGACGAAGACCTGCGTCTTGCTGCGCAGCCGCCGGAACGCGATCGAGTGGATGATCCGGTCGCGGTCGCGCTGGAAAGCGCTGCGAGGACCGCGGGTTTCATCCGAAGTGCCCGGAAATTCTCGCCCGCGCGAGGTAGCGGGATCGGCGGCAAGGGGGGAACGGCTCATGCCGGTGCCCTCTATTGCGCCGCGCGCCACCCGGCAACCGCCGCCGCTAGCCTTCCCCGTCCAGCATCCAGTCGACGATCTTCTCGCAATGAATGCGCGCGGAATCGAAAATCGGCAGGACATTCGCGTCGACATCGATGACCATGTCGAGCTCGGTACAGGCGAGCACGATGGCTTCGGCCCCGTCCTTCTGCAGGTTGGTGATCATCGTGCGGAAGAAACGCTCCGCATCGCGGCTCGCCTTGCCGTGCATCAGTTCGTCATAGATGATCGCGTTGGTCCGTTCGACATGGGTCATGTCGGGCGGCAGCAGATCGACGCCGTGCGAGACCAGATGCTTGCGATAAAAGCTCTCGGTCATGACATTGCGGGTGCCGATCAGCGCGGCGTTGACCGCGCCTTTCGCCTTCATTTTCTCACCCACCGCATCGGCGATGTGCAGCACCGGCACATTCACCGCCTCGGCCACCTGATCGTACACGCGATGCATCGAATTCGCCGCAATGGCGATCGCCTGCGCTCCGGCATCTTCGAGGCGCTTGGCCGATGCGACGAGGATGTCGGATGCGCGCCCCCACTCGTCTTCATTGGTGATGCCCGAGAGTTCCGCGAAATTGAGACTTTCGATCAACAGCTCGGCGGACACCATCGGCCCCATGCGCCGGCTCACACCCTTGTTGATCCAGTTGTAATACATGCTGGTGGAAACCCAGCTCATTCCGCCGATCAGGCCAACCTTGCGCAAATGTCCATCCTCGAATTCTGAAACCGTGTCTTGACGGCCTTACCGAGGAAGCGCGCGCCCCGTCCATAGCTGCGGGGCCGCTTTGCCGGTCAATTGGCTCCGGTCGTCAAATCCTGCTCGCCGAGCCATTGCCGAACATAGGCGGCACTCCTTCGCGCAGCCTCCTCGTGCGGGAGATGGCCGATACCGGAATAGACCACCAAGCGGCTGTCCGGCAGGTGGGTATCGTACCACAGGCCGGCTTCGACCGGAATCAAACGGTCCTCCTCGCCCCACAGGATCAGCGTCGGCACGGCAATGGCTTCGACTTGCTCCGCGCTGAAGCTGTGGCGCTCGCCCGAGAAGCGGATGCGCGTGGCATTACGGTTGCCGGGAAAGCGCAACAGTTCCCAGTACCGATCCACCGCCGCATCGGTGACGATTGCCTGATTGGACACCGATCCGCGCAGCGATTGCTCGACCAGCGAACGCGGGGTGATGTAGTTGACGATGCGGTTGAGCACCGGCGTGCGCGCGATCACGAAGCCGATATTGCCGCCGCCCTTATCCCCGTCTTCATCCTTCTGCGTGCGTGCGACATCGGGCGCCCCGCCCGCATCGACCAGAACCAGGCCATCCAGCCGTTCGGGATGGGCAAGCGCATAGGCAACCGCGTGACCGCCGCCCATCGAATTGCCACCGAGCGCGAAGCGACCCAGCCCCAGCGTATTCGCCACCTCGTCGATATCTTCGACGAAGCTGCCTTGCGAATAATCGTCCGCCGGATCGGGGCCGGTCAGGCCATGACCGATCTGGTCGAAGCGGATGACGCGGTAGTCGGCTTTCAGCGCATCGACCCACGGCTGCCACGTGTGCAGATCGGCGTTGGAGCCGTGCAGCAGCATGATCGCGGGCGCATCTCTCGGCCCCTCGTCGCGCAGGTGGACGGTCACACCATCGCCGATTTCGACGAACTGCGATGGCTCGCCGCCGTATTTGGCGCGCATCTGCGCCGGATCGGTGTCGGGAGTCCGAAAGACGAGAAATGCGACCACGAGCAGCGCGGCGATCAGGAGGACGACGACCAGCGCCCACTTCAGCATGCGTTTCATGTCGCGGGCATGCCCGCAATCCAGCGCTCGACCATCGCGACGCCTTCTTCATGCACGGTCGCCTTGCCCAGCTCGGGCATGGCCACCCCCGGCTCGTCGCTTGTCATGCGGTAGACGAGGATCGAGGCCTCGGGATCGCCCGGCACGATGTCGAACATCAGCCCGCCAGAGCCGCGTCCGGCGGCAACGGGGCGCTTGTTGATGCCGATGGCATGCGGGTCGTCGGTCTCCCACCTCAGGTCGAGGCCCGAATTGGAGGCTGTCGAACCGGGGCGATGGCAATGCGCGCAATTGACGTCGAGATAGGCACGCGCGGCGGCGGTGGGGTCTGCGGAAGCGCGCTCCTCCCACAGCGGCATCGTGTCCGCGCCCTCGGGCACCCTGCCGAGGACACTCTCCAGCCACGCGGCGGACATGTTGCGCACCTTGGGCCCGATCGGCGTCAACGCGCCTTCCAGCCCGTGGCATTCCTTGCACTGGTTCTTGTTGGGCACGCGGTAGCTGATCCGCTCGCCATGCGGCGTAGTCACGGGCACCCGCTTGCCCGCAAGCGCCAGTGTGGCATCATATTGCTCTTCATCCCAGACATACGGCAGCGCGAGCCAGCCGTCCGCGCGGTGGAGCAGAACGCGCGTTTCGATCAGGCGACGATTGTCGCCCTCGCCGAACGCGAAAGTCTTGATGAGCGCGCTGCCGACCGGGAGCTGCAGCAGGCCCTGCTCGCCGATGTCGACATCCGCACCTTCGGGCAGGTAAACGAAGCGCAGCTTCTCGGCCCCGTCCGAAAACAGCGGCATATTGAGCCGGTAAGGCGTGACTCCCGCATCGGGTATCTGCGCAGCAGGATCGCGAAAGAAGCCGAACTCGCGAAGCGATTTGGGCAGGGTGTCACCCGCGATCACGCCATCACGGTCGATCATCGGGGCGCTCGCGTTCGCACCGATGCTCGCCCCTAGCGTCAGCGCTGCGCAGGCCAGCAGGAGAGAGGCTTGCTTCACTTCAACCGCGCTTCCAGCTCTTCCGACGCACCCCAGTCCTCGATGCTGACCGGCTGACCGATCGGGCCCACGTTAAGCGGACCGGGCCGCGCGGATTCGATGCCCGTGCCCTGCGCGGGAAGGTTGACCGACCAGCCCGCCATGTCCGGGTGGACCATCAGGGTGGTCATGTCCGGATCTTCGAGCCCGTCCCACATCACCGGCGGCAGCGCGCCGCCGAACGCGGCAAGCAGCTGTTCGGACCCTTCGAACTGCGGATCGGTACCGCCCTCGTCCACCTGGTTGGTATCGATGCTGATGCCGCGCGGGTACGGATTGTATTCGGCATCCTCGAACGCCAGCGGATAGGCGATGACCATGATCGGCGCGGTCGGGTTGTCGTAGAGCATGTTCTGCCCGACCCAGACGGTGTCGTTCGCCATCACCATGATGCCGGTGCCGCGCCGTACGCTGGCGACGATATTGCCCTCGGGCGCGAAGTTCGGCGTGGTGTTGTTGGCAACAAGATTGTTCCGCACCAGCACTTCGCCCCCGTTCTTCACCGGCAGGCCGGGCAGGTCGAACACCAGGATGCCCCCGGTATTGCCGGTGACGTAGTTCCGCTCGACGATCGCCTTGCGGCTGTTCTCTATCTCGATCCCCGCCACGTTGTGGCTCGCGATCGAATTGCGCACGGTGATACGGCTCGACTGGCCGACATAGATGCCTGCGTCCGACGCGCCCGACACTTCCACCCCGTCGATCAGGATGTTGGTGCTTTCAACCGGATAGACGCCGTAGGCGCCGTTGGTCGGCGCGGGCCCGTTGGTCCAGGTGACGCGCACGCCGTGATAGACGATGTCGTCCGCACCCTTGGACTTGATCCCGTCGCCTTTGGGGTTCTCGACCGCGAAGTCGCGCAGGGTCACGCCGTCGCTGGTGACCAGCAGCCCTTCGCCTGCGCCTTCCTGCGCAGTGAAGTCGAGCACGCTGGCATGCATCCCGGCACCGCGCAGGGTAACATTGTCGGCATCGAGGCTGAGCCCGTCGATGAGCATGTATCGCCCCGCCTCCAGCACGATCTCGTCGCCCGGCTCGGCCAGGATCAGCGCTTCCTGCAATCGCTCCTGCGCGCCCTCGCCCGGTGCAACGGTGATGATTTCGGCAAGCGCAGGCGAAGCACCGACGACACACGAAGCCAGCAGGCTGGCAGCCATAAGCGTACGGATCATGTCTCTCTCCCTTGCGTTGCATTGTGCCACGCAATCGAAGGAAGACAAGAGCCGCGGCTGGTGCGTCAGAGGCTCCCGAATATCCCGCCGAATGCACACGCGGCGGCCGCGCGCACCGTCACCTCGACCGCTTCGGGGTCGTCGACCCGGCGGATTCGATCGAGCGCCTCGCCCGCATTGCGCGGTAGCTTCGCTTCGCCTTCCTGCGGCGCGACGTTCTGCAGCTTGCGCAGCTGTTCCTGGCTGAGCTGATCGGTCATGCGCGGAGCCATACAGGCCGCCTGTTGTTCCGGCACGCCCGCCTCGATCAGCGCGACCTCGACGCTGCGTTCGGTGACGATGCGCAGCCCGTCACCGAAATAGAGCCACGCGCCCACGCCCAGCGCGGCGAGCAGCGCCAGCAGGAGAAGAAAGCGGCCCATCGCCCTAGTCCAGCGCCTTGACGATTTCCTCGACCATCTTCTTCGCGTCGGACAGCAGCATGGTCGTCTGGTTCAGGTAGAACACGTCGTTGTCGACGCCCGCATAGCCCACGCCGCCCATGCTCCGCTTGATGAAGAAGACCTGTTTCGCATTGCCCACGTCGAACACCGGCATTCCGTAGATCGGGCTGGACTTGTCGGTCTTCGCCGCCGGGTTCACCACGTCGTTCGCCCCGATGATGAAGGCGATGTCGGCCTGCGCGAACTCGGAGTTGATATCCTCCAGCTCGAACACCTCGTCATAGGGCACGTTCGCTTCGGCCAGCAGCACGTTCATGTGGCCGGGCATACGGCCTGCAACGGGGTGGATCGCGTATTTGACCTCCACGCCCTTGGCTTTCAGCACATCGCCCATCTCGCGCAGCGCGTGCTGCGCCTGTGCAACCGCCATGCCGTAGCCGGGGATGATAATGACCTTTTCCGCCTGTTCGAGCATGAAGGCCGCATCATCGGCGCTGCCCTGCTTGTAGGGGCGCTGTTCGCGCGCCTCACCGCCGCCAGCCGCGCTGTCGTCGGCCCCGAAGCCACCCGCGATCACGCTGATGAAGCTGCGGTTCATCGCGCGGCACATGATGTAGCTGAGGATCGCACCCGAGCTGCCGACCAGCGCACCCGTGATGATCATCGCGGTGTTGCCCAGCGTGAAGCCCATCGCGGCTGCAGCCCAGCCGGAATAGCTGTTCAGCATCGACACCACGACCGGCATATCCGCGCCACCAATGGGGACGATCAGCAGGAAGCCGATGATGAAGGCGAGCACCGCGACCGCGATGATCATCCAGCCCTCGCCCGGCCCAGCCGTGGCGGACATCGTATAGGCAGCGATCAGCGCGATGATGGCCGCGAGTGTGCCCAGGTTGATGATATGGCGCCCGGGCAGCATGATCGGCTTGCCGCCCATCCGGCCCGAAAGCTTGAGGAAGGCGATGATCGAGCCGCTAAAGGTGATCGCACCGATGGCGATGCCCAGCCCCAGCTCGATCCGGCTGACCGTCAGGATCTGTCCATCGAGGTCCAAAATATCGAACGCGCCGGGGTTCATCCATGCGGCAAGGCCGACCAGCACGGCGGCTAGGCCGACGAGGCTGTGAAAGCCTGCCACCAGTTCGGGCATCTGCGTCATCGCGATCTTGCGCGCGATGGTGAAGCCGATCAGCCCGCCGATCGCGATGGCGATCAGGATCTCGACGATATTGGCAACGCTGTGGGTGGCGAGCACGGTGACGACCGCGATCAGCATCCCGATCATCCCGTTGCGGTTGCCCGCACGGCTGGTCGCGGGGCTGGAAAGGCCGCGCAGCGCGAGGATGAAGAACACCCCCGCCACCAGATAGGCGAGCGCAACCCACGGATTGGTCGGGCCGTGTGCGGCAGCGGTTTCGACCGCGTGGCTCACGCCGTAATCCGTACCCGGAGGGGCAGCGAGAGGTTCGATGTCGCGAGGAAGGCTCATGCGTCCTCCCCTGTCAGGATGGCAGCGTCACGCGCATTGCCGCGCTGTGCCATGTCTTTGCCCAAGGAATAACCAGACACCACGAACACGACGAGCACTGCAAAGAACAGCCAGAGCGCCCACACCGCCTTTTCCCGACGAACGGTCGGCTTGCTTCCCGCCCCGCTCATTTGCCGTCCTTCTTCTTGTACATCGCGAGCATCCGCTCGGTCACGGCGAAGCCGCCGAAGATGTTGATGCTGGCGAGCACCACGGCAGCAAGGCCGAGCCATTTGGCGACCGCGCTACCCGCTTCGGCGCTTGCGATCAGCGCACCGACGATGATCACCGAAGAAATCGCGTTGGTGACTGCCATCAGAGGCGTGTGCAGCGCCGGCGTAACCGACCACACCACGTAATAGCCGACGAAACACGCCAGCACGAAAATCGACAGGACGGAAATGAAGTCCATCTTAAAAGCACGCCTCCCCCGAGGATTGGATTGGGCTGCGTTATTGCAAGGCGATGCCGCGCTGTCGATGGCCTTGGCGAAAAGCCGGATGTTTCGCGCGGCGTCCCTAGGGCAGGACGACCCCGTCGATCACATGCATCATGCCGTTGGCCTGGGTCAGATCGGCCATCGTCACCGTTACCGCCTGGCTGCCGGGACTCGCGATCACGATGGCATCGCCCTGACGGCTGAAGGTCAGCATCCCGCCCGCAAGGCTCTGTGCCCGGTAGGCCCCGCCGCCGGTTTCTATCCGCGCCGCGAGCTCAGCAGCGGTGATCGTCCCGGGAATGACGTGCCCGGCCACGATATCGCGCAGCTTCTGGGCATTTTCGGGACGGGCCAGCTCGTCGCGGAGCGCCGTCGGCACCTGCGCGAAGGCGGCATCGGTCGGCGCAAAGATCGTGTAGGGGCCCTCGCCGCCCAGCTGGCCGGCCAGGCCGGTCCGTTCCACCAGCACGGCCAGATGAGAGAACGTGTCCGCCGCCGCGATATTCTCCGCGATGGTCGCATTGGGATAGATCGGCGTCTCGCCGAGCCATGCGATATCGTCGGGCGCGACATTCTCCAGATTGACGTCGTCGCCAAGGCTCGGTGCGCAGGCGGCAAGAGCGAAAGCCACCGCCAGCGGCAGCATGGGGACGCGGAACTTCATCGGATCGGATCTCTCAAATCACTTTATCAGTCGCCGTCTTTCAGTCTGGCGTTCACTACCTGGCCGCCCTTTGTCAGCCGCACCGCATCGCCGATCTCCTCGTCGAGGACCGGCCCACCTGCCTCTTCGTCCCAGAAGGCCGACAGAAAATTGTAGAGGTTGCGTGCGAACAGCGCACTTGCATCCGGTGCCAGATGCGCGGGCGTGTTGGCATACCCCATGATGGTGACACCGTGCCGGTTGACCAGTTCGTCCGCCACTGCGCCTTCGACATTGCCGCCTTGCGGTACGGCCATATCGAAGATGACGCCGCCGGGCTTCATGCTCGCGATCTGCTCGTCGGAGATCAGCCGGGGCGCGGGGCGGCCCGGGATCAGCGCGGTGGTAATGACGATATCCTGCTTGGCGATGTGTTCGGAGACCAGCTTGGCCTGCGCCGCCTTGTACTCCTCGCTCATTTCCGAGGCGTAGCCGCCAGTGCCCTCGCCCTCGATCCCGCCTTCCTCGACGAAGATCGCCTTCGCGCCGAGCGATTCGATCTGCTCGCGCGTGGCGGAGCGGACGTCGGTGGCGGAAACTTGGGCGCCCAGCCGCTTGGCGGTGGCGATCGCCTGAAGCCCTGCGACGCCCACGCCCATGATGAAGACACGCGCGGCCTGCACCGTGCCCGCAGCGGTCATCATCATCGGGAAGGCGCGGCCATACTGGTCGGCCGCGGCGATCACCGCCTTGTAGCCCGAGAGGTTCGACTGGCTGGAGAGTACGTCCATGCTCTGCGCGCGGGTGATGCGCGGCATGAATTCCATGCTGAGAGCTTCGAGGCCCGCGGCGGCATAGGCGTCCACCCGCTCTCGCTCGCGGAAGGGATCGAACAGCGCGGCGACGAAAGCGCCATCCTTCGCGCCCTTGAGCGCCGCCGGATCGGGGGCCTGGATGCCGAGCACGATCCCGGCATCCTTGAGCACGTCCTGCGCCACGCCTACCGAAGCGCCCGCATCGGTATAGGCCGCGTCCGGGATGGACGCGTGTTCGCCCGCCCCCGCCTCGATCGCAACGTCCGCGCCCAGCGCGATGAATTTCCTGGCGGTCTCGGGAGTCAGCGCAACGCGCGTCTCGCCTGCCGTCCGCTCCCTGAGAACCGCAATCTTCATACGATCAGGTCGCGATCAGCGAGACGACGATCAGCACGATCACCGCGATGACCGGGATCGCGAACTTCAGGCTCGTCATGAACCGCTCGTAGGTCGCTTGCGCCTTGTTGATATCCTTTGTGACGGCTTCATTCTGCGGTGCCATGGCGGGCAAGTACTCCGTTGGGGATGATGTTTGGGAGCGGTCTATCGCCCCAATCGGCCATGCTCAAGCACTTGCTGGCCCGCTTCCCCCGCGCCGCGCCGGCGAAGGCCACTCGGATTGCCGCGCAAACTAGCCTTAAGCTGCTCTTTACCGATGTGCCGTAAACCTCCGCCCTGCACCGCAATGGGACGGTTCCCTTGCACTTTGGATGCCTGTTGGCGGGGATAAATGGCCGATCAAGAAGAACGCCTGCTGATGCTGATCGACGACGAGCCGGCACAGAGCCGCCTCGTCTCCGCGCTCGCCGCGCGCGAAGGCTGGCGCACCCTGGTCGTCAACGATGCCGAAACCGCCATCGCCACGCTCGGCACGCGGCAGGGCATGCAATTGTCCGCGATCATCCTCGACCAGTGGGTGCCCGGCGATGCGGCTTGCGACCTGATCGCCGAACTCAAGCAGCGCCGCCCCGCCCTGCCGATCCTGATGCTGACGACCAGCGCCAGCCCGCTGCAGGCGGTCGAGGCGATGCGCGCCGGCGCCACCGACTATCTCATCAAGCCCGTCGCGCCCGAACGGCTGATGCGCGCCCTGCGCAGCGCCACCCGCGTGGAATCCCCGCGCAACGAGATGCAGCCGCTGACCGAGAAGATGCCCGCGGTGCTCGATTTCGACGCGATGATCGGGACCGACCCGGTCTTCCGCATCGCGCTCGCCCGCGCCGCCAAGGCCGCCCGCGCGCACAGCCACGTGCTGATCGAGGGCGAGAGCGGCACCGGCAAGGAGATGCTGCTGCGCGCGATCCACGCGACCAGCCCGCGCGCCCGCAATCCCTTCCGCCTGATCAACGTGTCGGGCGTGCCCGTCAACTCGATCGATTCCGCGCTGTTCGGCCACGAGAAGGGCGCCTTCCCCGGTGCCTTCGAAAGCCAGACGGGCGCGCTTCAGCACTGCGACACCGGCACGCTGGTGCTCGACGAGATCGACCGTCTTTCCACCGACCAGCAGGCGCGACTTGCCACCACGCTGAACGACGGGATCGTCCGCCCGATCGGCGCGACCCACGGCTTCCGCATCGACACCCGCCTCCTGTCCGCGAGCAACCGTCCGCTGTCCGAACTCGCGGCGAAGGGCGAGTTCGATCCCGACCTGCTCGCCGCGATATCTTCCACCCGGATCACCCTGCCGCCTTTGCGCGAACGCCCGGGCGACATTCCCGCGCTGGCTCGCCACTTCCTCGCCCGGATCGGCGAGGAACCGGGCCTGCGCCACCTCTCTCTCGCCGACAGCGCGCTCAACCTGCTGTGCGCCTTCGACTGGCCGGGCAACGTCCGCCAGTTGCAGGCCGTATTGTTCCGCGCCGCAGTGTTCTGCGACGCCGAGATGCTCACCGCGAGCGATTTCCCCCAGCTTGCCGAACTGGTCGGCGAACGGGCGGAAACCGGCCACCACGTACACGAGGCGGTCGGCGTGATGCTGTACACCGACGACGGCAACCTGCGCCCGCTCGAAGAGATCGAGGCCGACATCATCCGCCTCGCCATCGGGCACTATCGCGGGCGGATGACCGAGGTCGCCCGCCGGCTCGGCATCGGGCGTTCCACCCTTTACCGCAAGCTGAGCGATCTCGGGATCGACAACGCGGCCTAGGCACACTCGCGCTCGCCTACCCGGGCAGGTCCGCAAAATCGGTCAGCGCCGCGTCGCGCAGGCCGCGCCACACGTCGCGCGCCTGCACGGTCTCCGGCACGTCGTGGACCCGCAGCAGCTGCGCCCCCGCATCCATCGCCGCGAGCGCCAGCGCGATGCTGCCGCCCAGCCGCGCTTCCGCGGCGGCCTCCTTGCTCAGCGCGCCGATCATCCGCTTGCGGCTCGCCCCGAACAGGATCGGCTGGCCCAGCGCGTGGAACAGCGGCAGCGCGTTGATGAGCGCGAGATTATCGCTGAGCGACTTGCCGAAGCCGAGACCGGGATCGAGCAGGATCTTCTCGCGCGAAATGCCCGCCGCAACCGCTGCATCGCGGCGTTCGCGCAGAGCGTCGAACACGTCGAACACCACGCTCTCGTACGTCCCGCCCTCGTGCAGATCGCTGCCCTCGCCCGGCGCGTGCATCAGCACCACGGGGCAGCCCGTCTTCGCGACCAGTTCGGCCGAGCGCGGGTCGTAGCGCAGGGCGGAGACATCGTTGACGATCCCCGCCCCCGCCTGCAGCGCAGCTTCCATCGTACCCGCGCGGCGCGTATCGATACTGACCGCCGCACCCATGCTGGCAGCTACCTCTACCGCGGGGACGACGCGGCGGATTTCCTCTTCTTCCCACACGGCTTCCGCACCGGGACGCGTGCTTTCGCCGCCAATGTCGATGATAGCCGCGCCCGCCTCGACCATCGCAGCAATCGCGTCTCGCGTGCCGGCAGGATCGCCGACATGTTTGCCCCCGTCGGAGAAGCTGTCGGGCGTGACGTTGAGGATGCCCATCACCTGCGGCTGGTCGAGGCGCACGGTTCGCGCGCCCAGCTCAAGCGGAGGATGCGCCTTGCGCAGGTTGCCCCACTGCGCCTCCGCCTCGGCAGCAACGCTGTCGGGCAATGCCCCGAGCACCTGAGCAATGCTTTCGGGGGAGGCCCGCCACCGCTCGATCACTTCGCCATTTCGGCGCAGGATCACCGCAAAGCGGCTGGCATAGACGAGCCCCCCGGCAAGCCGGATGGCATCGCCCTCCTCGCTCTGCGGACCCGGCGCGAAGCCGATCGGGCGGATGTAGACCTGTTCGCTCATGCGCCGATTTCCGCCAATCGGGGGGCGACATGGGTGACACGTGTCACCCTAGTGTCACCCTGCGAGGCGGCGAGCGAAGGCATTGAAAAATAGCGACAAAAGCCGCGGAAGATGTGTGCGGGGCGACACATCGGCGATCTGAGGGGCAAAAAATCGCACGCGCTTTGGGCCGGAAGAGTCGTCTTGGTCATCCGCGAAGTGGTAGCCTCGTATGGGCCGGTAGGACACCCATACGGCCCTCAGTCGTCACAGATGCTGCTCGAAATCCATCCTGTGGTGTAGGACACGGACGATCAGAACCGCCTCTTCGGAGGGTTCGTAGAATACGACATGCGCCTGTTGCCGGATGCGCCGCAATCCGGGCGCGAGCTCGTCCGCGCTTCGCCCAAGCATGGGATTGTCGAGCAGCGAGGCGAAGCACTTGGCGAACTGATCGCGATATTTGCGCGCCTGTTCGATGCCGAACTCGGCAATCGTGAAATCGGCTATGTCGGAGAGATCGGCGGCCGCCTTCCGGCTGAGCCGCAGCTCACGCATCGGCGGCAGCGCTGCGCTTTTCCGCCTCGGCCCAGATATAGTTGAGCGACCTGTCGCTCACCCCGCTGTCGAGCCCCTCGGCAATCGCCTGCCGCAATCCCGCAAGCTTCGCCTGCCCCTCCTGATCGCGCCGCACGAGATCGCGGATATATTCGCTGTCATTGGTGAAACCGCCCTCAGCGATCTGACGCTTGATCCACGCGTCCTGCGTGTCGCTGAGTGTAATGGTTTTGCGGATTGTCGCCATGAGGTGCTCCTGATCGGAGCGGTGTATCATACTATTGGTGCTGGCAGCAACGCGGTAGCCAAATCAAAGTCTCGGCCGGCCTATTGTTAGCGACGCGGTTTGCCTGAGAAGGCGAGTGGCCCCCCATTCGTCATTGTATAAGACGCTGCAGTCGAAAAGGCGCTCTCGAATGGCGAGAGCGGTCGCACGATCTCCGGTGAGAGCTCATCAAAAATCTTCGATTCAACCGGTTTATAAGCCCATGAACCGAACGCCCCGTGGCTGTCAGCAAAATCCTTGAAGTTGGGATTATCAGTCAACGTAGCAGCACCAATCCGTAGTCGGATAGAACGGAGGTCTGCGATCATTAATTCTAGGTCTTCGATTGCAAACAAAAACGCTTTTGCTTTGTGGCGCTCTTTAGCCTGACCCAAGTCAGATGTGAGGAATTTCCATCCGTCTACGTACACTGGTGCAGCTCCTGAGTGAACGATCCGATTACGCAAAGTTGCTATTGAGCCGAAATGGACCAAAGCGTCCTTTGCAAGCTCCTGTGCATCGCCGGGGCTGTTTGCTATTCTCATCAAGAGTTTGAGGGCTTCAGACAAGTTAGACACTGTCTGAGAACCAAGCAACGCGCGCACTACATCAACTTGCCTTTTAGTTCTTGCCCAAAATTCGGTTCCTGGCGTGAAGGAATTTACATCCTCAGCTAACAACCCACTTGCAAATCTATCGACAATGAAACGGAGTCCTGACTCCGCATTGGCGTATTCTTGAAGGAATCTCCCCAGCGCAAAATAATAGGCGTCTACGACTGCTTCCGGCCATTCCGTAGTACTCACAGGCTCGCTTAACTCGGGTGTTGGCATTTTAAGTCGCACACTTCCGCTGGTTGGCAGCCCTTAATCCTCCGTCGCGAGCAGATACAGCTGCCGCGCGGTGTCCAAAGGCTTTACCAGCCCCTCGTCCTCGAAGTGCCAGAAGGTCCAGCCGTTGCAGCTGGGGGCGCCTTGCAGGTCCTTGCCGACCTGGTGGATCGAGCCGTTGAGCTTATCGCAGACGAGCGATCCGTCGGCCCGCACCGTCGCGGTCCAGTGCCGCTTTTTGTCGAACACCTGCGTGCCGGGTTTGACGAAGCCCGCCTCCACCAGCGTGCCGAAGGCGACGCGGGGTGCGGTGCGCTTGCTCTGCATCGTGATCAGCGCGCTTTCGTCGAGCGGGAGTTCCTTTTCGATCCGCGCGCGGGCGACCGTGCGATAGGCCTCCTCGCGCTCGCAGCCGATCCATTCGCGGCCCAGCCGCTTGGCGATCGCTCCGGTGGTGCCGGTGCCGAAGAACGGGTCGAGCACCACGTCGCCGCGCTCGGTCGTGGCGAGCAGCACGCGGTAGAGCAGCGCCTCGGGCTTTTGCGTCGGGTGCGCCTTATGGCCGGAATCGTCCTTCAGCCGCTCGCCCCCGGCGCAGATCGGGAAGGTCCAGTCGCTGCGCATCTGAAGTTCGTCGTTGAGCGTCTTCATCGCGCGATAATTGAACTGGTAACGCGCCTTTTCGCCCTGGCTCGCCCAGATCAGCGTCTCGTGCGCATTGGTGAAGCGCGTGCCGCGGAAATTGGGCATCGGGTTGGTCTTGCGCCACACGATGTCGTTGAGGATCCAGAAGCCCAGATCCTGCAAGGTCGCGCCGAGGCGGTAGATATTGTGATAGCTGCCGATCACCCACAGCGCGCCATCGGGCTTCAGAACGCGTCGGCACTCCGCCAGCCAGGCCTTTGAAAAGTCGTCGTAAACCTTGAAGCTGTCGAACTGGTCCCAGTGATCGGTCACGGCATCGACATGGCTGCCGTCGGGGCGGTTGAGATCGCCGCCGAGCTGCAGGTTGTAGGGCGGATCGGCGAAGACGAGATCGATGCTGCTATCGGGAAGTTCGCGCAGCCGCTCGACGCAATCGCCGTCGAGGATTTGGCCCAGCGGCAATGCTGGCGCGGGCGCCGCCGCTGCCTTTGCGCGGCGTGTCGCAGGCTTCGTCGCCGGCCTCGTTTTCGTTTCAACGACCATGATCTGCGTGCATCCCCCAAAAACCGGTCGGTCGGGTGCCCTGATTGGCCCGCCGAGTTATCCACAGGGGGACTCGATGATTCCTCGGCGACTCCGCGTCAAGTCATTCTTGGTAAACCATCCTTTTTTCGTGCCTGAAACGCCGCGAAAAACGCTTTGGAATCAAGCGAAAGCCAGTGCCGTATTGGCCGCGAATGCGCCCAGCATCAGCAGCGCGAAGGGCCGCCCGATGCGGTTCATGAAGCGGCACATCAGCACCAGCAGCAGCGCGGAGGCGGCCATGACCGGCCAGCCGTACAGCAGCAGCTCGCCCGGCAGCGGCTGGCCCGAGATGGTCATCGTGACCCCGCCGATCAGCAGCAGGTTGAAGATGTTCGAACCCAGCACATTGCCTAGCGCCAGCTCGGCATGGCCGCGGAAGGCGGCCACTGCCGAAGCGGCGAGTTCGGGCAACGAGGTGCCCACCGCGACGATGGTGAGGCCGATCACCGCCTCGCTGACGCCCAGATCGCTGGCGATGTCGATCGCCCCGCTCACCAGCCAGCCACCGCCCAGCACCAGCGCGGCGACGCCGGCGGCGAAGAACAGCAGCGACAGGAGGAAATTGGGCGGCGTGGCGGTCTCTTCCGGCTCGGCCTCGACCGTCGCGGGCGGATGGCGGTATCGCCATACGATGTAGACCACCAGCGCGACCAGCAGGCCTACGCCGATATACTGCGCGCCGAGGCCCCACCAGGCGATCGCCCAGACCGCCAGCGTCGCCATCAGGGCGACCACGGAATCGCGCCGCCCGATGCCCGCCAGCACGATCGGCGCGATCAGCGCCGCGCCGCCGAGAATCAGGAGCGAATTGGCGATGTTGGAGCCGACGATATTGCCCCATGCAATCTCCGGCGAACCGCTCAGCACGGCCTGCACGCTGGCGACCATTTCGGGCATGGAGGTCGCCGCGCCGACGATCACCAGCCCGGTGAAGAGCGTCGACATGCCCAGCTTCCCGGCAATGCCGACCGCACCGCGCACCAGCAGCTCGCCTCCGCCGGCCAGTGCGACCAGGCCGATGGCGACGAGGATCAGTGCACCGGTCATGCGCGGCGCCCGCGCAGGAGGATCGCGACGCCGAGCAGCGCGGAGATAATCGAGCCCGAAAGCACGCCCAGCTTCACCGCATTGATCTGCTCGGGGCTGGCGAAGGCGAGGTTGCCGATGAACAGGCTCATCGTGAAGCCGATCCCCGCGATCAGCGAGAGGCCCCAGACCTGCAGCCAGCCGACCCCGTCGGGCAGCCGCGCGATGCCCGATTTCACCGCCAGCCAGGCAAGGCCGAGGATACCCGCCTGCTTGCCGACCAGCAGCCCCAGCGCAATGCCGAGCGGCAGCGGCGCGAGCAGCGCGGCAGGCTCCATCCCTTCGAAGGAAACGCCCGCATTGGCGAGCGCGAAGATCGGCACCACCATGAAGGCGACCCACGGGTGCAGGCCGTGCTCCCAATGCTCCAGCTTCGCCTCGCCGCGCCGGTCGGTCATTGGGATGCACATCGCCAGCGCGACGCCCGCGAGCGTGGCGTGGACGCCCGACTTGAGCACGAAGTACCACAGCGCCACGCCAAGGATCGCGTAGGGGATCGAGGAGCCCACGCGCATGTATCCGAAGCCCGCGAGCAGCACGAGCACGACGGCGGCAGAGCCCAGCATCGCAAGGTCCACGCCGGGAGTGTAGAACAGCGCGATGATCGCGATCGCGCCGATATCGTCGATCACCGCCACCGCCAGCAGCAGCGCCTTGAGCGCCACGGGCACCCGGCTGCCAAGCAGCGCGAGAATGCCGAGCGCGAAGGCAATGTCGGTCGCGGCGGGGATCGCCCAGCCCTGGATATTGCCCGGCTGGCCGAGATTGATGGCGACGAACACCAGCGCCGGGGCGGCCATCCCGCCAAGCGCGGCAAAGATGGGGAGCGAGGATTGCTGCCAGCTGGAGAGCTGGCCCACCAGCACTTCGCGCTTCACCTCCAGCCCCACGAGCAGGAAGAACAGCGCCATCAGCCCGTCGTTGATCCACAGCAGCGCCGATTTCTTGACGCCTTCGCCACCAACCGTCGCCGCGACTTCGGTGCCGAGCATCCCGAAATAGGCGGATGACAGCGGACTATTGGCCCACAGCACCGCAATCGCAGCGGCGACCATCAGCACGATCCCGCCCGCGCTTTCCTGTTTCAGGAAGTCGCGCAGCGACCGCCCGGCACGGGCAAGGATTTCTGGCGGTCTGGGTGCAAGCTTCGGCTCGGTGGTCATGAAAGGCCCCGGATAATCTGTGTGTCAGCCCGTCTGGCAGGCCGCTGGATACGAAACAAGCGCCACACGATCCGCGCGGCGCCTGCTCGGGTTGGCTTGATGCGGCGTCAGGCGCTGCGCGTGGCGCGCCTGCCGGTACCGTTCGCGATGCGATCCTTGAGCGCGAGGCGCATTTTCTTGAGCTGCTTCACGTCTTCCTGCCGAGCGGCCGCGCGGGTCGTATCGATCGCGCGGTTGAGGTCGCGATGCGCCTGACGAAGCTTGTCGATATGGCCTTGCATGATCGTCTCCTTTCAATCGGTACGTCAGCGAGTATCGCAAGTCCGCCGCGATGAAGCCAATTGAAAGGCTGGCACTGTTTCGATAGATTTTATCTATGGCCGTCACCCTGAAGCAGCTGCGCTACCTCGTCGCGATCCAGCAGGAACGCCATTTCGGCCGCGCGGCGCAAAGCCTGCACGTCACCCAGCCCACGCTCAGCCATCAGCTGCGCAAGCTGGAACAGACGCTGGGGGCGGAGCTGGTCGAACGCGGCCAGCCGGTCGCGCTGACGCCGGTCGGGCGCGAGATCGCGCGCCGTGCCCGCGGCATTCTGGGAGAGGTATCGGACATCCAGCGGCTTGCCTCTCGCGTCGGCGGACTGCTGGTGGGTACGATCCGCTTCGGCGTGACCCCCACGCTCGGCCCCTATCTCATGCCGCAGGTCGTCATGCGACTGCATGGCGCGCACCCGGACTTGAAGCTGCACGTGCGCGAGGGGATTCCCGACGATCAGGCACAAGCGCTCGCCAATGGGGATATCGACATGCTGCTCGCCCCTCTGCCGATCGACGATCCGCGCCTGACCATCGAACCGCTGTTTCGCGAACCGCTGCTGCTGGTCGGGCCGACCGACCATCCCTTCCACGCGCGCAGCGATCTCACCATCGCGGATTTCGAGGGCGCGGACATGCTCACGCTCGACCGGAGGCACCACTATGCGCGGCAGGTGCGCGACATCTGCGAGCGGATCGGGGCGAAGGAGTTGCGCGATTACGAGGGCACCAGCCTCGACGGATTGCAGCAGATGGCGGGCTCCGGCCTAGGCCTGGCGATCCTGCCCGAAACCTACCTTCGGTCCGAAAGCGGCGGCGAACACATGGTCCGCCGCTTCGATGTTCCCGACTGGAAGGCGCACCGGTCGATCGCCGCGGTCTGGCGCAAGGGAAGCGTGCTTGCCGATGCCTATCGCCAGATCGCCGCAACCATCACCGAGGAAGCACGGCGGATGCTGGACTGAGCCTCAGGTCGCCGGTTTCAGCCCCGGATCGATACCGGTCATGTCCTTGGAGATTTCCCACAGGCGCGCGGCCAGCAGCGGATCGCGCGCGGTCGCAGTGGCGACCGCCCGGCCCGAGGACGCCCCGGTCGCCTCCATGAAGCCATATGGTCCGAAATACTCGCCGCCCTGCGCGGCCGGATCGGTCGCCGCCTGCAATGCGGGCAGCGCGCCCTGACGCGGCGTATTGAGCAGCGGGGCGGCGAACGGCATCACGATCTTCGCCCAGCCGACCTGCCGCGTAAGCTCGGTCTTCGCGACCCCCGGATGGCACGCGATGCTGGCAATCGGCGATCCCGCCGCACGCAGCCGCCGGTCCAGTTCCAGCGCGAACATCAGGTTCGCAAGCTTGCTCTGGCCGTAGAATTTCTGGCGCGCATATTTGCGCTCGCCCGCGAGGTTGTCGAAATCGATCGTCGCGGGGCGGTGCGCGATGCTCGACTGGATGACGACGCGCGGGTCCGTGCCCTTCGCAAGCTTGGGCAACAGCAGCGACGTGAGCGCGAAATGGCCGAGGTGATTGACGGCAAAGTGCCGCTCGGCCCCGCCCGTGCCGGTCTCCTGCGGCACCCACATGATCCCGGCATTGTTGACCAGCAGATCGAGGCTGTCGACCTGCTCCGCCGCCAAGCGCACTGAGGCGATGTCTTCCAGGTCCAGCTCGACGATGTCGATCTGCGCCCCGGGCACGGATTTGAGCATGGCAGTGCGCGCGCCGCTCGCCCTCTCGCGGTTACGGCACCCCATGAGGACATGCGCGCCATGGGCGGCGAGCACTTGCGCAATGTGATAGCCGATGCCCGTGTTGGCCCCGGTGACGAGCGCTTTGCGCCCGGTCTGGTCGGGAATATCGTCGAACGTGAAGCCCTTCATGCGCGCATCTCCAGTTGCATTTCCAACTGAGCCACCGGTGCGAAGCTGCGGCGGTGCAGCGCGCATGGCCCATGCACCCTCAATGCATCGAGATGCTCTGCGGTCCCGTAGCCCTTGTTCCGTTCCCACCCGTAATGCGGATGGGCGCGCGCGGCGTCGGCCATCAGGCGGTCGCGCCATTCCTTCGCGACGATGCTGGCAGCGCCGATCGCGGGCTCCTTCGCGTCACCGCCCACGATCGCGCGCGCCGGCCAGCGCCAGCCCTCGCAGCGACCGGCGGGGGTCAGGTTGCCGTCGACCAGCACCATGTCGGGCGCGCGACCCATCGCTTCGGCCACGCGCGCGACCGCCAGCGTCATCGCCAGCATGGTCGCACCAAAGATGTTCAGCCGGTCGATCTCTTCGGGCTCGATCTGGGCGACGGCCCATGCGCACCGCCGCCGGACTTGCTCGTCGAGAGAGGAACGCTTGGCCGGGCCGAGCTTTTTGGAATCGTCGAGCCCACCCGGGCGCGGCTTGCACAGCGCCACCGCAGCGGCCACAACGGGACCCGCAAGCGGACCGCGCCCTGCCTCGTCGACACCGACGATCAAGGCACCGGGCGGACAAGACGCCGCGAATTCGGGAAAAGGACTTTTTGCGAACATGACCATGAGCCGCCTAGTTTCGCTTGCCGCCGCTACCAGCTTCGGCCTCGTCCTCTCAAGCTGCGGCAATGCCGCGACGGGGGAGAACGGCCCCAACACCGCCGCGTCGACCGCCAGCGGCGCCCCCGCCAGCGGGCAGGCAGACGAGACCGTCGGCCCCTTCGCGGTGCGCGACATGGGTACTTTCGAGGAGCCATGGGCCGCCGATTTCGTGCCGGGCACGCAGATTCTCATAATTACCGAGAAGGCGGGCACCATCAAGGCGGTCGATACCCAGACCGGTCGCACGATGACCGTCTCCGGCGCGCCGGAGGTCGATTACGGCGGCCAGGGTGGGCTCGGCGATGTCGCCTTCCTCGCCAGCGAAGCCTCGGACACGCTCGGCACGCGCACGATCTACCTCAGCTGGGTCGAGGCCGGTGACGGCGATACGCGCGGCGCGGTGGTCGGGCGCGGGCAGATGGTCTGCGACGGAATGGATTCATGCGCCATCCAAGGCCTCGACATTATTTGGCGGCAGACCCCCAAGGTCACGGGCCGCGGCCACTACTCGCACCGCATCGCCTTCAGCCCGGACGGGAAGTACCTGTTCGTCTCCAGCGGCGAGCGTCAGAAGCAGGACCCCGCGCAGGATACCTCCAATACGCTGGGCACGGTCGTGCGCCTCAATCTCGACGGCTCGCCCGCCGCAGGCAATCCGCTGGCCGACCAGGGCAGCCCGAGCGACCAGATCTGGAGCTGGGGCCACCGCAACCTGCTGGGCCTCCAGTTCGACAGTGCCGGGCGGCTGTGGGATCTTGAACATGGGCCGGCCGGTGGCGACGAGCTGAACCACGTGCAGCGTGGCCACAACTATGGCTGGCCCGTGCGGTCCGAAGGGGACAATTACGACGGCAGGCCGATACCCGATCACACGCCGGACGACGGCTTCACCAAGCCCGCGATCGAGTGGACCCCGGTGATCGCGCCGGGCGACTTCCTGTTCTATTCGGGCACGATGTTCGCCGACTGGCAGGGCGATGCGCTGATCGCGAACCTCAAGGAAGAGAACATCGTGCGGGTGGACATGGACGGCACCAGGGCGACCGAGGCCGCCCGCTACCCCTTCGGCAAGCGCCTGCGCGAGATCGTGCAGGGACCCGACGGTGCGTTGTGGGTGCTGGAAGACGGATCGGGCGGGCGGCTGCGCAAGCTGACGCCTGCGGGGTAGCGGCGCGATCGGGATCGACAGCGGGCGCAGTTGAGACTACCCGGCCCGCCACCATGCCCACCATCGTTCCCATCGAGGCAGTTCCCGACGAACTGCATGAGCAACTGCTCGACGCCGTGTTCGGGCCGGACCGCACCACCCGCACCGCCTATCGCATCCGCGAAGGGCTCGACCGGCTGGACGGGCTGAGCTTCGCCGCGCTCGACGACGAGGATTACCTCGCGGGCACGATCGAGCTGTGGCCTGTCTCGCTGACCGACGAGGACGGGCGGCAATATCCGCTGCTGATGGTCGGCCCGGTCGCGGTCGCGCCGAGCCGCCAGAACGAAGGCTATGGCCGCGCGCTGATGGCGGCTGCGCTGGGCGCGATCGAAGGCCCCGCCACGGTCGAAAAGCCCGCCCTGCCGCAGGTCCTGATCGGCGACCCCGAATATTACGACAAGTGGGACTTCACCGCCGCCCCCACCGGCGGGTGGGACACGCCGGGCCCGGTCGAACGCCACCGGCTCCTCGTGCGCTGCACCAACCCGGCCGTGCTGCCTGCGCGCGGCATGCTGGGGCCGTGGCGGAACGAGAACGGTCGGGACGGCGTATAGAGGCTCTTGCCAATGGCCGCAGGGCCGATTGCGCGCGCCCTGCCCTTCTGCCAGAGAATCGCCGATGCCCTACGAGCCCCCGCCCCACCTCGCCTCGCTCACCCTCTCGCAGATCGCGGAGCAGGTCGAGGCGCGAAAGCTGCCGCCGGTCGATGGCTGGGCCCCGCAGCAGGACGGCGATTCGAATATGCGGATCGCGGCGGACGGCACCTGGTTCCACGAAGGATCGCCGATCAACCGGCAGGGAATGGTTCGCGCCTTTTCCGGCCTGCTGATCCGTGACGGGGACGGCGCGCATTTCCTCGTGACCCCGTTCGAAAAGCTCTCGATCGAGGTGGAAGATGCGGCCTTCATCGCAACCGACATGGTCGTGCGCGAGGAGGAGGGCACCACGGCGCCCCAACGCGCGCTGGCCTTCCGCCTCAATACCGACGAGCTGGTGATCGCCGGCCCCGACCACCCGATCGTGGCGCGCGGCGATGCCGAGACCCCGGCACTCTATCTCGGCGTGCGGCGCGGGCTCGAGGCGCGGCTGAACCGCAGCACCTACCAGCAGCTCGCCGAACATGCGCTTGCTACCGGCGACGACTGGAGCGTCTCCAGCATGGGCGAGACGTTTCGTCTGAAGCCGTGACCTCGCTCGTCGAACGCCTGCAGACGATTTTCGACGAAGGCCACGGCGTCGAACTGCCCGACCTGCTGACCGACCGGCAGTTCGCCGATCGCAATCCGCGCCCGGCAGCTGTGCTGATCCCCGTTACCGATCGCCCTGAACCCGGCGCGATCCTGACCCAGCGCCCCGCCGACATGCGCAGCCACCCCGGCCAGGTCGCCTTCCCCGGCGGCAAGCTCGACCCGGGCGAGGATGCGGTCGAAGCCGCGCTGCGCGAAGCGCACGAGGAGCTGGCCATCCATCCCTCGCACGTGCGCGTAATCGGCGCGACCGACCGCTACCACACCGGCACCGGGTTCGACGTGACGCCGGTGCTCGGCGTGGTCCCGCCCGACCTGCCGCTGGTGCCCAATCCGGGCGAGGTCGAAAGCTGGTTCGAAGTGCCGCTTTCGGTGCTGTTCGACCGCTCGAACTACTCCGAGCATCGCGCGATGTGGAAAGGGGCGGAGCGCCGCTATTACGAGATGCACTACGAAGGCTACCGGATCTGGGGCGTAACGGCGGCGATCATCTTCAACCTTTCGCGCCGGCTGGAAATAACGGAGATATTCGGTGGCTGATCGCTTGCCTGCGGCAGACTGGACGGCGCGCGAAGACCTTGCCGCGCTCGTCGCCGCGCTCGGCGAAGGCAATATCCGCTGGGTCGGCGGCGTGGTGCGCGACACCCTGCTGGGGCACCCGGTGAAGGACATCGACGCGGCCACCCCGCTGCCGCCGGAACAGGTGATCGAGGCCTGCACGGCGGCGGGTATCCGCACCATCCCCACCGGGATCGACCACGGCACGGTCACCGCCCTGCCCGCTGGCGCACCGATCGAGGTGACGACCTTGCGCCATGACGTGAGCACCGATGGCCGCCGCGCGACCATCGCCTTCGCGCAGGACTGGCGCGAGGATGCGGCGCGACGCGACTTCACGATCAACGCGCTCTACGTCGATCCGAAGACGCGCGAGATTTTCGACTATGTCGGCGGGCTGGCGGATCTGGAGGCGCGGCGGGTGCGCTTCATCGGCGATGCGCACGAACGCATCCGCGAGGATCACCTGCGCATCCTGCGCTATTACCGCTTCCAGGCGCGCTTCGGGACGAAGCTCGACCAGACGGCAGAGGATGCCTGTGCGCAGCTTGCGCCGACCATGAAAGGCCTCAGCCGCGAACGGGTGGCGATGGAGCTGCTTGCGATCCTCGCCCTGCCCGATCCCGCGCCCACCATCGCACGCATGCATGCGCGCGGTGTGCTGCCAGTTATCCTGCCCGAAGCCGGGAAGAGCGAAGTCGCCGCACTCGAAGCGTTGATCGCGCACGAAAGGCACAGCGATGCGCCTGCGGGGCCGCTCGTCCGTCTTGCCGCGCTCTTGCCAGCGGTCGAAAGCGTGGCGGAAGGTGTTGCCGCGCGCCTGCGGCTGTCACGCCGCGATCGCGACCTGTTGACCTGCCTCGCGCAGCGCCAGCCGGAAGACGGGAGCGAACCGGAAGCACTCGCCTACGCCCAGGGGCACGCATGCGCCGTCGGTCGATTGCAGCTTGCCGGCCATGATCCGCGCGGGGTTGCGCAGTGGGAAATTCCTCAACTGCCGCTCAAGGGCGGAGAAATCGTACAGCGCGGGCTCGCCGGGGCCGACGTCTCGCGCACGCTACGCGCGGTCGAAGCGCGCTGGATCGCGGAAGGCTTCCCCGACCGGGGGCGGGTTCTCCAACTGCTCGACACCGTGCTGGCGGAGCGCGACTGAATACAACCGGGTACGGCTTGCTCCGCAATCCCTTGCGAATTATCAACCCCAACAACCTCTTAAGCTTACCTTCAGGCGCAAGATTCCAATTATATCTCACCGGATCAGGAAGGCACTGTTGAGCAATCGCCCATGCGGTTGACATCATTTTGCCGCATTTCCATACCGACCGAGCCCGGAAAGCACCTTTTTGGCGCTTTGGTGGCCGCCACGTGCGGACCCTCTTTCGGGAGAAATCGTATTGTGGGGAAACCCCATGCCGCGTCCTCGACGGTCGTGGCCAGCAAGGAGAAGACTTTATGAAGTTCAAGACCGCTTTCGCCGCCGCTGCCGCCCTGACGCTGGCGACCACCGCCCACGCGCAGGTCGGCCCCGAAGTCGGCGCCACCATCTACACGTCCGAGGGCGAAGAAGTCGCGACCATCGAATCGCTCGAAAACGGCATTGCCGTGGTCAACACCGGCACGCACACCGGCTCGATCCCCGCACAGGCTCTGGGCGAAGGCCCCGACGGCCCGGTGATCTCGGTCACCAAGGCGCAGCTCGACCAGCTGTTCGAACAGCAGGAAGCGCAGACCATGGCTGCCCGTGACAAGGCGCTGGTTGCCGATGCCGCGGTGACGACGCCCAATGCGGTCGCCGTGGGTACGGTTGAATCGGTCGAAGGCGATAACGTCGTACTCGCCATGCCCGAAGGCAGCGTCGCGCTGATGCGCGAAAACTTCTCGGCCGATGCGAATGGCGGCTTGGTCGTGCTGTTCACGCAGGCGCAGCTGGTCTCCGCGCTTGAAGGCGGTGTCGCGCCCGAAGCCAGCGAGATGGCCGAAGGCGGCGAGATGGCCGGAGCCGACGCCGAATAAGCGAGCTTGTTGTTTCCCTCGGGGCCACCAGTCCGAGGGTCGCAAGGGGCGGGTCGCATGCCGAAAGGTATGCGGCCCGCCTTTTTTAATACCGGGCCCGTTCCGCGCCGCGTCCGGGGGTGAGATGTCTGACGCTGATGCCTAGAATCGGTTATCCCGCGGGAAGCCCTGCGGCGGCATGCGGCCCATGCCTCCGCGCGCGACCTTCCACTGCCACATCTCGGTCTCGGTCCGGGTGCGCTCGCCCGAGCCGCCCATTTGCCAGCTGAGGCCTTCCTCCAGCTTGAAGGTGGTAACGTCGGACATGCCGCCGTCCTTGTAGCGCTGCAGCTGGACGCCCTGACCGCGCTGCATCTCCGGCATTTCCTCGAGGTTGAAGACCACCAGCTTGCGGTTGTCGCCGACGACCGCGACGTGATCGTGCCCCTCGCCGATATGCGCCACCTTGGCGAGCTTCGCATCGCCTTTGAGGTTCATCACGGCGCGCCCCTTGCGCGTTTCGGCGAGCAGATCGTCGCTCTTCACGACGAAGCCCTTGCCCGGCGTGCTCGCCAGCAGCAGTCGCTCACCCGGCTTGTGCGCCCATGCGGCGACGATGTGCGCCGCGTTGTCGATATCGAGCATGGTGCGCACCGGCTCGCCGAAGCCGCGCGCACCGGGCAGCTTGTCCGCACCCATGGTAAAGAAGCGCCCGTCGTCGGTCGCGATCAGCAGCTTGTCGGTGGTCTGCGCGTGGAACACGAAGGCAAGCTCGTCGCCTTCCTTGAATTTCCATTCCTGCGTCAGATCGACATGGCCCTTCGCCGCGCGGATCCAGCCGCGGGCCGAGAGGATCACCGTGATCGGCTCCTTCTCGATCATCGCGTCCATGCTGAATTCGACCGTCGGCTCGGCCTCGTGGATCGTCGTGCGGCGCGCGCCCAGCGCCGTGTCCTTGCCGTATTCCTTGAGCAGGGCGTTGAGGTCGCGTTTCAGGCGCGTGCGCTGGCGGGCGGGACTGTCGAGCAGCTTGTTCAGCTCCTCCTGCTCCTTCAGCAGTTCGTCCTTCTCCTGCCGCAGCTGCATTTCCTCCAGCTTGCGCAAGCTGCGCAGCCGCATGTTGAGGATGGCTTCCGTCTGCCGGTCGGTCAGGCCGAACTCGGCCATCATCACCGGCTTGGGCTCGTCCTCGGTACGGATGATCTCGATCACGCGGTCGAGGTTGAGGAAGGCGATGATATAGCCTTCGAGCAGTTCCAGCCGGTCCGCGATCTTCGCCAGCCGGTGGCGGCTGCGGCGCTGGAGAATGTCGATCTGGCTCGCGACCCAGTTCTGCAACAGCTCCTTGAGGCCCATCACCATCGGCGTGCGCGTCGCGTCGAGCACGTTCATGTTGAGGCCGAAGCGCGTTTCGAGGTCGGTCAGGCGGTAGAGCGACTCCTTGAGCAGCTCAGGGTCGACATTGCGGCTGCGCGGGACGAGCACGATGCGGATCTGCTCATCGCTTTCGTCGCGCACATCCTCGAGGATCGGGACCTTCTTGTCCGCGATGACCTGCGCGATCTGTTCGATCAGCTTGCCCTTTGGCACCTGGTAGGGGATTTCGCTGATGACCAGCTGCCACTGGCCGCCGCCCAACCGCTCGATCCCCGCCTCGCGGTCTGCCGCGTTCTCCGCCTCGGCGGCATGGAAGCGCGCGCGGATACGGAAGCTTCCGCGCCCGGTCTCGTAGGCGGCGCTGATGGTTTCCGGGCTGTCGACGATCAGACCACCGGTGGCGAGGTCCGGGCCCTGCACCAGCTGCATCAGCTCGGCATGCTCGATCGCGGGGTTCTCGATCACCGCCAGCGTCGCGTCGATCACTTCGGCGACGTTGTGGCTGGGGATGTTGGTCGCCATGCCCACCGCAATCCCGCTGGCCCCGTTGGCGAGCAGGTTGGGGAACAGGCCGGGGAAGATGACCGGCTCTTCTTCCTCGTTATTGTAGGTGGGCACGAAATCGACCGTGCCCTCGTCCAACCCGGACATCAACGCCATCGCGGTCTTGGTCAGGCGCGCTTCGGTGTAGCGGGCGGCGGCGGCGTTATCGCCGTCGATATTGCCGAAGTTGCCCTGTCCTTCGACCAGCGGATACCGCAGCGCGAAAGGCTGCGCGAGGCGGACCATCGCATCGTAGACGGCGGTGTCGCCGTGCGGGTGGTACTTGCCCAGTACCTCACCCACCACGCGAGCGGATTTCTTGTAAGCCGTATCCGGCCCTAAGCGCAGCTGGCGCATCGCCCACAGCAGGCGACGGTGAACCGGCTTCAGCCCGTCGCGCAGATCCGGCAGCGAGCGCGCGGTGATCGTCGACAGCGCATAGACGAGGTAGCGCTCCGACAGCGCAGTTTCGAACTTCGCATCGACGACGGCAGCAGGGGAATCGGGCTCTTTCGAGCCAGGATCGGAAGAAGGCATCGGCTCGCCCTACCACCGGCTCGCCCTGGCCAGAAGCACGGAACGATGGTCTTTCCCCGCCCGTTTACCTCGTGAAACCGCAATTCGACACGAAAGGTAATTTCCATGACCAAGCGCGTGATGATCCTCGCCACCAACGGCTTCGAGCAATCGGAACTGTTCGACCCCAAGCAGAACCTCGAAAATGCCGGCATCGAAACCGAGGTGGTCAGCCTCGAAGCCGGTGAAATCAAGGCTTGGGACAAGGACGACTGGGGCAAGACGATCAAGGTCGACAAGACCGTGGACGACGTCGCCAACTGCGAAGGCTACGACGCCCTTCTCCTCCCCGGCGGCCAGATCAATCCCGACCTGCTGCGCGTCAACGATCGCGCGGTTGCAATCGTTCGCGAGTTCAATGCCGCGGGCAAGCCGATCGCCGCGATCTGCCACGCACCGTGGCTGCTGATCGAAGCCGATCTGGTAAAGGGCAAGACGCTGACCAGCTACCACTCGATCCGCACCGACATGCAGAATGCAGGCGCGAACGTGGTCGATCAGGAAGTGGCCGAAGACGGCAATCTGATCACCAGCCGCAATCCGGATGACATCCCCGCCTTCTCCGAACGCCTGATCAGCCGTGTGAAGGAGCGCGTTTCCGAAAACGCATAACCTCCCCACACTTCCGATTATCGAGAGCCCCGTCGCAGCACTGCGGCGGGGCTCTCGTCCGTCTGGCCAGGGCCCCTTCGGACCCATCGTGCCGCCACCGCATTGAAAGGGCATGGTTTCATCTCGCCTTGCCCCGGCCATCGCGGCGTTCGCCCTCCTGCTCACCGGGCTGCTCGCCCCAGCCCAAGCGCAGTCGGAAAGGCAGGTCGCACAAGACTCTTCGCCCCTTGTCTACCAGGTGGAAAGCGCGCCGAACGTCGGAGGCACCGGCGATCCCGAGCTGTTCCTCGACACGCCCATGGGCCTGATCGAAAGCTTCATGACGGCGGGGGACCGAGAGGACTGGCGCGCGGCGAGCCAGGCGCTGGACTACACCAGTATCGAGCGCGAGGGCACGCAGTTCACGCGCGAGGAACTCGCGGCGCAGCTCTATCACCTGATGAACCGCACGGTGGCGATCGATTGGGCGCAGTTGCCCGATCGCCCCGATGCGATGGATACCGATGCCAGCAGCAAGAACCCGATGGCCGGGGTTGCGCGCCGATCGCTTAGCGTGGCGATGCTCGAACTTGGTAATCGCCGCGTGCCCGTCCGCCTCGCACGGGTGCAGGCGCCCGAGGGCGAGCCGGTATGGGTCTTCAGCCGCCAGACGGTCGACAACGTGCCCGCGCTCTACCGCCAATATGGCCCGACCCGGTTCGAGAAGATGCTGCCCGCCACGCTACGCGAGCCCGCCGTCTGGACTCTGGCCTGGTGGGAACTGATCGCGCTGCCGCTGGTGCTGATCGTCGCCGCGCTGGCAGGGCTGGCGACCTATCTCGCGATCCGCCGCTGGCGCACCCATCATGATACGGACACCAAGCTCGGCGGCGTGCTGCAGGCGGTCCACCTGCCCGCAACCCTGTTCGCCTTTGCCGGCACCTTCGCGCTGGTGCGCAACACGGTGCTGCGGCTTTCCGGGCCCGCGAAGGACCTGCTCGACCCCTTCCAGCTCATCCTCGTCATCGGCGCGATCCTCGGTATTGCCCTCGCCGCGATCGAGGCGCTGTTCGAACTCGCGACCAACCGCCGGACCGACGCACTCGAAGCGCCCGGCAATCACGAGGACCGTAATTTCTACACCAAGATGAGCGCGATCCGCCGCATCGTGACCGCGCTGCTGCTCCTCGCCGCAGTCGGCTTCCTGCTTGTGGCGAGCAACATTGCCGACACGCTCGGCTTCTCGATCCTCGCTTCGGCAGGGGTGCTCGGCCTGGTGCTCGCCTTCGCGGCGCGCAAGGTGCTGGGCGACATCATGGCGAGCGTGCAGATCGCCTTTGCCCAGACCGCGCGGATCGGCGATGCCGTGCAATTCGACGGGCAATGGTGCTTCGTCGAGAAAATCGGCTTTACCCACCTGCGCCTGCGCACATGGGACGAACGCCGCGTGATCGCCCCGGTCAGCACCTTTACCGGCGAAAGCTTCGAAAACTGGACCAAGCAGGACGCGAGCCTGATGACCCATGTCGAGCTGGAGCTGGACAACCGCGCCGATGTGGACGCGCTGCGCGAGGAATTCCTGCGCTTCGCGCAGCAGGACGAGGACGTGATCGATCACGAGGATGCGGTCTGCGAAGTCGTCGGTCAGGACGCACGGGCCAAGACGGTACGCTTCATGGCGCGCGCGTCAGACCCGAAAACCGGTTGGTCGATGCACTGCCGCGTGCGCGAACACATGCTGGCCTACGCAGCACGACTCGACGCCACAAACGAGCCGATGCCCGCCTTTTTCGCGCGCGAACGCGAAGTGAGTTTCGGCAGCCAGAACGAATAAGCTCCTTAAAAGGAACGGCAATCTCTCTCCCATGCACCGCGCTTGAGATTGTGTCTAAATCAAGGCATGATTATGGCCATAATGTGATGGGAGAGTGTTCATGCCTGCTCGACGTTCCTTGCTGATCGTATCCGGCGCCGCGCTCGCGCTGGCCGCGTGTTCGGACAACAGCTCCTATGAAACGACCGAAGCGGTCACGACCGCGGACATCGCGCAAGAGCGGATCGCCGATATGGCGCCCCCGCCCCCGGCTGCGCAGAGCGAGGCCGGAGCAGTGCCAGCGGATGGCTCCGCGCCTGAGACCGCCTCGATCCCCGAAATTCCGGCCGCCGCACCCAAGATCGCCTATGTCTATTCCTACGGCTTCCGTGTCCCACGCGAAGAAATCGCGCCCTTGCAGGAACGCCATGCCGACATGTGCGAAAACTTGGGCCCGCTGACCTGCCAGGTCCGCTCGCTCGAACAGAACGGCGCAGAAGACGAGTACGGCTACGGCCGGCTGGAGCTGTCGGTCGCGGCGGACAGGGCGCGCGATTTCGGCCGCGAACTGGCACAAGCGGTCGAGTCCGAGGGCGGCAGCCAGATCTCGTCGAGCATCGGGGGAGAGGATCTGTCCAAGCAGATCGTCGACACCGAAGCGCGCCTGCGCAGCCGCGAAGTGCTGCGCGATCGTTTGATGGAAGTGCTGCACACCCGCAAGGGCAGCGTGCAGGAACTGGTCGAGGCCGAACGCGGCGTGGCACAGGTCAACGAGGAGATCGACCAGGCGCGCAGCTGGCTGCAGGAAATGCGCGGCCGCGTGGCCTATTCACGGATCACCGTAACCTACCAGAGCGAGGGCGCACGCCCCGGCGGTTTCGTCGAGCCGATCCGCAGGGCGGTAAGCTCGATCGGGCCGGTCGCAGGCAATGTGATCGGCGGGCTGATCCTGCTGCTGACGATTTTTCTGCCGCTCGGCCTGATCGGGTACGGCCTCTGGCGGCTGTTCCGCTGGCTGCGGCGGCGCGAGGAAAGAGCCGCCAACACGGACTAGCCCCGGCTCATGTCGTGCGCATCGGCAGGGATGGTGACTTCCAGCCCGTCGAGCGCGTCGGTCAGCGTGATCTGGCACGACAGACGGCTGGTCGGGCGCACGCCATAGGCGAGGTCGAGCATGTCTTCCTCGTCCTCGCTCGCTTCGGGCAGCTGAGCGAACCAGTCCTTCGCGACGAGCACGTGACAGGTGGAACAGGCCATCTGCCCCTCGCAGGTGCCCTCCAGCGGCATCCCCGCCGCCTGCGCGACGCGCAGCAGCACGTCGCCCGCCTGCCCCTCGGCCTCGACGCGCTGCCCGTCTGCCTTGTGAAAGATGACCTTCATGCCTGGCTCTCCGCCATATCGAGTATGAGTGTGCACGCACGCTGCATATCCTCGCGCGTGGTGTAGCGCCCCCAGCCGAGGCGGATCGACGATTTCGCCTGCGCGTCGGTGAGCCCGATCGCACGCAGTACATGGCTCGTCCGGCCCGATCCGCTGGCGCAGGCCGACCCGGCGGAGAACATCACTTCGCGGCATTCGCTCATCAGCCGAGAGACGTCTAGGCCGTCCTTCCGGATGTTGAGATTGCCGTGCCAGCGCTGCTCGGCACTGCCATTGAGCGTGCAGCCGGAGAAGGCGTCGCGGGCGATGTGCCACAGCTCTTCCACATGCGCGGCGTCTTCCTCCTGCCACTCGACCCCGAGCGCCGCCGCCGCGCCGAACCCGGCGCACAGCGCGGGCGAAAGCGTACCCGAGCGCAGCCCCTGCTCCTGCCCGCCGCCCTCGATATGCGGAGTCAGCGACAACCCATCGCGCACCCACAGCGCGCCAATACCCTTGGGACCGTGCAGCTTATGCGCGCTGACCGCGATCATGTCGGCTTCTTGCGGGAGGGCCATCTTGCCCGCCGCCTGTACCCCGTCGACCAGCAGCAGCGCGCCGGTCTCCTTGGCGCGCTTTGCCATTTCGGTGATGGGCTGGATGGTGCCGATCTCGTTATTGAGCTGCATCACGCAGAGCAGACCGACATATTTAGGCATATCGACGTCCGGCACGATCACTCCGTCCGCGCCGACCGGCAGTTCGGTCCAGTTGCCGATCGCCTTGACGGTGTCGATCACCGCCGCATGCTCGATCGCGCTGAAGGCGATGTGCTCGCCCGAGCGGACAGCGGCAGTGCCCCGGATCGCCAGATTGAGCGCTTCAGTCGCGCTGCCGGTTAAGATCACCTGCCCGCCCGGAGGAAACAGCGTCGCAATCTGTTCGCGCGCCACCTCGACCGCCGCCGCCGCCGCGCGGCCCATGCGGTGCGGGCTGTGCGGGTTGCCGAAGGTTTCGGAGTCGGGTCCGCCGAGCCACGCCAGCATCGCCTCACGCGCTTCCGGCGCGAGCGGGGTGGTGGCCTGGTAGTCGAGGTAGATCATACTGTTGCTCTCATCCTACCAATACGTCGCCCCGGACATGATCCGGGGCAAGGCTTTCTTGCGGCGCGCTGGAAAGAAGAAGCCCGCCCCCGGATCAAGTCCGGGGTGACGGGGGAGGCTAGGAGAGGCTCCGCCACCCTCCGGCAAACGCATCCAGTTCCTCGCCCGTCGTACTCCACCCAATGCTTACCCGGATCGTGCGCGCGGCGACATCGTCGGGCACGCCGAAGGCACCCAGCACACGGCTTTTCTTGAGCGTGCCGGAAGAACACGCGCTGCCCGCCGACACCGCAAAGCCCTTCGCGTCGAGCCGGATGAGCTGGGCCTGTGCGCTCATCGTGGGATGGGAGACGGCGATGATATGCGAGCAGTGCATCCCCATCCGCAGGACTTCTCCATGCCGGAAGAGTTCGTTCTTGAAATCCAGCTGCTGCTCGACCGTCGTGGCCCAATTCTCAATTCCGCCGGCTTCCAGCGCCGCCGCCATGCCGAGAATTCCGGGCAGGTTCTCCGTCCCCCTCCGGTAGCCGCGTTCGTGACCACCCGTCGGCTTGAGCATCGCGAAATTACGGACCAGCAGCGCGCCCACGCCGATCGGACCACCGAACTTGTGGGCCGAGACGATCGCCATGTCGCAATCTGGCAGCGGCAGTTTCCCCGCACTTTGCGCGCAATCGACGAGCAAAAGCCCGCCGTGGGCGTGAACCACGTCCGCTATCGCCCCGATGTCCTGAATCGTACCGGTTTCGGAATTCACGTGCTGGACTGCAACGAGCGAGCGGCTCTCCCGCCCGTCCACCACCGGTGATGGCTCGATCAGCTCGCCCAGCACCTCAAGGTCAACGTTCCCTTCCCCATCAACCGGGATCGAGGGAAGGTCGCGAGCCTCGCAAAAGCCGTAAATCGCATCATGCTCGACGACGCTTACCGCCTCGTGGGTCACGGCGGCATGGTCGAACGCAAGCAGCGCACTTTCACTCGCGCCGCTGGTAAAGATCACCTCGCCGTCCCACCCCAGCGCCGCCTTCACCCGCGAGCGGGCATCCTCCAGCGCCTGCTTGGCGCGGCGGCCCTCGGCGTGGGGGGAACTCGGGTTGGCCCAGATCGCGAACCCCTCGTCCATCGCCGCTTTGGCCTCGGGCCGGAGCGGGGAGGTGGCGGCGTGGTCGAGATAGATACGGCTACACGCCATCAGATACGCACCTGGATGCTCGAAGTAATTGCGAAATGCGGCATAAAGCCTATATAGCCGCCCTCCTCGCGCGCGCCACCGCCGCTTGTGCCAGCTTAGCTATTTCCGGATCACAGCACTCATGCCCACCGTCATCTTCCCCGGCCCCGAAGGCCGCCTCGAAGGCCGTTTCTCGCCCCCGCCGCGCCCGCGTGCGCCGGTCGCGCTGATCCTCCACCCGCACCCGCAGGGCGGCGGCACGATGAACGAGCGGATCACGCAGAGCCTGTACAAGACCTTCGTCGATCGCGGTTTCGCGACGCTGCGGTTCAATTTCCGCGGCGTGGGCCGCAGCCAGGGCAGCTTCGACAATGGCATCGGCGAATTGTCCGACGCGGCCAGCGCGCTCGACTGGATTCAGTCGATCCATGAAGAGGCGCAGGTCACCTGGGTGGCTGGCGTCAGCTTCGGTGCATTGATCGGCATGCAACTGCTGATGCGCCGCCCAGAAATTCGCGGCTTCATCTCAGTCGGTGCGCCGGCGAGCATGTACGACTTCAGCTTCCTCGCCCCCTGCCCCGCCAGCGGCATCTTCGTCCACGGCGCGGCCGACACGGTGGTGCCTCCGCCCGCCGTCACCAAGCTGGTCGAGAAGCTGCGGACGCAGAAGCACATCACCATCCACCACGAAGAAATCCCGCGTGCCAACCACTTCTTCGAGAAGGAGCACGACGAGATGATGGGCGCGGTGAACAACTACCTCGATTTCCGCCTCGATCCCTCCTGCCCGATCCGCTGAGCGCGCTGGCGGCGCAGGCCGCCAGGCTTTCCTGACACATCGAACCCCGCAGTTGCGGGGCTTCTAGTCGTGTCTCTATTCGATCTCTTTTTGAAACGTTATACCATCTATACTGCATTCATAGTAATGCTGTATCATCTCTCTTGAGTCGGCAGAAAGTCGGCCGCCAGAAAACAGGAGAGATGTCCATGGCTTACGCCTATGCCAACCAATCGCAGAACCGGTTGCCTGCAATCGCGGCAGTGGCAGGAATCCATGCGGGGATCGGCGCGCTGCTGATCTACGGCCTTGCGACGGGCGAGTTCGCGAAGTCCGACCCGCCGCCGCTGGTGGGTGGCCAGATCGAGCTGCCCCCGGCCCCGCCGCCGCCCGATCCGGTCGAAACGCCGCGGCCCGACACGCCGACCTCCTCGCGCGAAATCATGACTCCCATGCCGCCGGTCACCCTCAACAACAATCCGCCGCAGGTCGACACCACCGACATCATCCTTCCGCCCGCTCCGCCGATGCCGAACGTGATTCCATCCGTCCTGCCGACGCTGGACCCGCCACCACCACCGCCAAGCCCCACGCCCAGCTTCGATCCGGTGGCAGCGCGCCCGTCGAACAGTCCGGGCAGCTGGGTGACGCAAAGCGATTATCGCAGCGCGTGGATCTCACGCGACTACGAAGGAACGGTGGGCTTCCGCCTCAAGGTCGGCGCCAGCGGCAAGGTCGAGAACTGCGCGATCACGAGGTCCAACGGGATTTCCGCGCTCGACCAGGCGACCTGCCAGCTGGTCGAGCGGCGCGCGCGCTTCTCGCCCGCCCAGAACGCCGATGGCCGCGCGGTCGCAGGCAGTTACAACGGCGCCGTGCGCTGGCAGCTGCCTGACTGACAGGACAGTCTAGTCCTGCCCGGCTTCGGGGGCCGACGCGCTGTCGATCGGCGCGCGGCCCTCGGAATCGGGGATCGTCCAGATCGCGACATTCATCAGCGCGACCAGCGCCGCGAGCACCATCAGCCCCGCCTGCTTGCGCTGCCCCTTGCGGAACAGGATAACCGCCCCGACGATCAAGACGATGGCAGCAAGGACGAGCAGCGAGAGAACCATATCGAGCATTCTTTCGCCTTAGCCGCTCCCCGATTGACGCGAAAGCGGGCGCAGCGCATCGTGGACGTCATGACAGCATTTTCCCTGACCCGCCGCCAGACGCTGGCCGGCCTCGCCGCTTCTTCCGCCCTCACCATCGGCGGCTGCACCGCCACCGGCAGCTCCCCCCGTTTGCGCGACATGACGCTCGCGCCCGGCGAATGGCTCGACGATGTCGCCTACGCAATGCTGAGGTACGAACCCGAGCGTGCGACCAGCCTCGGCGTCGATACGGGCGAATATGCCAGCCTGCGCGGCCAGATCGAAGACCAGTCGCCCGCCGGCCAGCGCGAATATGCGTCCTATCTGCGCTGGGTGGTCGGCCAGATGGACGGGCTCGACGAAAGCGGCCTGTCGCCCGAACAGCAGACCAGCTTCCAGGTGGTGCGCAGCGCCTTCTCGACGGCGGTCGAAGGGTTCGAACAGCCCTATGGCGATGTCGCGGTCGGCAGCTGGCGCAATGCGCCCTACGTCGTGATCCAGAACGTCGGCACCTATCTCGACATGCCGCGCTTCCTGGATTCCTCGCACCCGCTCGAGGATGCGAGCGATGTCGGTTACTATCTCGAACGGCTCGACAGCGTCGATACCGCGCTCGACGGCGAACTCGAGCGCCTGCAGGCGGCGCGCGCGCTGGGCGTGATCCCGCCCGACTTCCTGCTCGACAAGGCTATCGCCGCGATGGAGGCGAGCATCGCATCGGCACCGCAGGACTATGTCAAACCGCTCGAAAAAGCGCCCGAGGGCGCGCGCGATGCGGCAATGCGCACCGCCGGGAGCATCGTCGAGCGCGATATCGTCCCCGCGCTCCAGCGCCAGCTCGCCGAGCTGAAGACCGAACGCGCGCGTGCCACCTCCAATGCCGGCATGTGGGCGCAGCCCGGCGGGCCCGAATGGTATCGCTGGGCGCTGAAGGCCAGCACCACCACCACGCTCTCCCCCGACGAAATCCACGAACAGGGGCTGGAAGAGCTGGAATCGCTGCACGCACGGATGGATCCGATCCTGCGCGACATCGGCTACGACAGCGGCACGGTGGGTGAGCGGATGCAGGCGCTCAGCACCGACAAGCGCTACCAGTTTGCCGAGGGCGATCCGGGCCGCAAGCAGATCATGGACTTCATCCATGACCGGATCGACTGGATCACCGCGCAGATGCCGCGTGCCTTCAACCAGCTGGTCGATCCCAATGTCGAGGTGCGCCGCCTGCCGCTGGCCGAAGAGCCCGGGGCGCCGGGTGCCTATGGCGGCGCGGGCAGCAAGGACGGGTCGATCCCGGCGCGCATGTGGATCAACCTGCGCACCACGGACCTGCACCGCAAATACGACCTCGCCGACCTGACCTATCACGAGAGCATTCCCGGCCATGCGTGGGAAGGCACCTTCTCCAACCGCCTGCCGCTGATCCGCTCGATCCTCGCGTTCAACGCCTTTTCCGAAGGGTGGGCGCTCTATGGCGAGCAGCTGGCCGACGAGCTTGGCGCCTACGACGATTTCCAGGTCGGCCGCCTCGGCTATCTCCAAAGCCTCGCCTTCCGCGCATGCCGACTGGTGGTCGACACCGGCATGCACCACAAGCGCTGGACGCGCGAACAGGGGCGCCAGTTCTTCGTCGAGCGCAACGGCAGCAAGGCGGAGGAAGTGGCGAGCGAGGTCGATCGCTATTGCAGCTGGCCGGGCCAGGCCTGCGGCTACAAGATCGGCCATTCGCAGATCGTGGCCCAGCGCGCCCGGGCGAAGAGCGAACTGGGCGATGCCTACGACTTCAAGGCGTTCAACACCGCCGTGATTCTCGGCGGCAACTCGCCGCTCGATGTCATGGAAAAGACGGTTTCGCGCTATATCGGGAACGCTGCCACATAGGATACGGGGGCAATGGGGGTACATGGCCTGGAAGGGAATTTTGTTCGCCGCCTTGCTGATCGGCCTGCCGTCGGGCGCGCAAGCGCACTGGCGCAAGGCCGAAAGCGAGCATTTCGTGATCTACGCCGACGACAGCGAGCGCGATCTGCTCGCTTTCGGAGAGGCGCTGGAACGCTATCACGCCGCGATGGCCTTCATCACCGGGCGCGATCAGGCGAGCCCCAGCCCATCCAACCGGGTGACGATCTTCGTCGTCGGTGGCGAGCGCGACGTGCAGAAGCTGTACGGGGGCGATGCCAAGTTCGTCGGCGGCTTCTACGTTCCGCGAGCGGGCGGCTCGCGCGCCTTCGTCCAGAAGATCGGTTCGATCCGTCGTGATCCCGATTTTTCGCTGACGGTCCTCCTGCACGAATACGCGCATCATTTCCTGATCAGCAGCTCGCGTTTCGCGATGCCGAGGTGGATTTCGGAAGGGGCCGCAGAATTTTACGCCTCCGCCAATTTTCCGCGGGACGACGGGGTTGGTATCGGCAGGCCCGCGGTGCATCGCGCCGGTGAACTCTACCACGCACGCGACGTTTCGGTTCGCGAACTGTTCGATCCCGACCTTTACGAGGAGAACCGGCGCAATGGCTACGATGCGTTCTACGGACGCAGCTGGCTGCTGTATCACTACCTCTACTTCGAGGATGAGCGTCGCGGCCAGCTGCAGACCTACTGGGCTGCGCTGATCAATGGCAAGCCGCCGCTGGAAGCCGCGCAGGAAGGCTTCGGCGATCTCGACGAACTGCAGGACGATCTCGACGATTACCTCAACTCCTCGCGCATGAGCTCGTTTGCGCTTTCGGCCGACATGCTGCCGATCAGGCCGGTTTCGGTCAGCACGTTGAGCGAAGGGATGGACGAGATGATCGCCGTTCAGATCCGCTCGCAGCGCGGCGTAAACCGCGAACAGGCGCTGGAACTGCTCGTCGATGCGCGCGAGATCGCAGCGAAGTACCCGGACGATCCGGGCGTGCTGGCGGCGCTGGCCGAAGCGGAATACGACGCTGGCCATCCCGACGAAGCGATCGCCGCGGCGGACCGGGCGATCGCGATCGATCCCACGCTCACCAACCCCTACGTCCAGAAAGGGTTCGCACTGTTCGCGAAGGCGAGCGATGCAGGGGCGGACGCGGACTGGGATGCCTCGCTGCAACCCTGGGTTGCGCTGAACAAGCGCGAGAACGATCACCCGCTGCCGCTGATCTATTTCTACCGCATCGCGCAGATGCGCGGCAAACCGGTGCCCGATCTGGCTCGCCAAGCGCTCGAATGGGCGTTGGAACTGGCGCCGTTCGATCTCAGCCTCATCTTTCAGACCGCGCTGATGCAGGCCGAACAGGGCCGGATCGCAGATGCCCGGCAGACGCTATTGTCGCTGACCTTCAATCCCCACGGCGGCGAGCTTTCGGACCGGGCCCGGAAGCTGCGCGAGGCGCTGGCGAAGTTCGACGAGGGAACGCCCGTCGGCCCCGACCAGCTGCCGATGTCCCTCTACTTCCAGATCGAGGAAGGGTCCGGCGGAGACGGCGGCGAGGAGAACGCGGGCTAGGGTTTCACGGTCCCGCGCGGCACCAGCCTCACCTCGAACAGGGTCGGCCACAGCTTGCCGGTGACGAACCAGCGATCCTTTTCGGGATCATGAGCGATGCCGTTGAGTACCCCGCCCGGATCGGCCGCCGCGACCTCTTCCACCAGCGGGCTCAGGTCCACGATCTTGCGGATCGCGCCGGTCTGCGGATCGATGCCTACGATCACCTGGCTATACCACTGGTTCGCCCAGATGAGCCCGTCGACCACTTCCAGCTCGTTGAGACGCGGGACCGGCCGGTCGTCGAGCGAGACTTCGATTTCGCGCTCGACCGAGTAGGTTTCGGGATCGAGGAACCGCAAGGTTGCGCTGCCATCGGATGCGACCAGCTGGTCGCCCAGCACCGCGAGCCCCCAGCCTTCGAACGCGAAGGGATCGCTGCGCACCGGCGCCAGCGTGCCGAGTGCCCAGCGGTGGATGACCCCGTTGCGCCATGTCAGGCTGACCAGTTCGTCGCCCCACAGGGCAAGCCCTTCGCCGAACTGATCGGTGGGGATGTCGCTCGCGGCGAGCACCTCGCCGCTGGCGAGGTCCACGCGCCGGACCTGCGACTGGCCTTCGCGACCCGTACTCTCGTACAGATGCCCGTCATGCCACAGCAGCCCCTGCGTATAGGCAGTCGGATCGTGCGGAAACCGCGCGACGACCTGCGCATCGTAGACGACGGGCCCGGTTTCGGCAGGAGCCGCGGACTCTGCAGGTGCAGACTGGACCGGTGTGGACTGGGCCAGCGGTGCAGTCTGCGCGGCGACCGGCGTCGCGAGTGCGGCTAGGGCGAGCGAGAGCGACAGGATCGGGTGGATCGGCATAGTTTCCCATCAAGCTCCATCGCGCCTGACCATGCGCTGAAGCACACTGCCCGTGTCGCATGGCCGCGATCGAAGGTCCATATCGTCAGTGAAGCCGGGCCTGACGGCGGCCGCAGCCTCAAGGCTTGCGGATGATCCACAGGTCCTTGTTGGTGCGCGAACGCTTCAGCCTGCACAGGGGCTTGGCATCGGCAGTGATGCCGATCTCGCGTCCGTCGTTCGTTTCGGGAAGCCAGAAGACGAAGGCGCCATCGTCCTTCTCGAAATCGAGGGTCTGGACCGGCTGCCCACCATCGGTATCGAACCTGAGCTTGAAGCGCGTCATTGCGCACGTCCCTCGCACCGCATCGCCCGTCCCCCGTGCTCCAGATGCCCTGTTGGATCCATGGCGTGACTACGGCGGAGCAGGCCCTGCCGGACCCAAACTAACCTTGCGCAATATGCCGCTGAATATGGCCCTTGCGAAAAGGGCCGACGCCCGTCGGCAGGACGGATAAAATTAGGGCCCCGCTCCGGCTTTTACCGTGCGGGGCCCCTCCTCTCCAGCTCGGAAAGTCGTGTCGGCTCAGACGTCCTGCGTGTCCGCGTGCGGCGCGGCATCGCGCACGCCCTGGTCCACATAAGGTGCGAAGGGCTCGAAATTCTCGACGAACAGCTTCACCAGCTTGCGCGCGGTCGCGTCGTACTGTGCTGCATCGTCCCATGTCGAGCGCGGATCGAGGATGGCGGTGTCGACACCCGGCACGCTGACCGGGACTTCGAAACCGAAATTCTCGTCCGTGCGGAACTCGGCGCTGTTCAGCGATCCATCGAGCGCAGCGTTGAGCAGCGCGCGGGTCGCCTTGATCGGCATGCGGTGGCCCACGCCGTACTTGCCCCCGGTCCAGCCGGTGTTGACCAGCCAGCACTGCACGCCGCCCTCGGCAATGCGTTCCTTGAGGAGGTTGCCATAGACGCTGGGATGGCGCGGCATGAAAGGTGCGCCGAAGCAGGTGCTGAAGGTCGCCTCGGGCTCGGTCACGCCGATTTCGGTACCCGCGACCTTGGCGGTGTAGCCCGAGAGGAAGTAGTACATTGCCTGGTCGGGCGTCAGCCGCGCGATCGGAGGCAGCACGCCGAAGGCATCGGCGGTCAGCATGATGACGTTGCTGGGCGGCGGGCCCATGTTCTCGTCCGAGGTGTTCGGGATCGAGGACAGCGGATAGGCGCCGCGCGTGTTCTCGGCGAGTGTCGCGTCGTCGAGATCGATTTCGCCATTCTCGTCCATCACCACGTTTTCGAGGACGGTGTCCTCCATCTTGGTGGTGGCGTAGATTTCGGGCTCGGCCTCGGGGTTGAGGCGGATCATCTTGGCGTAGCAACCGCCTTCGAAGTTAAAGACTGCGGTATCCGACCAGCCATGCTCGTCATCGCCGATCAGCGTGCGGCTGGCATCGGCGGACAGCGTGGTCTTGCCGGTGCCCGACAGGCCGAAGAACACCGCGCTCTTGCCATCGGGCCCGATATTGGCCGAGCAATGCATCGGCATCACGCCCTTGGGCGGAAGCAGGTAGTTGAGCACGCCGAAGACGCTCTTCTTCATCTCGCCGGCATATTTCGTGCCGCCGATCAGGATCAGCTTTTCCTCGAGATTGACCGCGATTACCGTCTCGCTGCGGCAGCCATGACGCTCGGGATCGGCCTTGAAGCTGGGCAGATCGATGATCGTGTATTCGGGCACGAAACCTTCGAGCTCGTCCGCCGTCGGGCGCACCAGCAGCGTGCGGATGAACTGGTTGTGCCACGCGAGCTCGTTGATGACGCGCACCTTCACGCGATATTCGGGCTGCGAACCACCGAACAGGTCGGCGACGTAGAGCGTTTCCCTGTCCTTCACCGCGGCGAGGAAATCTTCCTTGAGCGCAGCGAAGTGCTCCGGCGACATCGACGCGTTGTTGTCCCACCACACCGTCTCTTCGGTCTCGGCGTTGCGGACGATGAACTTGTCCTTCGCGCTGCGGCCGGTGTGCTTGCCGGTCTCCACCACCAGTGGGCCATCCTTGGCGCGCTTGCCTTCGCCATTGTCCAGCGCCGCGCGAGTCAGCGCAGCGCTATCGAGGTTGGCGTGGATCGTGGCGTCGGTCGCGATCCCCTGGTCGGCCAGACTGTGGGACAAAGATGCAGGCACTTTCGCCAATCTCCTGATATCTAATCGCGAATGCGGAAACGCTCGGCTGTCCGCAAACGGCTCCTTCGAATCCATAAACGGATGCATGAGCAACTGACCACGCGCATAATCGCGGGCGCAAGGTCCGTCAAATTCGTGCCATCCCCGCGCAGCAATCCGTGCACCACCATCCCTGCATGCGTTGTGACTTGCGGTTGCACACGCTAGTTTGATCGCGCACGAAACCGCCTACGCACTGGACCCCATGGACCCGACGACCGACAGCAGCGAAACGCAATCGCCCACCACGTCGCCCCTGCGCCGTACCGACCGGCGCGTCGTCGCGCTGGTGGACGATGATCGCAACATCCTGACCACGGTCTCGATCGCGCTGCAGGCCGAAGGGTTCGAGACCCGCGTCTATTCCGACGGCGAGACCGCGCTGCGCGCGCTGACCGAGAATCCGCCCGATCTTGCGGTGTTCGACATCAAGATGCCGCGCATGGACGGGATGGAACTGCTCGCCAAGCTGCGCGAGCGTTCGCCCCTCCCCGTCATCTTCCTGACCAGCAAGGACGACGAGCGGGACGAGGAAGCCGGATTCGAAATGGGCGCGGACGATTATATCTCCAAGCCCTTCTCGCTCCGCCTGCTGGTTGCGCGCATCCGCGCGATCCTGCGCCGCAGCGGGCTCGACGACGGAGCCCCGGGAGCGCCCGGCGAGGAAGGCGAATCTGCCCAGTCGCGCGCCAGCTTCAGCCGCGGGCGGCTGACGATGGACCCGGCACGCCACCAGGTGACCTGGGATGGCAAACCGGTGTCACTGACCGTCACCGAATTCCTGCTGCTGGAGGCGCTCGCGCACCGCCCGGGCGTGATCAAGAGCCGCAACCAGCTGATGGATGCGGCCTATCCCGACGACGTCTTCGTCGATGACCGCACGGTCGACAGCCACATCAAGCGGATGCGCAGGAAGTTCCGCCAGGTCGATTCGGAGTTCGGCGCGATCGAGACCCTCTATGGTGCCGGCTACAGCTTCAGCGATGGCTGACCATGGCCGCTGACAAGGGGGGCGTGCGGCGCATGGCGCGCCCGCTGGAGCGGGTGGGCTTTTTCTCCCGCATATCGCTCACCACCCGTATCCTGCTGGTGAACATCCTCCCGCTGGTTTTGCTGGGCGGCGGGATCGTCTATCTCGATTCCTACCGCGCCCAGCTGCTGGACGAGCGGTACAAGCTCGCCCGGATCGAAGCGCAGATCACCGCCGAAGCGCTGGCCGGGGCCACCCGTGCACGCCAGGACGCGCTACTGCTCCAGATCGCGAAGGAGCAGGACATGCGCCTGCGCCTGTTCGACCCCGAAGGGCAGCTGATCGCCGACAGCTTCCAGCTGGGCGAGCCCACCTTCACCCTCGACGACCCGACCGACGATCCGTTCAACCTGCGCTTCGCGCGCTTCCTCGATCAGATCGTGGACACCGTGGTCAGCGCCCAGCCCGTGCCCCGCTATATCGAGCCCGAATCGAACATCGCCGATTCCTGGCCTGAGCTACAGCGCGCGCGCGAACTCGGCATTTCGCAGATCGAACTGCGGCAGGCGGCGGACCGCACCCCGGTGATAACCGCCGCCGCGCCCGTCGGCCTGCAGGGGACGACCCTGCTGACCACGCGAAACGCGATCGATATTACCGAATCGGTCCGCCGCGCGCGCTCTACGCTGGGTACCGGCGTGTTCTTCGCGCTGGTCGCGTCGATCCTGCTCTCGCTGTTCCTCGCCCGCACCATCGTTACGCCGCTGCAGACCCTGTCCAAGGCAGCACAGCGCGTCCGCCTGGGGCGCGAACGCGAGGTGCAGGTCCCCCGCCTGCCCGATCGGCAGGACGAGATCGGCATGCTCGCCCGCGCGGTCGCCGACATGACCGATGCGCTGCGCCAGCGGATCGACGCGGTGGAGCACTTCGCGGCCGATGTCGCGCACGAGATCAAGAATCCCCTCGCCTCTCTGCGCAGCGCAACCGAATCGCTCGGCACGGTGGAAGACCCCGAATTGCGGGCCCAGCTGCTCGACATCGCGACCCACGACGTACGCCGGATAGATCGGCTCGTGACCGAGATTTCCGATGCCAGCCGGATCGATGCAGAGCTTTCGCGCGCCACCTTCGAGCCGGTCGACCTTGTCGCGCTGATCGCCAACATCATCGAAAGGCGGCGCAACCGCGGGATCGATCTGGGGCGCGAAATCGTGTTCGAGCATCGGCCGCAGGACGCGTGGACGATGGGCGTGGCCGACCGGCTCGAGCGGGTGATCGACAACCTGCTGGACAATGCGGTGTCTTTCTCCCCCGCAGACGGAATGATACGGGTCGTGGTGGAGCATGATCGGGGGGCCATCGTCGCGATGGTGATGGACGAAGGCCCCGGAATTCCGCCGGATGCGCGCAGCAAGGTGTTCGAGCGTTTCCATTCCGATCGCCCCGCAGCAGAGAGTTTCGGGGACCACAGCGGGCTGGGCCTCGCCATCGCGCGAACGATCGCGGAAGCACACGGCGGCACGCTCAACGTACAGGACCGGCCTGATGGTGGAGACGGCGCGTGCCTCGTGCTCGACCTGCCCGCTCTGCCGGAAGACAGCACGAATAGTGGCTGAGCCGCGCTTTAACGGCAATATTGCGCTACATAGGGATCATGGTGCCGACACGAGTGCCGCACCACAATCAGCGACGAGGAAGGCAAGGCTTTGAGCGAACGCCAGAAAATCATGCTCGTCACCGGCATGTCGGGGGCCGGCAAGACCACCAGCCTGCGCGTGCTCGAAGACCTGGGCTGGGAAGCGATCGACAATTTCCCCATCCGCCTGCTTCGCCCGCTGGTGATGGAAGTGCTTGCGGGCGAGGACCGCACGCCGATGGCGATCGGGTTCGATGCCCGCACGCGCGGCTTTGCGCCCGCGACGATCATAGCGCTCGTAAAAAGCCTGAGCGAGCAGAGCGATCTGGAACTGACAACCCAGTTCATCGACTGCAACAGTACCGAGCTGGAACGGCGCTATAACGAGACGCGGCGACGCCACCCGCTTGCCAATGGGCGCACCGCGATGGACGGGATCCGGGCGGAGCGCGAGTTGCTGGAGCCGCTGCGCCGCTGGGCGGACATGCTGATCGACACCAGCCAGCTCACTACCAACGAACTGCAGCAATTCGTCCGCCAGAATTTCGAAACCCAGACCGCCGCCGATCTCGCCGTGACCGTGAGCAGCTTCGGCTTCGCGCGCGGGATGCCGCCGCTGGCGGATCTGGTGTTCGACATGCGCTTCCTCGACAATCCGCACTGGCAGCCGGGCCTGCGCGAACAGACCGGACTGGACGAGCCGGTGGCGTCTTTCATGCGGCAGACCGACGGGTTCGAAGAGAATTTCGAACGCATCCGGGTGCTGCTGCTCGACCTGCTACCCCGATACCGAGCGCAGGGAAAAAGCTATGTCCACATCGCATTCGGCTGCACCGGAGGGCGCCATCGGTCGGTCTATACCGCACAGCGAATGTCGCAAACATTGGGCGATGCGGGCTTCGCGACCACCGTTTCGCATCGCAATCTCGCCAGCCGCGCAGCCGACACGGTGGAGATGCAAACCGCCTGATTGCTTCGTTCCCCCTTGTGTTGGGCGAAACTGCTTATAGACACGTCGCCCATGATTGGGCTCATTCTGGTTACCCACGGACAGCTTGCGCGCGAGTTCGTGTCCGCAATGGAACACGTGGTCGGCCCGCAGAAGGCGATCGCGTCGGTCTGTATTGGTCCGAACGACGATGCGCAGGTCCGGCGCGATGAAATCAGCGACAAGATTTCCGAAGTCGACCAGGGCAAGGGCGTCATCATCCTGACCGACCTCTTCGGCGGCACGCCTTCCAACCTCGCGATCTCGCTGCTCGATGAAGGCCGGGTGGAGGTGATTGCGGGCATCAACCTGCCGATGCTGATCCGCCTCGCCCGTGCGCGCGAGAGCATGGATGTGGCCGATGCGGTCCGCGCGGCGCGCGATGCGGGCCGCAACTACATCACCATCGCGTCCGAGTTCCTGGCCCGGCCGGGTGAGGAACTGAAGGAAGCGGGCAAATGAGCGGGGCCGGGGGCGCGCTGCGCAAGACCATAATCATCGTCAACGAACGCGGCCTTCACGCACGCGCCAGCGCCAAGCTGGTCGAAGTGGCCAGCCGCTGGCCCGACACGACCGTGATTCGCGTCGCCAAGGGCGAGCGTGAGGTGGACGGACGCTCCATTCTCGACCTGATGATGCTGGGCGCGGCGAAGGGCGACGAGATTGTCGTGATCGTCGATGGCGAGGACGCACCTGCCGCCATGGACGAACTGGCGGGCCTGGTGGAAACCGGCTTCGGCGAGGAATAGGCGCGCGCGCCGGTCCCTGATTTTCGATGCCCCGTCGCCAGATCACCAGCTATTCGAACCCGTCGGTCAAGTCCCTTCGGGCCCTGCGCGAAAAGAAGCATCGCCAGCGCGAAGGCCGCTTCCTGGCCGAAGGGCTACGCCTGCTGACCGACGCGCGCGAAAGCGGGCGTGTGCCCGAAACGCTGGTGATGGCGCAGACGCGCGATCCCCATCCGCTGCTCGACACGCTGGAGCGCGCGGTGGAGGATGCCGGCGGCGACGTGATCGAGACGACACCCGACATCCTTTCCAAGATCACCGGCAAGGACAATCCGCAGGCGGTCGCCGGGGCCTTCGCGGAATGGGACACCGGCCTCGACCGGATCGACCGGGAGGCCGCGCCGATCTGGCTGGTGGCACAGGCACTGCGCGATCCCGGCAATCTGGGCACAATGCTGCGCACCGGCGATGCTGTGGGCGCAGGTGGACTGATCCTGATCGACGATTGTGCCGATCCGTTCGGTGTGGAGGCCGTGCGGGCGAGCATGGGCGCCATCTTCACCCAGCAGCTGGTGCGCGCACGGTGGGAGGATTTCCTGCCGTGGCTGCGCAGCGGCAGCGGCCAGCTGGTCGCGGCATCGCTGCGCGACGCGGTGCCGTTTCGCGGCGCGCCCTACACGGCCCCGTGTTTCGTGCTGGTCGGCAATGAATCGCAGGGACTGCCGCTCGCTTACGAAGAAGCGTGCGACCTCAGGGTGACGATGCCGATGCGCGGCCGGGCGGACAGCCTCAACGCAGCGGTCGCCGCCGCCGTGCTGGCCTACGAAGTGCTCGCCACGCTCGACTGAGCGCGCGATGGCGGCACCCGCGCCGCGCCTCAGTCGTCCAGATGTTCGCCGGTGATGATATAGTGGACGCTGCCGGCAATGATCTTTGCGTAATCGCCGACCCGCTCCAGCTGCTTGGCAATGAAGAGCAGCTGGACGCCGTTGGTCACGAACGCCTCGTCCTTGCGCATTTCACGGGCGACCAGTTCGGTCAGCTCGTCGAACAGCTCGTTCAGCCGGACATCGCGGTCGCGCACGACCGCCGCGAGGCTGGCCTCGCCCCGGTTGAAGCACTCGACCGACTGGGCGAGCATCGAGGACCCCAGTCGGTTCATCTCGCGGATCTTGCGCATGATCGGGGCGGCATCGCGGAAATCGACCAGCCCCACTCGCTTTGCCATGTTCTTGGCATGATCGCCCGAGCGTTCGAGGATCGCGCCGATGCGGATCGCCATGACGAGGTAGCGCAGATCGTCGGCCACCGGCGCACGCAGCGCGATGCTGCGCATGGCCTTCTTCTCAAGCTCGCTTTCCAGCTCGTCGAGATGGAGATCCTGCGCGATCAGTTCTTCCGCGCGCGCCTGATCGTTTTCCACGAGCGCATCGATCGAAGCCTCGAGCGCGCGCGTCGCCGCATCGGACATCGCATTGATGGCGATCGCAATTTCCGTGAGCTCGTTGTCGAACGCGGTAACGGTGTGCGCGCTTTTTACCTGTGACATTTCCATGTAACCAATATGACTCTTTGGTTACAATTTTCAATCGGTATCCTTGCGCAATCCCCGAAATGCGACAGTTTCTTGCCCGCTCCACCGCGGCTCAATTGTCACATTTGCCAGCACGAGTGGCTCGGTCGCCCACGATGATCGCCCCGGTCTGCGCGCCACCGAGGAGGCCCGCCCCGACCGGTCGCGTCGCACCTTTCCCGCTGGCAGTCCCCTATTCCGCGGCGTCGCGCGTATCCTCGATCGCGGCGGCATCCTCTGCCGTATAGGTGGGCGTTTCGGCGATCTGCGGGATTTCCTCGATCTCGCGCTTGCCGATCTCGATGCCCTTTTCGGACAGACGGCGACCGGCGGACAGCACATTGCGTTCGAAGCTACCGACGAACTTGTTGTAGTTCTTCACCGCGCTTTCGAGCCCGCCGCCCACGCGCTTCATGTGCTCGGCGGCGATGGCGAGACGGTCGTAGAGTTCGCCCCCCGCCTTGCCGATCTCCATCGCTTCCTTGGCGATCGTATCCTGCCGCCAGACCTGCGCCACGGTCCGCGCGATCGCCACGAGGTTTGTAGGAGTGGCGAGCAAAACCTTGTTGCGGAAGGCAAAATCCCACAGTTCGGGATCGGCGTCGAGCGCGGCGGCGACGAAATGCTCGCCCGGCACGAACATCACCACATAGTCGGGCGCGTCGTCGAACTGGCTCTGGTAGCTTTTCGATCCGAGCGTCTGGACATGGCCGCGCATGGACTTGGCGTGCAGGTCCAGATGCCGCTTGCGTTCCCCCTCGTCCTCCGCCTCGAACGCGGCCTGGTAGGCGTTGAGCGAGACCTTGGCGTCGATAACCAGTTTCTTGGAGCCGGGCACATTCACGATCGCGTCGGGGCGCAGCCTGCCCTCGGCCGTCTCCAGCGACTGTTCGAGCATGAAGTCGGTATGTTCGGACAACCCGCACTGCTCAAGCACGTTCTGCAGCGCCCGCTCGCCCCAGCGGCCGCGCGCCTTGGGCGCGTTGGTGAGCGAATTGCCCAGTCGCTGCGCCTCGCGCCGGACCTCTTCCTGGCCCAGCCGCATCTGCTCGATCTGCGCGGCGAGCGAGGAGAAGGCGTTGGTGCGCTTTTCCTCGAGGTCGGAAACCTGTTTCTCGTACTTCGCCAGCCGCTCCCCCACCGGGGCGAGCAGCGCGCGGATCTTCTCTTCGGACGATTTCTCGGAATGGCCGAACCGCTCGCTCGCGCGCTCTAGGAAGGATTCCTGCGCCTTTGTCAGCACCGCCGACCCGGTGTTCTGGAATTCCTTGAGCAGCTCCTCGCGCGCTTCGACCAGCAGGCGTTTCTGCTCGTCGAAATTGGCGGTCTTTTCCTTGAGCGTCGCCAGTTCGGATGACAGCGCACCATTGGCCCGCCGCGCCTCTTCCAGCACGGTTTCGTGCCGTGCGCGCGTTTCCTTCAGCTCGGCATCCAGCGCATCGACGCGCGCGCCCTTTTCGCGCGCCGCCTCAAGCTCGGCATAGGCGCGCAGGTACTTGGCGTCGGTCTCCTTCGCCTCCCGCTCGCTCTCGGCCAGCCGCGCCTTCAGCTCGGCTGCCGGCCTGCCGCCGAGATACCACCCGACGCCCAGCCCGATGAGCAGCGCCACGACACCCAGAATCGAATATTCCATGGCCGGAACATAGCTGGAACGACGCCGCGCGCCAAGCCGCCGCGGGAACTATCCCCCGCCCGCTCCGCTCCCTTAGCAGAGAAGGAGAAAAGCCGATGTCGATCAAGGAAATGATCAGCGAGCACCCGTCCGTCGGGGCCGATTACAACGAACAGCTTGCCGAGGCGGTCAAGCATGCGATGTATTGCGCGGCGATCTGCAATTCGTGCGTGGATGCGTGCAATGCGGAAGAAGGCGACATGTCCGAATGCATCCGCAAATGCTCGGACTGCTCGGACATCTGTCAGGCGGTGAGCACGGTCGCGGCGCGCCGGACACATGGCAACACGGCGGTGATCAAGTCGCTGCTCGAAGCGTGCATCCTCGCCTGCAAGGTCTGCGCGGAAGAATGCGCCAAGCACGACGATCCGCACTGCAAGCGCTGCGAGAAAATGTGCCGCGAGTGCATGGAAGACTGCGTGAAGGCGCTGCAGGGCATGGTCGAAGCGGCCTGAGGCCAGCCCGATCAAATACTCGTCGCCCCGGACGTGATCCGGGGCAAGGTTACTTCATGGCTGGCACATAGAAGGAAGCCCTGCCCCGGCTCGTAGGCCGGCGCGACGAGGAGATTAAAGGATGGACTAAGCCGCCACCCTCAGCTTTTTGAGCTTCTTGAGCGCCATCTGGCGCTTGAGGCGGCTGAGGTGGTCGATGAACAGGATGCCTTCGAGGTGGTCCATTTCGTGCTGGATGCAGGTGGCGAGCAGCCCCTCCATCGCCTCGGTATGTTCCTTGCCGTCGAGGTCCTTCCACCGCACCGTGCAGGTCGCGGGGCGATCCACGTCGGCGTAGATCTCGGGCACCGACAGGCAGCCTTCCTGATAGGTTGCCAGTTCCTCGTTCGGGTCGAGGATTTCGGGGTTGATGAACACCTGCGGCTCTTTCTTGGTCGCCGGGTGCGTGTGCGCGTGCCCGTCATGGTCGCATTCGACCGGCTCCGCATCCGGATCGTCGGGCTGCAGATCGATCACGAGGATGCGCTTGGGCACACCCACCTGGATCGCCGCCAGGCCGATGCCGTGCGCGGCATACATCGTCTCGAACATATCGTCGACGAGGGTGCGCAGATCATCGTTGAACTCGTCGGCGGCGACGGGTTCGGACACGGTTTTCAGCCGGGGGTCCGGCACTTCAAGGATTTCGCGGATAGCCATGGGGCGTCAGATAAGCGCGGTTCGCCCCGCTATCAAGCGGTTAGCCGAGCGGCCTCCTCGCCCGCAAGGCCTGGGCCAGCGTGCCCTCGTCGAGATAGTCGAGCTCGCCGCCCACCGGCAGGCCATGCGCGAGCTGGGTGATGCGGACGGGGAAATCCTCCAGCCGCTCGGCGAGGTAATGCGCGGTGGTCTGCCCTTCGAGCGTCGCGTTCATCGCCAGCACGACCTCGTCCACGCCCCCGGCCTCGATCCGCGCCAGCAGGCCGGGGATCGCGAGGTCTTCCGGCCGCACGCCGTCGAGCGCGGAAAGCTTGCCGCCGAGCACGTGGAACGTGCCAGAAAACAGCTTCGCCCGGTCGAGCGCCCACAGGTCCGCCACGTCCTCCACCACGCAGATCGACTTCGCATCGCGCCTGGGATCGGCACAGATGCCGCAGGGATCGCGCGTGTCGACATTGCCGCAGATGTGGCACTCCACCAGCGTGTCCTGAACGCTGAGCAGCGCATCGAGCAGCGCAGGTAGCGCGGTTTCGCGCTTCTTGACCAGATGCAGCACCGCACGCCGCGCCGAACGCGGCCCCAGCCCGGGCAGGCGGGCGAGTGCGGAGCTCAATGCTTCGATTTCTTGCGATGCCATTGCGATCACCTAACCGCTCACCCTGAGCTTGTCGAAGGGCCGTACTTTCTTCTAGCGCGGTTCCCAAAGGAAAAGCGGTCCTTCGACAAGCTCAGGACGAGCGGGGACCTTCAAGGGAAGCTGGCATATGCGCATCGTCTTCATGGGAACCCCCGATTTCGCGGTGCCGACGCTCGAGGCGCTGGTCCACGCCGCGCACGACGTGGTGTGCGTCTACACCCAGCCGCCCCGCAAGGCCGGGCGCGGCAAGAAGCTCCAGCCCACGCCGGTGCACGCGGCGGCGGAGCGGCTGGGGATCGAGGTCCGCCATCCTCCCGCGCTGAAACCGCAGGAAGAGAAGGACGCCTTCGCCGCGCTGGAAGCCGATGTCGCCGTGGTCGCGGCCTATGGCCTGATCCTCCCACAGGCCGTGCTCGACGCGCCGGCGCACGGCTGCCTGAACGTCCATGCCAGCATCCTGCCCCGCTGGCGCGGTGCCGCACCGATCCAGCGCGCGATCCTCGCGGGCGATACGGGCACCGGCGTCACCATCATGCAGATGGAGGCCGGGCTCGACACCGGGCCGATGCTGGCGACCGTGCGCACGCCGATCGAGCGCAAGACCGCGGGCGAGCTGACCGACGAACTGGCGCAGAAAGGCGCGCAGCTGATGGTCGGCACGCTGCGCGATCTGGCGATCCATATCGCGGTAGCTCAGGACGACGGCGAGGCGACTCATGCGCCCAAGATCGACAAGGCCGAAGCGCGGATCGACTGGACACAGACTGCCGAGCAGGTCGAACGGCAGGTGCGCGCCTTCACGCCGTGGCCGGGCGCGTTCTTCGAGCATGAGGGAGACCGGGTGAAAGTGCTCGCGGCACAGGTGGCTGATGGTGGCGGAGCGCCCGGCACCGTGCTCGACGAGGCGCTGACCGTCGCGTGCCGAACCGGCGTGGTTCGCCTCACCCGCGTGCAGCGGGCGGGCAAGCCGGCGATGGACACTTCCGATTTCCAGCGCGGGCGTGCGATTGCGGAAGGGTCGGTGCTGTCATGAATGCGCTGCCCCCCTCTCCCCGTAAGGGACAAGGATACGAAGGCTTGGCCGCGCAGCGGTCTAGCCACAGTTGGAGAGGGGCCCGCGACCCCGCGAATGTGCGCATGCCCCTCCCCCAACCCCCTCCCCGCGCGGGGAGGGGGCTTTGAAGCGCTACGCCCTCACCCTCGAATTCGATGGCACGCCCTTTTTCGGGCTTCAGCGGCAGAAGGACGGGCCGAGCGTGCAGCAGGCGGTCGAAGAGGCCGTTCACGGCGTGACCGGCGAACAGGTGACGCTGCACAGCGCGGGCCGCACCGATACCGGGGTCCACGCGCTCGCCATGCGCAGCCATTTCGATGTCGACAGCAAGCTTGCGCCCTTCCGCATGGGCGAGGCGATCAACGCGCATCTGCGCCCTGCCCCGGTCGCGGTGACGAAATGCGAAGAGGTGCCCGAAGACTGGCACGCGCGGTTCAGCTGCATCGGGCGGCGATACCTCTACCGGATCGCCAACCGCCGCGCCCCGCTGACACTGGAGAAGGACCGCGCCTGGCTGCTCTCGCCCGATTGCGATGCCGAGGCGATGCATCGCGCGGCGCAAAGCCTCGTCGGGCATCACGACTTTACCACCTTCCGCTCGGTCCATTGCCAGGCGGCCAGTCCGATCAAGACGCTCGACCGGCTGGATGTCAGCAGGCACGGCGAGGAAATTCGCATCCACGTGGCCGCGCGCAGCTTCCTCCACCATCAGGTCCGTTCGATGGTCGGGTGCCTCGCACTGGTCGGCATGGGGCGCTGGAACGAAGCGCGCATCGCGCAGGTTCTGGAAGCGAAGGACCGGCAGGAGCTGGGTCTCAATGCCCCATCGCACGGGCTCTATTTCGTCGAGGCGATCTATCCGGACGACGACGCGTCGACCAGCTAAGTTGCAAAGCGAAACTGCACTGCTACGTCCTGTGCCAACGAATTCAGAACACCAAGGAGAGCTACTTATGGCCACGACCGGCAAGCAGATATTCACGACGCTGGAAAGCGACGGCACCCTGACCGTTGAACTCGCCGAAAGCCAGTTTCACGAGCCCAAGGGCAACCAGGTGCTGGTCAAGATGGAAGCCGCGCCGATCAACCCGAGCGACCTTGCGCTTCTGTTCGGCCAGGCGGATCTCGAAAACGCGGACTATTCGGACGGCAAGATCGTCGCCAAAATGCCCGAGCCCTACGCCTCGGGCGCCAAGGGCCGCCATGGCCAGCGCCTGCCCGTGGGCAATGAAGGCGCGGGCGAAGTGGTCGCCACCGGCGATTCTGACGCGGCCAAGGCGCTGATGGGCAAGCGCGTCGCCTGCGTGCCTGGCACCGCCTTCAGCGAATATGCGATCGCCGATGCCGGCATGTGCATCCCGCTGGGCGATGTCTCGTCGAAGGACGGGGCGAGCGCCTTCGTCAACCCGATGACCGCGCTGGGCTTCGTCGAAACCGCCAAGATGGAAGGCTTCGGCGCGATCCTGCACACCGCCGCGGCCTCCAACCTCGGTCAGATGCTTGTGCGCATCTGCCAGGAAGACGACATGCCGCTGGTCAACATCGTCCGCCGCAAGGAGCAGGTCCACCTGCTGCAGGAGATGGGGGCCGAGCATATCGTCAACTCGTCCGACGACGATTTCATGAAGCAGCTGCGCGAGAGCATCGACGCGACCGATGCTTTCATCGGCTTCGATCCGATCGGCGGCGGCAAGGCGGTCGACACCGCCTTCAAGGCGATGGAGCAGGTCGCGGTCTCCAAGATGACCGAATACAGCCGCTACGGTTCGAACCAGCAGAAGCGGATGTACATCTACGGCCGGCTGGACCTCGGCCCGACCGTGCTGACCCCGTCCTACGGCTTCGGCTGGACGCTGTCGGGCTGGCTGCTGTTCCCCTTCCTGCAGAGCGCGGGCAAGGAAACGGTCGCCCGCATGCGCAAGCGCGTGCTCGACAACCTGACCACCACGTTCAAGAGCGACTATGCCGAGACGGTAACGCTCGAAGGCATGCTCAAGCGCGACGCGGCGCTCCAGTACGCCAAGATGCGGACGGGCGAGAAGTATCTGGTGACGCCCAACACCTAGTCGGGATCGCCGTCACCCCTGCGCAGGCAGGGGTGACGGACAGTTTTCAACGCTCGTCGAAATGCCGCTGGGCCTCGCCCGGGTCCGTAATCCCGTTGGCGAGCAGCAGGGCGAGCAAAACCCGCGCCTTGGGCACGCCGAGCGCGCGGGCGGCGACGAAGCCGTTGGCGTCGTCCTCGGGTTCGCGATCGACCAGACCCTCATCGGTCCGGCTTGCACGCACCACCAGCGCCCCCTTGCGGGCATGCTGCATCAGCACCCGGCGTACCGGATCGGGCATGTTGCCCTCCCCCAGCCCAGAGACGACGATCCCCGGCGGCCCCTCATTCTCCGAATCGCCCGCCAGCTGGCGCGACGCCGCCCCTGCGCTCATCCCGGCATAGACCGCCAGGATCGGCACTTCGGGCAGCGGCAGAAAGGACAGACGGGGAACATCGTCCACCCGCCACGGCGCGCCGAACCAGTCGAGCCGCGAAGGCGTCACGATGGCGACCGATTCGCGCGGGAAGCCGCGAAATGCCTCGGTCGCGCGGGTCTGCGCCTTGCGCACATCGCGCGCCGAATGAACCCGGTCGCCCATCACCACCAGTACCCCGCGCCCGGCGGCATCCGGATCGCCCGCGACCCGCACCGCATTGGCGAAATTGCGCATCCCGTCGTATCCGACCGCATCGGCGGGCCGCATCGCACCGACCAGCACCACCGGCTTGGTGCTGGGCAGCGTCAGGTCGAGCAGGAAGCCGGTTTCCTCCGCCGTGTCGGTTCCGTGGGTAACGATGATCGCGTCGACACCGTCGTCGCGCATCGCCAGATCGATCTCCGCATGGAGGCGCGACCAGATCGAGGCGTCGATATCTTCCGACCCAATATTGGCGATCTGTCGCCCGGTGAACTCGGCCGCGACACCCAGCCCGCTGGCCTGGTCCAGATAGGTCTCGATCCCGATCTGCCCGGGGCGGTAATCGGCGCGCATGGCATCGCCGGCCTGGCCTGCAATAGTACCACCTGTGGCGAGAACGAGGATGCGGGGAAGCGTCATGAAAGCCGCCCTAACCTGCCCGCACATGCTTTCAATCGAATTTCTGGCAATTGATTTTCACGTTTATGCCGCTAGATAGCGCCCTCCCGAATGTGATCGGGCGATTAGCTCAGTTGGTAGAGCGCTTCGTTTACACCGAAGATGTCGGCAGTTCGAGCCTGTCATCGCCCACCATTCCTCCGATTCCATGCTTGTCGCCGCGATGCCGACGCGTCAGTACGGCCCGCGATGAGCCGCTTCGACATCGCGATTGCCGGATGCGGTCCGGCGGGCCTCGCCGCCGCATTGCTTCTGCACCGGCAGGGGCACGCGGTCACGCTGTTCGAACGCTTCGACCAGCCGCGCCCGATCGGATCGGGCCTGATGATCCAGCCGAGCGGACTCGCCGTGCTCGATGCACTCGGGCTTGCGCCGGAGATTTTCGCCCACGGCGCGCCGATCCGCGCGCTCCACGGGCTCAACCATCAGGGCGATCTCGCGCTCGACGCGCGCTACGAAAATCTGGGCGTGGCCGGGGCGTGCGGGATCGGCATCCACCGGGGCAGCCTGTTCGCGATCCTGTTTCATGCCGCGATGGCCGAAGGAATCGCCATCGAAACCGGTTTTCCCGTCGCCGCATCCGACCTCGCGAGCCCCGGTCGAACGCTGACCTGCGATGACGGCCGCACGACGCGCGGCTTCGATCTGGTGGTCGATGCGCTGGGCACCTCTTCTCCCCTCGCCCCGCCCTGCGGCGAATGGCTTCGTTTCGGTGCGCTCTGGGCCACGCTCGACTGGCCGGAGGATGCACCGTTCGATGCAAGCCTGCTCGAACAGCGCTACACCCACGCAGCCCAGATGGCCGGCGTGTTGCCGACCGGTATGCGGGTCGGAGGCGAGCGGCGGGAACTGTCGTTCTTCTGGTCGCTGAGGGCGGCGGATTATGGAAGCTGGCGGCGTGCGGGGCTGGATGCCTGGAAGCGCCAAGTATGCGCGCTGTGGCCCGATTGCGACCGGCTGCTCGAACAGATCGCCGACCCGGACCAGCTCACCTTCGCGCGCTACGCGCATCGCCGCGTGCCCGAGCCGGTGGGCGAGCGACTGATCCACATCGGCGATTCGTGGCACTCCGCCAGCCCGCAACTAGGCCAGGGCGCGAACATGGCGTTGCTCGATGCCTTTGCACTGGCGCGCGGTCTTGCCAGCGATGGCAGCCTGACGGAGCGCCTCGCGCTGACGAAACGCCTGCGTTCGCGCCACGTGAAGCTCTACCAGGCGCTGACCTGGGCCGCGACGCCGCTCTACCAGTCCGACAATCGCTGGCACGCCGCGGTCCGCGATCTGCTGCTGACACCGCTGGGCCGCGTACCGCCGGGCCCGGGCATCCAGGCGCGGCTCGTCGCCGGGCTGGTCGGCAATCCGCTTGCGCCGCTGGGTCTCGCCGCGCCCGATTACGCGCAGCTCATAACGGCCGCCTAGCGTTCGACCGGCCGCAGCCGGAAGACCGCCGTGTCGCGCGGAGCCAGCTCGCGCGTCAGCGGAGTGCGCGTGTCGCCCGCATCCTCCCCCGACCACGCATCGGTCAGCGCGTAAGTCCGCCCGGCGAACTCCGCGCGGCGCCCGAAGGTATCGTCCTTCAGTTCCACCGCCGCCCATTCGATCTCCACGCGCTGCGGCTCGCCACTGCGGTTGAGCATGGCAATCGCCCATTCGCCCTCGGCGAGCGGCTTCGCCCAGATTTCCCACTCCGGGGTCGCGATCCACTTCATCGCGCCATGGCCGAGCCGGTCCCGATCGATCGCGATAATGCGCGGATTGGAGAGGATGGCGGTGATCTGCGGCGTCATGCCCGGCACATCGGTACCGATGACGAGCGGCGCGGCGAGCATCGCCCACATCGCGAAGTGGGACCGGTTTTCCGCCAGCGTGGGCAGGTTGCCGACCTCCATCATGTCCGGGTCGTTCCACCCGTCGGGCCCGCCGAATTCACGCAGCTTCTCCTGCTGGTCGAGGATCGGCAGGATGCCGGAACTCGCCCAGCCCCCGTGCCCGACGGTGCAGTCCCAGCAATTGATGATGTCCCCGGTGGTGCGCCAAAGGTGGCCGTACTGCCCCGCCCACAGCCACGGCTTGTTCTCGCCCCACTCGCACACCGACAGGATCATCTCGCGGCCCGATGCGGCGATCGCGGCGCTCATCGTGCGATAGGCCTCGCGCGGGTTGCGCTGTTCCTCGCCCTTGCCGGTATTGCACCAGTCGTACTTGATATAGTCGACACCCCATGCGGCGTAGCGGCGCGCGTCCTTGAACTCATGGCCCTGGCTGCCCGGACGCCCCGCGCAGGTCTGCGTCCCCGCATCGCTGTAGATCCCGAACTTCAGACCGCGTGCGTGCAAGTAATCGCCCAGCGCCTTCATCCCCGACGGGAAACGCTCAGGATCGGGCTGGATATTGCCGTCGGCATCGCGTTCGCCATGCCAGCAATCATCGACGTTGACCGAAACGTAGCCCGCATCGCGCAGGCCCGAGGAGACCAGCGCATCGGCGGTCTGCCGGATCAGGCTTTCGTCGATATCGCAGCCGTAATGATTCCAGCTGTTCCACCCCATCGGCGGGGTGAGCGCGAGCCCCTCGATCTTCTGGGCCGAGGCGGGATTGGCCACAAGCCCCGCACAGGCCGCGGTCAAAACCGCAATCAGGCGCACACTGTTGCGCCCATTCACCCTCGCCATTCCCATCGATTCCCTCCCCCTCGAACTGGTCGCAGGGGTTCGAGCAGCTAATCTCGCCGGCGGCAATCCTTGCGTTGTGTATGGTCGCGCACGTTATGGCACTTCGGGGGTTTCGGCGACTTCCTCGATCGCGGCGCGCGCCTGCTCGCTCGACCAGTCGAAATCGCCGGTCACCCGCCACACCTCCTGCCCCTGACGATCGTAGAGCACGGTCGTCGGCAGGGTGGCGGCCCCCATCGCCTCGCCCAGCGCGAGCTGCGGGTCGATCCATTGCGGCAGGTTTTCGAGGCCATTGTCGGCGAAGAACGCCGCAACATTGGCCGGATCGCCCATGTCCTGACTGATCGTCACCACGTTCAGCTCGCCCTCGTAGTCGGCGGCCAGATCGTCGAGCAGCGGCATTTCCTTGACGCACGGTGCGCACCACGTCGCCCACAGGTTCACCAGCACCGGGCGGCCCTGCAATGCGCCGAGGTTGAGCACGCCGTCTTCGGTGTTCACGAGATTGGCAGCGGGCATCAGATCGCCTGCGCGGCTCCGGTCGATCTCGCCCGCCTTCGCAGCCTCACCGGTGCTGGCGGCGCTCCCGCTCTCTTGCGGGGCCTCGTCGGTCTCCCTATCGCACCCGCCAAGCAAGAGCAGCACGGCGAGCGCAGGCAGAATGGCAGATCGAAACATGGACACCTCGGACGACAAGCGCGGCAACGCGATGTGGGGCGGCCGCTTCGCCGACGGGCCTAGTGCCATCATGCGCGAAATCAATGCCTCGATCCCCTTCGACAAGGCGCTCTGGCGGCAGGATATCGCGGGAAGCCGCGCGCATGTGAGCATGCTGGCGGCGCAGGGCATCCTCTCCGCCGGAGATGCGCAGACAATCGATGACGGCCTCCAGCAGGTCGCCGCCGAGTACGAGCGCGACGGCGTGCCCGAGGACTGGGACCTCGAAGACATCCACATGACGGTCGAGTCGCGCCTGACCGAGCTGGTCGGCCCGGTCGCCGGTCGCCTGCACACCGCGCGCAGCCGCAACGATCAGGTGGCAACCGATTTCAAGCTGTGGACGCGCGAAGCGATCGACGAGATCGACGGCGGGCTCGCCGCAGTGCAGGCCGCGCTCGTCACCCGGGCGGACCAGCACGCGGGCGACATCATGCCCGGCTTTACCCACCTGCAGGCGGCACAGCCGGTCACGCTCGGCCATCACCTGATGGCCTATTACGAAATGCTGCGGCGCGACCGGATGCGGTTTGCGTCGGCGAAAGAGCGCCTCGATGAATCGCCGCTGGGCGCTGCCGCGCTGGCGGGCACCGGGTTCGACCTCGACCGCGAGGCGACCGCGAAGGCACTCGGCTTCGCGCGGCCCACCGCCAACAGTCTCGACACGGTATCGGATCGCGACTTCGCGCTCGACTACCTGCACGCAGCCAACCTTGCGAGCATCCACCTGTCGCGCCTCGCCGAAGAGATCATCATCTGGGCCAGCCAGCCCTTCGGCTTCATCCGCCTGCCCGACAGCCTCTCCACCGGCAGCTCGATCATGCCGCAGAAGAAGAACCCCGATGCGGCTGAGCTGGTGCGCGGGCACGCGGGGCGGATCATCGGCGCCGCGACCGCGCTTTCGATCACGATGAAGGGCCTGCCGCTCGCCTATGCGAAAGACATGCAGGACGACAAACCGCCGGTGTTCGAGGCGCACGGCCTGCTGGTCCTCTCACTCGCCAGCATGGAAGGCATGATCGCGGGCGCGGAGTTCAACACCGACCGTATGCTCGCGCTGGCAGGCAGCGGCCACGCCACCGCGACCGACCTCGCCGACTGGCTGGTGCGCGAGGCGAATGTGCCCTTCCGCGAGGCGCACCACATCACCGGCGCTGCGGTGGCGCGCGCCGACGCGAAAGGCTGCGCGCTGGCGGATCTTACGCAGGAAGACCTCGCCGCAATCGACGCGCGCGTGACTCCGCAAGCACTCACGCACCTGACGCTCGAAGGCTCCGTCGCCTCGCGCCGCAGCTATGGCGGAACCGCACCGGATCGGGTACGCGAACAGGTGAAAGCCGCGCGCACGGCGCTCGGCCTCGACAGCTGATGCGAGAAACCATGCGCACACGCCTGATCCCGATCGGTCTCCTCCTGCCGCTGGCGCTGGGCGCGTGCGGGCAGCGTGCCGAGCTGACGCCGCCGCCGGGCGAGGCCCTGCCGCCCGCCCCCTATGGCAGCGAGGTCAAACCGACCGCCGAGGAACTGCTCGAGCCCGATGTGATCGCCGTGCCCGAACGCGATACCGAGCTGCGCACCCGCTCCGAAGAGCGCGAAGACGATCCTTTCGACCTGCCCCCCGAATAAGCGCGGATAGCCATGGACCATTTCACCACCATCGACGGCATCATGCATGCCGAGAACGTCCCGTTGCCCGCAATTGCCGAAACGGTGGGCACGCCGGTCTACGTCTATTCACAGGCAACGCTGGAGCGGCACGCGCGCGTCTTCAAGGAAGGGCTTTCAGCGCTCGAGAATCCGCTGATCCTGTTCGCCGTGAAGGCCAACCCCAACCTCGCGGTGCTGCGCGTGCTGCAGCGCGAAGGCTTCGGCGCGGATGTCGTCTCGGGCGGCGAACTGCGCCGCGCGCTGGCGGCAGGCATGGCGGCCGACAAGATCGTGTTCTCGGGCGTCGGCAAGACCCGCGCCGAGCTGGAGCTGGGCCTCGACACCGGGATCGCCCAGTTCAACATCGAATCGCGCGAGGAAGGCCGCGAGCTGGCCGAGCTGGCGAGCGCGCGGGGGGAGAAGGCGCGCTGCGCGCTGCGGATCAATCCCGATGTCGACGCGGGCACGCACGAGAAGATCAGCACCGGCAAGGCGGACAACAAGTTCGGCGTGCCGCTGCACCGCGCAGGCGACGCCTTTGCCGAACTCGCGGCGCTCCCCGGCCTCGCGCTGGAAGGGCTCGCCATCCACATCGGCAGCCAGCTGGCCGATCTCGCCCCGCTCGAAGCCGCGTTCGAGAAGATCGGTACGCTGCTGGCGGACCTGCGCGCGAGCGGCCAGAAGATCACCCGCGTCGATTTGGGCGGCGGGATCGGCGTGCCCTACAAGGCAGGCGAGACCTTCCCCAGCCCCGCCGAATACGGCGCGATGGTCGCGCGCGTGACCCGCGACTGGGGCGTGCAGCTGGTGTTCGAACCGGGCCGCGTGATCGCGGGCAATGCGGGCGTGCTGCTGACCCGCGTGGTGCGCGTGAAAAGCGGGCTTTCGGCCCCCTTCGTGATCGTCGATGCCGCGATGAACGACCTTGCGCGCCCTGCCCTGTACGGCGCGTGGCACGATTTCGAGGCGGTCGCCGCAACCGATGAGCGGATGACCGCCAATATCGTCGGCCCGATCTGCGAGACGGGCGATACCTTCGCCACCAATCGCGACAGCCCCGCGCTGAAGGCGGGCGACCTTGCGGTGTTCCGCACCGCCGGGGCCTACGGCGCTACCATGGCCTCGTCCTACAACTCCCGCGGCTTCGTCGCCGAAGTGCTGGTCAGCGGCGATCGCTACGACACGGTGGCGGATCGGATCGATGCCGGCGCGATCATGGATGCCGAGCGGGTCCCCGAATGGCTGGACTGACGCCCGCGCCGCTCGCTTCGCTGCCGCTGTTCCACAAGGTCGCGGGCAGCCGGATCGTGGTGGTGGGCGATGGAGCGATGGCCGAGGCGAAAACGCGGCTCGTGGAACGCGCGGGCGCAATCCCCGTGGGCGAGCCGGAGGCGCATCACGCCGCGCTTGCCTTCGTCGCGCTGGAAGATGCGGACGAGGCTGCGGCGGTGCGCCAGCGCCTCAAGGCCCGGGGCCTGCTGGTCAATGTCGCGGACAAGCCCGCTCTGTGCGACTTCACCACGCCAAGCATTCTCGATCGCGACCCGCTGCTTATTGCGATCGGCACCGGCGGGGCTTCGGCAGGGCTTGCCAAGCATGTTCGCCTGCGTCTCGAAGCGATCCTGCCGCAGCGACTGGGCGAACTGGCGCGGGCACTGGCACAGGGCCGCGCCACGCTGCGCGCGAAACTGCCCGACGGCGATGCCCGCCGCCGCGCGGTGGACACGGCGCTTCGTTCGGGCGGCGCGCTCGATCCGCTGGACGACACCTCGCTCGACCGGGTCGAGGCCTGGCTGGCCGATCCCGCCGCCGATGCACCGGCGCGGGTGGAAGCCATCACGCTGGCCAGCGACGATCCCGAGGACCTGACCCTGCGGCAGGCGCGCTGGCTGGGCGAAGCCGATGCGATCTTCCATTCGGCGGACGTGCCTGCCGCGATCCTCTCGCGGGCCCGGGCCGATGCCACCCGCCACCCGCTGGACAACGCGCCCGATACGGCTGACGAGGGTTTCGCACTCATCATCCGGCGCGGCTGAACGTGCCAGGCCGGTTCGTCATCTCGGGATGCTCGGGTGGCGGCAAATCGACCTTGCTCGCCGAATTGGCACGGCGGGGGTTCGTCACCATTGCCGAGCCGGGCCTGCGGGTCGTCGAGGAACAGCGCAATTGCGGCGGCAGAGCCCTGCCCTGGGTGGATCTGGCGGCGTTTGCGCGCCGGGCGCTGGAACTGGCGAAGAGCGATCTTGCGCGGGCCAGCAAGGTCGATGGCCCGGTCTTCTTCGACCGCGGGATCGTCGATGCCGCCGCGCTCGCCCATCTCGGCGAAGGCGAACTCGCCTCCCTTGCCGAGGGACAGGACGGCTACAGCCGCATCGCCTTCATCGCACCCCCGTGGCCCGCGATCTATTGCAGAGACGAGGATCGGCAGCACGGCTTCGAGGAGGCCGTGGCCGAGTACGAGCGGCTGGTGCCTGCCTATCGCGCCCTCGCCTTCGAGGCGGTCGAACTGCCACGCGAAACCGTCGGCACACGGGCCGACTTCGTCATCCGACACATCGGCGCAGGCTAGATTCCGGCACAATCGCAGCTGCCCGCCGCATCGAAGTAGCGCGCCATCGCCTCGACCGCCTTGTCGCTCAGGGCGACGAACGCCCGCCGCCGGTCGACCATGTCCTCCTCGCGCAGCAGCAGGCCCTGCTCGGTCATCTGCGCGATCCAGCGCAGCGCGGTGGTGGGCGGGACGCCGCTGGCGATGCATAGCGAGGTGACCGAAACGCGGCGCCCCTCGGCCCGTGCGGCAGTCAGATCGAGCAGAATGTCCCACGCAGGATCTGCGAACAGGCCATCCGCAAAGAACCGGCTGCGCATCTGCCGCTTGCGGATCGCCGCCCGGACCACTCGCGGATCGGGCAGACCCGGCTTGCCGGCGCCGCCCTGGCCCGGCTTGTGCTCGCGCAGCGTACCGCCGCCCGCTGCGCCGGTCCCGAAGGCGAAGGCGGCCCCTCCATCGCGCGGCGTATCGTCGCCCATCAGGCCGTCGAGGCGCTCGGCCAGCGTCGTCACCCGCTCCACCAGTCGTATCACCGCCACGCGATCCTCATCCGACAGCTCCCGCACCCGCGCGCCCACCAGACCGGCGAGCGCTTCGCCGAAGGCGACCAGTCGCTCGGCCCGGCCCGGCTCGACCAGCATTACCGGGTCGCCCGCAGCGGCCGCGACCATAACCGGCTCAAGCGCGCCGATGGTGGTCGAGACGATCAGCCGCGCACCCGATCGTGCAACCCGCTCCACCAGCCGATCCAGCGTCGCGAGGCCCGCGGCGTCGGCGACCGGCGCATCGACGAACACGATGTCGCCCAGCGATCGCGCAGCCTCCGCGTCCAGGCCGTCCGCCCGCGCGACCTGCGCCAGCCGGAACCCGGCGAGTTCGGCATCGGCCTGAACCGTCTCGCGCACATGCGCGCGGTCGGCGAACAGCGAGATAGCGACCGGCAGCCCTGCCGCGTCGCGGGGCGCACCCGCAGGCGCATCGTAGCTGACATCGGCATCCGGGCGAGCGACAGGCCGCGACTCGGCTTCGAGCATTTTCATTCCCCTTATGTTCCCCTCTTCTTTTGAGAACAAACGGAGAATGTGTCAATTGCCTCCAGATCGGAGCGAAAGGCGCGCACGCCGCGGGGCCCTGCCCCGGACGGCGCGCCTCGCAAGGCTAGTCCTCGAAAGGATCGCGCACCAGGATCGTGTCCTCGCGCTCCGGACTGGTCGAGACCAGCGCCACCGGGCACTCGATCAGCTCCTGGATACGGCTGATATACTTGATCGCATTGGCGGGCAGGTCGGCCCAGCTGCGCGCGCCGGCGGTGCTTTCGCTCCAGCCTTCCATCTCTTCGTAGATCGGCTCGCAGCGCGCCTGGCTGGCCGCATGGCTCGGCAGGTAGTCGTAGATCTTCCCGTCGAGACGATAGCCGGTGCAGATCTTCACCTTGTCCATCCCGTCGAGCACGTCGATCTTGGTCAGCGCGATGCCGGTGACGCCCGAAATCGCGCAGGTCTGGCGCACCAGCACCGCGTCGAACCAGCCGACGCGCCGCTTGCGCCCGGTGACCACGCCGAACTCGTGCCCACGCTCGCCCAGCCCCTGGCCGATCTCGTCTTCCAGCTCGGTCGGGAAAGGCCCGCTACCCACGCGCGTGGTGTAGGCCTTGGTGATGCCGAGCACGAAGCCGGTCGCATTGGGGCCCAGGCCCGAACCGCTCGCCGCGGTACCGCTGACCGTGTTGGAGCTGGTGACGAAGGGATAGGTGCCGTGATCGACATCGAGCAGCACGCCCTGCGCGCCTTCGAACAGCACGCGCGCGCCCGCCTTGCGTACCTTCTTCAGCCGCTTCCACACCGGCTGCGCGAATTGCAGCACGAAGGGCGCGATTTCCTTCAGGTCCGCGACCAGCTGTTCGCGGTCGATCGGCGCTTCGTCGAAGCCCGCGCGCAGCGCGTCATGATGCGCGCACAGCCGATCGAGCTGCGGCTCAAGCTCGTCGAGATGGGCGAGGTCGCACACGCGGATCGCGCGGCGGCCGACCTTGTCTTCGTAGGCCGGGCCGATCCCGCGCCCGGTGGTGCCGATTTTGCCCTGCCCCGCCGCAGTCTCGCGCAAGCCATCGAGGTCGCGATGGAGCGGCAGGATCAACGGGCAGTTGTCCGCCACGGCGAAATTGTCCGCCGTGATCGTCACGCCCTGCCCTTCGAGCTTCTCGATCTCGGACTTCAGCGCCCACGGGTCGAGCACCACGCCATTGCCGATCAGCGACAGCGTGCCGGTGACGATGCCCGAAGGCACCAGCGAAATCTTGTAGGTCGTGCCATCGACCACCAGCGTGTGGCCCGCATTGTGTCCGCCCTGGAAACGCACGACGGCATCGGCGCGGCTCGCCAGCCAGTCGACGATCTTGCCCTTGCCTTCGTCGCCCCACTGGGCACCGATTACGGTCACATTTGCCAAAATAGCACTCCTTCAAAGCTTCGCACGTGCCACCCGAAAGGCGAGTCTGCCAGGCGGGCCTGACACACCTGACACAGTGTCCAAGAGAGAAAATCCCCGGGCCCGAAATCGCCGGACGCACAAGCGCCGCCCTATGGCATGGGCAGGCAGCGTAGGAAACGCCTTATCGTGAGCGGATGGGACATTTTGGCGGGCTTGTTGGTTAGGAAATCAAAAGGAGATTTCATGAGCAAAGACTACCCCACCCTCACCCTCAACGACGATCGCCAGATTCCCCAGCTCGGCTTCGGCACTTGGCAGATCGAGGAAGAAAACGCGGCAGAAGCGGTCTCCACCGCGCTCGAAACCGGCTACTGGCTGATCGACACGGCGGCGATCTACAAGAACGAGAAAGGTGTCGGCCAAGGCATCGGCGAGTGGTCCGACATCTTCCTCCAGACCAAGATCTGGAACGAGAGCCAGGGCTACGACCGTACGCTGAAGGCGGCGGACAAGTGCCTTGAACGGCTCGGCCGCGACCATGTCGACATGCTGCTGATTCACTGGCCGCAGCCCGAGCGGGGCCTGTTCGTCGACACGTGGAAAGCGCTGATCGAGCTGCGCGACCAAGGCAAGGCCAAGTCCATCGGCGTGTCCAACTTCCGTGAGGAAGACCTCAAGCGGATCGTCGACGAGACGGGCGTGGTGCCCGCGCTCAACCAGATCGAACTGCACCCCAGCTTCCAGCAGCGTCCCATGCGCAAGGTGCATGAGGACATGGGCATAGTCACCCAGAGCTGGTCGCCGCTGGGCCAGGGCAACGGGATGGACAACGACACGGTCAAAGCGATCGCGGACGAGACCGGCAAGTCCGCCAGTGCCGTGATCATCCGCTGGCATATCCAGCATGGCCTTTCCGTGCTGCCGCGCTCGACCAATCCCGATCACATTCGCGACAATTACAGCGCACTGTCGTTCGAACTGAGCGACGACCAGATGGCGAAGATCGACGCGCTCGACAGCGAAGACGGCCGAATGGGGCCCGAACCGGGCAAGTTCAACGACTAAGTGCTTGACCGCATTATAACACCATAGCACATAGACGGCCTTCGCACAGGAGGCCGCCCATGTCGTTTCTGCTTGCTGTCACGTTATTCGCCCAGACCGCCGGATCGGCCCCGCCCCCGCAGGATCTCGTCGATATCGTCGATACGGCGGCGCAGGAGCGCGGCGATCCCATCCCGGTTCTGGTGCTCGGCACATCGCACCTTTCTTCGCTCCCGGATGATTTTCCCGCCGAACGCTTCGATCCGCTGCTCGATGTGCTGGCGCAGTGGGCACCCGAAGCAATCGCGGTGGAAGGCATCGTCGGCATGCAATGCGACGATCTGCGGGCCTACGGGTCGGACAATGCCGATACCTATTGCCCCGATCCTGCGCCCGCGCGCGCCGCGCTGGGCCTTACCGGGCCGGCCGCGATGATCGAAGCGACAAAGCTGCTCGCCCGCCCCGCTGACGAACGGAGCGTGGTCGAGCGGCGTCGGCTGGTCGGCCTGTTCCTCGCCGTCGGAGAGCCCGAATCCGCGCTGGTGCAGTGGCTCCGCCTGCCCGAAGCCGAACGGACGGCGGGCGAGGACCTGCCTGCGGGACTCGTCTCCTATCTCGAGAAGTACGACACGCACCAGAACGAGAACGTCATCATCGGCGCACGCCTGGCCGCGCGTCTGGGACTTGACCGGGTGTACCGGGTGGACGACCAGATGAGCGACAGCGTGCCAATCGACCCGGAAGCCTACGGCGCGGAAATCAGCGAAATCTGGGACAATGCACCGACACAGCGTCGCATCGCAGAGTACACTGATTGGGACGCTGAGCTGTTCGACGGGTCGCTATCGATCCTCGAATGGTACCGGCGGTACAATTCGCCCCCCTCGCTCGCGCTGGCCATGCAAGGCGATTTCGGTGCGGCCGCCGGGGCACGCACACCCACCAACGCCGGCCAGACGTACCTTGCCTATTGGGAAACGCGCAATCTGCGGATGGTCGCCAATATCCGGCAGGTGATCGGCACGGACACGCGCACGCTCGCGATCGTGGGCGTGTCGCATAAGCCCTACTACGATCGCTACCTCGGCATGATGAGCAATATCGAGCTGGCCGATACGCTGGAAATGCTGGCCGAGGACTAGAGCGGCTTCGCCTCGCCGCCCTCCAGCCGGTGCGTGCAGCCCAGCGCGCGCGGGTCTTCCTCCCCGGACAGCGCGGCGAGCGTGCGCCAGCCTTCGCTCCGCAGGCTTTGCGCCGTATCGCGATCATGGCCGAGCGGCAGGTAAAGCATGTCTCGCGCAGGGCCTTCGTCCAGCAGTGACAGCGCCTGTCCGAGATAGATCGAGAAGCCCGTCGCAGGCTCGTCTGTCCCGCGGATCAGGTAGGTGCCACCCCGGCCCAGCGCGCCGCGCGCATTATTGGCGTAGAGCGTGAAGCCGAACCAGCTCTGGTATTCGAAGCCATGGCGCTCGGTCGGGTCGAGCGTGATGCGCGCGCGGTCGCCAACGGCCTGCGCAATCTCCTCCAGCCCCGCGATCCGGCTGGCGAGCGCGCCGCCCGCATCGACCGCGCGCAGGCGGTCGAGCGCGTCGGGGAACGGTCCCGCCGCGTGGATCAGCGGTAAGAAGGCTTCGCCCCCGACCGCCTTCAGGCCCCCCGCATCCTTGGTGTCGAGCTCGCGCCGGACGGCCTCGGCCTGATCCTCGGACACGGGAAAGGCGCTGTTGGCGAGGGTTGTAACGAGGTCGGGCAGTGTGAAATCGACCGAGAGCGGGCCGACACCAACCGATTCCAACGCATGGATCGCGGTCAGCACCACTTCTGTCGCCGCGGCGACGCTGTCCGCCCCGATCAGCTCTGCCCCGACCTGCAGGCGCTGGCGCACCGGATCGAGCTGGTCGGCGGCGATCCGCGCGATCTCGCCGGCGTAGCACAGGCGTAGAGGACGCGGCCGGTCGGCCAGCGCAGTCGCCGCGATGCGCCCGATCTGCGGCGTGATGTCGCTGCGCAGAGCAAGCGTGCGCAGGCTCGCCGGGTCGACGAAGCGGAACATCGCGCGGGTCTGCAACCCGTCCATCCGGCTGCCGAGAGACTTCTCGAACTCGATCAGCGGCGGGCTGACCCGGTCGTAACCATGCGCATCCATCGCATCGAGCGCGGCGCGCATCGCACGGGTCAGCAGCGCAGACTGCGGCGGCAGATTGTCGGCAAGCCCTTCGGGCAGAAGATCGTCGGTAGAAGTCACAAAAATTCCGTTCGTCCTGAGCCTGTCGGAAGCGTAGCTGGCCGAAGGCCTACCACTGTCCTTCTTAGTGCGCGGCGGCGCTAAAAGAAGTGCAGCCCTTCGACAAGCTCAGGCCGAACGGGAAGTAAAGGATGCGCTCTGCCTAGAAGCTCAGCGCGGTCACGGTCCGCACGCCTTCCAGCGCTTCCGCCTCGGCGATGAGAGCATCGTCGACCGGCTGGTCGAGGCTCAGCAGCAGCACCGCTTCCCCGCCCGCCTGCCGGCGCCCGAGGTTGAACGTGCCGATGTTGATGCCCCGGTTGCCCAGCAGCGAACCGATACGGCCGATGAAGCCGGGCGCATCGTCGTTGACGACATAGATCATGTGGCCATCGAGCTCGGCCTCGATACCGATGCCGAAAATCTCGACCAGCCGCGGCGCTTCCTTGCCGAACAGCGTGCCCGCGACCGAGCGCTTGCCAGCGTCGGTATCCACCGTGACGCGGACCAGGGTCTGGTAGGTTCCCTCGCGGCTGTTGCGAATCTCGCGCACCTCGATCCCGCGATCCTTCGCGAGGTAAGGCGCGTTGACCATGTTCACGCTCTGCGAGAAGCGGCGCATCAGCCCGGCCAGCACCGCGCCGGTGATCGGCTTGGGATTGAGCTCCGCCGCATCGCCTTCCAGCTCGATCGAGATGGTCGGCAGGCTGCCGTGCGCCAGCTGCCCGACCAGCGAGCCGAGCGCTTCGGCCAGCTGCATGTAGGGCTTCAAACGCGGCGCTTCCTCCGCGCTGAGGCTGGGCATGTTGAGCGCGTTGGTGACCGCGCCGGTCAGCAGGAAATCGCTCAGCTGCTCGGCCACCTGAAGCGCGACATTCTCCTGCGCCTCGCGGGTCGATGCGCCGAGGTGCGGCGTGCAGATGAAGCCGGGCTTGCCGAACAGCGGGCTCTCGGTCGCAGGTTCGGTCTGGAACACGTCGAGCGCGGCGCCCGCGACGTGCCCGTTGTCGAGCGCTTCGGCCAGCGCCGCCTCGTCGATCAGCCCGCCGCGCGCGCAGTTGACGATCCGCACGCCCTTCTTGGTCTTGGCGAGATTTTCGCGCGAGAGGATATTGCGCGTCTCGTCGGTCAGCGGGGTGTGCAGCGTGATGCAGTCGGCGCGGGCCAGCAGGTCGTCCAGCTCGACTTTCTCGACCCCCAGATCGACCGCGCGTTCCTCGGTCAGGAAGGGATCGAAGGCGATCACTTTCATGCGCAGACCCTGCGCGCGGCTGGCGACGATCGAGCCGATATTGCCTGCGCCGATCAGCCCGAGCGTCTTGCCGGTCAGCTCGACGCCCATGTAGTCGCTTTTCGGCCATTCGCCGTTCTGCGTACGCGCATTGGCCTGCGGGATCTGGCGGGCGAGCGCCAGCAGCATCGCGATCGCGTGTTCGGCAGTGGTAATCGAATTGCCGAAGGGCGTGTTCATCACCACCACACCGCGTTCGGACGCGGCGGGAATATCGACATTGTCGACCCCGATCCCGGCGCGGCCGATGACCTTGAGGTTGGTCGCGGCTTCCAGGATTTCGGGTGTCACCTTGGTCGAGGACCGGATCGCAAGGCCTTCATATTCGCCGATAATCGCTTTCAGCTCATCGGGCGAAAGGCCGGTCTTGGTGTGGACCTCGCAGCCGCGATCTTCGAAGATCTTGGCGGCTTCGGGGCTCATCTTGTCGGAAATCAGGACTTTGGGCTTGGTCATGTTACGTCACTCCCGCGAAGGCGGGAGTCCATCCCACCTGTCGCTCATCTCTACGATGGTATCTGGATCCCCGCCTGCGCGGGGATGACGGGGTAGATTGCGGGCGAGAGCCTACTTCTGCAGCTCGGCGTAGGCCCACTCGATCCACGGCAGCAGGCGCGCGATATCCTCGGCCTCGACCGTGCCGCCGCACCAGATGCGCAGGGACGGCGGAGCATCGCGGTAGCCGTTGAAGTCGTAACCGACGCCTTCGGCCTCCAGCATCTTGTAGATCTTGCCGGGCACCGCCGCCTGGTCTTCTGCCGAGAGGCCGTCGAACCACTCGCCTTGGAAGACGAAGCACACGCCGGTGTTGGTCCGCTGCGCGGGGTCGGAGACCATGTTGCGCAGCCACGGCGTCGCCTCGATCCAGTCGGTCAGCACTTTGGCGTTGGCATTGGCGCGTTCGATCATCGCAGGCAGCCCGCCGATCGACTTCGCCCATTCGAGCGCGGCGATGTAATCTTCGGTTGCCAGCATCGAGGGCGTGTTGATAGTCGCCCCGTCGAAGATCGCGGTGTTGATCTTGCCGCCCTTCTTCAGGCGGAACAGCTTGGGCAGCGGCCATTCGGGATCGTAGCTTTCGATCCGCTCGACCGCCTTGGGGCTGAGGATCAGCATCCCGTGCTGCGCTTCGGAGCCCATCACCTTCTGCCAGCTATAGGTCGTGGCATCGAGCTTCGCCCAGTCCATCTCCTGCGCGAAGACGGCGCTGGTCGCGTCGTTGATGGTGATGCCCTTGCGATCGGCTGCCAGCCAGTCGGTGTTCGGAATGCGCGCGCCTGACGTGGTCCCGTTCCAAGTGAAAACGACATCGTTTTCCTGCGGGATCGAGGCGAGATCGGGAATTTCGCCGTAGGGCGCGTCGAGAACCTGCAGGTTCGGCAGCTTCAGCTGCTTGACCGCGTCCTGGATCCACACATTGCCGAAGCTTTCCCACGCGGCGACGGTCGCGGGGCCTGCGCCCAGCATCGTCCACATCGCGCATTCGAGCGCGCCGGTATCCGAACCCGGCATGATGCCGACGAGATAGTCGTCGGGCACGCCCAGCAGTTCGCGGCTGAGGTCGATCGCGTATTTCAGGCGCGCCTTGCCGACCGAAGAACGGTGCGAACGGCCCAGCGATTCGGTTTTGAGTTTGTCGAGCGACCAGCCGGGAAATTTGGCGGTCGGCCCGGACGAAAAGAAAGGACGCTCAGGCTTGAGCGCAGGTTTGTCAGTCATGTATTCTCTCCTTGCAGAGAGCTCGCGCGGCGTTGGGACCGCGTGGCCCGTCGGCGGCAATAAAGTTGCGCTGACAGGAGTCAACGTGAAACACTGCACTATCGACAGGCCGGACACGGAAAACGTCGGGCCGAGCCCCCAATGCTTTCCGGCCCCCCTCGCCAAGCGGGCGTGCGGGCATTAAGTCGCGGCCGATGGAAGCATCCGATCTCCGCGTCGCCCTGGTCACCGGCAACTACAACATGGTCCGCGACGGACCGACGCAGGCGCTCAACCGCCTTGTCGGCCACGTGCTGGAGCTTGGCGGAGACGTGCGCGTGTTCGCACCGACGGTGCAAAATCCGCAGGTAGAGGCGGTGGGCGAGCTGATCTCGATCCCCTCGATCGCGATTCCCGGCAGGTCCGAATACCGTGTACCGCTGGGCCTCAAGGGCAAGGCGAAGGAGAAATTCGAAGCCTTCCGCCCCAACGTGGTCCATGTCGCCAGCCCCGATCGCGCCAGCCGGCAGGCTGTCGACTGGGCGCGCAAGCATGGCGTGCCCGTGCTCGGATCGGTCCACACCCGGTTCGAGACCTATCCGCGCTACTACAAGCTCGGCTTCCTCGAGCCTGCTGTCGAAGCATGGCTGCGCGCGATGTATCGCAAGTGCGACGCGCTCGTCGCGCCGTCCGAGGGGATGGTCGAGGTGCTCCGCTCGCAAAAGATGAACGATGATATCGGCATCTGGACGCGCGGGATCGACCGGTCGATCTTCCACCCCGGCGCGCGCGACATGGAATGGCGTCGCGAACAGGGGATCGCAGACGACGAGGTGGTGATCTCCTTCCTCGGCCGGCTGGTGATGGAAAAGGGCCTCGACGTTTTCACCGATTCGATCATCGAACTGCGCAAACGGCAGGTGCCGCACCGCGTGATGGTGATCGGCGAAGGCCCTGCGCGCGGCTGGTTCGAGAAAGCGCTGCCCGGCGGCGTGTTCGTCGGCCACCAGGGCGGAAAGGACCTCGGCCGCGCGGTGGCGAGCAGCGACATCTTCTTCAATCCTTCGGTCACCGAGACCTTCGGCAACGTCACGCTCGAACACATGGCCTGCGCCAAGCCGGTCGTCGCGGCGAATGCCACCGGAAGCTCCAGCCTGGTCGCGGATGGAGAGACGGGCGCACTGGTGACGCCCGGCGATGTGCAGGCCTTTGCCGACACGCTCGCCCGGTACTGTACCGACGCAGGCCTGCGCGCGCGGCATGGTGCTGCGGGGCTCGAACGCAGCCAGCCCTATACGTGGGAAGCGATCAACGCCTCGATGGTGGAGACCTACCTGCGGCTGGCTAGCAAGGGGGAGCGGCGCGGTTAGCGCGGCTGTACGCGTCGGGGCTGTACGCGGCGGGGCTGGGCGCGGCGGCGCTTCGCCGGTTGGCAAGCGGGCCGCGCAGTCCCTATCTGCTCCGCATGGCTGACCTGTTCGGGGACGATCCCCCTCCCCCGCAATCTTCCTCCCCCTCTGCCGAGGCTCCGCGTGAGGACGCGCCGCTGGCCGACCGGCTGCGCCCGCGCAATCTGGGCGAGGTCGTAGGGCAGGAGCATCTTACGGGCGCGGAAGGCTCGATCGGGCGGATGGTCGCGGCGGGGCGGCTGTCGAGCATGATCCTGTGGGGGCCGCCCGGCACCGGCAAGACCACGATCGCGCGCCTGCTCGCCGATAGCGTAGGCATGCGTTACGCCGCGGTGAGCGCGGTGTTCAGCGGCGTGGCGGACCTCAAGAAAGCGTTCGCGGAGGCGGAGACCGCCGCCAAGGCCGGTCAGAAGACGCTGCTGTTCGTGGACGAAATTCATCGCTTCAACCGCGCGCAGCAGGACGGCTTCCTGCCCTTCGTCGAACGCGGCACGGTGACGCTGGTCGGCGCGACGACCGAGAACCCCAGCTTCGCGCTCAACGCCGCGCTGCTCAGCCGCGCGCAGGTGCTGATCCTCGAGCGCCTGGGGCACGAGGCGCTGGGCGAATTGCTGACCCGGGCCGAAGAGCTCGAACGCCCCCTCCCCCTCACCGACGATGCGCGCGCGGCATTGATCGCGAGCGCCGACGGCGATGGGCGCTTCCTGCTCAACCAGGCCGAAACGCTGTATAATGCGGGGCTGAGCGAGCCGCTCGATCCCGCAGGGCTCGGCAGCTTCCTGCAGCGCCGGGTGGCGGTGTACGACAAGGATCGCGACGGGCACTACAACCTCATCTCCGCGCTGCACAAGGCCGTGCGCGGGAGCGATCCCGACGCCGCGCTCTATTACCTCGCGCGGATGCTGACCGCGGGTGAAGAGCCGCGCTATCTCGCGCGGCGGCTGGTACGCATGGCGGTAGAGGATATCGGCCTGGCCGATCCTGCCGCGCTGACCCAGTGCGTCGCCGCGCGCGACGCCTACGAATTTCTCGGCAGCCCCGAGGGCGAGCTGGCGCTGGCACAGGCGTGCGTCTATCTCGCCACCGCGCCCAAATCGAACGCGGTCTATGCCGCACAGAAAGCCGCGTGGCGCAGCGCGAAGGAGACGGGCAGCCTCCAGCCGCCCAAGAACATCCTCAACGCGCCGACCAAGCTGATGAAGGATATCGGCTACAGCAAAGGTTATTCCTACGACCACGCGAGCGAGGACGCGTTCTCGGGCGACAATTACTGGCCCGACGAGATGGAGCCGCAAAGCTTCTACGAACCGACCGGGCGCGGCTTCGAGAAGCGCCTTGCCGAGCGGATGGAGTTCTGGGCCGCACGGCGCAAAGGGCGCGATTGAACCGCTTTTGCCACTTCCTTGCGATCGACTGGTCGGGCGCGCGCGGCGAATGGCACAAGGGCATTGCGCTGGCTATGGCGGACCTCGGCGATGGCGCGCCCCGCCTGCTCCAACGCGCAAAGCCGTGGAGCCGGGAAGATGTGCTCGCCCTGCTGCGTGATGACCTGCCGCCGGATACGCTGGTCGGGATGGACCTGGGGATTTCGCTACCCTTTGCCGATTGCGGTGCGTTCTTTCCCGGCTGGGAGAAATCCCCGCCGGACGCCAAGGCGCTCTGGTCGCTCATCGACGAACTGTGTGTCGACGATCCTTACCTCGAAGCGGGCGGCGTGCTGCGGCACCCGGAACTGGCGCGCTATTTCCGGCATGGCGGCGCGAACGAAGGCGACCGCTTCCATGCTCCCGGTGCCGCCAGCCGCGAAGGGCGGTTCCGCGTTGCCGAGGAAACCCAGCGCGCGATGGGCTGCCGCCCGGTCTCGAACTTCAACCTCGTCGGCGCGGCGCAGGTCGGCAAGTCCAGCCTCACCGGCATGCGGCTGCTCAACCGGCTGGACGGCGTGCTGCCCGTCTGGCCGGTCGACCCGCTGCCCCGCGAAGGCTCGGTGCTGGTGGAAATTTACACCGCGCTCGCCTCGCTGGAGGCGCTGCCGGGCCATCGCGGGCGCAAGATCAGGGACCATGCGCTGCTGAGCGAGGCGCTCGGCGCGCTGGGTTCCGCCCCCGTAGCAGGCCACGGGCCGATCGACGACCACAGCGCCGACGCCCTGCTCACCGCCGCATGGCTGCGTACGGCGGGAGAGGACGCCGCGCTCTGGACCCCGCGCGCGATGACGCGGGAGATTGCGCGAACCGAAGGCTGGACCTTCGGCGCGCGATGAAGGCTCGGGCCCGAAGCGCGCGAGGATCGGCGAAGATGCCATGTCCGTCGACCAGCGTTCTCGGACTGGACGCGGAGGCGATTTTGCCCCAATGCGCTTCGCCGAAGATCGGCCGGTTTAGCTCAGCTGGTAGAGCAGCGGTTTTGTAAACCGAAGGTCGGGGGTTCGATTCCCTCAACCGGCACCACGGCCCGCAGGACGCCGCCTCCGTGCGAACAGCTTGGGGAAAGCCTGCCCTCCTCCACCCGAATGCTCCCGCCCGGCAATGCGCAGGTATCATCTGCAGCGCATGCGCCCTCTCCACGCGCCGTTGAATGGGATATGCGCTGCACCCGCACATCCCGCCCTTGTCATTTACATTGCGCACAATATATTTGTGCGAACGATAACGAAGGAGCAGATGATGAGCACATTATATAGCACCGAGGTAACCGCAGTCGGCGGCCGCTCGGGTACGGTCAAAAGCGATGATGGCCTGGTCGATCTCCCGCTCGCCATGCCCAAGGCGCTCGGCGGCAAGGGCGGCGCCACCAATCCGGAACAGCTCTTCGCGGCGGGTTATTCGGCGTGCTTCGGCAACGCGGTGATCCATGTCACCCGCGCTTCGGAAACCAGGATCAACGACGACGATGTCGTCGTTGTAGCGACGGTGGGAATGGAACCGAAAGACCAGGGCGGTTTCGGCCTCACCGTCGCACTCGACGTGACGATCACCGGGGTGGACCGGCAGGTCGCAGAGGATATCGTAGCCAAGGCGCATGCGGTATGCCCCTATTCGAATGCGGTCAGGGGCAATATCGACGTTGCGATCACGGTGAACGCGAACTGAGACTGGAAGATATGGATCTGCCTGACGACAGCGACCCTCTCGATCTCGACAGGCAGATCTGCTTCCCCCTCTACGCCGCGTCGAACCTGCTCAACCGGATGTATCGACCGATCCTTGCCGAGCTTCAGCTGACCTATCCGCAATATCTGGTCATGCTGGCGCTCTGGAAGCAGGTTCCGCAGACCGTCGGTTCGCTCGGCGAAGCGCTCTATCTCGACAGCGGGACGCTGACGCCGCTGCTGAAACGGATGGAAAACGCGGGTCTCGTCACGCGCACGCGGGATCCGGCCGATGAACGCCGCGTCCTGATCGACCTGACGCCGAAGGGCCGCGCCTTGCGCTCGCAAGCCGTGCACGTGCCCCAAACGCTTGGCGAAGGGCTCGACATCGATGCCACCGATGTCGTGCAACTGCGCGATCAGGTGCGCAGCCTCGTGGCGGCCCTGCACGGCTCGCCCCACCTGAAATCCTGATCGGCTAGAAAGGGCTTTCGGGCGTGGCCGAATCGGACTCTTCCGCCCCCTCGCCGTCGGACGTTTGCTCGGCAGAGGGCGCGATCGGGGGCGGCCGATCGTGCCAGACCCCTTCCTGCCCGCGCTCGAAACCGTAGTCGTAGAGCGCCTGCATGTAATCCTGCGCGAAAAGTTCGTGATCCCCCCCATCGTACTCCTGGCCGATATAGGTCAGGTGATAGGGCGCACCGACGGTCTGCGCCCAGACATAGGCCGAATTGACCCGGTCCTGCAGCCCGGTGAAGAGGATCACGTCGATCGTGCGCGCGGCGATATCGGGCAGCGCGCCGTCGATCATCTCGAAATCGGCGGTCATCTTGCCGTTCACGAGCAGATAGAGCTCGGTCCGCTGCCCTCCCCTGTCGCCCTGTCCTTCCGCGAGCGAGGGCGAGGCCAGCAGGGTCGCGATGGTCCCGCCATCGACATGCAGTTCGCTGATGGCCCGGCCTTCTGTCCGGGTCTCGATCAGGACCGGCGGGAAGAGCACCGGGACCGAACTGCTGGCGAGCAGGATGCGGCGGAACAGATCGTAGCGGTCGGGCGCCCTGCTCGCCGCGATTGCGCCCATGTCCCAGATTGCATTGCCCGGACGATCTAGATTGACCGTGCCGACGAACAGGCGCCTGCCTGAGCGGTGCTCTTCGGCCACCGCATCGATCACCGCATTGGTGGCGAAGCGCGCGATCAGCTCCTCGAGCGGGCCCGTCGTCGCGGCGCTTGAGGAAAATGGGATCTCGAGCGGGAAGCGCGCCTTGTAGACGTCGTCAGGGGTGATCTGCGTGTAGGCGGCCTTCAGATCGTCGTCATAGTCGGATCCCAGCAGCGCGAAGGGCGCGATGAGTGCGCCGGTGCTGACGCCGGTGACGATCGAGAAGCGCGGGCGCTCTCCCGATTGGGTCCAGCCGTTGAGAAAGCCTGCGCCATACGCGCCCTTGTCCCCGCCGCCCGAAATCGCGAGCAACCTCTGCGGTTCGCCGGCCGATGGGGTGGGAAGCTCCATCTGCTGGATGAGATCGGGCGCATCGGCCCAATAGCGCACCCGCGGCATGTCGGGCAGCTGGGCGGCCTCCAGCTGCGCGGCCTCGAAAGGCGCGCGATCGATGCTGGCGCAGCCGCCCAGCAGCAGTGCGGGGGCGACCAGCAGCAGGCCGAACCATTGCAGCACCGCGCCGCGCGAGGCGGCTGCAGCTTTCGTCTTCTGAGCGCTCCATGCCATTCCCGTCTCCGCTGCCGCCATTGCCGAACCCATGCCCGCTACCGTCCAAAGAACCGCCGGACGCACAAAACCAAGCGTCCCATGGCGCAAATGACAAGTCGCGGGCGCTGAAATATCATGGGAAGCGCCCGTCGCGAAGCATGCCCCGGCATACTGGCTCGCAGACGCGCTGTCTGTCCCAGGGTTCGGCGCAATCTGGTGTCGGAGACGGAACAAGCGGGTTTCTCCCGCTTTTTCACACCACAGCACCCTCTGCCGCCCTTGCAGGCCCGACAGAGTTCGTGAACCCTGCCTTCCATGATAGCGGATCTACACACATGACAGACATCCTGACTTGCGACGTGGCGGTGATCGGCGCCGGCACGGCGGGTCTGGCCGCCGAACGCTCGGCGCGCCAGAACGGCGCGAGCACCCTGCTGATCGATCCGTATTTCAAGGGCACGCTGTGCGCCAATACCGGCTGCATGCCTTCCAAGCTGCTGATCGCGGCGGCGGAAGAAGCGCACCGGATCGGCAAGGCCGATACCTTCGGGATCGAAGTGGGCGATGTGCGGATCGACGGGCCGGCAGTGATGCGCCGCGTCCGATCCGAACGCGACCGCTTCGCCCGCCTTACGCGCGAAGGGTTCGACGATATTCCCGACGGCATCATGATCGAAAGCCGCGCCCGCTTCCTCGGCCCGACCCGGCTCGGGCTGGAAGACGGGCGCGAGGTCGAGGCGAAACGGATCGTCATCGCCACCGGCGGAGATCCCGTGCTGCCCCCCGGCTTTGCCGAGCTGGGATCGCGGGTGGTGACGCACGAGGACGTCTTCGAGCTCGAGGATCTGCCCCGGCGCCTAGCCGTGGTGGGCGCGGGCCCGATCGGCCTCGAACTGGCGCAGGCCTTCGCGCGTCTCGGCGTGGAGGTATCGCTGTTCGACAGGTCCGATACGATGGCCAAGGTGCGCTGCCCGCGCGTTCACCAGGCACTGCGCGAAGCGATCGGAAACGAGATGGAGGTCCATCTGGGCTGCGACGTAGAGCCCGAACTCTCGCAGGATGGTGTCACTCTGCGCTGGAGCGGGGACGACAACGCAGAGGCGGAGTTCGACCTGATCCTCGCCGCGCTGGGCCGCCCGCCCGCGCTGGACGGTCTCGACCTCGAAAAGGCGCAGCTTGGATGCGACGACAAGGGCGTGCCGTGCCATGACCGCTCGACCATGCGCTGCGGCGAGAGCGCGGTCTTTATCGCGGGCGACGTCGCGGCGGACCTGCCGCTGTTGCACGAGGCATCGCACGACGGTGCCATCGCGGGTCGCAACGCCGCCGCGTTTCCCGCGCATATCGAGACCGGGCGCCACGTGTCCTTCAGCATCACCTTCACCGATCCGACCCTCGCCAGCATCGGCAGTGCCGAAGACGAGAGCGCGATCACGGGCACGGTCGATTTCTCCGATCAGGGCCGCGCCCGGGTGGAAGCGCGCAATCGCGGCACCCTGACGCTCTATGCCGCCGCGCCCGATGGCAAGCTGATCGGGGCGGACCTGTTCGCGCCGGCCGGAGAGCACCTGGCCCACATGCTCGCCTGGGCGATCGAAACCGGGACCACGGCGAGCGAACTGCTCGAACGGCCGTTCTACCACCCCACCATCGAGGAGGGCCTCAAGAGCGCGCTGCGCACGATCTGTGCGGCAACGCCGATTCCGCTGCCGCAGGATCAGGATACGGGAACGCCTCCCGGAGCATGAAGCGACTGCACGCCCTTGCCGGGATGGCCGCGATCCTCGTCGCGGGGTTGGCGCTGCGCAAGGCGAGCGGCCTGCCCGAACGCCGCGCGTGCGACGGCGAGCCCATGCCCGATGCCTCAGACACATGGCTGGCGCGCGCCGTGCGCCAGCAGACGCAGGAGAATCCCGGCCTCTCCGGCGTGCATTTCCTCGAAGACGGGATCGACGCCTTCGCCGCACGCCTGCTGCTGATCCGGAACGCCGAGCGCCGGATCGATGTGCAATACTATGTCTGGCACGGCGACCGGACCGGAACGCTGATGCTGGAGGCTATCCGGCAGGCGGCGGAGCGCGGCGTGCAGGTGCGTATGCTGCTGGACGATAACGGCATATCGGGCCTCGACCCCGTGCTCTCCGCGCTTGGCCGGCATCCGAATATCGAAATCCGCCTGTTCAACCCCTTCCCGATCCGCTTCCCTAAGGCCCTCGGCTTTCTGGTCGACTTCCAGCGCCTCAACCGGCGCATGCACAACAAGAGCCTGACCGTGGATGCCTGCGCGACTATCGTTGGCGGACGCAATATCGGGGACGAGTATTTCGGCGCGGGCGACAAGGCGCGTTTCGCCGATCTGGATGTCTTCGCCGTGGGCCCGGTCGTTGGTGATGTTACGAAGGACTTCCAGCGCTACTGGGACAGCGAATCCGCCTATCCTGCGCAGCAGATCCTCGCCAAGGTCGGCGCGGCGCACCAGCGCAGGCTGGCGTCGCGTGCGGCCAAGGTCGAACAGGATGCAGCGACCCGCCGCTATATGGAGCGGGTCGAGAAGCTGCCGCTCGTCTCCAAGCTGTCGGCGAACGCGCTGGAACTTGTGTGGGCCGAGGTGCGCCTGCTCAGCGACGATCCGGCCAAGGGCCTGGGCAAGGTGGCGCAGCAGGACCTGATGCTGGCGAACCTGGAAAGAACCATGGGGCCGGTTACGAGCGAGATCGGCCTTGTCTCCCCCTATTTCGTGCCGGGCGAGGAAGGCGCGGAGTACTTCGCCGGGCTGGCTGAATCGGGCGTGTCGGTCACCGTCCTGACGAACGGCTACGCGGCGAACAACATTCGCCTCGTTCACGCAGGCTATGTCCCTTTTCGCAAGCGGCTGGTGGCCTCGGGCGTGCGCCTGTTCGAGATCCAACCGTGGTCCGAATCGGGCGATCTGCCGGAAAAGCCGAAGACCAAGGGCACGCGCATCGGCGTCGCCTCGCGTTTTCGCGGGACCGGCACCGGTTCGACAGCAGGCCTGCGCGCCGGCGCGACGACGCTTCATGCAAAGACTTTCACCGTGGACCGCAAGCGCGTGTTCGTCGGCTCGTTCAATTTCGATCCACGATCCTTCGCCCTCAATACCGAACTCGGCTTCGTCATCGAAAGCGCGGAACTGGCGAGCTGGGCCGCGGATACCTTGGCCGATCAGGAAACCCGCAGTGTCTGCGAGGTGGTGATCGGGGCCGATGGCGATCTGCAGTGGAAGGCCAAGCGCCACGGGACGAGCGTGAGGCTGGACAGCGAACCGGGTATGGGCGTGTTCGATCGGCTCTTCGTCGCAGTGGCCAGCCGCCTACCACTCTCGCGGTTGTTGTGAAGGTTTCCGAAAAGAACGGACCGCAGGGCGCGTCATGCGCCATCCAGCCAGGCGCGCGCGAACGCGCCCTATCCTAACCGCACTCGATCCTAGCCGCGACCGCGATAGTTCTGCACGCCCTGGTCGGGCACCCACAGCCCCCCGGGCGGGGCACCGCTCTGCCAGAATACGTCGATCGGGATCCCGCCGCGCGGATACCAGTAGCCCCCGATGCGCAGCCAGCGTGGGGCCATTTCGTCGAACAGGCGCTGGCCGATGCCGACCGTCACATCCTCGTGGAAACCGCAGTGATTGCGGAAGGAGCCGAGGAACAGCTTGAGGCTCTTGGATTCGACGATTCGTTCGCCCGGGGCGTAATCGATCACGAGGTGCGCAAAGTCCGGCTGGCCGGTGACCGGGCACAGCGAGGTGAACTCGGGCGCGGAAAAGCGCACCGTGTACAACGCGCCCCCGCGCGGGTTGGGGACGTAATCGAGCACCGCCTCTTCGGGTGACGAGGGGAGCGGGCTGGACTGGCCGAGAAACTTTGGGCTGGGTGTGTCGCTCATGCCGCGTCCATGCCTTTATCGTGCAGCGCGCACAAGCGAGCCTTTGCACGCACGCGATTAACCGACTATTCAGCGCCGCCCTGCCCGAAAGCAGGGCCGTTTCCCGCTACCCCGCGGGCCCCACCCCGCTTCCAACCCGATAAGTCGACCAGATGCGATCGCTCCTTTTCCCTGCCGTGCTCCTGCTTGGCGCCACTGGTGCCGACGCCCGCTCGCCGAGCACCTTCCAGTTGCCGCCCGATCCGGATGCGACGCCGACCTCGCGCCCGCAGGCCGAAGGGCCGGTGGACACCGAAGGCAATACGCGCAGCGCGCCGCGCGTGATCGGATCGCCGACACCGAGCCCGAGCCCCACGCAGAGCGCCCCTGCGCCCCGCCCGAGCGCACCCGCCTCGCCTGCGCAGACCGCCAGTCCGACGCCTCGCCCGAGCCCTAGCGGAAACACGCGCGCGCTGCCCACGACCGAGCGATCGGTGGCGACGCGCGAGGTTCTCAGCCGGGAAGAGACGCAGCCTTCCGCACCCGAACGCACCCAAGCAGAAAGCGCCGCACCGCAGGCAACACCGGAAGAAACCGCGTCCGCCCCTGTCGGATCGCAGGCCGAGCCCTTGGCGCAGCGCGACCCCGAAGATGGCGAAGCCGACACCACGCCCCCGGCCCGCGAAGTGGCGCGGCCCGCCGACACGAAGGCCTCGCTTCCCTGGGCATTGCTGGCGGCGGGCCTCGTCGGCCTGCTGGCGCTCGGCGCAATCCTGTTCGCCCTCCTGCGCCGCAGGCGCAGCACGCGGCCCGATAAGTCGGAGCCTGCCCCGATTGCCGCCGCACCAATCATCGAGACGACCGAACCGGTCGCCGCGCGCCCCGCCCAGGCCGGGGCGCTGGACATCGAGGTCCAGGCCATGACGCTGAGCCGCAGCCTCATGAATGCCTCGATCTCGTACCGCATCAGCATCGTCAATCGCGGACGCGCCGTCGAGGGGCTGGCGATCCACGGCGATGTAACGACCGCGCACGGGCGCGCTGCGACCGAGCAGCAGCTCGCCGATATCGGCCAGACCTTCCCCGAACTCCACACGCTGCCGCGCCTCGACATGGGCCAGCGCACGACCCTGCGCGGCGAATTGCGGCTTCCGCTGCGCGAGGTCCGCCCCCTGCGGCAGGGCGATGTGCCGGTATTCGTCCCGCTGCTGCGGCTGACGATGCGTGCCGCCAACATGGATCCGCGCGCGTTCACCTATGTGATCGGTACCAAGAGCACGCAGAAGAGTTCGCGCCCCAGCCCCTTCCGGCTCGACGGGCCGCCGCGCAGCTATGACCAGCTGACGACCCGCGCGGTCGCCTAGACGCCGGGTCGACAAGCACTGCTCAACGCCGCTATTCGCGCGGTCCATGGACAAGCTCGTTTCGACGGAGTGGCTCGCAGCACAGGCGGACGCTCCCGACCTCGCCATCCTCGATGCATCGCTGCACCTGCCTGCGGCGGGTCGCGACGCGCGTGAGGAGTTTCTCGCCGCGCATATTCCCGGCGCGCGCTTCCTCGATCTCGCGGGCCTCCACGATCCGGCGTCGGTTCTGCCGGGCAAGGTGCCCGACGGGGGTCGGATCGCGCAGTGGCTGGGCGATCGGGGGATCGGCCCGCAGACGCGGATCGTGCTCTACGACGATTCGACGCTGCGCAGCGCCTGCCGCGCGTGGGTGCTGCTCGATCTGGCAGGGCTCGCCAATATCGCGGTGCTCGACGGCGGGCTCGCCAAATGGCAGGCCGAGGGCCGTGCGACGCAGAGCGGACCGTCCGAAACGTCGCCGGTCGAACGCCCGCCGACCGCAGTTCGGATCACCGATATCCGCGACAAGGCCGCGATGCTCGCCAATCTGGACAGCAAGGCCGAACAGGTGGTCGATGCACGCGACGAAGCCCGCTTCACCGGCAGCGAGGAAGACGCGGTCCATGGCCTGCCCGGCGGTCATATCCCCGACGCACGGCACCTGTTCTTCCGCGACCTGCTGCGCGAGGACGGGACCTTTCGCGCGCCAGAAGACCTGCGCACGCGCTTCGCTGAGGCCGGCCTCGATATCGAACGGCCCATCGTCGCCACATGCGGCAGCGGCGTGACCGCGTCGGTGGTCCTGTTCGCAGCCCGTCTTGCCGGTGCGCCCCGGACCGCGCTCTACGATGGCAGCTGGAGCGAATGGGGCGCAGACCCCGAAACCCCCAAGGACATTGGAGAAGCGCGCTGAGCACCCCGAAAGACAAGCACGGCAACGGCACCCGCGCCGTTCTGGCCGGACGGCGCGAGGAATGGACCGGACCGGTGGTCAACCCGCCGGTCTGGCGCGCCAGCACGCATCTCTATGAAAGCGAAGCCGCGCGGGTCGACAACCTCAAGCATAACGAGGACGGACGCTTCCACTATGGCCGGCGCGGTGCGCCCACCCAGTGGGCGCTGGCCGAGGCGCTGACCCAGCTCGAGCCCGGCGCCGATGGTACGATGCTGTACCCCAGCGGCACCGCAGCATTGGCGGGGGCGCTGATGAGCGTGCTGGAACCAGGCGATATCCTGCTGGTGCAGGACAATGTGTACGAGCCGACGCGCGCGATTGCATCGGGCCTGCTCAACCGGTGGGGCGTGGAGGCCCGCTTCTTCGATCCCGCCGACCATGAGGCTTATGCCGCCGCATTCGACGAACGGACGAAGGCGGTGATGCTCGAAACCCCCGGCAGCCTGACGATGGAGGTGGCGGACGTGCCGCATCTCGCCTCTGTCGCCCGCGCCAACGGCGCCAGCGTGCTGGTCGACAACACGTGGGCGACCGGCCTCGGCTTCCCTGCGTTGGAGCATGGCTGCGATATCACCATCACCGCGCTGACCAAGCATGCCGGCGGGCACTCCGACGTCATGATGGGCGCGGCGAGTGGGGGCAAACAATACTACGCGAAGCTGCGCCATACCGCGCAGAGCCTCGGCCAGTATGTCTCGCCCGATGACGCCGCGCTCGTCTCGCGCGGGCTGCGCACGATGCCGCTGCGCCTCAAGCAATCCACCGCCAGCGCGATCCGGATCGCGCAGTGGCTGCGCGAGCGGCCCGAAGTGGCGCATGTGCTGTGTCCGATGCTGGAGGGTTCGCCCGGCCACGACATCTGGGCGCGCGACTTCACCGGCGGCTGCGGCCTGTTCAGCTTCGTGCTGGCCGGGCACACCGACGCGCAGCGCACCGCCTTCGTCGATACGCTGGAACTGTTCGGCATCGGCTACAGCTGGGGCGGGTTCGAAAGCCTCGCCCTGCCCTTCGATGCCGCCCGAATCCGCAGCGCCAGTGCTTGGCCCAAGCGCGGCTGGCGGGAGGAGGACACCCTCGGCGTGCGGCTCGCCATCGGCCTCGAAGATGCGGATGACCTGATCGCCGACCTTGACCGCGCCTTCGCCGCGATCAAGCATAAGTAATGTCCAGCTCCGCCCTCAGCCCCAATGCCGCAACCGAAGCGGTTCTCAACCCGCAAAGCACCGCGAGTCCGACGCCCCAGCCAAGCGGAGAGGTCTTGCAGGCGGGCGAGCAGGTGATCCTGCAACCTGTCCCGGCCGACGGATCGTCTCCGATGCCCGCCACCACGCCGACACCCGCAGCCTCACCGAGCGAAGGCGTGAAGGCCGCCGACGAGCTTGCTCAGGCGGTCGGCGAGCAGAGCCAGACAATCGGCGACGTCATCCAATCGCTCGACGGAATGGCGATCGATGTCGGGTCGATGCACATTTCCGTGTGGGACGGGATCGTGTTCCTCACCGTGGTCATCGGCGTGTTCGCTTGCGCCTTCTTCGGCAGCAAGCTGGCGCATCTGGGCCTTGCGCGGGTGACCCGGCTCGACCAGACGCGCCGCCTGCTGGCCGAGAAGATCGTCAGCATCCTTGTCTGGGGCATGGCATTCTTCATCGGGATCGATCTGCTCGGGATCGATCTTACCGCGCTCGCGGTGTTCTCCGGCGCGTTCGGCCTTGCTATCGGTTTCGGCCTGCAGAAGACCTTCGGCAACCTGATCGCGGGGATCATCCTGCTGATGGACAAGTCGATCAAGCCGGGCGACGTGATCGCGATTGCCGACCAGGCGGGCGTTTCCACCTTCGGCCAGATCCGCAAGATCGGCATCCGCGCGGTTTCGATCACCACACGCGACCAGAAGGAATACCTGATCCCGAACGAGAACCTGATGATCAATCAGGTCGAAAACTGGTCCTACTCCAGCCGCAACGTGCGCATGCAGGTGCCGGTCGGAATCAGCTACAACGCCGATATCGTGCGGGCCGAAGAGCTTATGCTGGAGGCCGCGCTGTCCTGCAAAAGGGTGCTCAAGACCCCGCCGCCAACCGTCTGGCTGGACGGTTACGGCGACAGTTCGGTCAACTTCATCATCCACGTCTGGATCACCGATCCCGAAGCCGGCACCGGCAATGTGAAGAGCGAGGTGCTCAAAAAGCTGTGGCACCTGCTCAAGGAAAACGACATCGAGATTCCCTTCCCGCAGCGCGACATCAACCTGCGCAGCAATAACGGGCTCGACCAGCTGATCGCCGCACTGCAACAGCGGCGCGGCGAACCGCAGGCGACCCCGCCTAAAGAATAGCTAGTCCGCCACCAACCGTTTCTCGTTCGCGCGCTGCCCACGCCCAAGCCATGTTCGCCTCATGGAAAATACCGGTACCATCTATCTCGTGGGCGCGGGCCCTGGCGACCCCGACCTGTTGACGCTGCGCGCCGCGCGGCTGATCGAAAACGCGCGGCTGATCGTTCACGACGGGCTGGTCGATCCGGCCATCCTCGATCTGGCACGCAATGACGCAACGCTGATCTCGGTCGCAAAGCGTCGTTCCAGCCACACGCTGCCGCAGGAAGATATCTGCGCGCTGCTGGTGCGCGAGGCGCTTGCCGGGCGCGACGTCATCCGCCTCAAGGGTGGCGATCCGCTGATCTTCGGGCGCGGCGGCGAGGAAGCCGAGGCCGCGCATGCGGCGGGCGTGCCGGTGGAGATCGTCCCCGGCATCAGCGCGGCAAACGGCGCGGCGGCAGCGGCGCAGATCGCGCTGACCCACCGCGACGCCGCCAGCACCGTCAGCTTCGTCGCCGGCCAGTGCAAGGGCCTGTCCGATCAGGACTGGTCCGGGCTCGCCGGCAAGGACCGCACGCTGGTAATCTACATGGGCGTGAAGACCGCCGGCCAGATCGCGGACAAGCTGATGGCCGACGGCCTTTCCCCCACCATGCCCATTGCGGTGATCGAGAACGGCGCGCGTCCCCATATGCGCGTGCTGCGCGGGCTGCTTGCCGGCCTGCCGGACCTCGTCGAACACGAACGCGTCACTTCCCCGGCGCTGATCGTGATCGGCGAGGTCACGGCCCGCGCGGACGCGGTGCTTGCCGCGCATGCAGTGGAGGCAGCACAGTGAACCTCGTCACCGGAAACGATTTGAAGACCGGCGCGGTCACTTGGTGGACCGGCCATGGCTGGTCGACACGGATCGAAGACGCGGTCGATGTGGGCCAGGCGGGCGATGCGATCATCGCGGCCGAGGAAGCCGCCCGACGCGTCAACGTGCCCTACCTAGTCGCGGCCGAGCCGGGCCCCGACGGCGCTCCCCGGCCTGAACATATCAAGGAGCGCGTGCGCGCCCTCGGCCCCACGGTCCGCCCCGATCTCACCCTGAAGCCCGACGACCCGACGGCCGTCGAAAAGGTAATCTGATGTACGCCTACGACCAATACGACCAGGCGATGGTGGACGCGCGCGTCGCCGAGTTTCGCGACCAGTGCGAGCGGCGGCTCGCGGGCAAGCTGACCGAGGACCAGTTCAAGCCGCTGCGGCTGATGAACGGGCTCTATCTGCAGCTCCATGCCTACATGCTGCGCGTGGCGATCCCTTACGGTACGCTCAATGGCGGCCAGATGCGGGTGCTGGCGGACATCGCCGAGAAGTACGATCGCGGCTATGGCCACTTCACCACGCGGCAGAACATCCAGTACAACTGGATCAAGCTGGAAGATGCGGGCGACATTCTAGCCGATCTCGCCGCGGTAGAGATGCACGCGATCCAGACCAGCGGGAACTGCATCCGCAACATCAGCTCCGATCATTTCGCGGGCGCTGCGGCAGACGAAGTCGCGGACCCGCGCCCCTATGCCGAGCTGCTGCGGCAGTGGTCGAGCTTCCATCCCGAGTTCAGCTACCTGCCGCGCAAGTTCAAGATCTGCGTGATCGCGAGCGAGCAGGATCGCGCGGCCATGCGCCTGCACGATATCGGCATCCGGATCGTGGAGCGTGACGGAGAGCTTGGCGCGCAGTTCTATGTCGGCGGCGGCATGGGCCGTACCCCGATGATCGCGCCGCTGGTGCGCGACTTCGTGCCGCTCGACCAGCTGGTGACCTATTCGGAGGCGTGCCTGCGCGTCTACAATCGCTACGGCCGACGCGACAACAAGTACAAGGCGCGGATCAAGATCCTCGTCCACGAACTCGGTGCGGAGGAATATACCCGCCAGGTGGAGGAGGAATTCGCCCACCTGCTCGATCAGGGGGTCGAACCGCCACTGGCCGAGCTGGAGCGGATCAAGGGCTACTTCGCCGCTCCGGCATTCGATGCCGATAACAGTACGGAACCCGATCGGTCCGACCCCGATTTCGCGGTCTGGCTCGACCACAACACCCATGCCCACCAGAAGGCGGAATACGTTTCGGCCATCGTCAGCCTGAAGCCCGTCGGCGGTATTCCGGGCGACGCGACGGCGCAGCAGATGCGCGTTCTCGCCGATCTGGCGGAACGTTATTCCTTGGACGAACTGCGGATCATGCACACGCAGAACGTGGTCCTGCCGCATGTCAGCAAGGCAGACCTGCATGCGGTGTGGCAGGCGCTGAACGAGGCCGGCATGGGCACCCCCAATGCGGACCTGCTGGGCGACATCATCGCCTGCCCGGGCCTCGACTACTGCTCCCTCGCGAATGCCCGCTCGATACCCATTGCGCAGCGGATTTCCGAACGCTTCGCCGCCAACGGCAAGGAAGCCGCACTGGGCGAACTGAAGCTGAAGATTTCCGGCTGCATCAACGCCTGTGGCCACCACCACGCAGGGCACATCGGCATCCTCGGCGTCGATCGGAAGGGCAAGGAGAACTACCAGCTGCTGCTCGGCGGGAGCGAGGCGGAGGACGTAAGTCTTGCCAAGATCACCGGCCCTGGCTTCGATGAACACGGCATCGTCGATGCGGTGGAAGTCGCCGCCGATATCTACCTGCGCGAGCGCGAGGATGGCGAACGCTTCCTCGATACCTATCGCCGGATCGGCATGGCTCCGTTCAAGGAGGCGCTTTATGGCTGAGCAGGAAACCCTGCGCTTGCGCGATGACGAGGCCTGCATGGAGCCGGCCGTCACGCTCGATGCCTTTGCCGGGCAGACCAATGCGGTCGCGGTGCGGATCGAACCGGGCGAGGACACGCGCGAGCTTCTGCCGCACCTCGATCGGCTGCGGCGGATCGATATCGCCTTTCCCGCCTTCACCGACGGGCGCGGCTATTCTGCCGCCCGCATCTTGCGCGAAGCGGGCTTCATCGGGGAGCTGCGCGCGGTGGGCGACGTGCTGGTCGACCAGCTGGCCTATATGCGGCGCTGCGGCTTCGATGCCTTCACGCCCGATGCGCCGCTCGATCCGGCAGATGTCGAGGCCGCGCTTTCGCGCTTCCCCGACGTGTATCAGGCTGCGGCCGACAGCCGCACGCCGATCTGGGCGCTTCGCCACGGGGGCGGGTGATGAACGCGCTGAGCCCCCTCCGCCGCTCCGCGGACCGGCTCGATACGGGGCCGCGCTTCACGCAGGAGCAGGCGGACCTGCTCAATACGCGGTTCGCGGATGCCGATACGGTCACGCTGCTCGACGCGGTGCTGACGGGTGGGCTGGCGGGCAAGGTCGCCATCGTTTCCAGCTTCGGCGCCGAAAGCGCGGTGCTGTTGCATCAGGTCGCACAGGTCGCTCCGGACACGCCGGTGCTATTCCTCGATACCCGCAAGCACTTTGCCGAGACGATTGCCTATCGCGACGATCTCATTGCGCATCTCGGCCTGACCGATCTGCATGTCCTCACGCCCGACGAAGCCGAACTGGCGGAGCGGGACGAGAGCGGCCTGCGCTGGTCCTACGACCCGGATGGCTGTTGCGACCTGCGCAAGGTCCGCCCCCTGGCGCGCGCGCTGGCCGGTTTCGATGCGACGCTGACCGGGCGCAAGGCGTTCCAGGCCGCGACCCGCTCGGACCTGCCCCGGTTCGAGATCGATAACAGCGATGCCGCCGGAAGGCTCAAGATCAACCCGCTGATCGACTGGGATGCGGCGAGGATCGACGCATATTTCGAAGCGCACGCCCTCCCCCGCCATCCGCTGGTCGCACGCGGTTTCCCCTCGATCGGCTGCGAGCCGTGCACCCATAAGGTCGCACCGGGCGAAGACCCACGCTCGGGCCGATGGAAAGGCTGGGACAAGGTCGAATGCGGCATCCACAAGCCGGGCGAAGAACCGTTCCTGTAGGGTGGCGGCGAGGTTAGCGCTCGATCAGCGGACGTGCCATCGTCACGCAGGATGCCGGCTACAGCATTCCCGCTTCGCGATACCATTGCGCCGTGTCGCGCAGGCCTTCGCGGGTGAGGATTTCGGGCTGCCAGACATCGCGCGGCACCGTGTGGTCGGCCCGAGCCGTCCAATCCTTGTGGGCAAGATAGCCCGCGCGATCCCGGGTCAGCCGGGCATTACGGCCGCGCAGCTTTTCGTCGATCGCCGCAGCCGCATGCAGCGCGAACGCAGGCAAGGGGATCGGATGCACCTTCTTGCCCACCGCATTGCCAATGGCCGTGGCCAGTTCCGGGTGTGTCCAGCCACCCTCGTGCCCATCGTCCGGCTCGAAGAGCTCGTGCGTGATCCCCTCCCCGCCGTCGCGCAAGGCCAGCAGCAGGCGCGCAAGGTCGCGGACATGAATCATCGAGCTGCGCCCGCCCGCCGGTACGGGCAGGACGCCTTTGCGCGCAGCGCGGAACATCTCAAGGTAGTCGGTGTCGCGCGGGCCGTAGACTCCCGGAGGACGCACTATGGTCCAGTCGAGACCGCTGGCCGCGACGATCGTCTCCGCGCGCCGTTTCGAGGCGCCATAGGCCGATAGCTCGGGCTCACGCGCGGCAAGCGAGGAGACGAGCACCAGCCGCTTGGCGCCGGAACGCACCGCTGCCTCCACCACGTTGAGCGTGCCGGTGACATTGACGATCTCGAAATGGTCGTTGTTGACCGAGCGGGTCAGCCCGGCGATGTGGATCACGCATTCGGCGTCCGCGACCAGATGGGCCAGCTTGAACGGCTCGTTCAGGCTCCCTTCGACCCAGCGGAAGTCCCGCCATTCGTTCGGCACATTGCGCGCAAGCACGCGCACCCGCTCGCCCGATCCTTCCAGCAGATCGAGTACCGCCTGCCCGACAAAGCCGGTACCGCCGGTAAGCGCAAGCGTCATGCGTGGCGGGCCCTCTCAGCTGCGATCAGATCGGCGACCACGAAGCCTCTCCGTCATCGCCATCATCTTCTTCATCGGGGTCGACACCGCCGCTCTCATCCTCGAGTGCGGTACGCTCCGGCAGGTAGCCGAGCACCGCGTCGAGCAGCGCCTCGACCCCCGCACCGGTCGCACCCGAAACCGGGTAGACCGCGTCCGCGCCGGCCGCTTTCAGCTCGTCGCCGAAGGCATCGGCGAGCTCGGCATCGGCGAGGTCCAGCTTGTTGAGCGCCACGATGCGCGGCTTGTCTTCCAGGCCAGCCCCGTAGGCTGCAAGCTCATCCTCGACCGTGCGCATCGCCTCGGCCGGGTCGTCGCCCGCAATGTCGATCAGGTGGATCAGCACGCGGCAGCGCTCGATATGGCCGAGGAAACGGTCGCCGATCCCTGCGCCATCCGCCGCCCCTTCGATCAGGCCGGGAATGTCCGCCAGCACGAAGTCGCGGCCCTTGTGGCGCACCACGCCCAGCTTGGGTACCAGCGTGGTGAAGGCATAATCGCCCACTTTGGCGCGCGCATTGCTGACCTGGTTGATGAAGGTGGACTTGCCCGCATTGGGCAGGCCGACCAGGCCGACGTCGGCCAGCAGTTTGAGCCGCAGCCAGACCCACATTTCCTCGCCCGGCTCGCCCGGCTGGTGCTGGCGCGGCGCGCGATTGGTGCTGGTCTTGTAGCTGGCATTGCCGCGACCGCCCATGCCACCTGCGAGCAGCGTGATCCGTTCGCCGACCTTGGTGAAGTCGGCGAGGATTTCTTCCTTGTCTTCGGACAGGACCTGCGTTCCAACGGGCACCTGCACGACCAGATCGGACGCCCCCTTGCCGGTGCGGTCGCGGCCCATGCCGTGCCCTCCGCGCGCAGCCTTGAAGTGCTGCGAATACCGGAAGTCGATCAGCGTGTTCAGCCCGGCCACGGCTTCCAGGACGATATCCCCCCCGCGTCCGCCATTGCCGCCGTCGGGTCCACCGTATTCGATGTACTTCTCACGCCGGAAACTGACGGCACCGGGGCCGCCCGCGCCGGACTTGAGATATATCTTTGCCTGATCGAGAAAATGCATTGTGCCGCAGGTAAGCCGAATTGACGGGGATTGCCAGCTATTCGCCTGCGCCCGGCAGAGTATCGACAAGCCCGAAGGCCGATCGACCGGATCGCAGCGGCCAGCGGGACAAGAAAAAGGCCCGCACATATCTGCGCGAGCCCTGTCGAAAGACCGTCACCTGGTGGAGCCGAGCGGGATCGAACCGCTGACCTCGTCATTGCGAACGACGCGCTCTCCCAACTGAGCTACGGCCCCGTTCAGGTGTGGTTGGCGAAACAGGCGCAATACCTGTCTACTCAAGAGCGCGCCCAAATAGCGAACCCTTCGCCAGACGCAAGGCCTTTCGACACCGGCCCGCGGATTACTTCGACGGATCGGCTTCCGACGCCCCCTGCGGATCGCTTGCTGCGGTCTGCGGCAAGACGACCTTGGGCAGATCCTTGCTCGAGGTATCCTCGGCCACCGCGCCCGGGGCTGACTCGGCCTCGCTACCCAGCGTCACGCTACGCGGCTCGTTGCCGGTCGGTTCGATCGGCGCGTTGAGAAGCACGGTCCCGTCCCCGTTCCCGGCCGACTGGTTGCCCGCCACCTGCGTGGCAGGGCGATAGCTCGGATAGAGACCTGCCGGGGTGCCATAGAGGCGATCCCAGGTCGCCAGATTGGTCTGGTAACGTTCGAACGAGCGGAAGAAATCCTCGAACACGCCTTCGAAGCGCACCAGCGCCCGGGCGGAGAAGCTCTCCAGATCCGCAGGTGCGACGCTCACGGACTCGTTGCTCAGCTCCAGCGCCGCATCGCAGAATTCGGCCTTGGCCGGCGGCAGCGTGAAGTAGTTGTAGACCTTGGTCATGTAGATATCGAGCTCGGTCCGGCCCGTCCTGCGGTCCCCGAAACGCTCACGAAACTCCGCCTCGACCTTGTCGTTCGCCTTGTCGAGCGGCTTGTCGAAAGCCTCGAGAAACAGCTTGTAGTTTTCCAGGATGGGCGCGTGCCTGGGCTGCATGCAGTTGAGCGCCGCGACGTTGAGCGCAGAACGCACGTTCCACGTCGTCTGCGCAGGCGTGATATAGGCATTGACGGTCTGGCGAACCCCGTCTGCACCGACCTGCGGCACGACCATCGCAATGCTCGCGCCCATCGGCGGCACCGGCCGCGAGGGGATCGGCGGCGGAGGCGGCGGCGGCGGAGGAGGGGGCGGCGGTGGCGGTACGGCGGTTGCGCAAGCAGCGAGCACGCTAAGCGCCCCCACGGTAAAAGTGATGCGCAACGGCGACTTCAAGTCGGCGAACATAACAAAGAGGCTCCCATCGCGGACCGGCTCACACGCTTCGGGGGAAGCGCGGCGATCCGTTTTCGCATAATCAGCCTTAACGCATTAGATCGCAAACGAAAATGCCCGAGACGGCAAAACCGGCCCGGGCATCTCGTTTGGCAATATTATTGCTGTAGCGGCGTCAATCGCGGGCAACGCCCATGAAGCGCAGCAGGAACAGGAACATGTTGATGAAGTCGAGGTAGAGACTCAGCGCCCCGAGAATGATCGACTTGCCTTCCCAGCTGGTGCCACGCAGGCGCTGGTAATCGCTCTTCAGGCGCTGCGTGTCGTACGCGGTCAGCCCGGCGAAGATCAGCACGCCGAGGATGCTCACCGCAAGTTCCAGTGCAGCGGACTGCAGGAACATGTTGATCACCATGGCGATCACGATGCCGATCACGCCCATGATCAGGAAGCTTCCCCAGCCGCTGAGGTCCTTCTTGGTCGTGTAGCCGTACAGGCTGAGCCCGGCGAAGGCGCCGGCCGTCGCGAAGAACGTCGTCGCGATCGAACCACCGGTATAGACCAGGAACAGCGTCGAGAGCGACAGCCCCATCAGGAAGGCGAAGCCCCAGAACATCAGCTGCAGGGTGCCCTGGCTGAATTTCTGCGCGCCGAAGCTCATCGCGAACACGATCGCCAGCGGCGACAGTGCCACGATCCACATCAGCGGACCGCTCGCGAACGTATAGGCCAGACCGCTTTGCGCGGTCAGCAGCGCGACGATGCCGGTCAGCAGCACGCCCGAGGTCATGTAGTTGTAGATCGAGAGCATGTACTTGCGCAGACCCGCGTCATAGGTCGTGCGCGAGGCGACATCGCCCCCGGCGCGCGGCACAGAGCCGAAACCCTGCCGTGTGCGGTCGTCCCAGTTAGCCATTTTCAAGCCACTCCGTTTGCCGGCAGCGATAGTGTGCCGGTTCACCGGAGAATATCGCGTCAAACGGGCGAAAATTCAAGGTCTGGCTGTCGATTTTAGCCTTAACGACGGTTCAGGTTCACCCGCGCGATTCCGCGACTTTTTTCAGGCTTCGCCCGCCGCATCGATCATCGCCGCTTCCAGCGCCTCGGCGGGACTCTTGTTGCCCCACAGGACGAACTGGAAGGCGGGATAGAAGCGATCGCATTCGTCCACCGCATTCTCGATCAGCGCCTGCGCCTGGCTGACGCTGAGCATGCCGTCGTCCGCCAGCATTGCACCGTGGCGATAGACCAGCACGCGGCCCTGGCTCCAGATATCGAAATGGCCGAGCCAGACCTGCTCGTTGACCAGTGACAGGAGTTCGTAGGCGACAGGCAGTCCATCTTTCGAAACGCGGATATCGGGCAGGCAGATCAGCTGCAGGACGCCGTCCTGCGGACGGAGCACCGCGCGCACCTGGTATTTCACCCAGGCGCCCTGCACCTCTCCGCCAAGCTCGTCTTCCGCATGGGTGTCCAGCGCCCAGCCGTGCGCGTTGAACAGCGCGGCCAGCACATCCATCGGTGAGCCATATTCGCTGCCGATATTGTCGTTCAAAGCGGTTTCCATCTGCGATCCCTGTACCCGTCCGTCTTTACAGGACGCCTTGTGGGGGATCGACGGGGGGACACGCAAACCGCAAAGCCAAGCGAGTAGTGTATAAGAATTAACGCTGTTCACGCCTTGTGGGAAACATAGTTTTTCGGCGAAAATTCGAAGGGTTCAGCGCAGGTCTTCGACGTCCTGCCCCTGCGGGCTGGTCCATACGAAGGCATCGACATTCTCCGCCGTGAGCACATTGAGCGCCGCGCGCGCATCGGCCTGGCTGTCGAACGGACCGGCGAGCAGCCGGTTGGTCTGGCCCCACGGCGTCACGAAGGGGCCCTTGTCCTTCAGCACGTCGAACTTGCTATATCTGAGCCGCCAGTCGTTGCGCAGCAGGTTGCGGTTCTGGCCGATACCGAGCTGCAGCCAGATACGGCGCGGCGCGGGCGGTGGCTCGGGCTTCGCTTCTTCGCGCACCGGTTCGATCGCGGAGATATCGACGACGTCCTTGCCGGAAACCGCAACCGTGGTCGGCTCGGCAAACTCGGCGAAAGCGTCTGCCAGGCCCATCTGCCTGGGCGCTTCGCTCGCCGGCTGCGCAGCCGCGTTCGTCGCTCCGGCGGTGACTGTCTGGGCCGGCGACGCCTCGACGACCTCGACCGGCTCGCGCGAACGCGATTCAGGCTGGCCGAGATTGACAGCGGCGAGCTGCGTGGCCTGCGCCGGTGCAGGCGGACTGGGCGGAGCTGCGGCCGGGCGCTGCGCCTGCTGCGGGCTTGCCTGCGCAACACGAACCGCGGTCGTTTCCTCCTGCGCGCCGGTTGCCGGGAGCTCGCCCGATGCGGATCGCGAGCTTGCGGCGGGCTGCGAGGGTGCCTGGGACGTCGGCGCCGGCACCGGCGCGAGGCCCGGATCCGGCGCGCTCGCGCCCTGCGACGGCTCTCGCATGATCGTGCGCTTCAGCGGATCGCGCACATCGGGCACTTGCCGCGGAGCCTGCGCCAGTGCGGTGCTGCGGGGCGCCTCGCCCTGCGGCTGGACTGCGATGGCGGGCGCATCCAGCGCGCCTGCCGCGCTGGCGATGCGCGGATCGTCGCGGCCGATGCGCGAGGCAGAGGGATAGATGCCGAGATTGGCGGCCGCAGCCTGCTGCGACCGGGTAAGGCGCGGCATGAAGCGCAGGTAGGGTTCCATCCGCCCGGCCAGGTCGCGCGGCATCACGGCACGGGCAATCTCGATCGCCTCGTCAGCCTCGCCGAGCATGGCGAGCCCGAAGGCGCGGGTGCGATAGGCACCGAAATCGCGGGTTTCGAGCAAGGGTTTGAGCGTTTGTTCGAAGGCTTCGCGGTCGCCGCCGATCGCCTGGCTGAGCGCCAGACGTTGGCGCACCGAAACATCATCCTTCAGCGAGAGCGCCCGATCATAGGCGGTCTGCGCAGCGGCATTCTGGCCGACGAGATCATAGGCAAGCCCGCGATCCGCCCATAGCGAACCGGTGTTGATGCCCGCCTGCTCCGCCTCGTCGAAGAACTTCAGCGCTTCGACCGGGCGGCCGCTGCGGACATAGGCAGCGCCCATCCCCTCAGCGATCCGTGCATTCTGCGGAGAAAGCTCCTTTGCCCGGCCGAAGAAGCCGATCGCGGCCTCTATATCGTCGAGTTCGAGCGAGGCGAGCCCGGCGGTAATCAGCGCATCGACATCGCGCCGATCCTTGGCGAGGCGCAGGAGCGCGCCGTTGAGATCGTCCGCGGCGGCGGGCGGCAGCGGCTGGACGACCGCGCGCGACACGCTTTCGGGCGGCTGCGCAGCCGCGGGAGCGGCCACGCCGATGAAACCCGACGACAGCGTGAGGAGCGCCGCACGCGAAAGCTTGGATGGTCCCGTCATGCTTGGGAACCTAGTATCGCGCGCCCGGGCTGAACAGCCCTTGAGCGTCCAACCCGGCGCCGTCCACCGTATCTACTGGTTGTTCTGTCGCCCGAGGAAACGCGGGATGTTGAGCGAGGAACCGTCATCGTTCTCGTCGTCATCCTCGGCTTCCGGTGCTCCGCTACGCGACAGCTTGGCCATGCGTTCGAACAGCGTGCCGCCACCGCCGCCTTGCGGCAGGGGAGGCGCAGGCTTCTTGCCGCCGCCTTCCTGGCCAGACACGAGGCTGCGCCGGCGACCGGGCGCGGGCTCTTCCTTCGCCGGAGCCTCGGGTGCGCGTTCGGCTGCATCCTCGCCCAGCACGAGCTCGTCCGAATCGTCCTCGACCGGGGCCTCCATCGACCCGAGGTCGAGCGTGTCATCCTCGTCGCGGCCGCGTGTACGCTCCGCAGGTACGGCAAACGGCTTGCCGCCCGCCGGAGCCGAACGGGTGTCGCGGTCTTCATCCTCGCCATTGCGAAGCCCGGCGAGCGGATCGACGATGCCGTCGACATCATTCCCGCCGTCTTCGTCTTCATCGCCATAGGTCGCGGAAGGCGCGGTGCCGGCGGACCGGTCCGTCGCATCGACCGTCGACGCTTCGCCGAAGGACTGCGGCCTGAACGTGTCCTCTTCCCCGCGGCCGGAGGGAGCATCGGTGGGGGTTTCGTCTTCGCCCTGAGCGAAATCGATCGCCGGACGGCGGGCCGGGCGGGGTTCCGCCGCAGGCGCGGCACGCGGCCCGGCGCTGACGCCCTCGCCGGTCTCGTCGATCCCGGTGGCGACCACGGAGACGCGAATCTTGCCTTCGAGGTTCGGGTTGAAGGCCGAGCCCCAGATGATGTTCGCGTTCTCGTCCACGAGTTCGCGGATGTGGTTGGCGGCCTCGTCGACCTCCAGCAGCTTCATGTCTTCGCCGCCGATGATCGAGATGATGACGCCCTTGGCGCCGGCCATGGACACGCCTTCGAGCAGCGGGTTCGCAATCGCCTGTTCGGCGGCTTCGCGGGCGCGGTTCTCGCCCTCGGCCTCGCCGGTGCCCATCATTGCCTTGCCCATCTCTTCCATCACCGACTTCACGTCGGCGAAGTCGAGATTGATCAGGCCCGGCATGGTCATGAGGTCGGTGATCGAACGCACGCCCTGCTGCAGCACTTCGTCGGCAAGCCGGAAGGCTTCCTTGAAGGTCGTGTCGCGGTTGGCGATCAGGAACAGGTTCTGGTTCGGGATGACGATCAGCGTGTCGACCTGGCGCTGAAGCTCGTCGATCCCGGCTTCGGCAGCGCGCATGCGGCGCGTACCTTCGAACAGGAAGGGCTTGGTCACCACGCCCACGGTCAGCACGCCCTTGCGGCGGGCGGCTTCCGCAATCACGGGCGCTGCGCCTGTGCCGGTGCCGCCGCCCATCCCGGCGGCGATGAAGCACATGTTCACCCCGTCGAGCGCTTCCTCGATCGCCTCGACCGTTTCCTCCGCCGCAGCCTTACCCAGTTCGGGACGTGCGCCCGCGCCAAGGCCGCCGGTGCTTTCCGGGCCAAGCTGGATGCGGTTTTCTGCAGGCGAGGAACTGAGCGACTGCGCGTCGGTGTTGGCGACGATGAAATCGACACCCTCGATCTCGGCTTCCATCATGTTGGCGATGGCATTGCCGCCCGCGCCGCCCACGCCGATAACCGTGATGCGGGGGCGCAGCTCGTCCTGGGGGTCGGGGCCGATATTGATACTCATAAGATCTTAAACTCCGCGAAACCGGACCTGTGCCGGTTTCTCAAGAAACCAGTGTGGCAGAAAAGGCACCCCGCTTTAATCGAAGCGGCGAGGTTTTTCCACATAACTCACCGTTCCGGCAGGGCTTTCGACCGCTAGAAGTACTCGCGCCCGGCACGCCAGACGCGGCTGACGAGGCCAAGCCCGCCCAGCCGCGTCTGCGACTGGTACTTGGCCTTGACCGTTCTGATGTCGACCGGGTCCTTCGCCGCGTAAAGACACAGGCCGACAAGGGTCGAGAAGCCGGGCGTCGCATGGGCTGGCGGCAGGCCGCGCAGAACCTGCGGCTTGCCGATCCGTACCGGGCGCCCGAGCGCATTCTGGACGAACTCGGCGCTGCCTGCCAGCTCCGCTCCGCCACCGGTCAGAACGGCGGGACCGCCCTTCGCGCCCGAGAAATCCATCGCCTTGAGCGCCTTGCCGATCTCGTCGGTCAGGCGCCCCAGCTGTTCGGTAATCACCGCGATGAGATCGGCCCGGTTGACCGAACCGATGCGCGGATCGTCCGGGTCGACCGGCACCTGCTCGCGGTGGTCGGACGGGCTCGCCAACGCAGAGCCGGATACGCACTTGAGGCGCTGCGCGTGCTGCCGCCTGATCCCGAAGGTGCTGGCGATGGCATCGGTGATATCGCCCGAACCCAGCGGGATCGCCCGCATCGCCTGGACCATGCCGTTGCGCAGCACGGCGACGTTGGTCACATCGCCGCCGATCTCGATCAGGGCTGTGCCAAGCTCACGCTCTTCGGGCGTGAGGCACGCATGGGCCGAAGCAATCGGCGCGGCGACGACGCCTTCGACGGTGAGGTGCGCGCTCTGCACCGCAGTAATGATGTTGCGGATCGGCGCCCCGTCGGCGAGCAGGATGTGCACGTCCACGCCCAACTGCTCCGCATAGAGGCCGACCGGATTGGCGACTCCGTGCGGACCATCGACCGAGTAGTGCGCGGGCTGTGCATGCAGCACCATCCGCCCGTCGGGCTCCAGCGTGTCGCGCGCGGTCACCAGCAGGTGGTCGACATCCTCCTCCTCGATCCGGCGGCCGTGGATCGGAATCTCGACCCGCGAAATGCGGCTCGCAAGGCCGGCGCCCGCGCAACCGACCCATACGCTCTCGATTCCCGTCCCGGCGTCTTTCTCCGCCCGCTCGACCGCTTCGCGGATCGCATGGGTCGCCGCCTTGCTGTCGGTCACGTAGCCGCGCCGCACACCCGCGCTGGCCCTGTGGGAGGAACCGAGGACGATCAATTCGCCGCCTTCGGTAAGCCCCATGATCATCGCCGAGACCCGGAAAGAGCCGAGATTGACCGCGCCGAACACGCGGGAAATGCGCGCCGTACCCATCTTACTGCGAACTCCCATTGTTTTCCGCGAACCGGTCTGCCCGGCCCGGCTCGCGCAGGACGTAGCGGTCGGGCACGCGCAGATCGATCACCGTCGCCTTGCCGCCCAGCAGGCGATAGAGGCCGTCCATCCGTGCGAAGTCGATGAAGGCTTCGGCCGCCTCGTCCTCGCCCTGCGGCAGCGCCAGGATCTGGCCCGTCTTGAACACGATGTTCCAGCGCCGTTCTCCGATCCGGTGCGCGCTGGCGATCTGTGGCTGCAGTGCGGGCGCGGCGGCCAGCACGCGGTCGAGCGAGTCGATCTGATCCTTCGCCCCGGCGCCGGAAATGCGCAGCATGCCCTGTGCGTCATTCTCGCCGATCGGATCCAGCTCGATCCCGTGGCGATCGACCAGCACCAGCCGGTCGGGCCTGACCAGCACGGCGTGCGGCGTGCGCTCGTCGATGTCGATCACCAGCTTGTCGGGCAACTGGCGCGAAACCCGCGCTTCGGCGACCCACGGCATCTGCTTCAGGTCGTTGCGAATGGCCTGGAGATCGAGCAGCGGCATCGGCGTACCGCGATGCTCCATCACCTCTTCGTAGATCTTGAGGCGGTTCATCCGCTCGACCCCGGTCAGGTCGATATTGCGCATCTGGAAGCCCGCCGAACCGGCACTGACCGCCATCTGCTGATGAAGCAGCGCGGGCACGCCCGCCGCGCTCGCGACCCACCAGGCAAGCGCCGCCGCAACCGCGAGGATCAGCGCGAGGAAACCGCCCTGCAACTGGCGCTGGCTGATCGGCAAGGCGGAGAGCGCGGTGTTCACCGCGCCCTTGCCCTGCCGGGAAGCGGCCCGCGCCTTGGACGCGCGCGAGCGGGAATTGGCAGCGCGGCGAACGCCCTGCGCCTTACGCTTGACCGTGCGCGCCATCGTCTCCTCCAGTGCTATCGGAAGCCTTCGTACCCAAGGCGTCTGCGATGATCGTTTCGACCAAATCCTCGTAGCTCATGCCGATGTGCCGCGCCTGTTCGGGCACCAGGCTGAGCGGGGTCATTCCCGGCTGGGTGTTGGTTTCGAGCACGAACAGCCCATCGAACCCCTGCTCGTCATCCCAGCGGAAATCGGTCCGGCTGGTGCCCTTGCAGCCGAGAATGCGGTGCGCTTCCAGCGCGTAGTGCAAGCAGGCCTCCGCAATGTCCTCGGGGATTTCGGCGGGGCAGACATGGCGCGTGCGCCCATCGGTATACTTGTTCTCGAAATCGTAGAAGCCGCTCTCGACGATCAGTTCGGTAACGCCCAGCGCCCTTGTTCCGACCACCGCCGTCGTCAGCTCGCGCCCACGAATATAGGGTTCGGCCAGCAGTTCGGCGAACTCCTGCCACGGGCCTTTCGCATCGCGGGAGATCGGATTGCCGTAGTTGCTCTCGTCGGTGACCATCGCGACGCCGACCGAGGAGCCTTCGTTGACCGGCTTGAGCACGTAGGGGCGCGGCAGCGGATCGCCGTCGTAAAGATCTTCGGACTTCACGATCCGGCCGCCCGGCATCGGGATACCGCGCGGTACCAGCGCCTGCTTGGTCAGTTCCTTGTCGATCGCGATCACCGAAGTGGCGAGGCCGCTATGCGTATAGGGCATGCCCATCAGGTCGAGCATGCCCTGCACCGTGCCGTCTTCGCCGGGCACGCCATGGAGCGCGTTGAAGACGATATCGGGCTTCGCCTCGGCAATCCTTGCGGCGACCTGCCGGTTCATGTCGATCCGGGTGACTGTGTGCCCGCGCGCTTCCAGCGCCTTGGCGACGCCCTCCCCGCTCATCAGCGAGACAGGCCGCTCGTTCGCCCAGCCGCCCATCAGCACGGCGACGCGGAGCTTCTTCGGGAGGATGGCACCAGCACTCATTTCCGCCCCACCCGCTGGATTTCCCATTCGAGCTCAATCCCTGAATTCGCTTTTACCTTCGCGCGCACATCCTCGCCCAACTGCTCGATATCCTCGCTCGTCGCATCGCCGGTATTGATGAGGAAGTTGGTGTGCTTCTCGCTCACCTGCGCGCCGCCGCGCCTCATCCCGCGACAGCCCGCCGCATCGACCAGCTCCCACGCCTTCTCGCCCGGGGGATTCTTGAAGGTCGATCCGCCGGTCTTGGTGCGCACCGGCTGACTGTCTTCGCGCGCCTGCGCGATCCGGTCCATCTCCGCGCCGATGACCTCGGGATCGCCCGCCTCGCCCTTCAACCGCGCGCCGACCACGACCGCGCCTTCGGGCAGTTCGGAGTGGCGATAGGTGTAGTTCAGATCGCCGACGGCCAGCGTCTTGAGCGATCCGTCGCGCAGCACGACATCGCACTCGACCAGCACATTCGCCGTCTCACGCCCGTAGGCTCCGCCGTTCATGCGGACGAAGCCGCCCAGCGTACCGGGAATGCCGCGCAGGAATTCGAGCCCGGCAATGCCATTGTCGCGCGCGGTCGAAGCGATCAGGACACCATGCGCGCCCGCCCCGCAGTACAGCGTGTGGTCGCTCTCCGCGGAAATCTTGGCGAATGGCTTGCCCAGGCGAATGGTCACGCCCGGAACGCCGCCGTCGCGTACGATCAAGTTGGAGCCCAGCCCCAGTGGCACGACCGGTACGTCAGGGGCCAGCGCGGCCAGAAAAGCGCGCAGATCGTCGATATCGGCGGGCTCGAACAGCCAGTCCGCCGCCCCGCCGGACTTGAACCAGACCAGCTTGGCGAGCGGCGCATGCTGCGACAGCGTGCCGCGCGTTTCGGGAAGGGTCCGCGCTTCGCTCATGCCGACACCGTCTCCCTTGCGGATTGCAGTTCGTCGGGAAGTTTCGCCGCCCACTTGGTGATGTCGCCCGCGCCGAGGCACAGGACGAGATCGCCCGGCTGAAGCTCCGGCGCGAGCGCGCGCACCAGACTCTCCCGGTCCGCAATCGTCTGCGCGTGCCGGTGGCCGAGCGACTTGATCCCGGCGACCAGCGAGGCCGCATCCACCCCTTCGACCGGGTCCTCACCCGCAGCGTAGACGGGCGTGACATAGACCTGGTCGGCAGCATCGAAGCAGCTCTGGAAGTCGCTCATCAGCTCTCCGAGACGGGAGAAACGGTGCGGCTGCATCACTGCGATCACCCGCCCGCCCATCTCGGCGGCGTCGGCGCTTTCGCGCGCGGCCGCCAGGACCGCACGGATCTCGACCGGGTGATGGGCATAATCGTCGATCACCGTGGCCTTGCCGTTCTCCACCTCGACCGTGCCGACCTTGGTGAACCGGCGGCGCACACCGCCGAAGCGGGCGAAACCTTCGCGGATCACCTCGTCGGAGCAGCCCATCTCGAGACTGACGGCGATCGCTGCGAGCGCATTCTGTACGTTGTGCTTGCCCGGCATGGGCAGGAACACATTCTCGATCCGGCGGTCCGCCGCCTGATCGCGCGGGCCGCGCTGGCGGACGATGACATCGAAGCGGTTGCCGCCGGTCTCGGGCGTTACATTGACCGCGCAGATGTCGGCCTGAAGCGAGAATCCGTAGGTGATGACCCGCCGGTCACGGACCTTGGCGATCACCGCCTGCACTTCGGGATGGTCGACGCACAGGATGGCCGCGCCGTAGAACGGCACATTGTGGATGAACTCCACGAAGGCGCGCTTCACCCCGTCGAAATCGCCGTAATGTTCGAGATGTTCGGGGTCGATATTGGTGACCACCGCGATGGTACCGTCGAGCCGCAGGAAGCTGCCGTCGCTCTCGTCCGCTTCGACCACCATCCAGTCCGAATCGCCCAGCCGCGCATTCGACCCGAACTGTTCGATGATCCCGCCATTGATGACCGTGGGATCGATCTCGCCGCAATCGAGCAGCCCGGCGATCATGCTGGTGGTGGTGGTCTTGCCGTGCGTGCCCGCGATGGCGATCGTCGATTTCAGGCGCATTAGCTCGGCCAGCATTTCCGCGCGGCGGACCACCGGGATGCGGTTTTCGAGCGCGGCTTCCACTTCCGGATTGGTCCGCTTGACCGCGCTGGAGGTCACCACGACCGCGGCACCTTCCACATTCTCGTACGCGTGGCCGATGGCGATCTCGATGCCGCGTGCCCGAAGCCGCTCCACCGTCGGGCTTTCGGCAATGTCGGAGCCCTGCACGCTGTAGCCCAGGTTCTTCATCACCTCGGCGATGCCGGACATGCCGATCCCGCCGATGCCGACGAAGTGGATCATACCGATATCGGTTGCGACACCCTTCACGAAGCAGGCTCCTCTGCGGCTTCGCGCGCCGCACCCTGGCCCACGGGCACGCCCTGCGAGGCACCGCGCGCATTGTTCTTGCCCACGCGGATCACGTCCATCAGCTCGGCCCCGCCGAAACTTTCGACCAGGTCGGCCAGATCCTTCACCGCATCGGGTCGTCCGCAGTTCCACGCCTTGTGGGCCGCGGTGCCGAGCGTGCCGGCCCGCTGGCTGAGCACCTGGATCTGGCGAGCAAGCTCCTTCGGGGTGAACGAGCTTTGCCGGATCATCCGCGCACCGCCCGCTTCCACGATCTCGCGCGTGTTGGCCGCCTGGTGGTCGTCGGTCGCGATCGGCAGCGGGACGAGGATCGCGGGGCGACCCACCGCGGTGAGTTCGGCAATGGTCGAAGCCCCTGCGCGCCCGATGAACAGGTGCGCATCGGCCAGCCGTTCGGCCATGTTTTCGAAATAGGTCGCCAGTTCGGCGGGAATGTCGTGGTTGCGATACCGCTCGCGCACCGCGCCGACATCCTCTGGGCGACACTGCTGCGTCACCTGCAGCCGCTGGCGCAGGGCGGGCGGCAGCATGGCGAGCCCGTCGGGCACGACCTGCGCGAGAATGCTCGCGCCCTGACTGCCGCCGGTCACCAGCACTTTCAGCAGGCTGTCTTCGGTGAAGGTTGGAAACGGCTCATCGCGTAGCGCAAGCACCTCCGCCCGCACCGGATTGCCGACCAGGTGGGCCTTGCGCGCCCAGTTCGCCTTCATCCGCGCAACCTTGGGGTAGGCGGTCGCGATCGCATCCACGCCCGGCGCGAGCAGGCGGTTGACCCGCCCCAGCACCGCGTTCTGTTCGTGGATCAGGCTCGGGATCTTGGAACTGCGCGCCGCGAGCAGCGCGGGCAGCGTGGGATAGCCGCCGAAGCCGACGACCGCGCTCGGCTCGAAGCTCTCGAACAGCTGCTTCGCCATCCGCCGGCCTTCCATCACCTTGGCGGCGCCCTTGATCCAGCGGACCGGGTTCTTGCCGAAGCGGCCCACCGGGATGATGTGCGCAGACATGAAATCGGGCTTGCCCGGGATGTTCGCGCCCCGCTCGTCCGTAATCAGCGCGACATGGTGGCCGCGCCGGTGCAGCTCTTGCGCGAGTGCGAATGCGGGCAGCATGTGGCCGCCGGTGCCGCCTGCGGCGAGCACGTAATGTCGATTGGCGCCGCTCATCTGTCCCTTTCCTTGTCGAAGAACATGGTGCGAAGACCTGCCGGATCCCGGGTGAGGAACGGGTTGCGGCGCGTAAGCGCGAGCAGCAGGCCGAAGCTCATGCATACCGCGATCGTCGACGAGCCGCCATAGCTGACGAGCGGCAACGTCATCCCCTTGGAGGGGAAAAGCGAGAGATTGACGAGCATGTTGATGAATGCCTGCCCGCCGAGCTGCGCGGTGAGGCCGACGGCGGCGAGCAGCGCAAAGAAGTTTTCCTCGTTCGCGACGCGGATCAGCACGCGCAGGACGATGGCGAGAAACAGCAGGACGATGCCACCACAGGCAAGCAGCCCGAATTCCTCGCCCACGACCGAGAAGATGTAGTCGGTCTGCGCTTCGGGCAGGCGCATCTTCTGCGTGCCGACCCAGAAGCCGACCCCGTCCCAGCCACCTGCCAGCAGCGTGCGCTGGGCAAGATCGACCTGGTCGAAGTCGGTCCCGCCGAACAGCCAGGAATCGATCCGGTGGCGGGCATTGTCATAGAAGGCATAGGCGAGGCTCAACCCGACCAGCCCGGCCGCGATCAGCGCGGCAATATGGCGGAAGGAGACGCCGCCGAGCAGGACGAGGACGAACCACACGCCCGCGAACAGGATTGCGTCCCCCAGGTTCGGCTGCGCCATCAGCAGCACCACCACCAGCCCGAGCGCCGCAGTGACAAGCCCGAAGACCGGCATGTTGGGGTCTTTCAGGCGCCAGCTCATGATCCATGCGAGTGTGATCGCGAACACTGGCTTGAGGAATTCCGACGGCTGGAAGGAGAAGCCCAGGTTCAGCCAGCGGCGTGCGCCGTTCACCTCGGTACCGATGAACGGCACCAGCAGCAGCGCGCCGACCATCGCGAGGGATAGCAGGATGGCGAAGCGGCGGGCGGTGTCCCGGCTCAGCATCGAAAGGCCCAGCATCGCCGTGAGGCCGACCGCGAGCCAGCGCAGGTGCAGCCACAGGAAGTGCAGCGGGTCGAGCGTGACGGTATCGCTGGAAAGGCGGTCTGCCGCAGCGGGCGACGCGGCCGAAATTGCCGCACAACCGACCGCGATCAGCAGGATGACGAGGCCCAGCAGCACATGATCCAGCTCGCGCCACCAGATTTTGGCCCGCGCGCGCATGGTCGGCTTCTGGGTGCCGCGACCGGGCAGATCGTTCGCGATCGCAGTGGCCGGAGCGATGTTCATAGTGTGTGTCCCGTAGTGTCCAGACCATGGACCAGCGCGCGGAAGGCATCGCCGCGATCTTCGAAATCGCGAAACTGGTCGAAGCTGGCGCAGGCCGGGCTCAGCAGCACGGTCTCGCCCGCACGCGCGGCATCGGAGGCGATCTGCACAGCCTTGGCGAGGGTCTCGCAGCGGCTCACCGGGCAATGCGGGATCAACGCATCGGCAAAGGCATCGCCCGCTTCGCCGATGGTATAGGCGGCGGCGACATGGCCGAGATGCTGTTCGCATTCTCCCAGCCCCGGCTCCTTGGCGAGGCCGCCAACGATCCAGTGGATCTTGTCGAACGCGGCCAGCGCGGGCGCGGCGGCGGCGGTGTTTGTCGCCTTGCTGTCGTTGACGTAGAGCACGCCCGAACGCTCGCCGACCCGCTCCATCCGGTGGGGAAGGCCGGGGAAAGACCGCAGGCCGGCACGTATTTGTTCGATCGAGAGCCCCAGAATATCGCACGCCTCGATCGCCGCCGCTGCATTCTGGAGATTGTGCGGGCCTTGCAGCGAGGGCCACCGCGCCTGTTCGGACGGGTCGATGCCGCGGTTTGCCAGCACGTCCTCGAGAATACTCGCGACCGATCCTTCAGCGAACTTCCCCAGCGAGCGCGCATCGGTGAACCGCGCGATCGAGTTCTGCCCGCGCTTCTGCATCGCGAACAGACGCGACTTGCTCGCGGCGTAGGCTCCGAAATCGCCATCGTAGCGATCGAGGTGGTCGGGCGTGATATTGAGCAGCACCGCCACATCGCAATCGAGGCTGAAGGTCAGGTCGATCTGGTAGCTCGACAACTCAAGAACGTAGACACCACCATTGGGCAGCGGCTCCTGCTCCAGAATCGGGAGGCCTATATTGCCGCCCATCGTGGTCGGCACGCCCGCTTCCCGCAGGATATGATGGACCAGCGCGGTGGTCGTGCTCTTGCCGTTGGTCCCGGTGATGCCGACGACCCGGTGCGGCGGCAGGTGCGTGCGGGCCTGCGCGAACAGCTCGATATCGCCGATCACCGGCACACCGTAGGTGTCCGCATGTGGCTTGATCGGATGCGTGTTGAGCGGAACGCCCGGCGACACCGCGACGCCATCGAAGCCGGTCAGATCGGCATCGACCGGATCGGCCAGCGTCACCCGGTTCGCGAACGCCTCCCGCGCATCCTCGCGCTCGTCCCACGCAGTCACCTGCGCGCCAGCGGCGAGCAGCGCCTCGACGGTCGCCCGTCCCGACCTCGCCAGGCCGAGGACCGCATATTTGCGGCCCGTCCAGGCGGGGTTCGTGATCACCGCAGCTTCAGGGTGCTGAGCCCGATCAGCGCGAGCACGATGGCGATAATCCAGAAGCGCATGACGACCTTCGTCTCGCTCCAGCCGAGCTGTTCGAAATGGTGGTGGACGGGCGCCATACGGAAGACGCGCTTGCCCGTGCGCTTGAACCAGAAGACCTGGATCATCACGCTGAGCGCTTCGAAAACGAACAGCCCGCCAACGATGGCGAGGACGATTTCGTGGTGGCTGGCGACGGCGATCGCGCCCAGCGCGCCGCCGAGAGCAAGCGACCCGGTATCACCCATGAAGACGGCAGCGGGCGGCGCGTTGAACCACAGGAAGGCGAGGCCCGCCCCCATGATGCACGCGCAGAAGATCGCCAGCTCGCCCGCACCCTCGACATAGGGAATGCCGAGATAGCTCGAAAAGTCAGCGCGGCCTGCAAGGTAGGCGATAATCGCGAAAGTGCCTGCCGCAATGATGACCGGCATGATCGCAAGCCCGTCCAGCCCGTCGGTCAGGTTCACCGCATTGCCCGCGCCCACGATCACGATCGCGGCGAACACGTAGTAGAACGGGCCGAGCGGAATGGCCCGGTCGGATACGAAGGGCACGTAAAGCCACGTGTTGATCTGGCTGACGATGATGTAAGCAGCGATACCTGCGACGATGAATTCCATCGCCAGGCGGACCTTGCCCGATACGCCCTTGTGGCTGTTCTTGGTGACCTTGTCGTAATCATCCATGAAGCCGATCGCGCCGAACCCGATGGTCACGGCAAGGCAGGCCCACACGAACGGACTGGTCAGGTCCATCCACAGAAGCAGGCTGATGAGGAGCGCGATCAGGATCATCAGCCCGCCCATCGTCGGCGTGCCGCGCTTGGCAAGGTGGCTCTGCGGGCCGTCTTCGCGGATCGGCTGGCCCTTGCCCTGCCGCACGCGCAGCACGGCAATCAGCTTCGGGCCGATCAGCAGGCCGACGAACAGTGCCGTCAGGATCGCGGCACCCGCGCGGAAGGTCTGGTAGCGGAAGAGATTGAAAATCCCTTCGAATTCAAGCATTTCCGCGATTAAGTAAAACATTGTCCGCCGGTCCCGGTCCCTTGCTAGCCTCGGCTGACGAAGTGATCGACAAGGCGGCCAAGTCCGACAGAGTTGGATCCTTTGACGAGGATCGCATCGCTGGCGACGAGGCCGAATTCTTCGAGGGCGGCAATCGCTTCGGCAGGCCCTGCGCAATGGGCGAAGGCGATGCCATTGCCAAGCGCATTGGCCCCGCCCGTCCCCAGCCGGGTCGCCAGCGGCGCCATTTCCTCGCCCACCAGGACCACGAAATCGACCCGCGCGTCGGCCAGGGGCTCGGCCAGCTGCTCGTGGAACGCCGGGCCGAACTCACCAAGTTCCTTCATCGCACCCAGAACGGCCACACGGCGGTGCGCCGGGGTCTGCGCCAGCTGGGCCAGCGTCGCGCGCATCGATGCGGGATTGGCGTTGTAGCTCTCGTCGATCAGCAGCGCGCGGCCACCAGCAGCGGAAATCGTGTGACGCGCGCCGCGCCCCTTCAGGCCGCCCATCTCGCCGAGCGCAATCCCCGCAGCGCCCAGATCGCCGCCGACCGCATAGACGGCGGCCATCACGGCCAGCGAATTGTCGATCCAGTGTTCGCCCGGTTCGGCCACCGAGTAGCACAGGCGCGTATCGTCGATCTGCGCGGTGACGAGCGATGCTCCCCCATTGGCCGCCGGAATCGCGTCGAGCAGCCGCACCCGCGCATGGGCCGAACGGCCGAACGAGAAGACTTCGGCCCCCGCGGCCTCGGCATGCGCCCGCAAACGCTCGTAATGCTCGCTGTCGGCGGGGATGATCGCCGCGCCACCGGACTTGAGACCGGTGAAGACCTGCGCCTTCTCATCCGCGATCGCCTCAAGACTGCCGAGGTTCTCGATATGCGCCGGCGCGATCGTGGTGATGACCGCGACATCGGGACGGACATGGTCCACCAGCGGAGCGATCTCGCCCGCGTGGTTCATGCCCATCTCGAACACGCCGTATTTTGCCCGCGCACCCATCCGCGCAAGGCTGAGCGGTACGCCGACGTGATTGTTGTAGCTGCGTACCGAACGATGGGCCTGCCCCCGGCTCGATCGGTCGAGCGCAGTGAAAATGGCTTCCTTGACGCCGGTCTTGCCGACCGATCCGGTGACCGCGATGCGCTTGGCATCGGTGCGCACACAGGCGGCTTTGGCGAGCGCACGGAGCGCGGCCGTGGAATCCTCCACCAGCACGTGCGGCCAGTCGATCGGACGATCGACGATAGCGGCGGCGGCTCCGGCGGCGAAAGCCTTGTCGATAAAGCGATGGCCATCCATCGCCTCTCCCTTCAGCGCGACGAACAGGTCACCCGGACGCACATCGCGGCTGTCCATTTCCACACCGGCGCACTGGAACTCGCCGGAGGCGACACCGCCGGTCGCTTCGGCGATTTCGGCAGAGCTCCACAGCGCGAGCGGCAGGGTATCGCGCCTGGTGACGGGCCATGCGCGCAGGTTCGGATGGGCGAAGGCGACGACGCTCATTGCTTGTGCTCCAGAGTTTCGCTGTCGATCCGCGCGGCTTCCTCACGCGCAACCTGGACGTCGTTGAACGGCAATACCCGCATGTTCTCTCCCGACCCGATGATCTGGTCTTCCTCGTGTCCCTTGCCCGCGATCAGGACGATATCGTCCCGCCCGACCAACCCGATGGCCTGCGCGATCGCTTCGCGACGTCCCGCAACCTCGTGCACATTATCGCCGGCGCCCTGCAAGACGGCTGCGCGAATGGCGGCAGCATCTTCCCCGCGCGGATTGTCGTCGGTCACGATGCCGATATCCGCCAGGCGCGAGACGACTTCGCCCATCGGCCCGCGCTTGCCGGTATCGCGATCGCCGCCTGCGCCGAAAACCACGATCAGGCGCCCCGCGACGTGCGGGCGCAGCGCCTTGATCGCGGCTTCCAGTGCGTCGGGCGTGTGCGCGTAGTCGATATAGACCGGCGCGCCGATCTGGGTGATGACCGCCCGCTCGAGCCGCCCGCGCACCGGCTGCAGCCGGCCCACCGCGTCCCACAGCCGCGCCTCGTCGGCCCCGGTCACCAGCGCGAGCGCGGCAGCGGTCAGCGCATTGGCCGCCTGATACGCGCCGATCAGCGGCAGGCGGATCGTGCGCCGATCGCCCTGGCGGGCGATCTCGACCCCCTGGCCCAGCTGCGTCGGTTCCTGCGCGATCAGCCGGATGTCGTCCCCCTCGGGGCCGACCGTGAACACCGCAAGGCCGCGCTTTTCGGCGTGCGCCTTTGCCCTGCCGGACCATTCGCTGCCGTCGGACCAGATCACCGCCGTGCCATCATCCGCGACAACCTCGTCGAACAGCCGCATCTTGGCTTCGAAATAGGCGTCCAGGCTCTCGTGATAGTCGAGGTGATCGCGGCTGAAATTGGTGAAGGCCCCCGCGATCACGCGCGCGCCTTCGTTGCGATACTGGTCGAGCCCGTGGCTGGATGCCTCGAACGCGACATGGCTCACACCTTCGCGCGCAAGCCCGGCGAGGTTCGAATGGAAGGTAACGATATCGGGCGTGGTGAGCCCGGTGGAGACGCTTTCTTCTGGTGTCGTCACGCCGAGCGTGCCGATGCTCGCCGCCCGCTCGCCAAGCATGCGCCATAGCTGGCGCGTCATCTCGACGGTGGAGGTCTTTCCGTTGGTCCCGGTCACGGCAACGACGGTTTGCGGAATGGGCGTGAAGAAGCGCGCCGCGATCCGTGCGAAAGCACGCCGCGGCATATCGTCGGCAATGTGAAGCGCACCTTCGACTTGGGCTTCCGGCCGGGCGACAATCGCAACCGCGCCAGAGGCCACGGCGGCATTGATGAAGTCCTCGCCATTCACGCGTGCGCCCCGGAAGGCACCGAAGATCGTGCCCGGCGCGACCTTGCGGTGGTCGATCGCGAAACCGGTGACGATGGCATCGCCACCTGAGCGCTCGGCACGGCCTGCCTGGTCGAGAAGTAGGTCGAGCTTCACTTGATCTCGCTCCGGATAAGGGGGCGCAGGTCCGAGATGTCGATATCGCGGCTGAGGTCGGGCCGCACATCCAGCATCGGCCCGATCCGTGGGATCAGCTTGCCGACGATGGGGGCGGCGTTCCACGCAGCCGTGCGCTGGTAGGAACTGGCAGTGGTCCCCTTGGGCTCGTCGAGCATGGCAACCACGACATAGCGCGGATCGTCCATCGGGAAGGCCGCGGCGAAGGTCGAAACCAGCAGCTTCTCGCGATAGCCGGAACGGGACGGCTTCTCGGCGGAGCCGGTCTTGCCGCCGACGCGATAGCCGGGGGCGTTGGCACTGCGCCCGGTGCCGTAGATCGCGACCATCCGCAGCAGCTGGCGCATCCGCGCGCTTGTATCTTCCTTGAAGACGCGGCGGCCCGCCACTTCCTTGCCCGGCTCGACCTTGCGCAGGGTCGCAGGCCGCCAGACGCCGCCGTTGACCATCGCGGCATAGGCGCTCGCCAGGTGCAGCGGCGTCACCGCGATGCCGTGGCCGTAGCTGACCGTCATCGTGGTGATCCGCGACCATTTCTCGCCCGGCCAGATCGGCGCACCGCGTGCGGGCAGTTCGATATAGGGGCGCTCCGCGAGGCCGAGGTCGCGCATGGTATCGCGCAGCCGGTCGCCGCCAAGCTTGTCCGCAATGCGGGCCGTCACGGTGTTGGAGGAGTGAATCAGCGCTTCGGGCACATTCAGCGTATCTCCGAGCGAGTGACTGTCCGAAAGGGTGCGCCCCGCAACTTTCACCGGTTTTGCATCGTAGCGCGCACCGAGATCGCGCACTATGCCCGCATCGATCGCGGCCGCAACCGAGAGCGGCTTGAAGGTGGAGCCGAGTTCGTAGACTTGGTTGGTTACGCTGTTGAACGCGCGGGCAACCTCGCCGCGCTTGCCCGCCTCCTCACTGATGACGAGATCGCTCGTCTTGATATCATTGGGATCGAACGCGGGGAGCGATGCCAGCGCAACGACTTCGCCGGTGTCGACATCCAGCACCACGCCCGCCGCGCCGCGCGCGTTGACCGCCAGCATGCCCTTGCGCAGCTCATCTTCCAGCGCGCCCTGGACCCTGAGGTCGAGCGCGATCGCTTGCGGCTGCGCGCGCGAGGCTGCGTCGGTCAGTTCGGCGTCGAGCACGGATTCCATCCCGAGATTGCCCTTCCCGTCGCGCACGTAGCCGAGCACATGGGCCGCCATCGAGCCTTGCGGGTAGAAGCGGTCCTTCTCCGCCGGCAGTTCGAGAGCGGGCTCGCCAATGTCGAACACGCGGTTGGCCTCTTCCGGCAGCAGGCGACGGCGCAGGTACTGCGCCTTGCCACTCGCCAGCCGCTGCGCGACGTCGGCCCGGTCGAGTTCGGGGAAGATCTGCGCCAGCGAGGCCGCCACCTCTTCGGGTGTGTGGACCAGCGGGCTGCCGCCGTCCTTCATCGCCTTGGGATTGAACCACAGCGCGAAGGCATCGTAATTGCGCGCCAGCGGCAGGCCATTGCGATCGGTGATCTCGCCGCGCGGCGGCAGCAGGCGCTGCTCCATCGACATCGGCGTGTCGGGCGCACCGAGCAGACCGAAGGACGCGATCCGCAGCAGCGCGACGACCGCGACCAACCCGAAAGCGGGCATGAGAAGAAGCGCGCGCATGCGCGCCACCAGCAGCGTCTCGAGCCGCTTGTTGGCCACCCGCATGGGGCCCGCTGCCACCATGGAATCGATGGCAATGCTCGCCATTAGTCGAGCCTCGCGAGCGCGAGATGCGCGTCCCGCTCGGCCTTGGCGAGTTCGGCTTCGGTCGAACCCTCGCCTTCCTCTCCTTCGTTTTCCGAGCCCGTCAACGGAGAGACGAGCGCGGGATAATCGCTCGCTTCCATTTCACGCGCAAAGCGGATCGGTTCGGGCGATCCGGGCGCGCGCGGTGCGCTGAAACTTGCAAGCTCGCGCTCGGCGCCGAGGAACTGGTCCGCCCGCGGCGGCGCATAGCCGAACTCGATCGCGTTCCAGTCAGCCAGTTGCTGCTGGTTGGCGCGCGTTTCGAACTCGGTTTCCAGCGCCAGCTTCTCACGCTCGAGGACGACGATCGTGCGTTCGGCCCGGACGACCTCGCTCTTCACCGCGTTGACGCGAAAGGTCAGCAGCATGAAGCCGCCGAAGACGATACCGATGCAGATGGCCCAGCCAATCTGCCGCAGGCGGCTACCTCTAGCCATAGGTCAGTTCCTTTCTGGCGGGGGCGTCGGTCCGGGTGGCGGCGCGCAAAATGGCCGAACGTGCGCGGGGGTTGCGCGTCAGTTCGGCTTCGCCTGCGCGCACCGCCTTGTCGGGCCGGTTGAACGTGGACGGCGGCTGCTCCGTGAGGGGAAGATGGCGGGAGCCGCCGCCGACCTGACCGGACGCGTCTCGCAGGAAACGCTTCACGATCCGATCTTCGAGCGAATGGAAGGACACGACCACGAGCCGCCCGTCGGGAGCGAGCAGGCGTTCGCCCGCGCCAAGCGCCTCGCGCAGCTGATCCAGTTCGCCATTCACGTGGATCCGGATGGCCTGGAAGGTGCGCGTCGCCGGGTCTTTCTTGTCGTGCGGCTTGTGCCCGGTCGCCTTGCGTACGATGCGCGCGAGTTCGCCCGTCGTCTCGAGCGGGCGCGCGGCAACGATCGCGCGGGCGATCCTGCGCGACTGACGTTCTTCGCCGTACTGATAGATGACGTCCGCGATCTCGCCTTCGGCGGCGGTATTAAGGAAATCCGCAGCGCTCTGAAGGTCCGGATCCATCCGCATGTCGAGCGGGCCGTCAGCAGCGAAGGAAAAGCCGCGCTCCGCCTGATCGAGCTGCATCGAGGATACGCCGATGTCGAGAACGATGCCCTGCACCTGCGAGATTCCACGCTCCGCCAGCGCATCCGCCATTTCGGAAAACGGCCGGCGATGGAGCACGAGGCGCGGCGGCGTCTCGCCGAGCTCGGACCAACCTTCCGCCATCGCCAGCGCCGAGGGATCCCGGTCGAATGCATGCACGGTGGCGCCCGCGGCCAGCAGCGCGCGGGTGTAACCGCCCGCACCGAAGGTGCCGTCGACAATCAGATCGCCGGGCGCGGGTTTCAGCGCCGCGACCACCTCGTCGAGCAGGACGGGGACGTGCGGGGATGGCGAGGAAGCAGTCATGCCTTCTTCTTCCCCTTGGCGCGCGCATCTTTCTCCAGAACTTCGCAGGCCGCCTTCGCGACCGCGAGCTCAGGGCCCATTTCGTACAGGTGAACGGGGTTCCACACGGTGAAGAACTTGCCGCCACCCTGGAAAAACAGCTCGTCGTCGATCTTGCCGAGGCCGCGAATATGCTCGGGCATGATGAAGCGCCCGCTGTCGTCGAACGGCATGGTGGCAAAGCTGTTGAGCTGGATCGCGCGCGTGTCGCGGTCGAAGTCGCGGTTGAACTTGAACGCCGACTCCTCCTCACGGTCGAGGATCGCTTCGAACTCTTTCACCCGCTCGGTGCCGAAGCCGACGAGGCAAGGCCAGCGTTCGTGCGCCGTCAGGCACAGGGTGCGGTTTTCGGTGGAGGCCTTCACCGCGTTCCGGAATGCGGGAGGCAGCGTGAACCGGCCCTTTTCGCTGCGAAGCGAAAAGGCCTGACCGCTATATCCCTGGAACGCCTCCGACACGCTTCGCTCTTCCCCTGTGAGCGTTCAAACCTCGCAGACAGAGCTTCTCCGTTCCGGGACGCGCATAAGCGCATCCCGGCTCGCGCGGGGTCCGCGCGCGGGTCGACTCCTGTCCAATTACGCCATTCGTAATATAACGGGATGGTTGGGGATTAAAGGGGAAAGTTGGGAATCTTTGTGGAGAGATTACCCTCGTGGCCGATTTGCCGCAGTTTAGCGTGCCTCACAAGCCACAAAATCCCGCCCCAGACGCGCGAGCGGAACCATACCGGAAAATCTCCGGGTATTTTCAAACTATTGATTTTAGGTGCTAATTTTGAGAATGAGCGGGAGCGTCCCCAAACATCCCGAGTATTGACCACAGGCTTCCCGCCGCATCCCCGGACCCGCCGTGTCCCTCGAACAAGGTCGCATCGGCGATCAGCACCGCGCTTCCCTCGCCGATGGCACACACTGACACGAGCCCCTCGTACCGGAGCTCACAATCCGCAGAATCCCCGCCTGCAGGCGCGCGCTTCACGAAACTGCCGCCCAAGGCCACCGGGAGCGTGCCCTCGCCGATCCGCACCTGCCGTTCCGCCTCATCCCCGGATTTTCCCGGTTGAAGCTCAAGCCCCCAGCGGGCCTCGATCGGGCCGGTCACCGCGATCGCCTGAGGGTTGCGCGGATCGCCCAGCGCGAAGTGCGGTTCGCTGACCAGCATGGGGTCCGCCACCAGCAGCACCTGCCCGCCCTCGCGCACCCATGTGTCGAGCGCGACATTCTCCGCCGGGGTCAGCGCACGCGGCTGGATCAGCAGCAGGATATCGGTGCCCTCCAGACCTGCCGCGTCGATCGTGTCGAGGGGGTGGAGCGTATTGCGTGCTTCCAGTTCGGTCCGCAGCCAGTGCGGCTGATCCTGCCCTGCGTTCGAGAGCGCGTCGGCCACGCTGGCCTGCGGCGCGCGATAGATGGGCAGCGAGGTCAGCAGGCCGAAGCGCTTCCCCTCGACGTCGGGCGATGCCTGCGATGTCCCCGCGCATCCCGCGCCCGAGAGGCCTATCGCCAGCAGAGCGCCCAGCCCCAGGCCCCAGCCACGCCTACTCAACCGGCACGCCCTCGCCCGTTTCGGGCAGGACCGGACCTTCTGGCACCGGCTCGTCTTCCGCCTTTTCGGGAAGATCGGGGACGACGCCCGCATCGCTTAACGGATCGCGGGCGGCCTGGGTCGCGCTCGGCTCCACCGTGGGGGCGGCCTGCGGAACTGCGGTCTCCTCGTTTTGCAAGGCGCGCGTCATGATGACATGCGCGATGCTGACCGCGACAATCACCGCAAGAATCCCGCCGAGCCCGGCCCGCAGACGCTGCATCACCTCGGAATCGAGCTGCGCGCCTCTGGCGTCCTGAGCGTCCTTGCGCTGGCTGTCGGGGATCAGTGCCATGTCGGAGAGAGTAGGCCGCTGTCGCGCCGCGTCAATCGACCGCAGGCCGGTCGGCCAGCCAGTCGAACACCGGCAAGCCTTTCGCGCGCAGCCACTCGGCATCGAAGATCGTGGAGAGATAGCGGAAGCCGCTATCGCACAGGATCGTCGCCACCCGCGGGTTCTCGCGCCCTTCTGCGACCAACTGCTTGCCGAGGGCAACCGCGCCCGCAACATTGATGCCGGACGAGAGGCCGAGGCACAGCCCCTCTTCCTTGAGCAGGCGGGCAACCCATGCCAGCCCGTCTTCATCCGAGATGCGGAACTGCGTGTCGACCGGTGCCCCGTCGAGATTGGCAGTGATCCGCCCCTGCCCGATCCCCTCGGCCACCGACGATCCCTCCGATGAAAGCTCGCCGTGGGCGTAGTAGTTGTAGAGCGCCGCCCCGTGCGGATCGGTCAGCGCGATGCGGATATTGTCGTCCTGCGCCTTCAGCCCCAGGCCGACGCCCGCGATCGTGCCGCCGGTGCCTGCCGCGCAGGTGAACCCGTCGACCCGGCCCTGCAACTGCGCCCAGATTTCGGGAGCAGTACTTTCGATATGCGCCTTGCGGTTGGCGGTATTGTCGAACTGGTTGGCCCACACCGCCCCCTCGGTCTCTTCGGCGAGGCGGCGCGAGGTGTGGACGAAGTGCCCGGGATTGGCGAACTTGGTCGGCGGGACCAGCACCAGTTCGGCCCCCAGCGCGCGCAGCGTGTCCATCTTCTCGCGCGCCTGGTTGTCGGGCATGACGATGATGGTCTTGTAGCCGAGCGCGTTGGCGACCAGCGCGATACCGATGCCGGTATTGCCCGCCGTCCCCTCGACCACGGTGCCGCCGGGCTTGAGGACGCCGCGCGCTTCGGCATCGCGGATGATCCACAGCGCCGCGCGGTCCTTCACCGATCCGCCGGGATTGGCGAACTCGCACTTGCCGTAGATATCGCAACCCGCCTCCGCGCTCGGCCCTTCGAGCCGGACGAGCGGGGTGTTGCCAATGAGGTCGAGCGCCCTGCCGAGCGGGCGGGACGGAAGCGGAGCGTCAGCGTTCATGCGCCTTGTCTAGCTCTTATGGGGCAGCGCCAGCAACCGGGATAAACTATCCTGCAGGCAAACAGGCCTTGGCTTGCGATCAATCCTCGGGGGCGATTTGCACCTTCAGCCCGTCGAGTTCGGAAGTGAAATCGATCTGGCACGACAGGCGCGAGGTTTCGACCCGGTGATCGCTGCTTTCGAGCAGGTCGTCCTCGTCCTCGCTCATCGGCGGAAGCTTCGCGGTGTGGGCCGGGTCGACGTGCACATGGCAGGTGGCGCAGGAACAGCAGCCGCCGCACAGCGCCAGCAGCTCGTCGAAACCGTTATCGCGGATCGCTTCCATCACGGTCAGGCCGTCCTCGACCTCGATCGTGCGTTCGGTTCCGCTGCGGTCCACCACGGTAAGCTTGGGCATCGAGTGTCCTTTTCATCGCATCGACCGGAGCATCGGCCGACCATTGACGCGGCTGCTAAAAGCTGCGTTTCGGATTGGCAAGCAAAGGCGGCCCATGGAGGCAGGAGGCATGGGCCTCAGCGCAAGGCAGATCAGGCACGGGCTGGACACGGTCGCAGCGGACGATCCCCGCGTAGCGCGCGCGCTGGAGATCGCCGGCTATCCCGAACCACGCATCCGCGAACGCGGGCATCGCACCTTGCTGCGCACGATCGTCGGCCAGCAGGTCAGCGTGGCGGCGGCGGACAGCGTCTGGGCCAAGCTCGAAGCGGAAATCGGCAGCGACATGCCCCCCGAACGGATCATAGAGGCGGACTTCGACGCACTGCGCGCTTGCGGCCTGTCACGCCAGAAGCAGGGTTATGCGCGCTCCCTGTGCGAACTTGTCGCGGCGGGCGAGCTTAATCTCGACAACCTGCCCCAAGACGACGAAGCGGCCATTGCCGAGCTGACGAAGATCAAGGGGATCGGCCGCTGGTCTGCCGAAATCTACCTTCTGTTTGCCGAGGGACGTCCCGATATCTGGCCCGCCGGCGACCTCGCGGTGCAGAAGGCCACCGGCAAGATCGTCGGCCTGGAGGGCGCGCCGAGCGAGAAGGAGACCCGCGCAATTGCAGAGGACTGGCGCCCGCACCGCGGCGCGATGGCAGTCTTCACATGGCACGCCTATTACGTGCCGACCCTCTGACCGGCACGTCGCGGCACGGCTCCTTGCGTCCAATCTTCTTTGGCCGGTGGAAAGGTTCGTTTACAAGGTGGTGTGCCAACCTGGAGGAGAGGTATCATGATTCCGTCTCGCAAGCTTGCCCTGTCGATCGGTTGCGCGCTCGCCACGCTCACGCTAGCCGCCGTGCCAACCACCGCCCATACGGATGACAGCATGACCGCCACCACCCCCGCCACTTCCGCCCCGCTGATCCCGCGTGACGCGCTGTTCGGCAACCCGACCCGCGCCGCCGGGCAGATCAGCCCCGACGGCAAGTGGCTGTCGTGGCTCGCGCCGTCGAACGGCGTGCTCAATGTCTGGATGGCCCCCGCCGACAATCCAGACTCGGCGAAGGTGATGACCAGCGCGACCGAGCGCCCGATCCGCGAGTATTTCTGGGCCCCCGACAGCCAGAGCCTGCTCTACATTCAGGACAAGGGCGGCGACGAGAACTTCCTGCTCTACGGAATCGATGTCGAAACCGGGGCGGAAACCACGCTGACGCCGTTCGAGAACACGCGGGTGATGCTCGTCGGCGGATCGAACGAGATCAAAGACAAGATCCTCGTCGGGCTCAACAACCGCAATCCGCAATATCACGACGTCCACCTGCTCGACCTCAACACCGGCGAGCTGACGCAGGTGATCGAGAACGACAGCTATGCGGGCTTCGTCGCGGACGACAATCTCGACGTGCGCGTTGCGCTGCGCCCCAATGCCGGCGGCGGGATGGATTTCTTCAAGGTCGTGGACAACGAAGTGGAGGCAGAGCCCTTCGCTTCCACCGACCTCGCGGATGCACTGACCACCAGCCCGGCCGGGTTCACCCATGACGGCAAGACGCTGTATTGGCTCGACAGCCGAGGCCGCAACACCGCCGCGCTGGTCGCGATGGACTTCGACACCGGCGAAACGCGCGTGATTGCGGAGAACGACAAGGCCGATATCGGCGGCACGATCCGCGATCAGGAGACCGGCGAAGTCGAGGCCTATTCGGTCTATTACCTCAAGCGCGAATGGACCGCGAACGATCCCGAGATCGAAGCGGCACTGAATTTCCTCGACGAGAACCTCGAAGGCGAGTTCGGCATCGGTTCGCGCACCGACGACGACCGCAAGTGGATCGTCGGAAACGACCCGGTCACCGGGCCCAGCGCCAGCTACCTGTTCGATCGCGATGCGGGCACGTTGACCAGGCTCTACGTCACCCGGCCCGAGCTGGAAGGCGCACCGCTCCAACCGATGTACCCGGTCGAGATCGAGAGCCGCGACGGCCTCACCCTGCCCAGCTACCTGACCCTGCCGCCCGGCAGCGACAGCGACGCCGACGGCGTGCCGGACAAGCCTGTGCCGATGGTCCTGCTGGTCCACGGCGGCCCGTGGGCGCGCGACGGTTACGGCTATAACGGCTACCACCAGTGGCTCGCCAACCGCGGCTATGCCGTGCTTTCGACCAATTTCCGTGGCTCGACCGGCTTCGGGAAGGACTTCATCTCCGCGGGCAACCTCGAATGGGGCCGCAAGATGCACGACGACCTGATCGACGCGGTCAACTGGGCGGTGAAGCGCGGTGTCACCTCGCAGGACACGGTCGCGATAATGGGCGGCTCCTACGGCGGCTACGCCACCCTCGCCGGGCTCACCTTCACGCCCGAGGAATTCGCCTGCGGCGTCGACATCGTCGGCCCGTCCAACCTCGAGACGCTGCTTTCGACTATTCCGCCCTACTGGGCTCCGGTCGTCGCGCAGTTCCACGAACGGATGGGCAACCCCAACACCGAAGAGGGTCTTGCGCTGCTCAAGGAACGCAGTCCGCTCTATTCGGCGGACAAGATCATCAAGCCGCTGCTGATCGGCCAAGGTGCCAACGATCCGCGCGTGAACCAGGCGGAAAGCGACCAGATCGTCGGCGCGATGAAGGACAACGACATTCCGGTCACCTACGTGCTGTTCCCCGACGAAGGGCACGGCTTCGCGCGGCCGGTGAACAACATCGCCTTCAACGCGATTACGGAGAACTTCCTCGCCACCTGCCTCGGCGGGCGCGCCGAACCGATGGGCGAAACCGTGGAAGCCTCGACCGCGCAGATCGTGGAAGGTGCCGACTTCGTACAGGGCCTTGCCGAGGCAGTGTCCGACGAATGAGTGCACGCAAGGCCATCTTCGTTACCGGTGGCGCGTCGGGTATCGGGCGCGCCATCGCACAACGGTTTGCCAAGGGCGGCTGGTTCGTCGGACTCGGCGATATCGACGAACAGGGGATGGTGAAAACCCAGCACCTGATCGGGCTCGGCTTCAGCTTCGCGCACAGGTTCGACGTGCGCGACCGTGAGGCGTGGGACGAAGCGCTCGACGCCTTTTCGATGGCTGCAGGCGGGCGGATCGACGTGGTAGCCAACAATGCCGGCATTCCGCTGGGCGGCACGCTCGAACAGAACAGCGTCGCCGAGATCGAGCGCTGCCTCGACATCAACCTGAAGGGCGTGCTGTTCGGTGCGCAGGCCGCGCTGCCGCACTTGAAGAAGACCGCGCCGGGATCGTGTCTGCTCAACACCGCGAGTGCGGCGGGCATTTACGGCACCAGCGGCGCGAGCGTTTATTCGGCCACCAAGTTCGGCGTGCGCGCGATCACCGAAAGTCTCGACGGCGAATGGGCCGAACATGGGATCAACGTGCGCTCGATCATGCCCGGCTTCATCGAGACCCCGCTGATCGATCAGGTGCCCAACGCGCAGTCCAATGAAGCAATCAGGGACCGCGTGCTGGCCGCCGGACTGGAAATCACCCCGGTTGAGGAGGTTGGTGAAGCGGCATGGGCGGCGGTGCACGGAGACAGGCTGCACACGATGGTGGGCAAGACCGCCAGGCGCGCCGCGTTCGCCGCGCGTTGGATGCCCGGCAAAATGCGCAAGATCGCCCGCTCGCGCGCGGGCGGGCCGATGGGCGGCAACTGACCGAAGGAGGCCGCCCTCCGACCGATTAGAGCGCGTCGATCGCCTTCGCCATCTTCACATCGCGGAGCGAAAGGCCGTCCGCATCGTGCGTCGTCAGGGCGATTTCGACCGTGTTGTAAACGTTCGACCATTCGGGGTGATGATCATGCTTTTCAGCCAGCAGGGCGACGCGGCCCATGAATCCCCAGGCTTCGCTGAAATCTTCGAATTTGAAGGTCCGCTCGATCGCCTCGCGGCCATCGGCCATTTTCCAGCCGTCGAGCGCGGCCAGCCAGGTCGTGCGTTCTTCTTCGCTCAGTTTTTCGACCGTCATGGGCTTTCCTTTCGCGTCGCGTGATATTGCCGTGACGCGTCCCCTCGCCTAACCCGCCCAGCCATGCAAGCCCGCCTCTTCGCCAAGGATCTCGCCTGCCGCCGCGGCGAGCGGCTGCTGTTTCGCAAGCTGTCGCTCGACCTTGGGCCGGGCAGCGCGCTCCAGCTGCTTGGCCCGAATGGCATCGGCAAGACCAGCCTGCTGCGCATTCTAGCTGGGCTGGCACAGCCCTTCGCGGGGACCGTGGAGCATGGCGGCGAGATCGGCCTGATCGATGGCAAGCATGCCCTCGATCCCGATCGCACGCTGGCGCAGACGCTGAGCTTCTGGGCCCGGCTCGACGGGTGCAAGACACCGGCGGAGGCGATGGAGCGTCTCGGCATCGACATGCTGGGCGACATTCCCGTTGGCTATCTCTCGACCGGGCAGAAGCAGCGCGCCGCCCTCGCCCGGCTGCTGCTGCGCCCGCGACCGATCTGGCTGCTCGACGAGCCCTTCGCCGGGCTCGATGCAGCTTCCCAGTCGCTGCTGACCGAATTGATCAGCGAGCATTGCGAAACAGGCGGCCTGTGCCTGTTCGTGTCCCACCAGCCGGTCGATCTGTCCGCGCAGACGCTCGACCTTGCGGATTACGCGGCATGAAGGCTTTCGCGATCCTGCTGCGCCGCGACCTCGCGATCCTGCTGCCCGGCGGCGCAAGAGGCTCTGCCTTCCTGCCGCTGATCTTCTTCCTGCTGGTGGCGGTCCTGTTCCCCTTTGCGGTCGGGCCAGCACCGAGCCTGCTCGCCCGGACCGGCGGCGGCGTATTATGGATCGCCGCGCTGCTCGCCAGCATCTTGCCTCTCGACCGGCTGGTGGCAGCAGACCGGGATGCCGGCATGTTCGACCAGCTGCGCCTTCGCGGCGTGAGTGAGGAGGTGGCGATGACCGCGCGGCTGCTGGCGCACTGGCTCAGCTTTGGTCCGCTGATGATCCTCGCCTGCCTGCCGGGTGCCGCACTGCTTTCGCTGAGCGGCAACACCCTGGGGCGCCTGATGCTGAGCCTGCTCGCGGGCACCCCCGGCCTTGCCGCCATTGGCCTGATGACTGCCGCCCTGCTCGCGAGTCTTCGTGGCGGCACCGCACTCGCCGGACTCATGCTCGCGCCGCTCGCGGTGCCGCTGGTAATTTTCGGCGCAGGACACCTCGCGCGCGATGACATCTCCGGCGCGCTGTTCGCCGCAGCCTTCAGTCTGGTCCTGTGCGCCATCGCCCCATTTGCCGCAGCTGCGGCCATCAGGGCTGCGCGGGATTAGGAGTAAGGCGGCTTGTCGCGGCCCGTCGGGCTCAGCGTGAAGATCTCCACCCCGTCCTCGGTAATGGCAAGCGAGTGCTCGAACTGCGCGGAGAGCGACTTGTCGCGGCTCACTGCGGTCCATCCGTCGCCCAGCACTTTCGCCCACGGCTTGCCTGCATTCAGCATCGGCTCGATGGTGAAGAACATGCCGGGCTTGAGTTCGGGGCCGGTGCCCGCAACACCCACATGGACCACCTCGGGCGCATCGTGGAACAGCCGCCCGAGCCCGTGGCCGCAGAATTCGCGGACCACGCCGTAGCGATGCTGCTTGGCAAGCGTCTCGATCGCGGCGCCGATATCGCCGAGCCGCGCGCCGGGCTTGCTGGCCGCCTCGATCCCGATCATCAGCGCCTCGTGCGTCACCTCGACCAGCTTCTTCGCCTTGAGCGGCGGATCGCCGGCGAAGAACATACGGCTGGTATCGCCGTGCCAGCCGTCGAGCAGCGGGGTCACGTCGATATTGAGGATGTCGCCATCCTTCAGCGTCTTCTCGCTCGGGATGCCGTGACAGATGACGTGATTGATCGAGATGCAGCAACTGTGGGTGTAACCGCGATAGCCGAGCGTGGCGGGAACCGCGCCTGCATCCAGCATCATGCCGCGCACCGCATCGTCGATGCTCGCGGTGGTAACGCCGGGCCGGACGAACTCGGGCATCGCGTCGAGAATCTCTGCTGCCAATCGCCCGGCCTTGCGCATGCCCTCGAAAGCTTCGGGGCCGTGCAGCTTGATGGTGCCGTCGCGATAGACGTCGGAATCGGCGGTGATGGTCTGATATTCTGTCATGAGGGGTCAGATACGCACGAATCTCTGAAAATGCGAGATCAGGGGATGAAATCGTCGCGATATCGCGCCTTCACCGCCTGCCGCATCGCATCGTCTACGCTCAATTCGACCTCGTAATCGCCTTCCACATAGGGCCCGGCGACATAGGGCGCTGCATAGAGCATGATCCGGTCGAACTTCTGCCCGTTGGAGAGCAGCACCAGTTCCAGCTCTTCCAGATCGGGGCAGCGGTTGAAGGTATCGTCGCCGTCGTCCAATTCTCCTCCGCGCCGCGCCATGCGCTGGGTATCGAGTGCGTCGCAGTACCTGTCACCCAGCGCATCGCGCAGTGCGGCCCGCGATTCGAACAGCATGATCGGTTCGAGCAGGCGCTGCGAGGCCCGGTTCCACAGCACCGAGCTAAGCCCGTAATTGCCGTGCGCACCACCGAAATAGGTCGCTCCGTTCTCGATCAGGCTGAACCATTCGTCCGTCTGTCCGGCGAGCTTCCACTCGATCGTGACCATGTAGCGGTTGTAGGGGAACCCTTCCTCTCGCGCCTCTTCGCTCGCCTCTCGAGCCGCGCGCTGGAGATCGGCCTCCTCGCGATTGGCCTGTTCGTCCAGCCGGTCCTTCAGCGCCGGGACCGCGCCGAGCGCGCTCGGGTAAGAGAAGGAAAAGGCATAGAGATCGGTCTCTTCCGAGATTTCCCGGGCGGCACCGGCCTGCGCGGGCTGGTCGCCGGTTGCGGCTTCGCCATCCGGCTGCGCGGTTGCCGCGTCATCGCCTTCTACGCCGGCCTCGCGCTCGAGCTCTTCGGGAGAGGTGCAGGCGGCGAGAGCGATGCAGCTTGAAATCAGAAGCTTCGCGAAACTTCCGGTCATTTTTGTTCGAATCCCTTACAGCGACGCGAATCCGGTTGAGCCGGCGCGTCATCCTCGCCATGCTCGATACAATGACCGACACAGCTTTGATACAGGCCGATAGGGGCCAGGACGCAACCGAACTTCACCTCGTCGACGAAAGCGGCTTTGCCGAGTGGACGAAAAAGCTCAGCGACACGCAGCGCGCGATGCTGGAAGCGCAGGGATTCACCGGCAAGGGCTACGAAACCGCAATCGTCCCCGCGACCCCCGGCAACGGCGCCCAGTGGTTCGCCGTAGGCGGCGTGGCGAACCCGCAGGATCTTTCCAGCTGGTGCCTGGCGCGTCTGGCCGAAATCCTGCCTGCGGGCACCTATCGTCTGGCGCACGGGGAGCCCGGCCCGGCGCTGCACGGGTGGCAGACCGCGCAGTATAAAAACATCGCCTATCGCAGCGATGCCGAGCCTGCCGGAGCGAAGGTGCTGCTGACCAAGGACGCCAACGCGATCGAGCCCGCCATCGCCGAAGCCCAGGCCGTCAACCTGGTCCGACGGCTGGTCGACACTCCGCCCGAGGATATGGGCCCGGCAGGGCTGGAGGCGGAGGTCGAAGCGCTCGCCAAGGCGCACGACGCCAAGGTGGAAGTGACACGCGGCGACCCGCTCGAACAGAATTACCCGCTGGTCCATGCGGTGGGCCGCGCGGCCGCGCGCCATCATGCGCCCCGCCTCCTGCACCTCACCTGGAGCCCAAAGGGGGCCAAGGCCGATCTTCCAGTGGTCGCGATCGTCGGCAAGGGAGTCACATTCGATTCCGGCGGGCTCGACATCAAGTCCAGCTCCGGCATGGCCCTGATGAAGAAGGACATGGGCGGCGCCGCGCATGCGATCGCTCTCGCCAAGCTGGTGATGCAGAACGCCCTGCCGGTGCGGCTCCACCTGCTCGTCCCCGCGGTCGAGAACGCGATTTCGGGCAATGCGCTGCGTCCCGGCGATATCGTGAAGAGCCGCAAGGGCCTGACGGTCGAAATCACCAACACCGATGCCGAGGGCCGGCTGATCCTCGCCGACGCGCTGGACCGCGCGAGCGAGGAGAAGCCCGACCTGCTGATCGACTTCGCCACGCTGACCGGCGCGGCACGTGTCGCGCTGGGGCCGGAGTTTCCTGCGCTGATGACCCGGCTCGGCGAAACCGCCGATGCCCTGATCGCAGCCGGCAAGGCGCATGACGACGAGCCGTGGCGCCTGCCGCTGCCCGATGCCTATGCCGAATGGCTGGATTCGCCGCTTGCCGATTGCATCAACGCCCCGACGAACGGGTTTGCCGGGGCGAGCGTCGCTGGCCTGTTCCTCGACAAGTTCGTGGGCGACGGCATCGACTGGGCGCATTTCGACACCTACGGCTGGCGCCCGACGGCCAAACCGGGCCGCCCCAAGGGCGGCGAGGCATACGGCCTGCGCGCCAGCTGGCACATGCTGCGCCAGCGTTTCGGGGCATAAGCCAGGCTGTAGCGACGCGCCGAATGCCACGAGGTTGTCTGCAAGGCATGCTCGGGCTAAGCGCGCAGGCGATAATCATGACACTCGACACAACCCAGTGAACGCTCCTGAAACCTATTCGGTCGATATGCGCCTTCTCGGCCTGACCGGTCCTGTCGCCTGGCCCGACAAGGGCACCCTGCCGCTGCGGCGCGATCTCGCTCACATAGCGCTCGCCTCACGGTTCCTCGTGGCGCACTATGCCGTGCCATCGGTGATGCATATCGGCGCGGACCCCGCGCCGCTTGTGCGTTCGACCAGCGGCGTGGAAGACGTGCTGACGACCCTCGAGCCGGGCACCGCCTTCGAAGCGCTCGACGTCACGACCACGTGGGTCTGGGGCTGCCTCGGCCCCGACGGGCCGTCGGGCTACGTCAAGCGGTCGGCCTTCGCCTGATGGCCTGCTGAGATGGCAACGCAAGTCTTCATCGACGGTGCTGCGGGCACCACGGGGCTCGAGATTGTCGCGCGGCTGACTGCCCATCCCGAATTCGAGCCGCTGGTGCTGGACGAGGCACGTCGAAAAGATGTCGTCGCGCGACGCGAGGCGCTGAACGACACGCCTTTCGCCGTGCTATGCCTGCCCGACGACGCCGCCCGCGAAGCGGTGGCGCTGGTCGATCCGGCAAGCGGGACACGCATCGTCGATGCGTCCTCCGCACACCGCGTGGCAGACGGCTGGACCTACGGCTTTCCCGAGATCATCGGGCGCGATCGCATCGCTGGGGCCGACCGGGTCGGCAATCCGGGGTGCTACCCGACCGGCTTTCTCGGTCTGATCGCGCCGCTGGTGGGTGCCGGGCTGCTGCCCGCCGACTGGCCCTACACCGTCAATGCGGTGAGCGGCTATTCGGGCGGCGGCAAGGCCCTGATCGAGCGGTTCGAACAAGAGCCCGACATTGCCTTTCGCACCTATGGCCTCACGCTCGATCACAAGCACCTGCCCGAGATGCAAACACATGGCGGGCTCGACCATGGCGTGCTGTTCTCCCCTTCGGTCGTCCCCGCCCTGCGCGGCATGATCGTCGAGGTTCCGCTCCATCTCGGGGCGATGGCAGCCGGACCGGACGCCGCATCGCTCGAGGCCGCATTGCAGAACTTCTATTCGGGCTCTCAGGTGGTGTCGGTGGAAACCGGCGACACCCCTGCCGAAATGCTGCTGCACCGAGATGCCGCGCCTTGGGACGGGATGACCCTGCATGTGTTCGGCAATGACGAGCGCGAGACTGCACGGCTTGTCGCCCGGCTCGACAATCTGGGCAAGGGTGCGAGCGGGGCGGCGATCCAGAACCTCAACCTGATGGCGGGCTTTTCTGAAACTGCTTCGCTACAGCTGAAGCCGTTATAATCGGAACGCGCACCTCGCTCTCGACGCAACGAGCTTGCCCCTTTATCGCAGTGCAACATTCCACTACGCTTTGTGTGACAGTTCGCCGACTCGCGTCGGTTAACGCTTTTGGAGGCAGACTTTCGCGGTGAAAAAGATCGAAGCGATCATCAAACCCTTCAAGCTCGACGAAGTGAAGGAAGCGCTACACGAAGTCGGCGTATCGGGGATCACCGTGATCGAGGCCAAGGGCTTCGGTCGGCAGAAGGGCCACACGGAGCTTTACCGCGGTGCCGAATATGTCGTCGATTTTCTGCCCAAGGTGAAGCTCGAGGTCGTCGTGCCCGACGCGCTCGCCGAACGCGTAGTGGAGGCCATTTCCGGCGCGGCGCAGACCGGTCGCATCGGCGACGGCAAGATTTTCGTCTCCTCGATTGACGCCGCGCTGCGTATCCGCACCGGCGAGCGCGACGACGACGCCCTCTAAGAATTTCCCGGAATCCACGTCCAGTCACCATCGGAAAGGAGCACTATGTCAACTGCCAGCGAGATCCTCAAACAGATCAAGGAAAACGATATCGAGTGGGTCGACCTGCGGTTCACCGACCCCAAGGGCAAGTGGCAGCACCTGACCATGGTGGCCGGCATCCTCGGCGAGGACGAGCTTGAAGACGGCCTGATGTTCGACGGTTCGTCGATCGCCGGGTGGAAGGTCATCAACGAGTCCGACATGATCCTGCGGCCCGACCTCGAGCGGACCTATATCGATCCGTTCAGCGCCACGCCGATGATGATCATCTTCTGCGACATCGTGGAACCGGCAACCGGCGAATGGTACGCGCGCGACCCGCGCTCCACCGCCAAGCGCGCCGAGAACTATCTCAAGTCGACCGGTATCGGCGACACGATCTATGTCGGCCCGGAAGCCGAATTCTTCATGTTCGACGATGTGCGCTTCGAAGACGGCTATGCCGGTTCGGGCTTCCAGATCGACGATATCGAGCTGCCGACCAATTCGGGCCGCGAGTACGACGCAGGCAACATGGGCCACCGTCCGCGCGCCAAGGGCGGCTATTTCCCCGTCGCTCCGGTAGACAGCGCAGTCGACATCCGCGGCGAGATGGTCGCCACGATGATCGAAATGGGCCTCAACTGCGACAAGCACCACCACGAGGTCGCGGCCGCGCAGCACGAGCTGGGCCTGACCTTCTCGACCCTTGTCGAAACTGCCGACAACATGCAGATTTACAAGTACGTCGTGCACCAGGTCGCGCATGCCTACGGCAAGTCGGCCACCTTCATGCCCAAGCCGATCAAGGACGATAACGGCAGCGGCATGCACACGCACATGTCGATCTGGAAGAACGGCGATCCGACCTTCGCGGGCACAGGCTATGCCGGCCTGTCGGACAACTGCCTCTACTACATCGGCGGCGTCATCAAGCACGCCAAGGCGCTCAACGCCTTCACCAACCCGACGACCAACAGCTACAAGCGGCTGGTCCCGGGCTTCGAAGCACCGGTGCTGCTGGCCTACTCGGCCCGCAACCGTTCGGCCTCCTGCCGCATCCCCTATGGTGCGGGCGAGAAGGCGAAGCGCGTCGAGTTCCGTTTCCCCGATGCGATGGCCAACCCCTACCTCGCCTATTCGGCGCTGCTGATGGCGGGCCTCGACGGGATCCAGAACAAGATCCACCCGGGCGAAGCGATGGACAAGAACCTCTACGACCTGCCGCCCGCCGAACTCGCCGACGTGCCGACCGTGTGCGGTTCGCTGCGCGAAGCGCTGATGGCGCTGGAAGAGGACCACGAGTTCCTGCTGGCGGGCGACGTGTTCACCAAGGACCAGATCGAAGCCTATATCGAACTCAAGTGGGAAGAGGTCGTCCGCGTGGAGACGACCCCCGCCCCGGCCGAGTACGACATGTACTACTCCGCCTGATCGGGCGGATCAGCCATCACCAAGAGAGGGCCGCCGGAGCGATCCGGCGGCCCTTTTTCTTGCGCTTCAGTTGGGCCCCCGATTCAGCAATCCGCGCCGCGCGGTCTGCCAGAAGGCTGCGATCATCAGCGCGACAGCAAACATCGTCAGCCAGTCGAGCGGCTCCGCCGGAACGAGGAAGCCGAGATGTGCGAACAGCGCCCAACCGCCGCCGACGAAGAACACCAGGTAGAATGCCGTGGCCATCGCGTCCGCAGAGAGCGCGCGCTGCAATTCGTCAGTGTAGCGTTTCGACCGGATGCTGAGCACGCTCGCCACCGCGATCATGGCGACCGCAAGGATCGCTGCGACGCCTGCGGGGACGAAGGCAACAGAGCCCGCGACGGCCAGCAGCATCAGCGTCGCGCCCAGCAGGATCATGGCGATACCGCTCAATCGTAAGTTGGGCCGCATCTCGCGCAGTTCGTCCGCGTCTTCGACATTGAGGAACTTGGCGCCAAAGCCGGGATTGATCGCGCCGATCAGGACCATCAGCCCGGTCAGCGCGTAGAGCATGCCTACCAGCCCGGCAATTTCCCGCGACGTGCCGAGCCCATCGCTGCGGCCGAGTTCGGCGAGCTCCATGAACCCGGCTGCTCCCAATCCGCCGACGACGGCTCCGCCGAGAAGCGGAAGCACGAGACGGCGCCAGAGCGGTTTCTGCTGGATTTCGGTCGTCATTCGGATGGCTCCCAGTCGTCGATGAACAGGTCCGGCACCGCCACGGCGAACAGTTTCGCCATCCGCAATGCCAGCGGGAGGGAGGGATCGTACTTGTCGGTTTCGACCGCATTGATCGTCTGGCGTGACACGCCGAGCCGCCGGGCAAGCTCGCCCTGGCTCCAGCCCGCGCCTTCGCGGTAATGCTTCACGCGGTTCTTCACCGGCCCATTCTCCCGGCAGCCCCCTCATGGGCGCTGACAAGAGCTCTTTACAGTCAAGAACTCTTGTCAGTCAATAGCTCTTTACCGCACGCTCATTCATAGCACCATTCGAGCAGGTCGATCGCCGCAAGCGTCTCTTCCACTGGAGTGTAATTGCGCGCGATGGCCTGGCCAGCCTTTCGGAAATCACCACGCAGATAGGGTTTGAGCTGTCCCTCGATCGCGCTTGGATCATGATCGTTGAGCGCAGCCGCCAGAGCGGCCGCGGTGACAAGTGCCTGTTCGGAGAGGTAGCCGGAAGCGGACGAATGCCAGCCCGACCATACGCCATCGGTGAACTGTTCGAAATGCCGCGCCGAGTTCGCGAGAAAGACGCCGAATCCTAGGTAAGCGGCGCAGCAATCGGTCGCATGCTCCGATAAGTCGCGGCCACCGGGCGGATCGCCCTTCCCCTCCAGCAGATAGTGGGCAAGTTCGTGCGCAAAGGTCGCGACGAGCGCGTCGGGCGTGCGCAGCAAACCGGCGTGATAGCGGATAACGAATTTCCCGCACTCGTGCGAAAACATGCCCAGTGGAGCGCCGCCTACACGCACTTCGCGAAAATCGGCCATGTCCTGTTCGTCGATCCGTTCGAGCTGGCACGGCCAGTCCGCCATATCACACCGCGCGCGCACTACCTCGAACAACTCCGAAGCGGTTTTGGCCGCGAGCAATTGCGGATCGTCCGGCAGCACGAGCGGGACCCAGCGGTCCGCGTCCTCCAGCACCTCGCGCAACCACGCAAAGCACGCGAGAAGCCACTCGAATTCGTCGCGAGAAACCGGTGGCTTGGTCTTGAATAGCGCCATTATAGTGGCTTCAGGCCGTGCCGTTGAGGAACTTGTAGACCGGGCGGAAGCCCAGAGGCCCGCGCCGGACGCGGGCCTCTGCGGCAGCCAGTGCCTTGGGGTAGATCGTGTTGAACAGGTGGTGGAAGGTCGCGTCCCAGCTGTATTCGCGCTCGACCAGCGCGCGTGCCGCGCGTCCCATCGATTCGACCTCGCCCGGCCAGATGTCCAGCACTGCCTGCGCCATCGCATCAGTGTCTTCGACGGGCACGAGAACCCCGTTGTCCGGCGACACGCGGCTCGGCATGGCACCGCTGTCGACGCCGATCACTGGCAACCCGCAGGCCTGCGCCTCGATCACCGAGATGCCGAAGGTCTCGCTCGCCATCGCGGACACGTAGATGTCCGATGACGCGAGCGCGCGCGCCAGTTCCTCGCGATCGTTCATGAAGCCGGGGAAGACGACGTTCATGCCCCGCGCAGCCTCGCTCAATTCGCCGGTCAGCGCGCCGTCGCCCATCATCACGAGGCCCGCATCGAGCTCGCGCGGGAGCTTGCGGAACATCTCGATCAGCTGGTCCGCGCCCTTTTCGTAGTCGATTCGCCCGGCGTAGATCAGCAGGGGGCCTGTGGTGTGGCCCAGCCCGATCTCCTTGCGGAAGGCAGGGTCCGCCTTCGCCGGGCTGAAGATATCGGTGTGCACGCCCAGTTTCAGCTGGTCGACATGCTTCACCTTCATACGGTCGAGTGTGGGCTTGCTCACGTCGCTCAGCGAATAGACCCAGTCGAACTCACGATAGGTAATCTCGCCGTAGCAGCAGCTTTGCCAACGCCAGAAGCGGCCCAGCTGGTGGCCAAACAGCTTGCTCGCCACGCGATAGACCTGCGCTTCGGGAAAATCAGTGTGGTAGCCCGCCACCAGCGCGGTTTCGGGATGGCGGCGGCGATGGTTGATGGCAGTCCAAGGCAGGATCCACGGGCACATCGATTCGATGAGGTCGGGCCGGTAGCGCTCCAGCACCTCGCGCACGGGGCCGGTCTTGGTAATGAAGCGGTAATTGGGGCTGTTCTCGACCCCGCCTGCCTCGATCTCGCACCAGATCAGGCGACCGTCCTCGACCACCTTGGTCTCGGGCCCTGGCACGATCTGGAGCAGGCGATGCCCCGTATGCTCGGCGACATAGCTGCGTTTTTCCCTGAGATACGTGCTGATCCCCCCGCCACCGCGCGGGGAATAGCTTTGCGTCAGGTCGCAAAGCAGCAGCTGATCGGAAATGGTGGCCATCTTATGTCGCTCGAAATTTCGCGGGAATGCGCGCGGAATGTGCGCGCAGATGGTCCCTGCCTGTCACATAGTCCATGCATCTTCCCCTCGCCCGGCCCCTAACAGCCCGGCGCTGTTGCGGGAAGGCCACGCGATCGCCGGTCCCGCCAGCGATCAGTAATCGCGGCTCGCCTCGATCGCCACGCTGTTGCGCCCGATGGTCGACACGGTCGCGAGCAGCGAGAGCCAGTTGGTGATGCGGAATTCGGCATCGGTGGCGCTGTAGCCCTGCCCGTCGGTGATCAGTTCGACGTAGAAACGCCGCCCGATGTTCTTGCCCAGTGCGATCGACGTGCCGCGGTCCAAAACCGGATCGGCGGAGACGATGCGCAGCCGGTCGAGCCCGATGGCACTGCGCAGCTGATTGATCGGATCGAGCCCACCCCCGCCGCGCAACGAGGCGACTGCGGCACCCAGCTGCAGCGCATCGGTTGCCGAGAGGCTGGTGATCGAGCCGCCGAACAGGAGCCGCGCGAGAATTTCCTCATCGGGCAGTGCGGGGACCGAGCTGAAGGCGATTTCGGGCTGCATCGCATTGCCAGTGATGTTCACCGTCACAGCGATGCCGTTGCTGTCGGTTTCCGCCTCGATATCGAGCCGCGGGTCGATCGCCTCGTTCTCGTCGAATTCGATACGCCCACGCGTCACTTCGAAGCGGGCACCTGCGAAGCTGTAGATCCCGCGCACGAGATTGGCTTCGCCTCCGATCCGCATTTCATCGGTCGTGCCGCGTACGCGCACATCCGCGCTCCATTCGCTGTCGAGGCCCATCCCGTCTACATCCACGCGGCTGGGAGCGCGCGCATCGATCAGGAAGCGCCACGGCGCTCCCGGTGCTTTCGCCTGATAGCGATCGCGCGGCAGGTTGACCTCACGCGTCGGGATTGTCGGGATTTCGGCGGTGTTTTCGGCTGAAGTACCGAGGCGCCAGCTCGCACGCTCGACCTGCAGGCGCCCGGCGATCGTTCCGCCCGATCCGTTCGACACGATCCGCAGCGGTCCGGTGACGGACGCTTTCAGTCCGCGCGCATCGACCAGCTGGGCGTTGCGCGCGCCGGCACGGATATCGATCTCCGGCCCGCGTCCGGCACCAAGGTTGGCCAGATCTACCACACCGCTGCCGTTGATCTCGCCGCCATTGGGCGCCTTGCCGCGGAAGCTTTTGATCCTGAGCCGGGAGCCGGCGAAGTCTCCGCGAACGCTCGCATCGCGGATATCCGTGCCCGAAATTGAACTCTGCACGCGCAGGTCGTCGCTCGACAGCGATCCGCGCACGCGCGGATCGGAGAGGGTGCCGCGCACGTCCGCCGCGATGGCCACCGGGCCGGAGAAATCCAGCAGGTCGATGGCCGCAAGCCGCCACAGCGATTGCGCGGGGCCGCGATATCTCAGCTGCGCGAACAGGTCGCCGCGCTGCAGCCGCTCAATGAGCGAGCCGTCGCGCGGGAGTTCCGAAATCAGCGCCTGGATGCGGCCACCCTGAGTGCCATTATCGTTGAGAACCGCGCGCATCTGCAGACGGTCTGCATCTAGATGCGCGACCAGCGACAGATCGACCGGTCGCGAGGCCAAGATGACGCCCGAACGGGTAAAGCTGTCTACCTTGATCCGGGCCTCGCCGGTCGGCAGGCCACCATCGGTGCCGGCATAGGTGATCGTACCGGAAAGGCTACCGCCCAGCCCTGCATCGCCCACGGCGATATCGGCCAGCGATAGGGGAATATCGCGCACATTCAGGTCCAGACGGGTCTGCCCGCCACCCAGCTGCCCCTCTGCGATCAGGAAACCGTCGCCATAGCTGATCTGGGAGCGCTGGAGACTCCAGCCGCCGCCTTCGACATTGGTAAGGACCGCCCGGCGCGGCATGGAAAGCTCACGCCCGGCAAGATTGCCGCGCGCCGCAATCGATATCCGTTCGCGCGCAATATCGGCGGCGAGCTGCAGCGCGAAGCCTCTGCCGCGACGCCCGGCAACTGCGGCGTTCACCTTGCCCTGCCCGTTCACGAGCTGCGCATCGGCGTTCATCCGGCCGATGAAGACCGTGCCATAACGAAGGCCCTGCGCCTGCGCTTCTCCCTGAATGGTGGTGTCGCCATCGGCGATCAGGCCGCTCACATCGATATCGGCGGTCGCGATTTCGAGCGCGGTGGTGCCACCGAAGGTCGCATCGCGCGCGGCAAGAGCGACATCGAACGCCTGCCCGCCGCCGCGCGGAGAGAGAGAGATCGTCCCGTCGAGCCCGCCACCGGCCAACGCCAGCTCACCGGTCGCGCCACCGTCGCCGAGCGTAATGTCGCCGGTAACTTCGGTTTGGTATACGGTCAGGCGTTCGACAGCGAGCCGCGTAGGCCCGCCAGCGGGTGAGAACAGACCGAGGGTGCCATCGAACTCGCCGAGCACCGATTGCCCTTCGGTCTCGATCCGGAAGCCTTCTTTGATCGGGCTCAGCGCGACGCGCACATCGCGCAGGCCGACTGCGGGAAGCGGCTCGGCGAAGACGAGCACGGCTTCAGGCCCTGCATCGGTAAGCGCGGCCTCGACCGTGAACGGGCCATAGTCGGCCTGCCGCCCCCGGCCCGCCACGCGCGTGGTGCCCGGTGCAACCCGGCCGTCAATCACAAGGTTGAGCTTGCGCGAATCCACCCGCACCCGGCGGAAATCGATCGGCGCGTTCTGCGCAAGCGAGACGCCTCCGGAAAAGTCGATCAGCGGCCCGGCAAGGTTGGCCAGCGTATCATTGGTGACGCGCGGAACCTGCCCGCGCACATCGGCGGCGAGGCGCCAGGCACCATCGTAGACGAAGTCGATCGTGCCCCCGGCATTGACCCGGCCCACCTGCTCGAACTGCAGGCCGTTGACGGCCACCGGCCCGCGCACCTGCCAGCGATTGTTCGCGAAATTACCGCGCAGCGAGAGCTGCGCGCTCGCGTCGGGGAAATTGATCCTGATCGCTTCGGACACGAGCTCGCGCCCGGTGAACACCAGCCTGCCATTCGCGGTCCCGCCGATCAGACGCGGATCGGCCATGGCATTCCCGGTCGCAATACGCCCGACGTTCGCGTCCACCGGGATGACCCAGCGGCTGCCGTCGTAGGTCGCGGTCCCTTCCTGCACGATGTCGGTAATGGTGGTCGTTCCGGCCTCGAAGCGATCGGCGACGAGCCGGAAGGGAATCGAGAGATCGCCGAACTCGCCCTCGATCGTCCCGCTCGCCCGTGCTCCTTCGAAACGCAGGCTCTCGCCGAACAGCGTAGGGTCGCGCACATCGGCGACGAATTCGACTCCGTTTACCCGGTTGTCGGCGAGATCGGCAGCCCCTTCGGCCACCAGACCGAGGCCCTGCCCCAGCACTTCAAGCCGCCCCTCGAGAACGCGATCGACCAGCGTGCCCGATGCCTCTACCTGCGTATCGGCCCCCAGCGCGCGCTGCGGAATGCCGGTGAGGAAGGGGGTGGTATTGGCCGTACCCCTGATGGCGTAGGTGCCGTCTTCGACAGACAGCCGGAAACGGGCGAGCGATTCGCCATTACGATTGACGAGCAGGTCGCCAGCCCACTCTTTCCACGTGCCGTCACCATCGATGCGCGCGACGTAATCGCCTTCGAGACCGGCAAGAGCGGTCAGTACGCCGCCATCGGGCGCATCGATCCGAACGTCGGCATCGAACACATCGCCGTCCGGCTCTGCGGTCAGGTCGACCACCAGCCGGTCGCCCTCGCCGAAGCGGCCGTTGGCCTTTACGATCGCACGCCCATTGCTGATATCGGCGCTGCCCAGCAGGTTCACCTGCCGTCGCTCGTCCCCCGCAAGCCCTGGCGCGATCGTCCAGTCGACAAGTTCCAGCCGTCCGATCTCGATGTCGAAACCCGGCAGGGTCGGCGAGTCCGGATCGCCCGGATTGAGCTCGGGCAGACGCTTCAGCTCGCCCCGGCGCGCTTCGAGCGACTGGATGTCGAGCCCGCTGGCGAACCATGCGAAGGGATTCCAGTCGAGGTCGATCTCGGGCACGGTCAGGAAAACGCCCTGCGGATCGGCCAGGGAAAGATCGTGCAGCGTCATCTCGTCATAGATGCTGCCATCGATCCGCCCGATCGAGATGCGCAGGCCCGATTGCGGTTCGATCTTCGAAACCTGATCGACGATCCAGCGCTTGCCCACCGGCGTATCGAGCCCGAACAGGAGCCCGGCCACGACCAGCGCGAGAAAGACGAGAATTCCGCCCGCCCACTTCACGATTGTGCGTCCTGCGCGCTTGCGCGGCGCGGCCTCGTTCGGGGCGGCGGGGGTGTCTTCGCGGGTGTCCTCTTGCGACATCAGAACGCCTGACCAAGCGATACGTAAACCGCGACGAAGCTGTCGTCCGGACGCGGAGTGAGGGGGAAGGCAACATCGAGCCGCAGCGGGCCGAAGCCTGTGATGTAGCGCACGCCCACGCCCGCCCCTATGCGGATATCGTCGAAGTCGGGATATTGTTCAGTACCGACCGACCCTGCATCGACGAAGGGAACGACCTGCACCGCGCCGTCGAACAGCGGGGTGGGAATGCGCGCCTCGGCCGAAAGTTCGATCAGCGAGCGCCCGCCGATGGGATCGCCGGAGTCATCGCGCGGGCCGATCTCGCGATAGCCGTAGCCGCGCACCGATCCGCCGCCGCCGGCGAAGAAGCGCCTTGAGGGCGCGATAAAGCCGAGCCGCGCCCCGGCGATCGAGCCGAGCCTCACGCGTCCGGCCAGGATCGGCCCGTTATCGCCGATCTGGTTATAATACGAAGCATCCGCCTGATTGCGGACGTAGAAGCTTTCCGTCCCCTCGGTATGCGAGACCTCGGGCGAGACGCGAAGCGAGACGCGGAAGCCTTCGGTCGGGTTGAGCAGATCGTCGCTTGTGTCGATCTGCGCATAACCCGGCAGGGCCGCGACGAAATAGGCCTGCCGGCCCGGCGGGTCGGGGTCCGTCTCGTCGCTATTGTCGAGATCGTAGGCCAGCCGCTCGTCCGAGGCGATCAGTTCGAGGCCGAAGGACCAGCTGAAGGGCTTCTGGAACAGGAGCGTCGAAAGCTGCTCGTAGGTGGCGATGAAGCCCGCGGTATCAGCAGCGAAGGCCCTGTTGTCGAGCGAGCTGGCATAGGCGTCGAGCGTCAGGATACGGTCGCGCGCACCGAAATTGCTCTTGCGGAAGGTGACGCCGAACAGCTGTTCCTGCGTGCCGGCAATGCCCCGCACCCGCAGCGCCCCCTCGGGCGGGAAGAGATTGCGGTGTTCCCAGCTCGCCGAGAGCCGGATGCCTTCTTCCGTGCCATAGCCGATCGCGCCCGCGATGGTACGCAGCTCGGCTTCGGTGAGGCCGACATTCATGTTCACCACGCCGGGTTCGCCGTTCGCGGGCGCCTCGGTCTCGACCGGAGTGATGGTGACCGACGAAACAAGCCCGGTGGCGATGATTGCACGGCGCAGGTCCAGTTCCAGCTCACGCTGGTAGAGTTCGCCCGGCTCGAACCGCGCGATCGTTTCCAGATGCTTGCTGGAGAGGAAATCGGGCTTGTCCGAGATCACGTTGCCGAACACGTACTGCCCGTTGTGCCGCACGGGCATCGTCAGATCGCCCTCTGTCCGGGCGTGGTCGATCAGCAGTTCGGGCCCATCGATCTCGGCGAAGGGGAAGCCGTTATTGCCCAGTGCAATATCGAGATCGGCCCGCTCGCGCGTGATGGCGTAACTGTCGACCGGATCGCCGGGATAGAGCTCGAAGGCACGGCGCAGCTCCTGTCCGTCAGGCGCCTGCTCCAGATCGCCGAGGTCGATGGCGCCGAACCGGAAACGTTCGCCCGGAAGGATGTTGAAACGCACCTGCGGACGCTCGTCCGAACCATCGATAAGATTCGGGCCGACTTCGCGGATGATCTCGCCATCATAATAGCCATAGGCGCGGAGCAGCTGGGCAAGGATTTCCTGGTCTTCGCGCGCGCGCGCGCCCAGCTGGCCGACATTGCTTTCGGTGTCGCCATAGGCCTCGATCGAAGACAGCTGCTGGAACTGTTCGACGAAGGCATCCTGCTGCGGGAAGGCTCCTTCCTCCGAGGGGAACGCCAGCGCCAGCTGTTCGGTCAGGTCGACGACCACGGGATCGATCAAGAGCGGCCCCGATTCGAGCGGATTGGCCTCCGCAAAATCGGCCGTGCCATCGTCCGCGACCTGTTCCACCTCGGCCAGATCAAGCGGGTCGGGCCAGTCGATCGTCAGACCGGGCAGTTCGGCCAGAGGGCTTTCCGGGCCCAGATCGATGGTTTCGTTCGCGAAGGGATCGGGTCCGTCGATCGGCGATGGCTCTTCGGGCGGCACGCCGTTGGCGGCCCAGCCTTCCGGATTGTCCACCGCCTCGTCGGGGATGAGCGCTTCGAGTTCGGGAACGGTATCGCGATCCTGAGCATGGGCCAAGCCCGACTGGCCGGCCATTACGATGGCGATCGCGGAGAGGCACGCGCCGCGCGCGAGCTTAGCGGGTGACTGCGAGAGCCTTGTCGCCGCTGCCCGCGAGGGCTGAGGACTTTTCACTCCGAACGGCAGCACGAATAAGGACATCCTGTTCTTCGGTCCCCAACCTGCGCCAACCGCGCGGTCCAAGCCGTTCGAGCGGGCGGTAGCGGATCTTGTACTGCATCTGCGCCGATCCATCGACCCAGTAGCCGAGGTATACGTAAGGCAGGCCTTCGTCCGCAGCGCGGCGGATGTGATCGAGAATGATGAAATTGCCAAGCCCAGAACGCGTCCCATGATCCGGGTCGTAGAAGCTGTAGATCATCGACAGCCCATCGCCCTGTCGGTCGGTAAGGCAGGCACCAACCAGTCGTCCCGACGAGCCATCGCACGTCGGCTCCCTATATTCAACGATATAGCTCGACACGGGTGTATGCTCAACCATGTCGGCGTAGTCGACATCATCCATCCGGCTCATACCGCCTTCCGGATGGCGCTTCGCGAGGTAACTGCGCAGCAGCTCGAATTGTTCCGACGTCGCCCACGGGCGACATTCGGAGACCACGAGGTCGCCGTTCCGCTTGAGGATGCGCTTCTGAGAGCTGGACGGGGCGAACTCGCCCGCGACGACGCGAACAGACACACAAGCCTGACAATCGGCGCAGCTGGGCCGGTAGGCAACCGTCTGGCTACGCCGGAAGCCGATCCGGCCGAGCGCCTCGTTCAGATGGTCCGCATGCGGCCCCTTCAGTTCCGTGAACACCTTCCGCTCCGTCTTCCCTGCAAGATAGGGGCACGGCGCGGGGCTCGTAACGAAGAAGCGAGGGAAGCGAACCGGGGCAGTCACGGCGAGAGTGGCGCTCCTGTCGAGGGCGTAGAAATGAATCGTTCGGTCAATGCCTGGCGACCGATATGCCCGAGAGGCCACCTGCGTAAAAGGGGCTTAACCACGAACTTGCATTCATCGGGGCTTGTTTTGCACATGTGCACCCCGGCGGGACGCCTACTCCAGCTCGATCGCATGCACGTTGTAGCCTTTGCTGCGCATGTCGGCGATCAGCGCATCGACCTGGCTTTTGTTGCGCGCTTCGCACTCGATGTCGGTGATCAGGCCCTTGGCCGGCAGCTTGGTGAAGATGCGCTGGTGGTACACCTCGATGATGTTCACCCCGTGCCGTTCGAACAGGCTGGCGAGCTTGTGGAGCGAGCCCGGCTGATCCTTCAGCGCAATCCGCAACCGCGCAAGACGCCCCTCGCGCGCCAGATCGCGCAGCAGCACCGTCGCCAGCAGCCGGGAGTCGATATTGCCGCCGCACAGCGGCAGGCCGATCGTCTTTCCGGCGAACTTTTCCTTGTTGGCGAGAACCGCAGCAAGACCGGCCGCACCGGCGCCCTCCACCACCGTCTTTTCGATCTGCAGCAGCAGCGCGACTGAGCGTTCCAGATCGGGTTCGTCCACCAGGAGGATCTCGTCGACCAGCTCCTTCACGATCGCGCGGGTGAAGGTGCCCGGCTCCTTGACCGCGATCCCTTCGGCCAGCGTGTCGCCACCACAGGGCAGATCATTGCCAGACACGGCCAGATGCATCGAGGGGAAGAGCGCCGCCTCGACCCCGACGACCGTGATATCGGGCACCAGCGCCTTGGCAGCTGTCGACATGCCGCTGATAAGGCCCCCGCCGCCGATCGGCACGACCAGGCAGTCGAGGTCCGGCTTGTCCTCCAGCATTTCCAGCGCGACCGTGCCTGCGCCCGCGGCGACATTCGGATCGTCGAACGGATGCACGAAGGTCAGCCCACGCTCTTTCTCCAGCTCGCGGGCGTGGGCGTAGGCCTCGTCGAAGGTATCGCCGTGCAGCACGACCTGGCCGCCGACCGCTTCGGTCTGCATTACTTTGACCGCCGGCGTGGTGCTGGGCATCACGATCGTCACCGGCACGTCGAGCCGCGTGCCGTGATAGGACAGCCCCTGGCTGTGATTGCCCGCCGATGCCGCGATCACGCCGCGCGCCCGCTGCTCCTGCGACAACAGCAGCAAGGCGTTGAGCGCGCCACGCTCCTTGTAGGCGGCGGTGAACTGAAGGTTCTCGAATTTGAGCCAGATGTCCGCCCCGGCAATCTGCGACAGCGTCTGCGAGTGGAGCATCGGGGTCCGTACCACCGCGTCGCGAATGCGATCATGCGCGGCTCGCACATCGTCGAGGGTCAGCATGGAAAGCGGATTTGAGGCTGCATGAGTCATGGCGGTGACGCCTATCGCCGGTTTGGACGCCCCGCAATGGAGCTTTGACCGTCGGGCAGGACACACGCCCCCCCCCGGATCGCCCCGACCGGACCGATCGTGCCCATTGGCAGGTCCTTGCGTTGGCGTTACGCCGCACCAAAACATCCTCCGGGCAAGAAGTTGAACCGATTCATGAAGCTGAACGCAATCAAGGGTGCCCTGCTATGCGCGGCAGCCCTCGCCGCGACCCATGCGCCCGCACAGGCGGATGTGCTGATCGACAATGTCGATGGCTACCGGATCGACGAGGACGGCGATCTCGACCGGTTCACCGGCTTGTGGCTGGAAAACGACGGCACCATCATCGAGGTGCTCGACAAGCGCGACAAGCGGCCGGAGAGGACCGACTTCCTGGCCGACATGGATGGCAAGATCATCGTGCCGGGCATGATCGATGCGCACGTCCACGTGATGGGCATCGGTTTCGGCGCGCTCACGCTGGACCTGTCGCAGACAGAATCCCTCGAAGAAGCGCTCGCGCTGATCGAAGAGTTCGCGCGCGAGAACCCCGGGCGGCCGTGGATCCTTGGCCGGGGCTGGAACCAGGAGAAATGGGGTCTGGGCCGTTTCCCGACGGCCGAGGAGCTCGACCGTGCGGTCGGCAATCGCCCGGTCGCGCTCGAACGGGTGGACGGCCACGCGACCTGGGCCAACACGCTGGCGATCGAAACCGCCGAGGTCACGGCCGATACCGAGGACCCGCGCGGCGGGCGGATAGAGCGCGATGCGTCCGGCGCGCCTGGGGGCGTGTTCGTCGACGCGGCCGCCGATCTCATCGCCAAGGTGGTGCCCGAGCCGCGCGCAGTCGACCGCGATGCGGCGCTGCAGGAGGCGCAGGAAATCCTTTTGTCGCAGGGAATCACCGCCGCAGCGGACATGGGCACAACCCTGGACGACTGGCAGACCTACCGGCGCGCAGGCGATACCGGCCGGCTGCGCATGCGGATCATGGCCTATGCCGCCGGGATAGAGGCGATGGAGGTGATCGGCGGAACGGGCCCCACGCCCTGGCTTTACGACGATCGACTGCGGCTGAACGGGGTGAAGCTCTATCTCGATGGGGCCCTGGGATCGCGCGGGGCCTGGCTCAAGGCCCCCTATGCCGACGATCCGGACAATAGCGGCCTGCCCCTGCTCAGCGATGCGCAGTTGCGCAACATGATGAGCCGGGCAGCGATGGACAATTACCAGGTGGCGATCCACGCGATCGGCGATGCCGCCAATTCCGAAGCGCTCTCCGCGATCGAGGAATTGTCGGAGAGCTATCGTGGCGACCGCCGCTGGCGGATCGAGCATGCGCAGATCGTGTCGCCGGAGGATATCGATCGGTTCGGCGAATACGGGATCATTGCGTCGGTGCAGCCCGTCCACCAGACATCCGACCGGCTGATGGCGCAGGCCCGCCTCGGCGCCGATCGCCTGGCCGGGGCCTATGCCTGGGCGAGCCTGCAAGACGCTGGCGCACGGCTTGCCCTTGGCTCCGACGCGCCGGTCGAATCCCCCGCCCCCTTCGTCGGCCTGGCGGTCGCGATGAGCCGCGTCGATGCAGACGGCATGCCGCCCGGCGGCTGGCTGCCCGAGGAACGCCTCTCGCGCATGGAAGCATGGCGCGGCTTTACCAGCGATGCAGCCTTCGCTGGCTTTGCCGAAGGTCGCTTCGGGCGGCTGATCAAAGGTGAGCGCGCCGATTTTCTGGTCATCGACCGGGACATTACCCGGGCCAGCCCCCAGTCGATCCGCGAGACTCAGGTTCTCGAAACCTGGGTCGGCGGTACGCAGGTCTACCGGCGCCGATAGAATCCTGCCGCGCCCCTGATTATTACGTAGGCCGGTTTGCGTAATCAAATTTTCACAAGCGGCGCATAGGAGCACGCGTGAATGAAGGAGCGCGACGACCTGCCCTCCTGCTTTTCGAGAAACGGCACCTCGTGCCCGACAATGCACCGGGGCCGAGGATCGCATGGAGAGACGAGAAATGCGCAAGATTGCAATCGTGGCCACAGCGATGGGCCTGCTCGCCGCACCGGTCGCCGCCCAGAGCGCGGCGCGCGATGTCGCACCGGTCGAGGGAGAGAGCGAATTGGCTGGCGGCGGGGCATTTCTGGGTGCAGTGACGGTTGCGGCCCTGATCGCCGGGATTATCATCGCGACCGATGACGACGACATCGACCTTTCGGTCAGCGCCTGAGAAGATCGCCCAGGCAACGTTGCCCAAAGGCCACAAAAGCCGTTCGATTGGCGCTTTCGTTGAAATTAGGCACTTTTCAGGTTGCAAATCGCTTTCAAGAAAACCAATAAGCCGCTCAACGTATTGAGCATGCTAATTATCCTGCAAGGAGGACCTACCCTATGAAGATTCGTAATCTGGCCGCTGCCGCCGCCGCTCTGTCGCTCGTCGCGGCTCCGGCCGTCGCCGAAGTGAGCTTCGATCGCACCTCGGCTCCCGTAGAAGGCGAAAGCGAAATCGGCGGCGCACCGGTCCTCGGCGCACTCGCTGTTGCGGCGATCATCGCTGGCGTACTCGTCGCGACCGACGTGATCGGTGATGACGATGATGGCGTTAGCGCCTAAGTCTAAAGCGACTTTACCTTAAGAAAAGGGCCCCTTCCGGGGCCCTTTTTTTGTGCAAGCCGTTCATCCTGGACCAACGCCACAAGTACCGCGCCGGATTCAACACGAAATTTTCGGCATTGGCATGGGCAAGAACGAGCGATTGACTGGCGCTTTCGCTTGGCGACTACACCGGTCGAATGAATATGCCCCGTCACACTTTCTGACCTCGCGAACCAATTTTATTAAAATTGGTTAATGTTCTTTGTCATTTGCATCTCTGCGAAAAGTGCTGCACGATAGCGACCGAATCACGAACTAATTTCGTTATTCTGGAGGAGAATATTATGAAGTTTCGGAATGTTGTAGCTTCTGCTGCTGCCCTTTCGTTCGTTGCGGCCCCGGCCGTCGCAGAAGTGAGTTCCGACCGCGCTTCGGCGCCGATGGAGCAGGAAAGCGAACTCGGCGGCGGCGCCCTGATCGGTGCGCTGGCAGTTGCTGCGGTCATCGCTGGCATCGTCATCATTGCCGACGATGACGACGACGGCGCCAGCGCCTAAGTCCACAGCGGCTTTCAATGAGAAAAGGGCTTCCGCTTCGGGAGCCCTTTTTTTGCGGCCTGCAGCGCGCGCACCAAGCTACGCAATCTGCCCTCGCAGCAAGCGACTAGGCTCCGTCGGGTGCCTCGCCATCCCCGGCCTGAGCGCGCTTCTCCTTCCGCTCGAGGATAAGCATCAGCAGCAGCGACCCTTCGAACAGGAAATAGAGCGGAGCGGCAAGGATCAGCTGCGAGCCAGGATCCGGTGGCGTCACGACTGCTGCAACCGCCACTACGCCGACAATCACGTAACGGCGCACTTTCGAAAGCGACTGGCGCGAGACGATCCCGGCACGTTCGAGCAGCAAAAGCAGCACAGGCAACAAGAAGCTGATCCCGAAGGCGAGGATGAACTGCATCACCAGGCTGAGGTAATCGCCCGCGCTGGGAAGAGCTTCGATCGGCAGACCGCCCGCCTCCCCCTGGAAACCCAGGAAGAAGCGGAACGCGGTGGGCATCACCACGAAATAGGCAAGGCACGCGCCGAGCGTGAAGAGCACCGGCGTGGCAATGAGGAACGGGAGGAAGGCCTTCTTCTCGCGGGCATAGAGCCCGGGCGCGACGAATGCCCATAACTGGTTGGCGATAAACGGAAAGCTGACGCAGAAGGCCGCAAACAGCGCAACCTTCATCTCCACGAAGAAGACCTCGTAAAGCTTGGTATAGACCAGCCGCCCCTCCCCTTCGGGGAACGCTTCCGCCAGCGGGCGGGCCAGAAATGCGAGAATCTGATCGGCGAAGTAGAAGCAGATGCCGAATGCGATCGCGAGCACGAAGACGGAGCGCAGCAACCGTCCGCGCAACTCCACGAGGTGCTCCATCAGCGGAGCCTGGGTCTCGTCAATGTCGCGAAGCAGGCTCACGGTCGCTCGTCACCGCGCTTGTGCGTATCTTCATTGCCCAGCGGCAGGCGCGGTTCTGCGGCGCCTTCCCTCTCATCGTCCTGCGGGGCCGTCCGCGCTTCGGCCGAAGCCGAAGCGGGCGTTACGCCCGGCACAGGGTCGTCGGCATCGGGATCGTGCGCGGTATCCGTAGGCGGAGCGGGCGGCAGCGGCGTCATCTCGTCTGCCGGATGATCCCGCATGATCTGCGCGTTGCGCTCCTGCCACTTCTTTTCCATGTCCTCCAGCTCGGCCTCGCGCACCATGGCATCGATGCCGGCGCGAAAATGGCCGGACACGCGCCGCACCTGGCCGATCCAGCGGCCTGCGGTCCGCATCGCCAGCGGCATGTCCTTGGGCCCGATGACGAGGATCGCAACGATCGCGATCACCAGGATTTCGGCGGCACCAATGTCGAACATGGGCTCAGCAGGCCCCTTTCAGATCAGGACGTGCGGTCGCCGGTCTCGGCCGTCTTGCTTTCGCTCACGGTTTCGCCGGCGGGCTTGGCGTCGTGCGCCGGGCCTTCGATGCGGGGGGCAGGCTCGTCCGCCTTCTTCCCGTCCTCTTCGTTCAGGCCCTTCTTGAAGCTGTTAATTCCCTTGCCGAAATCGCCCATCATCTCGGAGACACGTCCGCGCCCGAAGAAAACGAGCACGACGAGCGCCAGGATGAGAATTTGCCAGATACCGATTTGTCCGAACATGATTGCCTCTGCGTGACCTTGCGCGAACCTATAGGGATTGCCGGAGGTAACTTCCAGTCACGACAGCCAACGAACCGTCGCAATCAATCCTCTTCCGGATCTCCCTCTTCGGGGGATGGGCCGGCCATCTCCGCCTCGAACGCCTCTTCGACCGGATCGAGCATGCCGGTGGCCCGCAATTCGTCGATACCCGGCAGATCGCGGCGCGATTCGAGCCCGAAATGGCGCAGAAATTCGGGCGTCGTCGCATAAATGACCGGGCGGCCGGGCACTTCACGACGCCCCGCAGGCTTCACCCAGCCTGCCTCCATCAGGACGTCGAGCGTCCCGCCCGAGGTCTGAACCCCGCGGATCGATTCGATTTCGGCACGGCTGACCGGCTCGTGATAGGCGATGATGGCGAGCACTTCGGTCGCAGCACGGCTCAGCTTGCGGAGCGATTCGCGTTCCTTGCGCAACAGGTGCGCACAATCAGGTGCGGTCTGGAAATGCCAGCGTTTGCCCCGCTCCACCAAGTGGATGCCGCGCGGAGCATAGAATTCCGCCAGACGCGCCAGCGCCGCACGCAGCTCTGTCTTGTCCGCGTCGCCGAGGTGGGTCGCGAGCTGGTCGACCGTGAGCGGCTCTTCGGCGGCGAAAAGCGCCGCCTCCAGCGCACGGTCGAGGCTTTCCGGCTCCGCGCTCACGCGGCAACGCTTCCGCGCACACGGCGAAGCCGCAAGGGGCCGAAGATATCGTCCTGCGCCAGCTCCGCGCGGCCCGTGCGCGCGAGCTCCAGCGCGGCGACGAAGCTGCTCGCCATGGCGGACCTGCGCAGGCGCGGATCGGAGCCGGGCGGCAGGAAATCTGCCAGTTCCATCCAGTCGAGCGTCACACCCAGCATCGAGGAGACACGGTCGAGCGCGCTTTCCAGCGTCATGACCTTCCGGTCGCGCACGGTATGCAGCGCAGGCGCATTGCGCGCCTTCACCTGCCCGTAGGCGCGCACGAGATCGTACCAGTCCACCTGCCAGCTGATCGTGCGATCGGTGCGCAGCCCCTCGGGCGCGCCGCGGAGGAAGACATCGCGCCCAACCCGGTCGCGCCCCATCAGGCGTCCCGCCGCCTCCCGCATCGCGCCGAGGCGCTGGAGGCGCAGTTGCAGCCGCAGCGCCAGTTCCTCGGGACTCGGGTCTTCCTGTTCGTCTCGGGGCAGCAGCAGCGCCGATTTGAGAAAAGCGAGCCACGCAGCCATCACGAGATAGTCGGCGGCGACCTCGAGCTTGAGCTGTTCTGCGCCGTCGAGAAAGCCGAGGTACTGATCGACCAGCGCGAGGATCGAAATCTCGCGCAGGTCCACCTTCTGCTTGCGTGCCAGTTCGAGCAGCAGGTCGAGCGGGCCCTCCCAGCCATCGAGCGCGAGATAGAGCGCGTCGTTCTCGCCACCCGACGGCGCGGCGACACCACGCCATTCTTCATCGTCGGCTGCGCCCATCCCCGAGCCGGGAATGGTCCCGCCCTCGGCATCGTCGCTCATGTCGCGAGCCCTGCGGCGGACAGCAGTGCGTCGCGCATCCCTGCCAGCGCGTCGATATCCGCGCGCTCGGCGGGGGCGTCGACGCTGGTCAGGGCCCGTTCGAGCCGCTCGGCGCCTTTGTCAGTAATGGTGCCGCACGCCTCGGCAATGCCGACCATATCATCCATTTTGGCCCAGCAGTTGAGCACGATGTCGCAGCCTGCCTCGAGCGCGCGGACCGCACGCTCGGAAATGGTCCTGTCGAGCGCCTGCATATCGATATCGTCGGTCAGCAGCAGACCATCGAAGCCGATCCGCTGGCGAATGATGTTCTCGACCACCCAGGGCGACTGGGTGGCAGGCCGATCCGCATCCCATTGAGTGAACACGATATGCGCGGTCATGCCGATGGCAGCGCGCGGGGCCAGCGTTGCGAAAGGCGCGATATCCGTCGCGAGCTCCGCATCCGGCGCATCGACCACCGGCAGGTGTTTGTGGCTGTCCGCCGTCGCACGCCCGTGGCCGGGCATATGCTTGAGGCAGCCGACCACGCCGCCCGCCGCCATTCCTTCGAGGATCGCACGGCCCAGCGCGGCGACCTGCATCGGATCGGAACCCAGCGCCCGGTCGCCGATCACATCGTCGGTTTCGGGCCGGGAGACGTCGAAGGGGGCATGAAAATCGACGCTGATTCCCGCCGCCGCGAGTTCGGCGGCCATCGCCTCGCTGTTCAATCGCAAAGCCTCGATGGCGGACGCCGGCGCGATGTCGTAAAGTTGGGCGAAGCGCGCGGGCGCAGGCCATTTGCGCCATTCGGGCGGGCCTAGCCGTGCCACCCGGCCCCCTTCCTGATCGATCGAGACCAGCAGCCGGTCGCGCCCGTGGATTGCGCGCAGGCTATCGGTAAGCTTGCGCAGCTGTTCGGGATTTTCGCAGTTGCGCTTGAACAGAATATAGCCCGCGGGGTCGGCCTCGCGGAAAAATGCTTGCTCGTCGGCGGTCAGTACGGGGCCGGAACAGCCGAAAATTGCTGGCGTCATGATGGGACGAAATCTTGCAGCAAAGCGGCACGCCCGCAAGCTGGCGAGGCCCCGCGACGGTGGAAAGCCGGGCAGGCCGCAGCCGCCGGGCGCGGGCGATCACTGCTTGATCTGGCTCGCTACGCCGTCGTCCTCCAGCGCGCTGCGCAGGCGCCGCGCCGCGGCCATGTTCCCCGGCAGCGCCTGGAGACGGTAGACCGTGCCAATATCGGCCTCGCCCTTCACGATCCGGTACTGAACACCCGAAAGCGCATCGGTCTGCCGCTGGAGCTGTCGCCAGCCCGCTTCGGCCGTCGCCTTGTCGCGGTAAGCGCCGACCTGCACCGCAATGCGGTTGTCGCGGGCAGCGGGCGTGCTGGGTTCGGGTTCGGACTTATCGGTGGAGTCCTGCTTCGCCTGGTCCTCGGCAACGGGTTCGGGCGTGGCCGTGCGTTCGGCCAGCCGGCCTTCGCGCGTTTCGCCTTCTCCCACAGCCGGGGCCATGTCGCCGGTGCCTTCGAAGGTCTTGCCGCCGGGATCCTCGGGCCGTTCCTTGTAGGGACCCTCTGGCGCTTCGATCACGCTGCCATCGGCCTGAGGCGCGCCCGGATCATTTCGGCTGACAACATACCAGATGCTGCCAACCAGCAGTGCGAACGCAACCAGGCCGAGCACCACGAAGCCGGTCACCCGCCACGCATCGACGCTTTCAATCTCTTCGTAGTCGGACGATTCAAGCCACGGAAGCGCATCGTCGTCACTCACCAGGCCGAGATCGTTCTCATCGTCGAGAACGGGGTCTTCCTCGTCTATGTCGGCGAAAGCCTCGGGATCCCGGGCAGGCTCTCTTTTCACGCCGTCCCCGTCATTTTCGACGGTACCTGCGATTTCAGCGTCATGGGCGAAAGTGCCGCCTTCGTCAGAGCCACTCTCGAGCGTCATGGCAGGCTTTTTCTCCGGGGCACCGGCGCGATCGGCCGGGTGCGTATCATCGGGCGTGCGGGCGCCGGTTTCGGCTTCGGGGTTGCCCGAAGGCTCGACAGGGGACGCGTTTCCCTCAAGATGGCGGTCATCCAGATCCCGATCGCGATCGTCCCCGTCGATCATGCTCACATCTCCTCGACAGCCTCCACCCCGAGGAGACCCAGACCATTGCGGATAACCTGACCTATTTGCGCGACCAGATAAAGCCTTGCCCCGCTGAGGCTTCGGTCCTGTGTCAGTATGACCCTTTTCGCAGGATCATCATTACCGGCGTTCCAATAGGCATGAAATGCCGCCGCGAGATCGTAGAGATAGAAGGCGATGCGGTGCGGTTCGCGCGCCTGTGCCGCCGCTTCGACGATGCGCGGATACTGCGCCGCCAGCTTGACTAGCGCAATGTCGTCTTCGGTCAGGCTGTCCAGCGCTTCGCCAGACGGCGACAGGTCTTCGTCGGCGGCCTTGCGCATGGTCGAGCGGATCCGGGCGTGCGCGTACTGGACGTAGAAGACCGGATTGTCCTTGCTCGCCTCGACCACCTTGGCGAAGTCGAAATCCATCTGCGCTTCGGGCTTGCGGGTCAGCATGGTGAACCGAACGACGTCCTTGCCGACTTCATCGACGACATCGGCCAGCGTCACGAAGTTGCCGGAGCGCTTGGACATCTTCACCGGCTCGCCATCGCGCATCAGCTGGACCATCTGGACCAGCTTCACATCGAACGGCACCGGCGTGCCCTTCCCCTGGCTGAGCGCGGCAACGGCGGCCTTGATCCGCTTGACCGTGCCCGCGTGATCCGCACCCCAGATATCGATCAGCGCATCGGCGTTCTCCGCCTTCTGCATGTGATAGGCGAGATCGGCGCCGAAATAGGTCCACTTGCCGTCCGACTTGCGGATCGGGCGATCCTGATCGTCTCCGAACTGGGTAGAGCGGAACAGCGGCAGTTCGACCGGCTCCCAGTCGTCAGGCGTCTTGCCCTTGGGCTTTTCAAGCTCGCCGTCATAGACCAGCCCCTGCTCGCGCAGCCATTGCTCGGCCTCGGCAGGCTTGCCTGCGGCCTGCAGTTCGGCCTCGGACGCGAAGACATCATGCGCGATGCCCAGCTTGGCGAGGTCGGCACGGATCAGATCCATCATCGCAGCGACGGCGCGTGGACGGAACAGAGGCAGCCATTCGCTTTCCGGTGCGGCGGCATACTTGTCCCCGAATTCCTCGGCCAGCGCCTTGCCGACCGGGACCAGGTAATCGCCCGGGTAGAGGCCTTCGGGGATTTCGCCGACCTCCTCGCCCAGTGCCTCGCGATAGCGAACATGCGCCGACCGGGCGAGCACGTCGACCTGCCCGCCGGCGTCGTTGACGTAATATTCGCGGGTGACCGCATGGCCCGTCGCATCGAGCAGGCTGGCGAGCGCATCGCCGACCACCGCGCCGCGGCAATGCCCCATGTGCATCGGCCCGGTCGGATTGGCGGAAACATATTCCACGTTGACGCGCGTGCCCTCGCCCATTGCCGAGCGGCCATAGGCGTCACCAAGCGTGGCGATCGCGCCCACCTCGTCGATCCATGCGCGGTCTGCAATCCGTAGATTGATGAACCCCGGCCCCGCGATGTCCGCGCTCTCGATGTCGGGTTCACGCTTCAGGTGCTCGACGATCTGCTCGGCCAGCGCGCGTGGATTGGTCTTGGCGGGCTTGGCCAGCACCATTGCGGCATTGGTGGCGATGTCGCCATGCGATGGATCGCGCGGCGGTTCGACCGTGACATTGGTACGGCTGACGTCGGAAGGCAGCACGCCCTCCATCTCGAGTGCGGCGAGCACGGCGTCGATCCGCTCTGCATAGGCGGCGTATATGGTGTTCGGTTTGGACATGAGCGCCCGCTTAGCCGGTTTGGCGCGCCCTGCAAGGTGGAGCGGTTCGCTCCCCCTGCCTCATGCGATCAGCGCGTGGCGTTGTACGCCAGCTGCGCTTCGGACAGCTGGAAGCCGACCAGCAGTTCGAAGCTGGCCGCCTGCACCGCTGCGCGCACTTCCGGATCGGCCAGCGGATCGAGCGCGGCATCGACGTCTCCCGGCTTGCGATCGCGCGTGATCTTGTCTCGCACCTCTGCGGGAAGGGTCGCATCGGCGCGGTTGATGAAGGCGCCCGCCTGGCCGCGGCCCACAGCCCGGTCCTGACCGTCGGCGAAGGTGACGCTCACCGTGCCGACCCGCTTGGTGACGACCGAACTGCCACCGCGCAGGACGACCGAGAAATAGGGCAGCTCGACCGTCCGCGCGCCGTTGGTGTCGCTACGGCTGGCGTAAACGTCGAAAGTGGCGTTGGCATAGATGCGCTCGCCCGCTTCGTCGCAGGTGGTGCGCAGGTTGGTCATGCTCGCCTCGATATCGAGGTCGCTCGCAAGACGGCTGTCCGGCGTGCGGAAAGTGGTGATATCGCCGGTGTAATCGGGAATGCCGACTGCCGGGCACAGGCTACGAACGGAGTTCACCCCGACGCCCTGGTTCAGCACGAGATCGCCTTCCTTCGCACACCCTGCGAGGGCGAGCGCGATAAGGGTCGGGGCGATGATGCGGGCGGCAGGATGCATTGTCTTCACGGTTCCCTGATCGGTCTTGTATTCAAACTGGTCCCGGCCACCTAGCGGCGCGCGAGCATAATGGCTAGATAGGGCGGTATGAACGCCGCCTTTCCCGCCGAGCTGCCGAGCACCGACGTCCCGTCGGACCGCCCGGGCCTGACCATCCTCATCGCCGCGCCGCGCGGGTTCTGCGCTGGCGTGGACCGCGCGATCGAGATCGTCGAGCGCGCGCTCGAGAAATATGGGGCGCCGGTCTACGTCCGGCACGAAATCGTGCACAACCGCTATGTCGTCGACGGATTGCGCGCCAAGGGCGCGATCTTCGTCGAGGAACTGGACGAAGTGCCCGACGATGCACCGGTCGTCTTCAGCGCCCATGGCGTGCCCAAGGAAGTCCCCGCCGAGGCCGAGCGGCGCAAGCTCCTCTACGTCGATGCGACCTGCCCGCTGGTGAGCAAGGTTCACCGCCAGGCCGAGCGGCAGTTGGAAAAGGATCGGCACATCATCTTCATCGGGCATGAAGGCCATCCGGAAGTGATCGGCACGATGGGCCAGGTGCCGGACGGCAACATGACGCTGGTCGAAACGGAGGAAGATGTCGCGAGGCTCCCCTTCACCGAAGAGGACGAGCTCTCCTTCCTCACCCAGACCACCCTGTCGGTCGACGATACGCATGGCATCGTGCAGGCCTTGCGGGCGCGGTTCCCGCAGATCGTCGGACCCAAGGCGGAAGACATCTGCTACGCCACGTCCAACCGGCAGGCGGCGGTCAAGCAGCTCGCCCCCGCCAGCGACCTGGTGCTGGTGATCGGCGCGCCCAATTCCTCCAACTCGCTGCGGCTGGTCGAAGTGGCGCAACGGTGCGGCACAACTGCCAGGCTGATCCAGCGCGCAAGCGAAATCCAGCCCGAATGGCTCGAAGGAGTGGGAACGGTCGGCCTCACCGCTGGTGCCTCCGCCCCGGAAACGCTGGTACGCGAAGTGGTCGCCAGGCTGAGCGAGTGGCGCGAGGTTGAAGAACGCCCGGTGCTCTTCACCGAAGAGAAGATGACCTTCAAGCTGCCCCGCCAGCTGACCGACTGACGCAGCGACAAGGGCTCTCCCTGTGGCCGTCTACACCCACCTCACCTCGACCGAAATCGCGCGCCTGCTCGACCGCTACGACGTCGGCGCACTGCGCACGGCGAAAGGTATTGCCGAAGGCGTCTCGAACAGCAACTGGCTGATCGAAACCGATCACGCCGGCGAGGCGCGCCGGTTCATCCTGACGGTGTTCGAAGCGCGGACCGAAGAGAAGGACCTGCCCTTCTTTCTCGGGCTGCTCGATCATCTGGCCGCGCAGGCCCAGCCGGTGCCGCGCACGATCCACACGCGCGACGACGAGCGGATGATCGTGGTCCGGGGCAAGCCCGCCGCGCTGATCGAGTTCCTGCCCGGCGTGTCGATCGACGAACCCGATGCGGCCGAGGCGCACGCGGTCGGCGTTGCGCTGGCGCAGCTGCATCTGGCGGCACGGGATTTCCAGCAGCAACGCGCATCCTCGCTATCGATTCCGACCTGCGTCGGCATGCTGCGCGAAGAAGCGCCGCGGTTCGACCGGATCGATCCCGCCCTCGCGAAGATCCTGCCCGATTGCGGGGCCGGCGTGCAGGCTGCATGGCCCGATGCGCTACCCGAGGGCACGATCCATGCAGACCTGTTTCCCGACAATGTCCTGCTCGTCGACGGCCGGGTGACCGGCCTGATCGATTTCTACTTCGCCTGCTCAGGCATGTTCGCGTTCGATCTGGCGGTGACCCATGCGGCGTGGACCTTCACCATGGCCGATAACCGCTTCCGGCGCGATATCGCCACCAGCCTGATAGAAGGGTACGAAAGCCGCCGTGCGCTGTCCGATGAAGAGCGGGCCGCGCTGCCGATCCTTGCGCAGGGCGCATGCCTGCGGTTCATCGCGACGCGGGCGGTCGACTGGTTCGCGACGCCCGAAGATGGCCTCGTGCGCCGCAAGGATCCGATGCAATTCGCACAAAGGCTTGCATTCTACCGCGACCAGGGCGAAGCCGCGTTCCATTCATGAGTGACGTACAGATTTTTACCGACGGGGCCTGCAAGGGCAACCCCGGACCGGGCGGCTGGGGTGTGCTGCTGCGCAAGGGAGCGACCGAGAGGGAGCTTTCGGGCGGGCAGGCGGATACCACCAACAACCGCATGGAGATGACCGCCGCGATCGAAGGGCTTTCCGCCCTCAAGCGCGCGTGCGCGGTCGACCTCTATACCGACAGCAAGTACCTGATCGACGGGATCACCAAGTGGCTGCCCGGCTGGCAGAAGCGCGGCTGGAAAACCGCGAGCAAGCAGCCGGTCAAGAACGAGGACCTGTGGCGCCAGCTGGCCGACCTCAATGCCCGCCACCAGGTGACGTGGCACTGGGTCAAAGGCCATTCGGGCCATGCGGAGAACGAGCGGGTCGACCGGCTCGCCAGCGACGCCGCCGCCGCGCTTCGCTAGCTGTTGTCGACCACCTCGGCGGCGGGGCCGTTGGTCTTGATCGAATCGATCGCGTTCTGCGCGCTCGCCTTGCTCGAATACCCTTCGGTCGAGAACATGATCTCCGAATTGTACTTGAACCGAACGCGAAATTCTTCGGCCTTGTCGCGATAAATCTCGAAACTATGGGCCATTCTGGCGTCTCCTGTGGGTTGATGTCGGACAGCGCAGGCTAACAAATCGGCCCGCGTGCCTCTACCCGAAGCGGTCCGGAGAGAAGCGCGAGGCGTCGAGCGCATGGGTCATCTCGTCGCGCGGCCCGTCGAGAAAGAGCTGCGCCCCGAGCCGCGCGGCGGCGGGCGCGGTCTGGATCCCGAAGCCGCCCTGCCCGGCGAACCAGAAGAAGCCCGGCACGCGCGCGTCCCAACCGATCACCGGCTTGCGATCGGGCGCGAAGCTTCTGAGCCCCGCCCACGTGCGCTCCACCCTTTCGATCCGCGCATCGAGCGCCTGTTCGAAACGCTCCAGCCCCTGCGCCACCGCCAACTCTTCCGGCGCGACGTCGGCCGGCGGCATCGGCGTCTCGTCATGCGGGCTGAACCATAGCGAGCCTGCGCCCTCCGGCTTGAAATAGAACTGACCCGAAATATCGATCGTCAGTGGCCCGCCGCGCGGCAGCGGCGGCTCGATCCGCAGCTGCAGCATGGTACGCTGGAGCGGCTGAATGCCGAGCGGGCGCACCCCCGCAAGCTGCGCCACACCGTCCGCCCATGCCCCGGCCGCATCGACAATCGTCCGCGCGCGCCATTCGCGGCCATCCGCAGCACGCAGCAGCCAGCCGCCCCCGGCCCGTTGCAGCGTCTGAATTCGAGCACGGGTATCGAGCTCCACACCCGCCTTCTTTGCAGCCTTGAGGTAGTGCTGGTGCAGTCCGGCGACATCGATATCGGCGCAATGCGGCTGCCAGATCGCCTCGTGCCAATCCTTCTGCAACAGGGGGACCCGCTCCCCGGCGGCTCCGGCGGGCAGACGCTCGATCCGCGCATCCGTATCGGCAAAGCGCGCCTCGAACGCATCGAGCTTCGCCTCGTCCTGGGCGCGCCCGATATAGAGCGCACCGCGCTGCGTCAGGAAGCCGCCGTTGCGCAAATAGGCTTCCGACGCGCGGCTGAGGGGGACGAGCTCCGGCCCGCCGTAGCATTCCTCCCAGAACGCCGCCGAGCGCCCCGTGGTATGATAGCCCGGCATGTCCTCGGCCTCGAGCAGCAGGGTGCGCCGCAAACCACCGATCTCTGCGGCAATGCTCGCGCCCGCCATTCCGGCCCCGATAATGGCAATATCATAGTCGCCCATAGGGGCCATCTAGGCGCTTTGCGGCGCTTTGCGATCGAGGAAATCGGCGATCCCGTCCATCGCGCGCCCGCGCACCGCGTCCACCTCGCGGAAAATCTCGTGATGGGCTTCGTCGCCGAAGCGCAGCAGCTCGGCGTAGGGCAGGCGCGATACAGCCCGATCGATCGCCTTCCATGCGACCAGCTGGTCGTTGGTGGTACCGAACAGGAGGACCGGGAGCGCCACGTCCTCCAGCGCGCCCTTGGCTTCGATCACCTTCATCGATTCTATCGCCGCAGCGACCCAGCCCCAGCTGGCCGGCCCCATCGCGACTTCGGGCCGGGCATTACGCCACCACAGCTCGTCCTGGTAGCGCTCGACATGATGAGTCAGCAGCGCGCCGCGATCTTCCGGCAGCGCGCCGGGCTTCTCGCTCGTCTTCCATGCCGGACGCCGCGGATCGCCGAGCCGTGCCATGCCCTTCGACACCGCGCCAAGCAGCCAGAGCGGCCCCGGTGTGCCAACCAGCCCCAGCATCGGCGCGGACAGCACCGCCGCATCGGGCATGACGCGTCCTTCGACCAGCGCACGCAGGACGAGATGGCCGCCCATCGAATGGCCGATCAGGACATGCGGCCCCGGCGTCTCGGCCACCCATTGCTCCCACAGCACGGCGATGTCGCGGGTCCAGATTTCGAAGTCGTCGATATGGCCGGTATGCGCGTCGGTGCCGAGGCGCCCCGACATGCCCTGCCCTCGCCAGTCGCTGGCGGTGACGCGCCAGCCCTCGCGCGCCCATTCGTCGAGCGTTTCGAGATATTTCTCGTAGTGATCGCCGCGCCCCGGCATGAACAGAATGGAACCGCGCGCAGGTGTACCGCCCGCCCAGTCGATCCGCCTGATCTTCGCGCCGTCGGCGGTCTGCCAATGGCTCTCGCTCGCGGCCTCGGGGATCACCCTGCGATCGAAGGCGGCCTCTCGTGCGGCACTGGCGTTCATTCTCGATCTCCCGCGGTCCGAAACTCGTGGTTACTATTTGGTAAGCGCCGGCGCGTAGCACGGACCTCACACAAGGGAGACCGGGCGCCAACATCATGAGCGACTACCTGCAATATGCACTGCTCGTCGGGCTGGCAATCGCGCTGGTGACAGCCGCGATCACCGACCTCAAAGCGCGGCGGATCGACAACTGGCTGACCGGAGCGGTCGCGCTGGGCGCTCCGCTGTTCTGGTGGGCGAGCGGGCTGGATCTGTGGCCTGGCGTCGCGTTGCAACTGGGTATCGCCGTTGCCGCCTTCGCGATCCTCGCGGTCCTGTTCGCCCTGCGCGCGATGGGGGGCGGAGATGTGAAACTGCTGACTGCCCTGGCCCTGTGGATCGAACCGGTCCAGTTCGGGCAGCTGATCGTGCTGATGGCGCTGCTGGGCGGTGCGCTGACGCTGGTCATGGCGATCGGCCACGCGATGCGGCGCCGGAAGGATCGCCTCGCGATCCCCTATGGCGTCGCGATCTCGGCTGCGGGCCTGTGGGTGCTGGCAGCGCACTATTTTCCGGCTGCGGGGCACGCCATCGGGCTGAACGCCTGACATCGCGAAGTGAACTTCATTTTAACCACTCACCCCATAAGCAACGCAAGCTTGCCGGCCACGGGTCGGCGATTGTTCGATCTTGGGGACTGCTAAGTCATGGATAGAAAGAAGCTGGTTCTGCTGTTGGCGGCGCTTGTCATCGCGGCAGGGACGGCCTTTATCGCCCGCAGCATGTTCACCGGGACGAACGCGCCCCAGGCGGCGGCGGCTACCGCCCCGCAGCCGAACGGCCCGCGCGTACTAGTGGCGCAGCGCAGCCTCCCTGTCGGCACGATCATCACGCAGGATGCGATCGGCTTCCAGGCGTGGCCCACCGAACTGGTGCGCGATGCCTATTTCATCGACGGCGAAGCCGATGTGACCCAGCTTCTGGGCACGGTCGTGCGCTATCCGATTACCGCCGGCGAGCCGGTGACGCAGGGCGGCCTCGTTGCGCCCGGCGATCGCGGCTTCCTCGCCGCGGCGCTCGGCCCTGGGATGCGCGCCGTCACCGTGCCGGTCAACGCCAACACCGCGGTGGCCGGGTTCGTCTTCCCGGGCGACCGGATCGACCTGATGATGACCCACGATGCCGGCGGCCTCAAGGCGACCGAAACCATCCTGCGCAACCTGCGCGTACTCGCCACCGACCAGTCGACCACCCAGGAGACGGTCGAGGGCCAGACTTCGGTGCGCGCCTTCAGCACGGTCACGCTCGAAGTGACGCCCAAGATCGCAGAGAAGATCGCGGTCGCCCAGACCGTCGGTACGCTCAGCCTCTCGCTGCGCTCGATCGCCGATAGCGCCAGCGACCTCGAACGTGCCCTCGCCTCCGGCGATATCGCCATTCCCGACGACGCTACGCCGGAAGAGGAAGAGCGTCTGCTCGCCCGGGCCCGCGCGATGCCGAGTGATGGCGGATCTTCCTACGTTACCGGGGCGGATGTCTCGCGGTTCTCGACCCGCACCTCCCAGCCCCAGCAGCAAAGCCAGCCGCAGTCGGGCGGCAACCGCGCTATGCCGCAAGTACCCGAAGGCCTCTCGGTCTCGCCGCGAAACGTCGATCCACAAGGCGCGCCCAGCCTCCCGCGCGGCCCCGTCGTGCGTGTGATGCGCGGCGAACAGAGCACCGCCGTGGCAGCCGGCAAGAGCGGAAGCGTTGCGACCGATACCGCGACGACCACCCCGATCGGTGGACGCGACTGATCATGAAAAAGGCAACCACAATGACCGTCAAGCACAGCAAGGCAGAGCCCGCCAGGGGTGCCCGCATGCGGCGACGCTTCCGGCCGATGCTGCTCTGCGCCGCCCTGGTCGGCGCACCGCTGGCCACGATGCCCGCCATGGCAGACGCGCAGTCCGTGGTCCGTCCGACGCAGGACATCGTGCTCTCCATCGGCAAGGGCGAACTGATCAACGTGCCCGGTTCGATGAGCGATGTGTTCATCGCCAATGATTCGATCGCGGATATCCAGGTGAAGTCCCAGCGGCAGCTCTACCTGTTCGGCAAGTCCGGCGGGGAAACCACTGTCTATGCAAGCAATTCGGCGGGCGACGTGATCTGGGCCGCCAATGTGCGGGTCGGATCGAACATCGGCAGCCTCGACCAGATGCTGGCGATGGCGATGCCCGACGCGAAGATCTCCGTCGCGACCATGGGCAGCAACACCGTGCTGCTGACCGGCACCATCGCCTCGCCTGAAGATGCGGCCGAGGCGGAGCGGCTGGTCGAAGCCTTTCTGGGCGACGAGGCGAACGTGATCGCCCGGCTGAACACGGCGACGCCGCTGCAGGTCAACCTGCAGGTCCGCTTCGCCGAGGTCAGCCGCTCGCTCGTGCGCAGCCTCGGTGCAAATCTTGCGACCTTCGACGGGACGGGCGGCTTCCAGTTCGGGGTGACGCGCGGTCGCAGTGCCTTTCCGGAATATGCGCCCGGCGGCACTGGCACCTTCACCGGTTTTGAGTCCTCGAGCGAGGGTACCAGCCGGGTCACGGGTGGCGACGGCACCACGCTGGCGGGTCTCGGCAACCTGTTCGGTCTCGATATCGGGGCCGCGCTGGACCTTGCGGAAACCAACGGGCTCGTCACGACGCTCTCGCAGTTCAACCTGTCGGCCCTGTCGGGCAATACTGCCGACTTCCTTGCCGGCGGCGAATTCCCGATCCCTATCAGCCAGGGCCTGGGCGCGACTTCGGTCGAATACCGCAACTATGGCGTCAAGCTGACCTACACGCCCACCGTCCTGTCCGACGGGCGGATCTCGATCCAGGTAGCTCCGGAAGTTTCTGAACTGTCTTCGCAAGGTGCCGTCCAGCTCGAGGGCGTACAGATCCCCGCGCTGATCACGCGCAGGGCATCGACCACGGCAGAACTCGGTTCGGGCCAGAGCATGATGATCGCCGGGTTGATGAGCAACAATGCGCAGAACACGATCGACAAGGCCCCGGGTCTGGGCGACGTTCCGATCCTGGGCAACCTGTTCAGGTCGACCAGCTTTCGCAAGGGCGAGACCGAACTGGTCATCGTCATCACGCCGTACTTGGTGAAGCCGGTCGACGCGAGCGAGATCCGCCTGCCGACCGACGGGTACAACAGCCCCGACGTGCTGAGCCAGCTCGGCTTCAAGGAAAACGTGCGTCAGAACGGCGAGCCTGGCCGCCCGGTCCCGCGTGCACGCGACCGCGAGGCTGCCAGCCCAGCCGTCTCGCAGGGCCTGCAGCAGAATGGTGACCGTCAGGCCACGAAGCAGCGTCGCAAGGAACGCAGCGCATCGGCCGCCCCCGGCTTCAGCATCAACAATTGAGAGGACACATGGCCATGACCAATATCAAACGGCTTGCCGCCGGCCTGTTCGCCTCCACCCTCGCGCTCTCGCTCGGTGCGTGCAGCGGAGACATGAATCGCTCGCTCTACAGCACCGCCCAGCCGGTGGTGGAGCGCACGCACTACACGCTCGATCTGGCGGCGGGGCCCGGTGGCCTCTCGATCCCCGAGCAGCGGCGTCTGGCCGGCTGGTTCGAAGCTCTCGACCTCAAATACGGCGACCATGTCGCGGTGGAAGAGGATATTGCCAGCCCCGCGACGATCGAAAACGTCGCGGCCATTCTCGGCCGCTACGACCTTGCGCTGAGCGAGACCGCACCGGTGACCGAAGGCTTTGTCGAGCCCGGCCGCGTGCGGGTCGTGGTCACCCGCTCGATCGCGAGCGTCCCGGGCTGCCCCGACTGGTCGGACGATTACGACGGCAATTACATGAACACGACCAGCCGAAACTACGGCTGCGCCACCAACAGCAATCTCGCGGCGATGGTTGCCGATCCGGAGGACCTGATCCGCGGCAAGGAGAGCGACGGCAAGCCCGTGGTCACCACCTCCAGCCGCGCGATCGAAGCCTATCGCAACGGCCAGGGCGGCGGCGGTGCAGTCACAGCCGGCGGCCCCGATTAAGATAGCAGAGCGAACGAGGACAGACGATGAACGCACCCTGGAATTCAGGAATGTCGGGTAACCGCGATCCCTTTGCCGCCTTTGTCTGCGACGATGCCGCGCTCGATACGCTGCGTCCGGTTGTCGCCGAGCTTGGCTGGGCGCCGGAGAAATGCGCCAAGGGCGGCCTTCGCAATGCGATCCAGAGCCTGTCGGTCAGTGCCAGCCCCAATATTCTGGTCGTCGACCTGTCCGAATGCAGCGATCCATTGACCGAGATCAACGGCCTCGCCGAAGTCTGCGAACCGGGCACGGTGGTGATCGCGCTCGGCCAGGTGAACGATGTGCGCCTCTACCGCGATCTGCTGGCAAGCGGGATCCACGATTACCTCCTCAAACCGCTCGCCTCGAGCCAGGTCCGCGATGCGCTTAACGATGCGCAGGCCGTGTTCAGCGCGCCCAAGCAGTTCGACTCGCAGAGCGCGAAGCGGCACGTTTCGACCGCCGTTGTCGGCACCCGCGGCGGCGCGGGTGCATCCACCGTGGCCACCTCGCTCGCATGGCTGTTCAGCGACGAACAGAAGCTGCCGACCGCCCTGCTCGACCTCGACGTGCATTTCGGCACCGGCGCCCTGACACTCGATCTCGAACCGGGTCGCGGACTGACCGACGCGATCGAGAATCCCAGCCGGATCGACGGGCTGTTCATCGAACGCGCGATGATCCGCGCGAACGACAACCTCGCAGTGCTCTCCGCCGAGGCGCCGATCAGCTCCCCCCTGATGACCGACGGGGCGGCCTTCGTGCAGCTCGAAGAGGAATTCCGCCAGGCGTTCGAGATCACCGTGATCGACATGCCGCGCAACATGCTCATCAACTTCCCCCAGCTTCTGGCGGATGTGAACATTGTTACCGTGGTGTGCGAGTTCACCCTCGCCTCGGCCCGCGATGCGATCCGCATCCTCAGCTGGCTCAAGAGCTATGCGCCCCATGCGCAGCCATTGGTTATCGCCAACAAGGCGCAAACCAGCAACATCGAGATCGGCAGGGCCGACTTCGAATCCTCGATCGAGCGCAAGGTCGACTTCATCCTGCCCTACGATCCGAAGGCCGCGACCCATGCCGCCAAGCTGGGCCAGGCCTTGGTCGAGGCCAACGAGTCGAGCAAGGTGACCAGCCAGCTTCGCAATGTCGTCAGCCGCATCCTTGCCGCCGGCGACGAGTCGATCGAGGCCGAGGAACCGTCGGGAGGCAAGAAATCCCTGCTCGGCGCGTTCGACCTCAAGTCGCTGCTGTCGACCTCCCGCAAGGGCAAATCCGGCAGCGACGCATCGACCAGCACCAAGGGGGCAGCGAAGACCGACGCCTAGCGGCACCGCGCGGCTCGCTCCGCGCGTTCGCAGGGACATCGGCGCAAGATCGCAACGATGGATCAAGTGCAGCTCTTCATCCTGGCCATTGGCGCCTGCGCGGCGATCGGCCTCGGCTACGCCGCGCTGTCCGGCCCTTCGACCCGCAAGCAGCTCGAACGGCGGCTCAGCGGGGTTCGTTTCCGCCACTCGGACAGCTCCGAGGCGAAGGTCGAATCGCAGATGAAGAAGGCCATGGCGGCGCGAAAGCCCAAGGTGCAAAAGGCCGCCGGCGCAGGCTCGCGGTCCGAAGCGCTCGCCATCCGTCTCCAGCGCACGGGCAAGGGTTGGAGCGTTTCGCAATATCTCTACGCCAGCCTGGGCCTCACCGTCTTCGTCGCGCTGATCCTGTTCCTGCAGACCGGCGCCCTTGCGCTGTCGGCCATCGGCGGCCTGATGATCGGTGCCGGGCTGCCGCATCTGGTGGTCAATTTCTTCATCAAGCGCCGGACGGCCCAGTTCAACGCCAAGTTCCCCGACGCGATCGACCTGCTGGTCCGCGGCCTGCGCTCCGGCCTGCCGGTGACCGAGACGCTGGCGGTGGTCGCGCAGGAAATCGAGGGGCCGGTGGGCATCGAGTTCAAGGGCATCATCGAGCGGATCCGGATCGGCCGGTCGATGGACGACGCGATGCAGGTCAGCGCCGACCGGCTCAATATTCCCGAATTCAACTTCTTCACGATCTCGCTCGCGATCCAGCGCGAGACGGGCGGCAACCTGGCGGAAACCCTGTCCAACCTGTCCGAGGTGCTGCGCAAGCGATCGCAGATGAAGCTCAAGATCAAGGCGATGAGCTCTGAATCCAAGGCCTCGGCCTATATCGTCGGCGCCCTGCCGTTCCTCGTGTTCTTCATGATCCTGTGGATCAATCCGGACTATATCGGCGCCTTCTTCGAGGACGAGCGGCTGATCGTGATCGGTCTGGGCGGGCTCGGCTGGATGGGCATCGGGGTGTTCATCATGGCCAAGATGGTGAGCTTCGAGATCTGATGGCCTTTTCACCTGCCCTCCTAATGACCGCAGCCAACAGCAACCCGACCCTGCTGGGCTTCGATGTGATCGCGGTCGCGACCGTGATGGCGGGCATTGCGGCGCTTGCCGTGATGCTGGCGATCTATGCTGCGGTGACCGTGCGCGATCCGATGGCCAAGCGTATCAAGGCGCTCAATGCACGGCGCGACGAGCTGAAGGCGGGCATCGTCAAGGAGCACGGGCGCAAGCGCAAGAGCCTGGTCCGGCGCACGCAGAAGACCGACAGGGTCAAGGACACGCTGAGCAACTTCAACGTGCTGCAGGCCAGCCAGGTGGAGCAGGTGCAGCAGAAGCTGGCCCATGCAGGCATCCGGAACAAGGAATACGCGGTCTACGTCATCGGTGCGCGTGCGGTGCTGCCGGTCGTCCTCGGGCTGCTCGCCTTCTACGTCTTCTACCTGTCCGGCTCCTTCGACGACTGGAGCGCCCTGAAGAAGTTCGGCGCGCTCGCCGCTGCCGGCATCCTGGGGTACAAGGGGCCCGAACTCTATATCGACAACAAGGCGAAGAAGCGCACCGACGCGATCCGCAAGGGGCTGCCCGACGCGCTCGACCTGCTGGTGATCTGCGCCGAGGCGGGCCTGACGGTCGACGCGGCCTTCAACCGGGTCGCCAAGGAACTGGGCCGCGCCTATCCCGAACTGGGCGACGAATTCCTGCTGACCGCGATCGAGCTTTCCTTCCTCAACGAGCGCAAGAATGCGTTCAACAACCTCGCCTACCGCGTGGACCTCGAAGCGGTGAAAGGCGTCGTCACCACGCTGATCCAGACCGAACGCTACGGCACCCCGCTGGCATCGGCCCTGCGCGTCCTGTCCGCCGAATTCCGCAACGAACGCATGATGCGTGCAGAAGAGAAAGCCGCGCGCCTGCCCGCGATCATGACCATTCCGCTGATCATGTTTATCCTGCCCACGCTGTTCATCGTCATCCTCGGCCCGGCGGGCTGTTCGATCGCGGACGCGTTTTCGAACTGATCGAGCGTTCCTTCCCGCCGCACCTCCCCGGGTGAGGCGGGAAGTCTCATCCCAAGTGCCCTAACCCAGCACCCGCCCGGCAATTGCGTCGAGCTTGGCCATCAACGCCTTGTCGCGCATCTCGGGCGCGGTGATGATAGCGTGCTCCAGCGCGGTATCGACCGGGCTCGGCGCGCGAGTCTCGGGCAGGGTCGCCACAAGTTCGTCGAGCATGGCCCGCGCACGGTCGGCATTGCCCTTGAGCACGGCGAGGATATCGAACGCCTCGACCCCCGCTTCATCGTCGCGCCAGCTGTCGTAATCGGTCACCATGCCCAACATTGCGTAAGGCAGCTCCGCCTCGCGTGCGAGGCGTGCTTCGGGCATCCCGGTCATCCCGATCACATCCCCGCCCCAGCCGCGATACATGCGGCTTTCGGCGCGGGTCGAAAATTGCGGACCTTCCATCGCCACATAGGTACCGCCGCGATGCACGGTCGACCCGCTCGCCTCCGCAGCACCTGCCACCAGCGCGCCCAGCCGCGGGCACACCGGATCGGCCAGGCTGACATGCGCGACCAGCCCTTCACCGAAGAAGCTGCCCGCCCGCCCGCTCGTGCGATCGATGAACTGGTCGACCGCCACGAAGTGCGTCGGCGCCATTTCCTCCCGCAGAGAGCCGATCGCGCTGATCGCCACGAGGTCGGTCACCCCGCAGCGCTTCATCACGTCGATATTGGCGCGGTAATTCACGCTGTCGGGCGATTTCGCATGCCCGGCTCCATGGCGCGCCATGAAGGTCAGGCGCACATCGCCCACCCGGCCCGTGGTCACCGGGCCCGAGGGTTCGCCGAAGGGCGAGGAGACCTCGATCTGCTGCTGATCGTCCAGTTCGATGCCTTCATAGAGGCCCGATCCGCCAAGGACGCCGATATGCCAGGCATTGCTCATGTGTTCGCGCTCATTTGTATTCGGGCTCCTGCCACCAGGGATAGAAATCGGGCATGTCGGTGCTGACCTTGCCGGTGAACTCGGGGGGCCGCTTCTCGAGGAAGCTGGCAATGCCTTCTTTCGCGTCGTCCCCGCGCGAGAGGCGATAGATCGACCGGCTGTCGATCCGATGCGCCTTCATCGGGTGATCTTCGGCCGAGAGGCGCCACAACATCGCCCGCATCATCGCGACCGAGAGGGGCGAGGCGTTATCGGCAATTTCGCGCGCCAGTTCGCGCGCGGCATCCATCAGCTCGTCCTTCGGGTGGACCGAGCGGACCAGCCCTGCGTCGAGCGCTTCGGACGCATCGAAGATCCGCCCCGTCATGCACCATTCGAGCGCTCTCGACATGCCGACGAGGCGCGGCAGGAACCAGCTGGAGCAGGCCTCCGGCGTGATCCCGCGCTTGGCGAAGACGAAGCCGAAGCGCGCATTGTCCGAACACAGCCGGATGTCGAAGGGCAGCTGCATCGTCGCACCGACCCCCACGGCCACACCGTTGCACGCGCCGATCAGCGGCTTTTGCGAGTTGAACAGGCGCAGGACGAGCCGCCCTCCACCATCGCGCACAAGCGGATCGGACAGGTCGTCGACCGTGGTGGGATCGGAGAACACGTGCTTGTCTGTGCCATCGGGGTTCTTCGGCGGGGTCAGGTCGGCCCCGGCGCAGAACGCGCGCTCCCCCTCCCCGGTCATGATCACCGCACGCACCGCATCATCCGCATCGGTGATGTCGATCGCCGCGATGATCTCGTCGCGCATCACATTCGTGAAGGCGTTCATCTTTTCCGGGCGATGAAGTGTGATCGTGGCAATGGGGCCGTCGATCACAAGCTTGATCTGGGTGAAGTCAGGCATCCGCGGCGTCTCCTCCCTGACACACCTGACACAGTGTCTTAGAGGAGAAAACAGGCCCTCCAAACGCAATGCCCGATTGATGGTTCGAACAAGGCTCTGGAGCGCGCGTCATCGCGTGGCGATACAGGAGCCGCAGCGCCGTAGGAAAGGCTTCATTCCGATACACGCGCACCAAGAAAAAGGGCTCCCGCAACGAAACGGAAGCCCAATTTCTACCACAAGGCGGCGCCGGTCAGCGCGGCGCCATGCGGATCGCGCCGTCGAGGCGCACGTCCTCGCCGTTGAAGTACGTGTTCTCCAGCATCACCATCGCCAACTTGGCGTATTCTTCCGGGTTGCCGAGGCGCTTGGGGAACGGGACCGATGCGTTGAGCGCTTCGATCGCCTTTTCGGGCAGGCCCATCAGCAGCGGGGTGTGGAAGATGCCGGGCAGGATCGTGTTCACCCGGATGCCCTCGCCCATCAGGTCGCGCGCGATCGGCAGGGTCATGCCGACGACGCCGCCCTTGGATGCCGAATAGGCAGCCTGGCCGATCTGGCCGTCTTCGGCGGCGACGCTGGCGGTGTTCACGATCGCACCGCGCTCGCCATCGTCGTTCAGCGGATCGAGCGTCAGCATGCCGGCCGCCGCATGCGCGATGCAGCGGAAGGTGCCGACGAGGTTCACCTGGATGACAAAGTCGAAGGCAGCCAGCGGGAAGTGCTTGATGCTGCCATCTTCCTTGGAGCGGCTGGCGGTCTTGATCGCGTTGCCGATCCCGGCGCAGTTGACGAGGATACGCTCCTGCCCGTGGGCGTCGCGCGCCTTGGCGAAGGCGGCGGCGACCTCTTCCTCGCTCGTCACGTTGACCTTGCAGAAGGTGCCGCCGAGTTCCTTGGCAACCTTCTCTCCCTCGTCTTCCTTCATGTCGAAGATCGCGACCTTCGCGCCCTTTGCGGCGATGGCGCGCGCGGTGGCAAGGCCGAGGCCGGATGCGCCACCGGTCACGACGGCGGGGGTGTTTGCGGAAATTTCCATTCTAGAGCTACCTCTCTTGTCCGTTCGCCCTGAGCTTGTCGAAGGGCTGCACTTCTCTTCCGGTCCCGTGCTTAAAGAAAAGCAGGGCTTCGACAAGCTCAGCCCGAACCGGGTTTTGGATATCCAAAATTGCTACAATGCCTCGATGATCGTCACGTTGGCGACACCGCCGCCTTCGCACATCGTCTGCAGCCCGTATTTCTTGCCGCGCGCGTGCAGCGCGTGGACCAGCGTTGCCATCAGCTTGGTGCCCGATGCGCCCAGCGGATGGCCGAGCGCGATCGCCCCGCCGTTCACGTTGAGCTTGGCAGGGTCCGCGCCGACATGCTTCATCCATGCCATCGGCACCGGCGCGAACGCTTCGTTCACCTCGTACAGGTCGATATCGTCGATGCTCAGCCCGGCGCGCTTCAGCGCCTTGTCGGTCGCGAACAGCGGCTCTTCCAGCATGATGACCGGATCGCCCGCGGTCACCGTCAGGTCGACGATCCGCGCCAGCGGCGTCAGCCCGTGTTTCTTCAGCATCGCTTCGGACACGATCAGCGCCGCGCTCGACCCGTCGCAGATCTGGCTGGCCAGCGCGGCGGAGATGCGGCCGTCGGGGCTCAGCAGCTTGACGCCAGCAATCCCTTCGAGGCTGGCATCGAAGCGGATCCCCTCGTCTAGCGTGTGCATCTGCTCGCCATCCTCGGTCTGGATCGGGATCGGCACGATTTCCTTGTCGAACGCGCCCGCCTTGGTGGCGGCGGCGGCTTTTTCGTGGCTGGCGAGCGCGAAGCGGTCCATCTCGTCCTTCGAGATATCGTGCTTCTTGGCCATCATCTCGGCGCCCATGAACTGGCTCCACTGGACGCCGGGATACTTCTCCTCGAGGCCGGGCGACTTATAATTGCCCAGCCCTTCCTTCATGTGGAACATGGCCGACGAACCCATTGGCACGCGGGTCATGCTTTCGACCCCGCTGGCGATCACGACATCCTGCGTCCCGCTCATCACCGCCTGCGCGGCGAACTGGATCGCCTGCTGGGAAGAACCGCACTGCCGGTCGATCGTGACGGCGGGCGTTCTTTCGGGAAGATGCTTCGTGGCGAGGACCGCGTTGCGGCCCACCTGCATCGCCTGCTGACCCGCCTGGCTGACGCAGCCCATGATCACGTCGTCGACCGCCTTGGGATCGATCCCGGTCCGCTCGATCAGCGCGTCGAGCGTCTGCGCGGCGAGGTCCACCGGGTGTACATCGGCCAGTTTCCCGCCACGCTTGCCCCCTGCGGTACGCACCGCATCAACGATATATGCATCTGCCATTGGTCTCTCTCCCGTATTCTTTCCGTTGAAAGTTTCTTTTGGCAACTGAATTGGCGGGGCGGCAAGGACGTGTCAAGCATCCGCCAATGCTCCCGGCTTGCTTCGCGAACCGACCGGCGCGTAAGGATGGTTCATGGGAAGGACGCTCTTCGAATTGAATCCCTCGCTCGACCGCGAGGCACTTGCCGAAAACTTCGCCGAGCACCGGCGCGTACAGGTGCGCGACCTGCTGACGCGTGAGGCGGCAGAAGAAATCCAGTCGATCCTGATGAAGGGAACCCCGTGGGGCATGGCGGTGCGCGCGGGCAACGGGGCGGACACGCCCCCGCGCGGCTTTTCCAATGCCGAGATCGCGGCCCCCGGCGGCGCCGAAGCGGTCAACCGGATGGCCAATGCCGCCGCACAGGCGAGCGCGCGCGGCGACTACGGCTTTCGCTACGCCCAGTTCTCGCTGGTCGAGGCGGTGCAGAACGGCTGGAACCCGGGCGGCCCGCACGAGCTGCTTCTGGAATATCTCAACGCGCCGGAGATGATGGAGTTCGTCCGCGCGGTCACCGGGTTCGACGCACTGGCGAAGGCGGACGCGCAGGCGACCATGTTCGCCCCCCAGCACTATCTCGGCCGCCATTCTGACAGCCATGTGGAAGAAGGCTGGAAGGTCGCCTACGTGATGAATTTCGCGCGGGAGGACTGGCATCCCGACTGGGGCGGCTACCTGCTGTTCCTGGATGAAGACGGCGACGTCGTGCAGGGCTTTCGCCCGCGGTTCAATGCGCTCAACATGTTTGCCGTGCCGCAGACCCACCTCGTCACCTACGTGCCACCCTTCGCCCCGGCGGGACGGCTGGCGATCACCGGCTGGTTCCGCGATCGCTGATGGCAAGCGCGCGCGACTGGCACGAACGCGCCAGCGCGGCGGAGCGTGGCGGATCGCCGGAAGAGGCCGAACGGGTCATTGCGCATGGCCTCGCGGAACATCCGCGCGATCCCGAACTGCATAACAGCGCGGGCAATATCGCGATGCGGCGCGGCGATTATGCCCTCGCCGCGGAGCGCTTCAGCGCCGCATCCCGCCTTGCGCCCGCGCATCTGCCCTTCGCGATCAACGCCGCAATTGCGCGCACCAGGGAAGGCGCGCCCGAAGCGGCGCTGGCAGCCCTCGATCCGCACGTGGCGGCGGGACGCGGCAATGCGCGTTTCTGTTCGACCCGCGCCAATGCCGCCCGCCTTGCCGACGATCTGCCGCAAGCCAGCGAGTGGTACGACCGGGCGCTCACGCTCGAACCCGCGAATCCACGCGCACTCGCGGGGCGTGCGCGGGTCGCGCTCGAGCGGACCGAGGGCGATGCGCTCGCCCGGATCGATCTTGCCCTCTCGCGCGATCAGGCCGACCCCCATCTCTGGCTGGCAAAGGCACAGGCGCTCGACATTGCGGGGGACACTGCCTCGGCGCTCACGATCACGCGGCAGCTCGTCGAGCAGGCGCCTGCCTGGCGCGATGGCCTCGACTTTCTCGCTCAGCTGAGGCTGGCGGCAGGCGATCCCGATTTCGACGATCATTTCCGGGTCGCGGCAAGCAAGGCTCCGAACGAGCCTGTCATTCCGACCGCGCATGTCGCCGCGCTCGCCGCGGTCGAACGCTTCGCCGACGCGGCCGAGGTCGCACGCGCGGCACAGGCACGCTTCGCCACGCCGGAGCGTTTCGTCCTGTTCGAAGCCGCCTTCGCCAGCGCGGCGGGAGAGGATGCGCGCGCGCAGGCAGCATTTGCGTGCCTCGAAACGGATTCGCTGGATCGCGCGCTGCACGAGGCGCGCCATGGCCTGCGTACGCAGGACTGGGCCCTCGCTGACAAGGCGCTGGAGCGGGCGCGGAGCTTTGCCCCGTTCGATGTCATCGCCTGGGCGTTCACCGGGCTGCTGTGGCGCGTGACGCAGGATCCACGCAGCGAATGGCTGGACGGCCAGGAAGGGCTGGTTCGGCTGTTGCCGCTGGCCGACGCGGAGCAAATCCTGCCGCCCGCAATCGCCCTGCTGGAACGGACGCATGCCACCTCCGCCTTCCCCATCGGCCAGTCGCTGCGCGGAGGTACGCAGACGCGGGGCATCCTGTTCCACCGCACAGAGCCCGAGTTGGCCCATCTCGCAACCGGCATCGCGGCGACGCTGGAGGACTACCGGGCAGGCCTGCCCGCGGTCGACGCCGCGCATCCGACCCTGCGCGCACGCAGCAGGCCGTGGGCGCTCGCCGGATCGTGGTCGGTCAGGCTGACCGGGGGCGGCGATCACCATGCATCGCACATCCACCCGCAGGGCGTGCTCTCCTCCGCCCTATACGTCCTTCTGCCAGAGGTCGACGATCCGGCATCCGACGCCGTCCTCGAACTCGGGCGTCCGCCACCCGACCTGCGACTCGATTTGCCGCCCTTGCGCACGATCCGCCCAGAAGAGGGTCACCTCGCACTGTTCCCAAGCACGCTGTTTCATGGCACCACTGGTTTTGCACGTGGCGACCGGATGACGGTCGCCTTCGATGTCATCGCGAAGGGGGGGCCCGGATGACCGACAAAGCAGCGGCGTGGAACGATTTTTGGGCCAGGCACGGGCCCGGCGGTGCCACCGGGTGCCTTCCCGCACGCTGGCAGTCGGTCTATTCCCGCCTCGAGAGCACTTGGCAGACGTTCGCCGCAACATTGCCCGAGCGTGCCTGCGTACTCGACTTGGCGACCGGCGATGCACGCGTGCTCAACTGGATGGGCCGGGAACGCACCGACCTTGTGCGCATGGGCGTGGACCTTTCGCCCGACCTTCCGCCGCCGCCGCCCGGGATCGAAATTCATGCCGGGGTCGCGATGGAGGACCTGCCCTTCGCGGACGACAGCCTCGACGCGATCGTGAGCCAATTTGGCGTCGAATATGGCGATACTCCGAAGGTCGCCAGCGAGATTGCACGGGTGGCAGACGCCGACGCCTCGATGGCCTTCGTGATCCATCGCGAGGATGGTGCCATCCTTTCGCATAATCTTGCCCGCGTTGCGCAGATCAGGTGGGTGCTCGACGAGATTGGCCTGATCGACGCGACCCGCGCGGCCATCGCTCAGGAGGCGCCTCCGTGGGAGGAAGCCACAGCGATGGTCACAGCACGCGTTGCTGAGGGCAGACAGCGCTACGGCGACCATTCGGCCGGCTGGGAAATCCCCGAAGCCATTCGCCGCTCGCTGCTGATGGGCGCGAGGGCCGGCGACACTGCGCAGGGCGTCGCCGAACTTCTCGGAAGGATCGAGGTTCAGGCGCGCAACGAGCTTGCCCGGATCGCCTCGCTCGAAGAGGCCTGCCGCACGACAGGAGCGCGCGACAGCTTCCTCGGCGCCTTCGATGACGTCGGCCTCGAACTGACCGATAACGAGGAGCTGCACGACGCAGCCGGGCGACTCTTCGCGGAAATGCTGCACATGCGGCAGGGCTGAGCACGGCTTTTTCGCCGCCTGAGAGGCATCATGCGGTTCCGGCCTTAGGCTGGCAGCTTTGCCGCTTCCCGGCCTGCACCGCCGGCCCCGTTCTCGACTGCGCGTTACAGCATGGACCCGGAGTCCAGCGATGTTCCGAAAGGCGCCACGGGCCCCGTCCTGCGCCCGAAGGCGGCAGCCAGCTGGCGCGACCATGGGCAAGGACCGGGCGCGGCCGATAGCGAACGGCACCACGCAATCCGGGCACAAAAAAACGGCGGGCTCCGAAGAGCCCGCCGTCCTTTGTTCGGCATGTGCCTGACGCGATTAGAACTTCAGCTTCGCGCTGATGAAGTAGTCGCGGCCCAGCGTGTCGTAAACGCTCGGGTAGGTGTTGGCCTGTTCCTGGTTGTCGCCGAGCAGAAGGCTGTTCGGCGAGTTGCTCACCGTACCATCGGCGGCAAACGTCGGCGTGCCCGGCAGGGTGTCAAACAGGTTGCTGACACCGGCAGTCAGGGTAAGCGATTCGTTCGCGGCGAACGAGAACGTCAGGTCGATCAGGTCGTAGGCGTCGATCTTCTCCACGCCGTTGAAGTCGGCGAAATCCGTATCCGGATTGTCGTCCGTGACGCTGCCGAGGTGACGCCACCGGATCGAGGTCGTGACCGGCCCGTCGATGAAGTTGACGCGGGTCGTCCACTTGTACTCGGGGATCGGCTGACCAAACGGCGTCGCGCTGCAGGTCGTGCCGAACTTGCCGGCGCACTCGGTAACCTCGTCCGGGAACTCGGCGACCGGCGTGAAGTCGGCCTTCTCGGTCCAGGTTCCGAGGAACGAGACCTGGAAGCGCTGCTCACCCGTATCGGTGAAGAGCGAGAACGGGATCGCCGTTCCGTAGCTCACACCGAGGTCGATACCCGAGGTGCTCAGGTCCGCAGCATTGTCCTGCAGGAAGAGCGGCGGGTTGTCGACGGTGATGGCACCGGTCGTCGGATCGCGGAAGCCGGCAAAAGCCTGACACAGCGGATCGTTGATGTCCTGGATCTGGTTGTAGCAAAGACGCAGGGCATTGTTCAGGCCGCCACCGAAGGTCGAGATCGCGTTCTCGATTTCGATGTTGAAGTAGTCGACCGTGATCGACAGGCCCGGGATGAACCGCGGCTGCAGAACTGCACCGACGGTCCAGCTGTCCGAAGTTTCTTCCTCAAGGTTCGGGTTGCCACCGAACAGGCCGGGAATCTGCGTGTTCAGCTGGAGCGTGTCCGCATCGCCGACCGAACCCGAAGGCACACCGGTTGCGATACAAAGCGCACGGATCGTCGCGTCGGTCGCAGCGTTGTCCAGCCCACAGGGGTCGGTTGCCGCCGGGAAGCCGATTGCCGAACCGCCGAACAGTTCGCCGACGTTGGGCGCGCGGATCGCACGCTGGTACTGACCACGCAGGGTCACATCGGGGATCGGCGCGAATTCGACGCCACCGGCATAGGTCCACACACCGCCAACCGCATCGAGCGAATAGTCGGAGTAGCGGGCCGCACCGGTCAGGTCGAGGCGAGCCGAACCGAAGCGGACCGGAATGGCCAGCTCGGCGAACAGTTCGCGTACGTCGTACTCGCCCTGGGTCGGCTCACCGGCGTTGAAGCCGATGACGTCGCCCGAAGCCAGCGCGGTGTCCGGAATGTACTGCGAGGACACCTTGCGGTACTCGCCGCCGAACGCGAACGCGACCGGATCAGATGCCTCGGTGATAGCGAAATCGCCGAACGTGCCCGAGATGGCGGCGGACGCGACCTGCATGGCCGAAACGTCGCTGTTCTGCGCACGGATGGTGATCGCATCGACCATTTCGGGCGTCAGCGTGTTCGGGCCGAAGATGTTGATCGCGGTGCCCGTGCCGTCGAGGCCTGCCTGGAAGGCCGAGCCCGAGATGTTTCCGTTCTGGAGCTGCGAATTCCGCGTCCGCGAGTACATGTAGTACGCATCGTACGTCAGGTAGTCGCCGATCGGGCCGGTCATGCCGCCGAGAATGCGGAAAGCGTTACGCTCGTCCACGTTCTCGCGCAGGCCGGTTTCGGTGATACGACGCTGCACGAAGGTGCTGACGGTACCGAGTTCGGCAGAAGCAAGCGGGTCGAGGCCGTTGGCAACGCGCGCGGCGCTGGCAGCCGCTTCACGCTGGTCGAGTTCCTGGAACGCCTGGAAAGTAGCGGCGTCCACGAAGGGCTGGATGGTGTCCAGATCGATGTTGAACGTGCCCGTCACCGGGGTCGCTGCCAGAGCGGCTTCGACGCGGTTGTTGACGTAGGACACTTCGGCATAGGCGCGGTGGCCGTCGCCGATCTCGTAATCGGCATAACCGCCGAGAAGGTAACGTTCCTGCGGCAGCTGCAGGTAGTTGACCGGCGCGTAGTTGTAGAGATCGCCGGCGCGGCGACGACCGACACCCGCGACGTCGAACACGGCGTCGTCGATCACGAGGCCCTGGCCGAGGACGGCGCAGCCTTCACCCGGATCGCACTGGCCGTTGTCGTTGGCATCGGCGGCGGTCGGCGAGATACCGACCGAGCCCGCGGTATTGATGCGGCCGAACGGAACGGTCGACGAACCGAACTGCTGCAGCGGATCTCCGGTGGTTTCGCCGCCCAGGGCGAAGCGCGAGAAGTCGCGGTCGCCCTGGAAGACCGAATCGCGGTTGTAGTAGCCGGCGTAGACCGTCGCGTTGCCGCGACCGTCGGCGAAGGACGTGCCGATCGCACCGTGCACTTCGAAGCGACGGCCATCGCCGCGCTCGGTGATCCCGTACTGGCCACCGACTTCGACGCCCTCTACATCCTTGAGACGGAAGTTGACGACGCCCGAAAGCGCGTCCGAACCGTAGACGGCGGATGCACCGCCGGTCACCACGTCGACCGAGTCGAGCAGGAACTGCGGGATCGTGTTGAGGTCGACCGTCTGGTTGGTATCGTAGAACATCCAGCGGCGGCCGTTGACGAGCACCATGGTGCGGGTTTCGCCGAGGCCGCGCAGGTTCACCGAAGCGGTGCCGTTGCCGGGGTTGTTCGAGTTGGAGCTGAAGCCGGGAACGACCTGCGGCAGCGTGTTCACAACGTTCTCGACGTTGACCGTGCCGGACAGTTCGAACTCTTCTTCGTTGACGACGGCGATCGGCGCAGCCGATTCGAGGTCACGGCGCGCGATGCGCGAACCGGTGACGACGATCAGGTCGCTGTCGTCGGCGTCCTGAGCGGCCTCGATCGACGGCTCGTCGGGCGTCTGCGCGGCGGCGGGAGTCACCACCATTGCGCCGGCCATAATCGTGCCGGTCAGCAAGGCTGCCTTGTTGAAGCGGTTGGTCATTATATTCCTTTCCTAAGGATGGAGCACCACGATGCGGCGCCCCGAGAATACACTTCGGGGTACATTCGACGGCTGTCGTTTACGCCAGCAGAATCGTCGGCATCAAGCGTCGGAGCGTGGACACGCGCCCTTCCCCTGTACTCTGTGACTTTTCGGTGACAGATCGCCTTCCGGTTCCCGACCCTGTAGATAGCTGAGACCGCATCGTAAGGCAGTCGAGAACACCAATGCACTTCCACCGCCATTCGGCCACAGCCGCCATCGCAATCATCATAGCCGCCACCTTCGGCGCACCGGCTGCTGCCGAGGACGAAAAGCCTGATTACCTCGAACAGTTGGCCGAGTGCCGCGCCATTGCAGACGCTGCGGAGCGACTGACATGTTACGACCGCGAGGTCGGCGTCATCGTGGCCGCCACCCAGGAAGGCGAAGTGCGGCTGGTCGACCGCGAAGAAGTGCGCGAGACGCGCCGCAGACTGTTCGGATTCGCGCTGCCCAAGAACATTTTCGGCGGCGGCGACGAGGAAGAGCTCGATACGCTGGAGACCACGATTGCCCGGGTCGATCCCTATGGCCGCAAGGGCTACGTGATCACCACGCAAGAAGGTTCGGTCTGGCGCATCAGCAGCCCGCCGCTGCGCTTCGCACCGCCCAAGGCCGGGCAGAAGGTCGAATTCAAGACTGCAGCGCTCGGATCGTTTTTCATCCGCGTCAACGGCCAGTTGGGCGTCAAGGGCGTGCGGATCGAGTAGGCCACCCCGACCTCGCGTGTGCGGGAGCGGTTGGCAGTAACGAATTTCGGCATATTCTCGACCGCGCGCCCGGTGGGATAGCGTGGGACCGCCGGTATTTGCACACGAACCCCTGCGATCCGCGGGCGACTTTTTCAAGGAAACAGCGCCAGCAGGTCCCGTCGCGCAGCCGCTCGAGCGGGAGGTCCTGCCACAACCCCGCATGACGCCCGCATGACTAAACTGCCGCGCTCCCCCGTCGCGATCGCCGCGCAACCTGTTGCGTAAGGCGGTCTTTCGGAGAACTTTCGATGCGTGCCACGGCCCCAACCGAAACGGCCCCGCAACCGAAGTTGCGGGGCCGTCGCCCTGTCCGGAAAGGACAGTCAGCTTATCAGAAGCGGACGCTGACCGACCCGAAGTATTCGCGGCCATCCAGGTCGTAGCCGTTGCCGATCGGGACGTTCGAGACCTGGAAGATCTCGTCGCCATCCACCTGCGGCGGTGCGGTGTCGAACACGTTCGTGATACCGGCACGCAGCGTGATGGAGTCGTTGAGGTCATAACGCAGCGACACGGTGTGGACGAAGTAGTCGTCCGCAAAGCCGACGTCGCGGCAGTAGATGCCGTCACCTTCGACGACACCATCGGGGTTGCCGTCCGCATCACGCGAACCGCCACCGAGGCAGGTGTCACCGATGAAGCCGGTCTCTTCGCCGTCGGGGCCGTACCCGAAGGCATCGCTCAGCGCGTCGATACCCGGCTGATCCTGCTCGGTCCGGCCGATCCAGCGGGTCTGCCAAGTCAGTGTGAAGTCGCTGTATCCAACCGTAGCGATCGCACGACCCGTCCAGCTCGGGTAACCGAACTCACCCGTCGCATCATCGAAATCGGGGTTGTCCGGATCGATCAGGAACAGCGTGCTGCGCTCGATCAGGTTGTTCGCCTGCAGGTTGAGGCCGAGTTCGACCACATCGTTGCCCACCGGGATATCATAGCCGAAGTTGGCGTTGATATCGATGCCCTTCACGGTTTCCTTGTCCTGGTTCAGGAAGGTCGGGAAGGCCTGGCTGATCAGCTGACGACCGCCCGGCGAGTACCTGAGCTGGTCACAGTAGACGCTGCGGATATCGTCGTCGTCGTTGTAACACTGATCGACTGCGAAACCTGCGGTGATCTCGCCGATCGAGTCTTCGACGATGATCGAGTAGTAGTTGAAGTTCAGCGAGTAATCGAACGCCCCGAAATTATCGGTAACCGAGATACCCGCGGTGAACGAGCGCGAGGTTTCCGGGCGGAGTTCCAGGCTACCCTGGTTTGCCACCTCGATGCTGTTCCCAGTGACCGTATTCGAGCCAGCGGGGTTGATCCCGACCGCGGTGGGATCGCGCCCTTCACGGCGGCAGATTTCGAGGACCGACTCTTCACGGTCATCCAGATCGGCCTGGTAGCCTGCATCGCGGCCATTACCGGGCAACGCCTGGAAGGCTGCAGCGGGCACCGCACAGGGATCGGTCACGGACACGAAGCCGGTGATCCCGCCCAGGAAGTTCTCGCGCAGGTTGGGCGCACGGAACGACGTACCATAGCTTGCCTTCAGGAGGACTTGGTCCACCGGACGCCAGCCCGCCTTGATCGAGTAGGTCCCTGCCCGACCGTAGAACTCCTCGTCGCTCACACGCCCCGAAAGGTTCAGGTCGAAATCGCCCCAGTAATCGTCGTCGAACAGCGGGATATCGAGTTCGGCGAAGCCTTCGAGGATATGCTTGCTGCCATTCGTGCCGAGATCGCGGAAGTAGCCGAAGAACAGGCCATTGCTGGCGACGGCGTTCGGCGTGGTTGCAATCTTGTCGTTCCGGAATTCGGCACCCACCACCAGGCTGACCGGGCCGGCAGGCATCTCGAAGAGATCGCCGGTCGCGTAAGCTGACACGAGAACCTGTTCGTAGGTCGTATCGACGACACGCTCGCCGAACAGATAGTCGCGCTCTGCCTGCGTGGCGAAATCTCCGAAGGGCAGCTGGAAGATGCTGTCTGCGAACATGTTGACGGGCACACAGCCCTGTACCAGGTCCGGAGCCGCGAGGTCGGGGTTTGACAGCGTCCCGCACGGGCCGATCCAGAGCGGATCATTGCCCACGAAATTGGCATTGGGAGCACCGGGGCGCGTATCGCCGATATTGACCAGCGGCTGACCGAAAACGTCGACATCATTGTTGTAATCGTCCGCGATGCCGTCGCCATTATTGTCGATCAGGCCATCGCCATTGAAGTCGCCGGTCGGATCGATACCCAGGGCATAGGCCAGGCGATCTTCACGGATACCCCGACGGATCGAAAGGCCTTCGGAACGCGAATACACGCCCGATGCTTCGAAGGTCCAGGTGTCGCCCACGAAGGGAAGGTCGCCACGCACACCGAGCACTGCGCGATACTGTTCTTGCGTCACGTCGGTGTTGTTGCGGTCGCCGCGGATTTGGGCACTTGCATCGACCGGCAGGCTGATGCCGTAGGTGCCACGCCCGAAAGCCGTGCCTCGAGGTGCATAGACGGGGAAACCGTCGGCCTGCGCGTTGTCGATCAGACGGCAGTCGACACCGTTCGGGTTCGTGTCGATGTTACAGACGTTGAACGGATTGAGGTCTGGCACAGAAGGGAAGACGCTTATCGTCCCAGTGTTGTCAGACTGAATTTCCGCACGGCTATACAGCGCTTCGAAGAACGGCGTTATGTTCATCGAACCGCCGAGCTCATACTCACCGTAAGCCATCACGTTGTAGAGCTTCTGCTCAGGGATGAACGACGCCCCCGGGTTCTGGCCGTTGGTATTGTAATCGGCAAAATCGACGTCACGGACCCCGTCGCCATTGCGATCGAGGTATTCACCAAGCGCATTAGCGCTGTCGGCGAACGGGAAATCGGGATAACCGGGATAATTCCCGTTACCGCCGCCTTTGTAGTAGGCCGACCCGCCATAGTTGTAGTTCTGGAAAATCCGGCCCGAATAACCGGAGATTACACACTGATTTTGCGGAATCGTAAGCTCACCGCCGGTTTCTTCCAGCAGAATCGCTTGCTCGTATACACCAACCGTACGAATATTGCCGTTCTGATCGATCTCGTAGGGTGTTTCACATCCCGCGAGGTACGAGCGATCGGCCAGCCTGATCTCGTCGCGATAGGAATATTCCGCGCCGATACCGATCATGCCACGGTCGAAGACCTTACCCCAAGCGCCACTGATGGTGTAGTCATCGCCACCATTGCTCTGCTCGTTCTTGTTGCCCGAGAAGAACAGCTCGAAGCCGTCGATATCGTTCCGCAGAACAACGTTGGCCACGCCAGCGACCGCGTCCGAACCGTAGACCGACGACGCACCGTCGAGCAGCAGGTCGTAGCGAGCGATCAGCGATGCTGGCAGAAGGTTGATGGAGGGGTTGGTCGGCGCGCCCTCCACACCGGCCGGCGCAAGACGGCGGCCGTTGATGAGCAGCAGGGTGCGGTCGGCACCCAGACCGCGCAGGTTCAGCGTCTGCGAACCCGGGCCATTGTTGAGCACGAAGCCCTGGAATGTAGAGTCGATCTGCTGACCGGAAGCCGCTTCCGAACGCTGGAGGATCTGCGCGGCGTCGAAGTTACCGACGTCACGCGAAGTTTCCGAGGAGAGAATCTGCAGCGGCGAGATGCTGTTGAAGGTGTCGCGCTTCACGCGCGAACCGGTGACGACGATCAGACCGTCTTCGCTGCTATTGCCGTCGGCACCTTCGGTGATGTCGATATCGCCGGGATCGTTCGTCGAGGCACCGTCGGGCTGCTCGTCTTCCGGCAGTTCGTCGGCCGTCTGCGCAAAGGCAGGCGCGCCGATGACGAGCGCCAAAGCCGAGACCGAACCCCCAAGTCCGATCAGCCTAGTCCGATTAATCTTTCGCATGTCTTCTCCAGTCTTGCGCTAAGCTGGAGCCCCCAATGACGAACAGGAGAATGCCGCCCCCAAGCGGCACCCGACCAAACGTCGTCTGTATTGGAACCCCCAAATTCCTAGTGACACTTTTTTTGCAGGAAACCCGCACCCTTGTCAAAGAGCAAAACAACTTTGGCTATGATTGTTGCGAGAATCACACACGATCGTTGCGTCGCGACGGGGGATTGGCGACATGCCGCACTGCAGCAGCTCGTTAAGCGACATTTCCAGCAGGCGCCACAACCGCTGAATGTCGCGGATTTGCAATGATTTTGTCATGCGCCTTACACAAGGCGGAGGGCGAGAATTCCGCATCGCAACATCGGCCTCAAGGGGACGCCCGGCGCATGGCAGATACCCTCCGGCGGGGGTGGTCGGGGTCGGGAAGGGGATCGAATTGGAACATGCGTTGCCGATATGCCACGCACGACTCCGGCCCGCCTCACACAGAGCATGAAGCGGATCCGGCTCCGCGTGATCGGTCGCGTCTCACCCCACCGTAATCGAAAGCTCGCCATCGCCTTCGTCGATATTCACGGTGCTGCCATCGGGCACTTCGCCTTGCAGCAGCCGTTCGGCGAGCGGATCCTGGACATAGCGCTGCACCGCCCGCTTGAGCGGCCGCGCGCCGTAGACCGGATCGTAGCCGACCCGCCCCAACCAGCGCTTGGCCGCATCGGTCAGGGCAAGCTCGATCTTGCGATCGGCCAGCAGCTTCTGGACCCTGGCCACCTGCAGCTCGACGATCGGCTCCATGTCCGCCTGGCTCAGGCGGTGGAACAGGATGATCTCGTCCAGCCGGTTGAGGAATTCGGGGCGGAAATGCCCGCGCACCACATCCATCACCTGCGGCTCGACATCGCTGACCTGCTGGTCGTCGGTCATGTTGGACAGGTACTGGCTGCCCAGGTTCGACGTCAGGATGATGAGGGTGTTGGAAAAGTCGACCACCCTGCCCTGCCCGTCGGTCAGGCGCCCGTCGTCGAGGACCTGCAGGAGCACGTTGAACACGTCGCTATGCGCCTTCTCGACCTCGTCGAACAGCACGACCTGATAGGGTCTGCGCCGCACGCTTTCGGTCAGCACGCCGCCTTCCTCATAACCGACATAGCCCGGAGGCGCGCCGATCAGGCGGGCGACCGCGTGCTTCTCCATGAATTCGCTCATGTCGATGCGGACCATCGCGTTGTCGTCGTCGAACAGGAACTGGGCGAGCGCCTTGGTCAGCTCGGTCTTGCCGACGCCTGTGGGGCCGAGAAACAAGAAGCTGCCCAGCGGGCGGCCCGGGTCCTTCAACCCCGCGCGCGCACGGCGTACGGCCTTGGACACGGCCTCGACCGCAGCCTCCTGCCCGATGACGCGCTTGCCCAGCACTTCTTCCATCTTGAGGAGCTTCTCGCGCTCGCCTTCGAGCATCCGGTCGACTGGAATACCGGTCCACCGCGCGACGACGCCGGCGATATCCTCTTCCGTGACTTCCTCGCGCAGCAGCGCGTTCGCGGTGTGGCCGGCGGCGTCTTCCAGCTTCTTCTCGAGCTCGGGAATGCGCCCGTATTGCAGCTCACCCGCCTTGGCGAGGTCACCCGCGCGCTGCGCCTGCTCCAGCTCGAGCCGCGCTGCGTCCAGCTCTTCCTTCAGGCGCGATTCGGCGTGGATCTTGTCCCGCTCGCCCTGCCAGCGCGTGGTCAGCTCGGCGGAGCGCTGCTCGAGATTGGCGAGGTCTTCGCGCAGGTTCTCGAGCCGCTGCGCGCTGGCCTCGTCGCTCTCCTTGGCGAGCGCCTGCTCCTCGATCTTGAGCTGGATGATCCGCCGGTCGAGGCCTTCGATTTCCTCGGGCTTGCTCTCCACCTCCATCCGGATACGGCTGGCCGCCTCGTCCATCAGGTCGATCGCCTTGTCGGGCAGGAAGCGGTTCTGGATATAGCGGTTGGAAAGTTGCGCGGCGGAGACGATCGCCCCGTCGGTGATCCGCACGCCGTGATGCAGCTCGTACTTGTCCTTGATCCCGCGCAGGATCGAGATCGTGTCCTCGACGCTGGGTTCCTCGATATAGACCGGCTGGAAACGCCGCTGCAGCGCCGGGTCCTTCTCGACATATTTCTGGTATTCGTCGAGCGTGGTGGCGCCGATGCAGTGCAACTCGCCGCGCGAGAGCGCAGGCTTGAGCAGGTTCGACGCATCCATGCTGCCTTCCGAGGCCCCTGCCCCGATCAGGGTGTGCATCTCGTCGATGAACAGGATGATCTGCCCGTCCGAACCCTTCACTTCGTCGAGCACGGCTTTCAGCCGTTCCTCGAACTCGCCGCGATATTTCGCGCCCGCGATCAGCGCGCCCATGTCGAGCGCCATGAGCGTGCGGTTCTTCAGGCTGTCGGGCACGTCGCCATTGGCGATGCGCAGCGCGAGACCTTCGGCAATCGCCGTCTTGCCGGTGCCGGGTTCTCCGATGAGCGCGGGGTTGTTCTTGGTCCGCCGCGCGAGGATCTGGATCGTGCGACGGATTTCCTCGTCGCGCCCGATCACGGGGTCGAGCTTGCCGTCCCGCGCCGCCTGCGTCAGGTCGCGGGCGTATTTCTGCATTGCGTCATAGGCTTGCTCTGCATTGGCGCTGTCCGCAGTTCGCCCGCCGCGCAGGTCCGCAATCGCACGCTCGAGCACCTTCACGTCGACGCCTGCATCGGCGAGAACGGAGCCGGACTTGCTGTTGGACGCCAGCGCGAGCGCCACCAGCAGCCGTTCCACGGTGACGAAACTGTCGCCCGATTTCTCCGCAACCTGCTGCGCCTGGTCGAGCACGCGCACGGCATCATTGTCGAGCCCCGGGCTCTGCTGCGCCCCGCCGCCGGTCACCGCCGGAATGCGCGCCAGTTCTTCGTCGACGCGCTGTTCGGCCCTTACCGGATCGGCGCCCGCACGCTTCAGCAGCCCTGCGGCCATGCCTTCGCTATCGTCGAGCAGAACCTTGAGGATGTGGAGCGGCGTAATCCGCTGGTGGTTGAGGCGGATCGCAGTCGTCTGGGCGGATTGGAGGAAGCCCTTTGCGCGATCGGTGAACTGTTCGAGATTCATGCGGCCCTCCTGTCAAACTACCCACAAAAGGTAGGTTTGGGACGGCATAAGACAAGCGAGCCGGGCGGATTTTTACCGCCGTTCGTCGAGCTGCGCGATAGCCTTTGAAAATGTGTCGAGATAGGCGCGCGCGCTGGTCAGGGGGGTGCCGGTGTCCCGCCGGGGGTCGGGACGGGGGGCAAGCAGCACCTGTTCGATCGCGCGGGCGACTGCCCTTGGCTCGCGGTCAGGCAGCAGGCGTCCCGAGGCCGGGTCGGCCAGAAGTTCGCGCATCGCAACGCTGCTTTCGGTCGCGACCACCGGGCTACCCGCCGACAGCGCTTCGATCACCACATTCGGCCGCCCTTCATAACGCGAGGTGAGCAACAGCAGGTCGGCATTGCCGATCACGCGCTCCAGGCCTTCGACAAAGCCGGGAAGGTGGATGCGGTCGTTCATGCCCAGACGGTCGATCAGGGCGGTCAGCCGTGCACGCTCGCTCCCTTCGCCATAGATGTAGAGCGAGCGCCCGCCCGTATCGGCCTGTGCGAAGGCGCGGATGGCGAGGGCCCAGTCCTTCTGCGGCTCGAGCCGGCCGATGCCCAGAACGTATCTTCCCGGCGGCGGCTCGGCCACCTGCCCGCCCCCTACCGCCATGTGCGGGTTCTCGATAATGTCGATGAATTCCCGGGAGATTCCGGTGCGCATCACCGCATCGTCCGCCATTGCGCGCGACATCGCCACCACGCGATCGGTGAAGCGATGGTGCTGGCGCACCCACAGCCCGTTGGCGAAGCGCATTGGCCAGGCGAAATCGCGGCGGGCGAGATCGTTCGATATCTTCCACACGATCGGCGGACTGCGATCCTTCAGATGCAGCCGGATCCGCGCAGCGGTAGAGGTGTAGTGGTTGCCCGGGCAAAAGAAGACATCGGGCGCGACCTCCCCGATGGCAGCGGGCGCGGTCTTGCGGCCACCGAAATGCGGCACCCACTCCACGTCCGGCGGCAGGCTGGCGCGCAAATGCTCCTCCACCGGGGAGGCGAGGATCGCGACGTGGTGGCCCAGTTCGGCCCAGTCGCGCGCAAGGCGCACGGCGACCCGTTCCACCCCTCCACCCTTGTAGTGTTCGAGCCAGGTGGCAATCTTCACGCGTTAGCTCGCGACTGGATGGCCACGCGGCAGAGCGTGGCGGAGACCCGATATCGCGCGCTCCGTCCCATGCGCGCAGGACGCGCGCGGTGACCATGCGCCGCCCCCTGCGCGAGGGCCGCGGCGTAGTCGGGACGATGCGTGGCGACGAGGGCGATCTTCATAACGAGAGCGGCGCCTTAGCCATCTGCCACTATTATTGACAGTCTTGTAAAACCGTCCATAGCCTGCCCGCATGTTGGAGAGGCCGGAGGGCGAAGACGATCTTGCAGCCCGCGCCTGGCCTTGGGTGCGGCGCGCGTTCAGCGTCGGGATCGTTGCATTCATCCTCTGGCGGCTGACCCATTTCGGCTGGGGCGAACTGCTCGCCAACCTGCCGCAGAACCCCGCCTTCTACCTGGTCCAGATCGTCTCCTATTCGGTCCTGCCGATCTGCGAAGTGCTTATCTTCTCACGCATTTTCGGGCACTCGCTCTGGCGCGACTGGCCGGTCTTCCTGCGCAAGCGCGCGCTCAACAACTCGGTGCTCGGCTATTCGGGCGAGGCGTATCTCGTGTTTTGGGCCAAGGAGCGGCTCGGCATGCGCCGCCGAGCCGCCCTTTCCTCCATCAAGGACAACGTGCTGCTGTCCGGGTTCACCACCGCCGCCTTCGCGATCGGCGCGGCAGGCGTGCTGATCGTGATCCACCCCAAGCTGCTCGATGCGAGTGCGATGGCCGAATCGGGTGAACGCAGCTTCCTGCTGTTCGCCGCGCTCTTCACGCTTGCGCTGGTGGTGGGCCATCTGTTCCGCAAACGCCTTTTCGGCATCGGCTCCAAGCTGATCCTCGCCCTCATCGCGATCCACGCGACCCGTCTGATCGTCAGCTATTCGCTCCAGATGATCCAGTGGAATATCGGCATTCCCGAGGGCACGCTGATGCTGTGGTTCACGCTGATCACCGTGCAACTGCTCATCTCGCAGCTGCCGCTGCTGCCCAATCGCGACCTGCTGTTCGTCGCCTTTATCCTCGAATTCGCGCCGGCCAGCGGCGTCGACCCGGCAGCGCTGCGGGCGATGATCCTCGTGATCTTCCTGATCTACCAGCTTTTCAACTACTTCGTTCTGCTGGTAACCACTGCCCTGCCGACCGCGCGGGCCTACGACGAAGCTGCCAAGGAACCGATATGATCCGCATCGCGAAATGGACCGGAACGATCGTGGCCCTGCTGCTGCTGATTGCCGCCATTGCGCTGATGACATGGGAGCCGTTCTTCGCCCGCGATGGCGTCGCACCTGCAGGAAACCGAACGTACACCGCGCAAATCGTCCGCGATGAATTCGGCGTTCCGCATATTTACGGCAAGACCGATCCGGACGTCGCCTACGGGGTCGCCATCGCCCATAGCGAGGATGACTTTTCCACCCTCCAGGATGTGATCGCGATGAGTCGCGGACGCTACGGCGCGATCGAGGGGCAGGACGGCGCGGCGGTCGATTACGTGTATCACCTTCTCGACGCGCGCGGCACGGCGGAGCGCGAGTGGCCCACCCTGCCCGAAGATACGCGCGCGCTGATCGACGCCTATGCCGTCGGCCTGAACGACTATGCCCGCGATCATCCGGGCGAGGTAAAGCTGGGCAACCTGTTCCCGGTCGACGGGATCGACGTTGCCGCTGGCTTCGCGCTGCGCCAACCGTTCTTCTTCGGGCTCGACCGCTTCCTCGGCCCGCTGGCCGCAGGCGAGCCGCTGCCCGCGGAATACGGCCCGCGCATCCCCGCGCCCGGAGAAACCGCCACCTTCCCGATCAGCGACGTGCCCACCCTGGGCGATGACGCTTCGGACCAGGCCCGCGCGCCGCTGCGCCCCACGGGCCGTTACGGCGACGATTTTCGCCAGGCCGGGTCCAATGCCTTCGCGGTCGCCCCGCAAAAGTCCGGCGGACCGACGATCCTCGTCTCCAATGCGCACCAGCCCTGGCGCGGGCCGGTCGCGTGGTACGAGATGGTCGTCGAAAGCGGTGAAGGCTGGCACTTTGCGGGCGCGAACTTCCCGGGCAGCCCGTTCCCCTTCCTCGGCCACAACGAAAACCTCGGCTGGACCAACACGGTCAACACGCCCGACATGGTCGATATCTACCGGCTGGAGCTGGACGAGAGCGGTACGCGCTATCGCTTCGACGGCGAATGGCGCGATCTCGAGCACGAGAGCGTCCGCCTGGCGGCGCGCGTAGGGCCCTTCACGATCCCCGTGTGGCGCGACGTCTGGCGCAGCGTCCACGGGCCGGTCATCAAGAACGACGACGGCGCCTTCGCGGTCCGCTTCGCCTCGATCGGGAGCATCGACCAGCTGGACGCCTATTACCGGCTGAACAAGGCGAAGGACTTCGCCGAATGGCGCGCGATCATGGCGCGCGGCCAAGTGCCCTCGACCAATTTCATCTATGGCGATGCGGCGGGGAATATCGCTTACATTTACAATGCGGCGATCCCCGACCGACCCGAAGGCTACGACTGGCGCACCGTCCTGCCGGGCGACACCAGCGCGACGCTATGGCGCAGCAAGGTCCCCTACGAACGCCTGCCGCAATACATCAATCCCGCCAGCGGCTGGGTGATGAACGCCAACAACACGCCCTTCGTCGCCGCCGGCCTCGGCAGCGATCTGAACCCCGCCGATTTCGCACCCGAGATGGGCGTCGAGCTCAAGATGACCAACCGCGGCAGGCGCGCTTGGAAGCTGATGAGCGAGGCCGAGCGGCTCGATCGCGAGACGCTCGAATCGATCAAGTTCGACACCGGGTACGAGAACGCGGGCTACGTGCGCCGCATGATGGACGACATCGCGGCGATCGACGTGGCCGAGCATCCCGATCTGGCCGAGGCGCGCAGGCTGATGCTCGAATGGGATTTCTCGGCCGACAATATCGGACGCTCGGACGCGATCGCGCTGCTGATGATCCGCGAATTCATGTCGTCCAGTTACCAGAAGACGCCGTGGCCGGACGCGGTCGAGGAACTGACCAAGGCGCGCGACCATCTGCAGGAGCATTTCGGGCGGCTGACCCCGCCGATGGGCGAAGTGCTGCGGCTGCGGCAGGGCGACGTGGACCTGCCGCTCGACGGAGGATCGGATACGCTGCGCGCCTCGACCACGTGGGACGTCGAGGACGACGGCCGACTTGCGGTCCGGCATGGCGACAGCTTCGTGATGTGGGTCGAGTGGCTGAACGGCGAGCCGGTTTCGTCACGATCGATCCAGCCCTTCGGCGCGGCGACCACCCGTCCCGGCAGCCCGCACTTCGTCGATCAGGCTACGCTGTTCATCCAGCACCGCTTCAAACCGGTCCATTTCTGGCGCGATGATGCGCTGGCCTACGCCGCGAGTCGGAAGACCGTTTCCAGCCGGCCGTGAGAGTGCTTATATATTGTACGATTTCAGTTCGTTAGACCAAACAGGGGAAATTTCATGCTTCGCACACCCAAGACCAGCCTCGCTGCGCTGGCCGTTGCGCTGGCCGCTCCGGCCTATATCGCCGCACCGGCGCACGCCCAGGAAACCGTCGCCCAGGATGTCGCACCGCTGGAAAAGCTGGTCGACCAGGTCGCCATCCCCTACGAAAAATTCGAGCTCGCCAACGGCCTGACGGTAATCGTGCACGAAGACCGCAAGGCCCCGATCGTGAGTGTGGCCGCCTGGTACAATGTCGGCTCCAAGGACGAGCCGAAGGGCCAGACCGGCTTTGCTCACCTTTTTGAACACCTGATGTTCAACGGATCGGAAAACGCGCCGAACGACTATTTCCAGTACCTGCAGGAAATGGGCGCGACCGATTACAACGGCACCACCGATTTCGACCGCACCAACTACTTCCAGACCGTGCCGAGCGGTGCGATCGAGCGCGCGCTGTGGCTGGAAAGCGACCGCATGGGCTATCTGCTCGGCGCGATCACGCAGGAAAAGCTCGATAACCAGCGCGGCGTCGTCCAGAACGAGAAGCGCCAGGGCGACAACCAGCCGGGCGGCCTCGTCTTCTACGAGATCATCAAGACCCTGTATCCCGACGGCCACCCCTACGATCACACCCCGATCGGTTCGATGGCAGACCTCGACCAGGCATCGATGCAGGACGTACGTAACTGGTTCACCAGCAAGTACGGCCCCAACAACGCCACGCTGGTGCTGGCAGGCGACATCTCCGCCGCCGAGGCCCGCCCGCTGGTGGAAAAGTACTTCGGCGACATCGCTCGCGGCCCGGTGAACAACCCTGCCCAGGCCGAAGTGACGGAGCTCAAGGAAGACGTTCGCGAGGTCATGCAGGATCAGGTCGCGGCGACCCAGATCAGCAAGTACTGGTCCGTCCCCGGCATTACCAGTGAAGACCTGACCGCACTTTCGGTCGGCGCGAGCATCCTCGGCGGCCTCGCCTCGAGCCGTCTCGACAACATCCTGGTGCGCGACGAGCAGCTCGCCGTGGGCGTTTCGGCCGGCAACTATGCCTTCCAGCGGGTCGGCATCCTCAACCTCGACGCGACCGTGAAGCCGGGCGTCGACGTCGAAACGGTCGAAGCGCGCCTGAACGAGATCGTAGCGCAGTACATCGCCGAAGGCCCGAGCGAGGACGAAGTCCGCCGCGCAGCGACCGCAGACCTCGCAGGCACCATCCGCGGGCTCGAACAGGTCGGCGGCTTCGGCGGCAAGGCGGTGACGCTGGCACAGGGCGAAGTGCTGGCGGGCGATGCCAGCTTCTTCGAACGCCAGCTCGAAATCCTCGCCTCGCTGACGCCTGCGCAGGTGCAGGCGGCGATGCAGAAATGGATGACCAAGCCGAGCTTGACCCTGGTCCTCCAGCCGGGCGAGCGCACCGGCGAGTACGAGGAAGCGGCCTCGGTCGCAGCCGAGAGCGGCGCCGACGAAGCCGAGCCCGGTTCGAACGAAATCACAGTGACCAAGGTGCGGCCGGCACCGGAAATCAACGCGCTGGCCGAACTCGACTTCCCCGATGTGACGCAGACCACGCTCTCCAACGGGATCACCGTCCACTACGCGCAGCGCGACACCGTGCCGGTGACCCGCGTAGCGATCAGCTTCGATGCCGGTTCGGCCGCCGACCCGGTGGACATGCGCGGCCTCGAAGGGATGACGCTGGGCCTGATGGACGAAGGTACCACCAGCCTCACCTCGCAGGAAATCGCCGAGGCCAAGGAGCGGCTGGGCGCGATCATCTCGACCGGCGGCGGGTCCGACCGGTCGACCTTCACGCTGACCGCGATGAGCGCGAACCTCTCGCCATCGCTCGGCCTGATGACCGACATCGTGCGCAACCCCGCCTTCAACCCGAACGAACTCGAACGGGTGCGGACGCAGACCGTCACGAGCATCAAGCAGTCGCTGAAGTCGCCGGGTGGCCTCGCATCCTACGTCGCGACCCCGCTCATCTACGGGGAAAGCAACCCCTATGGCGGTTCGGCCACGGTGGAATCGGTCTCCTCGATCACCCGCGAAGACCTGGTCGACTTCAAGCAGACCTGGCTGCGGCCCGATAACGCGGAGATCTTCGTGGTGTCGGACATGGCGCTGGCCGAAGTGATGCCGGGTCTCGAAGCGGCATTCGGCAACTGGCAGGCCCCCGCCACCGCCAAGGGGACCAAGACCTTCGGCAATCTTGCCTCCGTGCCCGAAAGCGCGCGCGTGGTGCTGGTCAACCGCCCCAATTCGCCGCAGAGCTTCATCCTCGGCGGTCTGATGACCGAAACCGATCCCAAGGATCCTACCCTCATCGACCTCCAAAACGCCAACAATGCCCTCGGCGGCAACTTCCTCGCCCGGCTCAACATGAACCTGCGCGAGACAAAGGGCTGGAGCTATGGCGTGCGTGGCGGGACGGGCGTCAACGAAAATGCGGTCGCCTATTTCGTCCAGGCGCCGGTGCAGGCGGACCGCACGGGCGATGCGCTGGCCGAACTGATCCGCGAAGTCGGCGAATTCGTCACCACCAAGGGCGTGACCGATGACGAGCTGACCCGCATCGTCAATGCCGAAATCGCCGAACTTCCGGGCCAATACGAGACCTCCAGCGCGGTGCTCGGCGCGATGCAGAGCAATGTGCTCTACGGGCGCCCAATGAACTACCAGGAAACGCTGGCCGAAAAGTATCGCGCCCAGACCCGCGAGAGCCTGGATGCGGCCGCACGTGCGGCGATCGATCCGGATCATTTCACCTGGGTCATCGTCGGCGATGCCGAAAAGGTCGGCCCGCAGCTCGAATCTCTCGGCCTGCCGGTGGAAACCATTGAGGTAGAGTAAGCATTATTGACATGAATGTAGGTGCGGGCGATGGCCCGCCCTACCCACACACGCGAGAGGAGTACCGCTTATGTCCGTAGCCGGAACCTATGACACCGTCGTCAAGAGCCCGATGGGTGACCAGAAGGGCACCTTCACCGTCGTCCCCGGCGACGATGGCAACACCTTCACCGGTTCGATGGCCGGCGGCATGGGCTCGATGGACGTGAAGGACGGCACCATTGCCGGCGACACGCTCAAATGGAAGATGGACATGACCGTCCCGATGCCGATGGAGCTCAACTGCGAAGCGACCGTCAATGGCGACCAGCTGACCGGCAAGGTCAACGCGGGCGCCTTCGGCGACATGCCGCTGACGGGCGAACGCCAGGGCTGATCCCAGGTATCACCGAGCACGAAGGGCCGTCGGAGCGATCCGGCGGCCCTTTTCTTTTGTGGCTTCCCCGATCCGCATTTTCTCGACTAAAAATCGAGTGGCTCGTTCGGTCTCCCCCCCGAATGGCGAGGACACGATGAAGATCAATCGCACCACCGCAGTGCTCATCGCGCTGATCCTACTGCTGGCGGGCGCCGTCGCCTTCCTGTTGGCACAGCGCGGCTCCGACGATGACGAGCCGGCATCGGCCGCCGTCACGGGCGGAATCATATCGTCGCGCGACATGGACGAGGCGGACTATCCCGAAGAGCCCGCTTCGGTTGCCGCGCAGGGACCGCTCGCCGTCAGGATCGGCCGCGACGGGCCGCTTCAAAGCGCGTGCGACAGGGTCGGCCGGGTCGGCAATCTCCCCCGCGGGGCGGAGGATATCCTCGCCGTGATCGAGGCCCCGACGACCGATGCGATCGCGATCGACGGTCTTTACGAAGACGATCCCTTCTATGTCTGCGACCGTCAGGGGGACTGGTACGGGATCATCTATCCCGGCGACGGCACGCTGGGCGATGGGGAAGAATGCGACCTGTCGTACCCGGTCGAGTCGCCGCGCGCCTATCCGGGATCCTGCCTGACCGGCTGGGTGGACAGCCGCTATGTCGATGCCGGCGGCGCGCAGGATTCCGATGAGGCCTATGCCGGGGAAGAAACCGCCGACGCCGCGGAGCCTGCGGAGCGCGCGGTTCAGGTCAGCGCGACCGGCCCCACACGGGTCGCCGCCGCAACGCGCCTGTCTGCCAAGGCCCATAGCGAGTACGACCAGCCCGTCGGCCAGCGTCCCGACGGCAACCGGGTGAGCTGCCGCGAGACCGGCAGCGGCGATGCCACGTGGACCTGCACCGCGACCTACACGCTCTCGAACTAGGGCCGCATCGCCTGATAGGCGGCCGCCGCCACGGTATTAGCCAGATTGAGCGAGCGCACCTTGTCGCTCTTCATCGGCAGGCTGACCATCTGTTCGCGGTGCGCCTCCACGATGTCACGGGGCAGGCCCTTGGTCTCACGCCCGAAGACGAGGTAGGCATCCGCCGGATAGTCGGGCTCGTAGAAGCTGCGCGGGGCATATTCCTCGAACAGGAACAGCTGGTCGCCGCGCGGCGTGCGCTCGGCGAGAAACGCCTCCCAGCTCGCAAATTCCGCCAGCCGGATATGCTGCCAGTAATCGAGGCCGGCCCGCTTGAGCCGCGTATCGGTGATCGTAAAGCCCAGCGGATGGATCAGGACGAGTTCCATATCGAGCGCCACACATGTGCGCCCGACTGCGCCCGTATTGCAGGGAATTTCGGGATGGACGAGAACGATCGCGGTCATCGGTAAGCGCTCCCTGCGCGCATTAGCACCTTCAGCATTCGGACGAGGACGCTTTCGAATGGTACCTCCCGTTAGGAGCGTACATTGCTCTGGTTGCGGACCAGTCCCCAAACGAACATCGCCCACCCTGCAGCCAGCGATGCACTCGATGCCAGGATCACCATAGTGACGGTGCCCTCGGTCGTCGGCCGAGCGCTATGGCCCTCGCCCGCCATCGGCAACGCCTCGCTAGCCCCGGTGATCGCCGCGAGCGTGATACCTAGCCACAGGCCGACCATGCCGATCGCCAGCGTCCAGCGGGCGAATGCTTCCGCACGCGCAGTCAGGCCTGCCGCATGCCACAAAAGGCCCGCCAGCATCACCGCCATGCCGCTCTGCACAGCGTCCAGATGCGCCGAGAGCGCCACGCGCGGATTGGCGTGCAGGTCGACGACCGCGCCTTGGGCGACGCCGACCAGAAACAGCGCTGCCCCCGTTACGACCAGCGCGCGGCCGGCGGGGGACAGCGTCAGATGCATCACCCCAGCTTGTCCTTCAGGATCTGGTTCACCACCGCCGGGTTCGCCTTGCCCTGCATCGCCTTCATCGTTTGGCCGACGAAGAAGCCGAACAGCTTGCCCTTGCCGGCCTTGTACTGCTCGACCTTGTCTTCGTTGGCGGCGATGATCGCGTCGATCGCCTCCTCGATCGCGCCGGTGTCGCTGACCTGCTTGAGGCCTTCGCTATCGGCGATTTCCTCGGGGTCGCGGCCGGTCTTGAGGACGATTTCGTAGATTTCCTTGGCCTGTCCGCCCGAAATCTCGCCCTTGTCCTGCATCGCGAGGATGCTCGCCTGCGCCTCTGCCGTGGCGTTCGCGGGATCGGCTTCCTCGCCGAGCGACTTCAGCACGCCCGGCGCCACGGACAGCGCCCAGTTGGCGACCTGCGTGGCGACTGCCTTCTCGGGCTTGCCGATCTTCGCTGCGGTAGCGGAGAGCAGCGTTTCGAAGCGGCCGAAGGTTTCCACCTCGGCGGTGAGTTCGCGCGCGTTGTAGGGCGTCAGGCCCAGCTCGCCTTCGTACCGCGCGCGCTTGGCGTCGGGCAGTTCGGGCAGGCTCTCGCGGCATTCGCTCAGGAAGGCATCGTCGAGTTCGAGCGGCAGGAGATCGGGATCGGGGAAGTAGCGATAATCGTGCGCGTCTTCCTTGCTGCGCATGGTCCGCGTGGTGCCGGTGGCGACATCGAACAGGCGCGTTTCCTGGTCGACGCTCCCGCCGCTTTCCAGCACATCGACCTGGCGGTTCGCCTCGTATTCGATGACCTGCATGACGAAGCGCACGCTGTTCACGTTCTTCGTCTCGGTCCGCGTGCCCAACTCTTTATCGCCGACCTTGCGCACCGAGACGTTGACGTCCGCGCGCATCGAGCCTTCTTCCATGTTGCCGTCGCACGATCCGACATAGCGCAGGATCGACCTGAGCTTGCGCACGTAAGCCCCTGCTTCTCCAGGAGACGTCATGTCCGGCTTGGAAACGATTTCCATCAGCGCGATGCCGACGCGGTTGAGATCGACGTAGGACATCGTCGGATGCTGATCGTGCATCAGCTTGCCCGCGTCCTGCTCCACATGGATGCGCTCGATCCCGATGATCTTGTCTTCGGGGATACCCGCCTTCTCGTCCGCCTCGATCAGCAGCTGCCCCTCGCCCACGATGGGGTGGTAGAGCTGGCTGATCTGGTAGCCCTGCGGCAGGTCGGCGTAGAAGTAGTTCTTGCGGTCGAACCGGCTCCACGCGTTGATCTGCGCTTCGATGGCCATGCCGGTGCGCACCGCCTGCCGAATGCACTCGCGGTTGGGCACGGGCAGCATGCCCGGCATCGCGGCGTCGATCAGGCTGACCTGCGTGTTGGGCTCGGCCCCGAACTCGGTCGACGCGCCGCTGAACAGCTTGGCGTTGGAGGTGACCTGCGCGTGGACTTCGAGGCCGATCACGACCTCCCATTCGCCCGTCGCGCCCTGGATGGTATATTTTGCCATTGATTACTTAACTCGCTCTTCTCGCAGCTATTCCCCAACAGAGCGCCATGCCGGGCACCAAGAGCCACGCTACCAATACACAAAAGATCACATCGGTATCAATTCCAACCCGATCCGCAAACTCAACCAGAACGAAGGCAGACGGGATCAGGCAAAACAAGCTGAATGCAATGCCTGGGAGGAGCAACAGGAGGTTTGCGCGAGTGAGAAGGTAGATTGAACTGGCAACTAGGATGGCCGTGATGAACATTCCAGTCAGGTAGAAGTACTGTGTGATAGTCGCCTGTGAGCCTACTTGGACGCCAAGATACCCCGCAAAAATTCCGCCACAGGTGATTGATGCAGCATCGAGCATGTGATCGGCTGCTGCTTCATACTCTGATTTCACCACCACCGCTCCGGCGTCGCGTCGAACCCGCTGCGCTGCTCGATCGCCAGCCCGGCGTTGAGCACGCCCTGCTCGTCGAACGGCTTGCCGACGATCTGGAGGCCGAGCGGCAGGCCGTCGCCATTCAGCATTGCGGGCACGCTCATCGCGGGCAGCCCGGCGAGGCTGGCAGGCACGGCGAACACGTCGTTCAGGTACATCGCCAGCGGATCGCCGTCGAAGCCGCCCAGGGGGAAGGCCGCATTGGGCGTGGTCGGCGCGAGGATCAGGTCGCACTCGTCCCAGGCCTTTTCGAAGTCCTGCGCCACCAGCGTGCGGATCTTCTGCGCCTGCGTGTAATAGGCGTCGTAGAAGCCCGCGCTGAGCACGTAGGTGCCGATCAGGATGCGCCGCTTCACCTCGTCGCCGAAGCCCGCCGCGCGGGTTGCGGCGTACATGTCCTGCAGGCCGGCACCCTCGGGCAGATCGCGCAGGCCGTAGCGCACGCCATCATAGCGCGCGAGGTTGGAGGAGGCTTCTGCCGGGGCGATGATGTAGTACGCGGGCAGCGCGTATTTGGTGTGCGGCAGCGAGATATCGACGATCTGAGCGCCCGCATCGCGCAGCCATTCCTTGCCGCGTTCCCAACTGTCGAGGATCGCCTGATCGGTCCCGTCCATGCGGTATTCGCGCGGGATGCCGACCTTCTTGCCGGTGAGGTCCGCACTCAGCCCCGCTTCCCACTGCGGCACGGGCATGTCGAGGCTGGTCGAATCCTTCGGATCGAACCCGGCCATCGCCTCCAGCATGATCGCGCAATCGGTGACGTCGCGCGCCATCGGGCCCGCCTGGTCGAGGCTGGACGCAAAGGCGACCACGCCCCAGCGGCTGCACCGCCCGTAGGTCGGCTTGATCCCGGTAATGCCGGTCACGGCGGCAGGCTGGCGGATCGAGCCGCCGGTGTCGGTGCCCGTGGCCGCCGGAGCGAGCCGCGCGGCAACGGCGGTGGAGGAACCGCCCGAAGACCCGCCCGGGATCAGCGCGGCATTGCTGCCCGCCTTCTTCCACGGGCTCAGCACGTTGCCGAAATAGCTCGTTTCGTTCGACGAACCCATCGCGAACTGGTCGAGGTTGAGCTTGCCGAGCATCCCCGCACCAGCCTTCCACAGGTTGGCGGACACGGTGCTCTCGTACTGCGGCACGAAGCCTTCGAGGATGTGGCTGGCAGCGGTGGTCTGCACGCCGTCGGTGCAGAACAGATCCTTCATGCCGATCGGCACGCCGCCCATTGTGCCCAGCTCTTCGCCTTTGGCACGCTTGGCATCGACTGCGTCTGCAGCTTCGAGCGCCTTTTCGGGCGTGACGACGATGAACGCGTTGAGCGCTTCGGCGGCGGCGACATTGGCGTTGAAGGCTTCGGCCACTTCGCGCGCGGTAAAATCGCCCTTGGCGACCCCGTCGCGGATGGCCTTGACGCCGAGTTCGGTAAGATCAGTCACAAACATCTCCGTCGCCCCGGGCTTGCCCCGGGGCCGGGCTTACTTCGAGTGCTGCAAAGGCAGCCTTGCCCCGGATGAAGTCCGGGGCGACGAGAAAGGAGGATTGGCGCACTACTCGATCACCTTGGGCACGCCGAAGAAACCATGCTCTGCCGCGGGCGCGTTGGCGAGCACATCCTCGCGCCGCCCACCGGCGGTCAGCGGATCGGCATCGACCACGTCGTCGCGCAGGCGCGTGGCCTGCGGGATCACGGCGGTCATCGGCTCGACCGAGGACGTATCGACCTCGCCCAGCTGCTCGACCCAGCCTAGGATATTGTTGAGTTCGGGGACCATCCGATCCAGCTCCGCATCATCCATCTGGATGCGCGCGAGGCTGGCAATCTTGGCCACTTCTTCGCGGGTGATTGACATGAGGCTGCGTTAGCCGCGCCGCAGCGCACCATCAAGCGGGCAGATTATTCGAACGGCTCGCCCACCGGCTTTCCATCGACATAAAGCTGGCGCCCCTCGAATGGGCGCAATTCGAGATCGAGCTCTCCTCCCAGGTCCGGATTGCGCTGGGGATCGAAGCGCTCGCTCTCGGGCACCAGTCGACCCTGAACAACGAAATACTGCCCGATTTCGCCCTCCGCATCCTCTCCGTAATATTGAACGCTACGGCCATCGGAGACCACCGCAAGCGCCCCGCCCGCCTCCAACCGCCCCGCCGCGATGGCAGTGCAGTTGCGCTCGGGTTCGCAAACCGGATTATTGGCAGCCAGATAATCCGCGATTTTCCTGCGAAAAGCCGGGTCGCCACCCTGCCAATCGAGCGCGATGTCGGAGCGCTCGTCGCGCGCACGCACCGAGCGATAGGGGCGCGTCTCCTCGAGCTTAGCGATCCATGCCGCCTTGGCAATCGCCGTTTCCTCCGACTTTGCGAGCCGCTCCAGCGCGTTGCGCCCCGGCTCACCGAAGTCCCAGCGCAGGGCGGAGAAATCGAACTCCTCCACAGAAATTGCGCCGCTGTTCAGCCGTGCAATCTGGTCGCCCGTGGAAATCGCGCCGAAATTCAGGATCGGCAGCGCGAGGAACAGCGCGAAGGCCGCCGTCGCCAGCCCAAGCCGCAGGTTGGATGCGCGAAGGCGTTCGCGCCACGAACCACGAAAGCCGAGCACCGCATCGACGAAATAGCCGAGCCCGAAGGCCACCGCGACCACCAGCGAGCACAGCGCCCACAGACGTTCGGGCGAGAGGCCATGCTGGTCGATCCGCGCTCCGGTGCTGATCGCGGCAAACATCGCCAGCGGCAGGATGCCGAGCGCAAGCGCATAGCCCGACCATTTCAGCACCGCGCCACCGACCATGTCCGCGTCCCGGTCGCGCAAAACCGCGTTGGCGAGCACATAGGCGCCGATCGCAATTGCCAGCAGCACCGGGGTCGCCGAGTCGGTCGCATTCCACAGCACGCTCGGCCCCGAGACCACCACCGCGCCCAGGAACACCGCAATCGCGATGGCGAGCGGCAGCGCAAGGATCGACAGGACCAGCAGCACGACCGATTGCAGCGTGCCGATGATCTTCAGCTGGTTGCGGAGCGTGCCCAGCCCCGCGCCCAGCGTGAGGCCGGTGAAGGTCGGCGCGAACCAGTCGGCCCGCAGCAGGTCGTTGAGCGGGATGCCGACGAGGTCAAGCAGGGACGCGACCAGCCAAGTCAGTAGCCAGGAGAGCCCCATGAAGGCGACCGCACCCGCGCCGGTGATCGCGTCGGTCCAGACGAAATAGTGGATGTCCTTGTAGTCGGTCCGCATCCGGCGATGGACAAAATCGGCCTGGAACAGTGGCACCGCCAGCAGGCAGGCGAACACGCCCGCTGCCACGGCATAGCCGCTGTCCGCGACATCATTGCCCGCGCCGACCGCGCGCCAGGTCAGCCCGCCGACGACGAGCCCGGTAACGACCGAGAAGATCGCAGGGGCGCCATATCGCCCGCGCTCTGCGGTGAAGACGAAGGCCCCGCAGGCGAAAGCAATGAAGGCGGCGGCGGCGAAACGCGGACCGCTTTCGTACGCATTATCGGTGAGGAGATGGATCGCGAGGCCTGCCAGTGCCAGCAGGCCCGCGAAGATCCAGGGGCGCAAGGGCCAGTCGGTTTCGACCCGACTGCGCGCGCTGTGCCGCTCGCGTTCTGTGTCCGCGACAGCGCCCGATTCGACGCCGTCCTCGAAAACGCTCTGTTCGGCCATCGGCCCCTCCCTTTCCGGAAAGGGGCCCATAGCCGTCTTATTGCGGCGGGACAGCCCCTTCGGGCATCGGAGCGCCGCCGGGCGCGCCCATCATGGCGCCCTGCTGTTCCTGCATCATCTGGGTGATGACCTGGACGCGCTGCTGGAACTCGGGTCGGCTCATGAAGTCGACCAGCTCGATATCGAAAGTCAGATCGGCATTCGGCGGAATCGGCGCGCCGGGAGGCGGCGTTGCGCCATAGGCCTGATCCGCCGGAATGCGCAGTTCGTACTTGCCGCCCTTCTGCATCTGCAACACGCCTTCGGTGAAACCGGGGATCATGTTTTCCAGCGGGATCGGATTGCCCTCAGGGAACAGGCCCTGGGCCTGCGGCGGCAGCGGCAGCGGCTGCGTTTCCTCGAATACCGTGCCGTCGTCGAGCTTGCCGGTATACTTCACGAACACGACATCCTCGGTCGTCGGGTTCGGCCCTTCGCCTTCCTCGATCACGGTGAGGCCGTAGCCCTGCGGCACGAGGCTCCAGGCGAGCAGCACGGCGAGGCCGATGGCGACGATGACGCCGATCCACAGCTTGGTGAGCGAGCCCTTCGCGATCGGGCGGAGGGGGACGCGCGTGATTTCGGTCATGTATCAGTTCCCGGAAGACTTGAAGGCATGCGGCTGAGCCGGATTCGTGCGGCGCAGAAACGCCGAACGGCTTGCAACCCTCTGGCGCAAGCCGTTCGTCGGTTCAAGGTCGTCTTGAAGGCCACCTGCATCCGGGCCGGCGGGCGGCCCGGCAGGTCCGGTGCAAACCTAGCGGCCGTCGCGCTCGGCGCGCTTGCGCTCCATCTTGCGTGCGCGGCGAACGGCGGCAGCCTTTTCACGGGCGCGCTTTTCGCTCGGCTTTTCGTAGTGGCGGCGCAACTTCATCTCGCGATAGACGCCTTCACGCTGCAGCTTCTTCTTGAGTGCCCGCAGCGCCTGGTCGACATTATTATCGCGAACGATGATTTGCATAAAGTAAAACGCCTTTCTAAACAGATACTTGCGAGCACGCACCGTGGTGCGGACCCGCGAAAATTGTCACGTGGAAACGGCCGGCAACGCCGAAGCGGCCAGCTCCGATAGAGCGGTTATAGTCGAAAAGCGGCGCGCGTGCAAGGCACATACGCGCAGGCTCGGCGCGCACGGCCGGGGACGCGTATCTCACGCGCAGCGCCGCGCGTGCCGGGTTGGCGCGAGCCTTCGGGCACTATAGAGAACGGCGCACGAATGACCAGTCTTTCCCCCATCACTGCATCGCTTGGCGTTGGCCTTGGCGGTGCGATCGGCGCCGTGTTGCGCTATCAGCTCAGCCGCGCGATGACCGCATGGCTGGGCGAGCCTGTGCTGGGCGCATTTCCGTGGGCGACGCTCGCGGCCAATGCGATTGGCGGGCTCGCGATGGGCATCCTCGCAGGATGCCTTGCGCGCGGATTCGGTGGAAGTTTTGCGGAGCCGGTGCGGCTGATGGCGGGCGTCGGCCTGCTGGGCGGCTTCACCACCTTTTCCGCCTTCACGCTGGAAACCTGGCTGTTGATCGAGCGTGGACAACCGACCACCGCGTTTCTTTATGTGCTGATATCGGTTGCGCTGTCGCTCGGCGCGCTGGTCCTCGGCCTCACCATCACACGAGTGTTCTGACCAATGCCGGAGAATGAAAAACGCCCCGAAAAGGGAGAAGTCCGGCAATATATCGTCGCGCAGGACGATGACGATATCCGGCTGGACCGCTGGTTCAAGCGGAACCTGCCGGAAGTCGGCTTCGCCACCGTGGCGCGCTGGGCCCGGACCGGGCAGATTCGTGTCGATGGCGCGCGTGCCAAGCCCGACGACCGACTCGCCACCGGCCAGACGCTGCGAATCCCGCCCGGCAATCCGGCACGAGCGAAGGCCGCCCCGCGCCGCCGCGAGCTGACCGAGGACCAAAAGGCGCAGGCGCACGCGATGGTCATCAAGGAGACTCCCGCGGCGATCGTACTCAACAAGCCGCCGGGCCTCGCCACGCAGGGCGGCAGCAAGACCCACAGCCATGTCGACGGCCTGCTGGATGCTTTCGTCGAAGGCGAAGGGCCCCGCCCCCGCCTCGTCCACCGGCTCGACAAGGACACTTCGGGCGTGCTGCTGATCGCGCGCACGCCGGGCAGCGCCGCCGCCTTTTCCAAGCGATTCTCCGGCCGCAGCGCCAAGAAGGTCTACTGGGCGCTGGTCGTCGGGGTGCCCGAACAGCACGTCGGCGAGATCGACGCCCCGCTCGCCAAGCAGCCGGGCACCGGCGGCGAGAAGATGCATGTCGACGTGGAAGGCGGGCAACCCGCCAAGACGCGCTATCGCGTGGTCGAGCGGGCGGGCAATCGCGCCGCATGGCTCGAACTCGAACCGCTGACCGGGCGCACCCACCAGCTGCGCGTGCATTGCGCGGCGATGGGCCATCCGATCGTGGGTGACGGCAAGTATGGCGGGCAGGAAGCCTTCCTGACCGGCAGCATAAGCCGCAAGATGCACCTCCACGCGCGCCGCCTGATCATCAGCCAGCCCGGTGGCGGCCAGCTCGACGTCACTGCCGAACTGCCCGAGCATTTCGCGACGACGATGGAGCAGATGGGCTTCGACCTGTCGCTGAGCGATGCCGAGCCGCTGCGCGAAGAGGCTCCGCCCAAGACCAAGGCGGAAAAGAAGCAGGACGCAAAGCAGCACGCCAAGCAGTATCGCAAGGCACGCCGGGGCGAACGGCGTTCGCGCGCAACGTCCAAGCCGGCGGCCAAGACTCTCGCACGCGGGAAAGGAAAAGGCCCGGGCAAGGCGAAACCGAAACCCAAGGGCAAGCGCTGATGCATCCCAACCCGCTCTTTCGCAGTGAAGACCGGGCGCTGTTCGAGGCACTGATCGACCAGATCGGCTTCGGCATGGTCTTCCTGACCACCCCCGACGGCCCGCGCGTGGCGCACACCCCGCTGCTCTCCACCGGAGACGGCGCGGTGCAGTTCCACCTCGCGCGGGGCAATGCACTGACCCGCCATCTCGACGGCGCGACCGCGCTGGTAACGGTCAACGGGCCCGACGCCTACGTCTCGCCGCGCTGGTACGACAACCGCGATACGGTGCCGACCTGGGATTACGTCGCGCTCGAGATGGAAGGCCGCGTGCGCCGGATGGCAGACGAGGGACTCGAAGCTTTCCTCCTTGCCGTCATCGCCCGGCAAGAAAGCCGGATGGAAGGCGATCCTTGGCGCGCCGGGGAATCGAGCGATGCGACCTGGAGCAAGCTGTTCCGGGGCATCGCTGGGTTCGAGATCGAAGTGCAGACATGGCGCCCGACGCTCAAGCTGTCACAGAAGAAATCCGCGGCGGAACGCACGCGGATCGCGCAGGGCCAGATCGCCGCCGGGCGGCCGGCCATCGCCGCTATGATGGGGATGCCGGGCGTATGACCGTGAAGCTCGCGGTGTTCGATTGCGACGGCACGCTGGTCGACGGGCAAGCGGCGGTGTGCGATTCGATGGAAGCCGCATTCGCGCAGGGCGGCCTGACCGCGCCCGATCGCAATGCCGTGCGCCGGATCGTCGGCCTCAGCCTGCCGCAGGCGGTAATGCAGCTCGCCCCGCATGCGACAAGCGACCAGTCGGTCGCGGTGGTCGATGCCTACAAGGCGCATTTCCGTGCAACGCGCGAAAGCGGCGCGCTGCGCGAACCGCTCTACCCCGGTATCCGCGAGATATTGCAGGCGCTGAAAGCGGCTGGCTGGACGCTCGCCGTCGCCACCGGCAAGTCCGACCGCGGCCTTGCCTCCACCATCGCCACCCACGGCCTGACGGGTATGTTCGAGAGCCTGCAGGGTGCCGATCGCTATCCCTCCAAGCCCCATCCCGAGATGCTGGAAGCGGCGCTGGTCGAATGCCTTGCGGAGCCGGTCGATACGGTGATGATCGGCGACACCAGCTTCGACATGGAAATGGGCAAGGCCGCGCACGTCACCCCCATCGGCGTCGCCTGGGGCTACCACGAGCCCGACGAGTTGCGACGCGCTGGCGCCGCCTTCATTGCCGAGACGCCCGAACATCTGACGGAGTATCTGCTTGAGCGATAAGCGCCCCCCCGATGCCGCAGAAAGCCGCGCGGCAAAGCGTTACTGGACATTGCAGTTCATCCGCCTCGCCGGAATCCTGATGGCCATGGCCGGTGGCCTGATGGTCGCAGGCCGGACGCAAGGCGACGGTCCCCTTGGCCCGGTGCTGTTCATCGGCGGCGCGCTGTTGTTCTTCGTTGTGCCCATCCTGCTCGCCAAGAAGTGGAAGCGCGAACAGCCATGAAGCGATTCTGGAAGGATGCCGAACTCACGCAGGTTGACGGCGGATGGCAGGTCACGCTCGATGGCAGGCCGGTCAGGACGCGCGAGGGTGCACCGCAAGTCGTGCCGACACAGGCGCTGGGTGAGCTTCTCCGGAGCGAATGGGCTGCCGCCCCCGAAGACGTCCGGCCCGAAGATTTCCCCTTGCGCGACCTTGCCGATCGCGCGCTCGATTCGATCGCCGCCGATCCGGAACCGGTCGTGACGCGCCTGCTCGGCTTCGCCGACGGCGACACGCTTTGCTACCGGGCCGAGCCGGACGAGGCGGTGGCGCGCAGGCAGGCGCAGGTGTGGGAGCCGATCATCGGCGAGATCGAAGGCGAGCTCGGCATTGCGCTGACCCGCACGCACGGCATCCTGCATCGCCCGCAACCGGCCGAAAGCCTGACTGCGATACGAAAGCGTATCGAAAAGGAGAACGCCTTCGTTCTTGGCGGTCTGGACGTCGCCGGATCGCTCGCCGCGTCGCTGTGCATCGCGCTCTCTGGATTACGAGACGATACCGACCCGAAAGAACTCTGGGCCGCCGCGAACCTCGAAGAGGACTTTCAGGCCGAGCAATGGGGCATCGATCCTGAAGCACAGGCCCGCCGCGACGAGCGCGAGGCCGAGTTCACGCAGGCGCTGGTTTTCGCACGCGCGGCACGGTCCGAATAAGCGGGAAGTCCAGCCGCGCGGCGACGTGTCGCGAAGCCCTCTTCGATAGGTTCTGGAAAAGCCAGAACAAGTGATCGCCCCGCTCCCGATTCTCGCTAGCGACGCTGCGGATCGCCAAGGGCGTAGAAGGCAGTGCGTTTCGAGACGCTGCTGTCGCGAAAAGACCGGTAAAGTAAACTTCCAGATCTACGCCCGCCGCCATGCGCGCGTTGCCCGGTGTTCAGCCCGCAGGCCTTCCTTCGTGCCCCGGGTTGAGTCTAGCTAGCCGCCGATCCAGTCGGCCACGTCCAGCGCAACCTGGTTAGCAGCTTCGTTCAACGCGGAGCCGACCGGGCTTGCCTCGGCGGGAACGCCGGGGATGCTCGCGGTGAAGCGGCGCGTTTCCAGCCGCCCGCCATTCTCGCGGATCGCGTCATAGGTGACGACGGCGGCGCCGCTCTGCGCGTCGTAGCCGAATTCGCGCAGCGTACCGCGCAGCATCGTGGACGTGCCCGTGCGGCTCTCGACATCGTCGAGGACGAGCCGCCCGGTACGCTGCCGCAAAGTCGTGACCAGCAGGTTCTGGAACAGCTTGGCCGGCCGATCGACCCACACCGCATCTTTGAGATAGGCGATGGTCGAGGGGTCGACCTGCACCGGAACGCGGGTAACAGAGAGGCTGCCCGGCACTTCGGGCTGCATCACGGTGAGCGCGCCGGAGGCCTCGCCCTCGGGCCCGGTGCCAACCTCTACCTGCGCGGCGGGCGTCAACGTCAGCAGTGCGGGCGGCGGATCTTCGCCGATGCTGATGCAGCCAGCCAGCGCGAGCGGTGCAGCGACAAGAAGCGAAAGGCGCAGGATCGTCAGGCGGGAAAAGGGCATCGCTCTCAATCCTTCGGTTCGTAGTCGGGCAGCTTGGGCGAGGAGAGAAGGTCGGTCGCGCCCTTGTCCTCCAGCCGCTCGGTCAGGCTGCGCAGCGAACGGCTGGTCGCCTGCAGGTCTTCCAGCGTGGCATTCGCGGTGGGCAGCGTACGGTCGTTGAGCGTGCGGACGGCCGGCTGCGCCTGCTCCAGCGTCGCGTTGAGCGTTTCGGCGGTCTTGTTCGCCTTGCTCAGGGTGTTGCGCAGTTCGTCCGCGATGGACTCGCCTTCGCGGTTGATCAGGTCGTTGGTCGACTCGGTGGTTTTCTCGAACGCGTCGAGCGCTTCACTTGCCTCGCGCAGGGTGATCTGCATTTCGGCCAGCGCGCCCTGCAATTGCGGCGATGCGTCCGCGACCTCTGCCGAAATCGCGTTGGTGTTGCGCAGGATGCCCGCAAGCTGCCGCTGGTTCTCGTCCGACAGCAGCATGGTCAGCCGCTCCGTCAGGGTCGCCAGCCGCTCCAGCAGCAGCGGCGCATTGGCGAGGATTTCGCCGAAGCCACCTGCCTTGGGCGGAATCACGGGCACGCCTTCGGGGCAGGCCGTGGTCTCGCAATCGATCGGCGGACGGCCCTTGCGCGCCCCGTCGAGCAGGATGGTCGAAACCCCGGTGAAAGAGCTTTGCACGGTCGCGGTGGTCCCGACCAGCACCGGCACTTCGGTCTTCACCGCAACCCGCACGCGGACGAATTCGGGGTCGGTCTCCCACAGCGAGATATCGCGCACCTGGCCCACCGGCACCCCGGCGAAGGACACCTGACTGCCATTGGCGAGCCCGGACACCGACTGCTTGAAGAAAATGTCATATTCCTTGCGGTCGGTTTCACCCAGCCGCGCGATCCAGACGATGAACAGCGCCAGCGCGACGAGGATGGCAAGCGTTACCGCACCCACCCACACATGATTGGCTCTCGTCTCCATATGCGGCCCCTATGCCTCGCCCTTGGCGTTTTTGTCCAACGCTTTGAGCGTCTCGGCGGCGATGGGCATGTCCATGTGCCGCCGCAATTCGTCGAGCGCCTGCGCCGTCAGCGCGGCGCGGCCACGCGGGCCGTTGAAATATTCCTGGATCCACGGATGGTCCAGTTCCATCAGCTTGGGCACGGTATCCACCGCGATCACCTTGTGGTCGGCCAGAACCGCCACCCGGTCGCAGATTTCATGCAGCGTATCGAGATCGTGGGTGATCAGGAATACGGTCAGGCCCAGCGTCTCCTTGAGGCCCTTGGTCAGCTGGTCGAAGGCGGAGGCACCGATCGGGTCGAGCCCGGCGGTCGGTTCGTCGAGGAACAGCAGTTCGGGATCGAGCGCGAGCGCACGGGCAAGGCCGGCGCGCTTCTTCATCCCGCCCGAAAGCTCCGATGGATACTTGGCGGTCGCTTCTTCGGGCAGGCCCGACATCACCACCTTGTAGCGCGCGATCTGCCGGATCATTTCGGCGTCGAGATCGGGGTAGAACTGCTTGAGCGGCACCTCCACATTCTCGCCCACGGTCAGCGTGGAGAACAGCGCGCCGCCCTGGAACAGCACGCCCCAGCGGTTGCGCACGCCCAGCGCCTCGTCCGGCTCGGCGTCGGTCATCGACTGGCCGAAGACCTCGATCTCGCCCGCATCGGGCTGCTGCAGCCCGATGATCGAACGCATCAGAACGGACTTGCCGGTGCCCGACCCGCCCACCACGCCGAGAATCTCGCCGCGCTTCACATCGAGGTCGAGATCCTCGTGGATTGTCTGGTCGCCGAAGCGGTTGACCAGCCCGCGTACACGGACGGGATACTCGCCCCGGAAACGCTCGTGATGCTCGGGTTTGTCCTCCCCGAAGATCTCTTCCACCAAGTTGTTCATGCCCAGCCCACCTTGGTGAAGAACACTGCAAAGAAGGCATCGAGCACGATCACGGTGAAGATCGCCTGCACCACCGCCTTGGTCGTGCGCTTGCCGACTTCCTCGGAATTGCCGCTTACCTGCATGCCCTGGTAGCAGCCTGCCATGCCGATGATCAGGCCGAAGACCGGGGCCTTCACCATGCCGACCCACACATCGTAGGTCGGCACCACTTCCTGGATGCGCATCAGGAAGGTCCAGAACGGAATGCCCAGCATCAGGTCGGCAATCACCGCGCCACCCACGACCGCCATGATGGAGGCGTAGAAGCCCAGCAGCACCATCATGAAGACGCAGGCGAAGATGCGCGGAATCACCAGCACCTCGATCGGGGATATGCCGATCGTGCGCATCGCGTCGATTTCCTCGGTCAGCTTCATCGTGCCGATCTGCGCGGCGAACGCGGAGCCGGAGCGGCCAGCAACCATGATCGCGGTCATCAGCACGCCCAGTTCGCGGAAGGTAATCCGCCCGACAAGGTTCACGGTGAGCGATTCGGCCCCGAAATACTGCAGCTGGGTGGCTCCCTGCTGCGCGATCACGATGCCGATCAGGAAGCTCATCAACCCGATGATCGGCAGAGAATTGACCCCGACCGATTCGAACTGGTGCACCAGCGCCCGGTAGCGAAAGCGGCGCGGGTGGCGGACCAGCGCGGCAACGCCGACCAGTATCTGTCCCAGGAAGCCGACGATGCTGCCGACACCGCGCCCGGCCTCGAACACCTTGTCGCCCGTCGATTCGGAAACGCGCTGGAACAGCGCGGAGCGCGGCGCCTGCATCGGGAACTTATTCTCGCTCTGCCCCACGGCCTTCATCAGCCGCTCGGCCCGCTCGCTGGCGTTGATCACCTCGGCGGAGTTTTTCTCCGCCAGATTGCAGGTGAACCATGCCCCGACGGTGTCGATCTCGCTGACGTCGGCAAGGTCGATCGCATCGAAATCGGAGTCGAGCTTGCGCAGGTCCTTCTCGATCTCGCCGATGCTGGACAGCAGGTAGGGGCCGGAGAGCCGCAAAACGGTGCGCCCCCCGTCGTTCTTGTCGAGCGTATACTGCGCTGCGGTGCCCATCGGGGTCGCTATGCGGGCAAAGTGCCGTCATCACAAGCCATTGGGTGCGGCGATGGGTGACAAGCGCGCGGCGGGCTGCTTATGGGATGTCCCATGACGAACACGCTTTCGACCACTTTCGAGCCCGCCGACATCGAAGCCCGCTGGTATGCGCACTGGGAGGAGACCGGCGCTTTCCGGCCCGAGCGCCCCGATGCCGCCCCCTTCACCATCGTCAATCCGCCGCCCAACGTCACCGGCAGCCTGCATATCGGCCACGCGCTGGACAACACGCTGCAGGACATCATAGTCCGTTACGAACGGCTGCGCGGCAAGGACGCGCTGTGGGTGGTGGGCATGGACCACGCAGGGATCGCCACGCAGATGGTGGTCGAGCGCCAGCTGGAGGCGAAGCAGGACAAGCGCACCAACTATTCGCGCGAGGATTTCGTGCAGAAGGTGTGGGACTGGAAGGCGGAAAGCGGCGGGGCGATCACCGGCCAGCTGCGGCGGCTGGGCTGTTCGATGGACTGGTCGCGCGAGCAGTTCACGATGGACGAGCATTTCTCCAACGCCGTCACCAAGGTGTTCGTCGACCTGTATAACGAGGGCCTGATCTACCGCGACAAGCGGCTGGTGAACTGGGACCCCAAGCTGAAGACCGCGATCTCCGACCTCGAGGTCGAACAGCAGACGATCCCCGGCCACTTCTGGCACTTCCGCTACCCGCTCGAAGAGGGCGTGACGCTCAGCGACGGGCGCGATTACATCGAGGTCGCAACCACGCGGCCCGAGACGATGCTCGCCGACATGGCCGTGGCTGTGCATCCGACCGACGAGCGCTACCGGTCGGTGGTCGGCAAGCACGTGATCCTGCCGATCACCGGGCGCCGCATCCCCATCGTGGCGGACGAACACGCCGATCCCGAGCTGGGTTCGGGCGCGGTGAAGATTACGCCGGGGCACGACTTCAACGATTTCGAGGTCGGCAAGCGCGCAGGGATTGCCCCTGTCGAAATGCTCAACATGCTCGATGAGAACGGCGATGTCGTGCAGACCGCCGACGGCTTGGTGCCAGAGGAATTCATCGGCCTGCACCGCTTCCGCCGTGACGAGCTGAACGGCGCGCGCGAAGCGGTCGTCGCGCGGCTGAAGGCCGACGGCTACCTGATCCCGCACATCGCCAAGACCAAGAAGGGCGAAGAGGTCGAGCACGACGCCGAACCGCGTACAATCGCGACCCCCTTCGGCGACCGTGGCGGCGTGGTGATCGAGCCGTGGCTGACCGACCAGTGGTATGTCGATGCCGAAAAGCTGGCGGTAAAGCCGATCGAGGCGGTGCGCAGCGGCGAGGTCGAGATCGTCCCCAAGACGTGGGAGAAGACCTTCTTCAACTGGATGGAGAACATCCAGCCGTGGTGCGTCAGCCGCCAGCTGTGGTGGGGCCACCGCATTCCCGCGTGGTACGCCGATGACGGCCGCGTGATCGTGGCCGAAGATGCCGAGGCGGCGCAGAGCCTCGCCGGGCCCGGCGTGAACCTGAGGCAGGACGACGACGTTCTCGACACGTGGTTCTCTTCCGCGCTGTGGCCCTTCGCCACGCTCGGCTGGCCGGACAACACCGACCTCGTTGAAAAGCACTACCCCAACTCGCTGCTCATCAGCGGGTTCGACATCCTGTTCTTCTGGGACGCGCGGATGCTGATGGCGGGCTATTTCAACACCGGCACCAAGCCATGGGAGAAGCTGTATCTCCACGGTCTCGTGCGCGCCGCCGACGGCTCGAAGATGAGCAAGTCGAAGGGCAACGTGGTCGATCCGCTGATCCTGATCGACCAGTACGGCGCCGATGCGCTACGCTTCTTCATGGCGGCGATGGAAAGCCAGGGCCGCGACATCAAGATGGATGAGAAGCGGGTCGAGGGATATCGCAACTTCGCGACCAAGCTCTGGAACGCGGTGCGCTACTGCCAGACCAACGGGATCGGCGCATCGCAGAGCGTCGCCGCGCCCAAGGCCACGCTCGCCGTCAATTCGTGGATCATCGGCGAGGTGATCGAAACCAAGGCGACGATCGACAAGGCGCTGGCCGACCTGCGCTTCGATGCCGCAGCGAATACGATCTACCACTTCGTGTGGGATCGCTTCTGCGACTGGTATCTCGAACTCATCAAGCCCGTCTTCGCCACCGATGGCGCGGATGCGGACAGCCCGCCCGCGCAGGAAACCCGCGCGGTGGCCGGCTGGGCGATCGACCAGATCCTCGTCATGCTGCACCCCTTCATGCCCTTCGTCACCGAAGAGCTCTGGCATGCGCAGGCGCAGTTCCAGGGCGGCGAACGCCCCTACGACCTGATCCTCGCCCAGTGGCCCGAACCGCAGGCCGAAGTGGACGCGGACGCGGTCGCCGCGATCGACTGGGTCATCCAGCTTACCACCGCGATCCGCGCGGCGAAGAACGAGCTGGGCATCGCGCCCGGTGCCAAGCTGGAAGCATGGCTGCCCGCCCCCTCCCCGCTGGGCACCCGCGTGGTCGAACGCAGCGCCGCCGCCATCGAACGGCTCGCGCGGCTCACCCCGCTGCATGTCGGCGAGGAAGCGCCAGCAGGCCCCGCCATGCAGGTGGCGGCAGGCGAGGATGCATTCGTCCTTCCGCTGGAAGGCCATGTCGACGTCGAGGCGGAGAAAGCCCGCCTCGCCAAGGCGATGGAGGCGAGCCAGAAGGAATTCGGATCGCTCGACAAGCGGCTTTCCAACCCGTCCTTCGTCGAGAAGGCCAAGCCCGAAGCGGTCGAGAAGGCGAAGGCCGACGCGGCCTTCCACGCCAGCGAGATCGACCGGTTGCGCGCGGCACTGGCGCGGCTCGGGTAGACATGAGAGGGCAACGGGTCCTCGGCAAGATCTCTTCGTTCAGCTCCAGCAGCGGCGAACTGTTCGGTCGCCCAGGCTGGGAGTTTGGCGTCGTACTGCAGCCCTGGCGCATGCAGGGTGAAGCTCCGAATGACGCACCGCTTCGTATCGGCGTTTACGGTTTGGAGCGTGCCGAAGCCGATAGCATGATGGCAATGTTCGAGACCGGCACGACCATTGCCGCCTCTGTTTCAAACCTCGCTGAAAACAATAGTGCGAAATGGTCAGCGATCGTGACCCAATTCGAGGGCGAAGTAGAAGACGACGCAATCGCCAACTTTGTCCCGTCCGAGCAACTGCTCTTCGCACATCCGCAACTGGGCGAATTCACCCGCGACCGGCGGATCGGCTGGTACGAAGGTTACGCCCAATGGCTGGGCAAAGCGATACGGTTGACGCTTGATTGCCAGCTTGAAGATGCAGAGGTTGCAGCCGCAAACGCGTTGGCCCTGCTGGAAAGACAACAACCTTGCCACTCCGAGTGCGTCAACCGCGCCTACGCCGACCTTCACCCCACCTGGCGGCAAAGCTGGGCGGATGTAGGGGAGGAATTGTCTAAGGAAAGCTGGCAGGCCCGTCTGACGGTGACCGATCTAACGGTCGCCCCAGATGGCACTTTCTCCATTTGGTTCAGCGACGGCGACCTTTTCTTGGGCCACGCCATCAAGGTTTCCGGTAACATCGACAAGGGCGCAATCTCGGCGGAATTGATGGGTTAGGCGGGGTTGACGCCATACGCACGGTCGAGTTCCTCAGGCGCTCGTCCAACCGAGGTGAGCCTACGCCACCCCCTAGCCAAGTCGCACCTCCTACCAAAGCCGCAACCGCGATCCTACTTCTGCACGATGGCGCTCTGGATCATTCTCGGCACTCCGCTGCTTCTTGCCGCGTTCGTGCTTTACCGTCGGCACGCGAAACAGCGGAAACGCGAGAAGGTGCTGGCGTCCTCGCTTACGGCCGAGCAGCGTGCGGTGGTCGAGAGGCTGGTGCCGCTGGTGCGTCGGTTGCCGCCAGACGTGCGGTCCGCGCTGGAGGGGAAGATGAACCTCTTCCTCGACCAAATCACCTTTCGCGGCGAGAACGGCGTTGAAGTTAACGAGGAGATGAAGCTCTCCATCGCAGCGCAGGCCTGCCTTTTGGTGGTCAACAGCCCGGTCTGGTACGAAACGCTCAGGAACGTGCTGCTCTACCCGTCGGCCTTCCTCACCAATCGCGATACGCACGGCGACGGCGTGGTTTACGAAAACCAGCACGCGACGCTCGGCGAAAGCTGGGCACGGGGGCCTGTGATCCTGGCATGGGACCACGCGCTGCAGGGCGGCCTCGATGCCGAGGATGGGCACAATGTCGTGATCCATGAATTCGCGCACCAGCTCGACGGGCTCTCAGGCCACACCAACGGCATCCCGATCCTGCGCAAGGGGCAGGCCTATGCGGGCTGGGAAAAGGCCATGCTCGATGCGTTTCAGGACCAGGTTCGGCGGGTCGAGAATGGGCAATCCACGCTGATCGACCCCTACGGGGCGACCAGCCATCAGGAGTTCTTCGCCGAAGCCATCGTCACCTTCTTCGAACGTCCGCGCGCGATGCGCGACCAGATGCCGTCGCTCTACGAGCAGTTGGCGAGGCTTCTGGCGCTGGACCCCGCCCGGTGGAACTGACCGTGCGTTCGGACAGCGTCCCTGTACGCATCGTGAGCAGCCAATTTCCTACCCGGCCGATTTCTGCCAAGACCAGCCGATGACCGCCCTTGGCACCACCTTGAATATCCGCGTTTCGCCCCCCGCCGGGGCGAGAGGTTTTTCTCCTCCTGAACACTGTGTCAGGTGTGTCAGGGAGGCGTGCGCTTGAACCTCGTCCTCGCCACCGACGATACCGGCGGACCCGAACTGTTCGCCTCCGTGCAGGGCGAAGGGCCGAGCGCGGGCGAGCCGACCGCCTTCGTGCGCCTGTCGCGCTGCAACCTTGCCTGCGTGTGGTGCGACACCGCCTATACCTGGCACTTTACCGGCGACGACCGTCCGCACCGCTCCGGCGAGACGTTCGAGCGCAAGGCGAACCAGGTGACGCTTGATGTGGAGGACGTCGCCGCGCGGATTGAGGCGCTCGGCCAGCGGCGGCTGGTAGTGACCGGCGGGGAGCCGATGCTGCAGGCGCCCGCGCTTGCTCAGCTGCTTGCGCTGCTGCCCGACATCACGGTCGAGATAGAGACCAACGGCACCGCCTTCCCGCCGCCCAAGCTCGAGGTCTGGATCGACCAGTTCAATATCAGCCCCAAGCTTTCCCATTCGGGCAATGCGCGCGAACTGGCGATCGTGCCCCAAGTGCTGCGGACCTATGCCAGCGACCCGCGCGCCTTCTTCAAGTTCGTGGTGGCCGAGCCTGCCGATGTCGGCGAGGTGCGCGAGGTCGTGCGCGCCAACGCCCTGCCCCGCGGACGCGTGTTCGTCATGGCGGAGGGCACCGATTCCGCCACGCTGCGCGCACGGCAGGACTGGCTGGTGCCGCTCTGCCTCGAACATGGTTTCAGGCTGTCCGACCGGCTCCACATCCACCTGTTCGGCGATACGCGGGGGACGTAGCCTGCTGGTCCCTCAAGTGCCGGGCGCGGGCCATTCTGCCCTCTTGGCTTGCGCGATCAGGCGTGCGTGCGCCAGCGGTGCACGATCCGCTCGATCGCCTCTTCCTCGCCGCCGGTCTCGCACCATAGCGCGCTGAAGCTGGGATCTTCGGATGCCGGCCGCTTGGCCTCCGCCAGCGTGTCGAAGGTCACGCGCATCGGCACCGAGGTCCCCTCGCCGCAGATGATGCATTCGCGGTTGCGCAGCGCGGGGATCGAATCGAGGAAGCCGCGCGCGCCTTCGGGCATGGCGGCCTTGACGAAGGCCTGGTCGCGCTCGTTGTTGAGCCGCATCGAGATGATCGTGCCGCATTGCGAGAGCACGCCTTCGGCGAGGTCGGAAGGACGCTGCGTCACCAGACCCAGCGCAACGCCATACTTGCGACCTTCCTTGGCGATCCGGCTGAGCACCCTGCCGACCGAGGATTCGTCGAAGTTCTTCTCGTTCGGGACGTACCGGTGCGCCTCTTCGCACACCAGCAGGATCGGGCGCGAGCGTTCCTCGCGCGCCCAGCTGGCGTAGTCGAACACCAGCCGGCTGAGCACCGCGACGACGGTGCTGGTAATGTCCGACGGCACGCCGGAGACATCGATGATGGAGATCGGCTTGCCATCGGTCGGCAGGCGCAGGACGCGTGAAAGGAACTCCGCCATCGTATCGCCCACCAGCATGCCGGAGAACATGAACTGGTAACGCGGATCGGTCTTCAGCTCGTCGAGCTTGGACTTGATCCGCATGTAGGGCGCAATGCCGGTCGCCTTGTCGAGATCGCCCATCTCGCGCGAAAGCGCGGCCGACAGGTCGGACAGAAGATAGGGCACCGGGGAATCGACCGTGACCTTGCCGATACTCTCGGCAAGGCGGTTCTTGCTCCGCGCCTCGAGCAGGCACTTTGCCAGGATGTCGGCATCGACCTGCCGGTTGCTGCCTTGGCTGGTCAGGATGATTTCGCAGTGTTCCTCGAAGTTCATCAGCCAGTAGGGCATCTTGAGGTTGCTTACATCGAGGATCGCACCGTTGGTCTCGAACGCGCTGCCATATTCGCCGTGGGGGTCGATCATGATGATGTGCCCCTGCGGCGCGGCCTCGCAGATGCGGTGCAGGATCAGCGCGGTGCTGGTCGACTTGCCGGTGCCGGTCGAACCGAGCAGCGCGAAATGCTTGCCCAGCAGCGTATCGATATAGAGGCCCGCGCGGATGTCGCGGGTAGGGAAGACCGTGCCGACCTCGATAAACGCGCGGCCATCGCCCGCGTAGACATGATGCAGATCGTTGGTGCTGGCGGCGAAGACCATCGCACCGGGTACGGGATAGCGGGTAATGCCGCGACGGAAGCCGCGGATGCGGCCCGTCAGCTTTTCCTCGGTGCCCTCGCCCAGAAAGTCGATCTCGGCGATGATCCCGCCAGTGCCGCGACGGTCGCGCCGCTGGTTGCGCACGCTGCCGAGCAGCCAGCTGTTGCCCGCCCGCAGCTTCACCTGGCTGCCGACCTGCCCGGCGAGCACGATCGCGGGATCCTCGTCGCCGCTGCACTCGTCCAGCCGCTCGCAATCCAGCGCGAGGATCGCGCCCGCCCCGGTCACGTCGAGCACCACGCCTATCGGGCTTTCCTGATGGCCGGTCGTGGAGTGCCGAGCCGGATAAGCATCGGGTGCATCGCTGCGACGCTCCGCCCGCCTGAATTCTTGAGTACCGCTGTCAGTCATGCGCGAAATCATGCCCCTTCACCTTGGCGTCGTTCGCTTCGAAGCCGGCACCGGCCTAGGCAGAGACGGTTAAATTGGCGTCAATATCGCGCGGGCTCGACTGGCGATGATCCGCGGTCAGCGGTTGAACAGACGCCCGGCCAGCCACCCCATGCTGAGCGACAGGAGGATCGCGACAAGGCCGTAGAACAGTGGCTGGCGATCCGCGAAGACTTCCACGAACCGCTCGAACCCCACCTTGCGGACCGCAACTTCCGCCACCGCCGAGGCGACCACGCGTCCGTCGCGGACGGCGAAGGTTTCGGCGGTATAGGCCCCGGTCTGGACGTTGGACGGCAGGCCGATCCGGGCCTGATAGAGCACCCCTTCGCGCACCGTGACGCCATCCTCGATCGTGCGGTACAACCCCTGCCGCTCGCGCAAGTCGACCAGCCCGGCACGCATCCGAGCCTGCTCCTCAAGATCGATCGAGCCCGAGGGGCTCAGCTGGATGAACTCGGTGCCGAATTCGAAGATCGCCGCAGTGCGATCGTCGACGATCTGGTCGATCGGGCGGCTCGATGCGACCGCGAAGTAGGACGGGGCCGAACGGAAAGACGTGCTCTCCGCATTCATCCAGATGCCGCCGATCTGGCGCTTCTCGCGTAGGCGGATCGGCTGGGCCGGGCCTTTGAGAATCACGATGATGTCGAAATCGTCGCCTCGCTCCGTCGGATCGATCACCGCACCGAACAACAGCAGCTCGGTTCCGGTAAACCCCTGACGAACCTGCACTTCCTTCTGCGAAACCTCGGGCACCAACACGGGGTCGCGATCGCCATCGGTCTGCGCCGACAGGGCCAGCAGGCACAGCAGGGCCAGGGCGATCCGCCGCAAGCTCACAGATTGACCACCGAGTACACTTCGTCGGGCTGGATGCTGAGGCCGAAGAGCATCCGCAACGCCACCAGCAGCACCACAGTCGCGAGGGCGAGGCGCAGCCAGTCGGGCTTCAGCTTCAGTGCGATGCGCGTTCCGAACTGCGCGCCCAGCACCGATCCGACGAGCAGCAGCGCGGCGAGCACCAGGTCCACCGCCTTGGTCGTCAGGGCGTGGGTCATGGTGCTCACCATCGTCACGAACAGGATGTTGAACAGCGATGTGCCGACCACGACCTTACCGCTCATCCCGAGGATATAGAGCATCGCAGGCACCAGCATGAAGCCGCCGCCCACCCCCATCAGCATGGTCAGGATGCCGACGCCGGTCCCGAGGATCAGCGGTGCGAGCGGAGAGATGTAGAGGCCCGAGGCATAGAAGCGCCAGCGATAGGGCAACGCGGCGACCAGCGGGTGGTGGCGCCGCTTGGCCGCGCGCTGCTGGCTCTTGGATTTGCGGATATTGAGCGCAGCGAGCGCCTCCTTCATCATCAGCGCGCCGATCGAGCCGAGCATGAAGACATAGAGGATGTTGATGACCACATCGATCTGTCCGATCGCCTGGAAGAAGCTGAACAGCCCCGCCCCGATCAGCGCGCCGAGTATCCCGCCGACCACCAGCACCCCGCCCATCCGGTAGTCGACGCCGCCGCGCCGGTTCTGCGCGAGCACGCCTGATACGCTCGCCCCGGTCACCTGGGTAGCGGCCGATGCGGCGGCGACCGTGGGCGGAATGCCGTAGAAGATCAGCAGCGGCGTGGTCAGGAACCCGCCCCCCACGCCGAACAGGCCCGACAGAATGCCGGTCAGCGCGCCGAGCGCGACGATAACCAGCCCGTTGACCGAGAGGTTTGCGATGGGGAGATAGACATCCATGAGCGCGCCGAGCCGTAATACGCTCGCAACCGCTAATAAAGCACTAGACGCGAGAAAAGCGCGTCAGAAAGATGCAGCGAGCGTCAGGGCCACACCATCGCCCGGAACCGCGTCGCCCGCGACCCGGAAGCGGTAGTCGACCGAGGCCCGCAGGTTTGCCCTGCCGGTGGAGAGCCTGACCCCTGCCGTCGGCCCGATATCGAGCCGTGAAGCATCGCGCTGCGCCCCGCCCCAGGCACCGCCGCCAACCGTTACCCGGCCGCTCGCGGATTTCAGGACCGGCGCTTCGAGGGTGGCCTTGCCATCGACGAACCCCGTCTCGAAATCGCCGCCGACATAGCCTGCCTGCAGATAGCCGTCGGCTTCCACCCCTGGGACAACCTCGCGCCGCGGCAGGCCGGTGACCACGAACGCCGCCGGGCGTACTTCCGTACCGCCCGGCCGGTGGGTCACACGGACTTCTCCATGCGCCCGCAGCGGGAAGGCACGCGCAAGGCTCACGCTGAGGCCGGCAGCGCCTTCGGTCTCGCCATTGCGGACGAGCGCCTTGCTCGCGCGGGCATAGGCGCTCGGCCCGAGCGGGGATTGCGGGGGCGAGCGAATAGCGCATGACGGCGCCGAGCTGATCGCCCCCATAGCTCGCCGGATTGACGCTCGTCAGCCGAGCGCTCCCACCGTCTTCGCGTATGAGCAGCCACGCATCGGCCGACCAGCGGACCGGAGGCCTTGCGCGCCGCGCAGCACCGCCCGGTTGCATTGCGACAATGCCGGGGGCGGACAGCAGAGCTTGCGGTCGCTGCCAGTCGGCAGACCCGATACGCCGTGCGCGGCCGGGCGATATGGCTCCCGATCCTGTCAGAGCCCCATAGCCCGGCAAGGAGGCGAAAGCTGCGGCGTAGAGCAGCTGGTGGCTGGCCGATCGCTGCGAACGCGAAAGCTGCCCCACCACCGCGGGCCGCATGAGCACCAGGCCACCTGCAGAGATGGGGTCCAGTGCTCGGGCTGCCGGCGTGACCTCGTGAGCACGGTGGACGCGGCGATTATGCGGAACAATCCGGCGGACGGCAGCCCCCGATCCGGCGGCAGCAAAGCTAGCAGGTGGCAGCGCGTGGTTCGCGCGCCCCTCGGCAAGCAGCTCTCGCGCCGATGGCATGGGGAACGGCGGCTCCCACACACTCGCACGGATCGCGACCCACGCGGACAGGAGCGCGATCACCGCCACCAGCGGCCTGCCCGCTACCCCGCGCGCGCTCATGCTAGCTCCTGCCGGGTGATAGAGGGATGGCCGGAATGCTCGGTCTTGTCCCACGCCAGGATCGCTCCCCGAAGGCTGGCGAGATACTGCACCACGGCGCGACGCCCCGCCACGATCGCGATGATGTTGCTCAGCGGAATGCGCAGCACCGCGCGCACGCCCTCTCCCGGCCCGTATTCGCGCGCGGTAAACGCGCCGCGCCACACAGCTCGCCACACCAGGCTCGCCGCGTTGACGAACAGCAGCGCTTCGGTGAGCGGCGTAAGGACCGGCCCCCGTGCGACGTGGGCGACTGCCAGCACGCCGCTCAGCACAAGAAGCAGATAGGCGGAAAACAGCACCAGCGCAGAGAGCGGCCCGCGCCGGTCGCGCATCCGCATCCATCCGTCGACAAGGTTGCCCGTCCAGCCCAGCCGGTCCCACCCCTGCAGGGCAATCCCGCACACCCACCGGGTCTTCTGGCGCACCGCAGTGTCCAGCTTTTGCGGGAAGAACGCACGCGTCGCCACAAGATGGCCTTCCTCTCCCCGCACCCGCAGGAAGGATGTCCTCCCGCCCTGTTCGGCGACCCTGAGGCCCAGTTCGTAATCCTCGGTCAGGCTCTCCCGGTCGAAGGGGCCCTGTCCCTGCGCAACGATATCGAGCATTGCCAGCCGGGCGCGCGCGATAGCACAGCCTACGCCTGCCGAGGGGAAGCCGACGCCCAGCCAGTCCCTGACGACCATCGCCTTGGCATGCGCCTCTGCAAATTCGTCGAGATAATGGCCCGCAACCCAGCGCGACTCCGCCTGCGGCACCGGCAGGACCGGGATCTGCATGAGATCCGCTGTGGCCAGTCCTGCGTCGAACAATGGAAGTGCGGCCGGATCGACCATGTCTTCCGCATCGTGCATCAGAACCATGCGGTAAGAAACACGCTCGCGCCGCTCGTCCTCCTCTATCGCGCGATAGAGGCGGTTCATGCAGTCCGCCTTGGTGGTGGGGCCCGCCACCTCGTTGACGACGATCCGCGCCCTTCCATCACCGCGCACCGCCGAACTCGCGGCAGCGATGGTTTCCGGATCATTGGCATAGCAACCGACGTAAACCCGCAGCTGCGCCTGAGGCCAGGCACGCAGCATGTGTCGCAGCGTGGCTCCGATCACGTCGTCTTCCCGCCAGGCAGGTATGATGACCGCAACCGGGCCGCTCAGCGCCCGTCCCTCCACCTCCTCGCGCGCGATCCGCGGGGTGCGGATGCGCCCACGGATGCGGCCGAGCGCATAGAGAAAATCGATCGCCAGCTCGTCGAGCGTTCCGACAAGGAAGAAAAGGCTCGCGAAGAGCAGCAGTTCGTGATGGATAACCACCAGCCAATCGACTGGCGTGAATACCGCCGCATCCATGCCCCGTTGCCCCCCATGGCCCCTGTCGCTCAATCTATCCGAGCCAACCGGGCCTTGCAACGCGCGAAAGATTGAGAAAGAGGGAGCGCATGCTCGAACCGATCCGCCGACCCATCCGCCGCGCCATCGCTCCTGTGCGGGCGCTTTTCGTCAGCGACGCCTCTGCCGGTGTCCTCCTGATCCTGGTGGCGGCTGCCGCGCTGATCGTGGCCAATTCCCCGCTCTCGGCGGAATACGAGACGCTGTTCAACGGCTACTTGTGGCCGAAGGACACGTTCTACCTCAATACCTTGCACCTGTGGATCAACGACGGCCTGATGGTCGTGTTCTTCTTCGTCGTCGGGCTCGAGGTCAAACGCGAGGTCATCTGCGGTGAACTGTCGAATGCCGAGAAGCGACGCCTCCCCGTCATGGCCGCCATTACCGGCATGGCTGTGCCTGCCGCAATTTTCGTCACAATTGCGGGCGGCCAAGGCGATCTGACCCGCGGCTGGGCCATTCCTGCCGCGACCGACATCGCTTTTGCAATGGGCGTGCTCGGCCTGCTCGGCAGCCGGGTGCCGGCATCGCTCCGTCTGTTCCTGCTGACCGTCGCGATCGTCGACGATATCGGCGCGGTGCTGGTGATTGCGGTGTTCTACACCGCCCATCTCGACGTGATGTGGCTCGCCATCTCGTTCGTCATCTTCGGCGTCTTGGTGGGCATGAACCGCTTTGGCGTGAAGCAGTTCTGGCCCTTCGTGCTGGTCGCGGTCGCCCTGTGGTTCGCTGTGCTGTTTTCCGGCGTGCACGCGACCATTGCCGGGGTCCTCGCCGCGCTGACAATCCCCATGCGCGGCGACAGCGGGCACACCATGCTCGAACGGGCCGAACACAGTCTCGCCCCGTGGAGCGCCTATCTCGTGGTGCCGATCTTCGGCTTCGCCAATGCCGGGGTCAGCTTTGCCGACATGGGACTGAAGCAGGTGTTTGCACCGCTGCCGCTGGCGATCGCCTGCGGCCTGTTCCTCGGCAAGCAGCTCGGCATCTTCACGATCATCGCGGTCGCCTCGAAGCTGCGAATCGCACCTAAGCCGGAAAATGCGAGCTGGACGGAAATCTGGGGCGTTTCGGTGCTGACCGGGATTGGCTTCACGATGTCGCTGTTCATCAGCGAACTCGCCTTCGCCGGCCAGCGAATCTATATCGAGGAAGCCAAGATCGGCATTTTGGGCGGCTCGATCCTGTCCGCCATTCTCGGCTACGTCGTTCTGCGCCTGACCACGCGGCACCCGGAGGAGGCGCCACTGCACGAGGAAGCGCGATCGGCAACTCCCTGAGCCGCCAGCGGCTTGCGGTCGCCGCCGCTAGCCCCTATCTGGCGGCTCCCGAGCCCAGCGAGCATAGTGCCCGCGCGCCGATGGAAATCCGGACAGCCCTCCCCGCCGCATGCTCCAGCCTCTTCGCAAACTTTTCCGCAAAGCGCCCGCCGGTCCGCGGCCTTCGACCCCGCCAGGGACGCGCTATTATGCGATCGGCGACATTCATGGCTGCGATGCGCTGTTCGACGCGCTGATCGCGGCCATCGAGAACGACGACGCACAAGCTCAACCCGCCGACAGTACCGTGGTCCTGCTGGGCGATCTGGTCGACCGGGGTCCGGGCAGCGCGCAGGTGATCGCCCGCGCGCGCGAGTGGGGACAGCAGCGCAAGGTCCGCTATCTCGCGGGCAATCACGAGGAAATGTTCCTCGAAAGCTTCAGCGAGATCGGCGTCCTGCGGCATTTCCTCAAGCATGGCGGACGCGAGACCATCCTGAGCTATCCGATCAAGAAATCGGAGTACAACAAGCTCAAGCTCGACGAATTGCAGGACCGGCTGCACAGTCTGGTGCCGGCGGAAGACCGCGATTTCCTCGCGAGTTTCGAAGAGATCATCATCGCGGGCGACTATGCCTTCGTCCATGCGGGCATCGATCCCTCGCGCACGATCGACGATCAGGCGCGCAAGGACCTGTTATGGATTCGCGAGCGATTCCTCGGGCACGATGCGCCGTTCGAAAAAATCATCGTCCACGGCCACACGATCTTCGAAAACGTCGAACAGCGTCCGCACCGCATCGGTATCGATACGGGTGCGTTCCGCTATGGCCGGTTGACGGCGCTGGTGCTGGAGGGCGAGACGCGCCGCTACATCCAGGCAGTCGAAAAAGACGGCACGATCGGCATCGAGACGTGGGTCGACGCGTCTTGACGCCGTGGCAATTCTTGAAAGGTAACTGCGCATGAAAATCGCGATGGTCGGGTCGGGCTATGTCGGCCTCGTTTCCGGGGCATGCTTTGCCGATTTCGGCCACGAGGTGGTCTGCATCGACAAGGACGATTCCAAGATCGAACGGCTGCGCGACGGCATCATGCCGATTTACGAGCCGGGCCTCGCCGAACTGGTCGAGAACAACGCGCGTGCGGGCCGCCTTTCTTTCACGACCGACCTCGCGGACGGCATTGCGGGTGCCGGCGCGATCTTCATCGCGGTGGGCACGCCCAGCCGCCGGGGGGATGGCCATGCGGACCTGTCCTTCGTCCATGCCGTCGCCAAGGAGATCGGCGAATCACTGGTCAATGATGCGGTCGTCGTGACCAAGTCGACCGTGCCCGTGGGCACCGGGGACGAGGTCGAGCGCATCTTGGCCGAAAGCCCTGCCGTGAAGGAACGCGGCCTTCAGGTCACGGTCGTCTCTAACCCTGAATTTCTGCGTGAAGGCGCGGCAATCGGCGATTTCAAGCGGCCCGACCGGATCGTGATCGGGGCGGAGAACGATTTCGGGCGCGATGTGATGCGCGAAGTCTATCGCCCGCTGTTCCTCAACGAATCGCCGATCCTGTTCGTGGGCCGGCGCACCAGCGAACTGATCAAGTACGCCGCCAACGCCTTCCTCGCGACCAAGATCACCTTCATCAACGAGATCGCCGACCTGTGCGAAAAGGTCGGCGCAAACGTGCAGGACGTCGCCCGCGGGATAGGGATGGACAACCGAATCGGCTCCAAGTTCCTCCACGCCGGGCCGGGCTATGGCGGGTCGTGCTTCCCCAAGGACACGCTCGCGCTGCTCAAGACGGCGGAGGACTACGACAGCCCGACCCGGATCGTGGAGGCGGTGGTCAAGGTCAACGACAGCCGCAAGCGCGCGATGGGCCGCAAGGTCGTCGATGCGCTGGGCGGCCACGACGCGGCGCGGGGCAAGCGGGTCGCGATGCTGGGCCTGACCTTCAAGCCCAATACCGACGACATGCGCGATTCGCCCGCCATCGCGGTGGCGCAGACGCTGGCCGACGCGGGCGTCGCAATCGCCGCCTACGACCCGGAAGGCATGGAAATCGCCGCGCCGCTTATGCCCGAGGTCGAGATGAAGGACGATCCCTATGCCGCCATCGAAGGCGCAGATGCGGTCGTCATCGTGACCGAGTGGGACGTGTTCCGCGCGCTCGACCTCGACCGGGTCAAGCAGCTGGCCAAGGCACCCGTGCTGGTCGACCTGCGCAACATCTACAAGCCCGACGACATGCGCGAGGCGGGCTTCCACTACACCAGCGTGGGCCGAGAATAGCTGCAAACAGGGGTGCCAGGAGGCCTGTAAGCCGGGTTCTGTCCCTGCCCAGAAAGGCAGGGGGCAGCCATTCATCTAGACCGCCTGTTGCCAGACGGTTCCAGCAGCCAACCCGGACCTCCTCGGAACGAAGCGTTCCTGCCATTTCTGGCGCGGGATCCCTATTCGGCCTTGCTCCGGGTGGGGTTTGCCATGACGGGACCTGTTACCAGGCCCCCGGTGCGCTCTTACCGCACCCTTTCACCCGTGCCTGTGCCCTTTGACAGGCCATCGGCGGTATACTCTCTGTGGCACTTTCCCTCGGGTTGCCCCGGGCGGGCGTTACCCGCCACCCTTGCTTCGTGGAGCCCGGACTTTCCTCGGTGCATAAAGCAACGCGGCTGCCCGGCCTCCTGGCGCGGCCGATATAGCGCTCAAATCGCGAATAGATAGACTACCTCGCAAGCCCCCGGTCGCGGTCGAGCAGCAACTGGAACAGGATCGCCCGGATCTCCCCGTCGATTTCGCCATCGATCTGCTCGGGCCGCCAGCGCCGCTGGAACGCCTCGACCACCTTGTGCCCGTTGCTGACGTCGTAACCGAACCGCTCCAGCGCGAGGTAGAACGCCCCGTCATTGTCGAACGGATCGCCCAGCTCCAGCTTCGTAGGCCGCGGCAGGCACAGGCCCAGCTCCGCCAGACGGGCCCAGGGGAACAGTTCGCCCGGATCGATCTTGCGCTGCGGCGCGACGTCCGAATGGCCAACCACGTTGGCGCGCGGCACGTCGTGCCGCTGCACGATCGCGTGCAGGAGGGGCACCAGCGCGCCGATCTGCGCGTCGGAGAACTTGCGGTAGCCGTAGGCATGGCCGGGATGGTCGAGCTCGATGCCCACGCTCACGGCGTTCACGTCGGTCTCGCCGCGCCAGTAGGAAACACCCGCGTGCCACGCGCGCTTCTCCTCGGGCACCAGCCGGGTCACCTCGCCCGCCTCGCTGATCAGGTAATGCGCGGAAACCTTGGCCTCGGGGTCGGTCATCCGCTCCAGCGCTGCGGCGGCGCTTTGCATCTCGGTATAATGGATCACCACCATGGAGACGGCGGCGTTGCGCTCGTCGTAGTTGGGCGAAAGCCGCTCGTGATGGATCAGTTCGCCCATGTCCCGGGCCCCCTCGCCTGCCACACTCATTCGGTGTGCGGCAGCGTTGCGCCGAGCAGCAGCGTGCCCTGATCGGCGTGGGTCTGGATCACCCCGCCCGAACGCGCGGCGATCAGCGAGAGCAGGTGCGCAGGCGCCGTTCGCCCCGTGAGCTCGGCAGGATCGAGCTTCCCAGCCAGCGCATGCCCGATCTGCGGATCGAAACCGATCTTGGCCCCGGTCGCGCGGACCACGATCTCGGTCGCATCGTCGCGCTCCTCTGCGCCGATATCGAGCGTGCCGCCGCGCACCAGCGCGTCGAGCCCGATATGCGCGAGGTTGAGCATTACCTTGACGCCGGTCTTGGTCAGCGTCGGGGCCTCGATCTGCCAGCGCAGCGCAACGCGCTTTGCATCGGCGGCCAGGGTCTCGATCACCGCCTTGGGCTCCTCGACCGATACCTGTTCGCCGAAGCCGCCGCCCGCACCATAGGCGAGGCGGAAGAATTTCAGCTTGGCCGCGCTGGTGCGCGCACTCTGTTCCAGCAGCTCGAAGCAGCGCTGGCGCATCTGCGGGTCCTTCTCGTCCACCAGCAGTTCGAGCCCGTTGGAGAGCGCGCCCACGGGGCTGAGCATGTCGTGACACAGCCGCGAACATAGCTGGCTCGCCAGCAGAAGCGGATCGGTCTCGCTCATTCGCAGCCCTCCCGGCGCGAAGCCCTGACACACCTGACACAGTGTCCAGGGGCCAAATGTTCACCCGCGCTGAGGGCGGGCCTTCCTGCGGTGTCGGTCAAGATCGGGAAATGCAGCATCGCCGCCTGCCTAGCGCGGGTCGAGCGCGTAGGAAAGCGCCTCGAATCGTTCCGGCCCATCGCGGAAGAGGCGGACCTCCCCATTCGCGACGATCGCCCAGACTTTGCCGTCGTGCGCGGCCCGCTCGCGGTCGGTCGGCGAAGGTTCGGCGCGCCCGTTGGGGTGCGAGTGGTAGAAACCGACGATGCACGGCCCGCCCGCACGCTCCGCCTTGTATGCCGCGATCAGCGCGGCGGGATCGATCTCGAACTGGCGTTTGGGATCGGGGTGGACGTTGGGCGTGGGTTGCGCATGCGTGATCTGGCCTTGGTCGCCGAGCAGCAGCCCGCAGCATTCGCGGGGGTGAGCCTCGGCGGCGTGGGAGAGGATGGCGTTGAGCGCTCCATCGCAAATTGAACCGCTTATCGTTTGCTCCAATCCCATCCGCCTGCCCTGAGCTTGTCGAAGGGCCGCACTTCACTTAACCGCCGCCCATGCCATTCTGGGCCTACATGCTACATTGCCGCGGCGGCGCATTCTACACCGGTCAGACCGATGATCTGGAGTTTCGCATCGCGCAACACCAGGCTGGCAAGGGCGCGGCCTTCACTGCCGAACGCCTGCCCGTCGAACTGGCCTGGTCGCAGGAATTCGGAACCCGGGACGAGGCGAAGGAGGCCGAGGCTCGGATCAAGGGCTGGTCGCGAGCGAAGAAGCTCGCCCTCATCCGGGGTGATTGGAATACAAGCTCGGCGCTCTCCAAGCAGAAGGGCGGTCCTTCGACAAGCTCAGGACAGGCAGGGGAAAAACCTGTTTCAAAAACCGCTGACTCGATGCCTGTCGGACGCGGAGAGGGCACAGATCGCCAGCGGCCTTCCTTGCCCACGCCAAAGAAATCGCAGGTTCTCGAAGGCACAATCCCCACCTCCGCACGCCTCGACAAGGCGCTGGCAGACGCCACCGACCTCTCGCGAGAGCGGATCAAGGGGCTGATCGCACAGGGCGCGGTTGTGGTGGGCGGCGCTCAGGCAACCTCTCCCTCCGCCAAGGTAGAGGCTGGCACACCCTTCTCGATCGTCCTGCCCGCCCCCACCCCGCTGGAGGCCGAGGCTCAGGACATCCCGCTGACCGTGGTCTTCGAAGACGCGCACCTGATCGTCGTCGACAAGCCTGCGGGCATGGTCGTCCACCCGGCGGCGGGCAACCGCGACGGCACGCTGGTCAACGCGCTGCTGCACCACTGCCGGGGCCAGCTTTCGGGGATCAACGGGGTCGAGCGCCCCGGCATCGTCCATCGGATCGACAAGGACACCTCGGGCCTGCTGGTGGTCGCCAAGACCGATGCCGCGCACGAAGGGCTTGCCCGCCAGTTCGCCGATCATTCGATCTCGCGCCGCTACATCGCGATCTGCGCGGGCCAGCCGCGGCCTGCCAACGGGACGATCGACGCGCGGCTGGGCCGATCCGACCGGGATCGCAAGAAGATGGCTGTGCTCCCTGCCGATGCGTCGCGGGGCAAGCACGCGATCACCCATTACCGGACAATCGAATCTTGGGGGGTGGCAACCAAACTTGAATGTCGGCTCGAAACGGGCCGTACGCACCAAGTGCGCGTTCACTGTGCGTCAATAGGTCATCCGCTATTGGGGGACCCACAATATGGACGCGATCCCAAGGCCTTGCGGCCGATTCTCGAGAAACTGGGCTTCCGGCGGCAGGCGCTCCACGCCGCCAGCCTGGGCTTCATCCATCCCGCGACCGGCGAACCGCTCGATTTTCAGGCCGACCTGCCATGGGACATGACGGAACTGATCGACGAAATCGCTCGTTGAAATCGATGAACATACCTCGAAAAAATCCGGGAAGCGGCCTATAAAGCAAAGTGTGGCCTCGCCTCCCGAATGCCCAGCAGGGGTTCGGGCCCGAAGTCGGGATTGGGGCTGACACAGAAAGGTTAGGGACGAAGTGAGTAAAAGCAAGGCAGTAGCCATACCGGCCCTTGGTGGTGAGCAGAGCCTCAACCGCTATCTGGCCGAGATCAAGAAATATCCCGTGCTGACGGCTGAGCAGGAATACATGCTCGCCAAACGCTACGAAGAACATGAAGACCCGGAGGCAGCGGCACAGCTCGTGTCGAGCCACCTGCGGCTCGTGGCCAAGATCGCGATGGGCTATCGCGGCTACGGCCTGCCCGTGTCCGATCTGATTTCCGAAGGAAACGTCGGCCTGATGCAGGGCGTCAAGAAGTTCGAGCCCGATCGCGGCTTCCGCCTCGCGACCTATGCGATGTGGTGGATCAAGGCGAGCATCCAGGAATATATCCTGCGTTCGTGGAGCCTGGTGAAGATGGGGACCACTGCCGCGCAGAAGAAGCTGTTCTTCAACCTGCGCCGGATGAAGAAGCAGCTTGAAGCCTACGAGGATTCCGACCTGCATCCCGATGACGTGACCAAGATCGCCACCGATCTGGGCGTTCCGGAGCAGGAAGTTGTCAACATGAACCGCCGCATGATGATGGGCGGCGACAGTTCGCTCAACGTCTCGATGCGCGGTGAAGAGGAAAACGCCAGCCAGTGGCAGGACTGGCTGACGGACGATCGCCCGTTGCAGGACGAGACGACCGCCGACGCGCAGGAAAAGCACGTGCGCCACGAAATGCTGCTAGAAGCGATGGATGCCCTCAACGAGCGCGAACAGCACATTCTGACCGAACGCCGCCTCACCGAAGACCCGCAGACGCTCGAAGAGCTGAGCAAGGTCTACGACGTTTCGCGCGAGCGGATCCGCCAGATCGAGGTGCGCGCGTTCGAGAAGTTGCAAAAGGCGATGCAGCGCATCGCTGGCGAGAAGCTCTTGCCGGTTGCGGCGTAACGCGAAGATCGCTGCAAGATAAGGAAAAACGCCGCCCCGCCATCGTGCAGGGCGGCGTTTTTCGTTTCAGCGGTTGACGAGCATCTCCATGAACTCGCCCACCTTGCCGTTTGTCTCCGCGTTGCGGAACGGGCGGACAAACTCGACGCACACTTCCTCCGGCGTCGGCCGCTGCTGGAACAGCGTCATCACCTCTTCGATATAGTCGTCGAGTGGCATGTAGCCTTCGCGCTCAGACTGGCCCGGGGTCAGTTCGGTCTGCACGCCGGGCGGCACCAGCTCGATCACCTCGACCTGGCCTTTGAGCTGCTGGCGCAGTGACAGGGTATAGCTGTGCAGCGCGGCCTTGGTGGCGCTGTAGGTCGCCGCCCGGGGCTGCGGCACGAAACCGAGGCCGGAAGTGACGTTGACGATCACGGCGTCCGCACGCGTCTTGAGATGGTCGATCAGCGCATCGGTCAGCCGAATGGGACCGAGCAGGTTGATCATCACTTCCCCCTCCGCGTCCGAGAGATCCCGAGCGGCAGTAATATCCTCGTACTTCATGATCCCGGCATTGTTGAACAGGACGTTCAACGCGGGGAAGCGATCGGTGATTTGCTTCGCGAAACGCTCAACTTCGCCCGGCTTCGCCACGTCGAGCGTCATCGTGTGGATGTTCTCGAAGCCCTTCGCGGTCTCCTCCAGCGATTCGAGCGTGCGCCCGGCGACGATCACCGTGTTGCCAAGGTTGTGCCATCGCTGCGCCAGCTCGCGCCCGATGCCGCTGCCGCCGCCGGTCATGAGGATGGTGTTGCCGCTGGTCTTCATAATCCCGTTCTCCGCTTCAGTGTGGATGTGCGCGATTTAGGATGCCGCCCTCGGTTCGGAAGTAGGCCCCTCGCGATAACCGGCCGAACGGAGGGGCGCACCCGGCAGGATACGCACCTCCGTTCGGCGAGGCTCAGAACTGCTTGGTCATCTCCAGCGCCTTGTCGAAATGACCGTCCGCTTCCGCGTTGCGCAGAAAAAGCACGGTCTTCGTGAGGACCTCGTCCGGCACATCCTCGGTCGCGAACCCTTCCATCGTCTCTGCGATGAAGGCATCGAGCGGCATGTAGCCCTCGCGCGTCGACTGGCCCGGCGTCAGCTCGGTCTGCACTGCGGGCGGCGCGATCTCGATCACCTCGACCCGTCCTTCGAGCTTGGCGCGCAGCGAGATAGTGTAGCTGTGCAGCGCGGCCTTGGTGGCGCTGTAGGTCGCGGTGCGGGGCATCGGCACGAAGGCGAGGCCTGAGGTCACGTTGATGATCGCCGCGTTCGGCTGCGCCTTGAGATGCTCGACCAGCGCGTCGGTCAGCCGGATGGGGCCGAGCAGGTTGATCGCAACCGTGGCTTCGGCATCGGAGAGATCACTCTTCTCGCCGATCTCCTCGAACCGCATGATCCCGGCATTGTTGACCAGTACGTTGAGATGGGGGTGCTGCTCGATCACGTCGGCGGCGAACCGCGCGATGTCCTGCGCGTCGCCCACGTCGAGCGTCATGGTGTGGATATTCTCGTACCCGCTCGCCGTTTCCTCGAGCGTGGCGGGCGTGCGGCCTGCCACGATCACGGTATTGCCGCGATCGTGCCACTGCCGGGCAAGCTCGCGCCCGATCCCGCTGCCGCCGCCAGTGATGAGGATGGTGTTGCCGCTTGTCTTCATGTCGCATTCTCCACTTTTGCGTCTGGATATGCGCGATGTACGCCCCTACTCTCTTGTGGAAAGTAGGCACCTTTTGGTGCGGTACGCACCCAGGAGTGAGAATTGGCGAACGCGACGGTCACGAGCTATCATCCCGATCCGAAAGTGGACGCGCTTGTCGATGAAACCATCGGCCGCGTGGCGGACAAGTGGACATTGCTGATCATCGAAGCGCTCGAAGAAGCGGGCGCGACTCGGTTCAGCGCGCTCGGCCGGACGCTTCCCGGAATCAGCCAGAAGATGCTCACCCAGACACTGCGCCAGATGGAGCGCGAGGGGCTCGTCTTGCGCACCGCCTACCCCGAAGTTCCGCCGCGCGTCGAATATGCGCTGACCGATCTGGGCCACGAACTGGCGGAGGCCTTCTGCGGCGTATGGACGTGGGCGGAGAAGAACATCGCCAGGATCGAACAGGCCCGCGCGGATTACGACGGACGACAGCAAAACCGGTGATTGTCGGGTCGCGACCAGCCCCCTAAATACCCGGAGGTGTTTCGACTCCTCCAGATTCTTACCGCGATCGTCGCGACGTTCATCGGGCTCAGCCTGTTTCTCACCGTACTGTGGCGCTTTGTGCCGCCGCCCTTCACCGCAACCATGCTGATGGACGAGAACGGCTATACCAAGGACTGGCGAAGCCTGGACAATATCGACCGCAGCCTGGTGCGCGCGGTGATCGCGGCGGAGGACCAGAATTTCTGCACGCACGCAGGGTTCGACTATGCCGCGATCGAGGCCGCAATGCGCGAGAACATGGCGGGCAAGCGCCAGCGCGGCGGCTCCACGATCAGCCAGCAGACCGCCAAGAACGTGTTCCTGTGGCAGGGCGGCGGTTTCTTCCGAAAGGGGCTGGAGGCTTGGTTCACCGTGCTGATCGAGAACCTGTGGACCAAGCGGCGGATCATGGAGGTGTACCTAAACGTCGCGGAAACAGGGATCGGCACCTACGGCGCGCAGGCGGGATCGCTGCGCTATTTCGGTCACGGTGCCGACCGGCTGAGCAATAGCGAAGCGGCGCGCATGGCAGTCGCCCTGCCCAGCCCCAAGAAGCGCGAGGTCAAGAACCCCCAAGGCTGGCTGCGCCGCCATGGCGACCGGATCGCCCGCGCGGTCGACACGATGGCGCGCGAGGGGCTGGATGGGTGCGTCTATGAGTAGGACGGGGATAGGCGGCCAGTTTCAGCGACTTGCTCTGCCAGCGCAGCCTTTTTTATTATACAATAACGGCTGATGATATTCCATATCCAACTGTTTTCTAACGATTTTTCTTGAGAAACAGCGACAACTCCGCCTATCGAAGCGGCGTTGCACGGGGTTTTTCTGAAAGCGGGGACGGCGCAAGGATGGGTCACGATCACTCTCACGACCATTCCCACGGACATGCGGGGGGCCACAGCCATGCCCCGGCCGATTTCGGACGCGCCTTCGCGATCGGGGTCGCGCTCAATACCGTGTTCGTCGTGGTCGAGGCGACCTTCGGCTATATCTCGGGCTCGATGGCGCTGGTGGCCGATGCGGGCCACAACCTGTCCGACGTGCTCGGTCTGCTGATCGCCTGGGGCGCCAGCGCCGCGGCCAAGCGCCCGCCCTCCCCGCGTTTCACCTACGGCCTCAAAAGCTCCACCATCCTCGCCGCACTGGCCAATGCCGCGCTGCTGATGATCGCCATCGGCGCGATACTCTTCGAAACGGTCGACCGGCTGATGAACCCGGTAGAGCCCGAAGGCTGGACGATGATCTGGGTCGCCGGGATCGGCATCGTCATCAACACCGCCACCGCCCTGCTCTTCGTCAGCGGGCGCAAGGACGACCTGAACATCCGGGGCGCCTTCCTGCATATGGCGGCGGATGCGCTGGTCTCCGTCGGAGTGGTCATCGCCGGTGCGGCAATCCTGCTGACCGGCGCGGTCTGGCTCGATCCCGTGACCAGCCTCGTGATCCTCGCGGTGATCGGCTGGGGCACATGGGGCCTTGCCCGCGACAGCCTCAAGCTCGGCCTGCTGGGCGTGCCCGAGGGGGTCGATGAAGCGGCAGTACGCGCCACGCTGGAGAGCGAGCCCGGCGTCACCGAGGTCCACGACCTGCACATCTGGCCGATGTCGACCACCGAGACCGCGCTGACCGCGCACCTCGTGATGCCGGAGGGGCATCCGGGCGACGCCTTCCTTGCGGAAGTGGCGCACCGGCTTTCGCACGATCACAAGATCGGCCATGCGACCTTGCAGATAGAGCGTACGCGCGATTGCGAGGTGGGGTGCTGATAAGGCGAAGGCCGTGGGCATGGGGCGGGCTCGCGATCCTCGCTCTTGCCGCCCTGCTCTTCGGCCTCAACAGCCTCTCTAAGGCCCCGTGCTTCCAGTTCGTGGGCGATCTGACCTGCCGGATCGACACGGATCAAAATATCGTGGCGCTGACCTTCGACGATGGCCCGACGCCTCGGAGCGTCGCCGCCGTCCTGCCGATCCTCGATCGGTATGACGCGAAGGCAACCTTCTTCCTGATCGGGCATGATATGGAACGCCATCCCGAAGCCGCACAGGAGATCCTTGCCGCAGGCCACGAGCTGGGCAACCATACCTACAGCCACAAGCGCAATGTCGGTCGGCCCCGCGGCTTCTATCGTGAAGAGATCGACAGAACCGCCCGGCTGCTGCGTGCGGCCGGATCGAACAGCGACCTTTTCCGTCCCCCCTATGGTCGCAAGCTGGTGGGCCTTCCGCTGGAGCTGGAGCGCGCAGGGCTGAGGACGATCACCTGGGATGTGGAGGACCGAGCGGATCGGTTCACCGACCCTGCCGACTACGCACAGGATATTCTCGGGCGCGTTCAACCCGGTTCGATCATCCTGATCCATCCGATGTATCGCCGCAACCGCACCGCGCGCGAGGCTCTGCCCTTGATACTGGCCCGCCTGCGCGATCGCGGGTATAGGATCGTCACCGTGAGCGAACTGTTGAACCACAAGCCGTCTGCGGCCGTTCCGGCGCGATGACCCCCTCAAGCCCCGAGGCTAGTGAACGGTTGAAGGCTGCGATGGTGCGGCTGGCGAAAGGCGATCGCGAGGCGCTGGAAGAGGTCTACCGACTTACGAACGTGAAGCTTTTCGGCATTTGCCTGCGTATCTTGGGGGACAGGAAAGAAGCCGAAGACGCCTTGCAGGACGTATACCTCACCCTCTGGCGCAATGCCGCCCGCTACGACGCGAAACGTGCCAGCCCGATCGCATGGCTGGCGACCTTTGCCCGCAACCGCGCGGTCGACCGTCTACGCACCGGCAAGGTCCGGCGCGCTGCAGTGCCGGTGGCGGAAGCCGCTGTGCTTCCCGCTGGCGGCCCGTCCGCCGAGACCATGCTGATTGATGCGGAACGCAGCGCCCGGGTGCATGCCTGCCTCGAAGCGCTGGACGCGAAACAGCGCGGTTCGATCCGCGCCGCCTTTTTCGAAGGCCGCACCTATGCCCAGCTGGCCGAGGGCGAAGGCGTGCCGCTTGGCACGATGAAAAGCTGGATCCGGCGCGGGCTTGCGCGCCTCAGGCAATGCATGGAGCGCGGCGAATGACCGGGCCCGACGATACGACACCCGAACTGACCGTGGACGAGCGGCTCGCCGCCGAATACGCGATGGGTCTGCTCGAAGGCGAGGACCTGCTGGAAGCCCGCGGACGCCTCTCGTGCGAGCCGCAGCTGGCGGGGATGGTCGCGCGGTGGGAGCAGCGGCTGGCCCCGATGCTGGACGATGTCGGAGGTGCGACCCCCTCGCCCGACCTGTGGGAGCGTATCGCTGGCGAGATGGAGCAGGAGAGCGAAGCGGCCAGCCCCATAGTGCTCCTCCAGCGGCGCGTCACCTTCTGGCAGCGTATTGCGGCGGGCAGCGCAGTCGCCGCGGTCGCCGCAATCGCCCTGCTGGCGCTCGATCCCGCAACCGGCCCGTCCCCTGCGCCCGGCGTTGCTCCGGACGCTTCCGCACCGCTGGTCGCCTCGATCCCGCTTGCCGACACGGCCCTGCGTATCGGTGTCACCTTCCTGCCCGAACGGGAAGAGCTGCTGGTTGCAGCCGACGGGCTCAGCGCGGATGGGGTGCATGACCATGAGCTGTGGCTGATCCCTGCCGAGGATGGCGCAGAGCTGCAATCGCTCGGCCTGATCGCGCCGGGCGAGCAGCGGCGCGTGCCGCTCGACCCCGCACTCGCGGCGCTGATCCACGACGGGTCCCGGATGGTGCTTACGCGCGAGCCGCTGGGCGGCAAGCCGCCCGCAGAGCCCGCCGGGCCGGTCGTGGCCGAGGGCGCGTTCGACGCCATCTAGTCTCCCGCCCAGGCCCGCCGATGATGCCCGGAGGGACCTCGGCCCCAAAAAATACGCATCCGGCTGCATCCGCGCGTGCGCGGCCTTCGTAACTCCACACGCAAGCGAGGGAGGGGCTTGCGAGATACGAGGAGATACGAAGCGATGCGTAAGACCGGAAAGATCACCACCGCCCTGTTCGCCGCCGTTGCTGCTGCCGGGCTCGGCCTCACCGCCACGAGCCCTGCGCTGGCCGACCATCATATGGAAAAGAGCCAGCCCAACATCGTGCAGGCAGCGATGGGCACGGGCGTACACGACACTCTGGTCGCAGCCGTAAAGGCGGCGGGCCTGGTGGAAAAGCTCTCCGCACCCGGCCCCTTCACCGTCTTCGCGCCAACCGACGATGCCTTCGCGAAGCTGCCTGCGGGCACGGTCGAAACCCTGCTGGAGCCAGCCAACAAGGGTACGCTGACAACGATCCTGACCTATCATGTCGTGCCCGGCGCCATCGACGCGGCCACGCTGACCCAAGCGATCGGGGATGCAGGCGGTGCCTATGAATTCGATACGGTCGCGGGCGCGACGCTGACCGCAATGATCGACGGGCACGGCGCGATCGTGATCACCGACAATGCGGGCCGCGAGACCAAGGTGACGCAGGCCGACGTGAAGGTCTCCAACGGGGTCATCCACGTGACCGACGGCGTCTTCCTGCCGAACTGATCCCCTTGCGGCGCCGGTTGCATGCCACCCCGCAACCCGGCACCGGCGTCGCATCCCAGGCCCCGCTCGGCGTTCCCTCCCGCCGGGCGGGGTTTTTGCGCCGCTAGTGCGTGGGCAGCCGCTTCCACATGCGCGTCTTGAGCAGGCGGACAAGCGCTTCGTCCATGAATTCGAACTCGTCGGGTATGGCGAGCACGATCACGCGCGTGTTTTTCATCGCGGCCTTGTGCTTCTTGCGCAGCTTGTTGCGATGGGTGTTCTCCATCGCGAAGATCACATCCGTCCACTCGACCAGCTCGTCCGAGAGCAGGGTCTCCGCGTCGTTATTGGTCCCGGCAGACAGGGTGTTGATGCCCGGGCGGTCGGCGAAGACATGCTCCGCCGTCGGGCTGCGCAGCTTGTTCTGGCTGTCTACGAACAGCTAGTTGCGCTCGCTCACCCCTGCGTGCGCACCCAGCGCTCAACAAGCCAGATCAGCAGCAGCTCCAGCGCCGGACAGAACGCACCGATCGCAACGAAGGCCACCGCCGGGTTTCCGTTCGCGGGAAGGAAGGCGAGCGAGAAGCCCGTCAGGACGAGGAGCAAGACTCCCAGCCACGGCGTAAAATACAAAAACAGCCTACGCGGACCGAAATAGGTGGGCTCGCCAGCAAGCCCGAATTGCCACGGAATGCGCTCGAAGCGCGCCAGGCGTCGATCAGCCCGGCGCGCCAGAACGAAGGTTGCGGCGCAGCAGATGAGCGCGAAGACGACCGAAGCTATCAGCGCGCCCATCTAAGCCTGCAATCCTATGCCGCGTCCGACGCGGTGCGCTTGCTGCCTTCGCCGTCGAACACGCGGATCGGTTCCTTGCGGCCTTCGACCACGTCCTTGTCGATCACGACTTCGTTGCAGCCTTCGAGATCAGGCAGGTCGTACATCGTGTCGAGCAGCAGGCCCTCGACGATCGAACGCAGGCCACGTGCGCCGGTCTTGCGCTTGATCGCACGCTCGGCGATCGCACGCAGCGCTTCGTCGTTGAAGGTCAGCTCCACGCCTTCCAGCTCGAAAAGCTTGGCGTACTGCTTGACGATCGCGTTCTTCGGTTCCTGCAGGATCGTCACCAGCGCATCGACATCGAGGTCGTGCAGCGACGCGATCACCGGCAGGCGGCCGACGAATTCGGGGATCAGGCCGAACTTGAGCAGATCTTCCGGCTCGCTCTTTTCCAGCAGTTCGCCGATGCGGCGCTTGTCGGGGTCGGCGACATGCGCGCCGAAACCGATCGAGCGCTTCTGCAGGCGATCGCCGATGATCTTGTCGAGCCCGGCGAAGGCGCCGCCGCAGATGAACAGGATGTTGGTGGTGTCCACTTGCAGGAATTCCTGCTGCGGATGCTTGCGCCCGCCCTGCGGCGGCACGCTGGCAGTGGTGCCTTCCATCAGCTTGAGCAGAGCCTGCTGCACGCCTTCACCCGACACGTCGCGGGTGATGGAGGGGTTTTCCGCCTTGCGGGTGATCTTGTCGATCTCGTCGATATAGACGATCCCGTGCTGCGCCTTCTCGACATTGTAGTCCGAGGCCTGGAGCAGCTTGAGGATGATGTTCTCCACATCCTCGCCCACGTAGCCCGCTTCGGTCAGCGTGGTTGCATCGGCCATCGTGAACGGCACGTCGAAGGTGCGCGCCAGCGTCTGCGCGAGCAGCGTCTTGCCCGAGCCGGTCGGCCCGACGAGCAGGATGTTGGACTTCGCCAGTTCGACGTCGCCCTGCTTGCCCGCGTGCTTCAGACGCTTGTAGTGGTTGTGCACCGCAACCGAGAGGACGCGCTTCGCGCGCTCTTGCCCGATCACGTAATCGTTGAGCGTGGCGCAGATTTCCGACGGCGAAGGCACTTCGCCTTCCTTGCGCCCGGTCAGGCCCGCCTTGGTCTCTTCGCGAATGATGTCGTTGCACAGCTCGACACACTCATCGCAGATGAAGACGGTCGGCCCGGCGATCAGCTTGCGCACCTCGTGCTGCGACTTGCCGCAGAAGCTGCAGTACAGCGTGCTCTTGCTATCCGTTCCGCTCAATTTGCTCATATTCCGTATTCCTCGAATCCCCGCAACGGCGGAGAACCTTTCGAATGTAACTTTCGCGCGCGCCATTGCAACCAATGGCGATCATGCACGAACATGCTTGCGAAGCCCTGAAAATCGCCTCGGCAAAGCGCGCCGGGCGAAAACAACGCCCCGGTTTTCAGACACGTGTGGCAGCAAGGCAACGCACGATGCGCTGCCCGGACACGGCGAGCGATCAGTCGGGCGCGCCGCCCGATCCGCTCTCGTCATCCGACGAATCGCCCTGGGGCCGGGTTTCGAACACCTTGTCCACGATGCCGAACTTCATGGCTTCCTTGGCATCGAGGAAGGTATCCCGATCCATCGCTTCCTCGATCTCGGACAGCTCCTTGCCGGTATACTTGGCATAAAGCTCGTTCATGTTCTTGCGAATCCGCAGGATCTCGCGCGCCTGGATCTCGATGTCCGAGGCCATGCCCTGCGCCCCGCCGGAGGGCTGGTGGACCATGATGCGTGCATTGGGCAGCGCGATCCGCATGCCCGGCTCGCCCGCGGCCAGCAGGAAGCTGCCCATCGACGCCGCCTGCCCCACGCAAACCGTGGAAATGCGCGGCTGGATGTACTGCATCGTATCGTGGATCGCCATGCCGGCCGTCACCACCCCGCCGGGCGAGTTGATATACATGCTGATCGGCTTGGACGGGTTCTCGGACTCGAGGAACAGCAGCTGCGCCACCGCGAGGCTGGCCATGCCATCTTCCACCGGTCCGGTGATGAACACGATGCGCTCGCGCAAAAGGCGGCTGAAAATATCGAAGCTGCGTTCACCGCGGCTCGTCTGTTCGACCACTACGGGCACCAGGGCACCGGTGGCGGGATCGCGGAAATAGCCGGATTCGTCGAATTGCATGAAAGGTCCTTATCTCTCGTGACCGCCTATATCTGGTCTCCCCTCTTGATCATCAAGGCTTGAATGGGAAGCCCGGCCACGCCAGTTGTGCCGCAACAACATGCGCAAGGCCGAATTTTTAAAGGCGAAGCGCCGAAGGAGCCCGATTATGCCGCTGCCCAGCAACCCCCTCCCCTTCCGTGCCGACGACGAAGAGGAGAAGGACAAGGATATCTCCAACGCCGGCGCGGCGATGATGAACAAGTTCCTCGACGCGCGCACCGTGCTGATCTTCGGCGGGGTCGACCAGAAGATGGCGGAGCGCATCTCGATGCAGCTGCTCTATCTCGACCATGTCAGCAACGAACCGATCCGCGTGATCGTCAATTCCCCCGGCGGCCATGTCGAATCGGGTGACACGATCCACGACCTGATCAGCTTCATCGCTTCGCCCGTCGCCATGATCGGCACCGGCTGGGTCGCCAGCATCGCAACGCATATCTTCCTGAGCGTTCCGGCAGAGCGTCGTTTCTGCCTGCCCAACACGCGCTTCCTGATCCACCAGCCCTCCGGCGGTGCGCGCGGCCCGGCGAGCGATATTGCCATTCAGGCGCAGGAAATCGTCAAGATGCGCGAACGCATTGCGAAGAAGATCGCCGATGCGACCGGCCAGCCGCACGAGAAGGTGCTGAAGGACATCGATCGCGACTTCTGGATGAACACCAAGGAAGCCAAGGACTACGGCATCCTCGGCACGGTGATCGACAGCGCGAAGGACGTGACCTTCGGGTAATTGGGGCCTCAGGGCCGTGGCAACCCGGCCCTGAGGCGAATTGACCGCGTCGCCAATCCGACGCAGATTCGCGGCTATGCAAATCCGTACCTCGCTTGCCGCGCTCTCACTCGCCATCCTTGCCGCACAGCCCGTCTCTGCAAAGACCACCATTCCCGGCGACGACCCTCAGGCTCCTCCCAGCCGCGTAGAGGCCTTCGATGTGCCGGACGTCGAGCTTCCGCCTGGCGTCGAGCCGGCCACGTCCCTCGCGGAAGCCCACGCGCTCGGCTTTGCCTCCCGAATTGTCCATTTCGATGGCGGACCGGACGGTCTGAATGCCGTCATCGCGCTCGCCCCCGATATCACCGCACAGGTGCGCACCACGACAGGCCTGCCGCTCGGTGGACGCACCGTGCTGGTGAAGGACAATATCGAGACGCGCGAGTTGCCGACCACCGCCGGGTCGCTCGCTCTCGCAGGCAACATGACTGGTCGCGACGCGCCAATGATCGCCAACCTGCGCGCGGCAGGCGGCGTCGTGCTGGGCAAGACCAATCTTTCCGAATGGGCCAATATCCGCGATTTCAACTCGACCAGCGGGTGGAGCGCAGTGGGCGGCCTGACCCGCAATCCACACGCGATCGACCGCAACACCTGCGGATCGTCCTCGGGCAGCGCCGCGGCCGTCGCCGCAGGCTTTGCCTGGGCCGCAATCGGCACAGAAACCAATGGATCGATCACCTGCCCTGCCAGCATCAACGGCGTGGTCGGGTTCAAGCCGACCGTCGGGCTGGTCAGCCGCACGCATGTGGTGCCGATTTCGAGCACGCAGGACACTGCCGGGCCGATGGCGCGCAGCGTGGCCGACGCCGCCATGCTGCTGGGTGCTCTTGCCGGGAGCGACCCTGCCGATCCGGCCACGGCCGAGGCGGATAGCTACAAGCGCGATTTTACCGAGGGGCTGGCGGACGCCTCGCTCGACGGTGTGCGGATCGGCGTGATGCGCAACCAGATCGGCGATCGGGCTGACCTGCGCGAGGTGTTCGAAGCCGCGCTGGCGGACATGGAAGCTGCGGGCGCGGTGCTGGTCGATATCGAGTTCGAGCCCGATGACGAGATGTCGCGCGACAGCTTCCAGGTCCTGCTGTTCGAACTGCGCGAGGAGATGGGCAAATACCTCGCCTCGATTCCACCGATCGAGCGCGGCGATACTCCGCGCAGCCTCGCGGACCTCATCGCCTTCAACGAAGCCCATGCCGACGTCGAAATGCGCTGGTTCGGGCAAGGCATCTTCGAACTGGCGGAGACGACCACCGACCGCGCCGCTTACGAGGCGGCGCGCAGGAACGCGGTGCACCTTGCGGGAGAGCGCGGCATCGATATGCTGCTCGCCGAGAACGACGTCGCTTTCCTCGTCGCGCCGACGCGCGGGCCCGCTTGGATGAGCGATCTGGTCAACGGCGACAATTTCAACGGCAGCGTGGGCTTCGGCTCACCCGCCGCCATCGCGGGCTACCCTCACCTGACCGTCCCGATGGGCGGGATCGAGGACCTGCCCGTGGGCCTGTCGATCATCGGCGGCAAATGGCAGGACTGGGAGGTGCTGAAGGCGGGCGCGGCTTACGAGCGGGCGCGGACGGCAACGCTCCCCACGGTCGATTTCGAACGCTGGATGCCCGACGCGGGCGACCCGGCCGAATAGCGGGACACCTCTTCCTACGAAAAAGGGGGCCAACGAAAAAGGGCGACCGGTTCGCACAGATCGCCCTTTTCGATTGTTCATGATCGAACCGATCGCGGCCCGGATCAGTCCTTCTTGGCCGCCGGCTTCTTGGCAGGAGCCTTCTTCGCGGCGGGCTTCTTGGCCGGCGCCTTCTTCGCGGCAGGCTTCTTGTCTTCAGCCTTGTCGTCGCTCGCCGTCTTCGCGGGCGCCTTCTTGGCAGCCGGCTTCTTGGCGGGCGCCTTCTTCGCGGCAGGCTTCTCGTCTTCGGCCTTCTCGTCCGCCTTGGCGTCGTCTGCCTTCTTGGCCGGAGCCTTCTTGGCCGGAGCCTTCTTCGCAGCGGGCTTCTTGGCCGGGGCCTTCTTCGCCTTGGCGGCTTCCGCCTCGGTGCTTTCCTCCGCTTCGATAGCGGCTTCCAGTTCCTCGCGCGTCACTTCGCGCTCGGTCACTTCGGCCTTATCGAAGAGGAAGTCGACGACCTTGTCTTCATACAGCGGGGCGCGCAGCTGGGCGGCGGCCATCGGATCGTTCTGGATGAACTGCATGAACCGCTCGCGGTCTTCCGCACGGTACTGCTGGGCCGCCTGCTGCATCAGCATCGACATTTCCTGGTTGCTGATCTGGACCTTGTTGGCCTGCCCGATTTCGGACAGCAACAGGCCCAGACGCACGCGGCGCTCTGCAATCTTGCGGTAATCGTCGCGCTCGGCTTCGATTTCCTTCATCGCCGCTTCGGGATCGTCCTCGCGCGATGCTTCCTGCGAAAGCTGGTTCCAGATCTGTTCGAACTCGGCGTCGACCATGCCTTCGGGCACCGGGAAGTCGTGGCCCGCAGCCAGCGTGTCGAGCAGCTGGCGCTTCATCTGCGTGCGGGTGAGGCCGGCGGTTTCCTGCTCCAGCTGGGCCTTGACCAGCTCGCGCAATTTGTCCGCGCTCTCGAGGCCGAGGTTCTTGGCGAACTCGTCGTCCACCTTGGTTTCGGTGGGCGTCTTGACCGCCTTGACGGTGACCGCGAATTCGGCGTCCTGGCCGGCGAGGTCGGCAGCCTGGTAGTCGGCCGGGAAGGTCACCTTGACGACCTTCTCGTCGCCGGTCTTCACGCCCTTCAGCTGGTCTTCGAAGCCGGGGATGAAGGTGCCCGAGCCGATCACCAGCGGAGCGTCTTCCGCCTTGCCGCCGGCAAATTCGGTGCCGTCGATCGAGCCGACGAAATCGATGATGACCTGGTCGCCTTCGGCCGCCTTCTTGGTCTTGGCCGCGTCCTTGTAGGACTTGTTCTGCTCCGCGATGCGGCCGAGCGTTTCCTCGATCGCCGATTCGTCGACCGGAACGGTCAGCCGCTCGAGCTTGATGCCATCGACGCTCGGTGTTTCGATCTCGGGCAGGATTTCGAGGCTGACGTCGATCTCGGCGTCCTTGCCCTGTTCGTAGCCGTCACCCAGCGAAATCGCGGGCTGCATCGCCGGACGAATGTTCTTTTCCTTCATCAGCTCGTCGACCGAGGACTGAATCGTGTCATTCACAACCTGCGCGTGCATCTGTTCGCCGTGCATCTTGCGCACGAGGTTGGCGGGCACCTTGCCGGGGCGGAAGCCGGGCATGCGCACCTGCGGGGCGATACGCTTCACCTCCGCCTTGATCTTGTCGTCGATCTCGCTCGCGGGGATCGTGATCCGATAGGCGCGCTTGAGGCCCTCGTTGGTGGTCTCGTTTATCTGCATGGGTGGTCTTACGTGCTTTCCGACAAGATAGGTTGTGTCTGCCAACGCGGCGTGGATCTGGTGCGGGCGAAGGGACTCGAACCCCCACATCTTGCGATACTTGGACCTAAACCAAGCGCGTCTACCAGTTCCGCCACGCCCGCAATTCGAACGAGGTCGCGCGAACGACGGAAGCCGTCCACGACAGACCGGCGCGTCTAGAGCGTCTCACGCCAAAGGGCAAGCGTCGCGCCTTCCCCGCACCGCTACGCGGCACAAAACTTGATTGTGACGCTTTGGTTACATATATCGTGCTATATGTAATATAACTGTAAACTTTGGCGGATCGTATGATGAAGAAGCGGGCCGAAATGATTGGAAAACTGATGGCACCGCGGGTCAATCCGGCCAACGGGCGGCTGTCTTCGAAGGAACTGGAAAAGGACGGGCCGGGCGGCAACCCGCTGCTCGAACGCGGTTCGTGGACGAGCGGCATCGATCGAGAGCGGCTCGACGCTGGCCTGCGCCCTCTGCAAACGCGCCGTTTCTCGCTCTATCAGGCCGGCATGGCCCCCGACTGATCGCAACATGCGGCCCGAAGGGGCCGACAGGCATATTGTCAGCTTGTGCAGGTCTGTCTATCGGCCTGCACCATGACCGACGAAACCCCCGAGAACAGCCCCGAGAAAGCCCCCGCCAAGGGAGGCGCCGACATTCCGCCGATGGAACTGTCGGTCAATCCGCGCAGCAAGCACTTCGATCAGGCGGCGCTGCAACGCGGGGTCGGCATTCGCTTCAAGGGGCGCCAGCGCTCCGATATCGAGGAATACTCGATTCCCGAAGGCTGGGTGCGCGTTCAGGCAGGCCGGACGATGGACCGCAAGGGCCAGCCGCTGACGCTGAAGCTCAACGGACCGGTCGAAGCCTGGTTCGAGGATCTGGGCGAGGACGCGCCGGTCGCCAAGGCGACCGACTGAGGCGTCCTGAGGCTAGAGCGCCACCCCGCGCTGACTAGTCGTACATCGCCACCGCGCGCTGCACGCGGTCTTCGCGACTGTTTCCATCATAGCTCGCGTGCTCGCGGCGTGGCGTAAGCGGCGTTGCCGTGGCGTATGCCGTGCGCGCGACCGGACGCTGCGCCGGAGCGCGGGATACCCGCGCGCTCGCGACAGGCGTACTCGCCTGGGCCAAGCGGGCCTTGGGCGCGTCAGTGAATGCCGAGAGAAACGCCTTCGAAGGCTCTTCCCGCGTCGGCTGTGGACGGACGGGCTTCGCCTGTGCGAACTGCTGGCGCGGGCGCGCCTGGGGCGTGCCGTCGGGATAGATGAAGCCGTGGACCGGCCACGCCGTCTTGCCGAGGCCCTGCAGCGGATCGTACCACACGCGCACCGCGCTCCAGTCATTATCGGGCGACACATCGACGGCTTTCACATTGCGCTCGATCTGGCCCCGGCGCCCGTCGATGGGCGACCAGTTCGCGTGGTCGAGCAGCACCGTGCGCGAATCGATCACGCGGGAAACGGCGGCCACATGGCCAAGCTGCATGTTGCCATAGGGGATGAAGGCCATCACCGCCCCGACCCGCGGCGTATGCCCGCGCTCGAATCGACCGGCAGCCTTTTCCCACCAGGAGCGCGCATCGCCGTAAATATCGATGCCCGAAACCTCGCGGGCGTAAGGCACGCATTGCAGGTAAGGCGGCAATTCCTGGCCGCTTGCAGCAGCGTTGGCGAGGGGAATTGCCGCTGGCTGAGCGTAGGAAACCCCGGTAATTCCGAGGCTTAGAGCCGCAACCGTTAGCGGGATGAAGAGGTTTTTGGGGGCGGGGTTCATGCGGCAAGTATTTGCCGCCCGTCTTTCGATCACCCTTGCAACTAGGGTTAATGCCCCATTTACCTTTGCATGCCGCCCCTACGGCAAATCACTGTGAGTGCTTGCCAAGTGGTGCCCGAAGCGCCACCTCCGCAGCAACAATGCTACCTCGTGTCATCATCATCGGTCGCCCCAATGTGGGCAAGTCCACGCTCTTCAACCGGCTGATCGGCAAGCGCCTCGCGCTGGTCGACGATCAGCCGGGCGTCACCCGCGATCGTCGCTTCGGCGACGTTACGCTGGCGGGAATGCGCTTCACCGTCGTCGACACCGCCGGGTGGGAAGACGACGACCCCAGCACACTACCGGGCCGGATGCGGATGCAGACCGAAGTAAGCATCGAGGATGCAGACGCGGTGCTGTTCGTCATCGATGCGCGCGCGGGTCTCACCCCGCTCGACAAGGAAATCGCCAACTGGCTGCGCACCGCGGACGTGCCGGTGATTCTCGTCGCGAACAAGGCAGAGGGACGCAGCGGCGATGCCGGGATCTTCGAATCCTACTCGCTCGGCCTTGGCGAACCGCTCGGCATTTCGGCCGAGCATGGCGAAGGCACGGCCGACCTGTTCGAAGCGCTGTGGCCGATTATCGGCGAGAAGAGCGAGGCAGCCGACGCTGCCGAACTCGAAGACGATGACGAGGATGAGGACGGCCTCCCGCGCGGTCCGCTCAAGCTCGCCATCGTGGGACGGCCCAACGCGGGCAAGTCGACGCTGATCAACCGCATGCTGGGCGAGGATCGCCTGCTGACCGGGCCCGAAGCCGGGATCACGCGCGATTCGATCGCGATCGACTGGGAATGGACCGACCCGCAAAGCGGCGACATGCGCGAAATCCGCCTGATCGACACAGCAGGCATGCGCAAGAAGCGCAACGTGGTCGAGAAGCTGGAAAAGCTCTCCGTCGCGGACGCCCGCCGCGCGGTCGACTTTGCAGAGGTCGTGGTGCTGCTGCTCGATGCGACGCAAGGGCTCGAGCACCAGGATCTCAAGATCGCCAGCCTCGCGCTCGAAGAAGGGCGCGCGCTGATGATCGCGATCAACAAGTGGGACATCGCGGCCGAACCCAGCAAGCTGTTCAACGGCATCCGCGCCGCACTCGACGAAGGACTGGCACAGGTGAAGGGCCTTCCCGTGCTCGCCGTCAGCGCCAAGACCGGCAAGGGGATCGACCCGCTGCTGACCGCAGCGTTCGAACTGCGCGAGGCGTGGAGCAAGCGCGTCTCCACCTCGGCGCTCAACCGCTGGTTCGACCACGCGATGGAGGCGAACCCGCCCCCTGCCCCCGGCGGCAAGCGGATCAAGCTGCGCTACATCACGCAGGCAGGCACCCGCCCGCCCCGCTTCGTCGTGTTCGGCACCCGGCTGGACATGCTGCCGACCTCTTACGAGCGGTATCTCGTCAACGGCATCCGGCGCGAACTGGGCTTCGGTGCGGTCCCCGTGCGGGTCGTGCTGAAAGCATCGAAGAACCCCTACGCGAACGAGCAATGATCGACCTTCTGTCCGTCGCTGCGCCGCAAGCGGCGCTGGATTTTCTCGAGAGGACCGCCAGCACGCCGCGAGTATTGCAGATGCTGCAGTTCAGCCTTGCCCCGGCCTTCCTGTTGGTCGGGATCGGGTCGACCATGAATGTGATGATGGCGCGCCTGACCTGGGTCGCGAACCGGATCGAGCGGCTCGAACAGCGTTTCGAGGATCGCCCAGAGGAGCCGTGTGCCGACGAGATCGCATGGCTCACCCGCCGCCGCGGGATCGCGCAGCGCGCGGTGATGTTCTCGACCGCGGCTGCGGGACTCATCAGTGTGCTGATCGCCGCGCTGTTCGTGTCCGCCTATATCCATTTCAAGATCGGCACGTTCGTCGCCGTGCTGTGGGTGGCCACGATGGCGCTGCTGATCACGGGGCTGTCGCTCTTCTTCCGCGAGACGTGGATCGCAGCGAAAGGCCCCGCAACCCGCGTCTCGGACAAGCGCCCGCAATAGGCGCTACCGGCTAGGGTGCGCCCGCGCCCGTCTCGCCCTCACCCGCCGGGTGGCTTTGCAGCTGGACATAGTTCTGAAGGCCCATTCGCTTGATCATGTCGAACTGGGTTTCGAGGAAGTCGACATGCTCTTCCTCGCTCGCGAGGATTTTGTCGAACAGTTGCTCCGACGTGTAATCGCGCACGCTCTGCGCGTACTCGGCGGCGTCGCGCAGCAGCGGGATCGCTTCCATTTCGATCGCGAGGTCGGCCTTGAGGATTTCCTCGACCGTCTCGCCCACCTTCAGCTTATGGATCGCCTGGAAGTTCGGAAGCCCTTCGAGGAACAGGATGCGCTCTGCCAGCCAGTCGGCATGCTTCATCTCGTCGATCGATTCGTGGCGTTCGTACTCGGCCAGCTTCGTCACACCCCAGTCGGCGAGCACTCGATAGTGTAGCCAGTACTGGTTGATGGCGGTCAGCTCGTTGGTTAGCGCCTGGTTGAGATAATCGATGACCTTGGGGTCGCCCTTCATGGCAGCGGCTCCTGATTGTTTCTGATACGTGCCATCCTCATGCGCGCACATCAGCGCGCCGACAAGGGGCAGTAGCGAAAAAACCGCAGAATTCAGGGCTTTTGAGAGCGCCTCGCAGTGGCAGCGCGGGTGCTGCGAATGCGATCAGGCCGCAGCCTGGGTGAGGCCCATCTCGCGTTCCTCGAACACGATATCGTCCGCAGCGTCGAGGCAGGAGCCGCAGTTGGGACGCTTGCCCAGCGCCGAATAACAGGCTTCCGCATCGCCTCCACAGCGCCGCGCGACGCGGCGAAGATCGGTTTCACGAATGGCATTGCAAACGCAGATGTACATTGGCGGGCAGACCTCCTGCGAACGACTCGCAAGGCCATTGTTAATGCGACTTGTTCTCACAAACAAGAGGGAAAGTGCGGTTCGGCACATTCGCCGGCACGCGACGCCACCTAGCGGTGTTTCACGAACACATGATGGACGCCCGCTGCGTCGACAAAATCGAGCTCCAGCGAACCCCGGCCGGTCCGCTTCGCACCGGCCTCGTAAGTCGCGCAGGCGCCATCGGGGGTGATGCAAAGCAGTGGAAACCTGACGATCGACTTGGCGCCCAGCCGGACGACCTGATAGCTTCCCAGATGCTCGGGATCGGCGCATTTCGCATCGTCCGGGCGGCAGAAGCGATAATCCAACCCCTCGCTCATCTCGAGGCGATAGGTCTGCCCGTCTGCAAGCGTTCCCCTGTAGACGCCCGGAATGTCCTGCCTGCCGACAGGCTGCGAACACCCGGCGACAAGGGCCGCGAGGACGATCGCGAGCCCGGCCCTTGTCACCGGGCGCCCCGCTCGCGCCGGATCGGGAATAGCTTCCCATAGGTCAGGCAGCGCCACAGCCATTCAAGCGGACCGAAGCGGAAGGCGGACAGCCACGCCTTGGACCAGATCAGCATCAGCGCCCATGCAGCCAGCATCACGAGGTAAAGCTGCGGGCGGGTCAACTCGCCGAACAGCCCGAGCGCAAAGCCGTGGAAGACGAACAGCATGAGGATCGATGTGCCGAGGTAATTGGAAAACGCCATCCGCCCCGCCGCGCTAACCCGGCTTCCGAGCCAACCGGTCGCGCGGGGCCCCCACAGCGCCAGCAGCGCGGCGAGCCCGATCACGAAGGGCAGGCGCACGAAGGCGCTGGTGCCGACGAAAGCCAAGAAGGTGGCGTAGTAGCCAAGCCCCTGTTCCAGCGCCCACATGCCAATCAGGAGCGACCCTGCGAGGCCGACCGCCACACCGATGGCACCCCAGATCGCCTGCTTCTTCGCAGAGATGCGGCCATCGAACAGGCCATAGCGATACAGCGCCATGCCGATCAGGATGAGCGGGATGGTTTCGAACCCCGAAACGAACAGTCCGCTGAGCTGATCGGCCCAATGCTCGTGCAAATTGTGCTGGACCCAGCCGAAATAGTCGCCCGCCTGGATAAGCGGCGTTTCGACCTGACCGTCTGTCACGCCATGGACCTTCATTTCCCCGAACTGCGCGCGCACCTGCTCGGCACTTTCCATTTCCGGGTTGCTCTGCGCCATGATCTCGGCCCCGTCCTGGGCCATTACCCAGTAGAAGAAGCCGGCCATGGCGGTGAAGATCGCCGCCCCGACGAGATAGAAGGTGATTCCCACCCCCATCATCGTCCCGGGCTTCCACTTGACGAACAGCAGGCAGACGATGCCGCACAGCGCGTACAACGTCAGGATGTCGCCCTTCCAGATGAAGAAGAAATGGATCAGGCCGAACGCCAGCAGCCACAGCAGGCGCCGGAACTGGAGCCAGCGCCCCCGCCCGCGCTCCCACGCCCTTTCGAGAAACAGGATCATGCCTGCACCGAACAGCAGGGTGAACAGCCCGCGCATCTTGCCGTCGACCAGCACGAACTGGGCGACCCATAGCTGGTCCGATGTTTCGCCGTGCGGCGTCAGGAAGCCCTCGGGCCACATATAGGCGACCATCGGCTGACCGAAGGCGACGATATTCGCGGCAAGAATCCCCATCACCGCGATCCCGCGGATAAAATCGAGGCTCAGCAGGCGGTTGCCTCCGCCGGCGGAAAGCGGCGCGGCCCCTGCGGGCGGCAACTGATCCGGCGTGGCTGCGGCAGACGCATCTGTCATGTAGTAATCCCCCTTGTCGAAGAGGGGCTTAGCATCGGCACCCTTACAAGGGAATCGCGTTCGACCGGCGATACACCGCCGCCGACGAAAGGCCTATCTGGTGACGAGGCAGTCCTGCCCGCTACGCTTGAGCGAATTGCAGGCGTTCTGGGCATCGGCGCGGCTGGCATAGCCGCCTGCGAGCAGCTTGGTCACCCGGCCCGCCGGTTCGAGCACGCGGGTCGCCCCGGCCAGCTCGCTTCGGCCCGAAAGGCGCACCCAAAGACGCTCTGCATTGCCGTCGACCGCGAAAGCACCAAGCTGGACCTTCCACGGACCTGCGCCGGCGCGCACCTGCGTGCCAGCGGTCGGTCGCGGCTCGGGACGCGCCACAGTACGCGGTTCGGGCCGCACGACCACCGGCGTGGTGGGCTCGGCTTCGACCCGGCGCCCCGCATCGGCCTGCGGCATCGCATCGGGTGTCGAGCGGCTGGCGAAGGTCGCCCCTGCATCGGCGGGGCTTTCGGTGCCCGTCACCCGGCTCGCCTCGGCGATCGCGGACTGCGCGGCGGTAACCGACGGCCGCACGCTGGTTTCGACCACCGAACGCGGAATGCGCGCCTCACGGCTCGTTGCCAGCGCGGCCGAAGGTGCGGCTGCCGTGCCAGCATTGGTCACCGGGCGTGCAGATTCAGCTGGCGACGCGTCGAGATCGGCCGCGGCAAGGCGGCTGGTGCGACGCGCATCGGCCTCGCGCTTCAGCTGCGGGACGAGCGCCTGCGCCTGCTGGCGCTGCTCGAGCGGAATGTAGGAATCCATCTGCTGGACCGCACCGGCCGCTTGCGGGAGACCGGCGGAGTTGGCGAGCGTCAGCAGCGCATAGGCACGCACCCAGTCACGCTCCACCATGTCGCCGTTGAAATGCGCGACGCCCAGAAGATACTGCGCACGCGGATCGCCACGGCTCGATGCGTCGAGCACGTAGGGCATCGCCTCTTCGCGCCGCCCGTTCTGGAACAGGAGCAGGCCCAGATTGTCGGCGGCTTTCAGATGGCCCTGCGCGGCGGCCTTGGCGTAATAGACTTCGGCCTGGCGGGTGTTCTGTTCCACGCCGCGCCCCAGCCGGTAGGCCTGGCCCATGTTGAACTGCGCATCGGCATCGCCCTGTGCGGCGGGCCCGCGCCATTCGGCAACGGCAGTGGCGTAATCGCCCTGCTTCCACGCGGCGACACCGGTATTCACATCCGCCAGCGCAAGACCGGGCACGCTAAGAAGCGCACCGGCAATGGCGATCCTAAAGGCCGGTATTCGGGTCTTTTGCGTGGTCTGCCGCATGGTCATGGTGTTCCCCGTACTAGGTCAACGCAACACGTCATAATCGCGCTAACGCGCCTTGGTTAACGCGTAATTACCACCCGTTTACCCTCCCGGTCACGCATTCCCTCATACGCGCCCCGTTTCGCAACGCTTCGCACGAAGCGTGCACGAAGGAGTGCGGGACACGGGGAGGCGCGCAAGCCGCGCAAGACGACACTTAACCCAAAATAAACGACATCCTGCAAAACCTCCGGCGTGCATGGACCCGTTTTCGGGCCCCGCTGCAACACAATGGACGTTAGATCAGGGGGAACCGACCCGTGCGGGTTCTGGCATTGGCATCGCAGAAAGGCGGATCGGGCAAGACCACGCTGTCTGGCCACCTGTCGGTGCAGGCCCAGCGCGCCGGCGCAGGCCCGGTCGTCCTGATCGACATCGACCCGCAAGGCTCGCTCACCGACTGGTGGAACGAGCGCGAGGCCGATTACCCGGCCTTTGCGCAGACCACCGTCGCGCGGCTGGCACACGATCTCAACACGCTGCGCGAACAGGGCTTCAAGCTTGCCGTGATCGACACCCCGCCCGCCATCACCCTGGCGATCCAGTCGGTGATTTCGGTCGCCGAGCTGATCGTCGTCCCGACCCGTCCCTCCCCCCACGATCTGCGTGCGGTGGGTGCCACGGTCGAGCTGTGCGATCGCGCGGGCAAGCCGCTGGTCTTCGTGGTCAACGGCGCGACGCCCAAGGCGCGGATCACCACCGAAGCCGCCGTCGCGCTCAGCCAGCATGGCACGGTCGCCCCCGTCACGCTGCATCAGCGCACCGATTTCGCCGCCTCGATGATCAACGGGCGCACGGTGATGGAAGTCGACGAGAACTGCCGCTCCTCTGCCGAGGTCGGCGCGCTGTGGAACTACGTCGCAGACCGGCTGGAAAAGAACTTCCGCCGTACGGTCTTCTCTGCCCCGGGCACCGCCGTCCACGTCCCCCATGCCCCGCGCCAGGGCGGCTTCGGCCGCCGGGTCGCGCGGTAGAGGCCCCGGGCAATGAGCGATATGACCTTCGCCCCGCTGTCGCCGACGTTGCTCGCCCGCAAGGGCAGCGCGACGCCTGCCATGCGCCGCCAGTCGCTCACGGTGCCGGGCGCGCAGGCATGTCGGCCCGAAGCTGACACCGCTCTGGAGGATCTGGGCTGGAACGATCTTGGCGAGCCGCAGGAGCCGGCAAGGGCCGGCCAACCCGGGCATACTGCGGCGCAACACAGCCGCGAAGATGATTCCGCCACGCTCGCCCACCATGCCAAGAGCACTGCGAACCTGGCCCGGCCGAAGGGCAAGCGCGCTGCCTTCACCCTGCGGCTCGATCCGGAACGCCATCTCAAGCTGCGCCTCGCCTGCACGCTTGCAGGCCGCAGCGCCCAGTCGCTCGCCACCGAGGCCCTCGACGCCATGCTTGCCGACATGCCCGACCTCGAAACCCTTTACGCCCGCGTGCAATCGCGAACCCATCAGGAGGGATAATCCGATGAACCGCCCTAAACTCACCAAGGCCCTTCTTGCCGCCACTGCCGCGCTCGCTTTGACCGGCTGCGCAGGCGGGATCGGCGGATCGCGCAGCGCATCGGCCTCCGATGCCGCCGCCGCGCGCGCCGACGGCAAGATCGACAAGGCGATCGCGCTGGCCGAACAGGCCGCGCTCGCCGCACCGCAGGATCCGGTCGCGAAGGCAGAGCTGGGTTCCTCCTATCTCGCCGCCGGCCGCTTCGCCTCGGCGCAGCAGGCCTTCGACGATGCGCTGGTCCTGGGCGATGTCTCGCCGCACACCGCCCTCGGCTTCGTGCTCTCCTCGATCGCGCTGGGCGAAAACCGCGTGGCTCTCGGGACGCTGGACGAATGGCGCGATGCCATGTCGGCGGCCGACCTCGGGCTCGCCTATGCGCTCGCCGGTAACCCGGAATTGGGCGCCCAGGTACTCACCAACGCGCTGCGCAGCGGAGAGAACACCCCGGTGGTGCGCCAGAACCTCGCCTATACGCACGCGCTGGCCGGCCAGTGGGCCACTGCGCGGATCATCGCCGCCGAGGATGTCGATCCCGCAGAGCTCGACGCGCGCATCTCGTACTGGGCCGGCATGGCGAGCCCGGAAGACTATACCACGCGCGTGGCCGCACTCCTCGGCGTCGAGCCGCAGGCCGATGATGGCATGCCTGCGCAGCTGGCGCTGAACGGCGCAACCGATGTCGATGCCCTGCTGGCCGCCGCTGATGGCGCGCGCAAGGCTGCCCCGGCACCGAAGGGCGGCGAACTGCCGCCGGTCGATCTGCTCGCCGCGAGCACCGGGGCCCGCAAACTGCAGCCGCTCGACGAACCGGTCGGCGCGCGCGCAACCACCTCTGCTCCCAAGAGCGACTTTGCCAGCGCGTTCGTTGCGAACAACGGCGCGGTAGCCGCGCGCGCGGTCAGCACCCCTGTCGTGCAGTCGGCGCCGTCGAAACCGGCCGCTGCATCGGCCCCTGCCACCAAGCCTGCTGCGGCCAAACCGGTCCCGGCGCGCGAAACCCGCACCGCCGCGAGCGCGCTCGCCAGCGGATCGCATCTGGTCCAGCTTGGCAGCTATGGCAGCGAGGCGGACGCGAAGCGCGGCTGGGCGATCTTCGCCAAGCGTTTCCCGCAGATTTCGGATCGCGAGCAGGTCATCACCCGCGCCAAGGTGCGCGGCAGGATCTACTACCGCCTATCGGCCGGCAACTTGGCCGCATCCAGCGCGCGCTCGTTGTGCAAGACCGTGAAGGCGAGCGGTCAGGGCTGCATTGCGTGGGAAGAGAGCAAGCCGCTGCCCGGTTCGCTCGATACCGGCCGCCGCGTCGCAAGCAGGTAACACGAGCGCGCGTCAGTCGACGCGCGTTCCGCCTTTCCAGAGGCCGAGCACCCGGCCCTCCATCGGCTGGCCGTCGAACGGCGTATTGTCCGCCGTCGCCGCCATCTTGCGCCGGTCGACAACCCACGGCTTCTCCGGATTGACGAGGGCAATGTCGCCTTCGCAGCCTTCGCGGATCGCTCCTGCCTCTACGCCAAGCAGCCGCGCTGGCGCACCGGCGAGCAGGTCGAACGCCCGGACAAGGTCGATCACTCCGTCGCGCACCAGCGTGAGTGTGCTGGACAGCAGGGTTTCGGCCCCGGCCATGCCCGGCTCGGCATCGCTGAACGGCAAGCGCTTGTCCTCCGGCCCGCGCGGATCGTGCCCGCTGGCAATCACGTCGATCGTGCCATCGCCGATGGCGGCGACCACGGCATGCCGATCATCCTCGCTGCGCAAGGGGGGCGAGAGCCTGCCGAAAGTGCGGAAGTCGCCGATTGCGAGATCGGACAGCATGAAATGCGCCGGGGTCACCCCCGCAGTCACCGCAAGGCCGCGCGCTTTCGCCGCGCGCACGAGGTCGAGCGCGGCGGCGGTCGTCACCTGCCGGAAGTGGAGCCGCGCGCCCGCCATCTCGGCCAGCGCGATATCGCGTGCAACCGCCAGCGCCTCGGCTTCGGAAGGGGCGCTTGGCAGGCCCAGCCGCGTCGCCATCTCGCCTGAGGTCGCGACAGCATCGCCTGCGATCCCGCTGTCCTCCGCATGGGAGACCACCACGAGGTCGAGCATGGCGGCATAGCGCAGCACGCGCAGCATTACGCCGCTGTCGGCGATCCACCTGCGGCCCGTAGCGATGCCGCGCGCGCCCGCTTCGCGCATCAGTGCGACCTCGCCCAGTTCCTCGCCCGCCAGCCCGCGCGTCGCGGCGGCGAGCGGATGGACCCACAGGTCGGGCTTGCCGCTCTTGGCGATGTAGTTGACCCGGCTCGGCAGATCGAGCGGCGGGCTCTGGTCGGGCATCAGCGCTGCACGGGTGATCCCGCCGAAGTGAAACGCGGGCTTGTCGATCGCGAAGACGCCCAGATCGACGAGGCCCGGCACGATCAGCGCGCCTTTGGCGTCGACGATCTCGTCGTCGTCTCGCGCCACCCCCTCACCGACAGCGGCGATCGCACCGTCGACGATCCGTACGCCCGCGGCCTTGCCACCTTCGCCGACACCTTCGGGTGTGACGATCCTGCCATTGACGATCGCGAGAGGCCGTATCTGCTTCATTGCCACTGCCCCGTGCCCAGCGGGCGTTCCCAGCCCGGCACGCCGCGCGCCCGCCGCGTCAGCACGTCGAGGCAGGCCATCCGGACCGCGACACCCATTTCCACCTGCCGGGTGATGATCGAGCGGTCGAGCATGTCGGCCACGTCGCTGTCGATCTCGACCCCGCGGTTCATCGGGCCCGGATGCATGACCAGCGCGTCGGGCGCGGCGCGCTGCAGCCTTTCCTGCGTCAGCCCGTAGAGGTGGTGGTATTCGCGGGTCGAGGGGATGAATTGCCCGCTCATCCGCTCCGCCTGCAGGCGCAGCATCATCACGACATCGCACCCTTCGAGCGCGGCATCGAAGTCGACGAAGGGCTGCGCGCCCATCATCTCTATCCCGGCGGGCATCAGCGCGGGCGGCGCGCAGACCCGCACGCTCGCCCCCATCGCCTGCAGGCACAGGATGTTGGAGCGCGCAACGCGGCTGTGCGCGATATCGCCGCAGATCGTGACGACGAGCCCGGTAAAATCCTCCGCCCCCTCGCCCCGCTCGTCCAGCGCGTTGCGCAGCGCAAGCGAATCGAGCAAGGCTTGCGTCGGGTGTTCGTGGCTGCCGTCGCCCGCATTGAGCACCGGGCAATCGACCTTGCCGTCGATCAGGTCCACCGCGCCGCTCGACGCATGGCGGATCACGATCGCATCGGCGCGCATCGCATTCAGGGTGATCGCGGTGTCGAGCAGCGTCTCGCCCTTCTTAACGCTCGACTGCGCGGCGTGCATGTTGACCACGTCCGCCCCAAGCCGCTTTCCCGCGATCTCGAAGCTGAGCAGCGTGCGCGTCGAATTCTCGAAGAAGGCATTGATGATCGTCATGCCCGACAGCAGGTCGCAGTGTTTTTCGGGCTGTCGGTTGAACTCCACCCACTGCTCCGCCTCGGCGAGCAGGTAGAGAATCTCGTGTCTTTCGAGCTGTGCGATGCCGGTCAGGCTGGGATGCGGAAAAGCGTTGCCCCCTGCGGGGAAACGACCGGAGCCCGCGCCGGAACCGGGAGGAGTGCCTGTGGATGCCATCGAAGCCATGCCACTAGTCGAGCCAGGTAGGCCGCTCAAGCACATTCGGCTGGCGGCCGTCCTTAACCCTCCTTAGGTATGGGAAGCTAAAACCAACGGGGAAATTACGCATTATGGCTTTCGCGAAGAATGTCTGGAAACTGCTGGTCGCCATCAAGGACGGCCTCTCGCTCGTCTTCCTGCTGCTCTTCTTCGCGCTGCTGTTCGCAATCCTGACCGCACGTCCCAACGCCGCCGCCGTCACGGAAGGCGCGCTGATGATGAAGCTGGACGGCTTCATCGTCGAAGAGCGGGCCCCGATAGACCCCTTCGCCGCCCTGCTTTCGGGCGCGGCCCCCACCGGGGAGCACGACGTGCAGGACGTGGTCCACGCGCTGGAAACGGCCGCCGATGACAATCGCATCAAGGCCGTCGTGCTCGACCTGCGCACATTCCTGGGCGCGGGCGCGGTGCACCTGCGCGAAGTCGGCGCCGCGATGGACAAGGTCCGCACGGCCGAGAAGCCGGTGCTGGTTTACGGCACCGCCTATACAGACGATTCGATCCGCCTGGCCGCGCATGCCAGCGAAGTCTGGCTCGATCCGCTGGGCGGCGCGCTGATTTCCGGGACCGGCGGCAACCGACTCTATTACGGCGAACTGCTCGACAAGCTCGGCGTCAATGCCCGCGTCTTCAAGGTCGGCACCTACAAGTCGGCGGTGGAACCCTACATGGGCAATTCCATGTCGGAGCCCGCGCGCGAAAATGCGCAGGCGCTCTATGGCGAGCTGTGGGCCGAATGGCAGGCCCGCGTAAAGAAGGCTCGCCCGAAGATCGACATCGATCGCGTTGCGCAGACGCCTGCTCAATGGGTCGCGTCCTCCGATGGCGACATCGCCAAGGCCGCGCTCAACGCAGGAATCGTCGACAAGCTCGGCAGCTGGACGATGTTCGGCGAACGCGTGGCGCAGATCGCGGGTGAGGATCCGGGCGACAAGGCGCCAGGGGCCTTCGCGCAGACCGATATGACCACATGGCTGGCCGACAATCCGCTGGACGAGAGTGGCGATGCCATCGGCGTCGTCACCATCGCGGGCGAGATCGTGGACGGGGATGCTGGCCCCGGCACCGCCGGCGGGGATAGGATCGCGAAACTGCTGGACGACGCGCTGGACGACGATCTCAAGGGCCTCGTCGTGCGGGTCGATTCGCCGGGCGGCTCGGTCCTCGCGTCCGAAGCGATCCGCGAGGCGATCCTGCGCCACAAGGCGATGGACATTCCCGTCGCGGTCTCGATGGCCAATGTCGCGGCGAGCGGCGGCTACTGGGTGTCGACTCCGGCCGACCGCATTTTCGCCGAGCCCGAGACCATCACCGGCTCGATCGGCATCTTCGCCGTGCTGCCGACTTTCGAACGGCTGGCCGACAGGGTCGGCGTCAGCGCCGACGGCGTGACCACCACGCCGCTCTCGGGCCAGCCCGACTTCGTCGCCGGGTTCAATCCCCAGACCGAGGAGATTCTGCAGGCCTCGATCGAGAACGGCTACGACCGCTTCCTGCGAATCGTCGCCCAATCGCGCGGCAAGAGCACCGCGCAGATCGACGCGATCGGCCAGGGCCGCGTGTGGGATGGAGGAACCGCGCGCCAGAACGGCCTCGTCGACCAGTTCGGCGATCTCGACGATGCGCTGGCATGGGTTGCCGGCCAGGCCAAGCTCGAGGATGGCGACTGGCATGCCGCATTCCTCGGTGGCGAGGTGAACGAATACCAGACCCTGCTGCGCCAGCTCTTGGGCGCCGACAGCGCGCAGTCCTCGGGGGGCGATCTCTTCGCCCTGATTGCCGAACGCGAGGCGCAGACGCCCGCGCGTGTCGCGCGCGACATCCAGCGGCTGACCGAAACGCCGGGGATGCGCGTCTATTGCCTCGGGTGCCCGGAACAGCCGGTGGCGGTGCACGACAGCGCCTCCCCCCTGCGCCAGGGCAACTGGTTCGCGACGCTGATGAGAACATTGGGCAATTAAAGCGCTTGCGCTGCGGCGCGAGGATTGGCAAATGCGCCGCTCGACCCGCCGCTCAGGCGGCTGTCGGGCGCGTAGCTCAGTGGTAGAGCACACCCTTCACACGGGTGGGGTCGCAAGTTCAATCCTTGCCGCGCCCACCATTTTTCAATGATTTAGAAGAGATGGCGCTGTCCTTAGGCCGGCCCATCGCTGCGCGCGAGCCGCCTTGTGGCGGCCCCGCCTCGCAGCGGGCTTCACCGTCTAAATACTTGAGCTCGGGCTCGGGCCGATGCCTGCGCCTGCGATAAAGAAGTCGATTCGCGCGCGCAGGCGCTCAGGCGAATGGTCGGCCGCGATGCCGTGGCTGATCGCCTCCGCATGCACATCGCTGACGAACAGGCCCAGAAACATCTCGGCAAGCAGTCCCGGCGCACCCCTCATGGCAATTCCCGACCGCTGCCATTGCACAAACAGCGTCTCGAGCGACATCCGGGTTCGGGAGGCAGTGCGCTCGAAGAAAAGCGCTGCAAATTCGCGGTCCTGAATGCTGCGGGAGATCACGATCCTGACCAGCGCAACCACGTCGGGCTTGAGGAAATGCGCATGCAGCCCGCCCCCGACACGATGGAGCACCTCCGCCGGGGAGCCTCCGTCGCTGGCCGCATCGCGAACGATGGTGTCCCCCGACTCGGCCTTGTCGAACACGACGGCTTCCAGCAGAGATTCCTTGTTGCCGAACAGCTTGTAGATGGTCGCCAGCGATCCGCCCGAGAGGGCTACGATCTCGCTCAGGGTGGTGCTCTCGAACCCCTGCTCCACGAAGAGCGTGCGCGCTGCCTCGACGATCGCTCTCTTTCGACGATCCAGGCGGCAACAGTCGGAAACACTGATCATCGGTAGAAATCTCTATCAAAGCAGGTTGCGGCACAAGGGTGTAATCCTTATTACACCTTCGCACCTGCACAAGAGCTGACTGAAAGCCCCCACATGAAGCCCATCCTCGCCGGCCTCGCCGCCTGCCTCCTCCTTGCTGCCTGTTCGGATGCGGAACCGCCGCCCCCGCCGCAGGAGGTTCCGGTCAAGACGATCAAGGTGACGCGCCAGTCGGTGCCCAACGTCATCGAGCTCCCCGGCAGGGTCGAGCCGGTACGCTCGGCCGAGGTGCGCGCGCGTGTTACGGGCATTGTTCAGGCGCGTCTCTATGAAGAGGGTACCGATGTGCGCGCCGGCCAGCCGCTGTTCCGGATCGATCCGCGCGAACTGCGCGCCAGCTACGCGCAGACACAGGCGGCGCTGACCCGAACGCGGGCCACTGCGGCGAACGCCCGCGCGGTGGTCGATCGCTATCGCCCGCTGGTGGAAGAGAATGCGATCAGCGGGCAGGAATACGACGCCGCGCTTGCTGCAGCGCGGGAGGCCGAAGCCAATGTCGCGCAGATCCGCGCGCAGCTCGACGCGGCATCGCTCCAGCTGGGCTACACCACCATCCGCGCCCCGATTTCGGGTCGGGTGGGCCGCGCGCAGGTGACCGAGGGTGCTCTGGTCAGCCAGACGGAGGGCACGCTGATGACGCGGATCGAGCAGATCTCGCCGGTCTATGTCAGCTTCGCGCAGGCGGCGAGCGAGGTGCTGAAGCTGCGCCGCGCGATCACGGCGGGCGAGGTCGAACTCGGCGACAATGATCGGGTGGAAGTCCGCCTGACCTTCTCCGACGGGACCGAATACCCCGTTCCCGGCTACATCGACTTCCTCGCCTTCTCGGTCGACCAGCAGACCGGCACGGTGGAGCTGCGCGCCGAATTCCCGAACCCCGACGGCCTGCTGCTGCCCGGCGAGTTCGTCCGCGCACAGATTTATGCCGGTGCGGTCCAGAACGGCATCATGGTCCCCCAGCGCGCGGTCTCGCTGAACGAGAATGGCGGATCGGTGTTCGTCGTCGATGGTAATGGCCAGGCAGCCGTGCGTCCGGTCAAGCTGGGCGCGATGGTCGATGGTCGCTGGATCATCGAAAGCGGCCTCCAGCCCGGTGACTCGGTCATCGTGAGCAACCTGCAGAAGATCCGCCCCGGCGCGCCGGTGAAGGTCGCCAACGCACCGACCGGACGCAAACCTGGGACCAAGCCCTCCGGAAAACCATCTGGCAAACCGTCCGCCCGCGCGACCGGAGCGGAGTAACTCATGGCACGCTTCTTCATCGATCGCCCCATCTTCGCATGGGTCGTCTCGCTCGGCATCCTGCTCGCCGGCTTCATGGCCCTGCGGGCCCTGCCGATCGAGCAATATCCCGAGGTCGCCCCGCCCTCGCTCGCAATCAACGTCGTCTATCCCGGTGCCGATGCGGAAACGCTGGAAGAAAACGTCACCCAGGTGATCGAGCAGCAGCTCAACGGCGTCGACGGCTTTCTCTACATGTCCTCCTCCAGTGCCTCCAACGGCACGGCCAGCATCACGCTGACCTTCGAGGCCGGGACCGATATCGATATCGCCCAGACCGAGGTGCAGAACCGACTGAGCACGGTCGAAGCGCGGCTGCCGGAAGAGGTCCGCCGCCAGGGCATCACCGTGCGACAGGCCAATGCGGGCTTCCTGCTGATCGTCGCGCTGACGTCCGAAAGCGGCGCACTGAGCACGACCGACTTGGGTAATATCGCCTCTACGCGGGTGGTGGACGAATTGCGCCGGGTGAACGGGGTCGGCGATGTCACCCTGTTCGGGTCGCAATACGCGATGCGCATCTGGCTCGATCCCGACGCGCTGGCGTCCTACAATCTTTCACCCTCGACCGTGCTGGCCGCGATCCGCGAACAGAACGCGCAGACCGCAGGGGGCTCGATCGGGGCGAAGCCGCTGGCCGACGACCAGCAGATCACCGCAACCATCTCCACCGATGGTCGCTTCACGACCCCGGAAGAGTTCGAGAACATCATCCTGCGCGCCGACAGCGGAGCAGCGGTGGTGCGGCTCGGCGAAGTCGCCCGGGTCGAGATCGGGGCACAAAGCTACGCCACCTCGACCACGCTCAACGGGCAGCCGATGGCCGGCATGGCCATCCAGCTTGCCACCGGCGCAAATGCGCTGGCCGCGGCCGAGGGCGTGAAGGAACGCATGGCTGAGATCGCGCCCGGCCTGCCGGCCGATGTCGCCTGGTCGATTCCCTACGACACCACGCCTTTCGTCGAAGCGTCCGTCCACGAAGTGGTCAAGACGCTGGTCGAGGCGATGGTCCTCGTCTTCCTCGTCATGTTCCTGTTCCTCCAGAACTGGCGCGCGACGCTGATCCCGACCCTCGTGGTGCCCATAGCCCTTGCGGGCGCGTGCCTCGGCCTTTGGATGTTCGGCTTTTCGATCAACGTGCTGTCGCTGTTCGGGATGGTTCTGGCGATCGGTATCCTGGTCGACGACGCGATCGTTGTGATCGAGAATGTCGAGCGGATCATGCGCGAAGAAGGCCTGCCGCCCGTGCAGGCGACGCGCAAGGCGATGGGTCAGATCACCGGCGCGATCATCGGTATCACCGCCGTGCTTATCGCGGTGTTCCTGCCGATGGCATTCTTCCCCGGATCGACGGGCGGAATTTATCGCCAGTTCTCGGTCACGCTAGCTATCGCGATCTTCTTCTCCGCATTTCTGGCGCTGTCGCTCACGCCCGCGCTGTGCGCGACCTTCCTCAAGCCGATCGAGAAGGGGCACGACCATCTGGCCGAGCCCGCGATCGACACCGAGGCGGAAGCCCAGCCCGGCTGGCGCGGTCGCGTCGCGAAGGCGCGCAACCTGTCCACGCGCTTCTTCGGCGGCTTCAACCGCTGGTTCTCGCGAATGCAGGACAAGTATGGACGCGCCAACGACCGGATCCTGTCGCGCCCCTGGCGTGCCTTCGCAATCTTCCTTGCGCTGGGCCTCGTCACGGTCCTGCTGTTCATGCGTCTGCCTTCCGCCTTCCTGCCGACCGAGGACCAGGGCTACCTGATCACCGCCGTGCAGGCCCCGCCGGGGGCCACGCAGGAGCGGACCGACGAGGCGCTCAAGCCGATCACCGATTACTGGATGGGTCGCGAAGAGGTCGAAAATCTCGTCGTCGTGCGCGGCTTCAGCTTCTTCGGCCAAGGCCAAAACAACGCCCTGATGTTCTCCCCCTTCAAGCCCTGGGAGGAACGCACCGGAGACGGCAGCAGCGCCGAAGCGATGCTCGCCGATGCAACCGGGCGCTTCAGCCAGATCGACGGCGCGATGGCCTTCGTGATCCAGCCGCCCGCGATCCAGTCTCTCGGCCAGGCGAGCGGCTTCACCCTGAAGCTGCAGGACCGTGGCGGGGTCGGGCGTGAAGCGCTGACCGCGGCACGCGACCAGCTGCTGGGGATGGCGTCGCAAAGCCCGATGATTGCCAACCTGCGTCCCGAGGACCAGGGCCCCAGCCCCGAGGTCGAAATCGACATCGACCGCGTGCAGGCCCGTGCGCTCGGCCTGTCGTTGTCGGACGTGAATGCCGCGCTCTCGATCACTTTCGGTTCGGCCTATGCCAACGACTTCAACCGGCAGGGCCGGGTCTTGCAGGTGCTGGTGCAGGCCGATGCGCCCTACCGGATGACGCCCGAGGACGTGCTGGCGCTGCGCATTCCCAACGCGCAGGGCGAACTGGTGCCCTTCAGCGCCTTCGCCACCGCCGAGTGGTCGGCAGCGCCTGCCAGCCTCTCGCGCTACAACGGCTACCCGGCAATGACCCTGTCGGGCATGGCTGCACCGGGCAAATCGTCGGGCGCCGCGCTCGCCGAGATGGAGCAGCTCGCCAGCCAGTTGCCGCAGGGCATCGGTTACGAGTGGACCGGCATTTCTTATGAGGAAAAGCAGGCTGGCGGCCAGATCGGCCTGCTGCTGGGCCTGTCGGTCGTGATCGTCTTCCTCGTGCTCGCCGCGCTGTACGAAAGCTGGGCGGTTCCGCTCGCCGTGCTGCTGATCGTTCCGATGGGCGTGCTGGGCGCGGTGCTGTTCTCGATGCTGCGTGGATTGTCGGCGGACGTCTATTTCAACGTCGGCCTCATCACGATCATCGGCCTCGCCGCGAAGAACGCGATCCTGATCGTCGAATTCGCGATCGAGGAAGAAGAGCGCGGCCTGCGCCGCATCGATGCGGTCAAGGCCGCCGCACGCTTGCGCCTGCGCCCGATCATCATGACCTCGCTCGCCTTCTCGATGGGCATGGTCCCGCTGGTTCTGGCCAGCGGCGCGGGTGCCGCCAGCCGTATCGCGGTCGGCACCGGGGTGATGGGCGGCATGATCGCGGCGACCGTGCTCGGCATCTTCCTGATCCCGATGCTCTACCTGCTGGTGCGCCGCAACGTCAGCCGCAAGCAGCCGCATGCTGCCGGCCATATGGACGATCCGGCGGACGAAAACTCCGGCTCGCAGACCGAAGGAAAGCCCGCGTGATGAACCGTCCCGTCCGAAACCTGTTCGCCCTCGCGCTTGCGTCCACCGCCCTCGCGGGGTGCGCGAGCATGGCGCCCGAACATGTCCGCCCGGAAGCGGCCACCGCACCCGCCTTCGATCCCGAGTACCGGCCCGATGGAGAGGTCGTCGCCTCGCAGCTGTCCTATAGCGAGTGGTTCGCCGACCCCCGTCTGGTCGGGCTGATCTCCAGCGCGCTGGAGAACAATCGCGACCTGCTCGCCGCGACCGCGCGGATCGAACAGGCGCGCGCGCGCTACCGGATTCAGGACAGCCGCACCCTCCCGACGGTGGTCGCCAATGGCAGCGCCACCCGGTCGCGCCAGCCTCTCGGCGTCAATCCCGCGCTCGATGCGGGCGATGTCGAGGGGGCACCCGATTCGATTACCTCGAACCGGTTCGAGGTCGGCGTGGGGGTCAGCTCGTTCGAGCTCGACTTCTGGGGCCGTGTCGCCAGCCTGCGCGATCAGGCGCGGGCCGAATACCTCTCGACCGTGGCGGCGCAGCGCGCGTTCTACCTCTCGCTCATCGCCGATACGGCAACGACCTATTTCGAGATCGTGGAGACCGAAGAGCAGATCGCGCTCGCGGAGCAGACGGCCGAAAGCCGCCGCGAGGGCCTGCGGATCGCCGAATTGCGGCTTGCCAACGGCGTGACTTCCGCCCTCCCCTATCGCCAGGCGGAAACCCTGCTGACCCAGGCCGAACAGCAGTTGGCGAGCGAGAAGCTCGCGCTGGCGCAGCTGCGCAACCAGCTCGCCGTGCTGGTCGGCGGGACCGTGCCTGCAGGCCTGCCCGACGGGCTGTCCCTCGAAGCGCAGGGCGACAAGCGGCGGCTCGCCGCGGGCCTGCCCTCCGATCTCCTGCTGGTCCGGCCCGATATCATCGCCGCCGAAGAACAGTTGCGCGCGGCCCGCGCCAATATCGGCGCTGCGCGTGCGGCGTTCTTCCCCACGATCTCGCTGACCGGGAATGCCGGGTTCTCCTCCAACAGCCTCGACGGCCTGTTCTCGGGCGACGGGTTGGGGTGGAGTTTCGGGCCGAGCATCTCGCTGCCGATCTTCGACTGGGGCGGCCGCGAGGCCGATCTCGATCTCGCGCAGGCGCTGGAGGTGGAGCAGGTCGCCACCTACGACCGCACCGTGCAAGGCGCGTTCCGCGAAGTATCCGATGCCCTCGCCGGGCGTCGTTACCTCGCCGAACAGGTCGCGACGCTGGAGCGCGCGGTCGAGGCGCAGGAGCGGATCGCGCGCATCGCACGGCTGCGCTATCGCGAGGGCGTGGCCGACTACCTCGAAGTGCTCGACGCCGAACGCAACCTGTTCAGCGCGCGCCAGCAGCTGCTGGCGACCGAACGTGCCTGGCTGCAGAACCGCGCGACGCTGTTCGTGGCGCTCGGCGGCGGTGCCGGTCCGGTCTCCGCGCCCCCAGCCCCCTGACCTGCGGACGAAGCACGCAAATGAAAGGGCGACGGGCTTCCACCCGCCGCCCTTTTTTCTTTCCCGTCGAGAACGTGCGCTGCCGCCCCAGGGTCGGGTTCAGTTTCCGCTCGCCTCCTTGGCGCGCCCGAAGGCCGCCAGCGCGGTCTCGACGTCTTGCTCGCTCAGCGCGGAAGACATCTGCGTGCGAATGCGCGCCTTGCCCTTGGGCACCACCGGGTAGGAGAAGGCGGTCACGTACACGCCTTCGTCCATCGCGGCAGCGGCGAAGCGCTGCGCCTTGTCGGCATCGTAGAACATGATCGGAATGATCGGGTGCTCGCCCGGGATCAGGTCGAAGCCCAGCTCTTCCAGCCCTTCGCGGAACCGCGTCGTGTTGCGCCGCAACCGTTCGAGCGCGGTCCCTTCGCGCACCCGCTCCATCGACTTGAGGCTGCCCGCCACGACCGGCGGCGCAACCGTGTTGGAGAACAGGTAGGGGCGCGAACGCTGGCGCAGCAGCGCCACGATTTCTTTCTTGGCGGAGGTGTAGCCGCCGCTCGCCCCGCCCAGCGCCTTGCCCAGCGTACCCGTCGTAATGTCCACCCGGCCCATGCAGCCGCGATATTCGTGCGTCCCGCGGCCGGTTTCGCCGAGGAAGCCGGTCGCGTGGCAATCGTCGAAATGGACCAGCGCGCCGTACTTTTCCGCAAGGTCGCAGATCTTGTCGAGCTGGGCGATATGCCCGTCCATCGAGAACACGCCGTCGGTCGTGATCAGCTTGAAGCGCGCACCCGCCGCGTCCGCCGCCTTCAGCTGCGCTTCCAGATCGGCCATGTCGTTGTTCTTGTAGCGGTAGCGCTGCGCCTTGCAGAGGCGCACGCCGTCGATGATGCTGGCATGGTTAAGCTCGTCGGAAATCACCGCATCTTCCGCGCCCAGCAGGACTTCGAACAGACCGCCATTGGCATCGAAGCAGGAGGGATAGAGGATCGTGTCCTCCATGCCGAGGAAATCCGACAGTTCGGCCTCTAGCTGCTTGTGGATGTCCTGCGTGCCGCAGATGAAGCGGACAGACGCCATGCCGAAGCCGCGCTCGTCCAGCCCTGCGTGCGCCGCCGCCATCACGTCGGGATGGTTGGCGAGGCCGAGGTAGTTGTTGGCGCACAGATTGATCAGCTCGCGCCCGTCCACCTCGACCTTGGCATCCTGCTGCGAGGCGATGAAGCGCTCGTTCTTGGTCAGGTTCTGGGCCTCGATCGCGTCGAGTTCGCCCTGGATATGGGCCTGGAATTCACCGTACATGTTGTTCTCTACTCCCAGTTCAGCACGACCTTGCTGGCCTCGCCCGAAAGCATGGCGGCAAAGCCCTGCTCGAAATCGTCGACCGGCAGGCGGTGGGTGATGATCGGCGAAAGGTCCAGCCCGCTCTGGATAAAGACGGACATCTTGTACCAGGTCTCGAAGATCTCGCGCCCGTAGACGCCCTTCAGCGTCAGCATGTTGAAGATGACCTTGTGCCAGTCGATCCGCACGTCACCCGCGGGCAGGCCGAGGATGGCGACCTTGCCGCCGTGGCACATGTTGTCGATCAGCGAGGCGAAGCCGGGTTCGCTGCCCGACATTTCGAGGCCGACATCGAAGCCTTCGGTCATGCCCAGCTCCTGCTGGACAGCCGCCAGGTTCTCGCGCGTGACGTTGACGGTGCGGGTCGCGCCCATCTTCTTGGCGAGCGCCAGCCGCTCATCGTTGAGATCGGTGATGACGACATGGCGCGCACCCGCATGGCGGCACACGGCGGCGGCCATGATGCCGATCGGCCCCGCGCCGACCACCAACACATCCTCACCCAGAACATCGAACTGCAAGGCGGTGTGGACCGCATTACCGAAGGGATCGAACAGCGAAGCGACGTCGAGATCGATCCTGGGATCGTGCACCCACACATTGGCAGCAGGCAAAGCAAGATATTCGGCAAACGCACCGGGACGGTTGACCCCGATGCCCTTCGCATGGGCGCACATGTGGCGGCGGCCGGCCATGCAGTTGCGGCAGCGCCCGCACACCACGTGGCCCTCCCCGGAGACGATCTGCCCGATCCGGAAGTCACCGGCATTGTCGCCGATCTCCACGATCTCGCCCACGAACTCGTGACCGACGATCATCGGGACGGGAATCGTCTTCTGCGCCCACTCGTCCCATTTCCAGATATGCATATCTGTGCCGCAGATTGCGGTGCGGCGTACTTTGATGAGCACATCGTTGACGCCCACTTCCGGTTCCGGGCTATCCTGCATCCAAAGGCCGGGTTCCGCCTTGGCCTTGACCAGACTTTTCATCGTTTGCTCATCTCCTGTAACACCGCTGGCTCACCTAGTCCTTTCGCGCCTCAATCCAACGCTGAATGTGACAATCCTGCACGATCTTTCCCCCACTTCTCCCGCCGCCGCAGATGCGTCGCATCGACGTCACGATCCGGTCACAACCGGCAGGCAGGCGTTCGCGCAAGAAGCGGACCGTAAGAGCAATGCGCAAGGTCAATATCCTGCTGACCGGGGCTGTCCCGGTTGCCGATCATAACGCCGGCGAAGACCGGCTCTTCGACTTCCAGACCATTGGTCCGGAGGGGCCCGACAAGCTCGTCGACGGCCCGACCTGGATTTTCGTCGACTGGATCATGCCGGAAATGTCGGGGCTGGAGATGGTCCGCCGCCTGCGTGCGGACGAGCGCCTTGGCGACGCGCACATCACCGTCGTGCTCGAGCGTGACAGCGACGATGACCGGCGGCGCACGATCGAGGCAGGGGCCGACGATTACGTTATAGGCCCGCTGGATCGCAACGGCGTGCTCGACCGGATCCTCGCGCTGCAATCCCAGCGCGGGATCCGCCGCTCGCCCCCGCGCGAGCGCCACGGCCTGCTCGAGGTCATCCCGTCGGCCGAACAGGCCCGCTGGGATGGCGAGCCGCTTCGCCTCAGCCCCAACGAGTTCCGCCTGCTGCGCTATCTCCTGACCCACCGCAGAGAGGTCATCTCGCGCCGCGAAATCATCGCCGGGCTCGGCAAGCTGGAACCGCCGATCGACGAGCGCACGGTAGATGTATGGATCGGACGCTTGCGGCGGGCCCTGCGGGCCGTGGGCGCACCCGACCCGATCCGGACGGTGCGCAACAAGGGCTACGTGCTCGACATCGACGGCTGAGCGATCCCGCCGCGCGCCCGGTTTCGGGCAGCGGCGATCGACTGCCCAACGGAAGAAGGGCCCGCCGCCTTCCGGCCGCGAGCCCTTCCCCTGAAATTTCCGATCGCCAAGACGGTGTCCTAGAACTCCGCCGACAGCGACAGCGCGAAGCTCTGGCCGACCTGGTAGCTGTTGGTGTCGACCCGGCCGGTCTCGTTCTCGATGAAGGTGTACTTGTCCGTGCCCGTCAGGTTGCGGGCCTCGAACTTCAGCTCCAGCGGCAGGCCCACCACGTCGAGACCCTGGCGGACCACCAGGTCGAGACTGGCGCCCGGCTTCTCGATCTCGTCGGGCAGACCGCCGGCATTGATGCCGAGGCGGCTGGCCACCCGCTCGCTCGCATAGGAGAACAGCAGGGTGATCTGGTTGAGCCGGTCGGTATCCTCGAGCCCGATCTGGAAGTTCACCAGATGATCGGACTGGCCGGTCAGCGGGTCTCCGTCACGGAAAAGGTCGGTCGCGGCCACTTCGAACGGGTCGGCATTGGACGTCGGGATCAGCGCGATGTCGTCCTCCCCGACCTTCAGTTCGGACTGGGTGTAGGTGTAGTTCGCGATCAACAGCGCCTTCTTGCTCTCGAAGAAGCCACCCAGATCGTACAGATCGTAGTTCCACACCAGTTCGGCTTCCGCACCATAGAGCTGGGCTTCGGGCGCATTGGCGAAGCTGCTCGACTGGGTGTTGTCCGTGAACTGCGAGAAGACTTCGATCGGCCTGTCGATCTTCTTGTAGAAGCCGGCCAGCGAGACCCGGCTGCCCTGCCCGAAGTAGTACTCGGCCCGCGCTTCGGCGTTGAACAGCTCGCTGTCCTGCAAGGCAGGGTTGCCGCTGAACGAACGCTGGCTTTCGGGGTCGATATAGGTCTGCAGCAGCAGTTCGCGGAACTGGGGCCGCGCGATGGTCTTGGACGCACTCGCCCGCAGCTGCAGGCCGTTTTCGAACTGGTAGGTGATCGTGGCAGACGGCAGCCAGTAATCGTTCGATATGTTGGTGAAGGCATTGAGGTTGGGCTGGTTGGTGAAGATCTGTGCAGGCGTGACCGTCTGCTTGCCGTCTTCGTAACGTAAGCCCGCATCCACCGTCAGACCGTTGAGCAGCGAGAGATTGCCCTTGAGGTAGCCGGCCAGCACTTCGAGCCCCGCGTTGAAGGCCGGGGTATCCTCGGTCAGTTCGCGCAGGTCGATCGGCGCCGCCACGCCCGGGCTGACGAAACCTGGAACATTCGATGCTTCGATGATCGTCGGCGTGATCAGCAGGTCCGGGCGCAGCAGTGCAATTCCGTTCGGGAAGTTGCTCGGCGCGTTGAACTGAAAGAAGCGCCTTTCCGAATACCGCTGGGTATCGGTGTAGGCCGCACCCGCCGTGACCGACAGGGCGTCGGTCAGCGGCACGGTCAGGTCGCCGCCGCCGTAGTAGACCTTCTCGGTCAGGTCGGAGAATGCGACGCTCGCCGCCCCGCCCGGCAGGTTGTTGTCGAGCGGGTTGATGAAGAAATCGCCGAACGGCTGGTTCGGGTTGTTCGTGCGCACGTAGGTGAAGCTGTATTCGTAGGGGCTTTCGCGATCGGTCTGCGCATACCCGGCACGAAGATCGAGCCCGATGTCGCCGAACTTGAACTCGCCGACCACCTGGCTGTCGATCAGCTGGCGCTCGAACCAGGCATTCTGCTGGACGATCTCGTCGAACCCGTCATTGCCCGAGCCCACGACGATGCGGCCCTGGTTGAGCGAGGACTGCTTCAGGCTGTCGCGAATGAACAGGTTGGTCCAGCGGATCTTCTGGTCGCCATATTCCAGCGCCAGGCCGAGCAGACCGTTGGCGAGAATGCGGTTGTCGGTCACGAAGCGGCGGAAGTCGTCCGCCGGTGTAACCTCTGCCTGGCGCACCGGCGTCTGGTTGAGCACGTTGCGGTTGCTCAGCGAGTTGCTCAGGTTGAGCGTCGCAACGATCCCCAGTTCGGCATCGTCGCCGACGAGGAAGCTCGTCCCACCGGTCAGCCCGCCGGAGAAATTGGGCCGCAGGTGGTCAGTCTTCTGCAGCAGGTTGAGGTTGGGCTTGTTCAGCGTGCCGGCGATTGCCTGACGCTCGGCAAGGGGCAGCTCTTCCAGCTCGGTCGAGCCGTCGAGGTAGTTCGCTAGGACCGGCGGAGGATCGCGCCGGCCATTGTCGAAACCGAACCAGTCGAAGTCGCTGCCGTAGTAGAGCAGGCCGTTCTCGAACGTCGTTTCGGTATCGCCGCTGACGCCCAAGCTCAACTTGAGGAAGCTTTCGTCCGGAATCGCCTGGGTGGTCAGGTTGATCACACCGCCGCCGAATTCGCCCGGGAAGTTGGCGGAATAGCTTTTCTGGACGAGCGAAGACGCGATGATGTCGGTCGGGAAGATGTCGAGCGGGACGACACGGCTCAGCGGCTCGGGCGACGGCAGCGGCAGACCGTTCAGCAGCGCCAGCGAGTAGCGATCGCCGAGGCCGCGGACGAACACACGCCCGTTGCCGGTGTTGGAGAGGCCGGTCACGCGGCTCAACGCGCCGGCGATGTCGCCTTCGCCGGTGCGCGCGATGTCTTCGGTGCTGAGGACGGAGACCACCTGGGCGGAGCTGCGCGTGATATCGCGCGGCCCGCGACGGCCGGTCACCGTGATGACGTTGCCACCGGGAACCGAAACATCGACATCGTCCTGCGCAGGATCGATATCGTCATTGTCCGCCGGGTCGATCGGCTCTTCGGCCGGGGTCTGCGTGTCTGGTTGCGAAGCCGCATTGCCGGACGCGGCCGACCCGGTGCTTTGTGCGAAAGCGACACCCGGGAAGGTGAGCGCGGTGGAGAGCAAGAGCAGCCCTGCCAACTGCTTACCGGTGGACATGGTATTAGACCCCCTCATGCTTAAGGTCCGTAAATCTGGGTGCATCCGGCACCTGCGTGCCGATGGTCGCGAAAAAACGGGAAAGGGAGGTGCCCGGCGACAGCCCGCCGGACATCTCCCAACTCATCCCGATCAGGGCGTCGGCAGCGAGTCGCAGCTGCCGGTGTTGTCGGCGCCCAGGACGACGACAGCCGAGTTACAGGTCCAGCCTTCGGCCCAGTTTTCGGCTTCGCTGGTGATCGCGCCGATGTAGGTGCGGGTCGTGAAGAAGCTCGACACCGCCGCCGCATCGAAGATCGGGGTGTAGCCGTTCTCGTTCGCGCCGTTGATGAACGGGGCACCCGTGGTCACGCCCGAAAGGCGCTGCAGCGTGTTGCTGAAGTCCTTCGTGTTGCCCGTGCCAGCATCGAAACGGGTTTCGACCTGCGCTGCGGTGTTGCCGCCACCGTCGCGGAAGTCAGTGGCGCAGTCGAGCGCGACCGAGTTGAACGCAACCGGACCCGATTCGTCGTTTGCACCGGCAGCGCGGTTGAGCGAAACCCCCTGCACGTTGAGGCACGGGGTCGAACCGCCCTGATCCCAGATCAGCGAGTTGAAGAGCGAGAAATCCGAGCTGCCGCGGATGCGGATGCCCCGGTCGCCATTCGCGCTGTTGACCACGAAGGTCGCGTTGTTGATCTGCGTGTTGGTGCGCGGAGCGGATTCTTCGTTGCCGTCCGAGTCCTGCTCGATAACGGTGTCCGAAGCGGTAGAGCGCTGTACGATCAGCAGTTCGTCGAAGAACGCCTTCACGCCGGTATCGGTATCGAGCGAGTCGTCTTCCGCGCCAACCATGATGAACCGCTTGCCCCGCACGGTCCCGCCGAAGAACTCGGCACCGTCGTCGGAGCTGTTGTAGGTCATGATGTTGTTGAAGGTGGTGCCGCTGCCGACGCCGCCGGTCGTAAGCGACTGGAGTTCGTCACCATTCGACAGTGCGAAGCCGGAGAAACGGATCTGGACGTAGCTGAGCGAGCCCGAGCTGTCGGCGGAGTCGGTACCGCCGTACAGGATCTGGTTGGTCGCGCCTTCCACGATGCGCTGGCAGGTGTTGGCGGCTTCGTTGCCGACGAAGCAGTCGGTCACGGGAGCGCGGCCCGAAAGGATGATGCCGCCCCACTGACCCGACGTGTCGGCGCTGGTGCTGCCTTCCACGTTCTGACGGCTGGTGAAGATGATCGGCTGGCTTGCGGTGCCATTGGCGACCAGCTTGTTGCCGCGGTTCACATTCAGGAAGTCGTTGCCCGAGGCGAACACGATCACGCCCGGCTCGATGTCCAGCGTGACGACCGTTCCGGTCGAAGCGAAGCCCTGGTCCACGCCGACATCGGTCTGGCCGTTGAGTTCGTACAGCACACCTTCCTGGTACGGCAGGGTCGACGACGCGGTGAAGCTCGCCGGCAGGCGACAGCGACGATATTCGCCAGTCGGGCCGGTGATCGTACCGAGGTCGAGCAGCTGCACCGGGTTGGCGATCTGCGGGCAATCGGCCGCCGGGGTCACCAGCGACGAGGTGGGGGCCGGCGTCGGCGACGGTGCCGGCGGCGGAGTGGGATTGTTGATCGTCACGTTGCCGCCCGTGCCGGGCGAAACGATTTCGTCTGCGCCGCAGCCGGCAAGTGCCAGCGCGCTGCAGCCGAGTACGAGCGTGCGATGGAGATTTTTCACAGCGAGCGGTCCCCTCAAAAAACCGAAGAATCGAACATACGGACGCGAATTTTGATCGCATGAGAGGCGCTAGGGATGAGGAGTGACAGTTTCGGGGCCGGTCCATGACAGTTTAAGGACCGATCCGTGACAGTGCGGTTGCAGCGGCCGGGCCACGCCTTCTTTACTGCCATTTTTCTTCGCGTTTTTGGGAGCGAAACAATTCTTTCGTCTCTGCAACGCGATCTCGCAATCGTTGGTAAGCGATTTTGCGCTTCAGATCGTCGCCCGCTCCCGCCGCAGCTTCTGTGCAGCAGACATCGGCGAGCTTTCTTCGGGAATTGCGAAACGCGCGGCGTAAGGCGTAAAGCGCTGGCGCACCTCGTCTTCGACCAGGCCGAACTGTTCGAGGCTGTAGGTGTGCGGAGTGCGTTTGAGTTTCTGCGACCGGTCGAGAAACTGGCGCATCGCGGGCAGCGCAGGCTCGATATCGAGATCGAGAAAGGCATAGATGCGCGCCATCGTACCTTGCCAGTCCCGGTCCATCGCGTCGTATCCGACGTCGATCCGGCGATCGGCGGGGACGAGCGAACGTGCCGCCATCATCCGCTCCACCTGGAGCACGCTCTTGCGCATCCATTCCTCGCCGACGTCGTGCGGCGTGACTTCGTCCGAATAGATCGCGGTCTGGTTCCACGCGAGCGAGGCGGCGCTGCCGACGATCTTCTTGGGATCTCTATGCGTGAAGATGATGCGTGCGTCGGGAAAGACGTTGAGCAGTGCGGGCAGGTCCAGCATGTGCTGCGGGGTCTTGAGGATCCACGGGCGGATCTCGCTCACCTGCTGCGACCAGCCCACCAGCCGCAGAAGATCGGCGAGGTGGCAATAGGCGGGTGTCGCGTCGATCCGTTCGCACCAGCGGCCATAGGTGGGTACGCGCCACTGCGCCTCGTGCTTCATGCCGTACATCGAGTTGACCAGCAGGCCCAGCTCTTCCTCCGGCTCGAACGGGCCGGTCGGATGTATTGAAAGCGTGCGCGGATTGGCGAGCCGCGCGACGCGCATGATCCGCTTGGCCAGTATCGGGCGAAAATCGCGCTTCTCGCCGGCGAGCACCTGTTCGAAATCGAGCTGCGGGATCGGCGAAATGGTTTCGAAGCTGCGCATGTGGCTGAAGCGGTGATCGCTCGCGAGCAGGCGATGCAGGCGCGTGGTACCCGATCGCATCGGCCCCACGATCACCACCGGGCGCCTGATCGACCGTTCGAGAATCTCCGGGCGGCGCTTAAACCACTCGCGTGCGATCAGGCGGTCGCGCAGGACCTTGCCGAACTGCAGCCGCGCCGCGAATTCGCCCGCAGTGTTCAGGCCTGCTTCCGCGTGGATCGAATCGAGCAGGACGGAAAAGGGCTGTTCGAACCAGGGACCGCCAAAATCCTCGAGCCCCGTCTCCGCCACCGCGCGATCCATCAGCACGTCTTTTTCAAGGCGGGATGGCGCGACGAGGCCGACCCGCTGACCAAGACCGATGGCGCCCTGCAGAATGTCTATGAAGGGAGTGCGCTGCGGGGCCGCGTTGGTTGTCATTTATAAAGCACTCTATTTGCGCATGTTGCAGCCTCCCGTCCCCAACGGCCCGACACGCGGTTGGTGCCCCCAAGTTGCCACTGGTCAAGCCCCGCCATGCCCGCCATATGCGCGGCCATGCACGATATCGCCATGATCCGACAGGCCCCCGAAGCCTTCGACGCAGGACTTGCACGACGCGGAGCGGAGCCGGTTTCGTCCCGCCTGCTCGACCTCGACACCCGCCGCCGCGCGGTGCTGACTGAACTGCAGGATGCGCAGAACCGACGCAATGCCGCCTCCAAGGCGATCGGGCAGGCGATGAGCAAGGGCGACACCAACGAGGCGGAGCGGCTGAAGGCGGAAGTCGGCGAACTCAAGGCGACCACCCTGCCCCAGCTGGAAGAGCAGGCGCGCGCAATCGGCGGCGAACTGGACGAACTGCTCGCCGGTATTCCCAACCTGCCCGCCGGGGACGTCCCGGAAGGTGCGGGCGAGGACGAGAATGTCGAAATCGCCAAATGGGGCGAAAAGCGCGAATTCGATTTCGATCCGAAGGAGCACGCCGATATAGGCCCGATTCTGGGCCTCGATTTCGAGATCGGTGCCGACATCGCGGGTGCGCGCTTCACCTTCCTGCGCGGCGGCATCGCTCGCCTGCACCGCGCGCTCGGCCAGTTCATGCTCGACCGGCAGACGACCGAGAACGGCTATCTCGAATGCAATCCGCCGCTGCTGGTGCGCGATGAGGCTCTTTTCGGCACGGGACAACTGCCCAAGTTCGCCGAGGACCTGTTCCATACCACCGACGGCCGCTGGTTGATTCCCACCGCCGAGGTCAGCCTGACCAACGCGGTGCGTGGCAAGATCGTCGAGGAGCAGTTCCTGCCGCTGCGCATGACCGCGCTGACGCAGTGCTTCCGCTCCGAAGCGGGCGCGGCGGGCAAGGATACGCGCGGCTTCATCCGCCAGCACCAGTTCGAGAAGGTCGAGCTGGTCAGCATAGTGCGTCCCGAAGACAGCGAGGCGGAGCATGAGCGCATGACGCAGTGCGCCGAAGGCATCCTGCAGGCGCTCGGCCTGCCCTATCGCAAGATGCTGCTGTGCACCGGCGACATGGGCTTCGGCGCGAGCAAGACCTACGATCTGGAAGTCTGGCTGCCCGGGCAAAGCGCCTATCGCGAGATTTCCAGCTGCTCCAACATGGGTGATTTCCAGGCCCGCCGGATGAGTGCACGCTATCGCCCCGAAAGCGGCGGCAAGAAAACCGAGTTCGTCCATACGCTCAACGGCTCCGGCCTCGCGGTCGGGCGCACGCTGGTGGCGGTGCTGGAGAACTACCAGAACGAAGACGGCAGCGTCGACGTGCCCGAAGCGCTCCATCCCTACATGGGTGGGCTGACCCGGATCAGCCCCGAGTAATTAGTTCGTCACCCCGGCACTGACCCGGGGTCGGTGCTTTTTTCCGCACCTTCGGACCGCTTGGCGCGCTTGGACAGAAGAAGCACCGGGCCCGGATCAAGTCCGGGCCGACGCTTAAATTGAAGGTGCCGGTCGGAAACGACATGAACTGCATTAAAGGACGCAGCGAATGAAAATCCTCCTCACCAACGACGACGGCGTGCATGCCCCCGGTATCGAGGTACTCGAAGAGATCGCTCGGGCGTTCTCCGACGATATCTGGATCTGCGCCCCGGACGAGGAGCAGTCGGGCATGGGCCACGCGCTCACGCTCACCCGCCCCGTCCGCCTTCGCAAGCATGGCGAGCGGCGCTTCTCTGTCACCGGCACGCCGACCGACGCGGTCACGATGGGCTTGCGCCAGGTTATGGGCGGCGAGCCCGACGTGATCCTCTCAGGCGTCAACCGCGGCGCCAACCTCGCCGACGACATCACCTATTCGGGGACGGTTTCTGCCGCGATCGAAGGCGCGCTGGCGGGCATTCGTTCGATCGCACTGAGCCAGGTGACGAGCAAGGACGGCGCGGCGACCGAAGACACGTTCGAAGCCGCGCGCGCCTGGGGCGCCAAGGTTCTCGGCCCGCTGCTCGACACGCCGCTGCCCAAGCGCACGCTGGTCAATGTCAACTTTCCCGCCCTGCCCGCCGATGCGATCAAAGGCATTCGCGCCGTGAGGCAGGGTTTTCATGACTATTCGCGCGGGACGGTAGTGGAAGGGCGCGATCCGCGCGGCTTCCAGTATTACTGGTTCGGCCTGCAGGCGATCGAGCACACGCTCGATCACGGCACCGATCTGGAAGCGATCGACGAAGGCTACGTCTCGGTCACCCCGCTCCAGCTCGATCTCACGCACCATGCCTCGCTCGGCGAGCTTGGCGAGCGGTTCGGCTGACCTGCGCCGCATCGCGCATGTTGCCGCGCCGTGCCTGCCTCGCTAACCCATCCTTCCCGATGATCGAGCACCAGTCATGAGCCGCGAGAAACAGCAGGTCGAACGTGTCGGCAGCGGCGCGAGCGCGCGCGATGTGCGCGGGCCGAGCTTCCAGCCGCTGCGCCGAGCCCTCAAGGTCCCCGTATGGGGCGACCTGTCCATTCGGCTAGGCCTGGCGCTGGGCCTCATCTTCCTCGTCATCATGATCCACTGGTGGGATCGCGACGGCTTGGTCGACAATCTCGACGGCGAGATCAGCTTTTCCGATGTCGTCTACTTCACCATGATCTCGATCACCACGACCGGGTTCGGAGACATCGCACCGATCACCGATCGCGCCAGACTGGTCGAAGCGTGGATCGTGACGCCGGTCCGCTTCGCGGTCCTCTTCATTTTCGTCGGCACGGCCTACAACTTCCTCATTCAGCGCAGCTGGGAAAAATTCCGCATGAAACGCATCCAGGAGAAACTGTCGGACCATGTGGTGGTGCTCGGCTACGGAGTGTCCGGCTCCGAATCGGTCAACGAGCTGATCGACCGCGGCACGGATCCGCACTGCATCGTCGTCATCGATCCGAACGAGGACCGGCTGTCAGATGCCGAAGCGCTGGGCTGCAATGTCATGGCCGGCGATGCGACCCGCGACGAAACCCTCAAGGCGGTCAAGATCGACCGCGCGCAGAGCGTGCTCGTATCGGCAGGACGCGACGACACCTCGATCCTGATCGTGCTGACCGTACGCGCGCTGGCCCCCAGCGTGCCGATCAGCGTGGTCGTTCGCGCCGCCGATAACGAGAGCATCGCGCGTCAGGCGGGCGCCAACAACGTCATTAATCCCGTCCACTTCACCGGCCTGCTCCTGGCAGGCAGCGTGCGGGGTGCGCATATCGCGGATTACCTCGCCGATCTCGCCTCCGTCGCGGGGCGCGTCCAGCTGGTCGAACGCGCGGTGACGGCGGAGGAATGCGGTCTGCCGATCAGCGACCTCAAGACTGGCGGGCGCGGCCTGCGTATCTACCGCAACGGCGAGGCGCTGGGCTTCTGGGAAGACGAGTGCCAGAACCTGCGCGCGGGCGACATCGTGGTCGAGATCGTGCCGACCGTCGACGGGGAGGAACGCGGCGACGGGCACAACGGGCATTCCATGCCCAGCTGACCGGTCAGCGCAGCAGCACGAAGACCGCGCCCATTGCCGCCATCGCGGTGACGAAGAATCCCGCGTCGATCGCGAACACGCGGCCCGGCACGTTGAGGTAAAGGTAGCGGATGCCTACCGCAGGCACCATCAGCATCAGGCCGTAGCCGACCGCGATCATCATCATCGCGCGCACGCTCGGCGTGCTCATTGCGAACTGGTGTGCCAGCGTCAGCGAAATCAGCAGCGCGAAGGCAAAGGTCAGCCCGAACACCAGCCAGATAGGCCGATCGCCGCTGAACTCGGCATCCTCGCCGCGGCCCACCGCGCGCTTCCACACCTTGCCGAACAGCACGCCGTACCAGACCATGCCGACGAGGAAGAACGCGGCTGCGCCCAGCAGCACTTGCACAAAATCGATTCCACCCAAGATCATATCCTTCCCGCCGGTTTCGCGAGGCGCCCTAGCCTATTGCGAAGTTCGGGTGTAGAGGCGCGCGCAATCATGGCCACAACCACCACACCGATCCCCGACCCCAAGAAGGTCGGCATGGTCAGCCTCGGCTGTCCCAAGGCGCTCGTCGATAGCGAACGCATCCTCACGCGCCTGCGCGCCGACGGCTACGCGATGAGTGCCGATTACGCGGGCGCAGATATCGTGCTGGTCAACACCTGCGGCTTCCTCGATTCCGCCAAGGAAGAAAGCCTGCAGGCGATCGGCGAAGCGATTGCGGAGAACGGCCGCGTGATCGTGACCGGCTGCATGGGTGACGAGGCGGAAGCGATCCGCGCCGCGCATCCGCAAGTGCTCGCGGTGACAGGCGCACACCAGTACGAGCAGGTCGTGGAAGCGGTGCACGAACATGCTCCGCCGAGCCAGGGGCCCTATGTCGACCTGATCCCCCAGCCCGATCTGGCCGACATTAAGCTGACCCCGCGCCACTACAGCTACCTCAAGATTTCCGAGGGCTGCAATCACTCCTGCGCCTTCTGCATTATCCCCGACCTGCGCGGAAAACTCGCCAGCCGGCGGATCGACGCAGTGCTGCGCGAGGCGGAAAAGCTGGTCGCGGCGGGCACGAAGGAACTGCTGGTCATCAGCCAGGACACCTCGGCCTATGGCGTCGACACGCGCCACGAGGCGCGCGACTGGAAGGGCCGCGAAGTGCGCGCGCATATGACCGACCTGGCGCGCGAGCTGGGCCAGCTGCGCACCGATCAGGGCAGGCCGCCATGGGTTCGGCTGCACTATGTCTATCCCTATCCGCATGTCGACCAGGTCATCCCGCTGATGGCCGAGGGGCTGCTGACGCCCTATCTCGACATCCCGTTCCAGCACGCGGCGCCGTCGGTCCTCAAGCGCATGAAGCGCCCCGCGAACGAAGCAAAGGTGCTCGAACGGCTTAAGAGCTGGCGCGACATATGCCCCGACATCGCTGTGCGCTCCAGCTTCGTGGTCGGCTTCCCGGGCGAGACCGAGGAAGACTTCGAATACCTGCTCGAATGGCTCGAAGAAGCCCAGCTCGACCGCGTGGGCGCCTTCCGGTTCGAACCGGTCGAAGGTGCGGCGGCCAATGCCCTGCCCGATCCCGTGCCCGAGGCGGTAAAAGAAGAACGCTACGCCCGGATCATGGAAGCGACCGCGCGGATCAGCGCGGCGAAGCTTCAGGCCAAGATCGGTCGCACGCTCCCGGTCATCATCGACGAGGTCGGCGAGCCGGACGAGGACGGCGATATCGGTGCAACCGGGCGCAGCCAGGCAGACGCGCCGGAAATCGACGGAAACGTCTTCCTGCGCAATGTTCCCGCCAGTCTCGCGCCCGGCGATATCGTGGAAGTTTCGGTCGAAGACGCCGATGAGCACGATCTTTTCGGCGCGATTGAATAGAACATTTGCGTAATCGGGGCACAGAACGCTTCCCCCTCGGTTCACGAGCATGACCATTTCGATACAGTCCAGCTTCGTCTTTACGGCCGAGCAGCCAACCGATTGTCTGCTTCAGTTCGAGGTGGCGGAGATTCCCGAGCAGGATGTGCTCAAGACGCACACCAGCCTCACGAAGACAGAGCGCTGCACGCGGATCCCGGCTCATGAGGATATCGGCCAGCGCATCTGGGTGCGCTCCGATGGCCGTTTCGAGGCGTCGCATGAGGCCGAAGTTCACATCCAGCGGCAGATCGTCGACCTTGCCGGTCTCGGCCAGCTCGAAGCGCACCAGATGCCGGCCGCGCCGGTACAATATCTCTTCGATTCCGCGTTCTGCCCGGCCGACAGGTTCCAGAGCTTCGTCGAATCGCAGTTCTCCGGCACCTCGGGCGGCGCACGGATCGAGGCCATCCGCGAGTGGGTCTCCGACCGGTTCACCTACGCACCGGGCAGTTCGGACGCGCATACCACCGCGCTCGACAGTTTCGTCGAACGGCGCGGTATCTGCCGGGATTTCGCCCATGTCGTGATCTCGCTCGCCCGGGCGAGCACGATCCCGGCGCGCTATGTCGCCTGCTACGGGCCCGACGTCACCCCGCAAGATTTCCACGCGGTGGCGGAGGTTTTCCTGCACGACCCGGAGAGCGAGAGCGGCGGAACCTGGCAACTGGTCGATGCGACCGGCATGGCCACGGCCGACGAAATCGTGAAAATCGGCGTCGGCCGCGATGCCGCCGACGTCAGCTTCTTGACCAGTTTCGGCATGGTCGAACTCTGCGAAAAGGAGGTCCGCGTCACCCGGGCCTAGGCACGGCCCGACCGGCCGGATCCACGCACGTTAACCTTTGATCGCTATACCGTCCCCAAAAGGGACCCGCACCGACCCCACGGTCGGATTCTCCGCGCGCGCGAGGCATGAAGGAATTCATGAGCAAAACTGTTTTATGGATTGGTGGTGCCACGCTGGCGACCGTGCTGCTGTTCGGTGCCATCTCGTTCGGTGCGCGCTACCTCGGCGCGGATAACGTGGATGCATCGCACGCTGCCGCACCGACGATCGAGGATGCGATTCCCATCGATCCCGCGAAGTTCGGCGATACCGCGCAAGACGCCGAACAGATCGATCCCGAAGCGGCAATCGACGCAGGCCTGACCGACGAGACGGTCGATTCAGGCCAAGACCCGGCCGCCGGCACCGCAGGGCGCGCTCCCGCCGCTTCCGAGGCCACTGCTGCCGATGGCGAAATGATCTACGACGCGCGCGATCGTCCCGCCCGATCGGCCAGCCGCTCCACCCCGGCTCGCTCAGGCCGGGCCGAGCCTATGGTGGTCAAGCGCGTGCTGCCGATCGACGGACCGATCCGGTACGGCGAATGGCATTGGGACACCGAAGGCGTGCCGCCGGGCCGGATCGTGATTACGGTCGACCTCGATGCGCGGGTGATCTCGGTCTTCCGCGGCGGTTACGAAATCGGCGCGGCGGCGGTTCTCCTCGGCACGCAGGAGCATCCGACCCCGCTCGGCACCTTCCCGATCCGCTACAAGATGCGGCACAACGTGTCCGAAAAGTACAACAACGCACCGATGCCCTATTCGATGTTCCTGACGAGCGACGGCGTCGCGCTGCACGGTTCGCAGGTCGAAAACGGCTACGCCAGCCACGGCTGCATTGGCCTGCCGAACGAGTTCGCCGCGAAGGTCTTTGCGGTCGCCAAGAAGGGCGACAAGGTCATCATCACGCGCGGTGAGACCCTGAAGATGGGCGAGCCGATTATCTGACCTGCGTGCCGTCAGCCCTGCGCGGGGGCTCGCGTTCGAAGCGGATGCCGACCGAATGAGTATTGGCCCCGGTGTCGACAATCGCGCGCCGGGCAAGCACGCCGCCGAGCGAGGCGTTTTCCCCTTCCACGACCCGGTCTAGCAGACGGGCGATTTCCGACTTGCGCGGATGAGGCGCCCCCATGCGTTTCAGAACATGCGCGACCACGCCGATCTCGACCGGGCGCGGATGGCCGAGGATGAACCGGCACCCCTCCTCGTCCCAAATCAGCGTGCGGATCGCGGCGTCGACCTGTTCGGTGATCGCGGATTCGGCCTCGGCGAGATGTGCTGCCGAGCGCGCCATCGCCAGCGGATCGAGCCAGTCCAGTTCGGCGATCGCCTTGCGCATGCGGGCGCGATCATAGGCATCGTCGCTATTGCTCGGGTCCTCGACCGGATCGATGCCCGCATCGGTGACGACCTGCCGCAGTTCCGCCCTCCGCCAGCCGAGCAGTGGGCGCACCAGAGCCAGCTTGGCGGCGACCGCATCGGGGGAAACGATGGTCAGGGGTCTGACCCCGGCAAGGCCGGAGAGCCCGCTACCCCGATTGAGCCGCATCAGCAGCGTTTCGGCCTGATCATCGGCGTGATGGGCCGTGGCAAAGGCTGCGATGCCCAGCCGCGCGAAATGGCCGCCGAGCGCCTCGTACCGGGCCGCCCGCGCATTGGCCTGCAGGTTGCCGGGATCGACCTGTACCGCGAGCGTCGCGTGCGGCAGGTCCAGACCGCCGCAGACCGAGGCGACGAAGGCCGCCTCTCCTGCACTCTCGGGTCGCAATCCATGATCGACCGTCGCCGCCGAGACCCGGCCCGGCAGCGCGGCATGCGCCAGCAGCAGCAGGGCCACACTGTCCGGCCCGCCCGAGACCGCGATCCCCAACCGGGCCTCCGCGAGCCCGGGATCGTCTGGCCAGACCTGCGCCAGGTCGGCGGCAAACCGCCGGACCAGAGCCGGGTCGGGCGCGCTGTCGATCAGGAGCAGCTGACCTTGCGGCGGTTCGCCTCGTACTGGTCGCTCAGGCGCCCGGCGGCGATGGCGGGATAGGTCTCGGCAAACTCGGAGAGTGCGATGCACGCGCGGTCCGTATCGCCCAGTTCGATCATCGCCTCGGCCAGGAACAGCAGGCTGTCCGGCGCGCGCGCCGCGTCGTTGTCGGCCTGGTAGTTCTGCAGGAACCACGGCGCAGCCTCGCGCGCCTGTCCGTTGTCGAGAAACGCGCGGCCCAGCAGGTTGCGGCCATAGGTCATGCGCCAGTGATCGGGGTATTTCTCCACGAACGCGGCGAGCGCCTGCTGCGCCTCGGGATAGAGCTCCGCCTCCCACAGGCGGAACCCGTAGGAATAATCGTCGTCGCCCGCATCGTCGGTCGACGGTTTCGCGATCGCACGCACGGCGGCCAGCCGCTCGGCACTCGGCCCCGTGCTCTGCGCGGGGGCGGGGGCGGGGGCAGGCGCCGGCGTCGCGGTCCGCGCAGGCGCGGTCGCGCCTGCACCGCCCTGGTTCGGGAGGATTGTGGCAGGCGCGGCCGATGCGGCGCGCGCGGCCTCCCCGCTCTCGAGCGCGGAGAGACGCTGTTCGATATTCTGCTGCTTGTTGGCCGCCAGCTCGACCTGACCGGTCAGCCCCTGGATCGACGCCTCGAGCGCGTCCAGACGGGCCAGGATGTCGGTCACGGCAGTGGTCTGCGTGGCGGTGCTGGGGCCGCTGTTCGGCTGGCCGGAAATCTCGGGTTCGAAATAGCGGCCGTCGCCGCCGGGGAAGACCCGCCGCTGGAGCGCGCGAATCTCGGCCTCCAGCTTGCGGATGCGCGCCTCTCCGTTGTCCTGCGCGATCGCCGGCGTGCCGGTCGTGACCAGCATGGCGGCCAGCCCGGCGATCAGCACCGCACGCGGTTTCGCGGAAGCGTTAAGCAGTTTCATTTTGTCCCTCTTGATCATGTCCATCCTCGCAGTGCTGCCCCGTCTCTTTCGAACCGGGCCTGAACCACTGCCCCCCTTTCACGCCTTGCGCACGTCAGTGCGCTGTGCGGCCTCAATCGTTATCGGCCCCGCCGTCTTCGCCCGGAAGGCCGACGCCGTCGCGCGCCAGCAGCGCCTCTGCGCTTACCTCCACATCGCTGACCACCGCGTCATCCTCGGCAAGAGGGGGAACGCGCTGGCCGCCAACCGTGATCGTGAACGCGTCGGGCCGCCCCGTCCGCATCTGCGGATCGCTCGCGGTTTCGGGGATGGTATAGCTTTCGCCCTTCCCCATCAGACTTTCCATCAGCACGTTCGATTCATCGCCGTCATAAAAACGGACCCACATGCCTTCCTCGGCCGAGGTGAAGACCACCGGGCCATCCGCCACGGGGCGCGCACTGGCGCTGCGGGTCGCTTCGGCCTGGGCCTGCTCTTCCGCCAGCGAACGCTGCTCTTCCGCCGCAAGCAATGAATCGGGCTCGCCACCGGGATCGAAGAAGGTGCGAGAGAAGGCGAACAGGCCGGCCAGCAGCACGACGGCCGCGATGATCGAAGCGATGACCAGCCCGCGCGACGGCAGGCGTGTGGGATCCTCCGTCTGAATCGTGCCGTCGCGCACGCGTTCGCTCGGATCCTCGATGCCCAGCTGTTCGCGCACTTCATTGACGATCTCGTCGTCGTTCAGGTCCACCGCCTTGGCATAGCTGCGCGAGAACCCGATGGCATAGGTGCGCGCGGGCAGCTCTGCGAAATCGCCGACCTCGATCGCTTCGAGATGGCGTCTGGGGATGCGGGTCGCATCGCTCACGTCATCCACGGACATGCCCTTGGCCTCGCGCGCGGCACGCAGCCGCTCGCCCGGGGCCTTGGGCTGGGAATTGTCAATCTCGAAACCGGCTTCGTCTTCAGCCATCAAAGGTCCTTAACCGCCCCTGCTGCAGGTAACGCCGGTCTAGCGGCCTTCGCTGCCGAAGCCAACGCCCACAGAGCGGGATTCCAAGGCTTTTTTCGTCTTTCTAACGGGATCAGTCGACTTCGATCCCGCGCTCCTGCGCCCACTCGGCAATCGCTGCGCGAGGATCGGCCGGGGCCTGGGCGACGAGCTGATTCATGAAAGCGGTGATCTCGGCCAAGTCGATCTGGCGGATCAGTTCCTTTATCGGCCCGACCGAAACGGGGGTGATCGACACCCGGCGATAGCCCAGCCCCAGCAGGGCGAGCGCTTCCAGCCGACGTCCGCCCATCTCGCCGCACAGGCCCAGCGTCACCCGATGGCCGGCGGTCGCATCGACGATCCGTTTCAGGAAGCGCAGGATCGCCGGGCTGAGCCAGTCGTACCGGGCGGCCAGCTTGGGGTTCGCGCGGTCGGCAGCGAACAGGAACTGCGTCAGGTCATTGGTACCGACCGAGAGGAAGGACACCTTCGGCACTAGCACGTCGAGCACTTCGACCAGCCCGGGCACTTCGATCATCGCGCCGTACTCGATCGCATCGGGCAGCATGATCCGCTTGCGCGAACGCAGGAATTCCTTCTGCTCCTCGAACACGGAACGCGCGGCATCGAATTCCCACGGCTCCGAAATCATCGGGAACATGACCCTGAGCGTGCGTCCGCCCGCAGCTTCGATCAGCGCGCGGGCCTGGGCTTTGAAAAGTCCTTCGCGTTCCAGCGCGAGCCGCAGCGCACGCCAGCCCATCGCAGGGTTCTCGTCCGCCAGGCTGCTGTCATTCGAGAGATAGGGCACTGCCTTGTCCCCGCCGATATCGACGGTGCGGAACACGACAGGCTTGTCGCCCGCCGCCTCCAGCACGTCCTTGTAGAAGCGCGTCTGCTTCTCGCGCTGCGGGAGGGTGGCGGAGACGAGGAACTGGAATTCGGTGCGGAACAGGCCGATGCCGTCGGCCCCCACCATAGAGAGCGTGGTCAGATCGTCGCGCAGACCTGCGTTCATCATCACCTGAATGCGGGTGCCGCACCGCGTGAACGGTTCGACATCACGCAATTCGGCATAGGCCGCGCGGCGCTCCTTCGACTTGGCGAAACGGGCTTCGAACGCCTCGACGACAGACGCCTGCGCACGCACATGGGCGAGCGCCGCGTCGGCATCGAGCAGGATGTGATCGCCTTCCCCGATGACGCCGCGCAGGCCGCGCACGCGACCGAGCACGGGGATGCCCATCGCCCGCGCCACGATCACCACATGCGCGGTGAGCGAACCTTCCTCGAGGATCACGCCCTTGAGCCGCCGCCGGTCGTATTCGAGCAGTTCGGCAGGGCCAAGATTGCGGGCGATCAGGATCGCGTCGCCCTTCAGCCCGGAGCTCGCCGCAGTGCCCATCTGGCCCGAAACGATCCGCAGGAGGCGGTTAGACAGGTCTTCCAGATCGTGCATCCGGTCGGCCAGCAGCGGATCGTCGATCTCGCGCATGCGCATCCGGGTGCGCTGCTGCACCCGCTCGATCGCGGCCTCGGCGGTCAGTCCGGCATCGATCGCTTCGTTGATCCGGCGGCTCCAGCCCTCGTCGTAGGCAAAGGCCTTGTACGCGGCCAAAACCTCGCCGGTTTCTCCGCCCGCGCCGAATTCGGCCTGCTGCGCCATCTGGTCGATCTGTTCGCGCATCCGTTCGAACGCGCGGTAGACCCGCTGGCGTTCGAATTCGGTATCCTCCGCCACGACCTTGTCGATCGTGACGCGCGGCTGGTGGAATACCGCGGTGCCGCTGGCGAGCCCCGCAACGAGCGTGAGGCCCGTCAGCTGCGCCGGGCCGGAGCGCTCCGGTGCCGCCTCGTCCGCCGAATGCTCGTCGATCAACCCGGCATTCACGATCAGCTCGCTCAGCACCATGGCGGTGGTCTGCAGCGCCTCGATCTCGACATCCTCGTAACGGCGCGGATCGACATGCTGCACGTTGAGAGCGCCCACCGCACGTTCGCGGTAGACAATGGGGACGCCGGCGAAGCTGGAAAATTTCTCCTCGCCCGTTTCGGGGCGGTACTGGAAATCCGGGTGGGCTTTTGCCTGGGCAAGGTTCAGCGTTTCGCCATTGGCGACCAGCGAGCCGGTCAGCCCTTCGCCCACGGCCATGCGGGTCACATGAACGGCAGACTGGTTGAGGCCGCGGGTGGCCGACAGCTCCAGCATGCCGCCGCGCAGCAGGTAGATCGAACAGACTTCGCTATCCAGCGCCTCACCAACAACTTCGACCGTGCGGTCGAGCTTGCTTTGCGCCGATTGGCGCGTCGCCATCAATCCATGAAGGCCGGTCAGGATCTGTCGGGCAGCTGCTGTCGCACTCATGCCTCGGGAACTAGCCGATTGCGGCGCGAAGGGGAAATGCCTTCACATCCCCCTTCGCGCGTGAGCAGGTCTTGCGGAAACGTCAGCCCCCCATTTCCTGCTTCAGGAGGAGCTTGCGTTTCTTGAGGCCTCTGAGCGTCACATCATCCGGCGCGGCCTTGCGCATTTCCTGGGCAATGGCCGCGTCGAGCGTGGCATGCTTGGTCTTGAGGGCGGTGATGTGCGAAGCGTTCATGAGCCTCTTCTCCTCTGCTGTGTCGAAGCCGCTCGCGGGGGATGCGAGCGACGCGGGGACACCGAGGGACTGTTACGGCCCACCGGGCCTCCGCTGATCCGAATGAACCACAGAATCGCTTTCCTGCGAAGGGGTGATATGAGGCGTGCGCGATCGGTCCGGCCTCGTGTACGCCGGACCGCGCATTTGCGTGCGTTTGACTTGGATAAAGGGCGGTTCGACGTGACCGAAGCGGAATTGCGCAAGCGGCTGGAGCAGCTGCGGATCGAGCATCGCGACCTCGATGCGGCGATCGCCGCCCTGTCCGCGCTCGAGTCGCCCGACCAGTTGCAGATCGCCCGGCTCAAGAAGCGAAAGCTCCAGCTGCGCGACCGGATGACGGCCATCGAGGATGAGCTGATCCCCGACATAATCGCCTGAACCGGGAAGACAGTATCCGCAGTGCGCCCGTCGCGAGCGGTGGGCCGCCCGATCCGGATGCAAGCCCTGGGTGAGTCCCGCGTGCCACATATTCACAAGTCAGGCGCGTTCGCCCCTTCGCGGGACAGGGGCAGCGAGCGGCTTATTCGAAGGCCGCGAACCGCCTAGGCCGGGCGTTCATGCAAGCGACTACCGACATTACGGCGTTGATCGTCGAAGAACTGTACTGCGAGGCCAATGTACTCGCAGACGAAGTGCGGGCCGTGTTCGCCCCGGCCATCAGCGAGATGATGCCGGTCGACCAGCCGCTGCGCCGCGCGCTGGAGTGCGAAGGTCTGAAAACGACCACCCGCATCATGCATGTGCTGGCATGGCTGCTCAACCAGCGCGCGTTCCTTTCTGGCGAGATGAGCGCGCTGCAGTGGGAGCGGAACTCTCCCTTCCCCCCCAACCGCGCGCCCTCGCCCGAACTGATGCACATGCTGGATTTGCCAACCCAGTCGCTGGTGGCCGAGACGCAGCGCCTGCATGCCCGCGTCGCGCGGCTGGACCACGAATATCGCGCGCGTCGAGAGCCGCCGTCCCGGTCCGGCCTGCCGTCGATCGATACGCTCCACCAGCGCCTCGACCGGCACTTCGCCGAAGGCTGATCGCGCGGCCGCCGTCACCCGCGCAGGCGTGACATGTGGCCACCGGGTGCCCATATGGGCGGCGATGGTCGATATTCCGCCCCGCCCCTGGCCCGTAGGCACACCCGAACGGCCCGAGCCGCTGGTGACGCGCGTCCTCGCGCCCAACCCTTCCCCCTACACCTTCACCGGCACGCAGACCTACTTGGTCGGCAATGGCGCGGATCGCGCGGTGATCGACCCGGGTCCGAACGAGGCCGAGCATCTCGACGCGATCCTGGCGGCAGCAGGCGATGCGCGAATTTCCGCAATCCTGTGCACCCATACCCACCGCGACCATTCGCCCGGCGCGATCCCGCTCGCAGAGCGGACCGGCGCCCCGGTGATGGGCTGCGCCAAGCTGGTGATCGCGGACAACGGCCCCCGGCTCGACGAAGCTTTCGACACGACCTACGAGCCCGAGCGCGTGCTCGCCGATGGCGAGGCGGTGTCGGGCGACGGCTGGACCCTGGGCGCGGTCCACACACCCGGCCACACCTCCAACCACCTGTGCTTCGCGCTGGAGGAAAGCGGCGCGCTGTTCACCGGCGACCATGTGATGGGCTGGTCGACCAGCGTGATCGTGCCGCCCGATGGCGACATGGGCGACTATCTGGCGAGCCTAGACAAGCTCTATGCCCGTGAAGACCGCGTCTATTACCCGGCGCACGGCGCCCCGGTGACGAAGCCGCAGCAACTGGTCCGCTCGATGCTCGGCCATCGTCGCCAGCGCGAGCGGCAGATTCTGCGGCTCCTCGAAGAGAGCCCCCGGAGTCTGCCGGAGTTCATCCCCATCATGTACAAGGGGCTCGACCCCCGGCTGGAAAAAGCCGCGCAGATGTCGGTGCACGCGCACCTGATCGATCTGGAACGCCGCAACATTGCTAGCCGTTCTGGTGAGCGATGGACCGCCCTTTAGTGGAGACGAATGCCTGTGAGTGACCACCAGACCGAGACTGCAGTAAAAAGCGAGACGCCTGCAAAGAAGGCACGTCCGCAATTCCTGCCGTGGTTCCTCGTGATCCTGCTGATCGCCGTGATCGCGTGGATTGGCTGGCGTACTTACGGGCCGAACCGCATGGGAGACCCGATCGGCACCACGCTGGTTTCGTTCGAGAAGCAGAACCGCCTGGTCGTCTTCACGGCCGAGTTCGCGCCCGTGGTTGCCAGCAAGGACAGCCGCTTCTTCGGCGCATTGCAGAGCCGCCAGATCGCGGTGATCCCCGCGCGGGTCGACTATTCGCTCGACCTGTCGAAGATTGATCGATCGCGCCTGTCATGGAATGCGGACACGCAGACGATGGATGTGCGGCTGCCCGCGCTAGAACTGAGCAAGCCCAATCTGGACGAAGCGCGCGCCAAGTACATGCGCGAAGGCCTGTGGATCACGCGCGATGCGGAAGACGACCTGAGCCGCAACAACACCCAGATCGCCGAGCGCGAAGCACTCGACAATGCACGCAGCCCGGCGCTGATGGAGCTCGCGCGCGCCTCTGCCCGTGCAGCGGTGCAGCAGAACATCGCCGTGCCGCTCGCCGCAGCAGGCTATCGCGGGATCACGGTCGATGTCAGCTTCGACGGTGACGGGCCGAGCGCACCCGCTTCACCTGCTGCGACCAGCGAAAAGGCTCCGACCCGCTAGCTTTTTAAGCGGTTCAGGCCAGCCGGCGCGCGTGCCTGAAGTGCGCGTAGCGGTTGAGCAGGTCGCCGATCAGCTGCTCGGTCGTGTAGCCCGTCACATCCAGCGGATGGCCGCCTTCCGAACTGCGCGCCATTGCGCGGAAGTGACGCTTGTCGTCATCCCCCGGGCGGTGCGCTTCCGCCCATGCGAAGCTCGGCGGGCGGAAGGACCGCGCGCGCACTTCGTAGCTGAAGGTCCCATGCTCGCCATGCGGCACGGATAGCAGCACATCGCCGCCATCGCGGGTGACTTCGGGGGCCAGGCTCCGCCGACGCATCTCCGCGGCCACGTCTTCGAGTGCCGGCAGTGCTTTCTCCTCGAGGAACTCGGCGACCTGCTCCTTGCGGAACGAACCGGTAATCGTGGACAAGCGCTTCTTCCAGCTCACGTCCGGGTCGAGCGGCTGGCTGGGCAGAACGCCGTAATCGGGCACGCCGCCGTTCTTTTCCATGGCAAGCGCCTTGAGCAGGCCGTAGCAGATGAAGATCATCACCACCGCGAAGGGCAGCGCGCTCGCGATTGCAGCGGTTTGCAAGGCCTGCAATCCGCCAGCCACCAGCAGGACCGCCGCAATCGCGCCCGCGCAGATCGCCCAGAAGACGCGCTGCCAAACCGGCGGTGCCTCGGCTGCGCCATTGGTGATCGTATCGATCACCAGCGCGCCCGAATCCGCCGAGGTGACGAAGAAGGTCACGATCAGCAGAGTGGCGGCAACCGAGGTTATCGACGAGAACGGAAGCTCGGCCAGCGTAGCGAACAGCGCGGTGGGCACGTTTTCCTGAACCATCTGCGCGATGGGGGCGACTCCCGCCATGTCCAGCGAGATCGCGGTGTTACCGAACACCGTCATCCACAGGAAGGTGAACAACACCGGCACCACCAGCACGCCGCCCACGAACTGGCGGATCGTGCGCCCGCGCGAGATGCGCGCAATGAACATGCCGACGAAGGGCGACCACGCGATCCACCAGCCCCAGTAGAACAGCGTCCAGTTGGCCAGCCAGTCGTTCGGCTCGTAGGCATAGAGACGGAAGGTGCGCTCCACCACCTGGCCGAGATAGGCACCCGTGTTCTGGACGAAGGCCTGCAGCAGGAAGATCGTCGATCCGGTGACCAGCACGAAACCGAGCAGGAGTGCCGCCAGCAGGATGTTGAATTCGGACAGGCGCTTTACGCCCTTATCGAGGCCAAGATAGACCGACATCGTAGCAAGAAGCGTGATACCCGCGATCAGCGCGATCTGGATGCCTGCCGACTGCGGCACCCCGGCAATATAGGCGAGGCCTGCATTGACCTGCAGCACCCCGAGGCCGAGCGAGGTGGCGACGCCGAACATAGTGCCCAGAACCGCGAAAATGTCGATCGCATGGCCGATCGGCCCGTGAATGCGCGACCCCAGCAGTGGATAGAGTGCGGAACGCGGAGTGAGCGGCAGGCCGCGACGGAAGGCGAAATAGGCCAGCGCCAGGCCTACGACCGCGTAGATCGCCCAGGCGTGGACGCCCCAGTGGAAGAACGTGAGGACCAAGGCCTGACGGGCGGACTGGACGCTCAGTGGATCGCCGCGCGGCGGCTCCGCATAATGCAGCATTGGCTCTGCCACGCCAAAGAAGACCAGGCCGATCCCCATGCCCGCGCTGAACAGCATCGCGAACCACGAAAGGTGGCTGTATTCCGGCTCGCTCCAGTCGGGCCCCAGCTTGATATCGCCGTATTTGCTGAGCGTGAGGAACACCACGAAGACCAGAAAACCGGCGACGGAGAGAATGTAGAACCAGCCGAAGTCGGCCACGATCAGCGCCTGCAAGCGATCGAAGACCTGCCCTGCCGTTGCCGAGAACAGCGCACCGAAAAGTGCAAAGGCCAGGATCAGTATAGCCGAGCCGAAAAACACCGGCCGATTGGCGACCAGGCGCAGATTAGAAGGATCTTCGGCTGCTTCTGTCAGTACGGGATCGGTCATCGAGCGCGCTTTTGCATTCCCTGTTCCCCGGGGCAAGGCAAACGACGCCCCTGCCCACCTCGCGCCACCTCTGCGGTATCACGCAATCTGGTGCGGAACACACTCGCACGCGGGCCCGTTCGTCCTATATGCGTCACCCAACCAGAACGCGCGTTCAAAGAAAATTCGGGGCCGAATAGACCATGACAGACCAGACCCGCCCGCCAACCGGCGACGACCTGCTCGCCGAGATCGAGCGCCTGCGCAAGGATCGCAACGCCGTGATCCTGGCGCACTACTACCAGAAGCCCGAGATTCAGGATCTCGCCGATTTCGTCGGCGACTCGCTGCAATTGAGCCAGATGGCAGCGGAAACCGATGCGGACGTAATCGCCTTTTGCGGCGTGAAGTTCATGGCCGACACCGCCAAGATCCTGAGCCCGGAAAAGATCGTCGTCCTGCCCGATATGGACGCCGGCTGCAGCCTCGAAGACAGCTGCCCGCCGGAAAAGTTCAAGGCTTTCCGCGAGGCGCACCCGGATCATATCGCGCTGACCTACATCAACTGCTCGACCGAGGTGAAAGCCCTGTCGGACGTGATCGTGACCAGCTCTTCCGCCGAGACGATCCTGCAGCAGATCCCCGAGGACCAGCCGATCATCTTCGGGCCGGACCGGCACTTGGGCGGCTATCTCAATCGCAAGTTCAACCGCGACATGTTGCTGTGGCCGGGCGTGTGTATCGTGCACGAGGCGTTCAGCGAGACCGAGCTGCTCAAGCTCAAGGCCCAGCACCCCGGCGCGCCGATCGCCGCGCACCCCGAATGCCCGCCCGCGATTGTCGAGCACGCCGATTATGTCGGATCGACCAGCGGCATCCTGCAATTCGCCGAGACCTTCCCCGGCCAAACGCTGATCGTCGCGACCGAGCCGCACATCATCCACCAGATGGAAAAGGCGCTGCCGGAGAAGAACTTCATCGGCGCACCGGGCGCGGACGGCAACTGCAACTGCAACATCTGCCCGTACATGGCGCTTAACACGCTGGAGAAGCTCTACACCGCGCTGCGCGACCTGGAGCCGCGGATCGAGATCGAGGAAGGCCTGCGCATCCAGGCCAAACAGAGCCTCGACAAGATGCTGGAAATGGCCAGCGGCACGATCGGCAAGGGTGATCTGGGCAAGATCGACTGACAAGCTGCCGCTCCCTGATGACGGAAAAGAGAAGGCCGGGGCGAACTACCTCCCCGGCCTTTTATGTGCACCGTCAGGGAGACGATCGGAAACTCTTGGCTGCAGATCTATGGGGTGTGGCGCGGGCCCGGACCGCCGGTATTCGGCACGGTGATCTTTACGACCTGTCATGACGAGACAGAGACGTCGCGAGTCCCTAACGCCTGGATGCTACGATCCCGGACGACGCGGGAAATCGAAGAAAGGACATTGCCGCATCATGATGGCCGACATCCGCAAGCTGTTGAGCGACATCAACGCGAGCTACTGGTTCTTCCCCGCGCTGTTCGCTGTGGGCGCGTTGCTGCTGGCGACCTTGACGATCGAGCTCGACCGGGCGGGGCATACGACATGGATCAACGATGTCGACTGGCTCCAGCCCGCACGGCCCGACGGCGCGAGCAACATGCTCAGCGTGATTGCAGGTTCGATGATCGGCGTCGCATCGACGGTCTTTTCAATCACCATCGCGGCGGTCGCCTACGCCAGCGGCAATTACGGCCCGCGGCTGCTGACCAATTTCATGGAAGACCGGGGCAACCAGATCAGCCTCGCAACCTTTATCGGCACTTTCGTCTACGCGATCACCGTGCTGCGCTCCGTCCGCATGCCGGACGAGGTCGGCAGCGTTGCAGTGGGCACGACCTATCCCGGCTTCGTGCCACAGCTATCGCTCCTAATCGCCTACATCCTGATGGCGGTGTCCGTGATGGTCCTCGTCTTCTTCCTCAACCACGTGCCCTCCTCGATCCGGATCAACTCGGTGCTGGAAGGTATCGGACGCAGGCTGCTTTCGGCGATCCGCGACAGTTTCGACGAGCCGATGAAGGTCCGGGTCGAGTCCGAAGCGCGCGGCGGCATCCCGATAAGGGCCGAGGCCGAGGGCTACATCCAGGTGATCGACTGGCAGCAGTTGCTGAAGGTGGCGAAGAAAAGCGGCACCACGTTGCAAATGGCCGTTCGCACCGGCGACTTCCTGCACCCCGGAGTTCCGGTGGGCTACTGGACCGACAAACCCGATGAGAGTTGCGACCAGAAGGTGCGCGATTGTCTGGCCCTCGGCGAGACGCGAACGCCGACGCAAGACCTGCACTTCATGATCGACGAACTCGCGGAAATCGGCCTGCGCGCGCTCTCTCCTGGCATCAACGATCCTTTTACGGCGATCTCTGCGTTGCACTGGATCGGCGCCGCCACTGCCGAGCTCGGCAGGCGCGATCTCAACTGGTCGATCGGCGAACCCGACGAGGACGGACGGCGGCCGCTGCGCACCATGGCGGACGACTTCCATCATTATCTGGCGCGCGGTTTCGGCACCATCCGCAACGGGGTCGCCACCAGCCCCACCGCGGCCTCCGTGATGTTCGACACGCTCGAGAATGCCGCTGCAGTCATCGAAGACCCCGTGAGGCTGAAGAACGTGCGGGACGAGGCTGCGCAGCTGATGCGTCAGGCGCAGGCGAACCTCGCCGGCCCCGATCTGGAGCTGGTCGAGGCACGCTACGCGCTGTTCCGCAAGCGGATGGAGGATGATCGCCCCTAGACTGGTGACGCCGCGGTCCCGCGCGATCGCCATCGCCAGCGGGAGCGGGAGTGCGCAGGCTTTCCCTTGCAGGCCCAAAAGCCGATCTATCCTGCGCGTCGCTTGTCGTCCCGGTGATGCCCTCCTAACTCCGCCCTACTCATACGGGTCAACCAGATAAGGAGACCGCCTCCATGCACGACGCCCTTTTCCAGCCGCTGCGCCTCGGCGCGATTACCGCGCCCAACCGCATCCTGATGGCCCCGCTCACCCGCGGACGCGCCACCCCGCCGAACTTCGTCCCCAACGAGATGATGGAGACCTATTACCGCCAGCGTGCGGGTGCGGGCCTGATCATCAGCGAAGCGACCGGCATCAGCGTGGAGGGGCTCGGCTGGCCCAACGCGCCGGGCATCTGGAGCGAAGAGCAGACGGAAGCGTGGAAGCCGATCACTGCAGGCGTGCACGAGGAAGGCGGGCGGATCATCCTGCAGATGTGGCACATGGGCCGTATCGTGCATCCCGACTTCCTCGGCGGCGAGCCGCCGGTCTCCGCCAGTGCGACCACCGCGCCCGGCCATGCCCACACGCCCACGGGCCGCAAGGATTACGAACAGGCCCGCGCGCTGTCGGTCGATGACATCAAGCGCGTAGTCGAAGATTACCGCAAGGCGGCCGAGAACGCGAAGGAAGCCGGGTTCGACGGGGTGCAGCTGCACGGCGCGAATGGCTACCTGATCGACCAGTTCCTGCGCCGCAGCACCAATCTGCGCGAAGACGAATATGGCGGCTCTGCCCAGAACCGCGCCCGTCTGCTCGGCGAAGTGCTCGACGCGCTGATTGATGTCTGGGGCGCGGACCGGGTCGGCCTACGGCTATCCCCCAATGGAGAGACGCAGGGTGCGGACGATCCCGATCCCGCCGAAACCTTCGGCGCGGCGGCGCAAGTCGCGCAGGATCGCGGGATCGCCTTCCTCGAGCTGCGCCAGCCGGGGCCCGACGGCACCTTTGGCAGTACCGACGTCCCGCAGCAGGACGCGCATATCCGTGCGATCTACAAGGGTCCCCTGATCCTCAATAGCGACTACACGCCGCAGGAGGCCGCGGACGACGTCGAGAGTGGCCGGGCGGATGCGATCAGTTTCGGGCGTCCCTTCATCTCCAACCCGGACCTGCCGGAGCGGATTGCCAAGGGCGCGCACTTGGCGGAAAACGTCAATGTGCCGCAGAGCTGGTACCTGCCCGGTGCCGCCGGCTATATCGATTATCCGACACTGGAAGAGGAAAACGCCGCTGCTTCGGCGTGATCCGGGCGGAAGGCGGCGCTAACCGGCGTCGCCTTCCCCATTGTCTTCTTCACCGTCTTCTTCGGCATCACCATCTTCGGTCTCGCCGCCGCGCTGGGGCGATTGCGACTGGACCATCGCGACCGGCAGCATCGCATCGGTGATCGATCCGCCGCGCACCTCGCCCTGCGGGCCGGCCGCTTCGCTTGCCTCGGGCTTGGCGGTCTCTTCGCTGCTGCCGCAGCCGGCGAGCATCAGGGCTGCTGCCGATAGGCCGATCAGTGTGCGCGTCATCATCCGTCCTGCGATTCGAGAGCTGCGAGAAAGGCGGGTGCCTCGGCATATAATGCCTCATCCCATGCCGCAGGCGCAAGGTCGATACCCAGATCGGCAAGGCTGGTAACGCCGAATTCCTCGATCCCGCACGGCACGATGCCGGTGAAATGGGAGAGGTCGGGCGCAAGGTTGACCGCAAAGCCATGCATCGTCACCCAGCGCCGCACGCGCACGCCGATCGCGCCGATCTTCGCCTCACGTCCGTCGGGCCCGTTGGTCCAGATGCCGACCCGCTCGGGCACGGTCCAGCTTTCGACCCCGAAGCGCGCGAGCGCTGCGGCGGCCCATCCCTCGAGCGCATGGACGAAGCGGCGCACGTCCTTCCCCCGCCCGCGCAGATCGAGCAGCACGTAGGTCACCCGCTGGCCGGGACCGTGATAGGTATAGCGCCCGCCGCGCCCCGCCTCGACCACTTCGAACCGCGGGTCGAGCAGCTCATCGGCGGCAGCGCTGGTTCCCGCCGTGTACACCGGCGGATGTTCGAGATTCCATACCAGCTCGCGCGCTTCGCCCGCCTCGATCGCGGTGTTGCGCGCTTCCATCGTGGCCAGCGCCTCGCGATAGGGCACGCGCTGCGTGTCGCCACGCCATTCAATGTCAGACAAATCGGGCATTTTCGTTTGCGTGGCCGATGCCCCGCCGCTTATCAAGAGCCGAAAATTTCACGAGGGGTGGCAAATGAAGCTCGATATCAATCGCGCGTGGACCGACGCGCTTACTCTTATCCAATCCAATATCGGCGTGGTGGCCATCGTCGGCGGGGTGTTTTTCTTCCTCCCCTATTTCGCAATGATGCTGCTGATGCCCGACATGGCGCAATCGATGACGTTCGAGCCCAATGAGGATCCCAGCGTCGCGATGGAGCAGATTACCGCGCTCTACGCCGACATCTGGCTGCCAATGCTGCTGGTTTTCATCGCCCAGGCCGTTGGCACCCTTTCCCTGCTTGCCCTGCTGCGAGACCAGAATCGCCCTACGGTCGGCCAGGCGCTTGGCATCGGGGGTGTCGGATTGCTGACCTATATCGCAGCAACGATCCTTCTGTATCTGGCCTTCGTGGTGGTCGTGGGCATCGTCATGGGGATCGCAATCGCCAGCGGCATTACCGCTCTGGCCGTCGTTCTCGGCATCCTTGCCTTCATCGGCTTCGTCTATGTGGCGATCAAACTCTCGCTGATGGCGCCGGTGATCGCAATCGATAAGGTGTATAATCCTCTCACGGCGATTACGCGGTCCTGGCGACTGACCAAGGGCAATTCGCTGCGGCTGCTGGCGTTTTACGTCCTGCTGACCATCGCGCTGGCCGTGGTGAGCATGGTCCTTGGCCTGATCGTGATGCTGGTGTTCGGCCTGATGGGCGAGGAAGTGGCCCTGATCGGCAGCGGGTTCGTCAACTCCGCGCTCAATGCGGTTTACGTCGTGCTGTTTCTCGGCATTCTTGCCGCGATCCATCGCCAGCTGGCGGGCCCCGATGCCGAAACGGTGAGCGAGACCTTCGAATAAGGCATTGCAAACAGGAGTTGTTGCACCCGACGCCGATTGCCAGCCGGGCATCTGACGCGTAGCGCCTGATGCCTATGGCCGACGCCCCGGACCCCGCCCTGCACCACCCGCCCACGCCCGATGCCGGAATACCGCGCGGGCGCATGGCGCTGCTGTTCACCGTCGTGCTCGTCTCCGCGGCGGGCAACACCGCGATGCAATCGGTCATGCCGTCGATCGGCACCGCACTGGGCGTTGCCGACGTATGGATCAGCCTCGCCTACAGCTGGTCGGCACTGCTGTGGGTCGGCTTCGCGCCGTTCTGGGCAAGCCGGTCGGACCGGCGCGGGCGCAAGGCGATGATGGCGCTCGGCCTTGTCGGCTTCGTCGCATCGATGGGCCTGTGCGGGCTGGTGCTCTGGATCGGCCTGAAAGGCCTGATCCCGCCGCTGATCACCCTGCTGGTGTTCGCACTCTGCCGCTCGCTCTACGGCCTACTCGGTTCCGCCGCGCCGCCTGCGGTGCAGGCCTACGTCGCCAGCCGCACGCCGCGTGCGGAACGGACGCAGGCCCTGTCGCTGATCTCGTCGAGCTTCGGGCTGGGCACCGTCATCGGCCCCGCGCTCGCACCGCTGATGATCATGCCCTTTCTCGGCCTGACGGGCCCGTTCTTCGCCTTCGCGCTGATCGGCATCGTCGCGATCATCGCCCTGCGCCTGCGCCTTCCCAATGACGAGCCGCGCTTTGCCGCGCGCGGCATCGCGTACGATGCGCCTTACGGTGGAAGCGGTGCCGGCCGCCACGCCACCGATCCGGACCGCACCGATGGCGACGACGATGTGCCTTTGCCCAAACCGTCCACCGGCCAGCATTTGGCTGCCGAAGCCTCCGCCGCGCCCAAGCTCGCATGGAGCGACCGCCGGATCCGCCCATGGCTGCTTTCGGGCCTGCTGGGCGGGCATGCGCAGGCGATGATGCTGGGCATCGCGGGCTTCCTCGTGCTCGACCGGCTCGGCTTGCGTGACGATCCGCTGGCCGGCGCCGGTCCGGTCAGCATCGTGCTGATGATCGGTGCAGTGGCCACGCTGCTGGCGCAATGGGGCCTGATCCCGATGATGCACCTCGGCCCGCGCATCTCGACCTTGTCGGGCATGGCGCTGAGCATCGTCGGCGCGAGTATCTTCGGCACTGCCGGAGAGCTGCACGGCATTGCCCTAGGCTTTGCCATCGCCGCGCTGGGCTTCGGCCTGTTCCGACCCGGCTTCACTGCGGGCATGTCGCTTTCGGTCAGCAGGCCCGAACAGGGCCAGGTCTCCGGCAAGGTCGCCAGCGTCAACGGGGCCAGCTACATCTATGCGCCCGCGCTGGGCGTATGGCTGTACGGCCACAGTGACTGGCTGGGCTTCGCCGCGATCATCGGCTTCTGCGTCGCGGTGATGGCGATCGGCTGGACCCGTCTGGACAGCGACGCGGCCCTGATGGCGCGCGCGGAAGATTGATCCTTTGGCGTCGAGGGCGCGCTTCATCGCCGATGGAGTGCGCTCTCGCGAAACGCTCACCTGATCAGAGGATTTCCAGCATCCGGTCCTGCGGGCGGCACAGGCGCGAGCCCTTCTCTGTCTCGACCAGTGGGCGTTCGATCAGGATCGGATCGGCAACCATCGCGGCGATAATCGTATCGGCATCCGCGTCAGGCAGGCCACGGTCCTCCGCATCGGTGCCTCGCGTGCGCAAACCCTCGGCAGGCGTGATCCCCGCATCCTTGTAGAGCTGGGCCAGCTTTTCCCGGCTGGGCGGATCCTTGAGATACTCGACCACGGTCAGGTCGATGTTCTTGAGGTTTTCCAGTATCGCCAGCGTCTTGCGGGACGTGCCGCATTTCGGGTTGTGCCAGATGGTCGCCTTCATGGCTGCCTCTCCTTCATTTGATCGGTTTCAGGCGGCCTAGCCTCGCTGGTATCCCCAACCAAGCCGAGAAATGCGTTGCGACCGGGATTGTTCTAAGGCCAGCGATGAGCCGCGGATCGTCTTCGACGCTAACCGCATGAGCGGGGGGAGAATACGCGGCCCTATTCGCGCGGCGCCGCGTCGGTGGGCCGCGTCGTCGGTCTCAGGGCAGGCACATCGCGCGCCGCCTCTTCCGGATCGATCGCGGGTGGCGGGGCGGCCTCGATCGCTTCTGCACCGCTCGCCGCTTCGCTCGCGCGGGTGATTGCCCGCACCAGACGCGGATAGACCCCGCAGCGGCAGATATTGGGGATCGCGGCATCCATATCCTCTCGCGAGGGCGAGGGATTGCTCTCCAGCAGCGCCGCAGCGGCCATCGCGATGCCCGGCGTGCAGAACCCGCACTGGATCGCCTGCTCGGCGACAAGCGCCTGCTGCACCGGGTGGGACCGATCGCGCGAGAGCCCTTCGATGGTCGTCACCAGCCGCCCTTCGGCCTCCGCGATGGTGACGAGGCAGGACCGCAGCGCGACCCCGTCGACCAGCACCATGCACGCGCCGCAATCGCCGGTGCCGCAGGCATACTTCGTGCCGGTCAGGTTGCTCGCATCGCGCAGCGCCCACAGCAGCGGGGTTTCGGGATCGAGCAGATATTGCACCGGCCGGTTGTTGACCGTCATCTTCGTCACGGCTGGCAGTCTCTAATCGGCATAGAATTCGACCAGATGGCACCGCTCGCACCGAAAGGCACGCAGCGGTTTCAATACTCTCTGGTCGTGGCGGGCCTCTGCGGACGCAGGATCGCTCACTGTTGCCAGCTATCGTCGATCCGGGTGGCCTTGCGCTTCCACGCTTCGAAATCGAACACGCCCGCGCCGCCCTGGGTCTGCATCACCGCAAGATCGCGCTGGTGCACGTCCACCACGTCCTGCTGCACGGCCACGGCCTCTCCCTGGCTGAGCGTGGCGACCTGGATCTCGCAGGCGCGCTGCAAGGACCACATCATCACGAACATCTGCTGGATCGTCTTGCCCATCACCACCGGGCCGTGGTTGCGCAGCATCAGGATCGACTTGTCGCCCAGATTCTCGAGCAGACGATCGCCCTCCTCGGCGCGCACGGTGACGCCTTCGAAGTCGTGATAGCCGATCTGGTTCTGGAAATTGCAGGCATAGAAATTGGTCGGCAGCAGGCCGTCCTTGTGGCTGCACACCGCCATCGTCGCGGTCGTGTGGACGTGGCAGATCGCGCTCGCCCGCTCGCCCAGATGCTTGTGGAAATGCGCGTGCTGCGTGAAGCCCGCCTTGTTCACCATATAGGGCGAACCGCCGATATTATTGCCCTCCACATCGATCTTGACGAGATTGGAGGCGGTCACTTCCTCGTACAGCAGGCCGAAGGGGTTGATCAGAAACGCGCCCTCTTCGCCCGGCACGGCGACCGAAATGTGGTTGTAGATCGATTCCGACCAGCCGAGGAGGTCGAAGATGCGGTAACACGCCGCCAGATCGAGCCGCGCCTGCCATTCTTCCTTCGAACATTCGTAATCGAGCTTCGCCTGGGTCGCCATCGTGCCTCTCCTTCGTTTCTCTTTGCGGCGTATGATAGGGCAACGCGTGGCACGCGCACAAGCGCGGGGATTTGGCGCTTTAGCTTGCGCGACGTTCGGTCTACCGACGCGCGCAATGAGCAAACAAGCAAAGCTGACGCGCGGGAGCATTCCGGGCCATCTCGTGACGCAGACACTGCCGATGATCATCGGTGTCGCCGCGATCATGTCGATCAGCCTGATAGACGCCTATTTCATTGGTCAGCTGGGGCCCGACCCGCTCGCCGCGATCAGCTTCATCTTCCCGATCTCCGTCGCGCTGACCAGTCTTGGCGTGGGGGTGATGGTCGGCATCAACTCGGTCGTCGCGCGTTCGCTGGGCGCGGGCGATCACGATCAGGCCGCACGCCGGGCGAACCTGGGCGTCGTGTTCGCCACGGTGGTCGGCGTGGTGCTGGGCATCGCGCTGTGGTTGCTGCAGGAGCCGCTGTTCCGGCTGATGAATGCGCCGGACAACCTGCTGCCGCTGATCCGCGATTATATGGACCCGTTCGCGCTCGCCTTCCCGTTTTCGCTCGTGCTGATGGGCTTCAACGGCGTGCTGCGCGGACAGGGCGAGGCGAAGATGAGCAGTTTCATCAACATCGCCTACGCGGCGGTGAACTGGGTGCTCGATCCGCTTCTGATCACCGGCGCATTCGGGATCGAAGGGTTCGGGATCGCTGGCGCCGCCTATGCCACGCTGGTCGGCTGGGCGATTGCGGTGGTGCTGGCGGTCGTGTGTGTCGGGCGGACGCATCTGCCGTTTAATCCGGCGCTGATCCGCGATTGCGAGAACCCGCGCGAACCGATCGTGGCGATCATGAAGGTGGCAGGCCCGGCCTCCTTCTCCAATGCGATCAACCCCATCGGCCTGTCGGTGCTGACCGCGCTGATCGCGCTGGAGGGCCAGTCCGCGGTCGCCGCCTTCGGTGCGGCGGGCCGCTTGCAGAGCTTTGCGATCGTCCCGCTGCTTGCGCTGTCGGGCTCCATCGGAGCGATCGTGGGCCAGAACTGGGGCGCAAACCTGCCCGAAAGGTCGCGCGCCGCGGCGCGCGGTGCGGGGCTGTTCAGCGTGATCTACGGTCTCGTCGTCGCGGTGGCGCTGGTCGCCGCGGCGAAGTGGTTTGCAGGCTTCTTCACCGACGATCCGGCCATTGTCCGCCAGTTCTCCCGCTATCTGGAGATTGCGGCATGGGGTTATGCCGGGTTCGGCCTGCTGATCGTGGGCAACGGGATCCTCAACGCGGTCGACAAGGCGGGCCTCGCGCTCGCCCAAAGTTGCGCGCGCGTGTTCCTCGTAATGCTGCCCTTCGGCTGGCTGCTGCGCCCGCTGTGGGATTCGGATGCGATCTATGCCGCCGAGCTTGCCGCCAACGTGATCGGCGGCCTCGTCGCGGTCGTCCTCGTACGCAAAGTGCTGAACGGCGAGCCAAAAAACGCGCCGCATGCGGAGAAGACGGCCGAACCGGCTACTGCGAGCTGACGGCGCCCGGCGGCAAGGGCTGCGGCGCCGGCCGGAACGGCGCGGTCAGGCTGTTGCCGAGCGGCAGGTCCGCCAGCGTTGCCCGATCCGCCACGCCGATACTGATCGCCTCCTGCGGCTTCCTCCGCAAGGTGCCGTGCAGCCAGTCCCACAGGCTGATCCCGCTCGACCAGTTGCTGTCCATCTCTTCCGGCACCCGGGAATGGTGCACCCCATGCATTTTGGGCGTCGTCAGGAGCAGCGACAGCCGATCGTCCCACGCCCCAGGCAGGCGCAGGTTCGAATGGTGGAACAGGACCGAGGCGTCGAAGAACCGCCGGTGCGCCGTCAGAATGCCCGGGTCCGACCCGGTCAGCACCACCTGCGCGACACGAAAGGGCAGCGATATGACCATATCTGCCGCGTGGAAGCGCACCGCCGTGGTCATGTCCATGTCGGGGTCGATATGATGGACGCGGTGGAAGCGCCACAGGAATGGCACGCGGTGTGTCGCGACATGCCACCAGTAATAGGCGTAATCCATCGCCGCGACGCCGAGGATTACTTGCAGCGGGCGCGGTAGCGGAAGAACCTGCACCAGCCCGCGCCGCGCCACGACGTTGCCTCTGGATATCCGCTTGAGCAGCGGCATTTCCACCGCGACGACGACCAGCATCGTCCCCGCCCCCATCGCGACATTACGCACCTGCCGCCGGGTGGTATTGTGCGTCTGTCGGCGCAGCGGCCGGGCACGCTCGGCCAGCCACAGCCCGCCGAGCAGCGCCGCGCCGACAAGCGTCAAAGGGGAAATGCGAGGCATGCGACGGACAGCTTATGGGAAATCGCGCGGCTTGTCGCTATGCCGGGACAATGACGCCCGAAATCGCAATCTTCGCCCGCTGGCCCGAGCCCGGCAAGGCCAAGACAAGGCTGATCCCGGCGCTTGGCGCACAAGGTGCGGCGGACCTCTACCGCAAGCTGCTGGAGCTGACGGTGCGCGAAGCCCGCGCAAGCGGTCTGCCGTTCCACCTGCGCGTGACAGGCGACGATCCGGCGCGATTCCGCGATTGGCTGGGTGACGATCTCGACGTGCGCGACCAGGGCGGCGGCGACCTTGGCGAGAAGCTGACCCGCGTACCCGCACCCGGCATCATGATTGGCAGCGACTGCCCCGGTCTGACTGCCGCGCTGCTGCGGGAGGCGGCCAGCGTATTGCCAAACCGCGGCGCGGTTATCGGACCCGCCAGCGATGGCGGGTACTGGCTGCTCGGCCTTGCCAGCCCCTGCCCCGCCCTGTTCACCGACATGGCGTGGAGCACGCCCGCGGTCCTGCCCGAAACGCTTCGTCGGCTGGAAGCGCAGGGCGTCAGCCCGCACCTGCTGCCCGAGCTGACCGATATCGACACTGGCGAGGATCTGGCCGCCTGGCCCGAGCTGCTGGCGTGAACGCGCCGGGCGTTGCGATTATCGTGCCGATGCTGAACGAGGCGGCAGCAATCCCCGCGCTGGCCGCGCATTTCGCGACGCTCCATCCCACGCCCGCCGAGATCCTCGCGGTCGACGGCGGGAGCGAGGATGACAGCACCGCTCTGGCACGCGAGTCGGGCTGGCGCGTGATCTCGACCGAGCGCGGCCGGGCGCGGCAGATCAACGCAGGCGTCGAAGCCGCAAAGGCCCCGCTTGCCTGCGTGGTCCATGCGGACAGCTTCCCGCCTGCGGACATGATTGCGGTCATCCGCGATACGCTCGCCAATCCGAAAATCGCGCTCGCCAGCTTCACGCCGCTCATCACCGGCGCGAAGATCCGCTGGCTGACCAGCGCGCACAACTATGTGAAGACCTGGTACGCGCCGCTGCTGTGCCGCCCGCACCTGTTCTTTCGCGGGGTGCGGCTGCTGTTCGGGGACCACGCGATGTTCTTCCGCCGCGCCGACTTTCTCGCCGTCGGCGGCTGCACCCCCGGCGACATGGTGATGGAAGAGGCGGATCTGTGCGTGAAGTTCGCCCGGCTGGGCCGCATCCGCATGGTGCCGCGTGTTGTGCGTACGTCCGACCGGCGGATCGCCGCCTGGGGTCCGCTGAAAGCCAACTGGATTTACTTCAAGGTCGGGATGCTGTGGGCCTTCGGCCTGCGCGGGCGGATGGCCCGCGACTATCCCGATATTCGCTGAGCCCGCGGCATCGCTGGCGCGGCAGGCAGGAAACCTTCGTCGATGCAGAAGTCGATCAGGCGGGAAAGATAGGCGCTGTCTGCGGGAGGCGATGCGATGCCGGTCACCTCGCGAAAACGCCGGTCGTCGAATTGCGGGCTACGCTGGAAATAGCTGGCATAGAGCGCGGAGACACGGCTGTGCAGCCTGCGTTCGAGCGGGGGCAGAGCCTGGGAGTTGAACTCCCCGAACTCGACCAGAGTCGGCGCGTGCAATCCCTCCACGCTCCCGATACCTGCCGCGAAATCCGCCATCGGCAGCGGCGAGGACGGCGCGAGGTGATACGCGCCGCCCTTTGCCGCCTCCCAGTTCTCGACCAGCGCCACGATCCCGCCCGCCACATGATCGAGCGGCACGAAGGCCAGTGTCGCGTCGCGGGCTGCCGGGACCAGCCGGATGCGCCCTTCGGCGATCAGTTTGAAGGCGAGATACAGCGCATCGAATTGCCGAATCCGCCCGCTTTCGTACTCGCCTAGGGTGATGCCGGGGCGTGCGATCGCCCATTCCACTTGAGAGGTACGCACCAGCGCCTCGCCCGCCGCCTTGCTTGCCTCGTAGCCATTGGCGAATGCGGCAACGTCGGGCAGCGGGTCGTCTTCGAGAATAAGGCCGCTCCGGCTTCCGCTTACGTAAGCAGTGCTGACATGCAGCAGCCCGGCTCCGCCCGCCTCTGCCAGCCCGATCACATGGGCCGTGCCCACAGTGTTGACCGCGGCATATTCCTCGTCGGTCAGGTCGAACCGGATCGTCGCGGCGCAATGAACCACCAGATCGTGATCGTACGCGAGCCTTGCGTAGGTGTCCTCATCCAGCCCCAGCCGGGCCTTGCGAATATCGCACGCTACCGCCTCGGCAATCGCGACCTCGTGCCCGTCATTGCCGCGCACGGTGCGGTTGCGGTGCACCAGCGCGGTGACCGTGTGTCCGGCGGCGACCAGCCTTGCGCAGACCTCGCCGCCGATCAGTCCGGCAGCGCCCGTTACGAGGATGCGGCTCAACAGCAGCCGCCGCTGGTCGGAGCCGGGGAGGCGGTCCCGGCGAGCGGAAACAGCGTCCCGCAATCGGGATAGATGCCGTAATGCGTGCCGAAATCGCCGAAGAATTCGAAATGTTCGGCAAAGCGCGTGTCGGCCAGCATCTTCCAGCTATTGCCGCACAGCGGGTACACCCTCCCGCGCTCGATCCGGTGATGATCGTCGAGCACAAAAACGCGCTCCTCACCGGCGACGGTGCCCTTGTAGCGCACTGCCTGCCCATAATCCTCGCACAGGGGCTCCAGCCCGGGCAGCTTGAAGAGGCGCGCCGTGGCCGAATGGAAGGCGATCCCGTCCAGCTTCGCTTCCACCGCCGGGTCGTTGATGGCCAGCGGTCGACTGGTGACGAGGCGCGGATCGATGAAGCCGGAAGCCTTCGCCGACGCGATAAAATCGAACCAGTACATCGCGCCAGAAAGGCATTCGCCATGCAGCACCGGGTCGTCCCGCAGGTCTTCGGGCACGCGCCGGTCGGCATAGACATCGGAGAAATAGAGTTCGCCGCCGGGCTTCAGCAGGCGATAGGCTGCATCGAACACCGCACGCTTGTCCGCCACGAGGTTGATGACGCAATTGGACACGATGACGTCGAAACCTCCCTGCGCCAGATCGAGGTCGTCCAGTTTCTCGATATCCCCTTCGAGGAAGCGCACATTGCTTTTCGCATAGCCGAAACGCTCGCGGTGCCACTCTTCGTGCTCGCGCGCGACCGCCAGCTGGGCCGGCGTCGCATCGACCCCCGTGACACAGCCATGCTCGCCCACCATCTGCGCCAGCAGGTAGGCGTCCTGCCCGCTGCCCGATCCCAGATCGAGCACATGGGCCCCCTCGATCGCCTGCGGCGCGACCAGCCCGCAGCCGTAATAGCGCGCTCGCACATCCTCGTGCACATTGCGCAGGCGCGCCATCATCGCCGGTGGCGGGGCTTCCGTCGTGCAGCAGGCATCGGTCTTGAGATCGGCAGATCCCTGGAGCACTTCGCCATAATAATTTTGCGAGTTTTCGAGATTCATGAAACGCTTGGACCTGTGGCTGCGAAAGTGGCCTACACAGCAGGCGTACGCTTGACCGACAAGGTGGGTTTCAGGGGCAGGTATGAAATTTACGCACGATGTGATCGTGATCGGCGCGGGCGCCGGGGGGCTGACTGCGGCCGGTGGCTGCGCCATGTTCGGCCTGAAGGTGGCGCTGATCGAGCGGGCCGAGATGGGCGGAGAGTGCCTCAATAACGGCTGCGTTCCATCGAAAGCCCTGATAACCGCCGCGCGCCGCGCTGCCGTTGCGAACGAGGGCCAGAGGTTCGGCATCCAGATGGCAGCGCCGCGCGTGGAGTGGAGCGGCGTCCATGCCCATATCCACCGCGCCATCGCCGAAATTGCCCCGCACGACAGCCAAGAGCGGTTCGAGGACATGGGATGCGACGTCTATCGCGGCGATGCATCCTTTATCGGTCCGCGCTGCGTGCGCGTTGGCGAGCATGAGCTGTCCGCCCCCAAGATCATCATCTCGACCGGGTCCGAGCCTCTGGTGCCGTCGATCGAAGGGCTCGGCGAGGTTCCCTACCTGACGAACGAGAATATCTGGAATCTCGAGGTATTGCCCCAACATCTCGTCATCGTTGGCGGCGGCGCGATCGGTATGGAGATGGCGCAGAGCTTTCGCCGTCTCGGAAGCGAGGTCACCGTGATCGAACCGGACCGCCCGATGGGCCGCGACGACCCGGAATCGGTCGAAGTGGTGGTCGAGGCGATGGAGGCCGAGGGCGTGATGTTCGTCACCGGCAAGGCCGCCAAGGTCACGCCCGACGCGCTGGAAAGCTTCACTCTCACGCTGGAGGACGGGCAGGACGTCTCCGGCACGCACCTGCTGATCGCGACCGGGCGCAAGGCGCGCACCCGCGGCTACGGGCTGGAGGCAATCGGGGTCGAGACCGGGGCCAACGGCATCAGCGTCGACGATCGCCGCCGCACGAACCTGAAGCACATCTACGCGATCGGCGACTGCCGCGAAGGCCCCCGCCTGACGCATGTTTCCGGCTACGAAGGCAGCAATGTCGCGCTCGAAATCACCATGGGCCTGCCCACCAAGGTCGACTGGTCGGCCCTGCCCTGGTGCACCTACACCTCGCCCGAAGTCGCGCAGATCGGAATGACCGAGAAGGACGCCCGGGCCAGGTACGGTGACCATGTGACAGTGGTCCGTGAAGGGTTCGACCACAACGAACGCGCCATTGCGGAAGGCGACACGAAGGGCCACCTCAAGGTGGTGATGAAAGGCAAGAAGGTTCTGGGAGCGAGCATCGTCGGCAAGAATGCGGGCGAAATGCTGTTGCCCTTCACCCAGCTCATCACCGGCAAGGCGAGCACATTCGCGCTCGGCTCGGCGATCGTCGCCTATCCGACCCGCAGCGAGATCAGCAAGGCCGCCGCTTTCTCCGCCTGGGAAGGTACGGTCTTCGGCAGCGTACCAAAAGGTTACGCGAAGAGCCGTGCGTGGCTCAGGAAGACGCTGCGCTGATGACCTCGCGTTCGAAGAGCCGCAACGCGCCGCAGGGCCCCTCGCCCTTCGCGATCGAGGCGGATGCCCTGCGCGAGGGCAAATTCACCGATCCCGACGTGACGGCAGATGGCCAGCAGCGCGCGCAGGTGCCGCTGATGGACCTCGAAACCCTATGGTTGTGCACCGGAACGCTGTGCAACCTCGCCTGTGCGACCTGCTATATCGAAAGCAGCCCGACCAATGACGCGCTGATCTATCTGACAGCCGAGCACGCCGCGCGCTATTTCGACGAGATCGAGCGCGATGGCTGGAACACGCGCGAGATCGGCTTCACCGGCGGCGAGCCATTCATGAACCCGCATTTCCCGGCAATGCTCGAGGACGCGCTTTCCCGCGGTTTCGACGTGCTGGTGCTCTCCAACGCGATGAAACCGATGCGCCGGCACGAAGACAAGCTGCTGGCGCTGCGCGAAGCGCATGACAGCAGGCTGACCATCCGGGTCAGCTTGGACCACCATACCAAGGCCGCGCATGAAGGCGAGCGTGGGCCGAACAGCTGGGCCGTCGCGATCGACGGGCTCAAATGGCTATCCGACAACGGCTTTTCCATTGCCGTCGCAGGGCGTCTGTTGCCGGGCGAAGGCATGGTCGACGCGCGCAATGGCTATGCCGCGCTCTTCGCGCGGGAGAATATCCGCATCGATGCGCACGACCCCGCGCGATGCGTGCTGTTCCCCGAGATGGACGAGGACAAAGACATCGCCGAGATCACCACCGGGTGCTGGGACATCCTCGGCAAGTCTCCATCGGACATCATGTGCGCGACCAGCCGCATGGTCGTCCACCGCAAGGGCGAACCGGCCCCGCGCGTCGTCGCCTGCACGCTTATTCCCTACGACGAGGAATTCGACTTCGGCGAAACGCTCGCCGAAGCCAATGTCGCGGTGAAGCTCAACCACCCGCACTGCGCGCGCTTCTGCGTCCTCGGCGGAGCGAGCTGCTCGGGTTGAGGGGCTAGCCCTCCGCCTTCACCTTCTGGCGGTATGCATGCAGCAGCGGCTCGGTGTAGCCGCTGGGCTGCTCGGTCCCTTCGAAGATCAGCGCGCGCGCGGCCTGGAAGGCGAGGCTGTGATCGGGATCGTCTGCCATCGGGCGATAGGCCGGGTCGCCCGCATTCTGGGCATCGACCTTCTTCGCCATATCAAGCAAAACCTCGTCGACCTGTTCGGGGCTGACGACGCCATGCTCCAGCCAATTGGCAATATGCTGGCTGGATATGCGCAGCGTCGCGCGGTCTTCCATCAGGCCCACATCGTTGATGTCCGGCACCTTGGAACAGCCGACGCCCTGATCGACCCAGCGCACGACATAGCCGAGAATGCCCTGCGCATTGTTCTCGATCTCGGCCCGAACCTCCTCGGCGCTCCAGTTGGCACCTTCGGCGAGCGGGATCGTCAGGAGGTCCGACAGCGGCGCGATGACTTCCTTTGCCCGCTCTTCCTGACGGGCAAACACGTCGACCATGTGGTAATGCGTGGCGTGCAGCGTCGCGGCGGTCGGCGACGGCACCCATGCGGTGTTCGCGCCCGACATCGGATGGCCGATCTTCTCCGCCAGCATGTCTGCCATCCGGTCGGGCATGGCCCACATGCCCTTGCCGATCTGCGCCTTTCCGGAGAGCCCGCAGGCAAGCCCGATCTGCACGTTGCGATCCTCGTAGGCGGCGATCCACGGGGTCTGCTTCATCGCTCCCTTGCGCAGCATCGCACCACCGCGCATCGCGGTGTGGATCTCGTCGCCCGTGCGGTCGAGGAAGCCGGTGTTGATGAACATGATCCGGTCGCGCACCTCGTAGATACACGCCGCCAGATTGGCCGAGGTGCGCCGTTCCTCGTCCATCACGCCGACCTTGATCGTATGGCGTTCCAGCCCGAGCATGTCTTCCACCGCGTCGAACAGGTCGTTGGTCATCGCGCATTCCTCGGGCCCGTGCATCTTGGGCTTCACGAGGTAGATCGAGCCGGCGCGGCTATTGCCGAGGCCGGCCGTGCGGCGCAGGTCGTGCATCGCGATGGCCGCGGTCATGATCGCATCAAGGATCCCCTCGGGCGCTTCGCCGCCATCGGGCAGCACTACCGCAGGCGTCGTCATCAGGTGGCCGACATTGCGCGCCAGCAGCAGGCTGCGCCCCGGCAGGGTCAGCGTCCCGCCATCAATGGCGGTGTACTCGCGATCGGGGTTGAGCGTGCGGGTCATTTCCTCGCCGCCCTTCGTGAAGGTTTCCGACAGATCGCCCTTCATCAGGCCGAGCCAGTTGGAATATCCCAGCACCTTGTCTTCGGCATCGACCGCCGCGACCGAATCCTCGAAGTCGCAGATCGTCGAAATCGCCGATTCCAGCACCATGTCGGCCACACCGGCCTTGTCGGTCTTGCCGACCGGATGGTCGCGATCGATCACGATCTCGATATGCAGGCCATTGTGGCGGATCAGCCAGTTGTCGCCAGAGCGCCCGACGACTTCGGCCGGCGCCTTGAGCTTCGGCTCGCTACCGTCCCAGTTGCGCCACAGCGCGCCTTCGAGCGGAACTGCACGGTCGAGGAACTGGCGCGCCCAGTCGATCACCATCGCGCCGCGATCCGCGTCGTACCCGCCGCCCTTCGGCTCGCCGGGGATCGCGTCCGTGCCGTAAAGCGCATCGTAGAGGCTGCCCCAGCGCGCATTGGCCGCGTTCAGGAGGAAGCGGGCATTGAGCACCGGAACCACCAGCTGCGGCCCCGCGATGCTGGCGAGTTCGGGGTCGACATTCTCGGGGTCGACTGTGAACACGTCCGGTTCCGGCACGAGATAGCCGAGATCGGTCAGGAAGGCGCGATAGGCGTCGCCGTCGACCGGCGCCGGGTTCGCACGGTGCCAGTCGTCGATCTTCGACTGGATCGCCTCGCGCTTCTGCAACAGGTTGCGGTTGATCGGTACGAACCGTTCGAAGATTCTCGCCGCGCCCTGCCAGAAATCGTCCGCCGCAAGGTCGAGCCCGGGCAGCACCTGCGCCTCGACGAATTGCGCCAGTTCCTCGGCAACGGTCAGTCCTGCCAGTTCGCGCGTGCCCATTCCGGTTCCTTCTTCCATGGTTTATCTCTTGGATTGCCGACGCGCTTGGCGCGGCGACACCGGCCAAGTCAATTATAGCCTGTGCTTTTCTTAAAGTTCACGCACCGGACAAGCCCTGCCCGATCATGTCATCAGGGCGGACAATACGGTCATAATCTTCCGCACTCACCTTGCCGCTCGCGATCGCTTCTTCGCGCAGAGTGGTGCCATTTTCCGCTGCGGCCTCCGCGATATGCGCGGCATCCATATAACCGATCTCGGGCACCAGGGCGGTGACCAGCATCAGCGATTGTTCGCGCAGATGGGCGATCCGGTCTCGATCCAGCTGGGTCCCCTCGATCGCATTGGTCCGGAAGCTGGCGCACCCGTCGGCAAGGATGCGGATCGCGTGCAACACGTTGGCGGCGATCACCGGGCGCATCGCATTGAGCTGCAGGTTACCCCAGCTGCCAGCCATCGCATTCGCGGTATCGTGGCCGATCACCTGCATCGCGACCATCAGCAGCGCCTCGCTCTGCGTCGGGTTCACCTTGCCCGGCATGATTGAGGACCCCGGCTCGTTCTGCGGCAGCTTCAGTTCACCGATCCCGCTGCGCGGCCCGCTGGCCAGCCAGCGGACATCGTTGGCAATCTTGATGAGGGCAACCGCGAGCCCTCGCAGCGCGGCGGAGAAGCGCACGAAGGGATCGAGCGTGGCCTGCGCGTAGAACTTGTTGGGCGCGGTGCGGATCGGGAGGCGCGTCAGCCGCGCGATCTCACTGGCGACATCTTCGGCAAAGCCATCGGGCGCGTTGAGCCCGGTGCCGACTGCCGTACCGCCCAGCGCGATCTCGAACAGGCCTTCTCGCGCCCGCTCGACCTCGGCACACGCATAACGCAAGGCCTCAGCCCAGGCGGACCATTCCTGACCGACCGACAGGGGCACTGCATCCTGTAGATGGGTGCGGCCGATCTTGACCACCTCCATCCACTGCTCCGCCTTGGTTTCGATCGCCTCCGCCAGCGACGCGACTTCGGGGATCAGGCTGGCATCCGCCTCGCCAATCGCGGCGAGGTGCATGGCAGTGACGAATGTGTCGTTCGAAGACTGGCTCTTATTGACATCGTCATTCGGCGCGACGGGGTTCTGGCTGCCAAGCTCTCCGCCCAGCAGCTGGATCGCGCGGTTCGCGATGACCTCGTTCACGTTCATGTTGGTCTGGGTGCCGGACCCCGTTTGCCAGACCCGCAAAGGAAAATGATCGTCGAGATCGCCCGCCACCAATTCATCGCATGCCTGGGCGATGGCATCGCGCTTTTTCTTGCCCAGCAGCCCCGCGCGCGCATTCACGATCGCAGAGGCCTTCTTAAGGTAGCCATAGGCGCGGCACAGCTCGATCGGCATGCGATCATCGCCGATATCGAAATGGTCGAGCGAACGCGCGGTCTGCGCCCCCCAGTAGCGATCGGCAGGGACGCGGACCTCACCCATTGAATCGAACTCGACACGCTCGCCCTCGGTCGCGATGCCGACCGGAATCTCGCGATAAGTCAGACTCTTTTCCGCCACGATGATCCTCTTCGATACTTCCCTCAGAAAACCGGGTGCGTCGCTCCTCGTTCCCGGGAAAGGCGGGCTGGCGCGCACCGATTGTGCTCGCTCGGCGGTCTCGCTATGCCTCCCGGCCATGGGGGCAATGCGGCAGGCATGGCAGCAGATCTACTACGCCATCGCGATGGTGCGGTGGAGCGTGCTGATCGCGATCATCCTGCTCCACGCGCTGCTTTCCTACATCGTGCTGGCGGCGACCGGCGAGACGGAGCTCGTGTCCGACCCCTCCGTCTTTTTCTACTATTACGTCACGACCGCCACGACCGTGGGCTACGGCGACCTCAGCCCGCAGACCGAAGCGGGGCGTACGGCCGCCGCGATCCTGGTCCTGCCCGGTGCGATCGCCCTGTTTACCGCGGTGCTGGGCAAGGCGGTCAGCGATATCGGCAACCATTGGAGGCGAGGCTTGGAGGGCAAGGGCAACTATTCGCGGCGCACCGATCACATCGTGATCGTCGGCTGGCAAGAACGCGCGACCAAGCGCCTGATCGAAACCCTGCTGGAGGATCGCAACTACCCGGTCCGCCCGGTACTGATGGCGGCGGCGGTGGAGGAAAACCCGATGCCCGAAGCCATCGATTTCGTGTTCTCCCAGACGCTGTCCGATTTCGATGGCTATGCGCGGGCCGGCGCCGCGCGAGCGCACTCGATTCTGATCCGCGGGACAAACGACGACGATACGCTGGCGGCCACCCTTGCCGCGCGGTCAGCGGCCCCGGATGTACGCATAGTCGCCCATATGGAGAACGAGGATACCGCGCGCCTGATCGAACATCAGGTCGACAATATCGAGGTCTTCTCGTCCATTTCGATCGACATGATGGTCCGTGCAGCGCACGATCCGGGAGCCTCGCGGCTCGCCAATCTCATGTTCTCATCGCGCACCGAAAGCACTGCCTTTTCGCTCAGGGTGCCCAAAGGCACGACCTCGATGGCCTATCTCGATGCATTGGTGGCACTCAAGCGATCGCACCGGATCACGCTGATCGGTGTGAGCGAGGATGACGGCAGGCAGCTCGATCTCAACTGCGTCGGCGACCGCCAGATCGAAGGCGGCGACACGCTGTTCTACATCGCCAACGAACGGCGCGAGCCGACCGCGGACCAGTGGCGCGCGCTGGCTGCGGAATTGTCATAAGGCGCGCCACTGTCGTAAATCTGAAGCAGGGAGCCCGTACCCGGTCGGGCCGCCCCCCTTGTCAGACCCTCCAACCGAGCAAGAAAGATACCTCCGATGCGCCCTGCCCTGACCGATCGCCGCAAGTTCCTCGCCGGGACCGGAACCGCCTTTGCAGCGCTGATCGCCAGCGGCTGCACCACGCGGGGCGTCGCACCGGTCCAGACAAGCGCCAGCGTTCCGGCCTACGGCCCGCTGGTCAAGGATCCGGCAGGGATGCTCGATCTCCCGCCCGGTTTCTCCTACCGTCTGCTGTCGAGCCTCGGCAATGCGATGTCCGACGGCGGCACCGTGCCCGACAAAGCCGACGGCATGGGCTGCTTCGACCTCGGCAACGGCGAGATTGCGCTGGTTCGCAACCATGAACTGGTCCCCACCGACAAGGCGGGCGGGCCGATCGCCTTGGGCTTCGGCACCCGCGATGGGGAGATCGTGCCCGGCGGGACGACGAACATCGTGCTCGATGCCGCCACGCTGGAGGTGAAGCGCGAATTCCGCACGCTGGGCGGGACGATCCGCAACTGTTCGGGCGGGGTGACCCCGTGGAACAGCTGGCTGACCTGTGAGGAAGCGCCGACCGGTCCCGGACAGCGCTACGGCGAAGGCCTCGCCCGCAACCATGGCTGGGTGTTCGAAGTACCCGCCAACGCGACCGGCCTGGTCGATCCCGTTCCACTGACCGCGATGGGTCGCTTCAACCACGAAGCCGCCTGCGTCGATCCGGCGACCGGCATCGTCTATCTGACCGAAGACCGCGACGAGGGCGTGCTTTATCGCTTCCTCCCCAACCAAAGCGGAAATCTGCGCGCAGGCGGCAAGCTGCAGGCCATGGTGGTCGAAGGAATCGAGGATACGCGCAACTGGTCGTCCGCGACGATGCCGCTCAAGCAGCTGTTCGAGATCAGCTGGGTCGACCTCGACAACGTCGAGGCGCCCGATGACGACCTGCGCCTGCGTGCTGCCGCGAAAGGCGCAGCGCTCGTGGCCCGCGGCGAAGGCATCCACATGGGGACGGACGAGCTGTTCGTCTGCTCGACCAGCGGCGGACAGAAGAAGCTCGGCCAGATTTTCAAGCTGATCCCCGGTCGCGACCGCCGGCCGGACATGGTCGAACTGTTTTTCGAGAGCGAGCGGGAAGACCAGTTCAACTTCGGCGACAACCTGACCGTTTCGCCGCGCGGTCACCTGATCGTGTGCGAGGACCAGTATACCGACGTGGTCGACAACCACTTGCGCGGCATCACGCCGGATGGGCGGGCGTACGATTTCGGGCGTCTCACCATGCAGACCGAACTGGCAGGCGGCTGCTTCTCGCCCGATGGCAAATGGTTCTTCGTCAACGCCTACTCGCCCACGCGCACGGTGGCGATCACCGGCCCGTGGGACAGCTTCGTCGCCTAAGCGCGCCGGAACGGCCGGTGTGTGCGACGCGCCGGCCCGCGGCGATCACTCCTGCGAAGCGGGTTCCTCGCCCGCGAATTCGAAGGCGGGCAGGCTGTTGACGGCTTCGCGCAAAGACAGGCTCCACTGCGCGGAAATGCGGCGGAAATAGGGATCGTTCTCCTCGATCCTCTGCTCGTGGCCGACCCGGCACGCATCCTTCTCGTGCGTCGCGAGATCGAGCGGCAGGTCGACCGCGAGGTTGGATCGGATGGTCGAATCGAAAGAGACCATCAAGAGGCGGATCGCATCCTCGAACGGCATCGCAGGATCGAAGGTCCGCACGATGATCGGGCGGCCATACTTGGTCTCGCCGATCTGGAAGAAAGGCGAATCGTCCCCGGCTTCGATGAAGTTGCCTTCCTGGTAGATGCGGAACAGGCGCGGTTCGCTGTCCTTGATCTGCCCGCCGAGGATCAGGCTGGCACCGAAACCGGCGCTGGCTTCCTGCCCTTCGTTGCGCAGGCTCGCGATGACCTCGCGCAGGGTATCGCCGACGATGGTAGCGATCTGGAACATCGAGGGCGCAGACATGATGGAAGGATCGCGGTCAGACGGGGCCTTGGTCCGCTCGTCCAGCAGGCTCACCACCGCCTGCGTGGTCGCAAGGTTACCCGCGGAGAGCAGGGTGATCACCCGCTCTCCGGGATTTTCCCAGTGCCGCATCTTGCGCACCTGCGAAACGTCGTCGACGCCGGCATTGGTGCGCGTATCGGACATGAAAACCAGGCCACGGTTGAGCCGCAGTCCCACGCAATAGGTCATTTCAAAACTAACTCACTTTGGGGACAGGAATGGTTATTGCTCGACCCTGAGGCTGACAACCACGCCTTCTCCGGTTCCCCCCATCCGCATTCCGCTGATCGGGGCCGCTTCGCGAAAATCGATACCCGTCGCGACACGGATATACCGCTCGTCTGGCGAATAGCCGTTCGAAATATCGAAGCCGACCCAGCCGATACCTTCGAAAAAGGCTTCGGCCCAGGCGTGGCTGGCATCCTGTTCGACCCGGTCGTTCATCATCAGGTACCCAGAAACATAGCGGGCTGGCAGCCCGATAAGGCGCGCAGCAGAACAAAAAATATGCGCATGATCCTGGCACACGCCCGTACCGCCCTCGATCGCCTGTTCCGCAGTGGTGCCGGTGTGCGTGTTGCCACCCTCGTACGAGACCGCTTCGAGTATGGCACTCGACAGGCGATGGCCGGTGCCTACATCGTCCGTACCGACATCGCCTAACGAATCGACAATCCGACGCACGCCGTCGCCCGGCATCGTCAGGTCCGATCGGCGCCGGAAATGCCATAGCGGCAGGAAGCCGCGGTGCTCGCCGAGCACTCCGTCGCTTTCGGTGTTCTCTATGAGACCGACACAGCGGATGGCGGTTTCCCGCCGACCCGGTTCAATGCCGATCAGGTCCACCGCGTTGCCGTTATGATCGTCGTAGCGCAGTTCGTCGGTGCCGCCTTCCACGCTGATCGTCCAGTCGAGCACCTTCTGCCCGCGCGAGTCCTTGGGCCGCATGCGCAATTGCTGGAGGCCGTAAACGACCGGCGCATCGTAGGAATAGCGCGTTTCGTGATCGACCCTCAGCCTCATGACGTCACCTCGAAGGAATAGTCCGCCGCGATCTGGCTGGCTAGGCGACCGTTCGCGCCGAGGAAGCCCTCGATATATTCGTGCAGCCCGTCGTCGAAGATCTTCTCCATCGAGCGGCCAAGGTAATCGAGGTGGATGCGGTCCGCCATCTCGCACGCCTCGGTCTTGAGGTCGTAGTCCTTGGCGAGATAGCCGAGATTGTCGCAGATCTTGTTGTAGCAGAAAGCAAGGCTGCGCGGCATCTGATCGTGCAGGATCAGGAATTGCGCGATGTCGCGCGGATTGACCGTGGCCCCGTGGAGCCACTGATAGCTGCGCAGGGCCGAGACCGAACGCAGGATCGTCTCCCACTGCTTGATATCCAGTGTCGAGCCGACCTGGCTGATTGACGGGAGCAACAGGTAATATTTGACGTCGAGGATGCGTGCGGTGTTGTCCGCGCGTTCGATGAAGGTGCCCAGGCGCAGGAAGTTGTAGCCGTCATTGCGCAGCATGGTGCCGTTGGTGGCGCCGCGCACGAGCGCATTCTGCTGGCGGATGCTGGTCAGCACGTCCGGCAGGTCGGCCTCGGGGATCTTGCCCGAAAGCAGCTTGTCGAGCGTCATCCAGCTTTCGTTTGTCGCCTCCCACACCTCACGGGTCAGCGCGATGCGTACGGTACGCGCATTGTCGCGTGCGGACTTGACCATGGAGATAATGCTGGAGGGATTGCTCCGGTCGCTGAGCAGGAACTCCATCACCTTCGATGATGTCGCATCGCCATGGCGTTGCTTGAATGCCTTGATCTGGCCGACGGTGGTCAGCACCGACTCCCATTCCGAGCGCGAGGAGCCCGCACGCGTCAGAGCAATGCGGAAGCCCGCATCGAGCAGACGTGCCGTCGCCTCAGCCCGTTCGAGGTAGCGGAACATCCAGAACAGGCCGGCTGCAGTCTTACCAAGCATGGCGGGCCTCCGTGATCAGGTGGTTGCTGGTGCGATCAGTCATCGAGCACCCAGGTATCCTTGGTTCCGCCGCCCTGGCTCGAATTCACGACCAGCGATCCTTCGTTCATGGCCACGCGGGTGAGCCCGCCGGGCACGATGTCGATTGAGTTCGGCGCCATCAGGACGAAGGGCCGGAAGTCGACATGGCGCGGGGCAAGGCCCTGCTCGGTGAAGATCGGCACGGTCGAAAGGGCCAGCGTCGGCTGGGCGATGTAGCCTTCGGGCTTGGCCTTCAGCTTCTCCCGGAAATCGGCGATTTCCTGCTTGCTGGCGGTGGGGCCGATCAGCATGCCGTAACCGCCCGAACCGTGCACTTCCTTGACCACCAGTTCATCCAGTCGATCGAGCACCTCGGCCAGCTGGTCGGGTTCGGAACAGCGCCAGGTGGGCACGTTTTCCAGCAGCGGGCGCTCGCCCGTGTAGAACTCGACGATGTCGGGCATGTAGCTGTAGAGCGCCTTGTCGTCCGCAATCCCCGTGCCCGGAGCGTTGGCGATGGTGACGCCGCCAGCGCGGTAGACATCGAAGATGCCGGGCACGCCCAGCATCGAGTCCGGGTTGAAGTTGAGCGGATCGAGATACTCGTCGTCGATCCGGCGGTAGATCACGTCGACCGGCTTGTAGCCCTGCGTGGTCCGCATCGCGACGCGCCCGTCGATCACTCGCAGGTCCGAACCCTCGATCAGCTCCGCGCCCATCTGGTCGGCGAGGAAACTGTGCTCGAAATAGGCGGAATTGTAGGTGCCCGGCGTCAGCACGGCCACGGTCGGCTTGTCGAGGCAGGCGGCAGGCGCACAGGCCGAGAGGGACCGGCGCAGCCAGCTTGGGTAGTCGCTCACCTCGCAGATCGGGATGTCCGCGAACAACTCTGGAAACATCTGGAGCATGATTTCGCGGTTTTCGAGCATGTAGGAGACGCCCGAAGGGGTGCGTGCGTTGTCTTCCAGCACGTAGAACTGGTCGGGCCCGGTGCGCACGATGTCCGTGCCGATGATATGCGTGTAGATGCCGCCCGGCGGATCGAAGCCCATCATCTTGGGCAGGAACGCCTCGTTATTGGCGATCAGTTCCTGCGGGACGCGGCCGGCACGCAGAATTTCCTGCCGGTGGTAGATGTCGTGCATGAAGGCGTTGATCGCCCGCACCCGCTGTTCGATGCCCTTGGAGAGCTTGCGCCACTCCTGCCCCGAGATGATCCGGGGCACGACGTCGAAAGGGATCAGCCGTTCGTCCGCCTCGTCTTCGCCATAGACATTGAAAGTAATGCCGATTTTGCGAAAGAAATTTTCGGCCTGTTCGGACTTGCGGGAAACACGGTTTTCCGGCTGCCGATCGAGCCACTCGCGAAACGCCCTGTAGGCGGGGCGGATTTCCTCCTGCCCGTCGGACCCTAGCATTTCGTCGAAGCTCAATTCGGACCCCCCGGCTCGGCTCTATTTCCGTTGTCTTTTGTTTCAGAGGCCGGTCACCGGCATCAAACCCACAACATCTGCCACCTTCTATTTGTTCCGCAAGTGCGAATTCTTCACCTCATTCGGCCACCCTGCCTTGGATCAGGCGATCGACCAGGGACGGGTCTGCCAGGGTCGAGGTATCGCCGAGAGAACCATAGTCGTTCTCGGCGATCTTGCGGAGAATCCGGCGCATGATCTTGCCGCTGCGGGTCTTGGGCAGCCCGTCGGTGAAGTGAATCCGGTCCGGCGTGGCCACCGGCCCGATTTCTTTGCGGACCTGCTGGCAAAGTTCGTCCGCCAACTCGTCCGATCCGTCTTCGCCCGCGTTGAGTGTGACGTAGCAATAGATGCCCTGCCCCCTGATGTCGTGCGGGAAGCCAACGACCGCAGCCTCCGACACCTTGGGGTGGAGGACCAGTGCGCTCTCGACCTCGGCGGTGCCCATCCGGTGGCCGGAGACGTTGATGACATCGTCGACCCGCCCGGTGATACGGTAATATCCGCGCTCGTCGCGCAGGCATCCGTCGCCGGTGAAATACTTGCCCCTGTAGGTGCTGAAATAGGTCTGCACGAAGCGGTCGTGGTCGCCATAGACCGTGCGCGCCTGGCCGGGCCAGCTCGCGACGAGACACAGGTTTCCTTCTGCCGCGCCTTCAAGGACCTTGCCTTCGTTATCGACCAGTTGCGGCTGCACGCCGAAGAAGGGCAGCCCTGCGCTGCCCGGCTTCATGTCGTGCGCGGCAGGCAAGGTGGTCAGCATCACTCCGCCCGTCTCGGTCTGCCACCAGGTATCGACGACCGGGCAGCGCCCCTCGCCGACGACCCGGTGATACCAGCGCCAGGCTTCGGGATTGATCGGCTCGCCCACCGTTCCCAGGAGCCGCAGCGAAGACCGGTCGTGCGCGGTCACGAAGCTGTCGCCCTCGCGCATCAGAGCGCGGATCGCGGTCGGAGCGGTGTAGAATATGGTCACGCCATGCCGTGCGACCACTTCCCAGAAACGACCGTGGTCGGGATAGTTAGGCACGCCTTCGAAAATCACCTGCGTCGCGCCGTTCAACAGCGGGCCATAGGTGACGTAGCTGTGCCCGGTGATCCAGCCGATGTCGGCCGAGCACCAGAAGATGTCGTCCGGCCCGTGATCGAACACATAGTGGAAGGTGGCAGCCGTCCAGACGCCATAGCCGCCGGTGGTATGGAGCACGCCCTTGGGCTTGCCGGTAGAGCCGCTGGTATAGAGGATGAACAGCGGGTCTTCCGCCTTCATTTCCTCGCAGGGGCAATCAGCGTCCGATGCGAGATCGGCATACCAGTGATCGCGACCGTCCTTCATCGCGACGTCCGCGCCGATATGCGCGATAACCAGCACGCCTTTCACCGGTGTGTCATGCTCGTCGACCGCCGCATCGACATTGGCCTTGAGCGCGATAGGCTTGCCGCCGCGCCGGCCCTCGTCGGCGGTAATCACGAAGTGGCTGTCGCAATCGATGATGCGACCGGCCAACGCCTCCGGAGAGAAGCCGCCGAAAACGACCGAATGGATCGCGCCCAGTCGCGCGCAGGCGAGCATTGCGACCACGCCTTCGAGCACCATCGGCATGTACAGCGTGACGCGCGCTCCCCGGTTGACGCCCATTGCCTTGAGCGCATTGGCCATCCGTACGACTTCGCGATGAAGTTCGGCGTAGGTCAATGTGCGGACCTCGCCCTCGGGATCGTCGGGCTCGAAGATCAGCGCAGTCCTGTCCGCCTTGTCGGCCAGATGGCGATCGACGGCATTGTGGCACAGGTTGAGCGTGCCGTCGGCGAACCATGTAATCTCGACCGGATCGAACGACCAGTCGCCGCCCTTGGTGGGGGCATTGATCCAGTCGAGCCGCTGCGCATGCTCCAGCCAGAACCCGTCCGGGTCGGATAGCGAACGGGCATAGTCCGCCTCGTACTGCTCTGCGGTGCAATTCGTCGTCGCGGTCTGCGGCGGGTCGATAAATTCGCTCACGGCGCTGGCTCTCCCAATCGTGTTTTCCGAATGGCTAACCCATCGTCACGGTTTTGGCGACTGGGCAGCTTTCACATGGCTCCGCATGCGGTGATCGACTGCTGACGAACGCCCCTGCCAGACCGACAAACGACATGGCGCCGCCTTGCGCCATCCGGACAAGGCCAATAGCCAGTGACCCTGTAACATCGGCGCGAGTCGCGCGCCGTCGAATTTCAGGGGAAACAGATGCGTAACAAGGTGTTTTTGATGGCCGCCCTCATGGCCGGCGTCGCGGTGCAACCGCTTGCCGCCAAGGAAGGGATGTTCACCCCCGAGCAGCTGCCCGAGATTGCCGACGATCTGAAAGAGACCGGCCTCGAGCTCGATCCCGAAGCGCTTAGCGACCTGACCGGCTTTCCGATGGGCGCGGTCGTCAGCCTCGGCGGGTGCTCCGCCAGCTTCGTCTCGCCCCAGGGCCTCGTGGTCACCAACCACCACTGCGCGCGCGGTTCGGTCCAGTACAACTCGACCGCCGAGAACAACTATCTCGAAAACGGCTTCCTCGCGAAGACCATGGGCGCAGAGCTGCCCGCCGCACCCGGCTCGCGCATCTATGTTACCACCGATTTCAGCGACGTGACCCAGCGCATGCGCGAAGGCACCGACGCGATGACGCCCAACGCGCGCTATGACGCGATCGACCAGCGCGCGAAGGACATCACCGCGGAATGCGAACAGGAAGCCGGTTATCGCTGCCGGGTTGCGAGCTATTACGGCGGCGACGAATACAAGCTGATCAAGCAGCTCGAAGTGAAGGACGTGCGCCTCGTCTACGCGCCGGCGGATTCGATCGGCAAGTATGGCGGCGACGTCGATAACTGGATGTGGCCGCGCCACACAGGCGACTTCTCGTTCTACCGCGCCTATGTCGCGCCCGACGGGTCGTCCGCCGAATATTCCGAAGACAATGTGCCCTACCAGGCCGAGCATCATCTCAAGGTCAGCAAGAGCGGCCTCGACAATGGCGATTTCGTGATGGTGGCGGGCTATCCGGGCTCGACCTCGCGCTATGCCATGCTCGCCGAAGTCGAGAACACCTTCGGCTGGGAATATCCCACCTTCCAGAAACTGCTGACCGACTGGATCGGCACTATCGAAGCCGCCGCCCCCGAGGGATCGGATGCGCGGGTCAAGTACGAAGCCCGCCTCGCCGGGCTCAACAATTACGAGAAGAACCTGCGCGGCCAGATCGAAGGCGCGCGCCGTGTCGGCCTGATCGAACGCCGCCGCGAACGCGAAGCCGCGCTGGCCGACTGGATCGCCGCCGATCCCTCGCGCGCAGCCTACGGCCCTGCGATCAACGACCTTGCCGAACTGTCGCAGGAAAGCGCCACGGCGGCGCGGACCAGCTTCTGGTACGGCAACGCCACCCGCGCCCAGCTGCTCGGCGTCGCCCAGCGGCTCTATCGCCTCGCCAAGGAGCGCGAGAAGCCGAATGCCCAGCGTGAATCGGGGTACCAGGAACGTGACATGGCGTTCTTCCGCCAGGGTATGCAGGCGCTCGACCGCCGGTATGACGCGAGCGTCGACAAGGCCGAGTGGAAGCTGTTCCTCGACGGCTATCTCGCCCAGCCGGAGGCGGAGCGGGTCGCCGTATTCGACAACGCCCTGGGCCTGACCGGTATCGACGACGCCAAGCAGCTCGATGCGATCCTCGACGGCTATTACGTCAACACCTCGCTGGACGAGACCGAAACCCGCCTTGCGCTGATGGATGCCAGCGTCGCGGATCTGGAGGCGAGCGACGATCCCTTCATGAAGCTCGCGATCGCACTCTACGATTACGAGCGCGGGCTGGAGGACGAAGCCGAGGAACGCGCCGGTCGCGCCCTCGCCCTGCGCCCAGCCTATATGGAGGCGATTACGCAGTGGCAGGCGCAGCAGGGCATGCTGCCCTATCCCGATGCCAATTCGACGCTGCGGATCACCTACGGCAATGTGATGGGCGGATCGCCGTTCGACGGGATGGAATACCTGCCCTTCACCACGCTCGAAGGCATCACCCAGAAGGACACCGGGATCGATCCCTTCAACGCTCCCGAGCGTGAACTCGCGCTGATCGAAGCGAAGGATTACGGCCAGTACGAACTCGCTTCGATCGGTTCGGTCCCGGTCAACTTCCTGTCCGATCTCGACGTGACCGGCGGCAATAGCGGATCGGCCACTCTCAACGCCAAGGGCGAGCTTGTCGGCCTGCTGTTCGACGGGACGTTCGAAAGCGTCAACTCGGACTGGGATTTCGACCCGCGCACCACGCGTTCGATCCATGTCGACACCCGCTACATGCTGTGGGTGATGGAAAAGGTCGACGGTGCGACCAACCTGATCGAGGAAATGGACATCGTCGAATAGGCGAATATCCTCGTCTCAAGCGAAGGGGCGGCCGATGGGCTGCCCCTTTTTGCATGGGGACCCAATGCCTGCCGCACTTTCAGCCAATCTTAGTGACTTGGGGCTAGAGTGTGCGACGATGAGAAGAGATCATGCCAGTGCCGCGCCGGGGGCGTTCAGGCCCCCCGGAGTGCTGCGCGCGCGGCGGGGTCCGCTGGCATGGTTACTGCAATGGCGGGGGGAAGAGCCGGAGAATATCCGCCCGGCGATGATCGGCGCGCTTCTTGCCTCCCCGTTCGCCATCATAATGGGTGCACTAAACGGCCTGCTCGTCGCCGGTCTCGCCCACTACGCCATCGGCGGGTCCGCCTTTTTGCTGATCATCATCGCCGAGGTGGCGATCCTGATAATTCGGCTCGAAAGCCTCCGACGGATTCGAAGGGCTCGCAAGCGCGGTTTGACGCCAAGCGTCGATGGGCCGGCAACCCTCTCCATCCTGTGGTGCCTGCTGCAGGGAAGCCTGTTCTACCTCGGCATGAAGAGCGGCGAGCCAGTGATCATGGTGATCGTCACGGCGCACTGCATGGGGCTCGTCGGCCCGATAAGCGCGCGCAACTACCCCGCCCCGCGTCTTGCGCTGTTGCTTGTGGTGCTGTGCATTGCCCCGCTGGTTGCGGGTGCGATCGCCCTGGGAGAACCGCTGCTGTTCGCGCTGCTCGCTCTTACCCCCGGCTTCCTGCTCGGCGCGATCCAGCTGATCCTGAATTATCGCCGCGCCATGGTCGCGGCGCTGTCCGCGGAGATGGCGAACGACGAGCGCGCCAAACACGATCCGCTGACCGGCCTGCTGAACCGCAACGGTCTGGAAGCGGTCCTGAAGAACCGCCAGGCCGACCGGCCGTTGTGTCTGGTGTGCTTCGATCTGGACGAGTTCAAGCCGATCAACGACCGTTTCGGGCACGCGGCGGGCGACCGTCTGCTGTGCGAGGTCGCCCACCGGATGGCGCAGGTCATGCCTGAAGAGCAGGCGCTCGCCCGAGTCGGCGGCGACGAGTTCTTCGCCGTCCTCGAAGATCACGGGCCGGAGGCGACCGAGGCCGTGATCGGGAAAGTCATCTCCTGCGTGTCCGACAAGCCCTATGTCGCCGAAGGGACCCGGCTGGTAGAGATCGGCATCAGCGCAGGGTTCGCCTGCTACCCGGAGGACTCGACCTCCATTGACGAATTGCAGCTGCTCGCCGACCGGGCGCTGTACGCCGCGAAGAATGCGGGCAAAGGAGTGAGCGCCCGGCACAATCCGCGCGAAGCCGCCTGACCGCAACGTCCCTGCCGGAGGCCATGTTGCGCAAACCGCAACAAACAGTGTTTGATCCGCGCTGGAGATTGGGCCGGATGATCAGTATGGAGCCCGCATGTTCGATACTGTCGATCCCATCATCCTGGCCCGGATCCAGTTCGCGTTCACGGTCAGCTTCCATTTCATCTTCCCGGCCTTTTCGATCGGTCTGGCAAGCTATCTGGCGGTTCTGGAAGGCCTGTGGCTGAAGACCGGCAAGACGGTCTACATGGACCTGTTCAAATACTGGCTGAAGATCTTCGCGATCGCCTTCGCGATGGGCGTCGTCAGCGGTATCGTGATGTCCTACCAGTTCGGGACCAACTGGTCGGTGTTCTCCGACAAGGCTGGCGGGGTAATCGGCCCGCTGATGGCGTACGAGGTGCTGACCGCCTTCTTCCTCGAAGCCGGTTTTCTGGGCGTCATGTTGTTCGGCATGAACCGCGTGGGCAAGAAGCTGCATTTCGCCGCCACGCTGATGGTTGCGATTGGCACCTTTATCTCGGCGTTCTGGATCCTCAGCGCCAACAGCTGGATGCAAACCCCGGTGGGTTACGAAATCGGTGCCAACGGCCAGTTCCTGCCCGGCGACAGCTGGCTGACGATCATCTTCAACCCCAGCTTCCCCTACCGCCTCGTGCATACCGTGCTCGCAGCTTACCTCACCACCGCCTTCGTGGTCGGCGGCGTCGGCGCATGGCACCTGCTGAAGAACCGGGACAACGGCCACGCCCGCAAGATGTTCTCCATGGCGATGTGGATGGCCGCACTGGTCGTGCCGATCCAGATCTTCGCGGGCGACATGCACGGGCTCAACACGCTGGAGCATCAGCCGCAGAAGGTGATGGCGATGGAAGGCCATTACGAAAGCCACCCCGACGGCGCGCCGCTGATCCTGTTCGGCATTCCCGACAGCGAGGCGCGCGAGGTGAAATACGCGGTCGAGATTCCCAAGGCATCCAGCCTGATCCTCAAGCACGATCTCAACGCGCCGCTCGACGGGCTCGACACCATCCCGCTCGACGAGCAGCCGCCCGTGGGCATCGTCTTCTGGTCGTTCCGCGTCATGGTCGGCCTGGGCTTCGCGATGCTCGGCGTCGGTCTGTGGAGCCTGCTGGCGCGCTGGCGTGGCAAGCTTTACGAATGGCGCTGGCTGCACCGCGCCGCGCTGGTGCTGGGCCCGGCAGGCTTCGTCGCGGTGATCGCCGGGTGGATCACCACCGAAGTCGGCCGTCAGCCTTACGTCATCTACAACCTGCTGCGCACCGCCGATGCGGCAAGTCCGCTCGACGCGCCTGCAGTCGGCGCATCGCTGATCGCCTTCGTGGTGGTCTATTTCGCGGTTTTCGGCACCGGCACGTGGTACATCCTGCGCCTGATGAGCCAGCCGCCCCACGCCCGTGAAACCGGGGTCAAGCGCGGCGATACCGGCCCGATCCGGACCGCCGGGATCACCCCGGGGCTGACGCAGGATCCGGGCAACCTCAGCCCTGATTCGCTCAGTTCCATCCAGTACATCGAGCCCGAGAGTAAGGAGGACGACCAATGATCGACCTCACCACAGTCTGGGCCTTCATCATTGCCTTCGCGATCTTCGCCTATGTCGTGATGGACGGGTTCGACCTGGGGATAGGCGTGCTCTTCCCCAGCTTCGCGGTGGGCCGCGAGCGCGACCGTGCGATGAACTCCATTGCGCCGGTGTGGGACGGCAACGAGACCTGGCTGGTGCTGGGCGGTGGTGGCCTGTTCGCGGCCTTCCCGCTGGCCTACGCGGTCATCCTGCCCGCCACCTATCCGCTAATCATCGCAATGCTGCTGGGCCTCGTCTTCCGCGGGGTCGCGTTCGAATATCGCTGGCGCGATCCCTCGCATCGGCGGTTCTGGGATGCCGCCTTCAGCGGCGGATCCATCGTCGCCGCGCTGGCGCAGGGAATGATTCTGGGCGCGCTGCTGCAGGGCATCGAGGTTACCGACCGCGCCTATTCGGGCAGCTGGTTCGACTGGTTGACGCCCTACACGCTCCTGACAGGTATCGGCACGGTTGCGGGCTACGCCCTGCTCGGTGCGACGTGGCTGGTCTGGAAGCTCGACGGCGACGTGCAGGCCCATGCCCGCAAGCTGGGCAAGATCGCGGCAGTGGCGACCCTCGCGCTGATGGGCGCGGTCAGCCTGTACAACCTCGTCCTGCGTCCGGAATACGCCGATCGCTGGTTGAGCACGCCCGAGATTTACTGGGCCGCGCCGATCCCGATCGTGACGCTGATCATAGCTGGCTTCCTGTGGCACGCTCTGTCGTGCGACCGGCACTCCAAGCCGTTCTGGCTCTCGCTCGGTCTCTTCCTCGGCGGACTGGCCGGTATCGGCGTGACCATTTGGCCCTATGTCGTCCCCCCCGGGCTGACGATCTGGGATGCCGCTGCACCCGAACGCAGCCAGATCTTTATGCTGGTCGGCGTGGCGATCACCATGCCGCTGATCATCGCCTACACCGCCTGGGCCTACTGGGTGTTTCGCGGCAAGGTGGGCGACGAAGGCTACCACTGATGCGCCGCGACGAAGCAGGAAGGACGGCGGACGAGGCGCCCCTTTGGAAGCGGCTGGGCTGGATGGCGGCGATCTGGGGCATGAGCGTTGGCGCGCTCGGCATCGTCGCCATGCTGATACGCTGGTGGCTTGGCCTCTGACGCATCCAGGTTGCATTCGCGACACGATCGGTCGCTAAAGGAAACCTGTTTTCGGCCGCCCTCTCGCCATTCGGCGGGCCGTCGCGTAGGTCGCACTGCATGCGCCGTGCGTTTCTTCCCGGCCTCATGGGCCTTTTCCTTGCTGGCTGCGCTAGCCTGGCGCCCGATCCTGCCCAGCCCGAGATTACGGCAAGCCTGCCAGAGGACTTCGCCAACACCGAAGCGGACGGCGCCTATCGGCCCGAGGCATGGTGGACCGCTTTTGACGATCCCGTGCTCGATGCGCTGGTAGAGGACGCTCTGGCGGACAATCTGGACATCGCGGAAGCCTCCGCCCGCGTCGCTCAGGCAGCGGCGCAGGCGCGCGTCGCACGTTCGGCACTGTTTCCCGGCATCAATGCCAGCGCCGATGCGAGCTATTCCAACACGCCGCTGAGCGGCAATGCCTTCGGCAGCCTCGCCGGTGCAGGCGGCGGCGGACAGAACGCGCCGACGCGGATCGAGAACGATTCATATTCGCTCGGCCTCGGTGCCTCCTACGAACTCGACCTGTTCGGCCGCATCCGCAACGATTTCGCCGCCGCGCGCGCCGACGCCATCGCTGCCGAGTACGATTTTCGCAGCGTTCAGCTGGCCGCCGCCGCCGAAACCATCGCGACCTATTTCGAGATCGTCGACGGGCGCCGCCAGATCGAGCTGACGGTGGAGACGATCGACCTGCTTGGCGAACGATCAACGCGGACGGAGGAGCGGTTCCGGCGCGGCCTCTCGCAGAGCTTCGAACTCTACCAAGTGCTGCAGGATCAGCGGAACACGCAAGCCTCCCTCCCGCAGGCCGAGGCCGCCCTCGACGATGCGGAGGGACGGCTGGCGCTGCTGGTGCGCGAATACCCGCAGACGATGCAGGCCAGGCTCGACCGCAAGCTGCTGCCGCGCCTGGTATTCGACGAGGTGCCGCCGGGACTCCCCGCACAGCTGCTGGGCCAGCGGCCTGATGTGGCTGCGGCGTGGGCGCGGCTGGAGGCGGCGCGCCTGCGGATCGGCGCCCGCCGGGCCGAACGGTTTCCCTCGATCACGCTCTCGGCCCAGCCCGGCACCCAGAGCGGGACGATCGGCGAAGCGCTGGATGTCGCCAACAACTGGGCGGTCAACCTTGCGGCGGGAATCACCGCGCCGATCTTCCAGGGCGGACGCATTTCCGCCAATATCGAGGCTGCGCGCGCCGTCTACGACCAGAGGGCCGCGAATTACGCGCGCACCGTCATCGATGCCTACCGGGAAGCGAACAGCGCGATCGAGGATTACGAAGAGAACCGCCAGCGCTACGCACTGATCCTCGCCCAGCGCGACGAGGCGCGCTTTTCCGCCGATCTTCAGGCGCGGCGCTTCGAAGCGGGTGTGGGCGATTATGTCAGCTATCTCGACGCGCTGCGCGCACTCTATCAGGTGGAAGCCGCACTCTCCTCCGCCGGTCGCGCGGTCGCACTCTCGCGCCTCGGCGTGCATCGCGCACTCGGCGGCGACTGGGCTGCTGGCGCACGCACGAACCCGGTCGCACTGGTACCTGCCCCACAGGAAGGACAAGACCCATGAGCCGTCAGGCCATCCTCGCACTCGCCGTGCTCGGCGGCGCCATTCTGGTTGCGGTGCTGATGGTCGCCTTGCGTCCCGAGCCCGAAGAGCAGGAACGGGTGGAGCAGGCACCGCTGGTCGAAACCGTCGCCTTCGAACAGGCATCGGGCCCGATCGAGGTGCGTGGCAGCGGAACGGTCCAGGCCCGCGAAACCGTGACCGTGGGGGCGGAAGTGGCAGGACGCCTCGTCTACGTGAACCCTGCGTTCCGTGAAGGACGCATGGTCTCGCGCGGCGCAACGCTGTTTCGGGTCAATCCGGTCGATTTCCAGAATCAGGTCCGCACGGCGCGCGCCGATGTCGCAGCGCAGGATGTCGCGGTTCTACAAGCGCGCGAAGAGGTCGAGATCGCACGAGACGAGCTCGAACGCTTCGCGCAGCGGCAGGCGACGCGCGACGTGCTGCACGCCGGGATCGATCCGGACGATTATGCCGCGCGCATCCTCCCGCCGACCTCCCTCGCCCGGCAGGGAGCCAACCCGCCGGAGGGCCGCTCGACAGCCGCTCCCAGCCGTCTCGCTACGCGCGAACCGCAGCTGCGCTCGGCCCAGGCCGCGCGCGAGCGCGCCGCCGCCAATCTCGAAGCCGCACAGATTTCGCTGTCGCGCACGCGCATTTCGGCCCCCTTCGCCAGCCTCGTGCAGGAGGAAAGCGCGGCGGTCGGCACGCTGGTCCAGCCCGGACAGGCGCTTGGCACGCTGGTAGCAACTGACGCCTTCGAAGTCCGCGTCGCCTTGACGGAGGATGAGGCGGCGCTGATCCCTTCGCTGCTGAGGTCCGGCAACGGGCGCATCCCGGCCAGCGTCTTCTTCGATTATGGTGGCCTTACCTATCGGTGGGAGGCCTACGTCGACCGTGCCGACCCGATTCTCGATCCCGAGACGCGCACGATCGACATATTCCTCCGCGTCCCCTCGCCGTTACAAGGCGGCACGCCGGTCGACGAGGATGCGCCCGCCGGGCCGCCGCTGCTGCTCGGCAGCTTCGTGGAGGCGCGGATTACCGGCGAGGTGCCGGTGCCTTTCGTGCGCATTCCGATCACCGCCCTGCGTCCGGGCAACGAGGTCTGGGTCGTGCGCGACGGGCGCCTGCGGATCCTGCCGGTGCGCGTGATCCAACGGACGGACGAAATCGCCTATGTCACCACGCCCACCCTCGCCCAGGGTGGACAGCTCGTGACCAGCAACCTGCGCGCGCCGACCGATGGCATGCCGGTTCGCACGGGTACGCAGTCCAGGCGCTCCTCGCCGGAACCGGAGCAGCCGCGCGGTGAGTGATCCGCCAGACCACAGCAGCGCGATCGACCGCTTCGGCAACGAGGCGACCGATCGCGCACGCGACCGGAAAGGGCCGATCGCATTCATGGCGCGCAATGGCGTCGCCTCCAACCTCCTCCTGCTGCTGATGCTGGTGGCCGGCTACTTCTCCTACACCAGCATCGTGCAGGAGGTGTTCCCCGAAAGCAGCCTCGACACGATCTCGGTCTCGGTCACCTATCCCGGCGCGACGCCCGAAGAGATCGAGGAATCGATCGTCCAGAAGATCGAGGAAGCGGTCGAAGCGATCGAGGGCGTGAAGAAGATTTCCTCCACCGCCTCGGAAGGCGGCGGCGTGGTCAATGTCGAACTGGAGCTTGGCGCCGATATCGCGCGTGCGCTGGACGAGGTGAAATCCGAGGTCGACCAGATCCAGACCTTCCCCGACGAGGCGGAAGAGCCCGACGTGCGCGAGCTCACCACGCGTCAGGTCGTGCTGCGGATCGCGCTGTTCGGCGATGTCGACGAGCGCACGCTCAAGGAAACTGCCTACCGGCTGGAAGATGCGGCATCCTCCCTGCCCGAGATCAGCTATGTCGAGACCTCGGCGGTCCGCAATTACGAGATTTACGCCGACGTCCCCCAGTCGCGGCTGCGCGCGCTTGGCCTGTCGCTGCCGCAGGTTGCGCAGGTGGTCGGGCAGTCCAGCCTCGACAGTCCGGCCGGCTCAATCGAGACCGGGACCGAGGAAGTGCGCGTGCGCACCATCGGCCAGAACTACGACCAGCAGGATTTCGAGAATATCGTCGTCCTGACCACCCGCGGAGGCGCCACCCTGACGCTGGGCGACATCGCGGATGTGCAGGACGGCTTCGAGGATTCCGACCTCATCACCCGTTTCAACGACCAGCCGGTTGCCTTCGTCGATATCTACCGCACCAGCGACGAACGTGTGCTGGACGTTGCGCACGCCGCCAAGACGCTGATCGACGAGGATTTCAACCTCCCGCCCGGCATTTCGCACGCAATCTGGGAAGACCAGTCCGAACTGCTCCAGGACAGGCTCGACCTGCTGCTGCGCAATGCGGCGTTCGGTCTGGTCCTCGTGCTCGCCGCGCTGACCCTGTTCCTCGACCTGCGGCTCGCCGCATGGACCGCGGTGGGCATCGGTGCGACCTTCGTGGGGGCGATCTTCATACTCGACTGGGCGGGGTCGAGCATCAACATGTTCTCGCTGTTCGGCTTCATCCTCGCGTTGGGTCTGGTGGTCGACGATGCGGTGGTCGTTGGCGAGAACGTCTATGCCGAGCGAGAGCGGGGACGCACCGGGATCGGCGCTGCCATTGCGGGCGCGCAGCGCGTGAAGGTGCCCGTCTTCTTCGCCGTCGCCACGACCATCACCGCCTTCCTGCCGCTGCTGGCGGTAGGCGGTGTGATAGGCAAGATCCTTGCCGACATTCCCTTGGTGGTCATAGCGGTGCTGAGCCTGTCGCTGATCGAGGCGCTGTACGTCCTGCCCCACCACCTCAGCACCCTTCCCGATCCCGATCACAAGGCTGGCAACCGGGTCACCCGCTTCTTCGAAAAGATCCAGACCTGGGTCGACGAGCGCTTCAAGAGGTTCGTGGACGGCCCGCTGGACCGGGCGCTGAAGTTCGTCGTCGCGATGCCCTATCTCGTGCTGGCCAGCGGGGTGGCACTGCTGATCCTGTTCGTGGCGATGCTGCCTGCGGGGATCATCAAGTTCTCCTTCTTCCCCGAGATCGAAGGCGATATCGTGGTCGCCACGCTGGAGATGCCGCCCGGCACCACGGTGGAGCGGACCGCCGAGATCACCGACCGGATCGAAGCTGCGGCAGATCGTGCGATCGCGCGCTTCGCCGGCAACCCGCCGGGCGATGCGCCCGACAATGGCGTGGGCCCGTATTTCCTCGAAGCGATCTACACCACGATCGGACAGGCACAGACCGGCCAGGGCCCGGGCGGCCCCGAACGTACCCTGCGCCCCAACCTCGCCAATGTGCAGCTGAGCCTGATCCCTGCCGCGCAGCGCGAAGAGATTTCCGCCCGCGCGATCGAGGAGGCCTGGCGCGAGGAACTTGGGCCGGTGCCCGAAGCGCGGTCCCTCTCGATCTCATCCTCGCTCCTCGCGATTGGCGAGCCGGTCAATGTCCAGCTCAGCCATCCGGACGATGCCGTCCTCGACGCTGCGTCGGACCGGCTGATGAACCAGCTCGCGCGCGTGACCGGCGTGTTCGATATCGAGAGCGATCAGGACGCGGGCCAACAGGAAATCGAGTTGCGGCTAAAGCCCGCTGCACGCACCCTCGGCGTCACGCTGAACGATGTCGCGACCCAGGTGCGCGCCGCATTCTTCGGCGCGGAGGCCGTCCGCGTTCAGCGTGGGCAGGAGGACGTGCGGGTCTATATCCGCCTGCCGGAAGACGAGCGTGATTCAATCGCCGATATCGAGCGCTATCGCGTTCGCGTCCCCGGCGGGGAGGTAGCGCTGTCGAGCCTTGCGGACGTATCGTTCGGAGAAGCTCCGTCGGTCATCCGGCGCGAGGAAGGCCACCGGATCGCCACCATTACCGCCGATGTCGACAGCGACACGATCACCGGTCAGGAGGTCGCGAGACTGCTGGACGAAGACATCATGCCGCAACTGACTGCCGACTATCCGGCGCTGGAATACGACTTCGGTGGAGAGCAGGAAGAACAGCAGGAAAGCTTCGGCGACCTCGGCAGCGCCTTCCTGCTGGCGCTGGTCGCAATCTATGCGCTGCTGGCGGTGCCTTTCCGCTCATACGTCCAGCCGCTGATCATCATGGCCGCGATCCCCTTCGGAATGATCGGCGCGCTGATCGGGCACCTCCTGCTGGGTATCCCGCTGGGCATATTGTCGATGTTCGGAATTATCGCGCTGTCGGGGGTCATCATCAACGGATCGCTGGTGATGATCGACTTCCTGAACGAGAATCTCGCCAACGGAATGGCACCGGGCGAGGCGATGATCGATGCGGCGAAGTCCCGTTTCCGGCCGATCATGCTGACGGCCATCACCACGTTTCTGGGCGTCGCGCCGATCACCTTCGAGACCAGTCTGCAGGCGCAGTTCCTGATCCCGATGTCCGCCAGCCTCGGCTTCGGCGTCCTGTTCGGAACCGCCTTGCTCGTGCTTCTGATCCCCGCGCTGGCGGTGATCCAGATGCGCGCGGCGGCCAAGGTCGAGCGCTGGCGTGGAAAGAGCCGCGACGAGATCGACCACGGCGGAGAGCCGATGGCACCCTGACGCGGCCCTTGTCTGGTGCCCGTAACCGGGAGTGTCAGGCGATCTTGCGACGCAGCATGACCGCACCGGCCGCGAGGCCGAACAGCAGCGCCACGGGCGGTGCCGGAACTTCGGTCGGATTGCCGCGATCGCCGCCGGGGTTGCCGTCGGGCGGATGGGTGTAGGCTACCGCAGGCGTCGCGACCGTCATAATCGCGAGCCCGACCAGTCCTGTGAGCATCTTCATGGCTTGCTTCCCTGCACTATCAATGCACGGAATTTGGCCACGCGAGGCTGCGAGTCCAGATCAATATCGAACCTGCCCAAGATCGGTACGCCTGTGCTGGCGGAAATTACTCCGCAGCCTCGGCCGGTTCGCTCTCGAGTTCCAGCGGATGCTCCAGCTTGCCCAGCATGTCCTTGGGGCACACCTGCCAGAACCGTCCGAGCGTCTCCTCCCACCGATCGAGCAGCGCCGTCGAAAACGCGCTGCCGGTCAGATCCGCGTGGCGTTCGACCAGCGAGCGCAAATGCATCTCCCAATGGTCGGTCGCGACACGCTGCCACAGGATCGAACCCGGATTGGCAAAGCGTTTGAAGCGGTTCTCCGGATCGTACACGAAGGCCATCCCCCCGGTCATCCCGGCACCGAAATTGCTGCCGATCCGCCCCAGGATAACCGCCGTGCCGCCGGTCATGTATTCGCAGCCATTCGCACCGCAGCCTTCGACGACGGTTACGGCCCCCGAATTGCGGACCGCGAAGCGCTCGCCCGCCTTGCCTGCGGCGAACAATGCACCCGAAGTGGCACCATAAAGCGCGGTATTGCCGATGATGCCATTGTCGCTGCTCTTGCGCGGTACCCCTTCCGGCGGATGAAGCACGATCATCCCGCCCGACAGGCCCTTGCCGACATAGTCATTGGCATCGCCCGCCACCCTCAGGGTAACTCCCTTGGCAAGGAACGCGCCAAAGGACTGGCCTGCACTGCCGGTGAGTCGCAGGTCGAGAGTGCCATCGGGCAGGCCTTCCGGCCCGTACCGTGTGACGACTTCGGACGAGAGCCGCGTGCCGACCGCACGATGAACATTGCGCACCTGCGAACTCACCGTGGTCTGCTCGCCACGTTCCAGCGCGCCGCGCGCCTGCTCCAGCACCTCCGCGTCCAGGCTGTCGGGCACCGGATTGCGATGCTCGGGAATGCTGAAGACCCGCGGTTCGTCCGTCTGCACCTTCTGCAGGATCGGGTTGAGGTCGAGATCGTCGAGATGCTCGGCCCCGCGGCTGATCTGGCGCAGCAGTTCGGTGCGCCCGATAACCTCGTCGAGCGAGGCGACCCCCAGCTGGGCAAGGATGCGGCGGACATCCTCCGCCAGGAAATCCATCAGCTGGATCACCTTTTCCGGGCTCCCCCCGAACATCGCACGCAGGCGCGGATCCTGCGTGCAGACCCCGACCGGGCAGGTGTTCGAATGGCACTGGCGTACCATGATGCAGCCCATCGCGACGAGGCTCATCGTGCCGATGCCGAACTCTTCCGCGCCCAGGATTGCGCCGATCACGATTTCGCGACCGGTCTTGAGGCCACCATCGACCCGCAGCTTCACCTTGTGCCGCAACCCATTGAGCGCCAGCACCTGGTTGACCTCTGCGAGGCCCATTTCCCAAGGGGTTCCGGCAAACTTGATGCTCGTCTGCGGGCTTGCACCGGTGCCACCGGTGTGGCCGGAGATCAGGATCGCGTCGGCATGCGCCTTCGCCACGCCCGCGGCAATCGTGCCGATGCCCGCCGCGCTGACCAGCTTCACGCACACCCGGGCACGCGGATTGATCTGCTTGAGGTCGTAGATCAGCTGCGCGAGGTCTTCGATCGAGTAGATATCGTGGTGCGGCGGCGGCGAGATCAGCGTGACGCCCGGGGTCGAGTGCCGCAGCTTGGCGATCACCTCGTCCACCTTGAAGCCGGGCAGCTGCCCGCCCTCGCCGGGCTTGGCACCCTGCGCGACCTTGATTTCGATTTCTTCGCAGTTGTTCAGGTAGTGCGCGGTCACGCCGAAGCGCCCGCTGGCTACCTGCTTGACCCCACTATTGGCCAGATCGCCATTCTCGCGCGGGGTGAAGCGTTCGGCGGATTCGCCGCCCTCGCCCGAAACTGCCTTCGCCCCGATCCGGTTCATCGCGATGGCGAGCGTTTCGTGCGCTTCTGGCGACAGCGCGCCGAGGCTCATGCCGGGGGTCAGGAAGCGCGTGCGGATATTCTCGCCCGGCTCTACCTGCTCCAGCGCCAGCGGTTTGGCACCCTCGTCGAAGCCCAGCAAATCACGCAGATAGATCGGCGGTTGGTTTTCCACCACATCGACGAAACGCCGCCACTGCTTTTCGTTGCCGGTGGCGCAGGCGGTCTGCAGCGCGTGCATGCCTTCCGCGCCCCACGCGTGCTGTTCTTCGCCCGAGCGCTCGCGATAAAACCCGCCGATCGGCAGCTGCGCATCGCGCTTGCCGAAAGCGCGCGCGTGGCGGCCCTCCGCACTCAGATGCAGCGATTCGTAGCCTTCGCCCGAGATCTTGTTGGGCATTCCCGGCATCAGGTCCGCCGTGATCGCGCGGCTGAGGCCGACCGCCTCGAAATTGTATCCGCCGCGATAGCTGGAGATCACCGAGATCCCCATCTTGGCCATGATCTTGAGGAGACCATCCTCGAGCGAGGTGCGGAAATTCGCCAAAGCCTGTTCGCGACTGATATCCCCGTACAGGCCGCGTTCGTGGCGCGAAATCAGCGCCGCTTCGGCCAGGTATGGGTTCACCGTGGTTGCCCCGACGCCGATCAGCACGGCCAGCGTATGTGTGTCGAGGCACTCGGCCGAGCGGACGTTGATCGAGGTGAAGCTGCGCAGCCCCTTGCGGGTGAGGTGCGTGTGCACAGCCGCCGCGGCAAGGATCATCGGGATACCGATCCGGTCTTCATCCATGCCTTCGTCGGACAGGAAAATCTCGGACTTCCCGCTGCGCACCAAGGACTCTGCCTTTGCGCGGACGCGTTCTATGGCGAGCCGCAGATCGGCAGGCTCGCCCCGTGCGCGGAAGGTGCAGTCCACATCGCCGACATGCGTGCCGAAGCCCGCCCGCAGCCGCGCCCATTCGCGAGACGTCAGCACCGGACTTTCCAGTACCAGCACATTGTCGTTCTGGTCATCCTCTTCGAGGATATTGGCGAGGTTGGCGAAGCGCGTGCGCAGGCTCATCACATGCCGTTCGCGCAAACTGTCGATCGGCGGGTTGGTGACCTGCGCGAAGTTCTGGCGGAAGAACTGGCTGACATTGCGCGGCTTGTTGCTGATGACGGCGAGCGGCGTATCGTCGCCCATCGATCCGATGGCTTCTTTCCCGTCGAGTGCCATCGCGTCGAGGATCAGCTCCATATCCTCGTTCGTCATTCCGGCCGCCCCCAGCCGGCGCAGCATTTCCTCCTCGCCGTAAGCCGGCACAGCGTCCTCGTCGGGATGCGGCAGGTCGTCGATCCCACGGAAACCTGCGACCAGCGCCCCATAGGGCGCCTCACGCGCGATCCGCGCCTTCAGTTCCTCGTCGCGCAGCAGCTGCCCGTGTTCGAGATCGATCGCGATCATCTGGCCGGGGCCAAGGCGGCCCTTCTCGACCACCACGTGTTCGTCCAGCGAAACCATGCCGCTTTCCGAGCCGACCACCAGCAGGCCGTCCTCGGTGCGCGAGAAGGCCAGCGGGCGCAGCGCGTTGCGATCGAGCCCGGCGACCGCCCAGCGGCCGTCGGTCATCGCGAGCGCGGCGGGACCATCCCACGGCTCCATCACGGACGCCATGTACTGGTACATCGCGCGGGTTTCGTCCGGCATGTCGGGCGCAGCCTGCCATGCCTCCGGGATCAGCATCGACTTGGCCGTGGGCATGGCCTTACCCGAGCGGACCAGCAGTTCGATCGCCGCGTCGAGACTGGCGGTATCCGACGCGCCGACCGGGATCACCGGCTTGATGTCGTCCGCCACGTTCGCGAACGCGAGGCTCGCCATCTTGATCTCGTGCGTGCGCATCCAGTTCTTGTTGCCGCGGATGGTGTTGATCTCGCCATTATGCGCGAGCGTGCGGAACGGCTGGGCCAGCCACCATTGCGGGAAGGTGTTGGTCGAATAGCGCTGGTGCAGGATCGCCATCCGGCTGGTCATCAGCGGATCGCGCACGTCGGGATAGAAGGTCGGAAGGCTTTCCGCGAGGAACAGGCCCTTGTAGACAATCGACCGGGCGGAGAGCGACGCGATGTAGAAATCGCGCAGCTGCGCTTCCACGATCCGCCGCTCGATCCGCCGGCGCACGATGTAGAGCTGCTTCTCGAACTCATCCAGCGACTGCGCGTGCGGCTCGGGCCCGGCGATCATCACCTGCTCGATCTCCGGTCGGGTCGCGCGCGCCTTGCGCCCGATGACCGAGATATCGATCGGCACCTGGCGCCAGCCATAGACGAAGAAACCGGCGCGGATCAGCTCCGCCTCGACGATCGTGCGGCAGGCATCCTGCGCGCCGAGATCGGCCCCTGGGAGGAAGATCACCCCCACCGCAAGCCGTCCGTCGCGCACGGCGTGGCCACTGGCGTTGATCGCGCTGGTGAAGAAATCCACCGGCAGGTCGAACAGCAGGCCGGCGCCATCGCCGGTCTTCCCGTCGGCATCCACCGCGCCGCGATGCCAGATGGAGGACAGCGCCTCGATCGCCGCATCGACCACGCGCCGGGTCGATTTGCCGGAGGTTTCGCCGATCAGACCGACGCCGCAGGCATCGTGTTCGCTGTCCACGTGATACATCCCGTCCCGCGCGAGGCGGAGGGCTTCTGCTTCCTGGTGGGTCATGCTGCTGCCGCGCTTTGCTTGCGTTGGGCGACGAGGTAGTTGTCGATATTCTCGGCGACGTCGCGCCCGTCGCGCACCGCCCAGACGACCAGGCTGGCACCACGCGAAATGTCACCGCCGGCGAACACGCCGGGAAGCGAGGTCATCATGGCATCGTCGCATTCGAGCGTGCCCCAGTCGCTGACCTTGAGATCCTCTTCACCGAAGATGGCGGGCAGCGGCTCGGGCTCGAAGCCGAGCGCCAGCACGACCAAATCGGCATCGAGGGCAAAGCTGCTCGATGGGTCGACCACCGGCCTGCGGCGGCCATCCGCGTCGGGTTCGCCAAGCTGCATGCGGTTGGCCTGGACGCGCTCCGCACGCTGCCCCCCCTCGATCGAGGCAGGGCCGGAGAGCCACAGGAATTCCACGCCTTCCTCTTCGGCATGGGCCACCTCGGTGCGGCTGCCCGGCATGTTGTCACGATCGCGCCGGTAGAGGCAATTGACGCTCTTCGCGCCCTGCCGGATGGCGGTGCGCACGCAGTCCATTGCGGTATCGCCCCCGCCGATGACGACGACGTCGCGGTCTTTCGCCAACAGGCTGCCATCCGCATGCGCGGGAACTTCGTCGCCGAGCCCGCTGCGGTTCGACGCGGTGAGGAAGTCGATTGCGCGGACCACGCCGTCCTTGTTCGCGCCCTCGACGGTCAGCTCGCGCGACTGGTAGACGCCCGTAGCGACGAAAACGGCATCATGTCGCTCGCGCAGCTGCGAAAGCGTCACATTCTTGCCCACCTCGACCCCGCGATGGATACGGATACCGCCTTCCTCGACCCGCGCGACGCGCCGGTCGACCACGCTCTTGTCGAGCTTGAAGTTGGGAATGCCGTAGATCAGCAGTCCGCCCGCCCGGTCGTGCCGGTCGTAGATGTCGACCTCGTACCCGGCGATCCGGAGGTATTCTGCCGCCGTCAGACCCGCAGGGCCCGCGCCGATCACCGCGACCGACTGTCCGGTCGGCTGGCCCGGCACGATCGGGCGCACCCAGCCGTTTTCCCACGCATTGTCGCCGAGATACTTCTCGATGCTACCGATGGTAACCGCGCCGTGGCCGGAGAATTCGATCACGCAATTGCCTTCGCACAAACGGTCCTGCGGACAGATCCGGCCACAAATCTCGGGCATGGTCGAGGTGCGGGCGGAAATGTCGTACGCTTCGCGCAGGCGCCCTTCGCTGGTCAGGCGCAGCCAGTCGGGAATGTGATTGTGCAGCGGACAATGCGACTGACAATACGGCACCCCGCACTGCGAGCATCGGCCCGCCTGCGCCTGTGCGGCGTCATCGGCGAAAGGCGCGCCGATTTCGAGGAAGTCGGCGCGTCGCGAATCCGCCGACCGCTTGGCCGGATAGGCCTGTTCACGCTCGACGAATTTATTGGTGGAATTGCGTTCTATCGATCTAACCCGGTTTTGCGTTTGTTAAAGTCAGCGCCGCTTTCAGCGCATTTCTAGGATAGCCTTGGCCATACACGGCGAAACTTTCAATGCATAATGTTGCGGCTGCGAAGGTGCCGGCGCAATTTGCGTGCATAGCCGACAGGCCGGGAGAATAAAGCCCCCTGCCCCTGCCAGCGCGGAGGAGCCCCGCACCGCGCTCGCCGACGAGGCCTTGCGGGATCGTGCGGCGAGCAATAGTCCGTCGCACAAGACGCAGCATGGTTGTCGGCCAGCCCGTCGATTCTGCAACCGCTGCGCAAGCGAATGATCGGCAGTTGGGCGCCCCCGGAAGCGAGTGAACCTGCAACTTGGCACACACCGACGATCCTGACAGCGGATTGGAGGCGGTTTTTCTCGCCAACCGCAGCGCATTGCTGCGCTTCCTCGTCGCCAGAGGCGCGGGAGACGAGGCTGAAGATGTGCTTCAGGAAGTGTGGCTGAAGATCTCCCGCAGCGCAACCGGACCCGTCGGCACCCCCCTCCCCTATCTCTACCGCGCGGCCAACACTGTCATGATCGATCGCTATCGCTCGGCCCGTCAGGCCCGATTGCGCGATGCCGCGTGGACCGAGGAGAATTCTGGCAATGCGGATATCTCCGAAAGTCCGTCCGCCGATCGCGTCGTCGCTGGACGGCAATTTGCGCAGAAGGTCGAGGCCGCGCTGGCCCAATTGCCGTCCCGTGCTTCGGCCATCTTCCGGCGCAGCCGCATGGACGGGGTCGCCCAGCGTGAAATCGCAGCCGAATTCGGGGTGAGCGTGAGCACCGTCGAAAGCGATTTGCGCGCGGTCTACCGCGCTCTCGCAGAGCTCAGGGAGCGATGGGATGAGGAATAGGCGCGAGGACTCCGTCTTAGGGGCAGGAGCAGCAGAACATGGCGGTTGACCCGAAGATGATGGATGATGCCGCAATGTGGGCGGTGCGAACCTCGGAGCCAGACTTCGATCAGTGGGACGCGTTTACGGTGTGGCTGGAGGCATCGCCCGACCACGCCGAAGCCTACGACCGCGCGGTGCTGGCAGCGCAAGAAGGGGCGAATGCGCTCGCATCCGCTCCCGCCAACGATGTCGACGAGCACACCCGCGCGGGACGAACTGCAAGGCGCTGGTTCGTCCCCGCAATCGCTGCTTGCCTCGCGATGGTCGCGGCGCTGTGGGTCTGGCAGGTCGATCAGGGGCCGGAGGTGTACCGCACGGCTCCCGGCGAAACGCGCACCATCGCGCTCGAAGATGGCAGCACCATCGTGATGGCAGGCGCGTCCGAGCTTGCGCTCGATCCGGACGAGGCGCGCTTTGCCCGCCTCGAAACCGGGCGTGCCCTGTTCGAAATCCGCCACGACGAAAGCGATCCCTTCCGCCTCGCCGTGGGCAATGCCCGCCTGGTCGATGCCGGCACGGTCTTCGAAGTGAATATCCGCACCAGGGATGTGGTCGTCGGCGTCGCCGAAGGGGCGGTGATTTACGAGCCAGACGGGCGATCGGCGCGGATCGAGCCGGGCGAGGCTCTCACCTTCGACAAGGCCAGCCGATCCTACCGCATGGCCAGCGTCCCGGTCGATCAGGTCGGCGAATGGCGTCATGGGCGGCTGACCTTCCGGAACGTGCCCCTGGCCGAAGTCGCCCGCGATCTGGCACAGGCGAGCGGAGTCGCCTACCGCGTTGCCGAGGGAGGTGGTAGCGATCCGATTTCCGGAAGCGTCGCACTCGACCCGCTGCGCAGCGATCCGGCCTCGCTCGGCCCCCTGCTGGGCGTGGACGTTCGCCGCGAGGGCGAGGAGTGGATGATCGACGCCAACTGACTATGCGTGCTGCCCCCTTTCTTGTTGCCGCCATCGTGGCGAGCGCCGCCTATCCGGCGAGCGCGAAAGAGCACGTGGTCGATGTGCCTGAGGGGACGGTTGCAGACTCCGCGATCTCGATCGCCCGGCAGACCGGGTCGAGCGTGGTGGTATCGGGGACGACTCTGGCCGATCGTCATGTTCCTCGGATCAATGGACGGATGAGCGCATCGCAGGCCGTCCGGCGGCTCGCCGAGGCGGCCGATGCGCGTGCCGTCCGGATCAACGGCTCCGCCTGGCGGATAGAAGCGCGCCCTTCGCGCGTTGCTCGGCGCCCAGCGCCCAGGCCACGCGCTGACCGTCCGGCGAACCGCCCCGTACACACCGCACCGCCTCCCCCGCCCCCGCCGCCCGTCGAGATCGTGGTGGTGGCGACCAAGCGCGACCTCGCTCTGCGAGACGTTCCCGCGCAGGTCTCCCTTATCGAAGGCGAAGACCTCGAACTCGGCGGCGTCGGCGGTACGGAGAAGATCACCCAGCGCGTCGCCACGGTCTCCTCCACCTATCTCGGCAGTGGGCGGAACAAGCTGTTCATCCGCGGCATAGCCGATTCCAGCTTCACCGGTCCGACGCAGGCGACCGTGGGCCAGTATCTCGGCGATATCAGGCTGAGCTACAATGCGCCCGATCCCGACCTGCGTCTGTCCGATCTCGAACGGGTCGAGGTGCTCGAAGGGCCGCAGGGCACGCTCTACGGCGCAGGCTCTCTCGGCGGGATCATCCGCCTGGTTCCCAATTCGCCCCAGCTCGACCAGACGTTCGCCCACGGGACCGTCGGCGGCGCGCTGACCCAGCATGGGGCCGGCAGCGGTGATATCGGCTTGGTCGCAAACCTGCCGATCGCGAAGGACACGGCTGGCCTGCGCGTCGCGCTCGATGCCGCAAGCGAAGGCGGCTACATCGACAAGCCGATGCTGGATCGCGAGAACGTCAACCGGACCGGCATCCTCTCCGGCCGCGCGATCCTGCGCGCAGAGGTCGCCCCGCGATGGACGGTCGACCTAATCGGACTCGCCCAGACAACCAATGTCGACGACAGTCAGTACGCCGCGCGCAACCAGCGGGACTACGACAGTGCTGCGAAGGTGCGGGAAGGCTCGGACGCCGACTACATGCAAGGGCAGTTCGTGGTCGACGGACGGCTCGGCAAGATCCGCCTGCGCTCGTCCACCGCGATCGCGAGCCAGAAGCTGGAAGAACGCTACGACGCGACGGTGCCCGATCGGCGCGAGCGCGTGTTCATACAGCACAACGAAACCCGCATGATCGCGCACGAGACACGCCTGTGGCAACCGGCCGACGATCGCCTCGGCTGGGTGGCCGGGATCAGCCTGGTCGACAACCGGTCCGAACTGACCCGTTCGCTGGAACAGGATGTCCTCTATTCGACCACCCCCGGCGTGCTTAACACCGTGGCGGAGGCGACGGCCTACGGCGAAGCATCCTACCGGGTGCGCGAAAGCCTGATCGCGACGCTTGGCGCGCGCTACACGCATGTGCGGCTGGGCGGCAGCGCGGAGGATGTGCCCTTCGCTCTGTCGATGGCAGGCGCGGCGATCACGGTGAGCCGCACCCAATCCGCATTCCTGCCATCCGCGTCGCTGATGGCGCAGCTGGCGCCTGAGACCAGCATCTATGTCCGCTATCAGGAGGGCTTCCGCCCCGGCGGGCTTGCGATCGAGGGAGAGTTCGTCCGGCGGTTCAGCCAGGACGACGCGGCAACCCTGGAGGTCGGCGCGCGGCATGGCACCCCCGGCTCCGGACCTTTCGACCTGTCGGTCAATCTGTCTTACACCCGCTGGAACGACATTCAGGCGGATTTCATCGATATCGTCGGGCTGCCGAGCACCGCGAATATCGGCGACGGCCGCGTGTGGACCGTCAGCGCGTCAGGCGGTGTGCTGCTGGCAAACGACCTGCGCCTGACCGGCGGGGCAAGCATCAACAAGAGCAAGATCGACGAGCCTGCAATGCTGGTGGAGAGGCGCACTAGCCACGTGCCCAACATCGCCGAGTTCTCCGGTCGCATCGGCCTGGAATATGCCCGCCCGATCCGCGACGAGCTCCACCTCGATGCGCGCCTGTGGGCCAGCTACGTCGGCAAATCGCGGCTCGGCATCGGCCCCGAGCTCGGCGATCCGCAGGGCGATTACCTCGATAGCGGCCTGACCATCCGGGTCGGCAAGCCGTGGTTCGGGGGGACGCTCTCGGTCACCAATCTTGCCGATGTCAAAGGCAACCGCTTCGCGCTCGGCACGCCATTTGCGGTGTCGCGCGCGCAGGAAACCCCGCTGCGCCCGCGCACGATCCGCCTCGGGATCGACTTCTCGTTCTAGCCGGCGAGACAGCCGCAAAAATTTCTGCCTCCGGTACCAAGGCAAGTCGCCTGTGCCTCCGTCTCTCCCAAGACCTAGACGGAGGATTTGAATGTATCGCTACCTGCTGGCCGGGACCGCCCTCGCAGCCCTGGCAACCCCGCTTGCCGCCCAGACCGTGATCTCGACGGATCGCACGCAACCGGTGCGCACGTCGCAGCTGAACAATGGTGCCGGCGGCTCGGTGAAGGTCACGAAGGACGGATCTGTCAAGCCGACCAGCGGAACCGCGATCACGATGGATTCGGATCACGATGTGACCAACGAAGGTGAGATCGCGGTCGCCAATGCAGATGGAGCGAGCGGGATCGAGACGGTTGGCGACAGGGTGGCCGACATCGTCAACTCGGGCGACATCACGATCGACGAGACCTATACGCCCACCGACGACGACAAGGACGGGGATCTCGACGGCCCCTTCGCCGTGGGTGAGGACCGTGCCGGCATTCGGGTTCGCGGCGACCTGACCGGGAACATCACGCACTCGGGCAAGATCGTCGTCGAAGGCAACCAGTCGGCGGGGATTATCGTCGCCGGGACGCTCGACGGCAATCTGGTCCACGACGGTACCACCGGGGTGCTCGGCGACGACGGAGTCGGCGTTTCCGTCCAGGATGTAACCGGCGACGTCAGGCTCGCAGGGACCGTGCAGGTCGTCGGGGAGAACTCCACCGCCGCGCGCTTTTCCGGCGATGTCGGCGGCACGCTGGTCGTCCAGGGTGCCATCTCGTCGACCGGCTATCGCGGCACGGCGGCCGCAACCGATACGTCCAAGCTGGACGCCGACGATCTGTTGCAGGGCGGCAGCGCGATCGTGATCGAAGGCAACGTCGCCGACGGCATTCGCTTTGCGGTCGCGCCGAAAAACGCCAACGCCGACGATAACGACGAAGACAAGGACGGCATCCCCGACGACAAGGAAGGGAACGCCAAGATCACCACCTATGGTGCCGCGCCGGCGGTGGTTATCGGGTCGGAGACCCGCGACATTTCCATCGGCGCGGTCCCGGCGACAGGCACCGGCTTCGGTCTGATCGTCGATGGCACGATCCTGGGTTCCGGTATCTATGCCGGGGTCGACGGCAATGGAATGGTGCTCGGCGGCCGGGGCGGTGACGTCACGATTGCAGGCGGCATGTCGGTCACCGGTTCGATCGCGGCGCAATCGCCCAACAGCAATGCCACCGCCTTGCGCTTCGGCGATGGGGCATCGGCTCCCGAGCTGCGCAATTCGGGCTCGATCGTGGCGAAGGGCTCCAAGCTTGCGTCAACCCGCGCCACCGCCGTGCAGATCGATCAGGGCGCAAACCTGCCGTACCTGCGCAACAGCGGCGAGATCGACGCGACTGCGGCGGACAAGGCCGGCGCGGCAACCGCCATCATCGACGAAAGCGGCACGCTCGCCCTGATCGAGAACAGCGGCAAGATCATCGCAAGCGGCGCGGAAGCCGATAGCGGCCGCAACATCGCGATCGACGTCTCGAGCGTGACCTCAGGGGCCACCGTGCGCCAGACAGTTGTCGCCTCGGGCGTTACCGCTCCGACCATCACCGGTGATATCCTGTTCGGGACCGGCAGCGACCGCCTCGAAATCCAGGACGGCGGGGTTACCGGAACCGTGACCTTCGGCGCGGGCGACGACGCCTTTCTGCTGTCGGGCGACGCCGCCTTCGCCGGCCGCGTCAACCTTGGCGGGCAGGCCGACACGATGTCGCTTTCGGGCACCTCGAGCTTCTCGGGGAAGGCCGATTTCGGCGGCGGTGCGGCAAGCTTCACGATGGCCGACAAATCGGTCTTCATCGGAAGCTTCATCGATAGCCAGAACGTAGCGGTCGCGATCAACGGCGGCACGCTCGACCTGCGCAGCGCGGCGACGGTTTCCTCGCTCACCGTCGGTGAGGAAGGCATCCTCGTCGCGACGCTGGGCCCGGACACGACGGGTCTGACGGTCAACGGAGCGGCAAGCTTCGCGGATGGGGCCAAGCTCAGGCTCAGGCTGACCGACCTCGCCGAGGCGGAAGGCAGCTACACCGTCTTGAAGGCGGGCAGCCTCAGCGGTGCAGACGATCTCGAAACCGACGCGGCGCTCGTTCCCTTCATGTACGATGCGGCGCTGGCGATCGATCAGGCCGCTGGCCTCATCAAGGTCGATATCGACCTCAAGGCGACCGAAGATCTCGGCCTCAGCCGGGCGCAGAGCGCTGCCTACCAGCCGCTCTATGCCACCCTTGCAGAGGACGAGGAGATTGCCGGGGTCTTCCTCGGCATCACGAACGGCGATGCGTTCCGCGCGACTGTCGCGCAGACCCTGCCCGACCACGCCGGCGGTTCGTTCGAAGGAATCAGCCTCGGCATTCGTACCTTTGCGCGCCAGCAGGCGAACCCGAGCGGTCCGATTGATCGCGAAGGCAAGCTGCGGATCATCGCCGACGCCGCCGCATGGGATTCGAGCAAGGGCGAGGCCGAAACCGCAGCCTATGATCTCGACGGCCTCGGCTTCTCGGGCGGTGCCGAACTCTCGACCGGCCTCGGCACGGTGGGCGCAAGCGCAACGTGGCTGTGGAACCGCCACGATACTCTGGCCGACAACAACGTCGTCTCCAACACCTACGAGGGCGCGGTCTACTGGCGTGGCAAGTGGGGGCCCGTCGCGGCGTTCGCACGCGGTGCCTATGGCTTCGCGGACTTCGACGGCGCGCGCTATTTCAGCGGCAGGGATGGCGATGACGTCATCAGTCGCACCATGGATGGCCAGTGGTCCGGCAACACGACCAGCTTCGTCGCCGGTGCGTCGGTCGAAGCGGGATCGCAGTACCTCTTCCTGCGTCCATCGGTGGTGTTCGACTATGTCCGCCTGAGCGAAGACGGCTATACGGAAACGGGCGGCGAGGCGCTCGACCTGACGGTCGAAGAACGCACCAGCGACGAAATGGCGGTCAACGTGGCCACTGCGGCCGGGGTCGACCTGCTCGGCATGGGCCGGGGCGACAACAACTGGCTGCGGATCGAAGCCGAAGGCGGCTGGCGCGAAGTTCTGTCCGGCGAAATGGCGGCGACCACGGCACGCTTCGGCGAGGGGGACAGCTTCACCCTGCTGCCCGAAGAGCGCGAAGGCGGCTGGTTCGCCCGCCTGCGGGGCATGGGCGGCGACGAGTTCTACACGATCTCCGGCGAAATCTCCGCCGAGGACCGGAACGACAGGATCGGATACGCGCTGCGCGCCTCGATCAATTTCTCGATGTAGGCCGAAAGGCTGCAAGGAACGGTCTCGGCCCTGATCCATCCACCCCTAGGATCGGCCGAACCGGGGCCCGGGCGTGCCAGACGCGCCCGGGCCCTTTTTATTTCGGCCACAAAAGCGATCAGCGCACCACCGCTCCGCTCGCATCTCGCACTTCAACCGGGCCGAGGTTCAGCGCGCGCACGTCGTCCTCGATCTGCGAAAGATCGCCAACGACGACCCAGGTCATCGCGTCCGGCTGCAGGTACCCGGTGACGTCATCCAGCGTCTCGGGCGTCAGGGCGGCGTAGCGTTCGGGCAGGCCTTCGATCCAGTCGATGGGCTGGCCGAAGCGGTCGACGTAGCGCAGGTACCAGAGCATCGCGCTGTTGGTTTCGTAGCGGTCGGCGAGCGTCAGCACATCGCCCCGCCGGACAAGTTCCAGCTCTTCCGGCGTCGTGGTGCGGGTTGCTGTGATCTCGCTCAGCTCCCTGGCAATTTCGGACAGGGCATCGGCGGTTTTGTCGGTCTGGACACTCGTCGCGATCTGAAAGGTCTGCGGTCCTACGGCAGAGGATATTCCGCTGCTCGCCCCGTAGGTCCAGCCCTTGTCTTCCCGCAGGTTGGAATTGAGACGTGCGGTGAAGCCGCCGCCGAAGACCGAGTTAAGCACCCGAAGATCGAAATTCGCAGGGTCGCGCCCGTCGGGCACGATCCGTCCGACCCGCAGGGCCGACTGGATGGCGCCGGGCTTGTCGATCAGGATGACGCGCGGCGTGCTCTGCGGCTCGATCGGTGCGATGGCCTTCGTGCCGAGCGGGACTGCGGGCGCTTCCCAGCCGCCGAAAGCCCCCTCCAGCTCATCGATCAGGGTTTCGTAGTCGATCGCCCCGGCGGCGTAGATCGTGGCGTTGTCCGGCCTGAGGAAGGCTTGGCGAAACTCCTCGAAATCGGCGCGGCCATAGCTCTCGATCACCGCACGCCGGTTGCCCAGTTGCGTCGCATAGGCGTGATCGCCGCCGTAAATCACGCTGCCGAACGCGTTGGACGCAAGCGCGTCGACGTTGGTTTCCGACTGGGCGAGTTGCGAAAGAGCCTGCGACTTGATGCGGGCGACATCGTCTTCGCGGAAGGCCGGATGGCGAATCATGTCCGCCCACAGGTCGACCGTCTCCGGAAGATTGCGGACCAGCGCCGACGCGACCACGGTGGTCGTATCGACGTCGCCGGTGCTGTAGATGCGCGCGCCGAGCCTTTCTTCCCTGTCGGCGAGCTCGTTCGCGGTCAGGCTCTGCGTGCCCTCCCCCAAAAGCGAGTTGGTGAAGCCTTCGATCCCGTCCTTGCGGCCCAGATCGGCGCTGCTTCCCGCATCGAAGCTCATCGCCAGGTCCACCGTCGCCGTACCCGGACGTTCCGCGAAGAATATTCTGATGCCGTTCGAAAGCGTGCCTTCGCGAACCGCAGGCAGCGCAAGTTCGGGGTATCCTTGCAGAGGGGGCAATTGCGTCCGGTCCGCACCATCGACACCCGCCTGTCTGTCCGGCCGGGGCACAACCGTCAGCTGATAGCTGGGGCGCGACAGCCACTCGCGCGCGGCATCGCGTACTTTCTGCACCGTGGTCGCCTCGATCTGCGCCCGATCCTTGAGGTAGCTGCCGGGATCGTCTTCGAACACGAGACCGCCGGCCAGCATCATCGCCTTCACGAACAGCGATTCCTGCGCACGGACATTATTGCTGTACCAGCCCGTCTTGGTCCGTTCCAACTCGCTCTCGCTCGGCCCTTCCTCGATGAAGCGGTCGAGCTCTTCGCGCAGGACGGCTTCGACCTCGGCCGGGTCGACGCCCGGCTTCAGTCGCACGCCGATCTCGAACACACCGGCCAGCTGCATGCTTTCGTAGTTGGCGAAGACTCCGGTCGCGAGTTCACGTTCGACCACCAGCGCCTGGTTGAGGCGCGAGAGGCGGCCCGAGCCGATCAGATTGGATGCGAGGCGCAAAGACGAGCTGACCTCACTGCCCTGCCCCGGCACCGGCCAGCTCCACGAAATCGCGGTCTGCGGGACCGCTTCCTCCACGATCTGAACCTTCGTCGCGTCGAGCAGCGGCAGATCCTGGGTAAGCCGCGACACGGGCGGGCCCGGCGGCACCGCGCCGAAGTACTTCGTGACGAGCTTGCGCGCGTCCTCGACGGAAATGTCCCCTGCCACGCTGACGACCGCATTGGATGCGCCGTAGTATTCCTTGAACCAGCTATGCATGTCGTCGAGCGAGGCCGCATCGAGGTCTTCCATCGAACCGATCACCGTGTGGTGATAGGGGTGCTCGGGAGGGAACAGCGCTTCGTTGCGCAAGCGGTCCATCGAGGAATAGGGCCGGTTCTCGTAGGTGCGCTTCTCGTTCTGGACCACGCCGCGTTGCTCATCGAGCTTGGCTTGGGTGACCGCGCCCAGCAGGTTGCCCATGCGATCGGATTCCAGCCAGAGCACGCGCTCCAGCCCTCCCGTAGGCACGACTTCGTAGTAGTAGGTCTGGTCGAAGCTCGTCGCGCCATTGACCGCCGATACGCCGATTTCCTGCAGTGGCGGCATGTATTCATCGTCGCGGTTCTCCGACCCGTTGAACATCAGATGTTCGAACAGGTGGGCATAGCCGGACTTGCCATCCGGCTCGTTCATCGACCCCACGTGATACCACACGGCGACCGCCACCTTGGGGACGCTGTGGTCCTCATGAACGACCACGCGCAGCCCGTTGGGCAGGGTGAACTCCTCGTAGGACAAGGCGTCCTGGGCAGCGGAGGCGGCCTGCGCGAGCGCAGGTTCCGGCTGGGCGAGCGCAAGGCCTGCCGCGAGCAGCGGCAGGGCGAGGAAATGCTTGGTCATCGAAGTACTCCCGTGAAGGGGGAAAGAGGAAAGGGCGTCGGCGCCACAAACGCGCGCCGACGCGGCAGGCAGGATCAGAAGGTCGCCGAAATGCCGAGCTTGAAGCGCCGGCCGCCGAGGTAGGTCGCGCGGTGGAAATAGGCCGGCACGCCCTGCTCGCCGCCGAAGCTGGAGGCGACGTCGGGATCGCCGGTGCCGTTCAGCAGGTCGTTTGCCTCGAAGAACACCCGCAGCTGCGCAAAGTCGGGGCGGAGGTAGTATTCGGCCCGGAAGTCGAGCGTTTCGACCGCCTCGGTATAGTTGCTCAGGCCGCGCGGACGGAAGGAGGAGAGCGCCCGCGACTGGTAGCCATAGGTCAGGTTCGCATCGATATCGTACTTTGCGTAGGTCAACGCCGCGGTGCCCGAGTGCTTCGGCTGCTGCACGAACGGCAGGCCGGTGAACTCGTACACATTGTCGGGCGCAGGCTCGTAAGCGTAGGTGTAGCGATCGGTGCGCGAACTCTCGGTATAGGTGTAGTTCACGTAGACGCCGAAGCCGCCCCAGATGCCGGGCAGGAAATCGAACCGGCGCTCTGCCTGCGCCTCGACACCCCACAATTCGGCCACATCGTCGCTGTTTACGGGACTCCCCCCGGTGATGAAGACCGAGTCCGGATTGGCCGGATCGAAATAGGGGGCCCCGTTGAAATAGGGGTAATCGGGCAGCGTGATCGCATCCAGAACGGCAGGGCCGTTGGTGATGTTGGTCTGCAGCAGATTGTCGATCCGTTTGTAGAACGCGCTCAGCTTGAAGATCCCGATGCCTGAATAATACTCGGCGCTAATGTCGAAATTGTCGGTCTTCGCAGGCTTCAGGTTGGGGTTGCCGCTGTTGATCTGGAGGATCGGCTTCACACCCTCCGGGCCAGGAATCGGGAAGTTGATGAACGCAATCCGTGTCTCCGACGAAAGCTGGCCGATGGAGGGGCGCGCGACCGACAGGAAGTAGCCGCCACGGAAGATCAGATCGTCGCTTGCGCGGTAATTGAACAGCACGCGCGGCAGGAAGTCTTCCGACACGGTCTCTTCGGTCACCAGCTTGGTGAACTCATTCTGGAAAATCAGGTCGTTGCCTACGCCGCCGCCGTTTTCCGGCAGGATCGGCCCGGTATAGACGGGGAAGACCAGGTTGGTCGCTGCAAGCTTCGTGCGGTTGAAACGCACACCGCCGACGATTTCGAGCTTGCCGATATCGATTCGCGCCTGAAGGTAGGCGGCGAGATTTTCCTCCTCGGTCTTCTCGTTCTCTTGGTCGGGATTGGGAACGATCGGGGTGAGCGTCAGCCCGCTGCTGGAGATATAGCTTTCAAGATTGTCGGCCAGATCGCGCACCGAATCCTCGCTCAGGACGAGCAAACCCGCATCGTCGATTCCGATGCGCGACAGGTCCGAGGGCACGAATTCCAGCCCCAGCGAGGTCACCGGCACATTGCCGCCGATCTGGCTGCGCACCAGATTGCTGGTGAAGGAGGTGTTTTCGTAGAACACCCCCGCTTCCAGATAGTTGAGGAAGCCTTCCCCCGGCGTCCAGCGCACCGATCCGCTCGCCGTGTAGCGATCATTGCTGCCAGAATAGTCATCGAACTGGCCCGACGCATTGTCGATCGTGAAGCCCGACGGGTCGTTGATCAGCGCGCGGCCGGCATCGCTCAGGAGCGGAAGGGGGATGCCCTCCCCGGTCCGTGGGCCGAACCCGGTAAGGATGCGCCCGGTCACCGGGTCGATCGCCCCGGGTGTGAACAGATCGGCAGTCGCATCCGCTTCAGGCATGCGGAATTGCACCCCGAACTGGCGCGGGTGGCGTTCGGTCCCCCGTGCATAGCCCGCAAGGTAATTGAGGGTGAAGCGCCCGGCTTCGGTGCGGCCCTTGAAGCTGAACGTGTCTGTGATTTGCTTTACGTCGGGATCGTAGCTGTAGGACTGAGTGCGCTGAATCGCCTCGTTGCCGGGCTCCAGAGGCAAGACCAGCTCCGCCTCCCCGCCACCTTCGGGCACGACATATTCGGCCAGGGTCGTGAAGGTATCGGTGAGCGAAAAGAACGTCGAGGTAGACTGGGAGCGCTGGTAGTCGAGCTTGAGGTTGGTCCCGTCACTCACCTGCCATTCGGCGGACAACGTACCCGCGAAGGTCTCATTCTCGTTGTTATAGAATGATGTGTTCACGCCCGAGGGGAAGACCCTGTCGTCGCCCGGAACGAAGGGGAAGATGGCCAGCGGATCGACGGCCTCGGGCGCGGTGATCGGCTGCCCCTCGGCATCGAGCGGCAGCGCGGTGCCGAAGGCCAGTCGTCCTCCGTTCCCCCCGGCATCGTAGCCGATCGAGCGGTTGCTGTTACGGCGGTACTGGACTGAGGCGCTGATCCCGAAATTGCCGCCGAACGTGCCCGAAACCGTCCCCGAGGTAAGGAAATCGTCGCCGAAGTCTTTGGGCGTAAAACCCCCTTCGACGAGCAGGCTGGCATAACGCTGCGGCCGGTCGAGCGGAGACAGCGTCTCGATCTCGATCAGGCCGCCCGTGCCCGAGGAATCCTGGCTGGGCAGCAGCGACTTGTGGATCGTGATCTGGCCGACCGAATCCGCCAGCAGGTTCGAAAGATCGGCCGAGCGGCCGGTTCCGCTGCCGACCGGCAGGTTGAGGCCGTTCAGCTTCACCGCGTTCATGTCCGGCTCGAGCCCGCGCACGATCACGTTGGTGCCGTCGCCGGTCACGCTGTTGCGCTGGAACGACACGCCTGGCGCGCGGCGCAAGGCTTCCGAAAAGGTCGTGCCGGTGAAGTTGCCGAGATCGTCCGCCGAGATCACGTCCGAACTGTTTTCCGCCGTGCGCTGCACGTTGAGGGCGTTGGCGCGCGCGCTGCGCGAGCCGTAGACGACGATTTCGGCGCCTTCTGCAGCGGGTTCGGCCAGGGCGAAGGAAAGATCGCGTGCATCCGTGCCGCCTACCTGTACCGTGCGGTACAGCGTCTCGTAGCCGAGAAACGAGATTTCCAGCGTGTACTCGCCCGCCGGGACACTGGCGAAGCGAAAGTCGCCGAAGCTGTCGACCGAAGTGGTCTGCCCGGTCTCGACGATCCGGACCAACGCCCCTTCCAGACCTCGTCCGCCGTTGGCGGCTGTGACCGAGCCCGAGATCGCCCCCCTGCCCGATTGCGCGCTGCTCCGCGCCGCCGGAGAAACGATGAACGATCCGCCAGCGGTCTGCGTCAGCGTCAGTCCCGACCCGGCCAGAATGCGCTCGAACACAGCCTTCGCGGTCAGCGCTCCGCGGACGGCCGGCGCGGTGCGCCCATCCACATCCTTCGCATTGTAGACCACGTTGGTGCTCGTGCGGTCGGCCACCGCCGTCAGCGAAACGCCCATCGGCTGGCTCGGAAGATCGAAGCTGTAGGTCGTCTCGGAAGCGGTCTGGGCCTGCGCCGGAGCGGCAATGCAAGCAACACTCGCAAGCAGTGTGGAAGCGATGGTGCGGTTCATTATTCCCCCTTTGTACCGGGGGCAGATCCCATACGCCCCCACCAAGCAAGACGATGCCGCACTGCAAAACCGACATTGCCGGCGAAATTATTTTTCAGTTTTAAGACGCGGGACGTTCGATAATGAGCGTTTGGCCGGAGTTTCGGACATCGAGGCCGTGCAGGGCGGCTACCGCCTGCGCGAACTCCGCCGGAGACCGCGCGGAGAAACTGCCCGAAATGGCGATTGCCGCAACGTCGCGGCCCACCGCCAGCCGGGGCCCGCCATAACGGTTGATCTCGGCCACCGCTTCTCCCAGCGGAACATCGTCGAAGGCGACCCGCCCCCGCCGCCAGGCAAGCACATCTTCGGGCGCGCGCACATCGCTTTGCACACCCCCATCGGTGGTCAGGCGCAGGCGTTCGCCCGAACGCAGCGCCGTTCCGCCCTCCGCGATCGGAACGGGTCTCATGCGTCCGTCCCCGTCCAGCCGGGAGACCGAAATCCTGCCTTCGATCAATGTCACCGACGTATCCGTGCCCACCCGCCGGACGACGAAGCGCGTTCCCACCGCGCGCACCCGCAGATCGCCCGCCTGCACCACGAAGGGCCGGCCCGCATCATGCGCCACCGCGAATTCTGCTTCCCCATCCTCCAGCACAACCGTGCGCTGTTCGTCCGAATAGTCGACCTGCAGCCGCGTCAGCGTGTTGAGCGATGCGGTGCTGCCATCGGCCAGCTCGCGAACGGCCTGCTCCCCAGCCTGGGTTTCCAGAACCCGCTCCGCGCCGGGCTGTAGCGACAGCGTAACGGAAATGGCCACGACCAGCGCCAGACAGGCAGCAAGCGCCATTGCGACGCGTGCATACTTCCGGGCCACGCCGTCCCGGGCGGACGCGGCGAGGGTATCGGTCTCGGCCAGTGCAGCAGCCCGGGGCAGCATCGCCCAGATTTCTTCGGCCTGATCGAAGGCCGCGCGATGATCGGCATCTTCGCCCAGCCAGTCGCGATGGGCAGAACGGCTCGCCGGCGAAGCCTCCCCGTCCAGCCGGACCTGCCAGGCCGCCGCCTCGGCCTTCGCCGGAGAAGATCGACGAGCGCTTACCACGAATCCATCCATTCCATGAGACGCAGCGTGGCGCGCGCGACCTGCTTTTCCACCGCTGCCACGCTCATACCCTCGTGCTCGGCAATTTTGGCGTAGGACAGATTGTCCAGCCGGCGCATCAGCAGGATCCTGCGGCTCCGTTCCGGCAGCGTGGCCAGTCCTGCGGACAGGTGCTTCAGCCGGGCGCGCGCTTCGGCAACTTCGGATGGATCGGGTTCGTTTTGCGAAACGAGGTGGATGTTCTCCTGCGTCACGAACGGCGCGCGCGCCGTGCGGCGCTGGCGATCTATCGACAGGTTCACCGCGGTAGAAACCAGCATTGCCTCGCGCGAACGCACTTCATGCTGCCGCTCGTAGGCATCCAGTTTGAGGAAGGCTTCGTGCACAATCTCGTCCGCATCCTCGCTTGCGACGCCCCGGCGCAGGACCGCGCGACGCGCCTTGGCCAGCAATTTTGGCAGCTCGGTCATCCGCCGTTTCACATATCCAGACGTTTCGGGAGACGGAAACGGACATTACAAATCCGCCAAGCGATTGGAAGAGGGCGGACACAGGGTGCAGGCAGGTGTCCGCTCACGGCACGCAGGACATCCCTCTGGGCCGAAACCGCGCCGGTCAGGTCACGCGGAGGCGAAGGGATGGAAGGATGGTGAGCCGTGCTGGGTTCGAACCAGCGACCTACTGATTAAAAGTCAGTTGCTCTACCGACTGAGCTAACGGCCCGACCAGCCGCGCTCCCTAAGGAGGGGGCGCGGGCGGGTCAAGCGGGCGTGTAGCTGACGTACACAAAGCCCGGTGACGGGGTCGCGCCAACCAGGCGCAATCGCGACCGCAGGGGCAAGCACGAAATCGCGCGCCGCAAGGCCGCCGTGCGGAATGCGCAGCCTGCGCGAATGCCACGCTCCGCCGCTCCACAGCACGATATCGAGGTCGAGCACGCGGTCGCCCCACGCCTGCCCCGCTCGCCTGCCGAAATCGCGCTCGATCGCCTTGAGCTCGCGCAGCAGCGCAGGTGGCGAGAGATCGCTCTCCAATTCCGCCACCGCATTGGCGAAGGTGCGCCGGGCCGCACCGATCGGTGCGCTGTCGATCACAGGACTGCGCGCGGCGACGGTGCCCAGCGCCGACAGCTCTTCCATCGCCGCCCGCACGACGCCGCGCGGCTGCCCATGTTCGCCATGGCGCCTGTTAGAGCCCAGCGCGACGAGATAGCGATTCGGCAGGCTCAGATGTCCTGTGCCAGCCGACCGTAGAGTTCGGGCCGCCGGTCGCGGAAGAAGCCCATACCCGCGCGGTGTTTGGCCGCGGTATTGAGGTCCAGCGTTGCGACCAGCACGCCGTCTTCCTCACGCCCGAACTCGACCAGCTTGTCGCCCCACTCGTTGGTGATGAAGGAGTGGCCGTAGAAGGTCTGGCCGTCTTCGGTGCCGATCCGGTTGGCGGCGATCACCGGCATGCAGTTGGAGACCGAGTGCCCTTGCATCGCGCGCTGCCACATGCGGCTGGTATCGAAGCTGGCGTCGTATGGCTCGGAGCCGATCGCGGTCGGGTAGAACAGCAGTTCCGCCCCCATCAGCGCCATCGCCCGCGCGGTTTCGGGATACCACTGGTCCCAGCACACGCCCACGCCGATCCGCGTTCCGAAAACGTCCCACACCTTGAACCCGGTATTGCCTGGGCGGAAGTAGTACTTCTCCTCGTAGCCCGGCCCGTCGGGAATGTGGCTCTTGCGATAAACGCCCATGATCTCCCCATCGGGATCGATCATCGCGAGCGAGTTGTAGTGGTGCGGCCCGTCCTTCTCGAAGAAGCTGGTCGGGATTGCCACGCCCAGCTTCTTGGCCAGCTTGGCCATCGCGCGCACGTTAGGGTGCTCGGCGGTCGGCGCGGCACGGGCGAACAGCGCCTCGTCCTCGTGCTTGCAGAAATACGGCCCGTCGAATAGCTCGGGCGGCAGGATCACCTGCGCGCCGCGCGAGGCCGCTTCCTCGACCAGCGAGGACACTGCCTCGATATTCTCTGCCTCGTCTTGTGCTCCAAGCTCCAGCTGGAGCGCGGCTACGGTGAGTTCACGCATGGCCGCCGGTTACTTTGGCACCAGCGCGAAGTCCACCTGCACGGAGACGCGACTGGTCGTCTGGCCGGGCTGGATCACCCCGCCACCTTCCTCCGGCATGGCCTGCGTGCGGACCACCGGCGCGACGGGCGGTGGCGGAGGCGGCGCGCCGGGGATGTAGCGATCGCCCTGCGATCCCCCGCCATCGCGGATGGTGAGCACGCGCGCGATTTCCATGTCGGCGGCATCGGCATAGGCCTGTGCGCGGGCCTTCGCAGCCTTGAACGCCTCGCCATAGGCGGTATTGGCCGCCTTTTCGCTGTCGGAGATGCGCAGGTCCGGTCCGGAGAACACGTTGGCGCCCGCCTCGGTCGCGGCTGTCACCGCGTCGCCCGCCTTGTCGATATCGCGCACGGTCACCGCGACGATGTTGTTCGCCTGGTACTGGCCTTCGCGATCGCCGTACTGGATTCGTTGGATGCCCACGGTGCGCGTCTGGATATCGTCCGCAGGTACGCCCGCCTCGCGCAGCGCAGCCACCACTTCGCGGATATCCTCCGCGTTCGCATCGCTCGCCGCCTTGCCGGTCCGTGCGAAATTCTCGACCCCGACCTGAAAGAAGGCCTCGTCGGGGCGGATATCGGATTCGCCGGTCGCACTGACCGACAGGAGCGTTTCATCGTGATCGACCCCGCGCGGATCATAGGCTTGGTTGCAGGCAGCCAGCGCGAGCGGGGCGGTGATCAGAGGCAGGCAGGTCTTTCGCATGTGCATATCCCAGTTTTCACACCATGGTGCTGCAAAGCTGCCCCTGAACCGGTGAACGGCGCCTGACAGGCCCTAGCGCTTCTTGAACAACAGCGTCATCCGGTCGCTTTCGCCCACCGGCGCCGCTTCGGCCACGTTGCCGCTATTGCTCGGCGCCAGCGTCCACACACCGCCTTCCCAGTTGGCAGGGTCGGCGGGGTTGGCGTTGATGTCGCTCATCCCGACCAGCTCGAACCCGTGCGCCTCGACCAGAGCGATCACGTCGTCCTGCCGCAGGTAGCCCTTGGAGCCATTGGTGTAGTCACCCGGCGCATCGGCCTTCGCGCGGTGCTGCACGATGCCGAGCATGCCGTCGTCCTTCAGCATCGAACGGATGCGGGTGAGCTCGGTATAGAGCACGCCGGAGCGCAGCAGGTTGTGCATCTCGCGGAAGATCAGCGCGCGATCCACCTGGCCCGCTATTGCTTCCGGTACGTCCTGCGAGGCGTAGATGCTGACCGGCGCGCCGGCGAGGTTCCAGCCTGGGGAGACCTCTGCGAACTTGCCCGGCAGGCCGCCGAAATACTCGCCGAAGCGCTCCGCATCCGCAGCAGCGGGATCGGGGGTGAGGCCGACATAGCGCCCCTCGCTGCCAAGGTACGGCACCAGGATGCGCGTGTACCAGCCGCTCGCGGGCATGTAATCGACCACGGTCATGCCCGGCTTCACGCCGAAGAAGTCGAGCGTTTCGAACGGGTGGCGCCATTCATCGCGGGCCGCGTCCTCACCCCGAACGTCCGAAGCGACCGCCGCCTTCAGCGCGGGATGGTGGGCATGGCTTTCGCCCATCCTCGCTTCGCCATGATGATCGGCGAGCGCGGGCGTGGCGGTGGCAAAGGCGGCGAGCGCGAGCAGGCTGGTGAAACGGCGCATCAGGTATTCTCCCCCGGGAGGTTGTGTGTGCCCGGCATTCTAGGCCCGCGACGGGGCAAGGCAAGCTGCCCCAAGGTCGGGTCATGGCAATCGCCTGCATGCTTCCTATCTGCGGACCAAAGGAGAACGACGATATGACGGAGACCGCAATTTTCGGAGGCGGCTGCTTCTGGTGCACCGAGGCCGTGATGAAGGATGTGATCGGCGTGCAGAGCGTCGAGAGCGGCTATATCGGCGGCGAGGTGGAAAACCCGACCTACAAGCAGGTGTGCACCGGCAATACCGGCCATGCCGAGGCGGTGAAGGTGACCTACGATGCCGACGCGATCAGCTACGCCGAACTGCTCGACATGTTTCTGGGAACGCACGATCCGACCCAGCTGAACCGGCAAGGCAACGACGTCGGCACGCAGTATCGCAGCGCGATCTTCCCGCTGGATGCCAGCCAGGCGGAAGAGGCCGAAGCCGCGATCGGGCGCTGGAACGCCGCCAACGGCGCGATGGCCGTGACCACGATCGAAGGCATGTCCGACGGCCAGCAGATGGCGACCTGGTATTCGGCGGAAGGCTACCACCAGGATTACTGGGACGGCGAAGGCCAGCGCAATCCCTATTGCCAGGCGACCATTCCGCCCAAGCTGATGAAGCTGCGCAAGAGCTTCCAGAAATACGTCAAGGACGACGCGTAAGGCGCAAACTGGCCTGCGCGGTGTAGGGTATCTGACACACCTGACACAGTGTCCTAAGGTCAAAAAACCGCCGCCGGTCCGGGCGCCATAAATGGTGGCCCAGGCCGGCGTTTTCGTTTGGCTGCGCATCGCGCGATCCTTGCCAGCAGTCTGGGCTGTAGGACAGCACGAAGCCCCCGATGACGGCTTGTGCCGCTCCGCTTGCGCACACTCTTGCGCACAGACCCGATTGGCCTAGGCTGTCCTGGTTCCGCCACAGCGGAAAAGCGAAGGAGGCCCGGTGCCGACAGGACGCGTAAAGTTAGGATTTCTGACAGCGGCGCTCGCCTTCCTCACGGCCAGCCCCGGCTTCGCAGCGCCCCCACCCCCTCCCCCACAAGCGTCCGCGCAAAGAGCCTTCTTCGCCGCGCTTCCGCAAACGGCCCCGGCCGAATACCCCGCCGAATTGCGCGCCATGCTCTCCGAAGACCTCGAAGTGACGTGGGAGGGGGAGCCATTCCTCAAGGGCCCCGATGCCTGGATCGACTGGCGCGAGAGCACTTTTTACGATCCCAGTCTCGATCGCCATCAGATGCTGATCGAGAATTTCTACTGGGACGAAGACGGTCGCGTGGTGACGGAAGAGTTCTGGATGCCCATCCGCAAGGGCACGGTTTTCCATCCTGTGCGCCCCCTCAAGATCGTGCGCTACACCTTCGCACACGGGCAGGTGACCCGGATCGAGTACCTCCTCAATCTCGACAGCGCGGCGGTCCTGAACCCGCGCGACTAGGGCGGCGCAGAACCGGCCCGGCGAACTTCGCATCAGGTTCGGGGTTGCGCCTCGCGCGAGGGGCCCCACGTTGGGGGGCATCGAATTCCCCGTGGCCGCGTAAGCGTGCGGCCCTCACCCCTCAGTCAGAGAGGACAATCGAAATGCCTACAGCCAAGAACGGCGACACCGTCGCCATCGATTTCGTGGTCAAGACCGATGCCGGCCAGGTGGTCGGAAACACGGAGGAAAGCGGCCCGCAGGTCGTCACGCTCGGCAAGCAGGAAATCTTCCCGGCGATCGAAGCCGCGCTCGACGGAATGGAAGTCGGCTCGGTGCAGCAGGTCAAGATCGAGAGCGAGAATGCCTTCGGCCCGCGCAACGAACAGCTCGTGATCGACGTTCCGCGCGAAAACCTGCCCGCAGAGCCCGCCCCGCAGCCGGGCATGCAGCTTTCGGCGCAGGGCCAGGACGGCCAGCCGATCCAGCTCGTCATCACCGAAGTGCACGACAACTCGGTCAAGGCCGACGGCAACCATCCGCTGGCAGGCGAAGACCTGACCTTCGGCGTGACGCTGGTCGAGATCAAGGAAGCCGCGTAACCCGCGCGAGCCCTGTGACGGGCCGCGCTTCGATGCGGTCTGAGGACCGACGAACTCCGTCCGATCCGGGCGGAATTTCGAACACGAGAAACGGCCTCGGGCGAATGCCCGCAGGCCGTTTTTCTTTGCGGGGTTGGCAGGTTCCGACCCCATTGCAGCCGATTTGCCAATCGCTAAACTGGCTCGATGGGAGAACACTCAAAGATTGTGGCTGATGGCATGAAGCGCGTTTGCAGCGCGATTACCCAAATTGTGCACCCAATTGGCTTCACTCGAGGCAACGGTCGTAAATGGGAGCGAGAGGTCGACGGTTTCAAGGAAACCTTATGGCTTTCCCGGAGCGGTGCTACCTATGGCGCGCCGTACTCACCAAGCATCAAGCTCGAAATAGCCCTTGTTTCAATTCGAGCAAGTGACGGAAAGCGAACTGATCTTAGTAGCCATACTACTCAGATGATACGAAGAAATACAGGCTACTGCTATCACCATCGCTTCAATGCAAAGACCAATAGCACTTATGATCGGTGCGTTGACGAATTGGGGCTATTCATCGTAGAGGTCGCGGAACCTTGGTTCGAGCGACAGCGCGGCGCATTAGAATGATGCGATGCAGACCTTCAGCACACCGCCCCGGAGCTGTCACTTCTCTTCCGCGCGCTAGCGCCAAGAGCGCGACACCTTTCTCCTCCCCCTTGAGGGGGAGGTTGGGTGGGGGTGTGCCAAGGCCGGTGGCGTCGAGCCCCCACCCCCAGCCCCTCCCCAAGGGAGGGGAGACAGGGGAAGGAAGTTCTCCCGCCCGCTAAGTGGGCCCGGCGGTTGCCCCTCCGCTCTACGGGGTTCCGAGCATGCCCGGATTGCATGAGGTGACTTCGACCACGAACGCGCGCTAGACCCGAAACGTGCTCAACAGCCTGCTTCTCTCCCTCCCTATCTTGTCCATACGAACCGCGAGTTCGGCCTGATGATAGCGGGCCGCAAACCGATGGCCGTGTTCGTCGATGGGAAAGACCGCTTTCCCGAAGTCGTCGCACGCTACATCCGGCTGTTCGACAGGCATGTGGCGAGCGGACGGTTTGTCCGCGCCGATCGCCTTTGCCCCTGTGCAGGTGCAAGACCCTATGCGGCGCACCGGATATTCCTCACTCTTCCCGGTGAGGAGTGGCGCGTCGACGCCTATACCGCACTCTTCGATGGCGACGATCACTGGACCGGCGGGCACGAGCGGCGTCAGGGCGAATTGCTCCGCTACGAAGACTGGATGAACGACTATTGGATCAAGCACATTTACTCGGGCCTATAGGTTATCCCAGAATGCCCCACCGGACCGGCACCGGGACGTCGACAAACCCATGTCGAATATGAGGAACGTAGCGTCCTCGCCGCAAGTTAAGTCCGTCAGATACAAAAGGAATCTGCCGGATGCCCAAGCCTCACAAATCGATGATCGCCAAGACCATGCGCAGCATGGATCTGTGCATGATGACGACGCATGGCGAGGGTGGCTCGCTCACCAGCCGCCCGATGAGCAACAATGCGCAGGTCGATTACGACGGCGACAGCTACTTCTTCACCGCGCCCGATACGCGCAAGCTGCGCGATATCGAACGCGACGATCATGTGGCGCTCGATTTCCAGAACGAGGGCGTGTGGCTGACGATCCGCGGCACCGCGAGCGTCCACGACGATCCCGAGCTCATCAAGGAACACTGGACGCCCGACATCGAGAAATGGTTCGGCCATGGGCCCGACGAGCAGGACGGCGTGCTGATCATCAAGGTGACCGCCAGCGAGGCCGAGCTCTACGGCGAGAACGAGGGCGTGGTCGATATGGGCGGTTGAACGCGATGCTCCCCCCCCTTGAGGGGGAGGTCGGGTGGGGGGTGGTCCGAGGCCGATGGCGTGGAGCCCCCACCCTCAACCCCTCCCCCCAGAGAGGGGAGCTTTTCGTTTAACCTTTCCGCCAGCGCGAGACGAAGAAGCCGTCGAGTCCGCCCTGTTCGAGCAGCATTCCGGGATCGCTGCGCAGAAAGCCGTCTGGCGTGGGTGACAGGCTTTCGGGCAATTCCTCGGCACGGATCGGGTCTGGCGTGAGCGATACCTTCTCGGCCTGCGCCTCGCCCTCCTCGCTCTCCAGCGAACACACCGCGTAGACCAGCGTCCCACCGGGTGCGAGCCAACCGCTCGCGCGCTCGATGAGTCGTTCCTGCACCTCGGCGAGGTCGGCGATCTGGCGCGGGCCGATACGGTGGAGCACGTCGGGGTGGCGGCGAGCGGTCCCCGTTGCGGTGCAGGGCGCGTCGATCAGGATCGCGTCGAACGGGGTTTCAGGCTCCCACTTGAAGGCATCGGCGGCGATCACCTCCGCTTCCAGACCGGTGCGTTTGAGGTTTTCCTCCAGCAGCTTCAGCCGCTTGGCCGAGATATCCAGCGCAGTGACCTGCCACCCCTGCGCCGCCAGTTGCAGCGTCTTGCCGCCCGGCGCGGCGCACAGGTCGAGCGCGCGCCTGCCCTGCCCCTCGCCCAGCAGACGCGCGGGAAGCGAGGCGGCGAGGTCCTGCACCCACCATGCGCCATCCTCGAACCCTTCGAGCCCATGCACCGCCTGCCCGCGCGAGAGGCGCAGGTGGCCCGGCATCAGGCTGTCCGCACCCAGCTTCACCGCCCATTCGGCGGTCTGCGAAGGATCGCGCAGCGTCAGGTCGAGCGGGGGCGGTTCGGCGAGGCCTGCGACGATGGCTCCGGCGCGTTCGCCCCAGCGCTCGGCGACCGCCTCGGGCAGTGTCGGCGCGTCAGGCAGCTCGACCCCGCGCTTGGTCAGCGCCCCGAACACGCCGTGCGCCAGCCGCTTGGGCCCGCCCGAGAGCAGCGGCAGCGCGGTGGCGATCACCGCGTGCGGCGGCGTGTCGAGCCGCAGCCATTGCGCCAGCATAAGCCGCAACACCGTGCGCGGCTTGGCATCCTCGGGCAAAACCTCGCGCGTCGCGCTGTCGATCAGGGCGTCGAAATCGACCAGCCAGCGCAGCGTTTCGGCCGCGATCGCGCGTGCCAGCCCGGCATCGGGCGCGGGCAGTCCATGGAGCGCCGCCGTCTCGTTCTGCTCCAGCGTTTCGCCGCGGCGCAGCACGCCGTCGAGCATGCGCAGCGCTGCGCGACGGGCAGGCAGGCCGGGCACATCGCCCCCGGCTTTGGGCTTACCGGCTTTAGTCATGCTTGAAACCGGGTGCGAACAGGATCATTTCTCTCATATGAAACGCGCTACCGAACGCCCCGAAGACTTCAAGAAGCCTGCGCACTGGAGCGACGATCCCCCGCCCGCGCCCGAACCCATCGACGCGAGCGTGGAAGACCCCAAGGGCCTCAGCCCCACGCGCTACGGCGACTGGGTGAAGGACGGGATCGCGATCGATTTTTGAACGCTAGTCGACCGGCTTGAGCACGATGTGCAACCCGTCCTTGGGCTGCGGAATCGGCCAGGGCTGCCAGTCGGGCGCATAGCCGTCTGCCACCTCAATCCGGTAGCGGGTCAGCATATGCGCCATCAGGATCTTGATCTGCATATAGGCGAAGTGGAGTCCCAGGCACATGTGCGCGCCGCCGCCGAAAGGCACCCAGGCATATTTGTGCCGCGCCTTTTCCGCTTCGCGCGTGAAGCGCATGGGGTCGAACTTCTCGGGCGAGTCCCAGATTTCCGGATCGTTGTGGACGAAGGTGGGGTTCACCCCCACCGGCGTGCCCGCCGGGATGTGATAGCCGCCGAACTCGAACGCCTCGAGCGCCCGTCGCGGGATCGAGGGCACCGGCGGCATCATCCGTAGCGCTTCCTTGAACGCCATTTCGGTCAGTTCGGCCTTGGCCAGATCCTCGTATGCGAGCGCACGCCCTTCTCCGCCGGTGATCGCGCGCAGTTCCTCGCGCAGCTTCTCCTGCCATTCGGGGTTCTTCGCCAGCAGATAGACCAGCGATGTCGCGGACGAGGTGATCGTGTCGTGCGCCGCCATCATCAGGAAGTTCATGTGGTCGACCACTTCGTCGACCGGCAACAGCTCGCCGTCATCGCGCGTGGCGGTGGCGAACTGGCTGAACATGTCTTGCCCGCCGCCTTCGGCGCGGCGGCGCTGGGTTTCTTTGGTGAAATACTCGACCAGATAAGCGCGGCCATCGGTGCCGCGCTTCATCTTGGTGAAGGGCAGCGAATGGCGAATCGGCGCGACCGAGGCCTGCACCATGTCGACGAAGGCTTGGTTCACCTTGCGCGATTCCTCGCCGAAGGGGATGCCGATGAAGCTGTCCGCCGCCAGGTCCAGCGTCAGCTGCTTGATCGCGGGGTAGAACTTCATGCCACCTGCGCCCCATTCCTCCATCCGCTCGGCAATGCCGCGGTTGAGGCTGCCGACGTAATGCCGCATCGGCTCGGGCTTGAAGGCGATCGACAGCGCCTTGCGGTCGGCGCGGTGATGGTCGAAATCCATCAGCATCAGCCCGCGCGGGAACAGCTTGTCGAGGATCGGGCCCCAGCCCTGTTCGCTGGAGAAGATCTTCTGGCGGTCGAACAGCACCAGCTCGTTCGCGTCCGCGCCGATCAGCGATACCGTGGTCCCTCCAAAGGCGTTGTTGCGATAGACCCGGCCGTATTTCTCTACCATGCGCTGGATGAAGCCGGGCGGATCGGCGAGGAGTCGGAAGGTGTTGCCGACGATCGGCAGCCCGGTTTCGCCCGGAATGTGCGAAAGATCGCCCGGGCTCGGATTATCCTCTTTCCAGTGCTGCGGGCGGGCGGATGCGGGCTGGTGAGCTGCAAGCGTTGCCATTGGGTGTCCTCTCCTTATTGACCCCAATGTAAGTTAATCGCTCAATCAAATCCATCCTGCAAGTTCACGCCGCAAGATCGCCTCGAGCATCGCCAGCCCGGCGTCGGACGTGTTGAGACATGCCAGCGCGGCGAACTGCTCTCCGCCCGCTTCCTCGAACTGTTCGTGGCCCTGGATCGCCAGTTCCTCGAGCGTTTCTAGACAGTCGGCGGAAAACCCGGGCGCGACCACGGCCAGCCGCTTGGTGCCCGCCCGCGCCTCTTCCTCCAGCACCGCGTCGGTCGCGGGTTCGAGCCACTTGGCCCGCCCGAACCGCGACTGGAAGCTGGTGCGGAAGCGGAGCCCCGTGCGCCGGCCGGTCTGCGCCATTCTGGCTTCGAGCAGCCGTGCGGTCTTGTGGCAGTGGCAATGGTACGGATCGCCCAGCGCCAGCGTGCGCGCGGGCATGCCGTGGAAGCTCAGCAGCAACAGCTCCGGATCGAAATCGAGCGTGCCCAGCTGCCGGTCGATGTCGTTCGCCAGCGCATTGATGTAGAGCGGATCGTCGTGATAGGGCGGCAGGGTTCGCAGCGAGGGCTGCCAGCGCTGCGCGGCGAGCCATTCGTTCGCCTTGTCGACCACCGTGGCCGTCGTCGCGGCGCAATATTGCGGGTAAAGCGGCGCGAGGAGAATCCGGTCGCAGCCAGCTTCCTGCAAGGCGGCCAGCCGGTCGGGAATGGTCGGCGCGCCGTAGCGCATCGCCCAGTCGACGATCACGCGTCCATCCCCCTCGGAGCCAAGCATCTTGTGCATCGCCCGCGCCTGCGCCTTGGTGATCGCGGCGAGCGGCGAACCGTCCTCGCTCCACACCTTGCGGTAGGCCTCGGCCGATTTCGCGGGGCGCGTGTTGAGGATGATGCCGCGCAGGATCGGCTGCCAGGCGATCGGCGGGATCTCGATCACGCGCCGGTCGGACAGGAATTCCGCGAGGTAGCGCTTCACATCGGCCGCCGTCGGCGCAACGGGCGTGCCCAGGTTTACGATCAGAACGCCGATCCTGCCGGAGCGGACCGGGGGGTGATCCGGAGGAAGCTGCTGGTCTTGCCAAGTCATGCCGGACGCCAACGGCAAGCGCGCCTGTTCGTCAAGACGGCATTATTCACGAAGCGCCGGTGGCGCGGTCCGGGCAGCGGCGAGATCGAGCGGAAGCGAACGGAACCGCTGCCCCGTGGCAGAGGCAAGCGCATTGGCGATCGCGGGCGCGGCGATGACGGTTCCCAGCTCGCCGGGATCGAAGGGTTCGGCGTCGCTCGTCACGAAATCGATCGCGATTTCGGGGCTTTGGGCGAGCGTCGGCAGGTCGAGCGCGGCGAGGCGACTTGTCGTCGGCAGCCCCCCGGCAAAGCCCATTCCCGATCCCAGCGCCAGCGACAGGCCGAAGATCAGCCCGCCCTCGATCTGCTGGCGGGCAAGGTCACGGTTGACGATCCGGCCTATATCCACCGCCACGCTGAGGCGGCTCACGCGCACGCCCCCTTCCCCGGGGGTGGCCTGCGCGACGCAGGCGATCCGGCCGAAACGCTCGCCGAGCATCATGCGGTGACAGGCGATGCCCTGCCCGTTCGCCACCTCGCCGCCATCCCATTCCGCCAGCCGCGCGGCGCGCTGGAGCACTTCGACCATCCGCAGGTCCTGCCCCAGCATGGCGATCCGGTAGGAGAGCCGCTCCCGCCCCAGCGTCTCGGCCACTTCATCCACGAAGCTCTCGGTGAAAAAGGCGGTCAGCGCGTCGCCGCCGCCGCGCATCCGCGCGACCGGCAGGCCGATCGCCACCGGCACGTGATCGATCGCGAGGTTGGGTATGTCGTACACCGGCACGGCGCCCGCCACCGCCAGCGAATCCGCCTGACCCGCCGTATCCTCGCGCGCGGCCCACGTCGTATGGTTGGCAAACAGGCGGGCCCCCTGTTCGCGCATGAAGGGCGGCACCGCGATCCGCCCGGTCAGCGCGACGATCTCGCCGTCGCGGCCCAGCCGCGCACCGATCTCGGCCGCGGCCGGCGCACGCGGGGGGCTCGCGATCATTTCCTGCCAGCGCGACCAGACCAGCTGGACGGGGCGGTCCAGCTCGCGCGCGATCACTGCGGCCTCGATCGCATGGCTATGGTCGAGCCGCGCGTCGAAGCTGCCGCCCGCCGCCATCGGCACCAAGATCACATTCTCCACCCCGATGCCAACCGCGCGCGCGGCCGCGACCCGGGCGCGCTCGGGTGCCTGGCTCGCGATCCACAGCGTCAGCTTGCCATCGTCGAGCCATGCGGTGGCGGTGGCGGTCTCCAGCGGCGCATGGACCGCCGGGGCAATGTCGTAGCGCCGGGTGAGCGTGGGCTTGCCCTCGATCACCTCGCGCGCGCCGACCAGCGCGACACGCTCCGACTCGCCCTTGGCCAACCCATTGCCGAGCGCTTCGGCAATCGCGTCGCTATCGACCGGGTCGTTCACCCCGAAAACCGGCTTCATCGCGGCCAGCGCCTGCTCGGCCGCCCACCAGGTTTCACCCGCTGCGGCTAGCCAGCGATTGCCTTCGACGATCCCGAGGAGGCCGCGCACGTTTGCTGCGGCCTCCTTCTCGTATCGCTTGAGGCGGCTGCGATCGAGCGGCCCGTGGCGAATAGCGACGAAGGCCATGCCGGGCAGGCGGATATCCCCCGCGAACAGGAAACTGCCATCGACCTTGGCCGGAAGGTCCAGCCGGGGGAACGCCGTTTCTGCGGTGGTGCCCGCACCGCGAGGCGGCTCGGCAGGTGGCTCGCTACGCAGGGGCGCGACATCCGGCGGCTCGCGACCGGCCGCGCCTTGCGCAAGCTCCGCGAAACGCAGACGACGCTGGCCGGCGATCACGAAACCGGCCTGCGTCCGGCACTCCTCCGGCGCGACGTCCCAGCGCGCAGCGGCTTCCGCGATCAGCATTGCGCGCGCGGTGGCCGCGGCCTCGCGCGCTGGACGCTCATAGGCAGCAAGCGTGGTCCCTGCAGCAGTCGCAGTGAAGCGGGTACGCTCGGCAAAGCGGCGGGCCAGCAGCGAATCCTCGTCGCTGGCGATTTCGGCCCCGCCCGCCATCCAGAGCGGCGCCCAGTGACTCGCCAGCGGGACATTGGGATAGGCCCCGGTAGGCGGTGCAGGTTCGACCGCGATCTGCCGCCAGTCGGCCCCCAGCTCCATCGCGACGATCTGCGGGAGCAGCGTGCTGACACCCTGCCCCATCTCGCACTGCGGCACGGCAACCGTGATGACCCCGTCGGCCGCGATCTTGAGCCAGGCATCAAAACCGGCCTCGCCCTCTGCGGGGGCAAGCGGTGCGTCAAAGCGCTGGGGTAGCAGCAGGTAGGCTACGACCAGGCCACCGCCCGCCGCCGTGCCTGCCAGCACACCCCGGCGCGAAATTTTCACGCAGCGCCCACGTTGAGCGCGGCGGCGATCTTTTGTGCAATCGCGCGGAACGCCTCACCCTCGGGGCTGTCTCCCAGTGCGATCGGCGTGCCTTCGTCGCTCGATTCGCGCACCGCGTGGCTGAGCGGGATGCGCCCCAGGAACGGCAGTTCGAGGCGGCCCGCCGCGCGCTCCACGCCGCCACTGCCGAAGGGATCGCTCGCCTCTCCGCAGTGGGGGCAGACATAGCCCGCCATATTCTCGACCAGCCCGAGGATCGGCACCTCGCCCTGGTCGAACAGCGATCCCGCACGCGCCGCATCGGCCAGCGCGAGATCCTGCGGGGTCGAGACGATCACCGCGCCATCGGGGCGGAATTTCTGCAGCATCGTGATCTGCACGTCGCCGGTGCCCGGCGGCAGGTCGACCAGCAGCAGCTCGGCATCGCCCCAGTTCGCCTCGAACAGTTGGGCGAGCGCGCGGCCCGCCATCGGCCCGCGCCAGGCCAGCGCGCGCCCCTTGTTCACCAGGTGCCCCATCGAAAGCATCGGAATGTCCGCCGCGCCGACCACCGGCTGCAGGGTCTCGCCCACCGCCTCGGGCTTGAGATGCTCGCTCTTCAGCAGGATCGGTTGCGAAGGGCCGTAGATATCGGCATCGATCACGCCGACCTTCACCCCGGTTTGCTTCAGCGCGACCGCGAGATTGGCGGTGACGGTGGACTTGCCCACGCCGCCCTTGCCCGATCCGATGGCGATGATCCTGCGCTGCACGCGTTCGCCCATGAAGGCGACCGCGACCTGCCGCCCCCCGGCAAGACCGGCCAGCGCTGCGCGAATCTCCTCCTCGGCTCTGGCGCGTGCGCTCTCGCCGAGGCCGCTGCCATCGGCCACCAGCGACAGCGCATCGTCGCGCGCCCGCACCGCTGCCACCCGTTCTGCGAGCTGCGGGGGCAACGCTGCCCGCACCTCATCAAGCTCGATCTTCCGGTTACTCGTCATCGGCGGCTCAATAACAGCAAAAATGCGCGGGCAACCCCTGTTTTTCGCTCGCAACGCTCCCTATAACCAATGCCATGAAAATCTTGGACGGGTTTCACTCGAGAATAGCGCTGGCGATGGCCGGCAAGAATCCATGGGGCGGATCTTCTGACGGCGACGGGCCGGGCGGCGACGAACCGCGTGGCGACAAGGCCGGTGACGGCAAGCCCGGCGAGGGCAAGCCGAAGGGCCCGCGCAATCCATGGCTGCCACAAGGCGGCGACGGCGAGCGGCGCTCCGCCTCGATCGAGGATATCTTCAAGAACCGCGGCCCCGAAGGCCCGCGCCGCCGCTCCGGCGGGCCGGGCGGCCCCGGCGGCCCGAACTTCCGCATGCCCCAGCGCCCCGGCGGGAAGAGCTGGGTGCCTTTCATCATCGGTGCCGTCGTCCTGGTCTGGATTGGCGTGACCAGCACGCACCTGATCGGCCCGCAGCAGAAGGCGGTCGTGAAGACGCTGGGCAACTACACCCGCACGCTCGATTCCGGCCTCCAGTTCACCGCGCCCTTTCCCTTCGAAACGGTCGATATCGAGGATGTCGAAGGTGTGCGCTCGGTGCGCATCCCCGGCGGCGATAGCCAGGCCAAGCTGATCCTGACCGGGGACCAGAACCTCGTCGATCTCAGCTACATCGTGCGCTGGAACATCAAGGACCTCGAAGGTTACAAATTCCGCGTCGTCGACCCGATCGAAACCGTGAACGAAGCTGCCGAGGCGGCGATGCGCGCATCGGTTGCCGAGACCGAACTGGACGAGACGTTCTCCGGTCAGGGACGTGCCGCGATCGAACTGGACGTGCGCGAGCGCATGCAGGCCACGCTCGACAGCTATGGTGCGGGCGTGCGCGTGCTGGGTGTTGAGGTCGAGAAGGCCGATCCGCCCGCACAGGTGGTCGACGCCTTCCGCGACGTGCAGGTCGCCGAACAGAACGCCGACGCGGCACGCAACCAGGCACAGGGCTATGCTCAGCAGGTTCTCGCCAACGCCGAAGGTGAAGCACAGGCCTTCGACAAGGTGTATCAGGAATACCGCATGGCGCCCGAAGTGACGCGCCGTCGCATCTATTACGAGACCATGGAGCGCGTTCTGAGCAAGACCGATAAGACCATCGTCGAGACGGACGATGTGACGCCCTACCTGCCGTTGCCGGAGATCAATCGTCGCCGGACCACGCCGACACCGCCGCAGGCAACCACGCCTGCAGGGGGCCAGTAATCATGACCAGTGTCTGGGACAGATATCGCGCAATTATTCTTGTCGTGGGGATCGTGATCGTCGCTCTCCTGATGAGCATCTTCATCGTGCCCGAGGAAGAACAGGCAGTGATCGTACGGACCGGTGAACCGGTCGCCACGGTCAACACGATCGGCGGCGATGCAAACGCGGGGCTCTACCTGCGCGTGCCCTTCATCGATTCGGTTCGCATGGTGGACAAGCGCCTGCTCGATCTGGAAATGAACGACGAGGAAGTGCTCTCGGCCGACCAGCAGCGCCTGCTCGTCAATGCCTATGCGCGGTTCCGGATCGTCGACCCCGTGCGGATGGTCGAACGCGCCGGATCGACCGATGGCGTGCGCAACGCGCTCGAGCCGATCCTGAACTCGGTCCTGCGCCAGGAACTCGGCCGCCGCACCTTCCAGTCGATGCTGACCGCCGAACGGGGCAATGCGCTCGCCAACGTGCGCGCCAATCTCGACCGGCAGGCCCGCCAGTACGGGGCCGAGGTGGTCGACGTGAAGATCATGCGGACCGACCTGCCCGAAGCACCGCTGCAATCGGCCTTCCGCCGGATGGAATCGGACCGTGAGCGCGAAGCACGCACGATCCGCGCAGGCGGCAGCCGCGATGCGCGCATCATTCGCGCCGAAGCGGATGCGCAGGCGGCCCGGATCTATGCCGAAAGCTTTGGCCAGGACCCGGACTTCTACGATTTCTACCGTGCGATGCAGAGCTACGATTCGACTTTCGAAACCTCGCGCGATCCAGCGACCCAGCCGCAGAGCGAAAGCAGCATTATCCTGTCGCCTGAGAACGAGTATCTCCGGCAGTTCCGCGGACGGCGTTGACGGTTCGTCGAACGGCGTCGGGCCTCCATGGAGTGACCCGGCGCCGTTCAAACGCGATTAAGCGCCTGCGTCCTTGAGTGTGATGCGGGAAAGAGACCGCCCCTTCGCGCGTTGATCGCGCAAGGAGAGGCCGACGAAATGAAAAGGAACCAGAAGGACGTGAGACCCGTGCGATATGCTTATGGCCTGACCACTGCGCTGCTGCTCGGCGGCGCCACCGTTTCCCTCGTAACCGGACAGCCTGCCGGCGCGCAGGTCGCCCAGAACGCCGACCCGCGGATCGAGACCGCGGTACCGCGCGCCGGGGCGCCCGCAAGCTTCGCCGACCTGACCGAACAGCTTGCCCCGGCGGTGGTCAATATCTCCACCCGCCAGCGGGTCGAGGTGCAAACGAACAATCCGTTTGCGGGCACCCCGTTCGAAGGCATGTTCGGCGATCGCCAGCAGGGCCAGCCGACCACCCGCGAAGGCCAGTCGCTCGGCTCGGGCTTCATCATCTCGGCCGACGGCTACGTCGTCACCAACAACCACGTGGTGACGCCGCAGGGTCGCGGGACGGTGGAAGAGATCACCGTGACCATGCCCGACGGCACCGAATACGAGGCGGAACTGGTCGGCAAGGACGCCGAGTCGGACCTCGCCGTGCTCAAGATCGACCGCAGCGAACCCTTCCCCTTCGTGCAGTTCGGCGATTCCGAACAGGCTCGCGCAGGTGACTGGGTGGTGGCCATCGGCAACCCGTTCGGCCTCGGCGGGACGGTCACCAGCGGGATCATTTCCTCGGTCCTGCGCACCGCCGGTGCAGGCGCCTATGATCGCTACATCCAGACCGATGCCGCCATCAACCGCGGCAACTCGGGCGGCCCGCTGTTCGACATGCGTGGCAATGTGATCGGCATCAACAACGCCATCCTTTCGCCCTCGGGCGGCAGCGTGGGCGTTGGCTTCGCGATCCCTGCGGATACCGCAGCGCCCATCGTCGAGCGGCTCCGCCGGGGCGAGGAGATCGAGCGCGGCTACCTCGGCGTCAGCATCCAGCCGGTGACGGACGATTTCGCCGCCGCGCTTGGCCTGCCGCGCAACCGCGGTGAACTGGTGCAGACGGTGGTCGATGGCGAAGCAGCCGCGCTTGCCGGGATCGAGCCGGGCGATGTGGTCATTTCCGTCAACGGCAAGGAAGTGACGACCGACCAGACGCTGTCCTTCCTGGTTGCGAACGTGGCCCCGGGTACCACGATTCCGGTCACGCTGATCCGCGATGGCAAACGCCGTAAGGTCAACGTCACGGTCGGCACCCGCCCCAGCGCGGAAGAAATCGCCCAGTCGCAGATGTTCGGCGGCGAGGACGAAGACGACGATGCGATGAGCGCGGAGATCGACGAAGGCGAGTTCCTGGCCGAGAAGCTGGGCCTGGGCGTCGTGCCGATCAACCCGGCGATTGCGCGCCAGCTGGGCGTTCCGGCAGACACCGAAGGTCTGGCGATCGCCGGGGTGGATCGCAATTCGGATGCCGCCCGCAAGGGGCTGCAGCGCCGCGATATCATCCTGTCGGCAAACTACCGCACGATCACCTCGACCCAGGAGCTTGAGGCCATCGTCCGTGAAGCCGAGGAAGAAGGGCGTCCTTCGGTTGTCCTGCGCATTCAGCGTGCGCGCGGACCGGCTGGCTATATCGCGGTACGCATCCAGTAGGGGTGCCGCCGCTTCCAAAACTTCAAAGGCCCCGTCGGAGCGATCCGGCGGGGCCTTTTTCTTGTGTTACCTGCGGAAGGCGGACGATGACGGCGACGATCCGGGCTGCGTAAGCACGGACCGCTCGCGTTCGTTTCGGCACCGCTGGGCGCGCTAGTAAATCTGCTCGCGTTGTTGCGGCGGGATTGCGGGTGCCTCGCCCCGGCCCGGCTGGGCTGGCTGCGGCGAGGGGCGCGGGGTCGGCGGAGCCTGCTGCTGAGGCGGCTGCGGGCGGGTCGTCTGCCCCTGGTTCCCGCCACCGATCGCGCGTTCGAGGAAGTCGTCGTCGACCGCCTGCCGCTCCCCATCGGCACCTTCGCCGGGCTGCGGACGCGGACGCTCGGTCGCGCCCTCGCTCGCCGGGCCTTCTTCGCCCCCGCGCCGGCCCGGCTCGATCAGGTTGCCCTGCTCGTCGATGAAGTAATAGTCCTCCGGGTCGCCGTAGTAGAACTCCTCGTCCGGCTCGACCTGCCAGTCGGGCAGGTCGGTCTCGGTGTCGAAAGGTTCGACCGGGCGATCCTTGACCGCGAAGCGCATGAAGGCGGAGAACGCCTGCGCAGGGGCCCGCCCGCCCGACAGGCCGCCGACCGCCTTGCTGTCGTCGCGGCCCATCCACACGCCGGTGGTAATCCCCGAGGAGAAGCCGACGAAATAGCCGTCCTTGTTGGAGCTGGTCGTGCCCGTCTTGCCCGCGACCGGACGCCCGATCTGCGCGGCCCGACCGGTCCCTGTCTGCACCGCCGCCTGCATCAGATCGGTCATCTGGGTGGCGACATAATCGGGCACCAGCCGCACCTCGCGCGGGGTTTCCCGCTCGTAGAGCGTTTCCCCGCCGGTCGTCGTCACCTTGGCGATGCCATAGGGCTCGACCGACATGCCGCCCGCAGCCACCGAGGCGAAGGCGCGTGTCATGTCGATCAGGCGGACTTCGGACGTGCCCAGCACCATCGAGGGGTAGGTGGAAATGTCGGAGGTGATGCCGAAGCGGCGGGCCATCGAGGCGACGGTACCGAAGCCGACCTCGTTGCCGAGCTGTGCGGCCACGGTGTTGACCGAATAGGCGAAGGCCTGGCGCAGGCTCATCTCGCCTGCAAAGCGGCCGTTGGAATTGCGCGGGGTCCATCCGTCGATCGAGATCGGCGCATCGACCACGCTGTCATCCACGCGGTAGCCCGACTCCAGCGCGGCGAGATAGACGAACAGCTTCCACGCCGATCCCGGCTGGCGCTTGGCCACCGTGGCGCGGTTGAAGTTGCTTTCGACATAGTCCTTGCCGCCCACCAGCGCGCGGATTGCCCCGTCGCGGTCGAGCGCGACCAGCGCGCCTTGCGCACCATCGGGCGCATTGGACTTGATCGCGGCGGTCGCCGCGTTCTGCATACCGACATCGATCGTGGTCCACACCTCGATCGGCTCGAGCGTGTTGGGCAGCAGGATATCGAGCTGGGGTAGCGCCCAGTCGGTGAAGTAGCGGACCGAGTTCTGACCCGTCTCTTCCTTCAGCTTCACGGCGGACGGATCGACCGATGCCTGTGCGGCGGTGATCCGCCCCTGCTCGCGCATCAGCCGCAGCACGACCTGCGCACGGCCGACTGCGGCATCGACATCGGCGGTCGGCGAATAGCGGCTCGGCGCCTTGACCAGCCCCGCGATGATCGCGGCTTCGGCGGTCGAGAGTTCGGTCGCGGGGTGGCTGAAGAACTTTCGGCTGGCGCTGTCCACACCATAGGCACCGCCGCCGAAGTAGACCTTGTTGAGGTAGAGTTCGAGGATCTGTTCCTTGCTGAACTTCGCCTCCAGCGCCAGCGCGAGGATCGCTTCGCGCGCCTTGCGGTCGAGCGTGCGGTTCGAATTGAGGAAGACGTTACGCGCAAGCTGCTGGGTGATCGTCGACGTACCTGCAACGCGCGCGCGCGAGCCGAGAACGGGTTCGAGGAACGCGCCCCCGGTTCGCACCGGGTCGATACCGAAATGCGAATAGAAGCGACGATCCTCGACCGCGATCATCGCCTGCTTCATGACTTCGGGAATTTCTTCCTTGTCGAGCCATTCGCCCGGGCTCGGCCCCAGCTCCACGATCGCGCTGCCATCGGCCGCGCGCACGACGATGGTCTGCGCGGTCTGCGCCGCCTTGAGCTCTTGGTAGGAAGGCAGTGAGCGCGCGGCGAAAGCCACGGCCAGCAGCAGGAAGACGACCGCCAGCACGCCGAGCCCGAAGAGCCACATAATCGTCAGACGCAGCCAGCGCGGCGTCTTCTCCCAGGTTCGCGCTCCGGGGAAACGACGTCCCTCCTTTACGCGCACCGTCTTCCGTCCCGCCATTGACCCGCTTTATCCCAGCCTGCGGTGCGTCATCGCACCTTTCATGTGGCCGCTATGCATAGGTGAAGCTCAATGCCGAATGAACGACATTTTTTTGCCGCAATTAGCCGATCAGTTGCCGACCGGCGGATCGCCCGCAGCTTCGAACTCCAGCGCGACCGAATTGATGCAATAGCGCAAGCCCGTAGGCTTCGGGCCGTCGGGGAATACGTGGCCCAGATGCCCTTCGCAGGATCCGCACAGCACCTCGGTGCGGGTCATCCCGTGCGATACGTCCTGCCGCGTTTCGACGACACCATCATCCGCCGGGGCGTAGAAGCTGGGCCAGCCCGATCCGCTGTCGTATTTTTCGTTGCTGCGGAAGACGAGCGTGCCGCAGGCAGCGCAGTGATAGTCGCCCTCGTCCTTCAGCTTGTCGTAGGCGCCGGTGAAGGCACGCTCGGTCCCTCCTTCGCGCAGGACGGCGAACTGCTCGCGCGTCAGGCGCTCGCGCCATTGGTCTTCGGTCAGGTCCATCTTATCGGGCATGGTCGGAAAAACTCCTTTCGCACAGCGCATATGGTCCTGCGCAAGCGATCTTCCAGCTCAATCGTCGAGCTGCCCGTAATGCGGCGGCGGCTGGATCGTATCCATCCGCTCGCCCAGCAGGGGATTGAAGCTCGGCCGACTCTTGAAGGCGGCATACCAGTCGCGCGTCGGCCCATGGTCCTTCCAGTCGATCCCGCCGAGGTAGTCGGCGACGGATAGCTGCGCGGCGGCGGTTATGTCGGCGAGGCTCAACTGCGGCCCTGCGACCCAGGCGCGGTGGTCGAGCAGCCAGTCGAGATAGTCGAGATGCGCGTGCGCCAGCTTCATTGCCTCGCGGATGATGCGCGAATCGGGCGGCTGACGCAGGACGAGGCGCTTGCGCATTCGCTCGTGCAGCAGCGGCATGGTGACGTCGCCGAACAGGTTTTCCTCGAACAGCGCGACGAGCCGCCGGATCTCCGCACGATTGAGCGCAGAGCCATTGATCATCGGCGCCTTGTCGACCGTCTCTTCGAAATATTCGCAGATCGCGGTCGAATCGTTAAGGACAATGCCCTTCTCGGTTTCCTCGACCACAGGCACGCGGCCTGCATGGTTCATGTCGAAAAAGTCGTCGTCGGCCTTCCACGGGTCGAGCCGCTGGAGAGCGAAGGGCACGCCTTTCTCACGCAGCAGGATCCGGACCTTACGGCTGAACGGGCACAGGGGGAATTGGTGGATGGTCCACATATGATTTGCGAATGGACCAATCGCGCCTGCAAATCCAGATGCTTGCGACCCGCTTGTCGACAGGCGGTGCTACAGTCCCGACGCGTCAAGCAGCAGCAGGCACGGTGGCATGATCTCGTCCAGCGATTTCTCGGCGAGGATCGTGTCCGCCTCGGCGCGCATGCGCGCGGCCATAGCCTCGCGCGTCAGGCCCGCATCGTCCATCAGCCGTGCGCCGACCTGCACGAAGAACTCGCGCCCGCGCTCCACCATCGGCGGATAGGCCAGCGCGTCCTCATCCCCCGCCCGCTGCCGCTCCGCGACCAGCGCGAAGGCCGCCGCGCAGCGCAACGCACCCTCCTGCTGCGCGGATAACGGCGCGGCTTGCATCGGCTCTGCGGGCTCGGCGGTGCCCAGCGTGGGCTGAAAGGCAAGAAAAACGAGGCTGAGGAGGTTGGCGATCATGCCCGGGGCCTATACCTGAAGGCCACACGTGGCGCTGCCCCTTTCTGGAGAGCGGCACGAAAACAAGACGAACCGTTTGCGACAGGAGCCTGCCATATGACCGACCATTCCTCCCTTCACCTCCTTATCGGTGGCGAAAAAATCTCCGGCGGCGGGCGCGAGACGCAGGACGTGATCGACCCCGCCACGGCCGAAGTGCTCGGCAGCCTGCCCCATGCGACCAGCGAAGATCTCGACACCGCGCTGGCCAATGCCGACAAGGGCTTCCATTCCTGGCGCAAGGAAAGCGCGGACAAGCGCGCCGCCGCGCTCAACAAGGCAGCCGGCCTGATCCGCGAACGCGCAGGCGACATCGCCAAGCTGCTGACCCGCGAACAGGGCAAGCCGGTCAAGGAAGCCTATGGCGAGGTCATCTTCTGCGCGATGCTGTTCGAATTCTACGCCGGAGAATGTAAGCGCACCTATGGCCGCACGCTGGTGCGCCCAGAAGGGCAGAGCGCGCGTGTGATCTACGTGCCCGTCGGGCCCGTCGCAGGCTTCGCGGCCTGGAACTTCCCCGCCATCAACGTCGCGCGCAAGATCGGCGGCGCGATCGCCGCAGGCTGCTCGGTCATCGTGAAACCGTCCGAAGAAACGCCTGCTGCGGGCCTCGCGCTGGTGCAGTGCCTGCTCGACGGCGGCGTACCGGGCGATGTCTGCCAGGTCGTATTCGGCGTTCCGGACGAGGTCAGCCGCCACCTCCTCGCCTCGCCCATCATCCGCAAGGTGACCTTCACCGGCTCGACCCAGGTGGGCAAGCACCTCACCAAGCTGGCGGCCGACGATCTGAAGGTAATGACCATGGAACTGGGCGGCCACGCGCCGGTGATGGTGTTCAAGGACAGCGATGTCGAAAACGTGCTCGACACGATGGTCGGCGCGAAGTTCCGCAATGCCGGGCAGGTCTGCGTCAGCCCCACGCGCTTCCTCGTCGAGGAAGACCTCTTCCCGCAGTTCCGCGACGGTTTCATCGAACGGGCCAAGGCGATCAAGGTCGGCAACGGTATGGAAGACAGCACACGCATGGGCCCGATGGCGAACGAGCGCGGGCCCGAAGGCCTCGCGAAGAAGATCGCCGACGCGAAGGGCAAGGGTGCGAAGCTCGGCACCGGGGGCGAGCGGATCGGCAACCAGGGCTTCTTCTTCGAGCCGACCGTGCTCAGCGAAGTGCCGACCAATGCTGAAATCATGAACGAAGAGCCGTTCGGCCCGGTCGCAATGGTCAACCCGATGGCGAACGCGGACGCGATGATCGAGGAGGCGAACCGCCTTCCCTATGGCCTGGCCGCCTATGCATGGACCAGCGATCCCAAGCTGCGCAGCCGCCTTGCCGCAGACGTCGAAGCGGGCATGCTGGCGATCAACGGCGCCAACGTGAGTGCACCCGATGCGCCCTTCGGCGGCGTCAAGTGGTCCGGCTTCGGCCGCGAGGACGGGGAAGAAGGCGTGATGCACTGCATGGTCCCCAAGACCATCCACGAAAGCTGATGACTGACGAGGGGGCCTTCGCGCCCCCTCCCTTCCTGTCTTTTTCAAATCGAGACTTGCGCGAATTGCATAACGGCGAATAGTCGCGCGCGATGTCTTGCGGGCATCGCCTTTTGCAATCACCACTATTGGTGTATTGCACATCATGGCCTTCACGGAGCATCCCTTGCGGCGTGAACTGGTGCACGAGATGCACCTGCGCCGCTTCGCCCCAGTGAAAGCCCCCGCCCGCATCGTTCAGATGGTGTGCCTCGTCGAAGAGGAACTGCGGGATGCGGAGCAGGACCACCTCTCGCGCCCTCCCGTGCCACCGAGTTCGGCCGAGCGGGAAAGCCGCTACGCGGTGCTGGAATTTGCAGGCGGCACCACCTTCCTGTGGGAACGCCATACCGAAGCGACCACGATCACCCTCATTGCGCCGGGGCGCGATGGCGATGCGATGGACGCGCTGGTCGACTGGCTTGGCTCATGGCCGGGCGCAGTGCTGCGGGCCACGAAAGTATTCGTCGAAGCTAGCGAGGCCGATGCGCAGGCGCTGCTGCCGCAGATGGGGTTCGAGCGGCAGGATCTCGTCTCCTGCCATGTGTGTTCGAACGTACGGGTCTGGTCCGACTTCCGCATTCGCGAGGACGGCCACGGACGCCTGCTGATCGCCGCCCCGATGCACGAGCCCGACGATCTGGGCCGGATCGTCCAGCGGCTGCAGGAGCTCGGCAATTACCGCAATCTTGCGCTGGTCGGCCTGCCGCAGGTCCAGCGCCTCATGCCCGAACTCAAGGCGCTCGAAGCGCGACTGGCCCAGCATGCACAGGCGCTGGCGGACGACGCGGAGAGTGATGACGAGGCCCTCCTGGGCGAGCTTTCCGGCCTCTCCGCCCAGCTGGCCCGGATTCGCGCAGAAAACAGCTACCGCATGAGCGCCAGCCAGGCCTACGCGCAGATCGCGGCGGATCGCCTGGAGGGGCTCCACGTCCAGCCGATCGACGGCTTCCAGAGCCTGACCGACTTCACCGAACGCAGGCTGGTGCCCGCGACGCGCACGATCGAGACCTTCGTCGGACGTCTGCGGCGCCTCTCCGAACGCAGCGGCGATGCCATCGCCCTGCTCAACACCCGGATCGACACGCGGATCAAGGCGCAGAACCTCGACCTGCTACGGTCGATGGAAAGCAGCTTCAACCTACAGCTGCGGTTGCAGAACCTGGTAGAGGTCCTCTCGGTGATCGCCGCGAGCTATTATGCGGTCGCGCTGATCGCCTACATGGCCAAGGGAGCCGAGGCCTTCGGCAAGGGCGATATCGTCGGCATCGCAATCGGTCTGGTGACCCCGGTCGTGATCCTGACGATCTTCCTTCTCGTCTCACGAATTCGCAATCGTTTCATCAGGGAAACCGAAGACGTCACCAATCGTTCATATAAAGGCCGTGCTTTGAAACATGGCAAAAAGGGTCTATAGCTGATGCGTCGAGGACTCAGGCGTGGGTGAGGAGAAAAATATATGAAAAAATCTCATGGTTTTGTCGGAAGCATGGCACTGGCCTGCCTGCTTGTTTCTGCCGGTTGCAACAGCCGCGCCGATGAAGAAGCTGCCGCTCCCGAAACGACGGCCGAAACGCCCGCAACCACGGCTGCGGAAACCACCGCTCCGGCAGCGGATGTCGATTTTGCCAGCCTCACCGGCGATGCGGCTGCGGGCGAGAAGGTCTTCGCCAATTGCATGAGCTGCCACAGCGTGGAAGAGGGCGTGAACAAGGTCGGCCCGTCACTCCACAACGTCGTCGGTCGCGAGGCCGGTTCGGTCGAAGGCTTCAACTATTCGGATGCCAACAAGAGCAGCGGCATCACGTGGACTCCGGAAGAGCTGTTCGTCTACCTCGCCGATCCGCAGGGGACCGTTCCGGGGACCAAGATGATCTTCCCGGGCATCAAGGACCCGCAGCAGCGGGCGGACCTGATCGCCTACCTGCAGACGCAGTCCTAACCACACCCGGGACAGCCACAAAAAAGGCGCTGCCGCGATATGCGGCGGCGCCTTTTTTGTGTGGGATCTGTGGAGCGGGCGTGCCCTCCGACCTCGGAGAAATGGGTCGCTCGGCGGGCGATCAGTCGACCTTGGGGCGGCCTTCCTTGCGGCGTTCCTCTTCCGCCTCGCGGCGGCGCATGTCCTCCGCGGCCTTGCCTTCGGGCGTATCCATCGGATGGCGGTTGGACCGCTGGCGTAGGAAGAACAGGAATGCGACCGCGACCACAGCCAGCACAACCAGCATCGTCACGAGGTTGAGCGGTGCAGCGACCGCGAGGATCGGGAAATTCATGGTAGCCATAGTAATTTCTCGCTTTCTCCCCCATCACCCCTGAAGATCAACGATCTCAAGGGCATACCCGTTCCGCGCCCGACGCGATCACGTCAGGCGGCCGCGCTCATCCGGGCGAGTTCGCACTGCGACCAGATTTCGCTCAGCGCGCCGATCAGCCGGTCGACGTCGCCATCGTCGTGAACGGGCGACGGCGTGACCCGCAGGCGCTCGGTCCCGACCGGGACGGTCGGGTAATTGATCGGCTGCACATAGATGCCGTGGTTGTCCATCAGCCAGTCGCTGATCCGTTTGCACTTGTGCGCATCGCCGACCATCACCGGGATGATGTGGCTCGGATTGTCGAGATGCGGGATGCCGATCGCATCGAGCCTGCGCCGCACCTTCTGGACCCGCTCGCGGTGGATCGTTCGTTCGACATTGCTCGCCTTGAGATGCCGGATGCTCGCCGCCGCGCCCGCGGCCACTGCAGGGGGCAGCGCAGTCGAGAAGATGAAGCCGCTGGCGAAGGTGCGCACGTAGTCGACCAGATCGGCGCTCGCAGCGATATAGCCGCCCATCACGCCGAACGCCTTGCCCAGCGTCCCTTCGATCACGGTGATCCGGTCCATCAACCCCTCGCGCTCGGCAATGCCGCCGCCGCGCGGACCGTAAAGGCCGACCGCGTGAACCTCGTCGATATAGCTCATCGCGCCGTGGCGCTCGCACACGTCGAGGATCTCGGCGATCGGGGCGATGTCGCCATCCATCGAATAGACGCTTTCGAAGGCGACCAGCTTGGGCACGTCGGGCCCGTATTCGGACAGCTGCCGGTCGAGATCCGTCGGATCATTATGCGCCCAGATGCGCCGTTCCGCCTTGGAATGGCGGATACCTTCGATCATCGATGCGTGGTTCAGCGCATCCGAAAAGACCACGCAGCCCGGGATTCGGCTCGCCAGCGTGCCGAGCGCGGCCCAGTTGGAAACATAGCCGCTGGTGAACAGCAGCGCCGCCTCCTTGCCGTGCAGGTCCGCCAGTTCGCGCTCGAGCAGCACGTGGTGGTGGTTCGTGCCCGAGATATTGCGCGTACCGCCCGCGCCTGCGCCGCATTCGTCGAGCGCGGCGTGCATCGCATCCACCACCACCGGGTGCTGCCCCATGCCGAGGTAATCGTTGGAACACCACACGGTGACGTCCTGCGTCTCTTCGCCCACGAAGCGCGTCGCCTGGGGGAAGGAGCCGCGATGGCGCTTGATATCGGTGAACACGCGATAGCGGCCCTCCTCGCGAACCCCATCCAGCTGGTCCTTGAAAAAAGCTTCGAAATCCATCGCGGAAGGTTCCCTCGTCGTCATGGCAGACCCCTCATCATATTAGCAGGTTCTCGCTTGTCCCGGGCAGCGATGGCCCAGCCCCACAGCGCACCGTCACGCAGCGGCAGGGCGAAAAACAGATATTCCAGCGCGCCGAGCGCGGCGAGCGCAAACAGCAGGCTCGCGCCCGTGGCCGCAGCGCCGGGTGCAGCAAGGGCCGCCTCTACGCCGAGCCATGTCGCGAGCGCGATCGCCATTCCGAGACTCAGCGCCAGCAGCGGCGTGAAGCGGTTGGGCCCGAAATAGCTGGTCAAGTAGCGCAGGTGGCGCGGCATGATGTCGGTGCTCGCATTGGGCACGCCTGCGAACAGGTTCAGCTTGGCCAGCAGGCGCAGCGCGAAGAGCAGCGCGAAAACCTGCGCGCCAAGCGGATTGGGCTGGCCCCAGCCAAGCGCGACGAGCATCGCCGCTGTGCCGGCGAGCGCGAGTTCGTGGTGGATGACAGCCGCGCTCGCCTGACGGAAGCGGGCGAGCCCGCGCGCGTGCGGCGCTGCCGGTTCGCGGCGCGGCCCGGTAACGCCGCCGGTAAGGAAGGCCAATTCGTGCCAGCCCCAGATCGACAGCACACCCACAAAGCCAAGATAGGCACCCTCGGTTCCGGTCATCTGCTGCGATGCGAGCACCGCTGCCAGCCCCGCGATCCCGGCCATGCCAGCCAGCACCAGGCTGCGCGCAAAGCCCGCGCGCGGCGCGTTCGCCGCCCACGCGATCAGCCCGGTGGCGAAGAACCACACAAGGATGGTTGCCATCACCGGCAGGATATGACCGGTGAAGCTCACCACGCGGGCTGCATCCTGACGCTTTGCGGCAGCTCGTTGCGGCGCGCGCGATGGAAATACATGCTCGCGAAAGCCAAACCCACCCGCCCCATGCCGTGGGCGCGCTTCGCGAGGCCGCCGATGCCGCCCTGCGTCTTGCCCGCCTCGATCCGGCGGGTGGCGGCGAGCAACCGGTCCATCTTGGTGCGGAAGGCAGGATCGTCGGTCTCAAGTTCCACCGGGAAGACTTGCCGGGCAATCTGGCTGCAGATCGAGAAGACTTCGTAATCATAGTCGGTCGGGTCGATCCCGAGCGCTTCGTGGAAAACGGGACGGCCGTGATCGCGAACATACATCGTGGCGTAGACCGCCAGCAGGAAGAACCGGATCCACAGCTTGTTCGCGCCTTTCAGCAGCTTCGGGTCCGCCCGCATCAGCAGCGCGAAAGCCTCGCCATGACGGAACTCGTCGTTGCACCACTCCTCGAACCACTGGAAGATCGGGTGGAACTGCCGGTCCGGATTGCGCGCGAGATGGCGGTAGATCGTGATGTAGCGCGAATAGCCGATCTTTTCCGACAGATAGACCGCGTACCAGATGAATTTCGGCTTGAAGAAAGTGTATTTCTTGGTCCGCGTCAGAAAGCCCAGGTCGATCCCGATCCCGGCATCCTTGAGCGTGTCGTTGATGAAGCCTGCATGCCGGCTCTCGTCCCGCGCCAGCAGCTTGAACAGACGCTTCACATCGGGGTTCTTCGTCCGCTTCGCGATCTCCGCATAAAGCACGCAGCCCGAGAACTCCGCGGTCAGCGAACTGACCAGGAAATCGATGAACTCGGCGCGAAGGGCCGGATCGAGACTTTCGATCACGCCATCGAAGCTGGCATCGCGCTTGAAGTGATAGCGGTTCGGGTCCGCTTCCATCTCGGCCAGCAGGCCGTCCCACTCGCCGCGCACCAGCGACACGTCGATCCCGTCGAGCGCATCGAAGTCGGTCGTGTAGAAGCGCGGGCTGAGCACGGTCTCGTGCGTCGCCATGGCATAGGTGTCCGGCCGTTGATCCGGACGGGCGGCGAATGCGGTCTGGGCGTTCATTTGAGGCTCCCTGCGCTGAAACTGACTTCGTAGAGCTCACGAAGATCTAGATAGGCGACCAGCTTGGTCCATTCGCGCATCAGCGGCCCGGCGCGGGTGACCGTGGCCATGCGTTCGAACTGCGCGGTTTCGCCGAAGGCGATCTGGATCGGCGCACCGTGGACGCGCACCTTGTCTCCCGGACGGATGCCGACATCCTCGGCCAGTTCGACATGGGCATGGAAATGCTCGTCGCTCTGCTCGACACTGATCCGGCAGGGGATGTCGAACCGCCGGTGCCTGTTGGTCGTTTCCGCCATCACGCCGTCTCCTGTTCCAGCAGCACGGCGAAGGCCGCCCGGTTGCTCTCTCCGAAGCCGACCAGCTCGCGGCTCTCGCCAGTGGCCGGATCGCTCAGCGTCAGGCCGCCATCCTCCCATCCGGTCAGCTCGAAGGGGGTGTCGGGGCCGATGCCGGCGCGCTTGCGGACCAGCACCAGGCCCCGCATCGTGGAGCGCACGAAACCGCCCGTGCCCGGCTCGACCCGCGCGATCGCTTCTCCTGTCGCCGCGTCGGACACCAGCACCGCGCCGTCGGGCGCATCATGGAAATAGAGGCTGCGGCGCGCGGTCTCCTGCGTGCCCGCAGCGATGCGCGATGCCTGCGGCACGGCGTCACGCCCGACGAGGCCAAAGCTAACCGATGCCGCCAGCAGGATCGCAAGCACCGCGATCCCGGCAATCAGCGCGAGCGGAACCTTGAGAACAGGCGCGTCGTGGTCGTGATGCAAGCTCATGCGAAGGCCCCTTCCAGCGTAGGCCGGACGCGGCCCGGAGCCGGCGGCGGCGCCTCTTCGGCGCGCGCGATCGCTTGATGAGCGGCGACCGCCTCGGCCAGACGTTCCGCGACCATCGCCGCCTGCGGCAGGCCGCGCAGCATCGGTTGCGGATGGGCAAAGTGCCATGGCCGCGCGTGCGGCCACAGCAAGAGGTAGCCCAGCGTATGTTCGCCCGCGGGCTCCAGCGCGATCTCACCGAAACCGTTGCTCCTGTCGTTCAGGCGAGCCGCGCCGATCCTGCCGAGCGGGAGGTTGACCGTCTTCTCGATCGCCATGCCGATGTGCAAAATGATCCGGCGGTCGGTCAGGATGTAGCTCGTCGTCCGCGCCGAAATCAGGGCCAGCGCGTAGACGAGCGCGAGCACACACAGGCCCGCGCCCAGCGTGGCCAGCGCGCCGCCCGCGCTGCCCTCTGCCAGCGCCCACAGCGCCAGAGCCACGAAATAGCCTGCGATCCACGGGCTGCGAAACGCGCTGCGCGCCAGCACGCGCGCGTCGGGCTTGCCCTGCCAGAGCACGCTCTCGTCGCGCTGCGGGCTCCACAGCGCCTCGACCTGCGCGGCGCTGAGCGCCGTGCGCGGGCGGGCCGGCTGGCGATCCTGCGCGCTCATAGCAGCGGCTCCTGCCTTTCGGGCGTGGCATAGAGGTAGCCGCCGCCGAAATAGGCGACGATCCGCTCTTCCTCATACATCGTGATCTGATCGGGCGCCGCCGGGGCCGGTGCGCCCGCGAACTGCGCGGCGTTGAGCGCATCGATCACGATCACGCCCCTGCCCTTCTTCACCACCGACATGGCCATCGGTGCGAGCACGGTCCTGCCGCTCCCGGTGGCGATCTGGAGATAGCGGATGACATGCTCGGCCCGGTCGATCCACACCTCGGTCACCTCGCCCACCGGCTGGAAATCCGCGCCGACCACCATCATGCCGACGGGATTGGCGTCGCGCGCGGCGATCGCGATGTCCGATTCCAGGCTCATCGGCACGATCCGCGGGCGCCCGTCATGCGTGACGTCGGGCACGGGCTTGCGGTTCGCCCACGATGCCGGGCCGAGCCCGTCGATCAGCGGATCGCCGGTGGGCACATAGGGCGCGCCATTGGAGCCGAACGCCCGCTTTGCCGGAACATCCACCCGCTCGCGCGCGCCGCTTTCGGGCGAGGACAGCCCGTGCCCGTGGGGCAGCCGGAAGGTCTTGGGGCTCGCGCGGCTCAGCGGCCCGCCGAGACTTTGGACGAAGCCGGTCCCCTCGTCTTCCAGCGGATAGCCTTCGCGCCGGTCTTCGCGCCGCAGGTAAAAGACGAGCGCGATGAAGAACAGCACGAAGGCGAGAAACACCAGCTCCGTGATATCGAGCGTTCCCACCAGATAGGGATCGGTCATTGGGGCTCTCCTTGGGTGGCAGTCATGTCGGGAACTCGCGCAGGCCAAAGGGTCCCGCGAAGGGCTGCACGAAGTCCGGGCCCCGGCGACGTGCGACGAGCGGGCCGAGCGCCACGAGCGCGGCCAGCAGCAGCATGATTTCGATGATGTAGACGCTGCCATAACCGGCGGCGGGATCGTTCAGCGCGCCCGACAGGCCGCCAGCGGTGGCGGTCTGCGAGATGATGTCGCGGATCGTGCCGCCCACCGCGATCGCCAGCCCCGCACAGCTTGCCTGCACCGCGCCCCATGCGCCCAGCGCCAGCCCTGCGCCTTCGCCGCTTGCGCGGGCCATCGTTTCGGTCAGCGTGCCGACCGAAAACAGGCCGAGGCCGAGACCGATTGTGCTTGCACCCGCGAACAGCAGCAGGCTCGACTGGAAGGGTGCGGCGAACAGCACCAGGAGGAAGGCCGTGATCCCCGCGACGAGGCCGGTCCCTGCTAGGCGCAACGGGTCTCCCCCGCGCGAAAGGCTGCGCCCGGCGAGACAGAATCCCGCGAGCGCTCCTGCTGCCCAGGCACCCGTCAGCATCGTCGTGCTGCCGACACTCAGGTCGAGAATTTCGCCCCCATAGGGCTCCAGCAGCGCATCCTGCATCGCGAACGCCGCCGCGCCGATGCCGATCGCGGCGAGCAGGCGTGCGGTGCGCTCCTCCGCCACGAAGGCGCGCCACAGCGCGGTGAAGCTTGGCCCATCCGGGCCGTCAGGCAGGCGCGAGGCCCCGCGCGGCTCCTGCTTCCACAGCGCCACGATGTTCAGCACCATCGTCAGCAGGGCGGCACCCTGGATCACTTGCACCAACCGCGTGGGCGAGAAATCGACCAAAAGCGATCCGATGACCAGCGCGGCGAGCATCGTACCCGCCAGCAACATGACATAGAGCAGCGCGACCGCGCGCGGGCGTTTGTCTTCGGGGGCAAGGTCGGTCGCCAGCGCCAGTCCCGCGGTCTGCGTGGTGTGCAATCCCGCGCCCGTCAGCAGGAAGGCAAAGGCGCTGGCAGTGACGCCCAGCGTGGCGTGCGCAGGATCGGACATCAGCAGCAGCGCGAAGGGCATGATCGCCAGCCCGCCGAACTGCATCAGCGTGCCGAGCCAGATATAGGGCACCCGCCGCCAGCCCAGCAGCGAGCGATGGGTGTCCGACTTGTGGCCGATCAGCGCCCTCAACGGCGCAACCAGCAGCGGCACCGCGATGATCGTCGCGACCAGCCCGGCGGGGATCGACAGCTCGACGATCATCACGCGGTTGAGCGTGCCCGTCAGCAGCACCGTCGCCATGCCCACACTCACCTGGAACAGCGCAAGGCGCAGCAGGCGCGCCAGCGGCAGCTCCACACTCGCGGCATCGGCGAAGGGCAGCCATGCCGTGGCCACCTTCGTCCAGCGTGCAGCAAGAGGCGCGGGATCGTTCATCCGCGGCGCACCAGTTCGATCGCATGGCTGGTATAGAAACCGCTGGAAATGCGCTGGCTGCGCGCAATGCGCCAGTCATGCAGCGGCGCAAGACTTTGGCGCAGGCGGTCCTCGGCGATCGGCACCAGCCGAGGCGAGCGGTCCGAACGCGGGAACAGCTTGCCCGTCTGGTACATCGCGAACAGCAGCGGCGTGCGCGGCACAAAGGTGAAGAGGATGCTGTGCGAAGTCCGCTCACCCAGCCGGGCGAGCGCGGCGACAAGGTCTTCCTCGCGGTAATGGATCAGCGAATCCATCGCGACCACATGGGCGAACTCGCCCAGCGCGGGGTCGAGCATGTCGCCTGCGCGCCAGTGTATCCGGCCGTGCCCGGTAAATGGCTCGCGCTGTCTTGCGACGCCCACCAGCCCGGCGGCGACGTCGACGCCCGTCACCTCCGCCCCGCGACAGGCCGCCTCGATGCTGAAGGCACCCGTGCCGCATCCAGCGTCGAGCACGCGGGTACGGCGCAGGTCCTGCGGCAGCCAGCCGAGCAGCGTGTTGCGCATGGCCTCGCGCCCTGCCCGCACGGTCGCGCGCACGCCGCTGACTTTCGCGTCGGACGTCAGGTCGATCCATGCCTTTTGCGCGGTGCTGTCGAAATAGGTCGCCAGCCGGTCGCGGTTGAGATCGTAGGGGGTGGTTGCGCGGGTAGCCATGCGAATGCTCCTATTCGAAGCCCAGGAAATCGAAGATGTCGCGGTCCTTCATCGCGGTCGCTTCGGAAGGGTCGACCCCGTCCCACAGCAATTGCGCGAGGCGGATGTATTCGAGTTGCGCAGCGAGCACTTCGGGGCACTCCTCCATCTCGAACAAAGTGCATTTCTTGAGACGCGAGCGGCGGATCGCATCGAGATCCCGGAAATGCGCCAGCCGCTGCATCCCGATCTCGTCGCAGAAGCGGTCGATCTCGTCGGTCTCGCGGCTGCGATTCGCGACCACGCCTGCAAGGCGCACGTCGTAGTTCTTCGCCTTCGCGCCGATCGCGGCGACGATCCGGTTCATCGCGAAGATGCTGTCGAAATCGTTCGCGGCTACCACCAGCGCGCGCTCGGCATGTTGCAGCGGCGCGGCGAACCCGCCGCACACCACGTCGCCCAGCACGTCGAAGATCACCACGTCGGTGTCTTCGAGCAGGTGGTGCTGCTTCAGCAGCTTCACCGTCTGCCCGACCACGTAGCCGCCGCAGCCGGTGCCCGCAGGCGGGCCGCCCGCCTCGACGCACATCACGCCGTTGTATCCTTCGAACATGAAGTCCTCGGTCCGCAGCTCCTCGCTGTGAAACTCGACCTGCTCCAGCGCGTCGATCACCGTCGGCATCAACTTCTTGGTCAGCGTGAAGGTGCTGTCGTGTTTGGGATCGCAGCCGATCTGGAGCACCCGGTGGCCAAGCTTGCTGAACGCGGCAGAGAGGTTGGATGACGTGGTCGACTTGCCGATCCCGCCCTTGCCGTAGACCGCAAAAACCTTCGCGCCCTTGATCTTGTCGCTCGGGTCGAGCTGAACCTGGACGGAGCCGTCGCCGTCGGGCGGTGCAAGTGTGCCGGCGTCTAACATTGCATTCTCCTCATTCGGCAGCGACCACGCCTTCGAGCCGATCTTCCAGATCGTCACTCGCCGCGCGCAGGGCTGCCAATGTGTCTTCGTCGGGTTCCCAGAGCTTGCGCTCGCAGGCTTCGAGCAGGCGGTTCGCCACCCGCGCAGAGCTTTTCGGATTAAGCGCGGCGAGCCGCGCGCGCATCGCGTCGTCGAGCACGAAGGTCTCGCTGATCTGCTGGTAGACCCACGGCTTCACATCGCCGGTCGTCGCCGACCAGCCGAGCGTGTTGGTCACGTGGCTCTCGACATGGCGCACCCCTTCGAAGCCGTGCTTGAGCATACCCTCGTACCATTTCGGGTTGAGCGTGCGGGTGCGCGTTTCGAGGTCGATCTGCTCGCCCAGCGTGCGCACCTTCGCTGCACCTTGCGTGGCGTCGAGGATATAGACCGGGGCCTCGCTTCCTTTCGCGCGCGAGATCGCACGGTTCATCCCGCCCAGGCCGTCGACATACTGGTCGAGATCGGTGATCCCGACCTCCACGCTTTCGAGGTTCTGGTAGGTCAGATCGACGCTGGCGAGGGCGGCGGCGAACAGCTCGCGCCGCTGCACGGGCGCGCCCTTGGGCCCATAGGCATAGCCCTTGTGCGTCTCGAACGCGTTGGCCAGCTCGTCCGGATCGGTCCACACGCCGCCGTCGATCAGCTGGTTGACGTTGGCGCCATAGGCACCCTCGGCATTGGAGAAGACGCGCAGCGAAGCAGTTTCCATGTCGCAACCATGCGCCTGCGCAAAAGCAAGGCTGTGCTTGCGCACGTAGTTCTGTTCGACCGGCTCGTCCGCGATGCTGGCCAGCCACGCGGCTTCGGCGAGCATCCGGGTTTGCAAGGGCAGCAGGTCGCGGAAAATGCCCGAGAGCGTTGCGACGATGTCGATCCGCGGACGCCCGAGCTCTTCCAGCGAGATCAGTTCGGCACCGCTCAACCGGCCGTAGGAATCGAGCCGGGGGCGCGCGCCGATCAGCGCCATCGCCTGCGCGAGCTGCGTCCCCTCGCTCTTGAGGTTGTCCGTGCCCCACAGCACCATCGCGATGCTTTCGGGCGTCTTCTGCTCGGCGGCGCGGTGGCGGGCGAGCAATTGTTCGGCCTGCCGCGCACCCTCGGCAACCGCGAAGCTGCTCGGGATGCGGAAGGGGTCGAAGCCGTGAATATTGCGGCCCGTCGGGAGGACGTCCGGGTTGCGGAGCACGTCGCCACCCGGTGACGGCAGCACGTAGCCCCCGTCGAGCGCGTGGATCAGCGCGGACATTTCGTCATTGCTGTCGAGCTTGTCTTCCAGCGCTTCGCGATCGGCATCGGGGTCGGCCTGCTCGATCGCGTCGAGCAGGTTGTCGCGTTCCTCGCCTTCCGGGTTCGCGCCGAACACGTGCAGCCCGTGCGGGATCAGCGTGCGCTCCAGCTCATAGAGGCGGCCCGACAGGTCCTCGATATCGCCCATCTCTATTTCGAGCGTGTCGCAGGCATCGGCGATCATCGCTTCGATCGAGGCGCGTTCTTCCGCGTCGGTCGACGCGCGCCAGCGTTCGGTTAACGCCTTGAGGTCGGCGAAACCCTTGTAGAGCCCGGCCTCGGCCAGCGGCGGCGTGAGGTAGCTGATGAGCGTCGCGGCGGCGCGCCGCTTGGCGAGGATGCCTTCGGACGGATTGTTGGCGGCGTAGAGGTTGAAATTGGGCAGGTCGCCCAGCAGCCGCTCGGGCCAGCAATCGCCGCTCAGCCCCGACTGCTTGCCGGGCATGAACTCGAGAGCGCCGTGGGTGCCGAAATGCAGCACCGCGTCCGCGTCGAAGTCGCGGCGGATCCAGCGGTAGAAGGCGGAGAAAGCGTGGGTCGGTGCAAAGCCGCCTTCGAACAGCAACCGCATCGGGTCGCCCTCGTACCCGAAGGCGGGCTGCACGCCGATGAAGACGTTGCCGAGTTTGGCACCATAGATGTGGATCGTGGAGCCATCGGCCTGCTGCCTGCCCGGTGCGGGCCCCCATTGCGCCTCGATTTCCTTCAGGTGCGGTTCGGCGCGGACATGCTCGTCTGCGGGAATGCGCGCGGCGACATTGGCGTCGGCGCAGAACATATCCGCATTGCCGTGCAGCACCGCATCGCGCAGCGCGTCGATGCTCTCTGGCACATCGACCGCGTAGCCCTCTGCGGCAAGCCGGACGAGCGTGGCGTGGAGCGACTCGAACACCGCGAGGTGCGCGGCGGTGCCGGTTGCGCCCGAATTGGGCGGGAAGTTGAAGATGACGATGGCGAGCTTGCGGCTCGCGCGCGCGGCCTTGCGCAGCGCGACCAGCTTCGCGGCTTTGGCGGCAAGCGCAGCGGCGCGTTCGGGATGGCCACGCATCGCGCGCACCGGCCCCTCGGCATCGTCGCTGCGACCGCCGAACAGGCTCGGCGCGATGGCTCCGTCCAGCTCGGGGATCGCGACCATCATGGTGGTTTCGAGCGGGAGCAGCCCCAGCCGCCCCTCGGCCCAGGATTCGAGCGACTGGAACTCGATCGGGTGCGCCGCAATATAGGGCAGGTCGAGGCCCGAGAGCGTTTCGACCGCCGCTTCGGTGTCGTTATAGGCAGGCCCGCCGACCAGCGAGAAACCGGTCAGGTTGACGATCGCATCGACCGTGGGCTTGCCCTCCTTGACGAAGAATTTCTCGATCGCCGGCCGTGCGTCGAGCCCGGCAGCGAACGCAGGCACCACTTCGAGCCCGGCAGCCTCCATCGCCGCGATCACGCCATCATAATGCGCGGTGTCGCGACCCAGCAGGTAGGAGCGCAGCATCAGCAGGCCCACCCGGCCATGCGCGCCCTTCAGCCGCGGCAGCAGGCGCGTGCTTTCCGAAATGAGCTGATCGGTGCGCGGGTGATAGACGCCGACTTCGGGATATTCCTGCGGAGCCGCGGCATGGGTCGCGCCGCGCCGTGCCTCGCGCTCGCCCGCCGCATACCGGTCGATCAGCGCGCGCGCCATCGCGACCACATTGTCGTCCGACCCGGCGAGCCAGTATTGCAGGGTGAGGAAATAGGCGCGCACATCCTGCGCGGTGCCGGGAATGAACTTGAGGATCTTGGGCAAGCGGCGCAGCATCTTCATCTGCCCCGCACCCGAGCTGGCCCCCGGTTTGCCGGAGCCGCGCAGCTTCTTGAGCAGTGCGAGCGGGCCTTTCGCGGGCGCATCCATGCGATAGCCACCCATGCGGGTCAGCCGCACCACCTCGCCCGCCGACATCAGGCCCAGCATCGCGTCGCACTGCTCGCGGCGAGCCTTCAGCGCAGGCATGATCGCGCGGACATGATCGTCAAGGAACAGCATCGTCGCGATCACGATATCGGCCCGCGCGACGTCCATCTCCGCCTGTTCGAGCGATCCGGGCACCCGGTCCCAATCGGACGCCGCGTGCAGCGCGATCGCGATGTTCTCGCTCGCCAGCCGCGCGCTCGCGCGTTCGACCGCACCCTTGAGGTGGTTGTCGAGCGTCACGATCACGACGCGCGTCTGGGGGAGCGCACTAGCGGGCATAATGCGCCTTCGCGTCGTACAGCGTTTCGAGGTCGATCGCTTCGCGGCCCTGTTCGGCGGCGAAGCTCTCCGTGTTCCGCTTCGCCTTGCCGCGCACGAAGAAGGGGATCTTCTTCAGTTCACGCTCGGCCTCCGCGGTCCACAGCGAATTGTCTCCGTCACCCCGGACGTGTTCCGAGGCCCGGTCTTCCTCCCGACTGCTGGCTACAGCTTGAAGACCGGATGCTGAAACGGGTTCAGCATGACGAGAAGGCGAATGGGCAGCGAGGTGGCTCGCCCCCGCGTCGTCCGAAAACTCGAAATCCTCGCGGAACATGGTCAGCAGGTGCTCTTCCAGCCCCATGACCAGCGGGTGCACCCAGGTATCGAACAGCACGTTCGCGCCCTCGAAACCCATCTGCGGACTGTGGCGCGCGGGGAAGTCCTGCACGTGAACCGGGGCGGAGATCACCGCGCAGGGGACGCCCTGCCGCTTGGCGATGTGGCGCTCCATCTGCGTGCCCAGCACCAGCTCGGGCGAGGCGGCGGCGATCGCGTCTTCGACCTCCAGATGATCGTCGGTGATCAGCGGCTCGACGCCGTAGAGCTTGGCCGCATCGCGAATCTTGCGGGCGAATTCGCGGTTGTAGCAGCCGAGCCCGACCACCTCGAAACCCAGCTCTTCGTGCGCGACCCGTGCGGCGGCGACCGCGTGGGTCGCATCGCCGAACACGAACACGCGCTTGCCGGTCAGATAGGTCGAGTCGACCGAGCGGCTCCACCACGGCACCCGCGACTCACCGTCGACGAGCGCAGGCTCGGGATCGACCCCTGCAAGTGCGGCGACCTCGGCAATGAAGTCGCGCGTCGCGCCCACGCCGATCGGCACGGTTGTGGTGCGCGGCTGCTTGAATTCGCGCTCCAGCCAGCGGGCGGCGCTGTCGCCGATTTCAGGATAGAGCACGATGTTGAAGTCCGCCGCACCGATCCGCGCGATCTCGGCAGGCGAGGCCCCCAGCGGGGCGACGCAGTTCACGTCGATACCCAGCGTGTTGAGGATACCGCGCACTTCGCGCACATCGTCGCGGTGGCGAAAGCCCAGTGCTGCGGGGCCGAGAATATTGACCAGCGGCGCGCGCGCCCCACCGTCTTGGGCACGCGGCGCAGGGCGCACATCGCGGTCCGCGATATGGCGTACGATCTGGTAGAAGGTCTCGCCCGCGCCCCAATTTTCCTTGCGCGAATAGCTCGGCAGTTCGAGCGGGACGACCGGACACGGCAGGCGCATCGCCTCGGCCATCCCGGCGGGATCGTCCTGGATCAGTTCGGCCGTGCATGACGATCCGACCAGCATCACCTGCGGATCGAACCGCGCATAGGCATCGCGCGCCGCGCGCTGGAACAGGTCGGCGGTATCCTTGCCCAGATCGCGCGCTTGGAAGGTGGTGTAGGTCACCGGCGGGCGCGCATCGCGCCGCTCGATCATCGTGAACAGCAGGTCGGCGTAGGTGTCGCCCTGCGGCGCGTGGAGCAGGTAGTGGACGCCGCGCATGGCCGTTGCGACCCGCATCGCGCCAACATGAGGAGGTCCCTCGTAGGTCCAGACAGATAGCTGCACCGCTACACCTGCAAGACGTCGCGGCGGCGCAGCGGTCGCGCAAAGAGTTCGGCGAGGTCGCCCGCCTGCTCGAACCCGTGGATGGGGGAGAAGACGAGTTCGATCGCCCACTTGGTCGAAAGCCCTTCGGCCTCCAGCGGGTTGGCGAGGCCGAGGCCGCACACGGTCAGGTCGGGCCTGTCGGCGCGCACCCGGTCGAGCTGCCTGTCGACATCCTGCCCTTCGCTGATCCGCGTCGTCTCGGGCAATTGATCGAGATCGCGCGCAACCAGCTTGCGGTTGAGATAGGGCGTGCCGACTTCGACCGGCTCCATCCCCAGTTCGGTGGCGAGGAAGCGCGCCAGCGGCACCTCCAGCTGTGAGTCGGGCAGGAAGGTGATCCGCTTGCCCACCAGCTTTTCGCGATGATGTTCGAGCGCGCGCTTGGCCCGTTCGCGGCCCGGCGCGATCACGGCATTGGCGTGAATCTCGTCGATCCCGAAGGCAGCGGCGGCGGCTTTGAGCCAGGCGGTGGTGCCCTCCGCGCCGAACGGGAACGGCGCGTCGATCCGCTGCGCACCGCGCCCTTCCAGCGCCTGCGCGGTCTCGCCGAGGAAGGGTTGTGCGAGCAGCACGCGGGTGTTCGGGCCGACCGCGGGAAGTCCGTCCACCGTGCGCGCGGGCAGCACGCCGACGTTCTCGATGCCCAGCTGCGCGAAGAGGCGCAGGAACTGGTCCTCGACGATGTCCGGCAGAGAGCCGACCATCAGCAGTTCGGGCGCTGCGTCGGGCGCGCTTGCGGGCATTGCGGGGACCAGCGCAGCAAGGCACGCATCCTCGCCCTCGGTAAAGGTCGTCTCGATCCCGCTGCCCGAATAGTTGAGTATGCGGACCTGGCCTGCGTGTTTGGCACCGAGGCGCTCGGCAGCCTTGCCAAGGTCCAGCTTGATAACTTCGGAGGGGCAGGAGCCGACCAGAAACAGCTGCTTGATCTCGGGGCGACGGGCCAACAGCCGGTCGACCACGCGGTCCAGCTCTTCGTGGCAATCGGCCATGCCAGCCAGATCGCGTTCCTCGATGATCGCCGTGGCAAAGCGCGGCTCGGCGAAGATCATCACGCCCGCCGCCGACTGCAGCAGATGTGCGCAGGTACGCGATCCGACCACGAGGAAGAACGCGTCCTGCATCTTGCGGTGCAGCCACACAATCCCGGTCAGGCCGCAGAAAACCTCACGCTGGCCGCGCTCCCGCAAGACTTCGCGCTGCGGGGCAATCGAACATCCGCTATCGGCGGGAAGCGAGAATGCCCCGGCCTTCATGCCGGAGCCGCCTGCATGGTGCCCTCAAGGCGTGCGGCGCGCAGCTTGAGCAGGAACTGGCCCGCATTCACGACATAGGCCGCGTAACCGGCCAGCGCGACCAGCAGGCGGGCCTCCACGCTTCCCATCCCGCCCAGCAGCATCGCGAGATAAGTCGTGTGCAGGCCGATCACGACCATGCTGAAGACGTCTTCCCAGAAGAACGGACGGGCAAAGAGCCATTTGCCGAAGACTACCTTTTCCCAGATCGAGCCGGTGATCATGATCGCATAGAGAGCGAGGGTTTTCGCGATGACCGACAGATCGGCTGCGAAAGCTCCTTCGCCGGTCGCGAGCGTCCGGCCGACCAGCACCAGGCTGACAAGAAAGATGGCAAACTGGAGAGGCGCGAGCAGACCCTGAACGATGGTCCAGATGCTCGAGTCGCGGCGCACACGTTCCTCCGGGGTGTACAGCGCGGCCGCGCCGCACTCCCGGCTGTCGCGCGCCTTCGCTCCTGTATCTGGCATGGCCTCGCGTGTCATGGGACCGGGCGGACCTCCTCTCTCTCACAAGGAACCTACGCCTCAGCGAGAGGATGTGTCAATCTGCAGTGACGACAACTTGATTGGACACTCCACGATTTGCACTGGAATCGAATCAGGCGTACGCTCGTTCGAGCACGGGCGGAGTCGCAAGCTGGAATTGCACGCCCGGGCCGACGCAATCCGCGCCGCCACCAGACTGGGGAGAGTCTGCCAATGGCCTCGGTATTCGGAATGGGATCGACCGCTCTGCGGAATATGATCACCAACCCTCTGGGAGGGCGCAAACGCCCGAACGGCTCGCATATCCATCCGCCTGCCGAAATGCTCGAACACCAGGTGTTCGCACGCCTCATGCTGGCGTACCCCCTTGATCGTTACGCCGACGCCGTGGTCGAACTCGATCCTATCGAACCGCAACTTGCCGCGGATTTCGCGGTCAGCCTGCTGACCTGGGAGGCGGACCGCGCATTGCGCGAGGTCGAAGCGCTGCTGCAATGCGGCTACGACATCCAGGCGGTTTTCCTCGACCTTCTCGCACCGGCTGCACGCCAGCTCGGCACTATGTGGGAAGAAGACGAGTGCGATTTCGTGGAAGTCACGATGGGTCTGTGGCGCCTGCAGGAAGTGATGCGCGAAATCGCTTCCGTCGCCCCGCCGATTGCCCGATCGCTGCGCGCGCCCGCACGGGCGCTGTTTTCCCCCATGCCGGGCGACCAGCACGGCTTCGGCGCACTGATGATCGACGATGTGTTTGCCCGGGCGGGATGGGACAGCGAAGCAATGATCGATCCGCAACGCCGGGAATTGCTGACCCTTGTTTCCCAGAAGTCCTTCGATCTGGTAGGATTGACCATTACCACCGATTCACCTAGCAGCACCGTCCAATCCCTGATCCGGGCCATTCGCACGGTATCGGCCAATCCCTCGACGAGCATTTTGATCGGCGGACGGATGGTCAATGCCAACCCCGAAATCGCGGAGGAAGTCGGTGCCGATGGCACGGCGACCGATGCCTTCGCCGCGCTCGAGGTTGCGGAGCGATTGGTCACCAAAGCAGGACTGCACCTTAACCCCGCACCCTAAGGGGGCGAGTATCTGATGCTGACCACGAAGCACGGTAGTGATCCAGACCGTTCCTTCGACGATTCCGCCGAAGTGTTCGGCTCGCTCGACAGCCAGGCCGCACAGCGTCTTGCGCTGGCGGCGGGCGACATCGCGCTTGTAATCGACGATACCGGCGACATCCTCGATGTGGCGATCGACAGCCGGCAATTCCCGGAATTCGCGGATTGGGCGGGCGAGAACTGGCTCGACACGGTGACCGTGGAGAGCCGCCCGAAGATCATGGAAATGCTTGCGTCTGCCCGCAAGGGCGAGTCGCATCGTGCGCGCCAGGTCAATCATCCCACCACCGACATCGACGTGCCCGTGCGCTACACCATCGTGAACCTCGGCAATGGGCGGCATATCGCCCTGGGCCGGGATCTGCGCGATGTCGCCCGCACCCAGCAGCGGCTGCTGCAGGTCCAGCAGGCGCTGGAACGCGATTACATGCGCATGCGCCAGCTCGAAGCGCGCTACCGCATGCTGTTCGAACGTTCGCGCGAGGCCGTGCTGATCGTCGAAGCCGATACGCACCGCATCCGGGAAGCCAATCCCGCCGCCTGCCGCCTTGCCGGGGTCCGCGCCGACAGCCTGCAGGGCAAGAAGCTGGGCGGATTGTTCGACAGCGCCTCGCGCGACCGGCTGACAACCCAGATCGGCTCGGCACTGGGCTCGGATGCGGCCAGCCCGATCGAGGTCACGCTTTCGAAGGGCAGCCGCGAGGCGATGGTCGCGGCGACCGGCTTCAGCCAGTCGCGTCGCCAGTACCTGCTGCTGATCGTCACTCCGGTCGACGAACAGCCGCCACACGACGACAATAGCCTGTCCGATATTGTCGAGACGATGCCCGATGCCTTCATCCTCGCCGATGCGGACATGCGGATCGTGCGCGCCAATGCTGCCTTCGTCGAACTGGTCGACGCTGCGAGCGAAGAACAGCTGAACGGGCGATCGCTCGCCCGTCTGCTGGGTCGGCCCGGTATCGACCTCGACCTGATCGCGAGCCAGATGGAGAAGGACGGCGTCGCCCGCAACGTGACCAGCGTGGTCCGCAATCTGAGCGGCACGTCCGAAGAACCGGTCGAGATTTCCGCCGTGGCGACGGGCGAAGACAAGGACGGGGACTCGCGTCACTTCGGCTTCGTCATCCGCCCCGTCGGTCGGCGCCTGCGCGAAGCCGCGCCGGGCGGAGAAGACCTGCCCCGTTCGGTCGACGAGCTGACCGATCTGGTCGGTCGCATGCCGCTGAAGGACATCGTGCGCGAAAGCACCGACCTGATCGAACGGCTGTGTATCGAGGCCGCGCTACTCTACACTTCGGACAACCGCGCGTCGGCTGCCGAAATCCTCGGCCTCAGCCGCCAGAGCCTCTACTCGAAGCTCAATCGCTACGGCCTCGGCAAGCAGGGCGAGGATGCGCGCTAGCCCCAGCATGACACAACCTCTGTCAAAATGATTTGACGGCCATGACCGGCGGGCATACGCTCCCGGTCATGGATCGATCGGCGCTCTTCTACCGGACGTCGCCGCCGCCTGCGGCCAGCGATGTCCTTGCGCTGCTCAAGCCGATCACCTGGTTCCCTCCGATGTGGGCCTTCGCCGTGGGCGTGATTTCGTCCGGCGCGGGCATGGAGGGGCGCTGGCTGCTCGTTGCGGGCGGAGTACTGCTGGCCGGGCCGCTGGTCTGCGGCACCAGCCAGGCGGTCAACGACTGGTTCGACCGGCATGTCGACGCGATAAACGAACCCGATCGCCCGATCCCCTCGGGCCGCGTCGGCGGCCGCTGGGGCCTGTATATCGCCATCATCGGTACCGCCCTTTCGCTGCTGCTGGCGCTCGCGCTCGGCCCACTGGTGCTGGCGGCTGCGGCGATCGGACTTGCGCTCGCCTGGGCCTACAGTGCCCCGCCCTTCCGCCTGAAGGCGAGCGGGTGGTGGGGGCCGGCCACCGTCGGCCTGACCTATGAGGGGCTGAGCTGGTTTACCGGCGCCGCCGTGATGCTCGGCGCGATGCCTTCGGGCGACGTGCTGCTCGTGCTGTTGCTCTATTCCCTCGGTGCACACGGCATCATGACCCTGAACGACTTCAAGGCTGTCGAGGGCGACCGCGCGACCGGGCTGCGCTCGCTCCCCGTCACGCTCGGCGTGCGCAATGCCAGCCTGCTGGCCTGCGCGACGATGGCCGGCGCTCAGGCCATCGTCGTCGCAATGCTGTTCGCGTGGGAGTACCGGCTGTGTGCCGCGATCGTCGCAGCCCTGCTTGTCGCCCAATGCCTGCTGATGCCCCGCCTCCTGCGCTCTCCGGCGAAGAACGCCCCGTGGTACGGCGCAACCGGCGTCACGCTCTACGTGCTCGGCATGCTCGCTGCGGGGCTTGGCCTCGGGGGATATATTTCATGAATGCGCCCGCCCCTAGGGGTCTGGGCTGGATCGCCATTATCCGCCTCGGGCTGGTGCAGGCATCCATCGGCGCGATCGTGATGCTGGCGACCTCGCTGCTCAACCGGGTGATGGTGGTCGAGTACGCACTTCCGGCGGCGATCCCGGCCGGTCTGGTTGCGTGGCATTACGCCGTCCAGCTCGCCCGGCCGTTGTGGGGTCACGGGTCCGACCGAGGCCGGCGACGCACGCCATGGATCATCGGCGGAATGGCAGTGCTGGCGGGCGGAGCCCTGCTGGCGGTACAGGCAACCCTCGCCCTGCCCGATACGCCCGTGCGGGGTGCAGCGCTTGCCATCTTCGCCTTCACGATGATCGGCGCGGGCGTCGGCGCGGCGGGGACCTCGATGCTGGCGCTGCTCGCTTCGGGCGTGGCGCCGCAGCGGCGCGCGGCGGCCGCGGCCCTGACCTGGACGATGATGATCGCTGGCATCGTGATAGCGGCGGGTGTCGCGGGCGCGCTGCTCGATCCCTTCAGCGAGGAGCGCCTTGCGAGCGTCGCGACCGGCGTGGCGCTGAGCGCCTTCGCCCTCGCCTGCGTGGCAAGCTGGCGGCTCGAACCGCGTAGCATGGCGACGTTCGCCGCCGTGCAACGAGGCGAGGCCCCGCCTTTCGCCGAAGCGCTGCGCGAAATCATGCAGGAGACGGCGGCGCGGCGGTTCACCGTACTGATCTTCGTCTCGATGCTGGCCTATTCGATGCAGGACCTCATTCTCGAACCCTTTGCAGGCCTCGTCTTCGGCATGACACCGGGCGAGTCGACCAGCCTTTCCGGCATGCAGCATGGCGGCGTGCTGCTGGGCATGATTCTCGCCGGAGTGGGCGGCAGCGCCTTCGCCGGGCGCCTGCCGGTGGACCTGCGCGTCTGGATCGTCGCCGGGTGCGCGGGATCGGGCTTGGCGCTGGCGGGCCTCGCGCTCGCCGCAATCGCCGGTCCCGGCTGGCCGCTGACCGCCAACGTCTTCCTCCTCGGCTTCTGCAACGGCGTTTTTGCCGTGTCCGCCATCGGCGCGATGATGGGCCTTGCAGGCGCGGGCGAGAAAACCCGTGAAGGCGTACGCATGGGCGTGTGGGGCGCGGCGCAGGCGATCGCCTTCGGCCTCGGCGGGCTGACCGGTGCGCTGGGCGTCGATATGGCGCGCCGCGCAATGGCACAGGACGGCGCGGCCTTTCAGCTGGTCTTCGCGACCGAAGCCGGCCTCTTCATCCTCGCCGCCGCGCTGGCGGTGCAGGCGACGCGCAGGACACCGCGGCAAGCAGGGGGAGTCGCAACGGCATGAGCGAGACCATTTACGACGCCGTCGTGGTCGGCGGAGGCCCCTCGGGCGCGACCATTGCCAAAGATCTTGCCGAGGCGGGCCGCCGCGTCCTGCTGCTCGACCGTGGCGGACGCATCAAGCCGTGCGGCGGCGCTGTACCTCCACGCCTGCTCAAGGATTTCGACGTGCCGCAAAGCCTGCTGGTCGCGCGGGCGCGCTCGGCGCGCATGATCGCGCCCTCGGACCGCAAGGTGGACATGCCGGTGGGCGAGATCGGCTATGTCGGCATGGTCGACCGCGACATCTTCGACGAGTGGCTGCGCGAGCGTGCGGAACAGTCAGGCGCGCAGCGGCGCACCGGCACCTTCGAGACGATCGAGCGGGTCGAGGGGCAGGCCCCGACCGTTTGCTATCGCGAACGCCGCGGCGGCGAGTTGCTGCGCGTGCGCGCCCGCCTCGTCATCGGCGCGGATGGGGCTCGCTCGAAGGTCGCAGCCCAGAACATTGCGGGTGCGGAGCGGATGAAATGCGTCTTCGCCTATCACGAGATCATCCGGTCACCCGCCAACGATACAACCCATCCCGACACCGACTCCTTCGACGGATCGCGCTGCGATGTGTTCTACCAGGGGCACCTTTCGCCCGACTTCTATGCCTGGGTCTTTCCGCATGGCGAAACCGCCAGCATCGGGGTGGGCAGCGCGAACAAGGGTTTCTCCCTGCGCGGTGCAGTGGCGCGGATGCGCGGCGATCTGGGCCTTGCGAAATGCGAGACCCTCCGCCGCGAGGGCGCGCCCATCCCGCTGAAGCCGCTCAAGCGGTGGGACAATGGCACGGATGTGATCGTCGCGGGCGATGCCGCAGGCGTGGTGGCCCCGGCCAGCGGCGAAGGAATCTATTACGCGATGACGGGCGGGCGCTGCGTGGCCGAGGCGGCCGAGCGGTTCCTCGCCACCGGCCAGCCCGCCGCGCTGCGCAGCGCGCGCAAGGCCTTCATGCGCGAACATGGCAAGGTGTTCTGGATTCTCGGGATGATGCAGCATTTCTGGTATGCGAGCGACAAGCGGCGCGAGCGTTTCGTGACCATGTGTGCGGACAAGGATGTGCAGCAGCTGACCTGGGAAGCTTATATGAACAAGCGGCTGGTGCGCGCGAAGCCGATCGCGCATTTCCGGATTTTCGTGAAGGATTGCGCCCACCTGCTTGGCCTGAGGGCCCCGGCATGAGGGACGCCCTCTGATGGGTCGCAGTTGGGTATTGCCGATGATCGTTGCCGGCATCGCCGCGCTGGCGGTTGCGATGCTGGGCGGCACGATCACGGATCTTGGCCCCTGGTACCAGGCGCTGGAAAAGCCGGACTGGACGCCGCCGGGCTACGTCTTCCCGATTGCATGGACGACGATCTTTGCGCTGGCGGCGGTCGCGGCAGTGGCCACCTGGCGCGCTGCGCCCACCTCGCGCGTGGCCGATGCGGTGATCGGGCTGTTCGCGCTGAACGGCTTCCTCAACGTGCTGTGGAGCCTGATGTTCTTCCGCATGCAGCGCCCCGACTGGGCCTTTGCCGAACTGTTGCTGCTGTGGCTTTCGGTCGGGGCGCTCATGCTGTTCTGCGGGCGGCATTCCCGCCTCGCGGCAGTGGCGCTGGTGCCCTATCTTGTCTGGGTGAGCATTGCCGGCGCGCTCAACTGGAGCATCGTCGAGCTCAACGGACCGTTTTGACATGGCCGAAACGATGGAGGCGCTGTTCGCCAGCGGCCATGCGGCGGATATCGTCCTGGCGGTGCTGGCGCTCGAGGCGGTGCTGCTCGCGCGGCGAGGCTGGGGCGTGGGCGAAATCCTTGGACTGCTCGGTCCTGCCGCGCTGATCGTACTGGGTCTGCGCGCCGCGCTCACCGGTGCCGAGTGGCACTGGGTATCGCTGCCTCTCGCCCTTGCCTTCCCGCTCCACCTGCTGGATCTGCGCCACCGGTCGCAGCCGCGCGTTTAGCGCACAGCAAAAGGCCCGGCCGCTGTGGCCGGGCCCTTCGCGATCTGCAGTTTGTAAAAGTGGCCATCAGCCGCCGGGCGCGTAGTGATGTTCCTGCGCCCACAGGTACCAGTTATCGACCACCGTGCCGGTCAACAGGATACCGATACCCCCGGTCAGCGTCGTCAGCACCGCGAACCACCACGCCCAGCGGTGGATCGATTCCATCGTCGCGTTGAAGCCCATCGTCCAGCGCCAGAACAGGCCCGCGCGTTCCGCCGCGGTGCCGCGGTCGGTAATCTGCTCGATCTCGCGCTCTCCGCCGTAGCGGCCGACCGCGAGGATCGTGCCCCCGTGCATCGCGAAGAGCAGCGCAGACCCATAGAGGAATACGATCGAGAGGCAGTGGAACGGGTTGTAGAACAGGTTGCCGTAAACCAGCGACAGATTGTTGGTCCAATCGAGATGGGGGAAGATGCCGAAAGGCACCGCTTGGGACCAGCTGCCCATCAGCCCCGGGCGAATGAAGCCGAGTACGAGATAGAGCCAGATCGCGCTGGCGAAGGCCCAGGTCACGTGCAGGCCCATGCCCAGCGCTTTCGCGCGGCGATAGGTCCGCAGCCACCACAGCAGGATCGACGTGGTGAGGAAGAACCCGGCAAGGATCCACCACCCCCCTTCCGCCAGCGGAACGAAGGGCGAGAAGCCCCACTCCGGCCCCGGCGGATCGAGCGAGAGCCAGAAGAACTCGCGTACGAATGCCTGTGGGCTCCAGTTGACCGAAGCGAGCAGGTTGAGCCCGATGATCTCGATCGCGATGAACCCGAACAGGAGCGATGCGAGCCCCAGCCAGCCAAGATAGATCGGTCCGAGCTGTGCCTGGCCGAGCTTGCCGAACCAGTAGGCGTTCGAGTGCAGCGGAATGCGCGGCTCGTCGGCGAAGGGCAGAGCGATGCCCATCTCGGCCGGGGCGTCCAGCTGCACCTGCGTAAAGATGTTTTGGTAGCGTGCCATGACGTCGTACCCTCCTCAGGACCAGATCGGGATGCTGCGCCACCAGTCCCACCATTCGGGGAAGCTGCCCTGGTACAGCGGCCCGGCAAGGATCATGCACGCCGCGCTCCAGAAGCCGGCGTTCAGCGCCAGCAGCAGGCCGAGCCGGTGGATGCCGACGGTGCCGATCGAATAGCCGATGAAATCGCGGAAGAAGGTGTCTTCGTATTCCGGCGACTTGACCTCCGTCCCGCGCGGCACGTTGACCGCCGAGAGCACCAGGCCCCCGTGCAGCGCCAGCGCGAGACACGTTGTGAAGAAGAACGTGATCGCGACCATATGCAGCGGGTTGTAGTGGAAATTGACGTAGGAATAGCCGGTGTTCGACACCCAATCGAGGTGGGTGAATATGCCGTAGGGGAAGCCGTATCCCCATGCGCCCAGCCAGACCGGACGGATCACGACCAGCGTCGCATAGGCGAGGATCGCGAAGCTGAACGCGACCGGCACGTGATAGCCCATCCCCAGCTTGCGGCATATCTCGACCTGCCGCAGCGCCCACGAAACGAAGGCGATCAGGGCGCACACCGTGATGATCTGCCAGTATCCGCCGGCGTTGAGCGGCGCGGCGGCCAGTCCCGCATCGATGGGCGGCGGCTCGATCGAGATCAGCCACGGATTCCACGTCGGCCCCTGCGAGGCCGAGGCGAAGATCAGCAGCGTGCCCAGCAAGGCGGATATCGCCGCGGTGACCCCGAAAAAGCCGACGTAGAACGGACCCACCCAGAAGTCGAACAGGTCGCCACCGATCAGAGTGCCGCCACGCACGCGGTATTTCCGCTCGAAACTCAGGAGTGCCATAGGTCCATCCTTCCCGCCGCCATGGCGGGGCTTGCAGGTTTATCCCGGAGTGTTCCGCCAGTGCGCACGATGCACGCCCGGCTGCGGGGACGGATTTGGGCCCGTCCCCGTCATCGCGGCGGGATCGCTATCCCGTCGTCGCCGGGCCTTCGGCCGCCGCAGCGGTCGCTGCCGGGACGGCGGCTGCGCCATCCAGCCAGTTGTACCGGTTGGTGCTGAGCAGAATGAAGTGGATCAGCAGCGCGAGGACGAAGAGGAAGATGAACAGGGCGACAAGTGCCCTGCGCGGGTCGAAAATGAGCCAGATTCTCCACATTGTTGATGTCCTTTCATGTGGTTGCGGCATGGCCTGTCGGCGCGGGTGCGCGTCGGGCAGGCGCGACGGATAGATCGGATCAGATCCAGGGCTTCCAGACCCACACGAGGATATGCGCGACGACGGCAATCCCGGTGAAGCCGAGGAAGGAGCCCATGAAAATCTTGTGAAATTCCTTGGCTTCCTCGGGCGTCAGATAGGTCCTGAGACCGAAGCGATCGTCGCCAGGTGTCGGATCGTTCATTGGTCAATCTCCAAACTTGCTGGACTTGGATGAGGCGTTGCCGCCCCGGCGGCATCCGCGCCGGAGACGTGTCTCCAGCGCGAATTTCTGGGCCCGATCGAGGGCGCTAGGTGAGCAGGCACGGTCACCGCCCCGCCCCTTCGAGAAGTGCGTCGGCCAGCCGGTCGGCGGTCACGATGGTGTCGCCCGCCCTGCGCGCGGCGGCTTCGGCCGCGTCGCGCCAGCGCTTGGCAGCGGAGATGCGCACCAGGACGGGCTGCGACTCCACGATCTGGTCGAGCCGCGCCTTGGCTTCGGGTTCCCAGCGCAACTGGGCCTGCTTGCGCGTAGGCGTCGCCTCGGCCTTGTCCATCTCGGTTCCGAGCGGGAGGATGTGGAACAGCGCGTCGAACAGCGCATTGCACACCTCCTGCACGAGGTAGGTTGCGCCCGAGTATCCCATGAAAGGGGTGCCCGTGTGGCGCCGGATCGCCGCGCCGGGGAAGCTCGCAGGGATGAACTGACCTTGCGGTCCGTGCCCTTTGCCCGCGACCTCCGCCATGTACATCCGCTCGTTGTAGCTGCCGAACACGACCAGCGGCGGATTGGCGTGGATGGCGGCGCGCACATCCTCGTTCTTCGGCTTCACCCCAGCGCAGCGTCCGAAAGCGAAGCTGCAAGGAAGGCCCATATCCTCTTCGAGGAAGTGCCGGATGCCGCGCGCATAGGTTTCGTTCGCGCAGATCCCGAAATTGGCGGTGCCGAAGAAATCCTGCGTGACCGAACGCCACAGATCCCACAGCGGCTTGATCGTGGTGTGCTTTTCCTTCTCGATGAAGGGTTCGGGGTCGAGGCCCAGCTCTTCGCCTAAGGCGCGCAGGAAACTGGTGGTCGAACTCAGCCCGATGGGGGCCTGGAAAAATGGCCGCTCCAGCAGTTCGCACAGGTTGCGACCATATTCGCGGTACATGCAGATATTGGCGTGCGCATTGGCGAGCTTGCGCATGTCGGCCAGATGGCTGCCGAGCGGGAAGACGCAGTTTACCTCCGCCCCGATCCCTTGGACCAGACGGCGGATTTCGGCCATGTCGCTGGCCATGTTGAACATGCCGTAGGCCGGGCCGATAATGTTGACGAGCGGCTTTTCGCCCTCTTTCAGCGCCTTTGCCTTGGGCATCTTCTTCGGCCCGAATTCGGTCCACAGCCAGCTGAGCGCGCGGTCCGCGCTTTCCCACTGATCTTCGTCGATCGTGCGCGGCAGGAAGCGGCGGATCGTGGTGCCTTCGGGGGTCACCCCGCCGCCAATCATCTCGGCGATCGAGCCGGTCACCACGACCGAGGGCAGTTCGGGGTCGAGCGTTTTCCACGCGCGCTTCATCGCGGCCTCGGTGCCGGTCTTGCCCAGCTCTTCCTCGCCCAGCCCGGTGACGACGATCGGCAATTCGTGCGGCGGCAACCCGTCGGTGTAGTGCAGCACGCTGGTGACAGGCAGGTTTTCGCAGCCCACCGGCCCGTCGATGACGACCTGCAGGCCCTTGATCGCGGTGAAGACGTAGACCGCGCCCCAATAGCCGCCAGCCCGATCGTGGTCGAGAACGAGGGTCATGATCCCACCGCCTCTGCCGCCTTCAGCGCGGCGGCGGTTTGCGCGGCAAACTTCTTCTTGAACTGCGGGCGGTCGACCGGGGTGTCCTGCCAGATACCCGCGTTGTCGTCCGCGCCGACGCCTTCGAAAAAGTCGCGCATCCGGTCGAAGCGCGTCTTATTGCCCAGCGCGGCGTTGACCACCTGCGCAAGGCTGCCCGCCCCCGCCGGTCCCATCAGCGGGCGTGCCGAAATGAGGTTGGTGAAATAGAGCGCGGGCGTCCCGTTCTGTTTGGCGTGCTGGACCACAGGAGTGGTGCCGATAGCCAGATCGGGGCCGAATTCCTCAACCGCCGCGATGTCCTCTTCCAGACTGGCGCGGTAGTTGACCCGCACGCCCTTGGCTTCGAGCCATTCGCGGTCGGGATCGGACCAGCGCGTCTTGGGGCACGCAGTGCCGACGTAGGGGACCTCGGCACCGCTTTCGATCAGGAGCCGTGCAACGAGCAGTTCGGAACCCTCATAGCCCGAGACCGTGATCCGCCCCTTGACCGGCATCGCGCCGAGCGCGCCTTCGATCGCGGGCAGGAACGCGTTCTTGGCCGCATCGATCTTGTCTTGCGCCACGCCGCAGGCCGCGCCGATGGCATCGAGCCAGGCAGCTGTGCCGTCACGCCCCACGGGAGCAGAGCCGACGACGCCACGCCCGGCAGCCTCGAACTCGCGTACGCTGGCGGTGTAGAAGGGGTGGATCGCACCGACCACTGCACAGTCGAGGGCGCTGTACAATTCGCGCCACTCGCGTGTGGGAACTACCGGCCCTGCGGCGAGGCCCAAGGGCTCCAGCATCATCCCGATGCCGACCGGATCAGCGGGGAACATCTCTCCCAGCAGCGCCACGGTCGGGCGCTCTGCAATTGGGCCCTCGGGCCGCGCAACCGGGCCTTCCTCGGCCTCCTCGCGCGCATATTTGAGCATTGCGCCCGCCAGCACATCCTTCGCCTCGGCATGGGTCGGGATGCCGAAGCCGGGCACGTCGATGCCGATCACCCTCACGCCGTTGATCTGGTCGGGCAGCAGCCGCAGCGGCACGCCGCTGGCGGTGGGCACGCACAGGTTGGTGACGATGATCGTGTCGTAGTGTTCGGGGTCGGCGAGCTGCTCGACCGCTTCCTTGATATCCTCGAACAGCTTGCCGGTGACGAGCGTTTCGGAGCTGAACGGCACGTAGCCGACCGTCCGCCGCGCACCGTAGAAATGGCTGGTGAAGGTGAGGCCATAGACGCAGCACGCGCTGCCCGAGAGCACGGTCGCGGTGCGCTTCATCCGCAGCCCGACGCGCAGAGACCCGAAGGCGGGGCACATGCTCTGCGGCTGGTCGTGCGGGCCAGCCTTCGCCTCGTCGAGCGGATAGTCGCGTGCATACTGGTCGAGGATGTCGCTCTTGCCAGCCTTGCGGGCAGCCTCGCGCATTGTGTCGCCGCTGGCGCAGCCGCCCTCCTCGGGCTTGCCGAGATCGAGCCTGTCAGCTGCGCGGGTATCGGAAGTGATGGCGTCGCTCATCCCATCAAACCTCGTCGTAGACCACTTCGAGGCTCGGCTTGGGCTCGAAAGAGCCGCCGCGCATATCGGCCTGGGTGGCAGGGATCAGCTCGACATTGCCGCCGGTTTCTTCCGGGCTGAACAGGTCGAGCAGGCCGTCCTGCTCCAACGGCGTGGGCCGCTGCGGCGGTGCCTTGGCGACGTTGATCGCCAGCTCTTCGAACAGCGATGCCCACTCGCCACCGGGCGTGCCGATGATCTGGTAATTGGCCGACTTCTTGCGGATGTCGTCATTGGCGGGGATCGCGCACAGCACCGGGATATCGACCGCCTTGGCGAAGGCCTGCGCCTCGCCCGTGCCGTCGTCCTTGTTCACGATCATGCCCGCGACGCCGACATTGCCGCCCATTGAGCGGAAATATTCGACCGCCTTGCACACGTTGTTGGCGACGTAGAGCGATTGCAGGTCGTTCGACCCGACGACGATCACCTTCTGGCACATGTCGCGCGCGATCGGCAGGCCGAAGCCGCCGCACACCACATCGCCGAGGAAATCGAGCAGTACGTAGTCGAAGCCCCACTCGTGGAAGCCCAGCTTTTCGAGCAGTTCGAACCCGTGGATGATCCCGCGCCCGCCGCAGCCGCGACCGACTTCGGGCCCGCCCAGCTCCATCGCGAACACGCCGTCGCGCTGGAAGCAGACATCCTCGATGCTGACCTCTTCGCCCGCGAGCTTCTTCTTCGAGCTGGTTTCGATGATCGTGGGGCAGGCCTTGCCGCCGAACAGCAGGCTGGTCGTGTCGCTCTTGGGATCGCAGCCGATCAGCAGCACGCGCTTACCCTGCTGCGCCATCATATAGCTGAGGTTGGACAGCGCGAAGCTCTTGCCGCTGCCGCCCTTGCCATAGATCGCGATGACCTGCGTTTCCTTGGTCACCTCGCCATCGTGCACCGGATCGGGTTCGATCGCGGCCTCTTCGCGCAGGGCGTCCACGGCAGAAAATTGGTCGAGATGGGTCATGCAAGTTCGCTCCAGTCCAGCACCAGCTTGAGGCAGTCGCGGTCCTCGAAAGCTGTGGGGTACGCGGCGCACGCGTCGGTCGCGGGGGCCACATCGGTGACGAGGCCGGCAAGATCGAGCGTGCCGCTTTCGATCAGGGTTCGCGTGGTGGCGAGGTCGTCCGGGCGCCATTCGGCGGCCACGCGCAGCCGCGCTTCGGCGCGGAAGGCGGGTGCGAAATCGAACGCCAGCCGGTCGCGATAAAAGCCCGCGAGCACGATCTCGCCACCATGCCCAAGGCGGGAAATCAGTGTGTCGAGGGCCGAGGCATCACCGCTGACATCGTAGATCGTGCGATAGTCGCTCCGCTCGTCCGTATCGGGGTGCACGACCTCATAGCCATCTGCACCTCCGCAACGTGCCGGATCCAGTTCCCACACGGTCGGCGCAGGTGCGCCGCTCGCAATCGTGATCCGCGCCAGCAAACGGCCGAGAACACCATGGCCGATAATGAGCTCGGGCGGCTCGCCCCCTGCCAGCGCATGACGCGCGGTCGCGGCGAGCGCGAAGAGCACTCCGTTCTCGGCCAGCGACTCAGGAATGAGAAGCGCCCGGGCAGACGGCACGATCAGGGTTTGCGCCGTCCCGCCAAACAGGCCACGCGCGTCGGTATAGCAGTTCGCACCAGGGACGAAGACCCACTCGCCAATCCGCTCCCGCGCCTCTGGCCCGGCATCGACGATGCGGCCGACCGACTCGTATCCGGGCACGAGCGGATATCCCATGCCCGGGAAGGGCGGCATCTCACCGCTCCACAACAGCTTCTCGGTGCCCGAGCTGACACCGCTCCAGTGGACCGAAACGACGACATCGGCTGCCTCGACCGCCCGCAGCCCGAGTCGCTTGAGCGCCAAGCGCCCAGGCCCTTCGAGTGTGACGGCCACAGCTTCCATTGCGTCGCTCCCTCTCTTTTGTCGCGACCTGCCGCATCAAAACGAAGCGACGGTCTGGATGTTGGCTACGCCTTACATTGAATAGTGTCAATTCTAACTGACAACCTATCTGTCACGCCTGCGCGACGATCACCGAGGCGATGATTGGCTGACGCGCGGGAAGCACGCGGCTGCGGCCGAACCCGGCAGCCCGCAGCATGGCGCGAATTTCCTGCGCGGCTCGCGGGCGGCCTTGGCCCATCGCCCAAAGGTAGAGGCCGAAATAGCCGTCCCCCATCGACTCGGCGCCACGCACGCCCGCCATCGGCTCGGCGATGACAAGGGTTCCGCCGACAGGCAGCGCGGCGTGGATATTGGCGAGGATTTCCATCGCAGCTGCATCGTCGTGATCGTGCAGGATGCGGACCAGCGAGATGCAGTCGTACCCGTGAGGCAGCCTGTCGGTGAGGAAGCTGCCGGGATGCGGCGCGATGGCGCCGCTATCGAGTCGCGCGACGACGTTGGGCAGATCGAACAGGCCGAGCCGTAGCCCGGGATGCGCTGCACCGACCGCCTTGAGGAATGCACCATGCCCGCCGCCGACATCGAGCAGCGCGGCATGGCGCGAGAAGTCGTAGGCAGCCAGCACCTCCTGCGAAACCGCCGCCTGCGAGGCGGACATCAACTCGGAATAGGCCTGGGCTTCTGCCGGGCCAGCCAGGTCCCCACTCCCTGCGTAGGACCAGAAACGCGACAGCGCAGTCGGCTCTGCACGATCCTGCCGCAGGAGCGCTAGCGGATCGGCGAGATCGGCATAGAGCAGCCGGTGATGCCGGATCATCGCAAGAGCGCCCTCGTTGCCGTGGAGCGCCGCGCCATGGCGGCCCAGCATCCACCAGGCACCCTCACCCTTCTGGCCGACCTCCTGCGCAATCCCGATCGCGGCAGCGGCGCGCATCAACCGGCCGATCGCCGCGTGCGACAATCCCGCAATATCCGCCAGCTCGGCGCTCGACGCAGGCCCCTCTCCCAAGCGCTGCACACAACCGCTCTCAACCGCAGCTAACAGCACCTGAGAATAGGCGAACCCCGCCACAAGGTCGAACAAAGCCCCTGCACGGCGCCGTGCAATCGGACGCAGGAGAGGGTTGGCCGCAGCATGCCGCTGGAACGCGCCACTGCCGATAATCCGGTTTCGCCAGCCGAGCAGGCGAACCCGGAGGCCTCCGGGGATCTTCGCCATACCTGCCGTCGATTGCGCTTGACCTTGCCGCATATGTCCATTTGATTGGACGTCTGATATGTAAATAGCAATCGGTTTGCGGGAGAGCGCGAGGTGAAGGCCACGGTGGCAGACAGGGCCGTCGTCATAGGAGCGGGTATTGGCGGGCTCGTCAGCGCCGCGCTTCTCGCCGCGCGCGGCTGCGACGTCACCGTGATCGAGAAGGAGCCGAATGTCGGCGGCAAGGCACGTCAGCTCGCGGTCGATGGCGCGGCGATCGACGCAGGCCCGACGGTTTTCACCCTGATCGAGGTGTTCGAGGACATCTTCCGCAGCTGCGGTGGCGACCTCAGATCCGCGCTCGACATCCGGCCCGCGCAGATCATCGCGCGCCATGCCTGGTCGCCGGACGAACGGCTCGACCTGTTTGCGGATCCGCAGCGCAGCGAGGACGCGATCGGCGTCTTCGCCGGCGCGGACGCGGCACGCGGTTACCGCGCCTTCCGCACCGAGGCGCGGCGTATCTACAATATCCTCGATGAAAGCCTTCTGCGGCAGGGCAAGGTCTTCTGGCCGCTGCCGCTGATGCGCCGGATCGGCCTGACGCGCGTCGGCGATCTCGCCGCGATCCGCCCCTACGAGAGCCTGTGGAAGGTGCTGGGCGAGCATTTTGCGGACCCACGCCTGCGCCAGCTGTTCGCGCGCTACACGACCTATTGCGGATCCTCCCCCTTCGCCGCGCCCGCCACGCTGATGCTGATCGCGCATGTCGAGGCCAAGGGCGTGTGGCTGATCGAGGGCGGGATGAGCGCGCTGGCCGACGCGCTGCGCGCGCTGGCCGAACGCAATGGCGCATGTTTCCGCTTCGGTCAGACGGTCGCCCGGATCGAGGCCGGATCGCGCGGAGCCTCCGCCGTCCTGCTCGACGACGGCGATCGCCTGCCTGCCGATGCCATCGTGTGCAATGCCGACCCCGCCGCGATCGCGTCCGGATGCTTCGGCAAAAAGGTGCGCGGCGCTGTAGGCGGCACACCGCAAGGCCGCCGCTCGCTGTCTGCACTCGTCTGGCTCGCGCATGCAGAGACAGGCGGCTTCCCGCTGTCGCGCCACAACGTGTTCTTCTCGCCCGACTATCGCGCCGAGTTCGACCAGCTGGCGCGCGGCAGGCAGATCGCCGACCCGAGCGTCTACCTGTGCGCCCAGGACCGCGCCGCGTGCACGACCGACGCGCCGCCGCAGCCGGGCCGCGAACGCTTTCAGGTGATCGTGAACGCACCCGCCAATGGCGATCGCCATGCCTATACCCAAGAGGAGCTTGATCAATGCACGCAGGCCATGACGCGCAGCCTCGCACGATGCGGGCTGGAGCTGGAACCGCAGTTCCCGCACAAACTCGTCACCCCGGCGGATTTCGAGGCGCTGTTCCCCTCGACGGGTGGGGCCCTTTATGGACGGGCCTCGCACGGATGGGCGGCGTCCTTCCTGCGGCAGGGTGCGGGCACGCGGATCCCTGGGCTCTATTGCGCCGGGGGGAGCACCCATCCCGGCGCGGGCGTGCCGATGGCTGCCTTGTCCGGGCAGATCGCGGCGCGCGAAGCGATGGCACACCTCGCTTCGATGCGGAGATACCACCGGGCGGCTACGGCTGGTGGTACGTCGACGCGATCAGCGAAGACGCCCAGCACGGTCTGACGATCATCGTCTTTCTCGGCAGCGTCTTCTCCCCTTATTACAAGGCGAGCGGGCGCGGCGATCCGCTCGACCATGCTGCGCTCAACGTCGCGCTCTACGGGCCGAAGGCGCGCTGGGCGATGACCGAGCGGGGGCGCGGCGATGTGGAGCAGGGTCGCGATATTCTCTCCCTCGGCCCCAGCAGTGTGCGCTGGACGGGCCAGGCGCTGGAGATCGACATTGTCGAGCAGGACAAGCGCCTGGGCATCCCATGGCAGCGCCCGGTGCGCGGAAGGGTCAGGGTGATCCCCGAAGCGCTCAATCCGGTTTCCTTCGCGCTCGATCCGGCGGAAAAGCACCACTGGCATTGCCTCGCTCCGCGCGCGCGGATCGAGGTCGAGATGCATGAACCCGAAGTACGGTGGACCGGCCGCGCTTATCTCGATTCCAACTTCGGTGCCGAGTCGCTCGAAGAAGGCTTCGACGTGTGGCACTGGTCGCGCGCGCACATGAAGGAGGGGGCGATGGTGTGCTACGAGGGCAAGCGGTCCGACGGATCCCGCTTCGCCAGCGCCATCCGCTTCGACGCCTATGGCCTCCCACAACAGGCCGAATTGCCGCTGACAGCGCCGCTGCCGAACACTGCGTGGCAGATGGAGCGCAGGACGCGCGGCGACCGGGGGCATGCCAGCGTCATCAAGACATGGGAGGATTCGCCCTTCTACGCGCGCTCGACACTCTCGTCGCGGCTCTGCGGAGAGCAGGTGGTGGCAGTGCAGGAGAGCCTGGACATGAGGCGCTTTTCCTCACCGATCGTCCAGTTCATGCTTCCCTACCGGATGCCGAGGGTTGCGGGCTGACTCGCCCTCGCGCTTTGCCCCGTCGCGCTGTTCCCTGTCGCGCAGCTCTCTGTCGCGCCTGATCTCGCGGCTAACCGACCAGTACTGCCAGCCGCCGAAGCCCAGCGCGACGGCGGCGGTGAAGACGATCTCGATCCATCCGAAATGGTCTGCAAAGCTGCCCATGCCCTGCCGCCGATCAGTCCGCGCGCGGGCGTACATCGAGGAAATCGGCGATCAGCGCAGCGACCCGGTCGGGCGCTTCCTCGTGCGCCAGGTGGCCGAGGCCGGGCAGCACTTCCAGGGTTGCATCGGGCAGCGCGCGCGAGGCGTGTTCCACCCCTTTCAGCGGCACCGCATTGTCGCCGCGCGCATGGATCAGCAGCACGCGATTTGAGACCGTCGGCAGCAGCCGCTCGAGCGGCTCCAGATCCCAGTTGGCCATCATCGCAAGCCCGCCACGCGCGTGACGGCTGTTGCCGAGCAGCGCGGCATAGCATCGTGCCCCCCGCGCATCGATGCGCGAGCCGGTCGAGCGCTGGAGAAACCCCTGCGTATCGCCGGCAAGGCGCGTGATGCCCGAAAAGAGCCTGGGCACCAGCGGATTGAGAGCCAGCAACCGCGCCATTGCCGGAAACACCTGCGTCGCCGGCCAGGGAAACGGCGTCACGGCGGGATTGAGGCCGATCACCGCGACATCGGGATAGGCCTTCTGTGCCAGCGTCAGCGCGATGGCCGCGCCCGCCGAATGGCCGATGATCGCGTGAGGGAACAGGCCCATCGTCCCGAGCAGCCCCTGCACCGCATCGGCCATGCCCGGCAGGGTCATCTGGGCATCGCGCGCGCCGCCGGTGAAGGCATGTCCGGGCAGGTCCGGGGCGACCAGAGTGAACCGATCGGCCAGCTCGGGCATGATGCCGCGCCACGAATGGCACGAAGCTCCGGTGCCGTGGAGCAACAGCAGGACCGGCGCGGTCCCCGGTTCGGGCCCCATCACCTGCACGTGCCAGCGCAGGCCGCCACTCTCGATGAAGCGGCTCGCCTCGCGGTTGGGCCAGATGCGCCCTTCACGCTCCCAGTCCAGCGGCTGGCTCATGCGGCGACCGTCTTGGGCTGCGTGGCCTTCACCGCCGCGTGAAGCTTCGCCGCATCGGCCATCGGCAGGGCGAGGAAGCGCGCGTGCATCGCCTTTGCCAGTTCGGCCGCCTCGGGCGCGGTGCGGGCGGAAATATCGACCACCAGCGCATCGAGCGTGCGGGTGGCAATCGCCCTGGCTGCGGCAAGTGCGTCCTCGCGTGCCTGTGCGCGACCGCCCCTGCCCTGCGCGTCCATATTGGCACGCCCGTCGGTCAGTATGACGAGGTGCGCGGTGCGCCCGCGTGCCTCGACCATTTCGGCCACTTCGTGCCCCGCCTTCAGCCCCAGCGCCAGCGGCGTGCCGCCCCCGCCGGGCATCGCGTTGAGCGCCCTGCGCGCACGGGTGAGCGAGCGGGTGGGCGGCAGCAGCAGTTCCGCATCCTCTCCCCTGAAGGCGACCAGCGCGACCTCGCTGCGGGTGACATAGGCCTGCGCCAGCATCAGCTCGACCGCGCCCTTGGCCTCGGCCAGCCGCGCCGCCGCCGCCGAGCCTGATGCATCGACGCAGAAGATGGTGACGCGTCCGCTGCGCTCTTCATAGCGGCGCACGCGAATATCGGCCTTGCGGATGATAAGGCTGTCGCTTGCCGCCCCGCCCTTCTCGCGCCGGATCGCCTGCCACGGAACCGCCGCGCGCAGCGTATCCACCAGCGCGAGCCGCGCTCCGCCGCGCGGCATGCCGGGGCGCGCGCCCAGCGGTTTGCCGCGCTGGCCCGAAACGCGCTTCCTGCCACCGCCGCTGCCGGAGCTGCGGCGCGTGCGCCCTTCGGCCAGGCGTACCAGCAGATCGGGCGGGATCGCAGCGAGTGCAGCTTCCAGAACGACATCGTCGAGCGGGGTCTCGCCCGGGTCTGAGGCATCGTCCCGCTCGCCCGCTTCGGATGGCTCTGGCGGTGGCGCAGGGGCATCGTCCGGCTGCTCGGGCATCTCGGGCCGCTGTGTCGCGCGCGGGGCCAGCACCAGCCGCGCTGCGGCGGCGATGTCCTCTTCCCCGGCAGACGCCCGCCCTTCGAGCGCCGCATGCGCCCGCGCGGCGTGGGCTGCGAAGTTCAGCGCGCGGATCGAGTGCACCCCCAGCGCGGTGGCGGTAGCGGCAAGCGCGTGGAGCGCGTCGCGATCGAGCGGCGCGACAGGCCCCGCCTCTGCGCGCCGCACCGGCCCGTTGGGCATGGCGGCGAGGGTCAGGTCGCAATGAAAGGCCACCCGCTCCAGCAAGGCGATCGGCGGCAACTCCTCAGCCACCCCGTCGTCGAGCAGCACCAGCCCGAACCGCGCATCGCCGTCCAGAGCCTGCGCCAGCCGCCCGGCGGTCGCCGCATCCAGCCGCTCGGCCAGCGGGACCACCAGCGCACCACCCGTCACCTCTTCCAGCAGGCCGCGCGCGCGCACCGTGCGTCCGCTGGCGAGACTGGCGGCGAGATCGACCCCGCCCAGCAGGCGCTCGTCGTCGACATGCGCGGGCATCCGGCGCAGCGGCATGGCCTCGGCCAGCCTGTCGAGCAGTGCATCGCGCGCCGGCCCCGCCCCCCGCAGGCACACGCCGCCCAGCAGGTCCGGCGCGGCGAGGAAGAGCGAAAGCGCCAGCAGCGCGTCGTTTTCGGGACCGGCAGGCATCGGCCGGTGCGCCATCAGAAAATCTCGGCGATCGCGCGTTCGATCCGCGCTGCGGAGCCCGTCTCGTCCAGCACATCGCGGCGCAGACGGTGCCGCAGGGCCGAGGGGGCGACCGCGACCAGATGGCCCTCGCCCAGCTTTTTCGCCCCTTGCAGTGCGGCCAGCGCCCGCGCGGCACGCATCACGGTCAGCTCACCGCGCAGGCCATCCGCGCCGACAGCCATGCACAGCTCTGCCGCGCGGGTCAGCATCGCATCGGGCACCGCCACCTTGGCCAGCCGCTTGCGTCCCCGGTCGATACGGTGGAGCACTTCGTCCTCTTCCTCCGCCCATTCGGCGACGAAGGCTTCGGGGTCGCTCTCCTGCCGCGCGCAGCGGCGCATGATCTCTACCCGCGTCTCGATGTCCTGGGGCGTGCGCACCTCGACCGAGAGGCCGAACCGGTCGAGCAACTGCGGGCGCAGCTCGCCCTCTTCGGGATTGCCGCTGCCGATCAGCACGAACTTCGCGGGGTGGCGCACGGAGAGCCCTTCGCGCTCAACCACGTTCTCGCCCGAGGCGGCCACATCCAGCAGCAGATCGACGAGGTGATCCTCCAGCAGGTTGATCTCGTCGATATAGAGAAAGCCGCGATGCGCCTTGGCTAGCAGCCCCGGCTCAAACGCCTTTTCGCCGGAGCGCAGCGCACGTTCGAGGTCGAGCGCACCCAGCACCCGGTCCTCGGTCGCACCCAGCGGCAGGTCGACGAAGGGCACGGGGCGTTTGCGCAGCGGGCCGGTGCCGCAGACATGGGGATAGCGCGCCTGATCGTCCTTCGAGCAGCCATAGGGGCAGTCCTTCACCGCCGAAATCGGTGGCAGGAGGTTCGCCAGAGCGCGCGCGGCGGTCGACTTGCCCGTCCCCCGATCGCCGAACACCATGACCCCGCCGATGGCCGGATCGACCGCTGCGATCAGGAGCGCCTGCTTCATCTCGTCCTGACCGACGATTGCGGAGAAGGGAAAACGCGCCATCGGGTTGGAAGACTGTCGCAGCATGTCGCCGCTGGCAAGGGCATTGATGGCTTGGCGATTGTGCGCCGCGCTCGCGATGCTAGGAACAGGTTGCAAAACACGACCCACAAAGGAGAGATGAATGTTCAGCCACGTGATGCTCGGCGCCGACGATATCGACGCCTCCAAGGCCTTCTACGATGCGTGCTTCAAGGCGCTCGGCGGGCGCGAAGGCTCGGTCGATCCCAAGGGCCGGGTGATGTACATCCACAACGGCGGGATCTTCATGCTCACCAAGCCGATCGACGGCCAGCCTGCGAGCTGCGGCAATGGCTCGACCATCGGTTTCGCCGCGACAAGCGAGGAACAGGCCAATGCATGGCATGAGGCAGGCCTCGCCCATGGCGGCACCGCGATCGAAGACCCCCCGGGCATCCGTGAAGGCGCAGGCATGAAGCTGTATCTCGCCTATCTGCGCGATCCGGCAGGCAACAAGATCTGCGCGATGTATCGCCCGGGCTGAACCGGCCTGGCTCCTCCCCCTTCAGCGGAAGGTCGGGTGGTGGGGGTACGACGTTCATGGTTTGGCGGAATAAACCACCAGTGCCGAACCCCCACCCCCGGCCCCTCCCCACGGGGAGGGGAGAAGCGGGCCTAACCCCGCTCCACCAGGAACAGGGCGAATTCGGCGCGCAGGTTCGCGCCGAATTCGCCGATCTCGCGGCCCTTGGCGAAGTACCAGCTGCGCGCAATCCGTGCGCCGCGATCGCCCACCAGTTCCTTGAAATCGACCACGGTCAGGTTGCGGATATTGCCGGTCGCGTGCCAGCTTTCGGGCAGCGCGGGTGTCACCGGCATGCGCCCTCCCAGCCCCAGCGCAACCCGCATTCGCCAGTGCGCGAAGTTGGGGAAGCTGATGAAGGCGGCAGCGCCCACCCGCAGCAATTCGTCAATCACCTCGGCAGGCCGGTCGACCATCTGGATCGTCTGGCCGAGGATCGCGTAGTCGAACGCATCGTCGGGGTAATGCACCAGATCCGCCTCGGCATCGCCCTGCACCACCGAAAGCCCCCGTGCCACGCAGGTGGCCACGCGTTCGGGATCGATCTCCAGCCCGCGCGCATCGACACCCTTGTGCTCCGCCAGCGCGGCAAGCAGCGTCCCCTCACCGCAGCCGATATCGAGCACCCGCGATCCATCGGGAATGATCCCGGCAATGGCGGCCAGGTCGGGGCGCAGATCGGGAAGTTTGCTCATGCGTAGATGTCCGGGAAATGGCGCTGCATGAAGATGTTCGGGTCCGGCAGCGACTCCCAACCGAGACTTTCATACAATCCGTGCGCATCGCGGGTCGCCAGCATCCAGCGGCGCAGGCCCTGCAACTCGGCGTGGCCTTGCAGATGGCCGACCATGGCCTTTGCCAAGCCCTTCCCGCCATGCCCGTCGAGCACATAAACGTCCGCGAGATAGGCGAAGGTGGTCCGGTCGGTGATGACCCGCGCCATACCGACCTGCGCGCCGCCATACAGCACGCTGACGCACACGCTGTTGGCCAGCGCCTTCTCGACCGTCTCGAACGGGATGCCGGGCGACCAGTAGCTGTGGGTCAAAAAGGCGTGCGCGGCGCGGGCATCGGCCCCGTTGCGCAATTCGTAGCCGTCGGGAAGATCGCTCACGATACGAACCCCTGCACAACCTCGTCCAGCCCTGGCGTTTCCAGCAGGAAGCCATCGTGGCCGTATGGCGATGACAGCTCGACGAAGCTGACCGGCGCGCCTGCGGCGTTGAGCGCGCGCACGATGTGCCGGCCCTCCTCTGTCGGGTAGAGCCAGTCGGTATCGAAGCTGACCACGCAGAAGCGCGCGGTGGCGTTCGCGAAGGCGTCGGCCAGCCGCCCGCCATGCTCTTCTGCGAGGTCGAAATAGTCCATCGCGCGGGTGATATAGAGGTAGGAATTGGCATCGAACCGCCGGGTGAACCCGCTGCCCTGATAGCGCAGGTAGGATTCGACCTCGAAATCTGCCTCGAACCCGAAGGACTTCGCGCCATCGCTACCATCGGGGCGCTGTTGCAGCCGTCGCCCGAACTTCTCGGTCAGGCCTGCTTCTGAAAGATAGGTGATGTGCGCCGCCATCCGCGCGACTGCCAGCCCTGCGTCGGGGTGCGGGCCATCGTGATACTCGCCGCCGTTCCAGTTCGCGTCCGCCATGATCGCCTGCCGCCCGACTTCGTGGAAGGCGATGTTCTGGGCGGACTGGCGCGCCGCGCTCGCCAGCACCAGCACCCGGTCCGCGCGGGTCGGGAACTGCGATGCGAAGGCCAGCGCCTGCATCCCGCCCATCGACCCGCCGACAAGCGCATGCACCCGGTCGATCTCCAGCGCATCGAGCAGGCGACCGATGGCGCGGACCATGTCGCGGATCGTCACCACCGGGAAATTCAGGGCGTAGGGCTTGCCATCCGGGCCTTCACTCGCCGGGCCGGTCGATCCCATGCAGCCGCCGATTACATTTGCGCAGATGACGCAGAACCGATCCGTGTCGATCGGCTTTCCGCGGCCGACCATGCGATCCCACCAGCCGGGCTTGCCCGTCGCGGGATGCGGACTGGCCACGTACTGGTCGCCGGTCAGTGCGTGGAAGATCAGCACGACGTTGTCGCGCGCTGGCGAAAGCTCGCCATATTGCTGGTAGGCGATGGTGACCGGCGACAGCGTTGCCCCGCTATCCAGCGGCAGGGGTTCGGGCAGGGTAAGAGAATGCTGCGGCGTAATCATGGTCACTTGCGCTGAAAGAGGAAAAACAGCCCTTCGACAAGCTCAGGGCTAGCGGTTAGGGGAAATTCTTCTCACATCCGCCCGTGCTGAGCCTGTCGCAGCACCGCTCTTCTTATGGTTGCGCCTCTATGAATTCGCCGGTTCCCCAGCCCAAGCCCTACATCCTCGACATCGCACCCTATGTGCCCGGCGTGGCGAAGGCGGCGGACGGGCGCCCGCTGACCAAGCTTTCCGCCAACGAGAACCCCTTGGGGTGCAGCGAAGCGGCGCTGGCGGCGATGATGCAGAGCCGCGAGGCGGCGCGGTATCCCGATCCTGACAGTATCGCGCTGCGTACCGCACTGGGCGACCTGCACGGGATCGACCCGGCGCTGATCGTGTGCGGCACCGGATCGGACGAGCTGCTCAACCTCGCCGCACAGGCCTTTGCCGGTGCGGGCGACGAGGTGCTGATGCCGCAATATTCCTTCTCGGTATACCCGATCGCCGCGCGGCGCGTGGGTGCGACGCCGGTCGAGACGCCAGCGAAGGACTTCGGCACGGATGTCGATGCACTGCTGGCGGCGGTTACGCCTGCAACGCGCATCGTCTTCGTCGCCAATCCGAACAATCCGACCGGCACCTACCTGCCCCACTCCGAAATCCTGCGCCTGCACGATGGGCTGCCGGACGACGTCCTGCTGGTGCTCGACCAGGCCTATGCCGAATATCTCGATGACGAAGGCGCACCGGGCCTCGCGCTGGCGGGCAAAGCGGACAACGTGCTTGTCACGCGCACCTTTTCCAAGATCTACGGCCTCGCTTCGGCGCGGGTCGGCTGGGCGACCGGCGCACCGCATCTGGTCGATGCGCTCAACCGCATTCGCGGACCGTTCAACGTGACCGGCGCGGCGCAGGCAGGCGCGCTCGCAGCCCTTGGCGACCGGGATTTCGTGCGGCATTCGCGCGAAGAAAACACGCGGTTGCGTGCCGCTTTCGTCGCGCGGCTCGATGCGCTTGGAAATCACGGGGTCTCGGCCGTGCCGAGCGAGGCCAACTTCGTGCTGGTGCGCTTTCCCGACCAGCCGACGGCGGAAAAGGTTCGCGATGCCATCGCCGATGCGGGCTATGCCGTGCGCCACCTGCCCGGACAGGGCCTTGGCGAAGCGCTGCGCATTACCATCGGCTGTGAAGATGACATGGCCCGCGTGGGCGATGCCATCGAAGCTGCGCTGGGATAGGCTATCGGACGGGCGCCGACGGACGAGCCGCCCTTATCCGTTCAGCGCGTTGATTCCTTCCTTCACGCGCGCCTCCACCGTCTTGCGGTCGAGCCCCGGCGGGATCGGCTCGCCGAAACGATAGGTGATCTGGCCGGGGCGCTTCACGAAATCGCGATAATGCGGCCCGCTGTTCGCCGCGACCGGCACCACCGGCAGGTCGAGGAGCTTGTAGAGACCTGCAAAGCCCGACGCCAAAGGCCCGCTCTGCCCGTGCGGCGTGCGGGTACCTTCGGGGAAGATCACGAACGGTCGCGCTTCGGCCTTCGCGGCCTTCGCCGCGCGCATCAGCGCGCGCAGCGCCTTGGCACCGTCCGCCCGCGCAACGGGGATAAGGCCGTAGGTCGCAGCGGCCCGGCCCCATACCGGTATCTCGAACAGTTCCTGCTTGGCGAAGATCACCGGCGAGCCGAACATGCACGGGGCGTCGATCGCCTCGAAAAAGCTCTCGTGCCGCATGGCATAGAGCGCGGGCCCATCGATCGGGGCCCCCTCCCCGATCACGCGGATGCGCAGCAGGTGCCGCACGCACCAGCGGTGCAGCGCGCTCCATGCGCTCGCCAGTCGCCGTGCACCACGCGCACGCAGAAACGGCACCAGCAACAGGAGCAGAACCGTGCCGGTGTAGAAGACCGCGTAGAACAGGAGGCTGCGCAGCACGCTCATGTCAGGCAAACAGCGGCCCGACGGTGCGGCTCACCAGCCACTTGTGATATTCGACGAACAGCATCCACAGGCTCGGCTCGCTGCGCACCGCATCCTTGATGAGGCGCACGTCGTCCGGCAGTTCGCGCCGCAATTCGACCGAGGCACGGCGCATGTGCCAGTCGCTGGTGACGAGGCGCAGGCTCTTGATGCCGTTCTCTTCCGCCCATGCGCGGGTTTCTTGCGCGTTGCCGCGGGTGTCCGTGGCGGCAAAGCCCAGCGTGACGCAGCATTCCATCACATCGTCGGGCACTTCGAACTCGGCGGCGAATTCGCCCGGCTTCACCTCGGGATCGACCCCGGTGACCAGCAGCGTGTCCGCACTGTCGGTCTGCACGACCTCGAGGCCGCGCGGGATGCGCCCCGGCCCACCGGTCGGCACGATTACCGCATCGGTCCGCTCCATCGGCGCAGGCTCGGGTAGCCACCCGGCAAACCAGATGAAACCGAGCACCCAGACGAGCAGGGCCCCAAGTCCGATACGCCAGATCAAAGCATCTTCCTTACTGCCGACAACACCGTGAAGCGCGCGGTCGCGACCGCGAGGATGACCCCGAAAATAGGGATCAACGCGATCAGTATCCAGTCCACCCAGTCGAGCCCGGCACTGTTCACCATCCCGCTGCCCAGCGCGGCGAACTGGTAGCCGAGGCCGAGGACGGCAGCGACGCCGAGGATTAGGCCGACGATCCCGCCGAGGATCGAATCGTACAGGATGGCGCGCTGGAACAGCAGCGCGATCTGTCCGTCGGTTCCGCCCAGCAGGTGGACGATCGCGATCGTCTCGGAATTGTTGCCCAGTGCACTGCGCGCGGCGAGGAACACCGCCGCCGCGCTGGTCACCGCGAGCAGCAGGACCAGCGCCAGCGCGAGATATTGCAGCGAAGACAGCGCGTCGAACACCGGCTTCAGCCACGAGGACTGCGCGTCCACCCGCGCGTCCGGGGCGATATCCGCAATCCGGTCGCGCAATGCGGACAGCGCGTCTTGATCCGCCCGGCCCGCGAGCCGGACGTCGATCAGCGCGGGCACGGGCACGGTTTCCGCATCGCCCGATCCTCCCAGCCACGGCTCGATCAATGCATCGAGCTCTTCCTGCGGGATCACCCGGCTCTGCGCGACGATATCCATCGCCGCCAGCGCGTCCTGCGCCGCCGCGGCCTGTTCCGCCCGCGTATTCGGATCCGCGTCGAGGATCTGGACCGTCGCTCCTCCGGACAGTTCGGAGCGGGCATCGCCCACGATATTGCCGAGAGCGAGACCCGCTCCCGCAGCCAGCACCGTCAGCGCGACCATGATCGCCAGCACCCACGGCATCGGCCCCGCCAGCCGCGCCTGCGGGATGAGCGCGCGCGCCTTGTCGCCGTCGAAAGACGCATGGCCGCCGCGGACGGCATCGGTGAGCGGGGGCTGCTGGCTCACGTGCGGTCTCCGCTCATCGCGCATCCCCCGAGCCGGAGGGCTTGCGCGGCGGATAGCGCAGCGCGCCGGTTGGATCGGCCAGCCGCCCCTTGTCGAGCCGCATGATCATCGAACTGCGCACGTTCTGGAGCAGGTGCACATCGTGCGTCGCCACGATCACCGTCGTGCCGAGGCGGTTGAGCGATTCGAACAGCCGCATCAGCTTCAGCGCCATGTCCGGATCGACATTGCCGGTCGGCTCGTCCGCCAGCAGCATGTCGGGCCGCCCGATCACCGCCCGCGCGATGGCCACGCGCTGCTTCTCCCCGCCCGAAAGCGTCTCGGGCCGCGCCTCGGCGCGGTGCGCGAGGCCGACCCATTCGAGCATGTCGGACACCGGCTGCACCAGCTCTCGCTCGTCCACCCCGGCAATCCGCAGCGGCAGGGCGACATTGTCGAACGCGGAGAGATGTTCGACGAGGCGGAAATCCTGGAACACAACGCCCAGCCGGCGGCGGAAGCCGGGCAGGCGCGAACGTGGCAGGGTGATCACGTCGCTGCCGAACATGCGGATGACCCCGCGCGAGGGGCGCTGCGCGAGATAGAGCAGCTTCAGCAGGCTGGTCTTGCCCGCGCCGCTGGCACCGGTCAGGAAATAGAAGCTGCCCGGCCAGAGCGAAAAGCTGACGTCGGTCAGCACTTCCTTGCCGGCGCCGTAACGCAGGCCGACATTGTCGAAAAAGGCGACTTCCCCGTCACCCCCCGACATCGTCAGTTCCTGCTATCGCCATCATTTCTCGCCGACCCGTCCCGTGGTTAACGCGCGGGGATATAGGCGGCATTGCGTGTGGAAAAAAGGCGCTAAACCGTCCCGTCCACCGACGGGGCGCTTGCCTACCAATGCTTGGCGGGCGTAATGGATCGAACACCATGATCCTTACATGCCCAGCCTGTGACACGCGTTATGCCGTGCCCGACAGCGCCATTGGTGCGGACGGCCGCACGGTGCGCTGTGCACGCTGCCGCCATAGCTGGTTCCAGGAAGGGACCGAGCTGGATCTCGAAACGCTGGAGAAGGAAGGATTGGTCGAGGCCGAGCCTTCACCCCCGCAGGCCGAGCGCCAGCCCTGGCACGACGTTCCCCCGATCGGCGGCGAAGACCGGCCCGAGAAGCCTTCGGTCGACGACCGCTCGCAATTCTCGGCCGAGCCGCCCTTCCGCCCGCGGCGCAATCCGCTCAAGATGTGGGGCATGGCGGCCAGCCTGTTCGCGGTGATCGCGATCGGAACGATTGCGGCGGTCAGCTATGCCGGGCTGCCCGACTGGGTGCCGGTCAGCCGCCCGACCTTCGCCATGAACGAGCCCGATCTGGTGCTGGAATTCCCGGCGGACCAGCAGGACCGGAGGACCCTGCCCGATGGCAGCGAGTATTTCGGCGTCGCGGGCCAGATCAAGAATGTCGGGCGCGAAACCAAGGCGGTGCCGCCGGTGCTGATCGTGCTCTACGATTCGCGCAATCGCCGCGTCTACAACTGGGAAATCCTGCCGCGGCAGGGCCGCCTCCGCCCGGGCGAGACGCTGAGCATCAATGAAGCGATCACCGACCTGCCGAAATCCGCGCGTTTCGCGGAGATCGGGTGGAGCCCGTCCTGAGCCGCAAGGCGTGCGGAAAAAAGGCTCTGCAAAGGTGCTTGCAGGGTGTCTGCACCCCTGCTAGGTGGCCGCTTCCTCACGGGGCGACGCCCAGCGCGCCCCGGTTACCGGCCCTCTTGAAAAACAGGGCATGTGTGCGGTCGTGGCGGAACTGGTAGACGCGCAACGTTGAGGTCGTTGTGGCCGCAAGGCCGTGGAAGTTCGAGTCTTCTCGACCGCACCATTTTTTAAAAGAAGCCGGGCGAACTGCCCGTGTCTCTTGAGCGCGAGGCGATACCAGCGCCTCGCATCACTCCTCGCGCCACTTCTCCAGCTTGCGATAGATGGTCGATGAATTGACCTCCAGAAGCTTGGCGGCGCGGGTGACGTTGCCGCCAGCCCGCTGGATCGCCTGCTCGATCGCCTCGCGTTCGATCTGAGCGAGAGTCATTCCCTCGAACGACAGCCGCTGCGGCCCCGGTTCCGGGGCGGGCGCCAGTGCAGGCGCAGGCGCGGGCTCGAATGCGCGCGGAGCCATGCTCGGCGCACCCGGCACCGCATCCACAGGGTCGATCGGCGGCGGAGCCTGGCCGGGCCGAACCAGCGGCTTGAGCTGGTCGGACAGGTCGATCGTCCCGCTTGCCGAAGTGATCATCGCGCGGCGCAGAGTATTCTGAAGCTCGCGGACATTGCCGGGCCAGGGTCGCGAGAGCAGCGCGGAACGGCTTTCGGCATCGAAACGGGGCGGATCGAGCCCCTCTTCGCCCGCGATCCGCTCGGCCAGCTTTTCGGCCAGCAGCAGGATGTCATCGCCCCGCTCGCGCAAGGGGGGCAAGGATATCGGGATAACGTTGAGGCGGTAGAGAAGGTCTTCGCGAAAACGCCCTTCGGCCACTTCGCGATAGGGATCGCGATTGGTCGCACACACGATCCGCACATCGACCGGCTCCACCTGCGAGGATCCCACACGCTGGATCATCCCGGTCTGGATGAAGCGCAACAGCTTGACCTGCAGCTTCAGTTCCATCTCGCATATTTCATCGAGGAACAGCGTGCCGCCATCGGCCGCCTTCGCCGCGCCGATGCGGTTCTCCACCGCGCCGGTGAAGGCCCCCTTCACATGACCAAACAGCTCGCTTTCGAGCAGGTTTTCAGGGATCGCCCCGCAGTTGATTGCGACGAAAGCCTTGCTCTTGCGCCGCCCGGCGGCGTGGATCGCCTCGGCCGTCACTTCCTTGCCCGTCCCGCTTTCACCGGTGACGAACACCGCGGCGCGCGAATCCGCGACCTGCTGGATCGTCTGATAGACCTGACGCATCGCCGGCGAGCGCCCGATGAAGCCGTGGAAGCCGTCCTTGCTGGCCGAGACCTTCGGTTTGGCAGGCGCCTTGTCTGCCGGCGTCTGCTCGCAGGCCGTGCGCACCGTAGACAGAAGGCGTGCCCCGGCGACCGGTTTCACGAGGAAGTCGAACGCGCCCAGCCGCATCGCCGCGATCGCGCGGGACAGCGACCCGTCGGCCGTGATGACGACGAATGGCGGCGTATTCAGGTCCGTCGCTTCGAGCAGCGAGAGGCCGTCGCCATCGGGCAGTTGCAGATCGAGCAGTGCGGCCGAAAACGGCGCTTCGGCCAAAGCGGCTTTCGCCTCGGCGAGCGACGCGGCGAGGCTGACCGAATAGCCCGCCTCCTCCAGCTGCGCGGCATAGCCCAGCGCAAGCGATTCGCTGTCCTCGATTATCAGGACCGACGGTTTGGTCATCAGGCGGAGCGCACCAGAACGAAGGCCGCACGCGATCCGTCATCGCTGGCGTGAAGCCATTCGAGCCTGCGCGTATCGCCGAAGTGCTTCATTGCGCCTGCGACGAGGCCATGGGCGATATGGGCGAAGGGCCGGTGCGATGCATATTCGACGATCAGGTCTCCGGAATCGGTGCGCGTCGTGATGGCGGGCGGGCGCGCGTCGGGATAGATCACACGCACTTCCTCATGAATGTGGCCGCCCACATGGGTGAGCAGGGCTTCCGCGCTGGGGTAGCGTTGCACGATGTCGGCGTAGAGAATGGTGAACCGCTCGAACAGGAAGCGGCCAAAGGCCTGGCAAAGCTCGTCCGCCTTGGTCCCGCTGGCACGTGCGGCGGCCTCGACGATCCGCACCGCTTCTTCCCACGGATAGAGCGCCACGCGCGAATAGGCACCGCCATGGGGCAGGTCCGCATCGGCGAGCACCTGCTCGGCAAACAGCGGCCCCCCGGTCCTGTCGAGAAATTCGAGCATCTCCGAAAAAACGATACCTTTCACAATTCGCGCTCCTTGCGTGATCCCAATCTGCCTGGAGGATGCAAGGAGCGTGCCGGGATTTTGCCGCAGAATGTGCCATTTTGCGGCCCGGAACGCCTGCAATATGCGGAATTCGTTTGCAAAATGCAAAAGAGCCCGCCGCATTTTGCAAATTTCGCTTCGCAGAATGCGAAACTGCGATGGCACTCGGTTGGAAAACACTCTGTGTCCCGCGGAAATCCGGGATTGGTACGGCCCTTGAAGAGTGGTGGGCAATAATTTCCCACCGGAGACTGAGACCGTGCCCATTTCCATTACCCGCAAGACGACCGCCGCCCTCGTCAGCGCCACCATGCTGGCCGGCTGCGTCGCGGGGCCTGCGCCGGCCAACTACCAGAGCGCACTCTACGCGCCGCAGCAGGTGACCGAGCGTGGCAGCGAGCATCCGCGCGGCGACTGGATCGAAGCGACCCCGGTCGCCCGCGGTGCGCCGACCTGCGACTGGACCGTCCCGCGCGAGCTGGACAATTACCGCCGCGCGCGGATCGAGGAATTCGCGGACATCAATGCTCCCCTCGCTCCGGGAGACCGCCTCGCCATTCGCGTGATGGGCGATCCTGACGGTCTTTCGGGCACCTATGTCGTCGATACCGACGGCACCGTCTCCCTGCGCGGTGTGCCCCCCACCCGCGCAGGGGGCGGCTCCCCCGATCAGCTTGCCGCGGCCCTGCGCGCGAAGCTCGTTTCCGCCAACATCGTGCGCCCCTTGCGCAACGCCGTGTCCGTCTCGCTGATCGAGGCGGCGGGCGTGTCGGTGTCGGTCAGCGGCGCGGTGTTCGAACCCGCCGCCGTGCGGGCGGGCGAGCGTACGCCAGATAGCCGCATCGGCCTGAAGGAAGGCGAGGTTACCGGCGACGCCAACGTGTCGCGCAGCGTCGCCACCGCGATCCGCGCGGCGGGCGGTGTGCGCCCCGATGCCGACGTGCAGCGCATCTACCTGATCCGCGATCGTGCCTTCGTGGAGCTGGACCTGTCCGGCCTGATCCACGGATGGGCCAGCCGCGATATTCCCATCACGACGGGCGACCGCATCATCGTGCCCAGCCGTACCTGCTTCGATCCGAAGCTGGTCCGTCCGACCCCGCTGACCGCTCCGGGGATTCGCGTCTACATGTCGAACCTCACCCGCAGCGCGAACAACAACGCGGGCGCCGCGATCGGCCAGGAAACCACGTCGCTGCCCTACGGCACGCGCTTCCTGCAGGCGCTGGTCGCCGCGAACTGCGTGGGCGGCAGCTACATGCAGTCGGACCGGCGCGCGGTGCTGATTTCGCGCAATCCGATCAGCGGCCGCAGCGTCGTGATCGAGCGCGATATCGAGAAGCTGGTGCGCGAGGCGAACCGTGACCAGTACGATCCCTACCTGATGCCGGGCGATGCGATCGCCTGCTACGACAGCCGCTGGACCAACCTGGCCGAAGCCATCGGCATGGTCACGCAGGGCGTCAGCGCCGTGACCCCGGCCCTGCTGCTGGACAACGCGCTGTGAAGCACTCTCTCCCCACCTATACGCCGCCTACGCCGCCGCGCTGGCTGGCCAAGGCCTGGATGCTGGTACGCGACGGCCTGCCATCGGTCGGCCGTTACCGCCGGTACTTTGTGGCGCTGGCGATCCCGATGGCCGTTATCTGGGGTCTGACGATCGCCTACATCCTTTTTGCGCCCGATCGGTATGATAGCCGGATGACGCTGATCCTCCCCGGCACCGGCGTGGGCGGTTCGATCAACCTCGAGTCGATCGGCCAGGCGACCACGAACACGAGCTCGGCCTTCTCGAGCCCGTCGCTGAGCCCGACCGAGAATTACAAACGCCTGCTGACGTCCGACGTGGTGCTGCGCGATGCGGCGGAGCGTGCGGGTGAGGCGGAAGGCGGCTTCCCCGCACCCGGGATCAAGCTGATCGACCAGACCAACCTGATCGAAGTGCAGATCGCGGCGGGCGATCCGGAGACCGCGCGCGACCGCATGGAAGCATTGCAAGCCGCATTCCTCGACGCGCTCGAGTCGCTGCGCACCGACGAAGCGCAGCGGCGCGAAGACGCCGATGCAGAGCGTATCCACGAGCTGGAGTTGAAGGTGGACGAAGCGCAAAAGGCGTTGCTGGCCTTCCAGGCGGAAACCGGGCTGGTCTCGCTCGACCAGTTTGCTGGTCGCGTGACCTCGCTCGACCGCCTGAAGGAAAGCGAGCGCGACCGGCGCGTGCTGGTCGCCGAAAGCGGCGCGGCCGCCGGGCGGCTGGCTTCCACGCTGGACATCTCGCTGGGGCAGGCACGCATGGCGATGCGCCTGAAGGCCGATCCCGAGTTTCGCGAGCTGCTGTCTCGCTATGCCAAGACGAGCGCCGAGCATACCGAGCGCGGCGCGACCTTGGGCGATGCCCACGAAGCAATGGAAGAATTGGGCGTCGAGCGTGCGGCCCTGCGCGATGCGCTGAGCGCACGTGGTGCGCGCGTGGCCGGCACCAGCCGCTCCGCCGTGGTCGCATTTGCCGATCTGGCCGTCTCCGACACGCGCGAACGGCTGTTCGCCACGCTGACGGAACGCGATGCGGGCCGGGCGGGTCATGGGGCCGCGCTGGCCGAACTGCGCCGCCAGATCTCGCAAGAATCCGCCAATTCGCAGCAGCAGGTGGAGCAGGCCGCGCGCCTGGCCGACCTGACCCGCGACCTGCGCGTGGCAGAGGCCGTCTTCAGCTCCGCGCTGGCACGGCTGGACACCAACAAGTCGGACCCGTTTGCGTCCTACCCGCTGGTCCAGACGCTGGAAGTCCCCTCGCTGCCGCGTGACCGTTCTTCGCCCTCGCCCATGCTCGCCATTGCCGGCGCGTTCGGGGCGAGCCTGTTCACCCTGTTCGGGTTCCTGCTGTTATGGCTGCGCCAGCCCATCATCCGCAAAATCCTGCCGAACGCCTGATCTCGGTCTCGATCAAGGCCACGTGGATCCTGTGGCTGTTCGGCGGGCTCTACGTGGCCGGACCGGTGATCGGGTGGCTGCTGGCGATGCTGGTCTTCGGCGAACTGTACCTGGGCCGCAAGAACATCGCCGTCATCCCGCTGTCCGTCTGGTTATGGCTGGCAGGGATGGCGGCGATGCTTCCCATACTGTGGATCGGCCACTTCAATTTCGAACTGAGCACGGGCCAGACGATCAAGAGCACCATCGGGTGGGCCAAGGGCTGGGCGCTGATCGCGCTCTTCCCGCTGGCGGGCGCGGTGCTGGATGTGCGGATGGAAGTGATTGCGCGGGCCGCCTGCCGCCTGGGCATGTGGACGCTGGTGATGCTGCCGCTGTTCCTCGTCGCGCCCTTCATCGGCTTGCCGGAAACGCTGTGGGTCTCCCCCCTCAAGGCGATCGGCGGGCCGGGGCCGGAATATTTCGCGACGATCCTCTACACGATCGAGCCGGGCGCGGGCACGCCGCGCTGGCAGTTCTTCGCGCCGTGGTCGCCCGCCGCCGGGATGGTCGCGCTGGTCTACATCTTCCTGTGCGCGCAGGAAAAGAAGCTGGCGTGGAAGGTCACCGGCATTGCAGCATTCCTGCTGGTCGCGCTGCTCTCGCAATCCCGCCTCGCACTTGTCGCGCTGGTCGTGATCGCGCCCTTCGCCTGGGGTTCGGGCCGGATCGACCGCGGGTCGACCTGGCTGGTGGCCGCCCCGGTCATGCTGTTCGTCGGCTTCTTCGGGGCCGACCTGCTCGCGTTTCTGGAGCAGCTGATGGCGGATTTCAGCTCCGCCCGCGCCGATTCCAGCCGCGTGCGCGCAGCGTTGGGCCGGATCGCGGTCGACCGGTGGCAGGACGAGGCGTACTGGTTCGGCCACGGCATCGTCGAGAACGGGCCGCATCTTGTCGAATACATGCCGATCGGCAGCCATCACTCGTGGTATGGCCTGTTGTTCGTGAAGGGGCTGACCGGCGCACTGGCGCTCGCTCTCCCGCTGTTCGCGACCTTCGGCGTGCTGTTCTGGCGCGCCCGCGAGAGCGCGCTGCACCGCTGCGCACTGGCGATGGTCACGATCCTGATCCTGTATTCCTTCGGCGAGAACCTCGAAATCCTCGCCTACCTGTTCTGGCCCGCGCTGATCATCGTCGGCCGCGCATTGGCCGCCCCGCCCCCGGACCTCGAGACCGCTCCGGTCGACTGAACGCCAGCCTCTGGAAGCGGCGTAGGCATCCGGAGGTTACCGGCTGCCTGTAAGAAGAAGCCCCAGCCCCAGCCGCAGCCGCCGGCAGCAGACCGCTTGCGGCATCGAGCTTCTGACGATCCGGGGCCCCTTCGAGAGCCACCTTCAGCCTGCACCTGGTACGCGTGATATGCCTGTCGCAGGCCGCCCCTGCCAAGGGCCTTGCCGCACACCGCCAGGGACACGGCGCACGGCGTCAGGGGGAACACCGCGCCGTAGGGCGACCCGGAGCACCGGACGAAGCGGCAGATCGCTATCGCCCTCCCCTGTCATGTCCGCGATGCTCTGCTCGAAGGGAACAGAGCCGTGTCTCTTCCCTTCGATCAAACCGCCCTCCATCTTCCCGACCGGGTATGGCCCACAGCGACGCCGAGCACAAAAGAAGGGAGCCGCCCCGCCACCTTCCAGCAAAAGGTGAACGGGACGACTCCCTCGCATGCCCGACCAGACGGAGAGAGGAGGTCAGGCTGCGTTCGCTACCTCGATTCCCGGGTGGACACCCGAAGAAGGCCAGTGTCTGGCGGCGCGGCCGATGATGGCGTGCCACCCGGCGATAATGGTGTTGTGCTGGTGCGCGACCGAGTAGCGGCCGGCGGTTCCCATCGCCACGACATCATCCTGCGCCAGCTGGCGGATGCCGTAGGCAATGTCCTCTACCGTGCGCATGGGCCGCACCAGGCCACCGCCGTCGCGCAGTTGCTCGGGCAGGCCGTCGACATCCGCCACCAGAACCGCGCGGCCGGCCATGCGGGCTTCGGTCGCAACGAGCCCGAAGGCTTCCTGGTGCGAAGGCACGATCACCGCGTGGCACTGCGCAAGATATCGCCCGGGATCGGGGCACGGCGGGAGGATGGACACGTTCGGCAGGTCCGCAGCCAGCGCCTCCAGCGCCTCCTGCTCCGGTCCTGCGCCGAACAGCGTCAGCCTGACCTGATGCGGCGCGAAATGCACCATCGCCTGTACCAGCGCAGCGAAGTTCTTTTCCGGCGAGAAGCGGCCATAGGCAAGCAGCTCCAGCGGTCCTTCGCGACTGGGCTTCGGCGTGGGCGGCACATTGGCCAGCTCGAAGCGCCCGCACCACGGACTGATGGTCGCGATCTTCTCGGGCGGGACGCCCACCTCGATCAGCCACTTGCGCTGTGCGTGAGAAACGCTGACGATCTCGTCCACCAGTGCCGCGGCCGTGCGCAACAGCGTGCGGAAGCGCGCACGGCTCGGCACATGGCGGCTTTCGAATGCGCGGGTATAGGAATGTTCGACCTGCACGATCCGGGCATGCGGGTTTTTGACCCGCAAGGCCCCCAGATAGGGCAGCCGGCTCCAGCACGGCGGCACGTGGATCACGATCAGGTCGGCATCGAGGTGCGGCGCTTCGCGCACAGTGCGCCCGATCTCGAGCTTGCGCGACACGGCCTTGCGGCGAATGCGCGGGTTATCGAACAGCGACAGCGCGCGGGTGACCCCGCCCATGCTGAAGTCGTCGAGCAAATGTACGATCCGGATCATGCTGCTGCCCTCAGATAAGGCCGCATCAGCTGGCGGAAGCGATCCGCGCCGATGAGACGTGCCAGACCGATCGCGCCCCAGGTGGCGGCGGACTTGACCGGTTCTTCGATGAAGATGCGCGGGGACAGGGCCTTCGCGCGGGCGAACAGATCCCTCGCCAGATCGACCTTGCCGAGCTGGATCGACCGCCGGGCGAGGTAGCGCATCTGGTACGCACGGGCGGTATCGCCATATTCCTCGACCAGTTCGGGGGCGTATCCACGCGCCTTTTCCAGCATGCGGGTCCAGCTGAGGTACTGCTTGACCACATTCGCCGAAAGCGCCCCGCCGATGATCCGGTATTCGGTCAGCAGTTGGTCGATCCCTTCGAAGCGGACCGCGTGCGCGGCCACCAGGCGGACCCACAGCTCGATATCCTCCGACTGGCGGAAGCTCTCGTTGAACCAGCAGACCCGCTGCGGCTCGTCGGGATGGCGGAATGCCGCCCGGTCGAGCGCGCTGCGGCGCAGCACCGGGGCACTGCCATTGCCGACCGGATTGCGGCACAGCACATCGCGTGCGGTGACATTGGTCAGTTTCGGTCGCTGGGCGACGGCCAGCGGGGTGCCATTCTGGTCGATCAGGCGCGAACCGCAGTAGCTGACGCCGATCTCGGGATTGGCCTCGAGGTGAACGTAGTGCAGCAGCAGCTTGTCGCGGTGCCAGCGGTCGTCGGAATCGAGCAATGCGACATAGGGTGCGCTGGAACGGGCGATCCCCGTGTTGCGCGCGCCGGCCAGGCCCCGATTGGGCTGCGACACGATCTTGATACGATCATCCTCGAAGCTGCGGGCGATCCTGATCGACCGGTCCGCACCGCCATCGTCGACGATGATGAGCTCGAAATCCTTGAACGTCTGGTCGAGAACCGACTGGATCGCTTCGGCGATATAGGGCTCGACATTGTAAACGGGCATCACGACGGACATGCGGGGGGCAGACATTGCTATTCTCCTTGGAATCTTGTGATCAGGCAAACAGGGCGCTTCGGGCCCGGGCTGGCATCGCGCTTCCGGCAACGGTGGCTCCGGCAGTCAGCACGCCGCGCGCGCCGCCGGAGAAAAACGCCTTTCGGTCGCTATCGAGGGCGATCCGCACGAAGTTGCGGCTCGTCTCCATCGTGCTGCCCGCACGCAGTGCGCGGCGCGCCAGGTAGCGGCAGTAGAGCGCCTCGCCCCGGCGCACGTCGATCACGTGCGACCAGCGATCGGCCAGTTCCTTCCACGCGGCGAACATCGCGTCGAAATCGCAGCTCAGGCCGTCATTGCTCATGCGATAGCCGACCAGCGTTTCGGGGATCCCGCGCAGCAGGTGGCCGTAGCCGACGACGCGGGCCAGCAGGTCCTGGTCCTCGACGTAGCGCATGGACCGTTTGAAACCGCCCAGTTCGAGGAAGACATCGCGTTCGATGACCAGGTTCGACATAGTGCAGACCGCGTTCTCGATCACGACGTCTTCCAGATCGCAGTACCCTTCGGGCACGCTGGAGCGGGTCCGCCCCGGCCGCAGCGGGCCGTCGGTACGGTCCGGGCAGAAGGCGATGCGGGCAAAGCTCGCTTCGACCATCGGGTCCGACGCATGCAGCGCATCGTGCCGCGCCAGTTTGTCCGCGTGCCAGACGTCGTCGGCATCGAGGAAGGCGATCAGCGTGCCGCGGGCGATGGAGACGCCGCGGTTGCGTGCGGCCGAAACACCCTGGTTGGTCTGCGAGACCACGAAGATCTTCTCGTGCGCCTCGGCATATTGCAGGACGATCTTGAGCGTATCGTCGCTCGATCCATCGTCGACCACGACGATCTCGAAGTCCTGATGGCTCTGCGCGAGAACGCTGTCGATCGACTCGGCGATCGTGCGTTCGGCATTGTAGGCAGCGACGACGACGGAGAAACGGGGATCGGTCATTTTCAGGCTCCTTGGGTTTTTGTGAAGACACTCGGGGTGCGGGCCATCAGGCGGCTCGCGGCTGCGGGGATGGTCACCAGGGCAAGCCCGGCGCCGTAGCCAAGGCAGGCGGCAGCCAGCCCGGCGGGTGAGAAGAGGGCCAATCCGGCGAGCGCGGCGGCGCAGGCCCAGGCGGTCAGGATGGTTTCACGCTCCGGGCGCCCCTCCACCCGCATCGCCGCACCGACCAGCGAACCGGCGTAGAGCGGCAGGGCGGCCAGCGAGAGCAGCGCGATAAAGGGAACCGCGGGCACCCAGGTCTGGCCGAATACGATCGGCACGTAGATCGGCGACAGCAGCGCCTGGGCCGCGACCACGGGGGCCAGCATCGCGATGCCGGTGCCGAAGGCCTTGCGGAACTCGCTGCGAGCATGCGCCTGGGCCGTCCGCGCCAGGTGCGGGAATACAACCGTGTTGCACGCCGCGACGAAGCTTTGCGTGATGCCCAGCCCCGCATTGAAGGCGAAGAAGTAGACGCCCAGCGTCTCCGTCCCGAACAGCGCGCCGACCACCAGCTTGTCGCCGTGCAGCCGCGCTGCGCCCAGAACTTCGGTCGCCATGATGGCGGGGCCGAACAGCGCGAATTCGCGCATGGGGGCCGGGCTGATGTGCCCATCGGGGCTCCAGCGGGTGCTGCGGCGGGCCAGCAGCGTCCATACCGGCGCGGCCAGCAGCTTTGGCAGCACGATCGCCCATGCGCTCGGCCACACGATCGCCAGAGCCAGCGTCAGCGCGCTGTCGGCAACATTCTGCGACGCCGCGATCCGTGCGACCGCGCCCATGCGGTTATCGCGCATGGTCAGGAAGATCTGCACCAGGCCCGGCGGCATGATGACATAGACCAGCGACAGGCACGCCAGCATCGCGGCAGGCTCGCGCAGGTCGAACAACAGCGCCAGGATAGCCGCTGCCATCAGCTGCACGGCCGCGACGCCGAGGCACACGATCCAGAACAGCCTGTGCGCGGTGCGGCACAGCGCAGGCAGGTCTTCCTCGGTCGCCAGTATCAGGCGCTGGCCGATGCCGGCATTGGCCAGCACGCGGATCAGTTCGAACAGGCTGAGCGCGAGCGCGGCAGCACCGAACATCTCGGGCGACAGGCGCCGCGCAACGATCAGCAAGGCCGCCAGCCGCACAACACGGGTCGCCGCTTCGGCCGAGCCGAAGGCAACAAGCCCCGAGACGAGCGGCTGGCTCGCGATGCGGGTAATAGTGGTGCGAATGGCGAACATTGTGGTCCTCGAAATGCTGAGGTCCGCAACCTTTCAAGGACTGTGCCAATTCCCGAAAATCCAGGGGTTTCTCGAGAATTCGCGGCGAAGCCCACGCCGTTTCGCATTCTGCGCCGCGATATGATGCAAATCGCAACGATTCAGTGTCGCAATTTGCGAAAAGCACCGTGAACGCTTGGGCGGCACTTTCGCCTGCACATGTATTATCGTTCTAAATCAATACGATATGGAAACTGGCACGGTGATTGCGGGTTGGCCGGCATCTTTCACAGGAGCCAAGCCATGGAATACATCCCCGCATCCGCTTTCGAAGCCCCCGCCGGGCCGGCTCGCTTTCGCGATCTCGGTGCTGTCTTCGGCGGTCCTTTCAAGAAGCTGGAGCTCTTCGGGCTCGAGCTCAGCAATGCTCCGCGCGGCGATGTCGCACGCTACATCGTCGATCGCGCGCAGTACGGTCGCAAGACCACCGTCAACTTCATCAATGCCCACTGCGTGAATGTCGCACGGGAAGATGCACGCTATCGCGATGCTCTGGCCCAGAGCGATCTTCTGCTGCCCGACGGCATCGGCATCGAAATCGCGGCGAAGATGTGCATGGCGCCCGCGCCCGCCAATCTGAATGGAACCGACCTCTTCCCGGAAATCTGCCAGCGCGCGGCCGTGGAAGGCGTCGGCATCTTCCTCCTCGGCGGCCAGCCCGGCGTTGCCGAAGACGCAGCCGCATGGGTCTGCGAAACCTGGCCCTCGCTCGCCGTTCGCGGCACTGCCGACGGCTATTTCCGCGAGGAAGACGAAGACGGCCTGATCGAGCGCATCAATGCCTCGCGCGCCGGCATTCTGTTCGTCGGCCTCGGGGTTCCGCTTCAGGAAAACTGGATCGCGCGCAATCGCCACCGGCTCAACATTCCGGTCGTGCTCGGCGTGGGCGGGCTGTTCGATTACTACTCGGGTCGCATTGCCCGCGCGCCGCAGATCGTGCGTGCCTGCAAGAGCGAGTGGATGTGGCGTCTCGCGATGGAGCCGCGCCGGATGGCCAAGCGCTACCTCGCCGGCAACATCGCCTTCCTCGCCTATGCCGCCCGCGAAGCGGCGCGGATCAGGGGGATCGACCAGGCCTGCAGCGACGCGGCCAAGCGCACGCTCGACATCGTCGTTGCCACGCTCGCGCTGATGGCGCTGCTGCCGGTCTTCCTCGTCACCGCACTCGCGATCCGTCTGGAGGACAAGGGTCCGGTGTTCTTCCGCCAGTCCCGCATCGGGGCCAACGGCCGGGTGTTCAGCATGATCAAGTTCCGGTCGATGTTCACCGATGCCGAGGAACGGCGTGCCGCTCTGCTCGCGCAATCGGACCGGGCGGGTACGTGCTTCAAGATGCTGGACGATCCGCGCATCACCCGGGTCGGCAAGACGATCCGCCGGTACTCGATCGACGAGCTGCCCCAGGTGTTCAACGTCCTGGGCGGGAGCATGTCGCTGGTCGGCCCGCGTCCCGCGCTCGCCACGGAAGTGATCGAGTACCGCGGTCGCCAGTGGGAGCGTCTGGGCGGCAAGCCGGGGATCACCTGCGTGTGGCAGGTGAAGGGTCGCGCGGAAATCCCGTTCCACCGGCAGGCGATCATGGATCGCGCCTACCTGCGCCGCCGCAGCCTGCTGACCGACATCAAACTGCTGGCTCTCACCGTGCCCGCCGTGGTGACGGGCCGGGGCGCCTATTAGAAGTCGCCAACCAGAGCGTCGTATAGGTCGTCGATTGCCAGCAGGCAAGCGGCGACCTCTGCACGGAAAGCCTCCGGCGATGCGGCAGGATCCTTCGCGCGCTCTTCCCTGAAGCGCGCCAGTTCCTCCACGATACCGATCGCGCCCACGTTCAGGGCGACCCCGGTCAGGGAATGCGCCATCCTGGACAATTGCTCGTCCTCCTGCGCGTGCGCGGCGGTCAGCACCTCGGTCGCGTAGCGCGTGATGTCCTTGCGCGCGGCGGTGCGCATCCTCTCACGGTACGCGGGCGGCAGATCGGTGAAGCCGCGCCGGAACAGGTCGTGATCGAACCGGGCCTGGTGCGCTTCGGAGCCGCCACGACCGGAAATGATCGCGGTCTTGACCGCGTTCTCCAGCGCATCGCGACGGACGGGTTTGGCGAGGCAGACGGTCATGCCGGAGGAGACCAGCCGGTCCCGCTCCGCCGCCAGGCTATGGGCGGTGATCCCGATGATCGGAACCCGTGCGACCGATCCCGGCAATGCACGGATGGCCTTCGTCGCCTGTTCGCCGTCCATGATCGGCATCATGACATCCATCAGGATGCAGTCGAAATTCGATCGGCGCACCTCCTCCACCGCCGCCGCGCCGTTCTCGACCGCGACGACCTCGCAATTCATCTCTTCGAGCAGGCGCCGGATGACGTAGCGATTGCTCTCGGTATCTTCGGCGACCAGCACGCGTGGCGACTCGGGGATCGCATCCGAGCGGCTGGGTAGCGGTACCGGGGCCCCGGCCAGATCCGGACCGGTCGGATCGTTTGCGTCGGCTTCCTCGAGCAGGCGCGCGGCAATCTGTCCCAGCTGTTCGGATGCCTCCCGGACGACCTTGAGATCGGAATCGTCGGCGGCAAGCTTTCCGCTCACGAGGTCCAGCCCTCCCGCGAGCCCCGAGAGGGGCGTGCGGACCGCGTGCGCCATTTCGGAGATGAAGCGAACCCGGTCTTCAAGCGCGCCCTCGGCCGTGTCCTTCGCCGCCTGCAGTTCCTTGCGCAGGCCTTCCAGCTCTCTCACCCGGCGCTCGGCCAGCAGTTGGAGCGCGCGCACGCGCCGTTCGTTCGCCCGCGCTTCGGTGACGTCGCGGACGGTGCCCATGACGTAGCCCGGCCTTTCGGGCGTGCTGCGCTCGCGCCGGACCGACCAGCTGAGCCAGCGCGTCTCGCCCGTGTCGGCCCTCACGATGCGATGGGCGTAGTGATGGTCCTGACCGGCCGGTTTCTCGCGAAAGAAGGCCATCCCTTCGCGCGTGATCCGCTGCCGGTCCAGCGGATGGAGGGCGGCCATCAGGTCCTCGAGACCGGCCTCCTGATGCGCGGGCAGGCCCAGCATGGCGCCGCCCCCCTGGGAAATCGTGTAGCCGCGGTCACGCTCGCCGTAGATCGTGACCATGCCCGCCGTGGCGAGTGCCCCCAGCAGGAGCGCGCTTTCGATATCGAGCCGCGCGGCCAGTTCGCTTTCGCTTTTCGAAAGCTCTTCGTTGGCGTGCACCAGATCGCGCATCCGCTGTTCCAGCGCCTTCTCCGCATCGAGAAGCGCCCGCTCGCTCCGCTCAAGCCTGGCGGCAAGGATTTCGGCTCGCCGTTCGGGTTCGATATCGTCTAAGCTATTCATCGAGGTTTTCCCGCAGGATATCGGGCAGGTTGTCGACGACGTTCGTCGGTGAAGCTGTCACGATCTTTCCACCTTTCGGCTCTGGCGGCACGGTCTGCTCGTCGACGACCAGCACGGCGAGCGTGCCGTCGAAGTCCGCGACCTCGGCCGGGTCGTCGGTGAGCAGGATGTCCGGTTCCGCATCGTCCTGGATCGGACTGAACCCCTGTGCGATCGCGGCGATTTCGGCCCGCAGCGCCAGCGATTCCTGCGCCAGCGCGATGGCAATCGTGCCGCGCTCGGCATGCTCTTCTTCCTCGACCACAGGCTCGAGCGGAAGCGTCAGGACCATCCGCGTGCCCCCCTCGGCCCGATTTTCCGCCGTCAGCGTGCCTCCCATCTCCATGACGAGATTGTGCGTGATCGACAGGCCCAGACCCGATCCGGACCGGCGCCCCAGCGTGTCGGGCGCGGACCCGGCAAACGGTTCGAAAATCCTGCCGAGGCGGTCTTCGGGAATGCCGGGCCCGGTGTCGGACACCGCGATGGTCCACGGTTCCGACTTTGCTTCCGGTTCGGTCATCGTGATCGTGACCTTGCCTACCGCAGTGAACTTCAGCGCGTTGGAAACGAGGTTCGCCAGCACCTGCTGGATGGGCCCCTGCCTCGCCCGCACCTGCGCGTCGCTGCTGACGTCGACTTCGATGGCCAGACCCTTGCGTCGCGCCAGCGGGCGAAACAGGCCGGCCACCCGCGCAGCGAGATCTGCCGGCCGGAACAGCGCCTCCGCACGCTCGGCCTCTTCGCGTTCTAACCGGCGTTTCTGGAGCGTCGCATCGAGCGTCTGGAGAAGCGCTTCCGATGATTCCTCGATCATACGCAGCGCCCGCTGCCGTTCCTCGGCCGATTCCTCCCGCCGGATCTGGTCGATCAGGCCAAGCATGCCCGATATCGGCGTGCGGATTTCGTGGGCAACAACCGCGAGAAGATCGCTGCGCGCGCGCGCTTCGGCCTGCGCTTCGTCGCGCGCACGGACGAGAGCCTGCTCGGCTTCGCGTTCTTCGCCGATATCGCGAAGAATGCCGAAAAAGCCGATCGGCTGCCCATCCGTACCTTCGGGCCCGAATGCAGCGGTTCCCTGGATCATCACCGGCACCGTCTTCCCCGCCGCATCGACGCCCTCTGCTTCGAAGGAGAAATCGTCCTGCGCAAGGATCAGCTGGTAAATCTGCTCCACGGTCTCCTCGCGCGTCTCTTCGGAGAAATGCTCGGCTACGCGAACCAGCGGCAGGCGTGCTTCCTCGATCCCGAAACGCTCGCGAATCCAGCTGGAGATGGTGACCTCCATGGTGACCGGATCGAGCGCGAAATGCCCGACCTTGGCACTCGCTTGCGCCAGTTCGAGAAACAGCATGCTTTCTTCCAGCTTGCGCTCGTTGGCGGTGATTTCGGTGAGATCGTGGGCCACGAACGCGTACCCGAAAACCTCCTGCGCATCGTCGACCAGCGGGATCAGCGCCTCGCTCAGCGAAAGGACGGTGCCATCGGGCAGCTCGCGCCTCGCGACGCTCACGGTCTCGTCCGGCAGATCGTGATCGGCGTCCTCCTCACCCGCGAGGCGTGCAGCAAGCGCGCGCTGGATACCGGCGATACCCGCCGCGCCCAGCAATTCCTGCGCGCCCCGGTTCGCGCGAATCAATTCCCCCTGCGCATCGAACAGGACCATTGCATAGCCGTCCGCCGCGTCGACCAGCATATCGAACGAGCGGCGTTCGCGCTCTTCGGCCTGCGCGATGCGCCCCTCCATCCGGGCGAAGGAGCTCTCCAGCCGTTCGATTTCATCGCCGGAGCCACCGGCGACCACGGCCGCGCTTTCGACTCGTGCCGAGACCTGATCCGCCCGCCTGGCGAGAGCAATTATGCGCCGCGCGACCACCGAATGGAACAGCGCGCCAATGATAAGCGCGAGGGCTAGGGCCCCCAGCGACCCGATCAGGATCACGCGGCTGGCGATGTTCCATGCCCGTTCGCTGAGCGCGGCATCCGGCATCGCGGTCAGGACATACCAATCGGGCGCATCGAGTTTCTCGATGACGATCTGGGCCTCGATCGGCTCCCACCGGACGGCCCCGTCTGCGGGATCGGAACGCACGAACTGCCACAGGCCCGACAACAGGGGATCGTCCGAGGACGCAAGATCGATATTGGCGGCCAGCCGCTCCTTCGCGATACCCGCGATGGCCGAGTGGTGGATCAGGCGCCCCTCCGCGCTGACGATGATCGTGAAGGCGCCATCGGGCGGCGGGCGCAGCCCTTCGACCATCTCGGGCAGCGGGATGCTGACACCCCAGGCGCCCAGATGGCGGCCCTCGCGGCGCATCGGGTACATGCAGCCGGTCGTCCACGCGCGCCCGGTTTCGTCATAGGCGGGGTTCTGCAGGCTGGTGCATCGCAGACGGGCATCGGGATTATTGGCCGGCAGGGTGATCTGATTGAATTCGGAATCCTGGAAACCGAAATCGGCGGGCGCATTACGGTAGAATTCGAGGCGGTCCGCGCGGTCCGGCGCATAGATCAGCAGATCGTTCGCAGGAGAGAAGAAATACAGGCTTTCGATCTCATCGGAGAGACCGTTCGACATTGCGCGAATGGTCTCGAATGCGGCGAGAATGCTGTCCTCGCGCCGGCCCGACGGCGTGGGTGGCGGGAAGAACCCGGCAACCCCTTCGAGACGGACACCGCCGGGCATCTCCTCTCCCGACCAGAAGGTATCGGGGGTATGCCATGCTCCATCCTCGGCGCGATCCGCGATCGCTGCGAAGCGTGTGCCCGGACCGCGATCGAGGCGAGCGTTCATGATCTCGACTGCCTTGCGTTCGGTCGTGGCAATCAGCTGCAGTTTGCGCCCAAGAGCGGCCGCATTGGTATTGTTGGAGATCGCCAGTTCGGACTGGGCGCTGCGCCGGAAATCCGAAATCGCAGATCGATAGGAAAGCCACGTCATCGCCCCGACCACAAACGCGATGACGGGGAGAAATATCAGCAAACCTCTTATCGATAAGGACAATCCGTTCCCCCGGTTTCGCAGTTTCCATCTGCGTCTCTTTCGGCGAGCATTATCGCTGTCGTACTCACACCTTCAACAGGTAAGTGTGGGATTAACATGTCGTATTCCAACTAACACACCCAAATTCCGCAAAGCTGACGGAGAAGATCCAGCGGCTGCTCCCGGCGAGCTACTGGAAGATCATCGGGCGAGTCGCCTGCCCGCGAAGGGATGCGGGAGGGGGGAAACCGCCACAGGATTGGACAAGCGCCTCCTCCCGCCTACAAAGCCCGCTCGCCCTCCCCCGTGGCAAGACGAGCGAGCATTCATGACCGAGACCACCCGTGCCTGGCGTTTCGCCGTCGATCGTGGCGGGACCTTCACCGATGTGGTCGCCATGACTCCCGCAGGACGGCTGGTGACCGACAAGCTGTTGTCCGAAAACCCCGGCCATTACGACGATGCCGCGACCGAGGCGGTCCGTCGGCTGATGGCGGAACATGGCGAGGCACCGATCGCGGAGCTGCGCATCGGTACGACCGTCGCCACCAATGCCCTGCTCGAACGCAAGGGAGAGCGGCTGGCGCTGGTCACCACGCGCGGCTTCGGCGATGCGCTGCGGATCGGCACGCAGGCCCGGCCCGAGATTTTCGCGCGGCACATCATCCTGCCCGAGCAGTTGCCCGCCAGCGTGGTAGAGATCGAAGAGCGGATCGGCGCCGACGGCGATGTCCTGCGCCCGCTCGACGAGGATGCGGCCCGCACCGCGCTGGAAGCGCTGCGGGCGGACGGCATCGAGGCGCTTGCCATCATCCTGATGCACGGGTGGAAATATCGCCATCACGAGGCGCGGCTGGCCGAAATCGCGCGCGACATCGGCTTCGCGCAGGTCAGCGTCAGCCATGAGATCGCCCCGCTCATCAAGCTGATCCCGCGCGGCGACACCACCGTGGTCGATGCGTATCTCTCCCCGGTCCTCAAGCGCTATACCGACGGCCTGCAACGCGACCTGCCGCCGGTCGAGCGGCTGCGCTTCATGCAGTCTAACGGCGGGTTGGCGGAGGTCGGTGCGTTTCGGGGCAAGGACGCGATCCTCTCCGGCCCCGCAGGCGGCGTCGTCGGCATGGTCGCAGCGAGCGAACCGCTCGGCCATAACAAGCTGATCGGTTTCGACATGGGCGGGACCAGCACCGATGTCGCGCATTACGCGGGCGAACTGGAGCTGGCGGCGGAAAACATGGTCGCGGGCGTGCGCGTCGCTGCGCCGATGATGCAGATCCATACCGTTGCGGCGGGCGGAGGCTCGATCTGCAGTTTCGACGGTGCGCGTTTCAAGGTGGGCCCGGAAAGTGCGGGTGCGGACCCGGGACCGGCCTGCTACCGCAAGGACGGGCCGCTCACGGTGACCGACTGCAACCTGTTCCTCGGCCGGATCGACCCGGCCTTCTTCCCCAGCGTGTTCGGGCCGGATGGCGACCAGCCGCTCGACCCGCAGGCCTCACGCGCCCGGCTCGAGCAGATCGCCCGGTCGCTTCCCGAACCGCGGCCGCTCGATGAGATCGCGCGTGGCTTCCTCGCCATCGCGGTCGACAACATGGCCAACGCGATCCGCAAGATTTCGGTCGCGCGCGGGCACGACGTCACCGAATATGCGCTCGCCTGCTTCGGCGGCGCTGGCGGGCAGCATGCCTGCAAGGTGGCGGACGAGCTGGGGATCGAGACGGTGCTGGTCCATCCGCTGGCGGGCATCCTGTCCGCCTACGGAATCGGCCTCGCCCCGGTGAAGGCGATCCGCGAGGTAAGCCTCGTGCGGCCGCTGCACGACGGCTTCGAGGACGAGTTGCAGGCGCTGGAAGACGAGGCGCGCGGCGACCTGACCGAGCAGGGCATTGCCGCCGACCAGATCACGCTGACGGGCAAGGCGCGGTTGCGCTTCACCGGCAGCGATTCGATGCTGACCGTCACCTGCACCGATGCGGACGCGATGGATGCGGCGTTCCGCGTGCTCCATCGCCAGCGCTACGGCTATTCCGACAACGAGGCGGCGATCATCGTCGAGGCCTTGAGCGTCGAAGCCAGCGGCACTTCGGGCGGGCTCGACCATACGGCGATCGATCCGGTCGCCGTGAATGGCGAGGCTTCGGGCGACTGGACCACCTGCGAGCGCGCTGCACTCGACACCGGGCAAGCCGTCGCAGGCCCTGCGCTGGTGATCGACCCGGGTTCGACCACCGTGGTCGATCAGGGCTGGGAAGCGACCCTTGCAGAGGAAGGCAGCCTCGTCCTGACTCGCACCAAGCCGCTGGAGCGCGCGCAGGTGGCGGGCACTGCCGCAGCGGCGGAGGTCGATCCCGTCCGGCTGGAAATCTTCAACAATCTGTTCATGGCGATTGCCGAGGAAATGGGCGTGGTGCTCCAGAACACCGCCACCTCGGTCAACATCAAGGAGCGGCTGGATTTCTCCTGCGCGCTGTTCGATCCGACCGGCGCGCTGATCGCCAATGCGCCGCACATCCCCGTGCACCTCGGCAGCATGGGCGAGAGCATTGCGCGCGTAATCGCGGTGCGCGGCGACGCGGGGCACGGCCCCAGGGATGGACGAGGCATCCGGCGCGGCGATGCCTATGTGCTCAACGATCCCTTCCGCGGCGGGACGCACCTGCCCGACATTACGGTGATCGCGCCGGTGTTCTACTCGGACGACGGCGACGCGCCCGATGCCTTCGTCGCCGCACGCGGACACCATTCCGACATTGGCGGGATCGCGCCCGGCTCGATGCCGCCCGAGAGCACGACCATCGCCGAAGAAGGCGTGCTGATCGACAATTTGCTGCTGGTGGACGAAGGCACCTTCCGCGAGGATGCCGTGCGCGCCGCGCTGGCCGATGCGACATACCCGGCGCGCAATCCGGATCGTAACCTGTCCGACCTGCGCGCGCAGCTGGCCGCGTGCACGCGCGGCAGCGAACTGCTCCATCAGGCGGCGCGCGATCGCGGCGCGGAGGTGGTCTCGGCCTATATGGACCACGTGCTCGCCAATGCGGAGGAAAGCGTGCGCGCGCTGCTCGGTGGGCTTGGGGATGGGTCCTTCTCCTACGCGATGGACAATGGCGCGCAGGTCAGCGTCGCGATCCGGATCGACGACGAGACCCGGTCCGCGGTGTTCGATTTCACCGGCACCAGCGATCAGCAGCCGAACAATTTCAACGCCCCGCGCTCGATCACCCGCGCTGCGGCGCTGTATGTGCTGCGCACGCTGATCGACGATCCGATCCCGATGAACGATGGCTGCCTGCGCCCGGTCGAACTGATCGTGCCCGAAGGATCGATGCTCAATCCGAAACCCGGCGCGGCGGTGGTCGCGGGCAATGTCGAGACCAGCCAGGTGGTGACCGATTGCCTGTTCGCCGCGACCGGTCGCCTCGCGCCCAGCCAGGGCACGATGAACAACTTCACCTTCGGGAACGAGAGCAACCAGTATTACGAGACCATCGCGGGCGGATCGGGCGCGGGGCCGGATCACGACGGGACCAGCGCAGTGCAGACGCACATGACCAATTCGCGCCTGACCGACCCCGAAATCCTCGAAACGCGCCTGCCCGTGCGGCTGGAAAGCTTCGCCATCCGGCGCGGCTCGGGCGGCACGGGGGCGCATACCGGGGGCGACGGGGTGGAACGGCGCGTGACCTTCCTTGAGCCGATGCGCGCCAACATGCTCGCCAACCGCCGCAGCATCGCGCCGCGCGGGATCGCAGGCGGCGGCGATGCGCTGCCGGGCGCGAACTGGGTCGAACGGATCGACGGATCGCGCGAGGATCTTGGCGCGACCGATTCCGCACAGATGGAACCGGGCGATACCTTCGTGATCCTCACTCCGGGCGGCGGCGGCTTCGGCAGCGCCTGATCTCCGGTGGCCGATGCGGGGCTGGACCGCGCCCGGATTCGCCTGCAAGATCGCGGACCATCCGGGTCTTACCGACCCGCATCAGCCGAGGGGGAAATCGATGCGTCTGGCCTTTTGCATGATCGCGGGTGCAAGCCTCGCGCTGGCAGCATGCTCGCAGGAAGCGGATGAGCCGGCGGAAGACAGCGCGCCGCAGGCGGCCGCTGTCGACCAGACGGCAGAGGCCCCTGTGCAAGCAGACAGCGGCCTGCGCGAATGGATCGTCGGGACTTGGTCCTACGACGGCACCTGCGCCTCCGATTTCGCGGTCTTCTACGAAGCCGACGGCACGATGCACAACGACGGCGAAGCCGGTAGCTGGGATGTCTCGGGCGACACGCTGACCGAAACGATTACCGAGGAATTCGAGATGGGCGAGCCCGGCGTTACAAAGGTCGATCCACCCAGAGTGCGCGCGCTGGAGGTGGCCATGATCGACGAGGACAGGGGCAATCTGATCTTCGAAGGCGACACCTACGAGATCACCCGGTGCTGATATTGCCGATTAACTGCGCCGCGCGAGGAGACGCATGAACTACTGGCCGCTGATCGGCATTGTGCTGGTCGTCATCGGGTTTGCCCTCAAGTTCAATCCGCTGCTGGTGGTGGTCGGCGCGGCGATCGCGACCGGGCTGCTTGCCGGGCTCGATCCGGTCTCGGTGATCGAGGCGCTGGGGCAGGCTTTCAACGAGAACCGCTACATCTCGGTCACCTGGATCATCCTGCCGGTGATCGGCCTGCTCGAGCGGTATGGATTGCAGCAGCGCGCGCGCGGCCTGATCGAGAGCGTGCGCGGCGCGACCATGGGCAAGCTGCTGGTGATCTACCTCGCGTTTCGCCAGCTGACCGCCGCGCTGGGCATGAAGGACATCGGCGGCCATCCGCAGGCGGTGCGCCCGCTGGTGGCACCGATGGCCGAAGCGGCTGCGGTCAAGTCCCACGGCGACCTGCCCGGCGGCGAGCGGCAGAAGGTGCTCGCCATGTCCGCCGCGACCGACAATGTCGGGCTGTTCTTCGGGGAGGACATCTTCTTCGCCATCGCATCGATCCTGCTGATCCAGGGCGTGTTCGAATCGGCAGGCTATCCGATGACGCCACTGCAGCTTTCGGTCTGGGCGATCCCGACCGCGATCTGCGCCTTCCTGATCCATTCCAGCCGGATCATGGCGCTCGACCGCCGCCTGGGACGTCTGCCTTCCTCGATCAAGCATCGAGAGACCCCGGCAGAGCAGGCACCTATCGTTCCGACGAACCCCGGAGGTGGCCAGTGATCACCTACGAATGGCTCTATATCCTCGCCGGAATCTTCTTTGCCATCTGGGCCCTGCTCAGCGCGCGGGACAGGAGCAATGGCAAGCGCTGGGGCAATGCCGCCTTCTGGGGTCTGCTTGCGGCAAGCTTCCTGTTCGGCAGCCATCTTACCCCCCTGGCTAACGGCGTGCTCGTTCTGGCGCTGGTCGGCATTGCGGGTGGCGGCGGGCTGGGCCGCAGCGATCCGCCAACCACCACGCTGGAGGAGCGTCTCAAACTCTCGCAGCTGAAGGGCAACCGGCTGTTCATCCCTGCACTGATCGTGCCCTTCGTCGCGGTCGCGGGGACGCTCGCCTACAACTATACCCCGCTCAGCGGCACCGGCCTGTTCGAGCCGCGGCGCGAAACGCTGCTGCTGTTCGCGATCGGCGTGCTGGTGGCGCTGGCGGTGGCGATGGCGTGGCTCAAACCCCCGGCCCTCGCCCCGGCGGAAGAGGGCCGCCGCCTGCTCGATTCGATCGGCTGGGCGGCGATCCTGCCGCAGATGCTGGCCGCGCTGGGCGCGGTGTTCGCGCTGGCGGGCGTGGGCGACATCATCGGTGCGCTGGCCGGTTCGGTGATTCCGGAAGGAAGCGTTCTGCTGACCGTAATCGTCTTCTGCCTCGGCATGGCGATCTTCACGATCATCATGGGCAATGCCTTCGCCGCCTTTCCCGTCATGGCCGCCGCGATCGGCATTCCGCTGCTGGTGGAAGGCTATGGCGGCAACCCGGCGGTGATCGGTGCGGTCGGCATGCTGGCGGGCTTCTGCGGCACGCTGCTGACCCCGATGGCCGCCAATTTCAACATCGTGCCTGCCGCGCTGCTTGAACTCGACGACCAGAACGGCGTCATCAAGCAGCAGGTATGGACCGCGATCCCGCTGTGGGTCTGCAACGTCGCGATCATCTATGTGGGGGCGTTCCTGCTGTGGAACTGACGAAAGAAACCGCTGCGCGCTTCGCTCGGGCCGCGCTGGGCCATGTGGCGCGCGAATATCCGCACAAGCTCGACCATGTGATGGAAGGCGATGCGGATGTTCGACCGCCGCGTGCGTTGCACCCGTGCTTCTTCGGCAGTTTCGACTGGCATAGCTGCGTCCACGGCTGGTGGACGCTGCTGACCTTGCGGCGGCTGTTCCCCGGCCTGCCCGAGGCTGCACAGATCGCGGAACTGGCCGACAAGACCTTCGTCGCCGAGAATCTCGCGACGGAGCTCGCCTACGCACAAGCACCCAGCGCACGCGGGTTCGAACGGCCTTATGGCTGGGGCTGGCTGCTCTACCTGCATCACGAGGCGGCGCGACATGACGAAGAATGGGCCGCGCGCATCGAACCGCTGGCGCGCCACTTCGCCGCGCGCTTCAAGGACTATCTCGGCGTGCTCACCTATCCCGTCTTTGTCGGGACGCACTACAACACCGCGTTTGCGCTGACGCTTGCCCGCGAATGGGCCGCAGCCCGCGATGCCGAACTCGCCGCTGCAATCGATCGATGGTCGGGCAATGCCTTCGCGCATCGCAGCGATTACCGCGGGTGGGAACCGGGCGGCGACGAGTTCCTCTCCCCGGTGCTCAGCGCAGCGCTTCTGATGCACCGCGTGCTGCCATCACAGGAATTCGCCCCGTGGTTCGCCGCCCTCGTGCTAGACAACGGCTGGATTGCCGACCTTTCGCCCGCGACCGTATCCGATCGCAGCGACGGGAAGGTCGCCCATCTCGACGGGCTCAATCTCAGCCGTGCATGGGCGTTGCACGAAATCGCGCCGACACTTGGCCACTCGAACGACCGCGAGATGCTGTGCGCAAAGGCCGCCGCGCATCTCGAGGTGGCGCTGCCCCATGTCACCGGCGACTATATGGGCGAGCACTGGCTCGCGAGCTTCGCCCTGCTGGCGCTGTTGGCGGAGGGGAGCGATATCGGCGAGTGACGTAGGTGACAGGTGTCACCCAAGTGTCACCCTCGGAAAGCTCTTACCTCTCATAGGGTTACGTCCATGCGGTTGACGCATTTGCGATTTCGAGCCGCGCGAGCCCCTTGTTCGCGAGCCCTTGTACGCGAGCCTAGTGGACGACGATGGGAAAGAGCCGTCGCCACGCTAGCCTGCGCGCGTGATGTAGGAAATGCCCGCCGCCGTGATGCGCGATCCGTTCCTCCCCCAAGGGGGCTGAGTAGGGGATCGGGCAGTACCCCTACCCCCAACCCCTAACCACGGGGAGGCGGTGCAGCCGTCGCTAGAGCCCCTTACCCATGCGCACCGAACTGGTTGGCGATGGCGGTCGAGATGCGCAGGCACAGGTCGTAGGCCTGCTCGATCGGCTCGATATACTCGCGCCGGATCGCGGCGTAGCCATCGCCCTCGCCCGCCGGATAATTGCCCGGCTCGGCCACGGGAAAATCGCTCTTGCGTGCGATGTCGGTTGGGTACGCACGGCGCAGCTGCGCCAGCGCGTCGTCCACCCGCAGCGAGAAGACCATCTCCAGCACGTCGGTACGGCTGATGTCGTTCGCGCGGCTGAAGGCCGGCACCGAGACGACCTTGAGGAACATGTGCTGCAGCAGCGCCAGCCGCAGGGCCTGCAACGCTCCGATCGTGCGCCGCACGCTCTCGCGCTCGGGATCGGGTTCCTCTTCGGGCAGGAGGTCGAGCAGGCGGTGGAACTTGAGCGCATCGACCCGCAGGCGTGACGCAAGGCGGCGGAACACACCGGTGCGATCGTCGCCGATCAGGTACTCGGCCAGCGCCTCGCACGAGCGCGCAAGGTGGTCCTCGGTCCCGCGATAGGTGCGACTTGCCCAGTAGGCGGAATTGAACAGCTCGCCATGCGCGCCCACGGTCTTGATGCTGGCCAGAGCATCGGAAGCTCGCGCCAGCCGCATGATCTGCCGCCCGCGCGGACTTTCGGCGAGCAGCGCCGCGATGTCTTCATAAGTGCCATCCGCGGCGCTGCCGATCCCGGCGATGATGTTCACCGGATAGCCGAGCTGCTGGAGGATCGCGTTGTGCGGGATCGCGCGGATCTGCCGCAGGCTCATCTCGCGCTCGGCATTGATGTCGCTCTGGCGGCGCGACTTGCGGCTGCCGGTCTGATTGAGCAGGCCGAGGCCGAAGCTGGTAATCGCCCGCGAATAGGTGCGGCTCTCCAGATGATCGCGCTGGTGCTCCTTGACCGCGCGATAGAAATCGAGGCTGAGATCGGTCCGCCGATAGAACGGGTCCACCGGTGCATCGGCATCGGACATCTCGGGCGTCAGCGTCGCAATCTGCGTCAGCGTGGCAAGCGCCAGTTCGGGCCCGGCGAAGAACAGGTAACCATCGCCGCCCTGGAAGCTCGCCTCGGCCTCCAGCCTGATCCCGGCACGCGCAAAGCGACGGCGCGCCCACGGGCTGAGCGGCCATTCGAGGCGGTCGGCGAAGCTGGCCGGATGCGCGCCCCGGCCCATCCCTTCGCCATGCGTGTCGAACACCAGCGCGGCGACGTCGGTCAGGTCGTTGGCCGCCATTGCTTCGGCCATGCGGCCTTGCAGACGCTCGATCGCGAGGCTGGCGGGAATCTGGCCCACGAAGCGCCCTGCGTCCGAGAAACCCGTCTGGATTGCGATCCGGCCGCGCTTGCGCGCATAGGTCCGAAACGCCTCTTCGGCGAGGAGCGAGTCGAGGAAGCGCCCGCCATGTTCCAGCGCGCTTTCGGTTTCGAACAGCGGCGAGACGTCGATCCGGTCCTCGATCCCGAAAAGCCGCCCGAAGTACAACGCGGCGAGCACGGTCGCGGGCTGCTCGCATTCGGCGACCAGCATGCGGATCGGCGCTTCGCCGTCGATATGCTTGAGGATCTGCGCCATCGCCAGGAACTGGCGCACGGCGGTGCTGCTCTCGACCGCGAGGCTGGCGAAGTTCGCCTGTTGCGGCTCCGCGTTGTCGAGCAGGTCGCGCAGCGCTGCCATCGCGCCGCGGCTCGAAAGGTCGATCTCGGGATCGTTGAGTTCGCGCCGGATGGCGTTGTGCAACTGCTTGGCGTTCACCCGGAAGTGGATCCAGCCCATGCCCAGCCCGTCTGCGCGCATCGCGGCAGTCAGCGTGCGGAGCGCGACCGCCTTTTCCGGCTCGGCCTCGCGCGCTTCGGTTTCGATCCGCTCGATAACGGGCGCGAGGGTAAGCAGCTTGTCGTCCGATTCCTCGGTCAGATGATCGGCCGCTGCGGTCAGCGCCGCCGGATCGGACAGGTCGCCGGCGAAGGTGTCCGAAATCTCCTGCGTGTTGCGTTCTGCCGCGCGAAGCCGGCGCACGAGTTCATGGTCCGGCTCGATCCGTTCGAGCGCGGCGGCATAGCGGCCGAGGCGCTGCGCCTTCTCCGCCAGCCGGAACGCGATCGAGGTGTACCAGGTGATGTCGGTTCGCCCGTCCATGTCGTAGCCGACCCAGGTGGCGAAGCGGAAAGGCAGCGGATCGAGCTCGTGCCAGCGATCCGGCCACTGTTTCTGCGCCGCGCGCAGCACCGCCGCGACGATCGTGTCGCGCGCATCCTGCGCGTGCGCCATCGCCGCCATTGCACGCTCATGCTCGTAGCGGAGCGTGATTTCCGGGCCCTCATCGCCTTCTACGGCCGCCGGAGTGGTTCCGGTGAGCGCACCTTGCGCCACCGCCTCCGACTGGGCCGGGCTGAGGAGGAAGGTGGGATGCGCGGTAAACACCGCGTGCATGCGCGTGTGCGACCACGCTTCGCGGAAAGATTCGAAATCGGCCCCGGCATTGCCCGAAAGATCGGCGAGCCGCGCGCGCCGGTTTTCCGGATCGAGGAGCCTGCGCAGGCGCGAGGCCCGCGCGCCGAGAGAATTGCCGACCAGCTCGTCGACCAGCCCCGCCACGCCTTCCAGCGACATCTCGCCGCTTTCGAGCGCGCGCGAGATCTCGTGTGAAAGCTGGAATACCGGATTGAAGAGCGGCGTTTCCTGCGTGCGGCGGTGCAGCACCTGCAAACGCTCCGTCAGTCCGTCTAGGCTGTTCAAATTGGCTTGGCCGCTCACATTCCCTCCCTTGGTTGTAAGCATCGAACCGTTTCGCAAGTGCGAAGGTTCCGCATCAAGGGACGGAATGCAAGCGGCGCATAATGCCTATTCGGTCGCGACGATATTATCGTCCGAATTGCGATCGATATATTTGTTGTAGGGATCGATCCCGGCAAAGGCCGGCCGCGTGTCGGTCACGATCCGCACGCTCTGCGCGCCGGATCGGATCGGGTAGCGTCGCCGCACGATCACATCGTCCCCGTCGAAGGCACCCATCCCGGGCCGCTGCGCAAACAGGCCGATCTCGATCTGATCGTTCAGCAGCGCCTTGCGCTCCTCGCCCTGCCCGTTGGCGTAGAACTTCTCCGCATCGATCTCGACCACGGTCTCGAACCGGCCATCGTCAAGCTTGGTGACCTTCGCGGCCTCCGCCTTCAGGTCGTAGAGCGTGATGCGCTTCAGCAGGTCTTCGACCAGCTCGCGCTCCTGCTCGTCCCGCGCAAGCGACATGAACCCTTCGACCAGATCGGTCGAACTGGCATAGGGAGCGCCCTTGAACCGGTAGCGGTCCAGAAGGTCGGCCAGCATCGCGTTCACGCGGTCCTCGCCCAGCCGGTCCTGCAAGAGGTACAGCGCGACTGCGCCTTTGCGGTAATGGATGTAGCCCTGGTTCTCGACCCGCTCGAGCGGAAGCTCCTCGATCGCCTCGCTTCCGCGCGAACCCAGATACTGGTCCAGTTCGTATTTCAGGAAGCGCCGGATCTGGTCGTCCCCGTACAGCTCCTTCATCACCATCAGCGCCGAATACTGCGCCATCGTTTCGACCAGCATCGTCCCACCCTGCTGATCGGCACTGATGAGCTGGTGCGCCCAGTACTGGTGGCCCAGCTCGTGCGCGGTCACGTAGGTGACGTAGTCGATGCTCTCGGCATCGCCATTCTCCGCGATGAAGCCGATCCGTTCGGAAAAGGGGATCGTCCCGGCGAAAGCCTGTGCGAAGGACGAATAGCCCGGGAATTCGATGATCCGCGCGTAATCGAACTGGTACGGGCCGAAATTGGCTTCGTAATAGTCGAGCCCCGCCTCCATCGCATCGAGCATCCGCTCCACGTTGAAGTCGTGCGTGGGGTAGTGATAGATTTCCAGCGTCGTTCCGTCGTGTTCGCGCCGGGCGACCTCGTAATCGGCCGACTGGACCGAGAAGAAGGCGAGGATCGGCTCCTTCGAGACGAACCGTGCCACCCGCCGGTCGCCCTGCACCTCGTCCGACACGCGGCTGCCGGGTGCGATCGGGGTCTGGCCCGCGACGGTCGAGACCGTGATATCCGACATGACCCAGGGCGCATTGCCGACATAGTTGCGCTCCCGCGCGCTCTCATCCTCCAGCTTTGCCGGACGCAGCTCTGCTGGCAGGTCATATTTGCGCCGCGTCGCGCGATCGCTCAGCAGGCCCGAACGGTCCATCCCGATCTGCGGCATGAATTCGCTGTTGTTCAGGAAGGCCCCGTTGCGCACGAGGCGGGTGTCGTCGCCCTGGGCGCGGATACCCTGCTGCCACCGACGGGTGGTGAAGGTGAAGACCCCCTGCGCCCCCGGAGCCAGCGGTTCGTCGAAGCGGTAGATGCGGTAGAGGTTTTCCTCGTCATTCATGGCCAGCCTTGCACCGGCGACGTCCATCGAAAGGATTTCGGCGCTGGGATCGGGCATCCGCAGGTGCAGTTGCGCGATCGGCTCGTCGGTGTCGTTGACGAAGGTAATGCGCCCGCGTGCCTCCATCCGCGTTTCTTCGGGATAGAGATCGACCTCCAGCTTCACATCACTCGCTGCGGGCTGGGCGAGGGTTTCGTATTTCAGATACTTCTTCTCGTAGGCGGCGAGGCGCGCCTCGGCATCGTCCTGCGTGGTGTACTCGTTGAGGATGTTCATCTGGTAGTAGATGAAGCCGCCGCTCAGCAGGGCGACCAGCACCGCCGCTGCCATGACCGCGCCGGAGGGCGAGGCCATGCGCCGGGGCAGCTGCCTGAGCCTGGGCCGGAGCGCACCGTCCGCCCCGCGCCGCCACAGCAGGTGCGCCAGCACCGCCAGGATCAGCGCCACCGCGCCCCAGTAGAGCCGCAGCCACCAGCCCATCGCCCAGCCGACATCGGCGCCGTTGATATCGGACACGCGCATCGAACCGGTGCTGCCATAGAGGTAGAGCGGATGATCGAAGCCCATCGTGGCCAGAACGATCGTCGCGATGGCGTAGAGCACCATGATGCCCCAGCCGACGTACTTGTTCGGGCTGAGCGCCTGGACGAAGATCGACAGGATCGCGAGCAGCAGCATATCGACCGACAGCGGCAGGACATACCAGGCAAGATACTTGCCGATCTCGAAATCGGTGTAACCGCGTCCGGCCTGGAACAGCATGGCCGCGAAGACCGCGACCAGCAGCGTCGCGATCAGGACGAAGGCGACCGCGATGGTCTTGGGCACCATGTAGGACCAGCCGGGCACGGAGGTGGAATCGACGATCTCGTGGAACCTGCGATCCCGGTCGCGCCAGACGAGCTCGCCGCCGTAGTAGATCGCGATGATGATCGGGATGATGATGAAGCTGCCCATCAGCGGCTCGATCAGCGAGAAGGTGAGCGGGCGCGCCGGCGTGCCGTAAATCTCGTTGCCGAACCACAGCGCCCCGAAGGTGTTTAACAGGCCGATCAACAGGAGGATGAAGAAGGCCGGGCTACGCAGCACCTGCCCCATTTCGAACTTCGTGCGCGCGCGGAGCCGCGCGAACCCGGCCTTTTCGGGCGTGGGCTGCGGCAGCATATCGACCAGCACCGGCTCCTTGCGGGCAAGCTTCGCCTCCTTCTTCGCTACCTTGCGCGCCTTGCGCGCGGAGATTGCCTTGCTGGCGAAGCGGAAGCGCCAAAGGGCAAAGGCCAGCGCGAGGAATGCAACGCCCAGCCAGAGGGCGCGATTGACGAGCAACACACCGTCGACCGGCGGGATTAGCGTGTTGGACTCCGCTGCGGTCCAGTACCGCGTGGCATTGCCGAACGCGGCGAGCCCGAAGGGTTCGATATAGCTGGCCAGGTCGCGATATTCCGGCTGGCTCGACATCACCGCGTCGAAGACGATGTAGAGCACGAGGAACAGCACCACCGCCACGTAGGTGTACATCATAGACCGGGTTATGGTGGCGACCGCGAAGAACAGCGCGCTGACCATGAAGACCGACGGCAAAGCGAACACGAAATAGGCGATCGCGTAGTAAGCGAAGCGGTTGGGCCCGATGGTTTCGGGATCGAGCCAGGGCATCAGAGAGCCCAGCCAGATGCCGAGCGGCACGACCAGGAAAGCGAGCGCGGCGGCGATGAACGCGCCCGCAAAGCGGCCGAGAAGATAGCTGAACTTGCTGACCTGGGTGGACCGGATCAGCGGCCCGAACCCGCTTTCCTCGTCGCGCACGATCACGTTGGCGACGAAGGCGGTGGTCACGAACATGAAGAAGGTCGTCATCAGCAAGTGCGTGGTGACGATCGCGACCGGGCTGTTGACGTTGACATTGCCACCACCGCCGATGGTGAGGTCGTCGCTCGCCGTCGCGCCATAGGTCAGCAGGAAAAAGGCGACCGTTGCGACCCAGAACACGGGGTTGCGCAGCTGATACCGCAGCTCGAACAGGGCTATCTTGCCGAACATCGTGCCGCCCCCTTACGCTGCGATTTCGGTGTCGGCCGGCGAGCGGCGCGAGGTGGCAAGCGCCGAGAAATAGACATCCTCCAGCCCGCCCTCGACCGTGTGGAAGCCGGGCGCAGGCGCACTGTCGGACAGGACGTGAATGATCGTCTGGCCGGCGAAAAGGCGGGTGGAAATGACCTCGTACTTCGTCCGCATCTCGTCGAGCTCGGACCGGTCGATGGTTTTCGCCCACACGGTGCCGCGCGCCTTATCGATCAGTTCCTTGGGCGCACCCTGCAGGCTGATCTGGCCGTCGATCAGCACCGCCATGCGCGGGCACAGGTCGGAGACATCCTCCACGATGTGCGTGGAGAGGATCACGACGACATTCTCGCCGATCTCGGCCAGCAGGTTGAGGAAGCGGTTGCGCTCTTCGGGGTCGAGCCCGGCGGTCGGTTCGTCGACGATGATGAGGCTGGGGTTGCCGATCAGCGCCTGCGCAATGCCGAAGCGCTGGCGCATCCCGCCGGAAAAGCCTGCGATCGCCTTCTTGCGCACGCCCCACAGGTTCACCTGGTTGAGCAGCGTTTCGACCGTGGCCTTGCGGTCCGAGGCGGAGGAGATGCCCTTCAGAACCGCCATGTGATCGAGCATGTCGTAAGCCGAAACGCGCGGATAGACGCCGAAGTCCTGCGGCAGGTAGCCGAGCTGCCGACGCAGCGCATCCGGGTTTTCGAGGATGTCGACGTCACCGAACCGGATGCTGCCCGAGGTCGGCGTCTGGAGCGTCGCGACCGTGCGCATGAGGGTGGATTTGCCCGCGCCATTGGGGCCGAGCAGGCCGAACATCCCCTTCGGAATAGACAGGCTCACATCGTCCAGCGCGCGCACGCCATTGGGATAGACGTGTGTGACGTCTTGCAATTCCAGCATGATGTTCGCAACTCCCCTGTATGCGTTCGAACCTATCACGCCAGGGGGAAGCGTCTATTGCCGCGGTCGACGCGGGTATGCCACTGGTCGAGCGGACGGCCGGCGGAGCCGCTCAGGCGGGCGCGTCGCCTTCGTCCGCCAGCGCATCCCTGAGGGGGCCGAGCCACGGCTCATACGGCTTCCATGCACCCTGCCCGCTGCGATTGATCGGCTGGCGGACCTGTTCGCTGCTGGCGGTGCGGACCGCACGATCGGTCTTGTGAAATTCGAGGCACGCTTCCTCGAACGGCAGACCGCAGAAATCGAGCATGCGCCGCGTCTGGCCTTCCAGATCGTCGAGCACATCCTCGTGCTGTACGCGCAGCACCTTGCCCGGCAGCACTTCGTCCCAGTGGTCCATCAAGGTGATGTAGTCGGCATAGTACCGCCCGACCTCGGTCAGCCCGTAGGTGAACTCCTGCCCTTCGGCGAAGAGCTGCTTGAATCCGGAAAAGCAGCAATCCATCGGCGCGCGCCGCGCATCGATGATCTTCGCCTGGGGCAGGATCAGGTGGATCAGGCCGATATGGCGGAAGTTGTTCGGCATCTTGTCGATGAAGAACGGCGCGCCCTGCCGGTGGATGCGCGTGCTCTCGATAAAATCGGCGCCGAAGGTTTCGAGCTGGTCGCCCGTCAGGTCGTGCAGGATTTCGGGATAGCGCGACTGGCCCGCCTTGCGCCCGCGCAGCCGGTGGGCAAGCGCGAGGATGTTGGGCAGTTCCAGCGTCCCGTCGACCTGGCTGTGGCTGGCAAGGATCTGTTCGAGCAGCGTCGAGCCTGCGCGCGGCAGGCCGAGGATGAAGATCGGATCGGGCGCGGGATGTCCCGCCCCTGCATGCTTTGCGAAGAGATCGGCGGTGCACACCTCGCGCTGCCTGGCCAGCTCCGCGCTCATCGCATCGGCGCTGTAGCGTGTCTGCGCGCGCTTTAGCGTGTTGCCCTGTTCGTAGAAACGGAAGCTGTCCGCATATTCCTTGCGGTCCTCGTGCGCCTTGCCCAGCGCAAAGGACAGATGGACCCGGTCCATGAAGCCGAGCCCCGGGGCATCGACCCGCTCCTGCATCTCGGCGATCTCGTCCTCGGTGAAGCGATAGGTCTTCAGGTTGGCGAGCGCGTAGAACGCATCGCCGTGCCCCTGCTTCGCCGCGATCGCCGCACGGTAGCTGGCGACCGCATCGTCCTGTCGGCCGCGCGTCTTGAGCGCGTGGCCCCTGCTGGTCAGCGTGGCCGGATCGTTCGGCAGCTGTTCGAGGATGGCATCGAACAGGGCGAAGGCGCGATCATAGTCGCCGGTCTGCATGCTCTGGATCGCGAGATGCGACTGGAACAGCGGATTGCCGGGATCGCGTGCTTGGAGCGCCTCTGCCTCCACGCGGGCCTCTTCGAATTTCTGCCGTCGGCGCAGCGCGTCGATATAGTCGAGGCGGACCTGGATATTGTCCGGCTCGAACGCCTTCGCGCTTTCGAGCAGGAACTCCGCATCGTCGTTGATCCCCAGTTGCATGCCGATCTGCGCCAGCAGGCGCATGCCTTCGACATCCTTCGGATTGCGACGCAGGTAGTGGCGGCAGATTTCCTCCGCGCGAAGGACGCGACCTTCGTGCAGATGGTGCAACACCGCGACCAGTTCCTTGGGCAAAGCTGCAACCCGGCCTGCCTGCGCAGCGGCATTCTGCGCTTCCGCCCCGGACGAAAGTTCGGCCAGCGCGCGCCAGCTCGCCACCAGGGCCGGGTTGAACTGCGTGGCCCTGGCATAGGCGGCCCTGGCTTCCGCCAACTGGCCACGCGCGCGGTGCAGATGCGCGCTTTCCTGCCATGCGCGCCCGTGTTCCGGGCTGGTCGCGTGGAGCGCCTCGAGATGCGTCTGCGCATCCTCGAACCGTTCGAGGTAACGCGCGGCGACTGCCGCCATGTAACGCGCTTCGGTGTCGGTCTCGTCTGCCGCCAGCACTGCCTCGGCATGATCGAGCCCGCGCGTGAAATCGCCTGCCTGAAGCGCCTTTTGCGCGGCGTCCATGCGCTCTTGCCGATCGTCCTTCATAATCAGGACCCGTGCCAGAAATACGAAGCGGCGGGCAAGCCGCAAGGCCGCCCGCCGCCCCGATAATGTCAGCCGATCAGTAGTTGTAGCCGACCCGCAGGCCGACCGTCAGCGGACGGTTGGTGACGATGCGCGGACGATCATAGTAGAAGTCGCCAGCAATCTGCGCACGTTCATCGCTCAGGTTCTCGCCGAAGATCTCGACATTCCAGCGATCCGCCTTGATGCCGGTGGACAGGCCGAAGGTCGTGTACCCGTCCAGCTGCCAGCGGTTGATCTTGATGATGTCGGTATATTTCGACGCGGAATGGGTCACCTGCGGCATGACGTAAGCGTCCAGCGTGCTGCTGAGCGCCCACTCGTAGCGGATCCGCGCATTGCCCTGGAAGCTGGGCGCATAGGCGAGGTCGCTACCGACCTCGACGTCATCGGTCGGGGTCAGCTTGTCGGTGATTTCCGTGTCGAGGATCGAGAACGCACCCGCGAACGTCAGCCCCGGCACCGCGTACGGCGCGAAGGTGAACTCCGCCTCGACGCCCCAGATCTCCGCATCGGCCGCATTGTCCGAGAAGAACAGGTTGACGATGCTGGGATCGAAGATGGTCGTCTGCAGGTTGCTGATGTCGACGTAGAAGGCACTGCCGTTGAACTGCAACTGGCGGTCGAACAACTGGGTCTTCCAGCCCAGTTCGTAATTGGCGACCGTGTCGGTCTCCAGTTCGAAGGGCACCGTGAAGTTGCCCGGACCCTGCGCACCGCCCGGGCGGTTGAGCAGACCCGGACGGAAACCTTCCGAATAGGTCGCGTAGAGCAGAATGTCGTCGGCAGGCGTAAGGGTAACCGTGCCCTTGAAGATCACGCCCTCGGACTTCGCCACGTCGGGTGCGGTCAACGCGTTGAACACCTGGGTGGCCTGGGCCTCGGAAAGGCCGGCAGCCATGATGTCGTCCATCGTGTCGCCCAGGTTGAACGTCTGGCGAAGTGCGGCATCGCACGATCCGATGAAGGTGTACTGCCCGTCACCGTCGTACAGGTCCGACAGGTTGGTGCCGAACGCGTTCTGGTCTTCGGTAGCGCCTGCGTTGCAGAAGGCGCTGTTGGCGGTGCCTTCGAAATCGACCTCTACGTTATAGTAGCGCGCGCCGAAGCTGGCGGTCAGCAGGTCGGGCACGACGTCGAAGCTGGCTTCGCCGAAGAGGCCGATCTGCCTGTCCGTGCGCTTCACGTCGTTGCGGAAGATCGCGGTCTCGGGAAGCGGGCCGGCATCGCTGTTATACGCGCCCGGGAACGGGAAGTTGGGCGCGAAACCGCCAAACGGTGCCGCCTCGATATTGCCCGGATAGTTGTAGTCGTTGCGCTCCTTCAGGATCAGGTTCGAATAGAACCCGCCCGCAGTCACGCGGAAACGGTTTTCTTCCGGCGTGCTGACGCGCAGTTCCTGCGTGAACACCGTGGTATCGGTATCCGACGTCACGAACGCGTTCGGCGCCTGGCACGTGCCGCTGGGGTCGTTGCCGGCACCCGGATAGCTGACCGAGCCGTCGCAGATGTAATACGGCAGGTACTGACCGGCGAACATGTAATCGGTGTAGTCGACCTTCTGATCGACTTCGCGATCGGTGTAGGCGCCGTTGTAGATGACATCCAGCATGCCCAGCCGGCCTTCGAGGCTCCAGGCCGTGTTGGAGAAGGTATCCTCCATCCGGTCGTCCTCGTACCGCTGGATTTCCAGATTATCGAGATCGAGCTCCGGATCGGCGAAGAACACGCCGTCGGTCTCCAGCGACTGGCGGGTGTGCGAGAGGGTCAGCTTCCAGTCGGGCGAAAACTCGTACAGCGCGGAGGCGCGGAAGCCCGAATACTGGGCGTCGTTGAAGTTTTCTTCCACCAGCCCTGCATTGTTGGCTTCGATGAAGGTGACGTCCGACAGGTCAGCGCCCGCCTGGATACCTTCGCGGCGCGGCGCAACCGGCACGCCATTGCGGCGCACGGTCCCGGCTTCACGGAAACGGGCGCTCTCGCTGAGATCGCGGGTGCCCTGCACGTTGTCGATATAGCCGCCCTGATCGTCCAGATAGACCACCGCACGCAGGGCGAGGTTGTTGGTCACCGGCACGTTGATCATGCCTTCGGCCTTGTAGCTTTCCTCGCCACCCTTGGTGAAGGAGGTGCTGGCCTTGAAGCTGGCGTCGAACCCGGCAAGACTCGGCTTGTTGGTGATCAGGCGGACGACGCCCGCCTGCGAGCTGGCACCGAACAGCGTGCCCTGCGGGCCCTTCAGCACCTCGATCCGCTCAAGGTCGGCGGCATAGACGTCGAGGTTGCGGCCCGGCTGCGCCAGCGGCTGCTCGTCCAGATACATCGAGACATTGGGCGCAAGGCCCGCGACGCCGGCGGTGGTCAGGTTCGGCGTGGTGGAGGCGAGGCCACGAATATAGATCGTGCTCTGGCCGGGGCCCGATCCGCCAGCAGTCACCGACGGCAGCTGCTCCAGATAGTCGTCGAAGGTGTTGATGTTCAGCTCTTCAAGCTGCTCGGCGCCGATTGCGTTGACGGCGACAGGCACGTCCTGAAGGTCTTCGCTGCGCCGCTGCGCGGTCACGACGATGGTGTTCACGCCGCCCTGGCGTGGTTTCTTGGCTGCGGTAGTCTGCTGCTGCGGCTGCTGCGCATCGTCCTGCGCGACCGCAGGCGTGGCGATGGCGATGGCGAGCGCGCCCGCAGAAGCGCACGTTGCGAGATTCTTCATGATGTAGTTGCCCCTTTGATCGTTCGATCGTGTTCTTGTTGTGTCTTGAGCGGCGGTCCGTCGGGCTCGATCCAAGCTTTGAGTAGAGCGGATCGGATGATTGAGGATCGCCTGCGGCACGGGCCCATTATGCGAACCCGTTCGGATTTGGAACCGGACCACGAATAAATAGCCAAGCACTCCCGAGGCGTGGCATATTGGCAACACTCGGCGTGCAAGTGCAATCACATGTCATTTTCCAGCCACGGGAGACTGCATGCGCGCTGACCGGTATTTTTTCACATAGGCCAACTTCTGAAATACAGAGCCAGCGATTATTTTGTTTTCAAATATTACTCACAACTTATCTTACGAACGATAAATTTGTTCTCAAGTCGCTGAATGGCCTCAAACTACGGACGACTTCCGTTGGTCGGTTCCCCTTCCATTCGGGGCGCAACCGATGCCTGCCGGCGTCGCGCAGGCTTTGCCCATGCAAAAGGGGCCGGGCAGCTTAAGCTGTCCGGCCCCGTATCCAGTCGTCAGGTTCGTCGGGAGAGTCCGGCTATTCAGCAATCCGGTCGCACACCGCGCGGGTCACCTCTTCGCTGGTGTTCGCACCGCCGATATCCGCAGTTCCGAATCCCTCACGCAGGGCCTGGCCGACGGCGTGCTCGATAGTCTCGGCACACGCCGCTTCGTCCAGCGCGTGGCGCAGCAGCATTGCCCCACTCAGGATCGCGCCGACCGGATTAGCCTTGCCCTGCCCCGCGATATCGGGTGCCGAGCCATGGATCGGTTCGTACAGGCCGCCGTGGGTCTCCGACAGCGAGGCCGAAGGTGCGAGCCCGATCGAGCCGGTGATGACCGAAGCCTCGTCGCTCAGGATGTCGCCGAACATGTTCTCGGTCAGGATGACGTCGAAGGCGGACGGGCGTTCGATCAGCTTCATCGCCATCGCGTCGACCAGCACGTGGTCCAGTTCGACGTCGGAAAACTCGGCTTCGTGCAGCGCGATCACCGTCTTGCGCCACAACCGGCTGGAGGCGAGCACATTGGCCTTGTCGACCGAGGTGACCCGCCCGCGGCGCGGGCGCGCGGCCTCGAAGGCTATCCGCGCCACCCGCTCCACCTCGTGGCGCGAGTAGATGCACAGGTCCGAAGCGGTCTCGTCGCCCTCCTGCTTGTCGCCGAAATAGATGCCGCCGGTCAGTTCGCGCAGGATCAGCATGTCGGTGCCGCCCACCCGCTCGGGCTTCAGCGGAGAGAGCTCTTCGAGCCCCGGAAACAGGGTAATGGGCCGCAGGTTGGCAAAGGCTCCCAGCGCCTTGCGCAGGCCGAGCAGACCCGCCTCGGGGCGCGGACCGCCGCCGTCCCACTTGGGCCCGCCGACCGCGCCGAGAAATACTGCATCCGCCTGCGCACACGCTGTCGCGGTCGCCTCCGGAAAGGGATCGCCATGCGCGTCGATCGCGCAGCCGCCGAAGTCATGGCTTTCGAACGCAAGCGACACGCCATGGCGCTGGGCCGCAGCCTCCATCGCGGTGCGCGCGGCGGACGCGACTTCGGGCCCGATCCCATCGCCGGGCAAAAGCACGATTTTATGGGTCATGCTGCGGCGCGCTCGTATTCGGCGATCTGGGCTTCGTGCGCGAGGATGTGGCCGAGCGGGTCGACCCCGTCGAGCAGGCAGCGCCGGGCGAAGGGCTCCACCGTGAACTGTGCACGGATATCGTCCTCGGTTTCCAGCGTGCAGCTTTCCAGATCGATCACCATCGAGATCCCCGGCCGCTCGAGCAGGGCAGCATGCGTGCGTGCATCCACCTCGACCGGCAGCAGCCCGTTCTTGAGCGCGTTGCTCTTGAAGATATCCGCAATGTCGGAGCTGACCACGGCCTTGAAACCATAGTCGAGCAGGGCCCAGGGCGCGTGTTCGCGGCTGGAACCGCAGCCGAAATTGGCCCCCGCGACGAGGATCTGCCGGTCGCCCGCCCCCGCCCTCGGCAGCGGCGTATCGTTGCGCGGCTGGTCGTCGCCCGTGTAGCGCCAGTCGTAAAAGGCCTGCGCCCCCAGCCCCTCGCGCGTCGTGGTGGTCAGAAACCGCGCCGGGATGATCTGGTCGGTGTCGATATTGGTCTGCGGCAACACCAGAGTGCGCGAGTGCAGGCGGGTAAAGGGATCACGCTGCATGACGCGCCTCCATGTCGAGATAGTCGGAAGGATCGGCGATGTGGCCCGCGATCGCGCAGGCTGCGGCGGTCGCCGGCCCGGCGAGGACCGTGCGCACGCCCTTGCCCTGGCGGCCGACGAAGTTGCGGTTGGAGGTCGAGACGACGAGTTCGCCGGGCGCGCCTTGGTCGCCGTTCATCGCGATACACATCGAACAGCCGGGCATGCGCCATTCGGCCCCGGCATCGAGGAATACGGTATCGAGCCCCTCTGCCTCGGCCTGGCGGCGGATCGCTTCGGAACCGGGGACGATCAGCGCGGTGACGCCCTCGGCCACGCGCCGTCCGCGCATCACTTCCGCCGCTTCGCGCAGGTCCGCCATGCGCGAATTCGTGCAGCTGCCGATGAAGACCTTGTTCACCGCCATCTCGGAGAAGGGACGGTCGGCTTCGAACCGCATGTATTCCGCCGCATGACGCGCCGCATCGTCTTGCGGGGCGGGAGCGTTTGCGGCAGCGGGCGCGGCGGCATCGGGCGACACGCCGAAGGTGATCATCGGGCGGATCGCGCTGGCGTCGACCGTTTCCTCATGGTCGAACGCGGCGCCCTCATCCGACGGCAGTTCGCGCCAGCGGGCGAGCGCGGCTTCCCACGCCTCCCCCTGCGGCGCGCGTTCACGCCCCTCGATGTAGGCGAAGGTGGTCTCATCAGGCGCGACCATGCCGACGCGCGCGCCCGCCTCGATCGCCATGTTGCACAGCGTCATGCGGCCTTCCATCGATAGCGCTTCGACCGCTTCGCCCGCGAACTCGACCGCGTAGCCCTGCCCGCCATCGGCGCCGATCTGCGCAATCATGGCAAGCGCCATGTCCTTTGCGCCGACGCCCGGCGACAGCGCACCCTCGAAAGTGATCCGCATGCTCTTGGGCTTGCGCTGCAGCACGCATTGCGTCGCCAGAACGTGGCCGACCTCGGTCGTGCCGATGCCGAAAGCGAGGGCCCCGAAAGCCCCGTGGGTGGAGGTGTGGCTATCGCCGCACACGATCGTCTTGCCCGGCTGCGTCAGGCCCATTTCGGGACCGATCACATGCACGATCCCGCGTCGCGCGTCGTCGAGGCCTAGCAGATCGATACCGTGCTTGGCGCAGTTCGCCTCCAGCTGGTGGACCTGGCGTTCCGCCGCTTCGGTTGCATAGGGCAGGCGGCCATCCGGACCCGCCGGAAGCGTCGGCGTCGAATGGTCGAGCGTCGCCTGCGTCAGATCGGGGCGGCGCACGCCCAGCCCGCGCTCTTCGAGCACCGCAAAGGCCTGCGGCGAAGTGACTTCGTGCACCAGGTGCAGATCGATGAAGAGGATCGCCGGGCTCTCTTCGTTTTCGGGGGTCACGACATGCGCGTCCCACAGCTTGTCGAACAGCGAGCGCGGTCGGCTTTGGGCTTCGGTCATTGGTTTGGTCTCTTCAGGGTCTTGATGGCGTCAGGCCGCGTCGGCCAGCTGCGCGGACTGGCCCATCCGCTCGTGATTGTTGAACGCGGCGAGCAGGGCCTCGGCTGCGGCGATGACCACATCGGTGTGCTGGCTGCGGCCCGAGATCGCCATGCCGTCGACCATCAGGCCGACCTCGATTTCCATCTCGCGGCTGAGCTGGTGCGCATCGACCCGTTCGAGCGTGCCGGTCTCGACTTCGGCGGCGACGCAGAACGCGTCGGTCAGGGCCTCGAACGGACCGGTTCCGTGGCCGATCGTGGTCAGTCGGCCGCGCGTGGCGTGGTCCAGCGTGAGCTTGGCGGTCGGGCGTTCGCTCGCCTTGGTGCCGGTGCGCATCTCGACCCGCACCAACTCCCACGCATGGCCGCGCCCGTCCTCTGCCAGCAGGTCGCACAGATCGTTGTCGGTCACTTCGCGCTTGGTATCGGCGAGACGCTTGAAATCGGCATAGAGCTTCTCGAACCGGTTATCGCCCAGCTCGCCCTGGCCCAGCGCCTCGAGCCGGGCGCGCAATGCGTGCTTGCCCGAGTGCTTGCCCAGCACCAGCGCGTTGGAGGGCAGGCCGATATCCTCCGGGCTCATGATTTCGTAGGTGCGGCGGTCGGCGAGCACACCGTGCTGGTGGATGCCCGCCTCGTGCGCGAAGGCATTGCGGCCCACGATCGCCTTGTTGCGCGGGGGTGCATTGCCGGTGACTTCGCCCAGCAGGCGGCTCACCGCGAAGATCTCGCGCGTTTCGACGCCGCTGGTAGCCTGGTAGTGGTCGGGCCGGGTCTTGAGCGCCATCACCACCTCTTCCAGCGCGCAATTGCCCGCACGCTCGCCGATGCCGTTGATCGTGCATTCGACCTGGCCCGCACCGCCGCGCACCGCGGCTAGGCTGTTGGCGACCGCCATGCCGAGGTCGTTGTGATTGTGCGTCGAGAAGACGACGTGATCGGGCCGCGCGACATTGGCGGTGAGGTCCGCGAACAGCGCGTAGATTTCTTCGGGAGAGGTATAGCCGACCGTATCGGGCACGTTGAGCACGTCGGCCCCGGCGGCGGCCGCGCATTCGAGCGCTTCCTTGAGGAAGGCGGGGTCGGTCCGCAGCGCATCCTCGGCCGAGAATTCGATTTCGGTAAAGCGGCCCTTGGCCATCTTCAACGCCCGCTCGATCGTCGCGAGCGCTTCGGGTTTTTCCATCTTGTGCTTGGCCGCCAGGTGCAGGTCGCTGGTGCCGAAGAACAGATGCAAACGGCTGCGCTTGGCCGGGCCCAGGGCGCGCTCGGCGGCAAGAATGTCGCCTTCGGTCGCGCGCGCGAGCGAGCACAGCATCGGTGCATCGGGCAGATAGCCGATCTCGCTGGCGATCGCATGGATCGCCTCGGCATCGCCGGGGGAGGCGGCGGCGAAGCCGACCTCCATCACGTCCACCTTCAGCTTGCTGAGCGCATGGGCGAGCTTCAGCTTCTGCGCGGTGTTCATGGAGAAGCCGGGGGCCTGCTCCCCATCGCGCAGGCTGGTGTCGAAAATCGCGATCTGGCGCGGCGCTGCTTCAGGCTGTTGCGGCACGGGCTACCTCCATAACGGGCGGGGCATTGGTCAGGCGGATGGTCGTTTCGACATCGCGCAGGCGATCGACCTGGCGCAGCAGCGTTTCGGTCCGCCGGCTCTCGTCGCGCGGCTCGAGCGCGAGCGTCATCACCGCGCGGTCGCCGTCGCTGCCCATTTGCATCGAACGCACATCGAAGGCGCGCGCCTCGATCACGCCGAGAATGCGGCGAAGGGCCCCTTCGATGCAGCGAAATTCAATCCGGATATGTTCGATGCTCATGGTTTCTTCTCCATCATTTCGGCATTCGATTTGCCCGGCGGCACCAGCGGCCAGACGTTTTCCTCGGGGTCGATGCGGACATGGGCGAGGATGGGCCCGCGCGCCGCGATCAGGCGGTCGATCGCGCCGTCGACATCCTCGCGCCGCTCCACGCAGAACGCCTCGATCCCGAAGGCATTGGCGACCTCGACGAAATCGGGATTATCGCTCAGGTCGACCTCGGAATAATTGCCCGCGAAGAACAGCTCCTGCCACTGGCGCACCAGCCCCAGCATCGCATTGTCGAGCAACACGATCTTCACCGGGATCTGGTAACGGCGCAGCGTCGCCAGTTCCTGAATGTTCATCTGGAACCCGCCGTCGCCGCAGATCGCGAAGACGTCGCTTTCCGGCTCGGCCAGCTTGGCACCGATGGCGGCGGGCAGGCCGTATCCCATCGCGCCCAAGCCGCCGCTGGTCAGGTGCGCCTGCGGGCGCGAGAAGCGGCAGTGCTGCGCGACCCACATCTGGTGCTGGCCGACATCGCAGGCGGCGACAAAGCTGTCGCCCACCCGTTCGGACAGGCTCTTCAGCAGCGCGGGTGCATAGACGCCATTGCCCGGCGCATCGTAGCGCGGCGCATGATCGGCCTTCGATTTTGCGCAGGCCGCGGTCCATTCGTCGATATCGCCACGGGCGAAGTCGATCGCGCCCAAACTCGCCTTCAGGCTGCCGCAGACCGCCGCGTGGGCGACGCGCAGCTTGCCGAACTCGGCGGCGTCGGTGTCGATATGGACGACGCGCGCGTGCGGCGCGAATTCGGCCAGCTTGCCGGTCGCCCGGTCATCGAACCGCGCGCCGAGCACGATCAGCAGATCGCTCTCCTGCACCGCCATGTTCGCGGCGCGATGGCCATGCATGCCCAGCATCCCCAGCATCGCGGGATGATCGGGCGTCAGCACGCCCAGACCCTGAAGCGTCGCGACTGCGGGAATACCGCTTTCCTCGACGATGCGGCGGACCATTTCGCTCGCCTTGGCGCGGGCGATCCCGCCGCCCAGATAGAACAGCGGCCGCGTCGCGCTCGCGATCATGTCTTCGGCCTGGGCGATGGCATCGGCGCACGGGGCCGGGAAAACCTCGGCCTCGCTACGGCTGCGTCTGGGCGCCTGGCACGATGCCTGCTGCACGTCCTTGGGCAGGTCGACCAGCACCGGACCGGGGCGACCGCCCTCGGCGATGGCGAAGGCTTCCGCCAGCGCAGCGGGAATATCCGCCGGATCGCGCACGATCATCGAGTGCTTTACGATCGGCATCGTCATGCCGAAGATGTCGGTTTCCTGGAAAGCGTCGGTGCCCATCATCGGCTGCGCCACCTGCCCGGTGATCGCGACCATCGGGACCGAGTCCAGATAAGCATTCGCGATCCCGGTGATCAGGTTGGTCGCGCCCGGGCCCGAAGTAGCCAGGCATACGCCCGCCCGCCCCGTGATCCGGCCGTAAGCATCGGCGGCGAAGGCCGCCGCCTGCTCGTGACGGACCAGTATGTGGCGCGTCTTGCCGTGTGCGATCGCATCGTACACCGGCATGATGGCCCCGCCGGGGTAACCGAACACGCATTCCACGCCGAGCGCGGCCAGCGTGTCGACGACCAGCTGGGCGCCGGTTCGAATGGCGGGCTCGGTATCGGTCTCCGGTTCGGGACCGGGCTTTGGCTGTGTCATCGCGTTCATGGCTCTCACTCGGGGGCAGCAGGAAGGCGCGCTTACGCGGCCTTCTGCTCCTTTTTCTTCGCGTCGGTCTGCAACCACGGCATCATCGCGCGCAGTTCCTTGCCGGTGGCTTCGATCTGGTGGCCCAGATCGGCCGCCTGCATGCGGTCGTATTCCTTCTTTCCGGCCTCGTTCTCGGCGATCCAGTTCTTGGCGAAGGTGCCGTCCTGAATGTCGGTCAGGATGTCCTTCATCCGGGCGCGGGTCTCGTCGTTGATGACGCGCGGGCCGGAGACGAGATCGCCGTAGATCGCGGTTTCGGACACGAACTCGTGCATCTTCTCGAACCCGCCTTCGTACAGCAGGTCGACGATCAGCTTCAGCTCGTGCAGGCATTCGTAATAGGCGATTTCGGGCTGGTAGCCCGCGTTCACCAGCGTCTCGAACCCGGCCGCGACCAGCTCGGTCGCACCGCCGCACAGGACTGCCTGTTCGCCGAACAGATCGGTCTCGGTCTCTTCGCGGAAGGTCGTCTCGATCGCGCCCGCGGTGGTCCCGCCGATCAGGCTGGCGTAGGCCAGCGCACGTTCGCGCGCTTCGCCCGTGGCATCCTGGCGCACCGCGAACAGGCAGGGCACACCCGCGCCGCGCTCGTATTCGCGGCGGACGAGATCGCCCGGGCCCTTGGGCGCAACCAGGATCACATCGATCCCGTCGGCGGGCTGGATGCGTTCGTACAACACGGTGAAGCCATGCGCGACCAGCACGGCATCGCCCTGTTCGAGGTTGGGCGCGATCTCGCTCGCGAAGATCGCCTCGTGGCTCATATCGGGCGTCAGCAGGGCGACCAGCGAGGCGGCTTTGGTCGCCTCGGCGACCGACATCACGGTGTGTCCGTCGGCGCGCGCCTTCGCCGCGCTGGGCGAGCCATCGCGCAGGCCGATGATGACCTCGCATCCGCTGTCCTTCAGGTTGAGCGCATGGGCACGGCCCTGGCTGCCATAGCCGATGACGGCGACGGGCTTGCCCCGCACCAGTTCGGGCTTGGCATCGGAATCGGTGTAGACGGTGATGGTTTTCGGCATTGGTCGGGTCTCTCTTGCTGCGTTCTTACTGGGTGACGGGAGGGATCGTCGTCGCGCCGTAGGCGGCGGACGAGACGAGGCGGGCGTATTTGTCGAAAGCGCCCCCCATGCGGTTGGGTTCGCGCGGGGTGTGCGCCGCGCGGCGCGCATCCCAGTCGATATCGGCGTCGATCCGGCGGGCATCGGCATCGATACGGATGGTGTCGCCTTCCTCGATCAGCGCGATCGGGCCGCCGACTGCCGCTTCGGGCGAGCAGTGGCCGATCACGAAACCATGGCTGGCCCCGGAAAAGCGGCCATCAGTGATCAGGGCCACCTCTCCGGCGAGGCCCTGGCCCGCGATCGCTGCGGTCACCGCCAGCATTTCGCGCATGCCGGGGCCGCCGCGTGGGCCTTCGTGGCGGATGATCACGACATCGCCCGCCTTGATTTCGTTGGCGGAGACGGCGGCGAAGCACGCATCTTCGCCATCGAACACCCGCGCCGGACCGGTGAAGGACTGCGCGCCGTAGCCCGCGGTCTTCAGCACCGCGCCCTCGGGGGCGATATCGCCGTACAGGATGCTCAGCCCCCCGGTCGCCTTGACCGGGTCGGCGGGCGACTTGACGACCTGCTGGCCTTGGGTCTCTTCCGCATCGTCCAGTTCGGCGAACAGGCTGCGCCCGGTCACGGTGGGCGTATCTTCCAGCATACCGGCTTCGGCCAGCCGCTTGCCGAACAGGGGAACACCGCCCGCCTGATAGAGATCTCGCGCGAGGAAACGCCCGCCCGGCTTCAGATCGGTGATGACGGGCACTTCGCGCGACAATTCGTCGAACGTCTCGATCGGGAAGGCGAAGCCCGCCTCCGCCGCGATCGCGGGCAGGTGCAGCACCGCGTTGGTGGAGCCACCGCTCGCCACGACCGCGGTGGCCGCGTTGCGGATCGAGGCGGGGGTGAAGAAGGTGCGGGCCGACGTGCCCTCGTGCGCCAGCTTTGCAGCCAGCCGCCCGCAGCGCGCGGCTTCGACGCGCTTGGCGGCGTCGGTCGCGGGCGGATCGCCCGAACCCATCGGGGAAATGCCCATCATCGCCAGCGCCATCGCCATCGTGTTGGCGGTGAACTGCCCGCCGCACGCGCCCGCGCCGGGGCAGGCTGCGCGCTCGACCTTGTCTAGCTCGTCGTCGCTCATGTCGCCCTTGGCATGCGCGCCGACCGCTTCGAACACGTCCTGGATCGACAGGTCGCGATCGCCCAGCCGACCCGGCAGGATGGTGCCGCCGTAGAAAACCAGGCCCGGGATATCGAGCCGCGCCAGCGCCATCGCGGCGGCGGGGATGGTCTTGTCGCAGCCGACCAGGATGACCGCCGCATCGAGCGAGTGGCCCTTCACCGCCAGTTCGATCGAATCGGCGATCAGTTCGCGGCTGATGAGCGAGGCGCGCATCCCCTCGCCGCCCATCGTGATGCCGTCCGAGACGACGATGGTGTTGAAATCGACCGGCGTCGCCCCGCCGCCGCGCAGGCCTTCGCGAATCGGCTCGGCCAGCTGGTCGAGGTGCATGTTGCACGGCGTGATCGTCGACCAGGTGTTCACCACTGCGACCATCGGCTGCGCCATCTGCGCATCGGTGTAGCCCGCACCGCGCAGCATCGCACGCGCCGGGGCCTTGGCCGGTCCCTTGGTGATCGCGTCGGAGCGTTTGGAAGAATTTTCAGTCATCACATTGTCCCGGAACGGACCCAATAAAAAACCCCGCCATCCTGTTCGGAGAGCGGGGCTTCGGGAGGTCCGTCTGGCTAAGCCTAGCCGATGGGCACTCCCCCCCGCTGAATAAGAAGTACGAGTACAAGAATGAGGAGCAGCACAAAGGCCTGCGCGTTCAGCACAGTCGCTTTGGCAGTACGGATGGCGGCCTTCGCCTGCATTCGTCGATCCTCGTACGCGCAGCACGATTGCTGCGGTGCGGCGACGTTTATATCACCAGAGATTAAGATCAAGCAAAAATATTACCAATTTCCAGTGGAACGGGTTCTTTAGAACCTGAGGCTGCTCGAAAGGCCCACCAATCAGGTGCTTGCACTTGCTGCCGCGCTTTATGCGAAGATCCGCAGCAGCGCCGGACGCCGCCCCCGATCAAGCAGGGCCGAGCGCTGGAATTCCCACAGACGATCCCATAGCGTTGGCGCAGGAAATTCAGGGACAACAACAGGCATGACGGGCACCTCCGACGACATCGTCACCGGTTACGAGGAAACCTTCGACTGGCCACCCTTCGAAGGCGTCGCGCGCCCCTACCTCCTCGCCACGGTGCCCCGATCGGGAAGCACGTTTTTCAGCCACTTGCTGTGGGCGACAGGCTGTCTGGGCGCGCCGCTGGAATATCTCAATTTCGAGCCGACCGGCCCCTTCGGCGCAGCCCACGGATCGCCCGAATCGCAAAATGCACTCTGGCAGCGCGTTGTTTCCCGGCGGACCTCCCCCAACGGAATCTTCGGCCTGAAAGCCTTCCCGCTGCAATTGGAGCTGCTCGGCCAACATAATCCACAGCTGCTGGCCCATACGATGCGCTTCTTCCTGGCTCGACGCGCGAGCAGCAAGGTCGTCCAGCTGCGCCGCCGCGACCGGGCGGCACATGCCATCTCGCTTGCGCGGGCGAGCCTCAGGGGAGTCTGGAGGCAGGAACAGGAAAGCGACGGTCAGGCCGAACCCGCCTATTCCGCTGCGATGGTGGAGCGGGCGGAGCGAGAGCTAGCCGCGCAAGAAGACGCTTGGGGGGCGATGTACCGCGACCTTTCGATCACGCCCCTGGTGATCTGGTACGAAGATCTGGTGGACGATCCCGCAAGGGCGGTCGGTGCGGTGGCAGAGTATCTCGGAGTGACGCTAAATCCCGATGCGGTAGTCGACGTACCGAAAATCAGGCGGCAGGCGCAGGAAGGGGCGTTAGCCTGGAAGCGGCAGCATGCGTCCCGATAAAGGCGCGGGCCCAGGCGTCTCATCCGTATGGTCAGACGGTGCCGGTTTCGTCATAGATACACAGCACTACGGGGAGGCAAGATAATGAACGACAGCCAAAACGGACCTTTTTCGACGCGCCGTCAGGCGCTGAAGCTCGGTGCCGGCGCGGCGGCTGCGATGGCATCGGCCAGAGCGTTCGCGCAGGAAGCGCAGGGCCAGCCCCTGATGGGCAATCCAAACCTGCCGCAGCCCGCGGGCAAGCGGATGCGCTGGGCCATCGTCGGCCTTGGCACGTTCGGCGTCGGTCAGGTCATCCCCGGCTTCGATGGTGCGCGCTATTCGCGGATCACCGCCTTCGTGTCCGGCAACCCGGAGAAGGCGCGCAACCTCGGCAATCGCTACGGCGTGTCGCGCCTCTACGATTACGACAATTTCGATCGGATTGCGGACGATGAAGAGATCGACTGCGTGTACATCGTCCTGCCGGTGGGCCTGCATGCCGAATACACGATCCGCGCGCTCGACGCGGGCAAGCATGTGCTGTGCGAAAAGCCGATGGCCTCGACCAGCGCCGAATGCGAGGCGATGATCGCGGCGGCGAAGCGCAACAACCGCACGCTGGGTGTCGCCTACCGGGTGCAGTTCGAGCCGAACAACATGCACGTGCTCGAACGCGTGCGGAACGGCGACCTCGGCGCGATGCGCTTCGTCTCCGCCGATCACGGCTTCAACGCTAACCCCGACTTCCCGCCGCACAAGTGGCGGCTCGACAAGGTGCTGGGCGGCGGCGGCTCGATGTACGATATCGGCGTCTACGGCATCAACACTTCGCTGATGATGCTGCCCGGCGACACACCGGTGTCCGTATCGGCATATGATTCCACGCCCGCGGGCGACCCGCGCTTCACCGAAGTCGAGGGCGCGATGGAATGGCGCATCCGGATGGCCAGCGGGATCACCGTTCAGGGCTCCTCGTCCTACTGCTGGAACCCCTACATCTCGCGCCAGCACTATTTCGGCAGCGAAGGCTCGATCGAGATGAACCCGGCAACGACCTATTACGACAACCGTATCCGGGCAGAGATCGGCGGGGCGCCACGCGAATATACCGCCGGCATTGCCGCCAGCCAGTTCGCCGCGCAGGTCGACGGGTTCTCGCAGGCAGCCCGCAATGGCGAGGCCCATCGCACCCCCGGCGAGATGGGCTTGCGCGACATCCGACTGATCGAGGCGATGTACGCCAGTGCCGCGGCGGGCGGGCAGATCGTCGAGGTCTGATCCCGCCGCGCTGCGTCCAGCCTAGAAGGCGAGGCTCACGGCTTCGCCTTCGTAGGTCACCGTGCGGCCTTCTTCCGCCGCGAAGACGTCGCCGCCTTCCGTGCCATCGTGCAGCACCACGGTGACCGCGCGGGTCTCGGCCATGCCGGGGAATGCGCCCTCGCGCGCGCCAATCGTCAGCGTGCGGGTGGCATCGTCCCACGCCATCGGGATGCGGGCATACTCGCCGCGGGTGTAGCCCATGTCGGTGCCCTGATCCTCGTAGAGCGAGAATGCCCCGTCGGCCCCGGCGAAGACATGCACGGTCAGCGGGCCTTGCGGGTTCTCGCCGGTCCACTGCACGTCCTGCCCCATCGGCACGATCGCGCCCGCGCGCACGAATAGCGGCATGCTCTCGCGCGGAGCGGCAGCGGTAATCGTCTGCCCGCCCGCCAGCTTCGCGCCGCTGCGCGCATCATACCAGTCCGCGCCCTGCGGCAGGTAGACCTCGCGGCTGCGCGCCTCGTATTCGCTCACCGGAGCGACCAGCAGCGACGGGCCGAACAGGTATTCGTCGTCGATGCCCCATGTCGCGCGGTCGGCCTCGAAGTCCATCACGAGCGGGCGCATCATCGTGCCGTCATCGTAATGCGTGCCCGCCGCGACCGTGTAGATATAGGGCATCAGGCGATAGCGCAGCTTGTGATACGCGATCAGCGCATCGCGCATTTCGGGGTCGCCCTCGCTGATGATCGGCGTCTCGCGCAGCGGGAATTCGCCGTGGCTGCGGAACAGCGGAGTGAACGCGCCGAACTGGAACCAGCGCAGGTACAGCTCGCGCCATTCGGGCAGGTGCTCCGGGTCCTCGCTCGAATAGCGCTGCTCGACCGAGAAGCCGCCGATATCGTGCGTCCAGTTGGGGACGCCCGCGACGCTGAGGTTCAGCCCGGCGCTGATCTGGTCGCGCAGGTCGTCCCACCGCGCGGCGACGTCGCCCGACCATAGCGCCGCAGAAGCGCGCTGCACGCCACCGAAACCGCTGCGGGTCAGGATGAAGGGCCGCGTGTCGGGCTGCGCCTCGCGCAGGCCTTCGAACACGCCCTCGGCGTGGACCAGCGGGTACGAGTTGAAGATCGCGGCGCCCGGCGTGTCGGTCGCGGCGGAATACATCTGCCGCTTGCGCTCCTCGACCGAGAGGTTCGAATGCCAGTCGGGCTCGGTCGCATCCATCCACCAGGCATCGAAGCCCAGCGGCAGCAGATCGTCCTTCATCTGCCGCCAGTAGATGTCGCGCGCTTCCGCGGGATAGGGATCGTAGAAGGTGTTGGGATAGCCCTTGCCCACCCAGTCGAGCTGGCCCGCCTCCAGCGGCCGCTCGTACAGGTAGCCCTTCTCGCGCAGTTCCTCGCCGTTTTCGGTCGTGGGATAGAACTTGGGCCAGACCGACAGCATGATGCGACCGTTCAGATCGTGCACCTCGTCCACCATCGCCTGCGGATCGGGGAAACGATCGGGATCGAAAGCATGGCTGCCCCACGCATCCTCGGGCCAGTAGAACCAGTCCTGCACGATATTGTCGATCGGGATGTCCTGATCGCGGTACATCCGCATCACATCCAGCAACTCGGCCTGCGTGTTGTAGCGCTGGCGCGACTGCCAGAAGCCATAGGCCCAGCGCGGCATCATCGGCGCCTTGCCGGTCAGGCGGCGATAGCCCGCGATGGCATCGTCCATCGTCGGCGCAGGCACGACGTAATAATCGATCGCCCTGCCCGCTTCGCTCGCGAAGCTGACCGAGTGGCGATCGGCTTCGGGCAGCGGGTCGGCATGTTCGAGCGCGATGTAGCCCTGGTTAGGCTCCCACTCGATGCGCAGTTGCACCGGCTTGTCCTCTTTGAGGGCCAGTTCAAAGTTGTGGTACCACGGGTTCCAGTTCTGCCGCCATCGGTCGAGCACCAGCTCGTCGTCCGCGTAAACCTTCACGTAACTCGATGAATAGAGGCGGAATTTGTGCGTTCCGCTGTCCTGCGGATCGAACGTGCCAGTCCACACGACGCGCTGCTTCTCGATCGCATTGCCCTGCGTATTCTGCCCGGTGGTCGCGGCCTCCACCGCCGCCTTGGCCGCTTCCGGCCAGCGCTCCTGATCGGACAAATACTTGTAATCAATGGCGTTTTCGGCCTGCTCCACCACCATCCGGTCGCCAAGATAATAGCGCGCATTCCAGTCCAGCTGCAGCTTCTCATAGGGCTCGGGGTCGCCAACCCGCGTGATCGAGGCATTATCCCACAGGATGCCGTAGCCCCGGGTCGAGACCAGATAAGGCACCGTAATCGCCATATTATGCTGGGCGAGTTCCAGATCCTCGCCATTATAGTTCATCTGGCGGTTCTGGTGCTGGCCGAGGCCGTAGAGCCCCTCGTCGGTACCGCGGTTGAACTGCACGCGCGTGGAGTACCAGCGCTGCCCTTCCACCTCGACCGGATCGATCCGGCGCGCGTCCGCATGTTCTTCCAGCAACACCTTGCCCGCCGCATCGCGCACGATCAGCGCACCGTCTTCGTAGGAGACGGTGGCGGAGCCTTCGGGCGTGCGCAGGACGGCCTGATCGCCCTGCTCCGTCACCTTCGGATCGCCGTCGGGATCGGCGACGACCTGTGCGGTCGCGCGCTCCTCGGGCAGCGTTTCGCCCGCGGTGATGCGCAAGGTGTCGTCGCCATACGCCAGCACGCGGACCTTCTGCCCATCGTCGGTGGTGACCACCATGCCATGCGGAACCGGCGCCACGTCGCCCGCGAGCGCAGTGCCCGAGAGCGCCGAGCCCAGCAGCGCGGATGTGATGATAGCGCTAACAAAATTTGGCCGTGCCATGCAGTATCTCCCCTCGCCTGAATCGCCGGGACGTTTTCACCACGTCGGTCCGTACAGGTCTTTGGCGACCGTTTAAGTCGGTCACCGGTATGGGGCAAGCACCACCGGAAAATGTTCCTTCCGATGTGCACCTTCGGGGATTCCCCCCTTGCCCCACGAGCGTTTTGACGGAATGATACCGCTCACATAGAAAGCGCGGGTTCAGGCTGCGCGATGGAGAGGGTGGAATGACGAACTGGGCGAAGATGGCGAGCATGCTCGCGCTGGCGACTGCTGCAAGCGCGTGCGCGACGACGGCGGACACGGCGAGCGGTGCCCCGCAAACCACGGCTGCGACAACCGCGCCGGGTGCCGGGCAGGCCCATCCCGAGATCTGGCCGTCCTACGATTACCCCGTGACCGTGCCAGCCGAAGATAGCGCGATGATCGCCGACCTGCTCCAGCGGATGACGCTGGAAGAGAAAATCGGCCAGCTGGTGCAGGCGGACCTGTGCTGCGTCACGCCCGAGGATGTGAAGACCTACAATCTTGGCTCGATCCTCGTCGGCGGCAACAGCGGCCCGAACGGCAACGACCTCGCCCCGGCACCCGACTGGCTGGCCGCGGCAGACGATTTCTACGAGGAATCGGTCGACACCAGCGACGGCGGCGTCGGCATCCCGATCGTGTGGGGGACGGACGCGGTCCACGGCCATTCGAACATCATCGGGGCGACGCTGTTTCCCCACAATATCGGCCTCGGCGCGGCGCGCGATCCCGAACTGATCGAACGGATCGGTGCAGCGACCGCCAAGGAAATCCGGGTCACCGGGCAGGAATGGACCTTCGCGCCCACCGTCGCCGTGCCGCAGGATTTCCGCTGGGGCCGCGCCTATGAAGGCTATTCCTCCGATCCCGATCTCGTCGCTTCCTATGTCGGCGCGATGGTCCGCGGGCTGCAGGGCCCGCCCAGCAACGACGATCTCCTCGCCGGTCCTTACGTGATCGCGTCGACCAAGCACTTCCTTGCCGATGGCGGCACCGACGATGGCGTCGACCAAGGCAACAGCTCGGTCAGTGAGGAAGAGCTGCGGGACATCCACGGAAAGCCCTATGGCCCGGCAATTGCCGAAGGCGTCTCCACCGTCATGGTCAGCTTCTCCAGCTGGCAGGGCAAGAAGATGACCGGCAACAAGTCGCTCGTCACCGATGTCCTGAAGGGCCGGATGGACTTCGGCGGTTTCGTCGTGTCCGACTGGAACGCGCACGGCCAGGTCGAAGGCTGCACCAACGAAAGCTGCCCCGAAGCGCTGATGGCGGGCATCGACATGTACATGGCGCCCGATACCTGGAAGGCGATCTATGCCGACTTGCTCGACAAGGCGCGCAACGGCTCGATCCCCATGGAACGCATCGACGAGGCGGTGACCAAGATCCTCGAGGTCAAGGCGCGGCTCGGCCTGTTCGAGGCGGGCAAGCCCTCCGACCGGCCACTGTCGGGTGATTACGACCTGCTCGGTGCGCCCGAACATCGGGCGGTCGCCCGCGAGGCGGTGCGCGAGTCGCTCGTCATGCTCAAGAACCAGGGCGTGCTCCCGCTCGCCCCGGGCGGTCGACTGCTGGTCGCCGGCGAAGGTGCCGACGATATTGCGCGCCAATCCGGCGGATGGACGATCAGCTGGCAGGGCACGGGCCTGTCGAACGATCTCTTCCCCGGCGCAACCTCGATCTTCGATGGGTTCCGCGAGGCGGTCGAAGCGGGCGGCGGCACCGCCCAGCTCTCGCCCGACGGCAGCTTCACGCAGAAGCCCGACGCAGCGGTCGTCGTCTTCGGTGAGACGCCCTATGCCGAGTTCCAGGGCGACCGCGACACGCTGGCGCTCGATGCCGACCTGACCGGCCCCTACGCCACGATGGAGCGGCTGAAGGCGCAGGGCATCCCCGTGATCGCGCTGATGATCACGGGCCGCCCGCTCTACGTGAACGAAGCGCTCAACGATGCGGATGCCTTCGTCGTCGCGTGGCTGCCCGGTTCCGAAGGCGGCGGCATTGCCGATGTGCTGGTCGCCAAGGAAGACGGAACGCCGCACTACGACTTCGCGGGCAAGCTGCCCGCCGCATGGCCGCGCACGCCCGTGATGGCGGACGGGGAACTCTACCCCTTCGGCTATGGCCTCACCTACAGCTCGACGCCGGGCGCATGGAACATGCTGCCCGAGATCGACGCGAGCGCGGCGGGCGATACGCGCGTCTGGTTCGCCAACGGCAAGCCGGCGGCAAGCTGGTCGCTGCTGGTCGACGGGCGCACCGCGAGCGACCAGATCCGCGTGACCACCGTACCCGCGGAGGCAGCCAATGGACGTATCCGGGTGACAGCGGAAAACTTCATCGTGCAGGAAGGTGCGCGGCGCTTCGCAGTGGACAGCGGAGCTGCCGGTGTTTCGCTGCGCAATTTCGAGGCGATCGATCTCGACCGCGAAACCAATGCCGATATCCAGCTGCTCTTCACCGCCAAGGTGTGGGACGCGCCCGACAGTGCAACGATCGGCACTGGCAGCGCGGAAGATGGGACCCAGGTTACGATGAACCTGCCCGAAAGCGCCGAGTGGGTGCGCTATGGCATTCCGCTCAAGTGCTTCCGCCAGAAAGGCGCGGACATGTCGGCGCTGACCCATCCCTTCGTCCTGTCGACGCAAGGCAAGACCGACTACGCCATCGGCGAAGTGCGCTTGGGGATGGACGCCGAGGTCGAGCTACCCTGTTCGTAAGATAACGCTCGCGCTAGGGCGGGCGGCATGAATCCGATCGAGGAAATCGCGCCGCCCGACCGCGCCACCTTCGAAGGCGAGGTCCGCCCACGCTACACACCCGTAGTGATGCGCGGCCTCGCGAAGGACTGGCCGGTCGTGGCGGCCGGCCGACGGTCGGCCGAAGACGCGCTCGCCTATCTCGAGCGGCTCGACAGCGGCGCGCCGGCCGACATCATGCTCGCCCCACCATCGGAAAAGGGGCGCTTCTTCTACACGCCCGACATGCGCGGGTTCAATTTCCAGCGGCAGAAGGCCACGCTTACGCAGCTCGCGCGAGAGCTGCGCCGGATTGCGCCTGACCCGCAGCCCATCGGCGTCTATGCCGGAGCCGCCCCCGCTGCATCGCATGTGCCGGGGTTCGAGCGGGACAATCCCTTCACGCTCGGCGGGCATGAAAGCGGCGCGATCACGCGCATCTGGCTGGGCAATGCGACGCAGGTGGCGACCCATTTCGACCTGTCGGACAATTTCGCGGTCGTCGCGCTCGGCAAGCGGCGCTTTACGCTCTTCCCGCCGGAGGCAGTCGGCGACCTTTACGTCGGCCCGCTCGACATGACGATGGCAGGCCAGCCGGTCAGCATGGTCGATCCTCTGGCGCCCGATCTGGAGCGCTATCCGCTCTACGAAAAAGCACAGGAACTGGCGCTGACGGCCGAGCTGGAGCCGGGCGATGCGATCTACATCCCCACGCTATGGTGGCACCACGTCCAGGCCAGCGCGCCGATCAACATCCTCGTCAATTACTGGCACAACGACGCCGTGCATGGCGGCGGCTTCCTCGCGCTGATCCACGCGATCCTCGCGATCCGCGACCAGCCGCCGGGCCAGCGCGAGGCATGGCGCGCATGGTTCGACCATTTCGTGTTCGGGGAGGATGCGGCGGGCGCGGCGGACCATCTGCCGCCACCCGCCCGCACCGTTACCGGACCCGCCTCGCCGGAGCGCGACGAGCGGATCCGGCGGTTCCTGGTGAGCGTGCTGAGCGGGCGCTGAGCCCGCTCAGAACAGGGTCTAGTGGGCCGAAGCGCCCTCTGCCTCGCGGACAGGTACCGTGCGGCCCGCGGTCAGGGCAAACGCGCACAGCAACGCGTAGCACACGCAGGGGATGATGAACGCCGTCGTATAGTTGCTCGCGTCCGACACCGTCCCGACGAGGACGGGAATGGCCGCCCCGCCCACGATGCCGGTGCACAGCATTGCCGACGTCGCTTCCTCGCTCGCGGTGGAACGTTCGAGCGTCAGGGTGAAGATCACCGGGAACATGATCGAATTGAACAGGCCGATCGCCAGCGCGACATAGCCCGCGCTCACCCCGCCGACCGCAAAGATGTAGAGACACATCGCGCAGGTGATAGCTGTGAACAGCGCCAGCAGGCGGTTCGCCCTGACGAAATAGAGCAGGCCGCTGCCGACCAACCGCCCGACGAAGGCCCCGCCCCAGTAATAGGAGACGAGCTTGCCTGCATCTTCCAGATTGATGCCCCAGGTGTTGTCGCTTTGCAGGAACAGCGCCATCTGTGCGCCGATGGCGACTTCCGCCCCGACATACAGGAAGATTGCGCCCGCACCCAGCACCGCCCAGCGCGACGACACCGCATTGGCGAACAGCTGCGCGATGTTCTTGCCCGATCCGATGACGGGCGCCGCGCCGGACACCGTCTTGCGCGCGAGGAAGAAGAACGCGAACAGCGCAATCAGCAGGCCGCAGATCCAGAAATAGGCCGTATCGATGCCGAGCAGCGCGTTGTCGCGCACCTCTTGCGTCAGCGCCACGCCTTCCTCGACCTCGACGCCCTTGAGGAACAGGAGCGACCCGAGAAGCGGCCCGATGATGGTGCCGAAGCTGTTGAAGGTCTGCGCCAGCGTGAGGCGGAAGTGGCTTTTGGCAGGATCGCCCAGCGCGGCTGCCAGCGGATTGGCCGCAACCTGCAAGATGGTGATCCCGCTCGCCAGCACGAACAGGCCGAGCAGCACGAGGTTGTAATTGGCCACGTTCGCCGCACCCAGCATGATGAGACACGCGATCACCATCATGGCGAGCGCCAGCAGGATCGCGGGCACCGCGCGGATCTTCGCGATCAGCGCGGCCGCGGGGAAGCTCACCAGTCCGTAGGCGATGAAGAAAGCGGAAGCGGAAAGCATCGCCTGCCGGTCGCTCAGCGTGAAGATGCCCTTCACCGCTGCCACCAGCGGATCGATCAGGCTGGTGATGAAACCCCACGCGAAAAACAGCGTGGTAACAGCGATGAACGCTGCCAGCTGCCCGCTACGACTTTTACTCATCCGGCATTCCCCCCTCGGTATTTCAAAAGCTTTACCAGTAACCGGCCATTATGGTAGCGCTACCGGAAAGGCCGGTCGAGAAGAACCGGCGCGAGGGGAGATGCCGGATGAAATTGCCCGTGACAATCGGATTGTGTGCGCTGTCGATCGCTGCTTGCGGGGCGGTCGCGCAGGCCAGCGTGGCGGATGCCGGGGAGGCTGCGGTCGCTCCGCTGCCGGTCGGCACCTGCATCAACATGGGCAACACGCTGGAGACCATGCAGGAAGCCGAATGGGGCGGCGAGAAGGTCGGGCCGAAGGACTTCGAGCGGATCAGGGCCGCCGGGTTCGAGACCGTGCGCATTCCCGTGCGCTGGCACAACAAGACGCTGCAGCAGGCGCCCTGGACGGTCGACGAGGCATGGATGGACCGGGTCCAGGCGGTGGTGGACCAGGCACTCGCGGCCGATCTCAACGTGATCCTCAACAGCCATCACTTCGATCCGATCCACGAGGACCCGCTGGCCGTGGCCGAATGGCATGGCGCGGTCTGGGCGCAGATTGCCGACCGCTTCGAAGGCTATCCCGAAGAAACCCTGTGGTTCGAACTGGAAAACGAGCCGCACGACAAGTTCGACCACACGAACCTGCTCGAAACGCTGACGCCCGCGCTCGAGGCAGTGCGCGCGAAGCATCCGACCCGCGCGGTCATCATCGGTGGTGAGAACTGGAGCGGGGTCGATTCGCTGGCGGACCTGCCGCTGCCGGACGATCCCAATATCCACCCGACATTCCATTATTACGAGCCCTTCGCTTTCACCCACCAGGGAGCATCGTGGGTCGCGCCCGACGTTCCACCGACCGGACGCGACTTCCCGATGGCCGGAGATATCGAACGGCTTGCGAAAGATGCCGCGAAGGTGCGCGCCTATATCGATCACACCGGAAAGACGCCCTTCATGGGTGAGACCGGCGCCTATGAAGAACACACCTCGACCGCCCAGCGCGTTGCGTATCACACTGCGGTGAGGGATGCCTTCTCACCCATGGGAGTAGGGATGTGCATGTGGGCCTATGCCAACACCTATCCCTTCTGGGATCGCAATTCCGGCGAATGGCTGCCCGGCATGCGTGCAGCCATCGGCCTGCCCGAAACCGACCAGTAAGAAAGGAGCCCGTCATGCTTGCCCGCACCAGCACCATTGCCCTCGCCCTTTCCGCTTCGGCCCTCTGCCTCGCCGTATCACCTGCATGGGCACAGACTCTCCCGCCCGAGCTGCAGGCCTTCGACGAGCAGCTTCCGGGCAGCCTCATCAACGATCCGCGCGATCTGGTGTGGCCAACCGACGGCGCGACGCTCGACGTGGAAGGCGTGCAGGACGAAACGATTCCCGGCGGCGGCGCAGCGCGTCGTTATGAAACAAGCACGAAGGGGCCCGAACTCTGGTCGAGCCAGACCTATGTGCCCCTGCTCGACGGCATTGGTCGCGGCGACGCCGTGACCATCGGATTCCACGCCCGGACCGTTTCGGCCGATACCGACGACGGCAAGGGCGTGATCGCGGTCAGAGTGCAGCAGAACGGTCCGCCCTACGGCGGGTTCGCGGATGATACGCTGACCATCGGCTCCGACTGGCAATGGTACGAGGTGACCGGGACCGCCAATGCCGCCTATGGTCGGGATGAGGCGCGGGTCGTGTTCCAGCTCGGCGGAGCGAAACAGGTCGTCGAGATCGGCCAGACCATCGTGGTCAAGGGCGCGGCCTCGATCCTTGGCGCACCCCAGGAGGCCCAGCCCGAGCCGGTGGCTGCCGACGAGCCGCTGGTGCCCGACGTGCTCGCCGATGCGGGCACGCTTCTCAACCGGCCCGACATGCGCGAATGGACGCGCAGCGCGGTGGTCGGCACCATCGAGGGTCGCGACGATTCCACGATCTGGCTGGGCAAGACGACGCGTTTCTCGCTCGATGCGCCGGGCGAAAACGACTGGGATCTGGTTGCGGGCATTCCGATCGAAAAGCCGGTGGCGGCGGGCGACAAGCTGCTGATCGCGATCGCGGCAAAGACGGTCAGTGCGCAGACACCCGACGGCAAGGGCCTCGTCGCGATGCGGATCCAAGACCGCACGCCGCCTTACGACGGGTTCGCGGACAACCTGTTTACGGTGGGCGAGAACTGGCAGCTGGTCCGCGTCAACATCACCGCGCCGCGCGATCTGCCCGCCGGGTCGACCGAACTGGCCCTGCAATTCGCAGCAGAAGCGCAGTCGATCGACATCGGGCCGGTCTACATCTTCAAGACCGAGTAACCGGCCGGGAGATCACTCCCGGCCCGCAGCGGCTCCACCCGCAACGGCATAGGGGCCGACCACCAGCCCGGTGAACAGCCCGGCGTGGACCGAGGACAGCGGTTCGACGTCGATCGCCGGCGTTTCCTGCCACTGGGCGTCCTCGCCCGCACGCCATGCGGCGACCGCGCTGCCGCCGGTGAAGGTCAGCCGCAGCTGCGCGCTCGCGTCGTTCCATGCAGCGGTGTGGACGATTTCTCCCCGCTCCGAATCCCCGGGGTCCTTACGCAGGCGCACGACCATTTGACGGCCCTGCTCGCCCTGCTCGATCCCCACGGTGATGAAGTGGCCCTGATCCATGAAGGCGAGCAGCCCGGCATAGTCGCCTTCATCCTCGCTCGTGAAATCCACCGCCGTGGTGAAGGTCGCATCGTGGTGGCGCAGCCTGCGCCCGATGAAGGCGAAGCGGTTCAGGCTGCCGGCGGAGTCCGCCCCCGGCCGCAGCACGATCTCGCCCCGCTCGATATCGTGCAGCATCCGCGATTCATCCACCGGCGTACGCATGGTGATCCATTCGGGCGACAGGGCGGGCGCATCGAAGCCGTCGCGCCACTCGTCCCACTGCTCGCCCGGCGACGCCGCCAGATTTGGCTTGGGCACCAGCGGCGGCACCGCCTCACCGGGCTTGAGGAACAGCGGCCAGCCATTTTCCCAACGCACCGGGAGGAGGAAGGTCTCGCGGCCCAGCAGGGTCGACTGCCCGGCGAAGGGCCGCGTCGCGAGGAACAGCCCCCACCACGAGCCGTCGTCGAGCTGGACGATATCGGCATGGCCGGTCGCCTCGACCCGGTCGGGCCGGTCGGGCGAGAGGTCGCGCTGCGTCAGGATCGGATTGATCGGACCCGGCTCGTACGGCCCGTCGACCGAGCGCGAGCGATAGATCGTCTGCGAATGCTGCTCTGCAGTCCCGCCCTCGGCGGCAAGCAGGTAGTACCAGCCGTCGATCTTGTAGATGTGGGGCCCTTCCGCCCAGATCGGCTTGGTCGAAAAATCGACACCACCGTCGACGAGCAGCGTACGCTCCGGCTTGACCTGCATGGCCTCGGTATCGAATTCCTGCAGCCAGAGAGCGCGGTGCCCCTCATACTGTGGCTCTCCCGGAGGCGCGTCGTTGTAGACGACCCACGCCTTGTCGCCCTCGAAGTAGAGCGACGGATCGATCCCGCCGAAGTCGAGCCAGACCGGATCGCTCCACGGTCCTTCGGGGCGGTCGGCCGTCAGCACGAAATTGTCGCGACATTCGACGCAGGTGTTCATGATCCAGAACTTGCCGTCATGATAGGAAATCGTCGGCGCGAAGAGGCCGCGATCGGTTTCCAGACCCGCAAAGTTGACCTGTTCGGGCCGGTCGATCGCATGGCCGATCAGCTCCCAGTTCACGAGATCGCGGCTGTGCAGGATCGGCAGGCCGGGGAACCAGACGAAGGTGGAATTGACCGCGTAGAAATCGTCGCCGACCTTCACGACCGAAGGATCGGGATGGAAGCCGGGGAGCACGGGATTGCGGAAGAATCCCTCCGGCGCGGGCGGCGTTTCATCCATCGATTCGTATTCCACGAAATCGAACGTCGCGTGCGGCTGGGCCGCAGCCGCGCCGCCGCAGGTGAGCGCGAACGCCCCTGCTCCGCCCATCGCCCAGCGCTTCAAACTTGCCTTCAACACACCTGCTCCCTTTATCCTTGCTACCGTCATGCGGCGTCCATATGGTAGCGCTCCCACAGGGGAGGACAAGAGCCAGATATGGCCGTAAATCTGAAGGCAATTCTACCCGCAGACTATGCGGAAGGTACGTTTCTGGGCCGGGCGCTATCGCCCGACGGCCCGGTGGTATTCACGATCCGCGATGACACGCTGTTCGACCTGACCGAGGTGGTCGCGTCGGTTTCCGGCGCCGTTGCGCGGCGCATGTTCGACGGCGGAACCGAGCTCGGCCCGGTCGCCGGCGGCCTGCCGGAGGGATGGGAGCTGCTGAGCCCCATCGACCTGCAATGCATCAAGGCGAGCGGCGTGACCTTCGCGGTCTCCGCGATCGAGCGGGTGATCGAAGAACGCGCGCGCGGCGAGGCCGAACGGGCGAGCGAAATCCGCGCGATGCTGGAAGAGAAGGTCGGCTCGGGCATCCGCTCGGTCGTCCCCGGCTCGGACGAAGCCGCGCAGCTGAAGGCCGCACTGATCGAGCAGGACATGTGGTCGCAATATCTCGAAGTGGCGATCGGCCCCGATGCGGAGATCTTCTCCAAATCGCCGGTGCTCTCCTCGGTCGGGCACGGCGCACAGATCGGCGTCCGCTCCGATTCGAGCTGGAACAACCCCGAACCCGAAGTCGTGCTGGTGTCCGATGCCCACGGCGAAGTGGTCGGTGCGACGCTCGGCAACGACGTCAACCTGCGCGACTTCGAGGGCCGCTCGGCACTGCTGCTGTCCAAGGCCAAAGACAACACCGCGTCGTGCGCGATCGGCCCGCTGATCCGCCTGTTCGACGAGGGCTTCACGCTGGACGACGTGCGCAAGGCCAATGTCGAACTGACCATCGATGGCCCCGAAGGCTATCGGCTGGAAGGCACCAACATGATGGCCGAGATCAGCCGCGATCCGCAGGATCTCGTGAACCAGTGCCTCTCCGAACATCACTACCCCGACGGGTTCGTGCTGTTCTGCGGCACGCTGTTCGCTCCCACGCAGGACCGGGACGAACCCGGTGCCGGCTTCACCCACAAGCTCGGCGACGTCGTGACGATCCGTTCGGATCGGATCGGCACGCTGAGCAACACCGTAACCACGTCGCGCGACGCGCCTGCCTGGACCATGGGCTTCGGCGAATTCGCGCGCAATCTGGCCGAACGCGGCCTGATCGACAGGATTTGAGAATGGCCACTTCGAGACTTCAGGATGCCGACGCTTCCTCGCAGGAAGCGAGTCGGGCACAGGACGACGACTCGTCCCCGCACAATAGCGGTGCAATCTATCCCAGCCTGCGCGGCAAGCGCGTGATCGTGAGCGGCGGCGGATCAGGGATCGGCGCTGGCGTGGTCGAGGGCTTCGCGCGCCAGGGGGCGGCCGTCGCCTTCGTCGACGTGCAGGATGAACAGAGCAACGCGCTCGTCGATCGCCTATCCGATGCGTCCGTTGCCCCGGTCTACCACCAGTGCGACATCACCGATGTCACCGCTTACGGCGACAAGATCGAGGCCATGGCCAGTCATCTCGGCGGGTGCGACATCCTGATCAACAACGCCGCGAACGACGACCGTCACAAGGTCGCCGACGTCACGTCCGAATACTGGGACGATCGCATGGCGGTGAACCTCAAGCACCAGTTCTTCGCCGCCAAGGCGGTTGCGCCCAAAATGAAGCAGGCGGGTGGCGGCAGCATCGTGAACCTCGGTTCGATCAGCTGGCATCTCGGCCTCGAAGACCTGACGATCTACCAGACCGCCAAGGCCGCGATCGAAGGTCTGACCCGCAGCCTCGCGCGCGAGCTCGGGCGCGACAATATCCGGGTCAACACGATCATCCCGGGCAACGTCCAGACGCCGCGCCAGATGAAATGGTACACGCCCGAAGGCGAGGCGGAGATCGTCGCCGCACAATGCCTCGACGGGCGTATCCAGCCCGCCGACATCGCGGCGATGGCGCTGTTCCTTGCTTCCGACGATGCGCGTTTCTGCACCGCGCACAACTACTGGGTAGATGCCGGATGGAGATAGAGCGCTCGGTTCGCAGGGTCCTCGATGCCCAGAGCAGGCTTGGCGAGGGCGTGTTGTGGGATGCATCGCGCCAGATCGTCTGGTTCGTCGATATCAAGCGCCACCGGCTGTGGCACTACGACCCCGATACGGGCAGCAATTCCTTTGCCGAAGCGCCGGGCCAGATCGGCTGGGCCCTTCCCGCGGAAGGCGGCCTGCTGCTGTGCGGTCTGGAGGACGGGCTCTATACCTTCGATCCCGAAAAGGCGGCTTTCTCGAAACTGATGGCGGTTCCGGGCGAACCGGCGGGCAACCGCCTCAACGATGCCTGCACCGATCCGTGGGGCCGGGTATGGTTCGGTTCGATGGACGATAGCGAAGGCACGGCATCCGGACGCTTCTATGTCTTCGATCGCGGAGACATTCGCGCCGAAGGACCCGACGGCATCACCATCACCAACGGGCCGACGGTGAACGCGGCGGGCGACCGGATCTACTTCACAGATACCGGATCGCAAAAGATCATGGTGGCCGATCTCTCGCGCGACGGGGTCGGCGAAGCGCGGCCTTTTGTCGACACCGGCGCCTTGTTCCCGGATGCCTACCCGGACGGCCCGGTGGTCGACGCCGAAGACCACGTGTGGACAGGGCTTTATCTCGGCAGTCGGGTGGCCCGTTTCTCGCCCGATGGAAAACTGGTCGCGACCATTGCGATCCCCGCGCGCGACGTCACCAAGATGGCTTTCGGCGGGCCCGACTTCGCGACCATCTATGTCACTTCCGCGACCAAGAACATGGAGCCGTCCGATATGGCACAATACCCCCAGGCAGGCGGCCTGTTCGCCTTCGACGCGCCGGTCAAAGGCTTCGCCCAGCCGCTGGTGAAACTCTCGTGAAGCGGCTGTTCGGCCTGACGGCATTGATCGCGAGCGTTCCCGCAGCAGCGGCACCGGTCCTCGACCCCGGCTACGGTGACGGCATGGTCCTGCAGCGCGGCGAACCCATCGTCGTTTCCGGCACCGCAGAGCCCGGAGCCAGCGTGCGCGGCGAACTCGACGGATCGAGTGCCGACGCCACGGCCGATGCCGAGGGCCGCTTTGCGCTGTCCTTCCCTGCCCGCGCGGCGAGCGAAACTCCGCTCAGCATCACCGTGCAGGACGCGACGGGATCGACCGGTCTGGCCGATCTGCTGATCGGCGACGTCTACCTATGTTCAGGTCAGTCGAACATGGAACTGACGGTCAACCGCGCGCTCGATACCTGGAACCAGCTGCGCCTCGCACCGGACGACGGCATCCGCCTGCTCAAGGTGGCGCAGACGACCGCAGCGGTTCCGCAAAACACGTTCCCAGAACCGATCGACTGGCAGCCCGCCACGAGCGAGAGCGTAGCGGACTTCTCCGCCGCGTGCTTCTACATGGCCAAGCAGCTGCGCGCCGATCGTTCGGGCGTGCCGGTCGGGCTGATCCACTCGAACTGGGGCGGCAGCGCCGCGAGCGCGTGGCTGACGCCCGAAAGCGTGAAGGTGCTTTTCGGCCAACAGGCGCTTGACCAGCTTCGGCTCTACGAACGCGATCCGCTGGCGGCAGCGCAGTCCTTCGTGCCGCAGTGGTACGATTGGTGGCGCGCCAACGACGACGGCCGCGAACCGTGGACCGACTCTTCGATGCTGGACTGGACGCCGATCCCGCAGTTCTCCTTCTGGAACGACTGGAAAGGTACCGGGCTCGCTGAAAATCCGCGCGCCAATGTCTGGCTGCGGCAGACCTTCACGCTGACCGCCGAGCAGGCGAGCGGCGAAGGCGCGCTCTCGATCGGTGCGATCGACGATCTGGACCTGACCTGGGTCAATGGCAACCCGGTCGGCTACACCTTCGGCTGGGGGGTCGAGCGGACCTATCGCGTGCCCGCGCAGTACCTGCACGAGGGCGAGAACGAGGTGCTGATCGCCGCGAACAACATGTGGGATACCGGCGGCTTCTTCGCCGGGCCCGAACGGCTGTTCTTTACCTCTGCCGATGGCGCACAGGTCCCGCTCGGCGAAGACTGGGAGTACTCGGTGGGCACGGTCGACGGCGTGCCGCCACGCGCGCCATGGGATGCCAATGCGGGCATCGGCGTGATGCACAACGCCATGATCGCTCCGCTTGGCGCGATGCGCCTGGCGGGCGTCGCATGGTACCAGGGCGAGGCGGATGCGGGTCAGCCCGACTACGATGCGAAACTGCGTGAGCTGTTCGCCGGATGGCGGCGCCAGTTCGGCCCCGAGGCACGCACGCTGGTGGTCCAGCTTGCGGACTACGGCGCGCGGCAGAGCGAACCGGTCGAATCGGATTGGGCGCAGCTGCGGCAGGACCAGCTCGATGGCGTCGTCGCGGACAGCAACGCCGCGCTCGTCACCGCGATCGATATCGGCGAACCGACCGACATCCATCCCGCGAACAAGAACGACCTCGGCAAGCGACTGGCGGCGGCAGCGCAGAGCAAGCCGATGCCGATGCCGGGGAGCGCGACGTTCTCGGGCGATACGGTCACCGTATCCTTCACCGGTATTGAGGGTGGTCTCCAGGCGCTCGGCGGGCCCTATGCGCTCGGCGTCGAGCTGTGCGGCGATAGTCGCGAGAGTTGCCGCTGGGTGATTCCCGCGCTCGACGGGGACAGGATGCTGATCCCGGTCGCCAAGGGACAGCCCGCTTCGCGCGTCCGGCATGCATGGTCCGATGCCCCGATCGTCAACCTGTACGACGCGCGTGGCCTGCCGGTGCCCGGTTTCGAGCTGAAGGTTTCACGATGACCCTCGACCGGCGCAGCCTTCTGGCTGGCGGCATTGCCCTGGCGGGCGCGGCCACGTTTACCGGGTGCGTGACGCCGATGGTCGGCGAGACGGCCTTCGTGCGGCGGCAGGGCACGGGGCTCAGCCGTCGTGGCCTGCCCTACCGCGTCGTGGGCGCGAACATGTGGTATGCCGCATGGCTCGGCGCTGATGCGCCCTATGGCGACCGCGCACGGCTGGTGCGCGAGCTCGACCGGCTCAAGGCGATCGGCGTCAACAACCTGCGGATCATGGCCTCGGGAGAAGAAGGCCCGCTCAAGAACTCGATCAAGCCCGGCTTCACCGGCCCCGACGGCACGCTCAACGCCGCGCTGTTCGAAGGGCTCGACTTCGCGATGGCGGAGATCGCGAGGCGGGGTATGACTGCGGTGCTGGTCCTCTCCAACTTCTGGGAATGGTCCGGCGGCCTGCAGACGCTGCTGTGGCGCGCGACGGGCGAATACATGGACATGGGCGATCCCGCCCATCCCTGGCCCGCCTTCGCCGATGCGACGGCCGAGTTCTACGCCAACCCGCAGGCGCGTACGCTGTACGATGCCCATCTCGATCGCATGGTGGGCCGCACCAATTCCATCACCGGGCACCCCTATGCGGACGACCCCGCAGTGTTCTCGTGGCAGCTCGCCAACGAGCCGCGGCCGGGTGGCAGCGATGCGGCGATCGCGCGCAATGCCGATGCCTATGTCGACTGGATCGAGACCACCGCGGCACGCATCCGCAAGCTCGACCCCAACCACATGGTCAGCCTTGGGCAGGAAGGCACCCACGCCGCCAACGGGCAGGAAGCGCTGGTGCTGCGCGCGCATGGCCGCATGGACTACCTCACCGCGCATATCTGGCCGCTGGTCTGGGGCTGGGCCAAGGGTGACGATCTCGCGGGCACCTGGCCCACGGTCGAGGCGAATACCCGCGCCTATATCGCCGCGCACGAACGGCTGGCGCGCGAGGCCGGCAAGCCGCTGCTGATCGAGGAGTTCGGCTTCCCGCGCAACGGCGAAGCCTATGCCCCGTCGGCCACCACCGAGTTCCGCCAGCGCTTCTACCGTGAAGTCTACGACGCGGTGGAACGTGGCTGGGCAGCGGACGGACCGCTGCAGGGCAGCAACTTCTGGGCCTGGAACGGCGAGGCGCGTGCCGCGCATGACGACGCCCGCTTCCGCGACGGCGACCGGCAGTACATGGGCGATCCGCCGCACGAGCCGCAGGGCTGGTTCGGCAATTTCGACACCGACGCCGGGATGCTTTCGCTGATCCGGGCGCATGCTCAGGCGGGCGGGCTTGCCTGACATCACCTTGGCCGCGGGTGCGTGGGAGGCGCGGCTGCGCCCCGACATCGGCGGTTGCCTGTCGGCGCTGGCACGCGACGGCACCCCGGTGCTGCGAACCATGGCCGACGCGGCCGACCATCCGCTGCAGTCGGCCTGCTTCGCGCTGGTGCCCTATTGCAATCGCATCGCGCACGGCCGCTTCCACTTCGGCGGGCGCGAAGTAGCGCTGCAACCGAACCTCGGCGACCACCCGCATCCGCTCCACGGCACGGGCTGGCTGCGCGCATGGCGCGTCATCCGGCACGACCGCACCAGCGCGTTGCTCGAAGACGACTACGAAGGCCGCGCCGACTGGCCCTGGCCCTACCGCGCACACCAGCATGTCGCGCTGGACGAGACGGGCTGTACGATCCGCCTGATGGTCGAGAACCGGGCGGACGAACCCGCACCGCTCGGCCCGGGCCTGCATCCCTATTTCCGCCGTGCGCAGGGCAGCCGCGTGGCCTTCGCCGCGCACCGGATGCTCGGCATCGACGGCGACGCTCTCGCCGATGGCACCGCGCACCCTGCCGACAGCCTCGCGGCATGGAGCCAGGGCACCGCCCTGCCCGACGCGCTGGTCGACCACTGCTTCACAGGCTGGTCAGGCACCGCGCGCATCGCCGACAGCCACGGCACGATCCTCCTGCGCGGCTTCGGCGCGCCCCTCGCCCATGTCTTCGCCCCGCCAGCCGGCGAGGAGCTGTGCATCGAGCCGGTGAGCCACCCGCCCGACGCGCTCAACCAGTCGCCCGAGGCGATGCCGGTCGTGCACCCCGGCTGCGCTGCGGGCATCGCGCTGCGAATCGAAGCCGAAGCGGATTGAGGATGGCACCGGCACACCGACAGGGGTGTCTTACGAAAATACTGCTCGGCCCAGAAGCCTGCGTATCCGCGCCATCCCCCTCCTTGTCGCGTTTGCAGGTGTCACCTTCCATTCGGGCGCAGTGCGCCTTCATGGAGGCTGACTTCGCGGCGCACATCGCGACAGTCCAACAAGGTCAAAGAGCAGCGGCATCATGGCCTCTGCCGGCCAAGTAGGACAGCTTTACCGAGCGCTCAGTCCTCCGCCGGCTGCGCGTAGCCGCGCATGGCCAACCATGCGGCAAAGGCATCGAACCAGCCGGTGCTGGTGGTCTGCTTGGGATACATGCCGAAGCCGTGGCCGCCCTGTTCGTAGAGGTGGAACTCCACCGGACGCCCGGCCGCCCGCCAGCTTTCGATCAGGCCGAAACCGCTATTGCCGAACAGCGGATCGTCCGCCGCCAGCGCCACGAACAGAGGCGGCGCATCCTCTGGCACATCGACCGCGACCAGCGGGCCGTAGATATCGCCGATGAAGGCGGGGCGCGCTTCCTCGCTGGTGAGCGTGGTCGCCATGGTCAGCATCGCGCCTGCCGAGAAGCCGAGCATTCCGACTTTATCAGGATCGACGCCCCACTCGTCCGCCCGTGCGTGGATCAGTGCGAAGGCCGCGTTCGCATCGGCAATCTGGGGCGCGAGCATGGCGCCCGCCGCGTCCGGCGCGGGCCGCTGGGGCCGCGCAGCGCCAGCGAACATCTCGCGCATCGACTGCTCGAAGCCCGCCATGTCGGCGGGCGTCTGGTTGAGCCGGTACTTCAGCACGAAAGCCGCGACCCCGCGGTCGGCCAGCGCCTGCGCGACCTCCCACCCCTCGTTCGACATCGACAGCGTGCGAAAACCGCCGCCCGGTGCCACGATCACCGCCGCGCCGGTCGCCCGCGCGGGATCGGGCAGGAACGGCGTCAGCGTGGCCTCGGTCACGTTGCGGGCGAACTCGCTGCCATATTGCCGATGCCAGCTCTCGGAATTCTCGGCGTCGGGGAGCGGCCCGGTGGCCAGGTCGATCGCCTCGGGCTGTGCGGGCGCGGGGATCGGCATCATGCGATCGTCCTGCGCGGCCAGCGGGACAGCGATGGTCGCCATCGTCACCGCGAGTGCGAGTGCCAGCTTCCGGCCCGTACGATGTCTCATGCCCACTCTCCCCAAGGTCCGCGCCTAGTGATTGTGCCGCGGCAGCTTCCTCGATGTGCCCCGGTACTTGAGCGCGAAGTCCATCACCCCGCCCTCGCCCAACTGGCCGGTCTTTTCGCGGAACAGCTCTTCCCACGGAGTATTGTGGGCGGGCGTTTCCGGAATGCTGTCTTCGGCCAGCCGCCGTTCGATCTCCGCCTTCTCGACGTCGGCATTGCAGGTGCCTTCGTTGAGGTCGACGCGAATGATGTCGCCGGTGCGCAGCCAGGCGAGCCCGCCGCCGACCGCGCTTTCGGGCGAGATGTTGAGGATCGAGGGGCTGTCGCTGGTGCCCGACTGGCGACCGTCGCCCAGCGTCGGCAGCCATTGCGTGCCCGCGCGGATCAGTGCGTCGGGCGGCTGCATGTTGACCACCTCTGCGCTGCCCGGCCAGCCGATCACGCCCGATCCGCGTATGACCAGAATGCAATCCTCGTCGATGTTCAGGTCGGGGTCGTTGATCCGGTGGTGATAGTCGTCCGACCCGTCGAACACGATCGCGCGCGCTTCGAACACGCCTTCCTTGCCGGGCCGTGAGAGATAGCGAGCGCGGAACTCGTCCGAGATGACCGAGGTCTTGAGGATGCCGAAGTCGAACAGGTTGCCCGACAGGACGAGAAAGCCCGCCTTCTCCATCAGCGGATCGGCGAAGGGGCGGATCATCTCGCGATCCTTGGTTTCGCGGCCCGCGAGATTTTCCGCCATCGTGGCGCCCGTGCAGGTGCGTACATCGCCGTTGAGCACCCCGGCTTCCAGCAATTCCCACAGCACGGCGGGCACACCGCCCGCGCGATGGAAGCGCTCGCCCAGGTATTCGCCCGCTGGCTGCATGTTGAGCAGCAGCGGCAGGTCGTAGCCGTGCTCCTGCCACACGCTCGGCTCCAGCCGCACGCCCGCATGCGCCGCCATCGCCTGGATATGCGGCTGCGCGTTGGACGATCCGCCCAGCACGCTGACTGCGGCCACGGCATTGAGGAAGGCATCGTGGGTCAGGATGTCGGAGGGTCTCAGATCCTCGTGCACCATTTCGACGATGCGCCGCCCGGTCCGGTAAGCGACCTGCCCGCGCTCGCGATAGGGCGCGGGGATTGCGGCGCAACCGGTGAGGCTGAGGCCGAGCGTTTCGGCCACCGCGTTCATCGTGCTGGCAGTGCCCATCGAATTGCAATGCCCCGCGCTCGGCGCGCTGGAGGTCGCGCGGCGCAGGAACTCTTCCTCGTCGATCTCGCCCGCTGCCAGCTTGCGGCGGCTGCGCCAGATCACCGTGCCGCTGCCGACCAGCTCGCCTTCGTGCCAGCCGTCGAGCATCGGCCCGCCGCTGAGCACGATGGCGGGGATGTCGACCGTGCTTGCCGCCATGATCTGACTCGGCGTGGTCTTGTCGCAGCCGGTGGTGAGGACGACGCCATCGATCGGATAGCCGTTGAGCAGTTCGACCAGCCCGAGATAAAGCAGGTTGCGGTCGAGCGCGGCGGTGGGCCGACGGCAATTCTCGAAGATCGGGTGGACGGGAAATTCGATCGGGATTCCGCCCGCATCGCGGATGCCGTCGCGCGTACGTTTCGCCAGCTCGATATGGATGCGGTTGCAGGGGGAAAGGTCGCTGCCCGACTGCGCGATGCCGATGATCGGCTTGCCGCTGCGCAATTCCTCCGGCGTGATCCCGTAGTTCATGAACCGCTCCAGATAAAGCGCGGTCATGTCCATCCGTTCGGCATTGTCGAACCAGTCGCGGCTGCGCAGGCGGCGTTCGGGAGTGTCGGTCATTGTGAACTGGCTTTCTTGCGATGGCTCGCGAGGCTGGGCGCTGCATCCGAGTGCCGCCGGATGAGCGTGTAGGGCAGCGTTTCGATCTGCGTTTCGGAAGCGGCACCGTTCTTCTTGGCGCGCAGCGCACGGCTGATCGCGGTCACCGCATGGGCGGTCATCTCGCGGATCGGCTGGCGGATGGTGGTCAGTTCGGGCCAGATCGTGCTCGCCATCGCGGTATCGTCGAACCCGCACACGGTGATGTCGTTGGGTACGTCCAGATGCTCGCGATGCGCGACTGCCACGGCGGCGGCGGCCATGTCGTCATTGGAAGCGAAGATCGCGGTCGGCAGCGGGTCGAGCGCGAGCAACCGCTCGGTCGCGGCCATCCCGGACCGGTAGGTGAAGCGGCCCTGCACGACCCATTCGGGCCGCACCTCCAGCCCCGCATCGGCCATCGCCGCGCGATAGCCTTCGAGGCGACGCCCGCTCGCCACATGCGCGGCGTTGCCGATGATGAAGCCGATGCGTTCGTGGCCGAGATCGATGATATGGCGCGCCATGTCGTAGGCGGCCTGGTACTCGTCGATCACCACCGATGTCTGCGCGCCGGTCGCCCGGCCCTGCCCCACCGCGACCGCCACCGCACCCAGATCGGTAATGACGTCGAGCAGGCTCTGGTCGTCGCTCAGCGGCGCGGGCAGGATGAAGCCGCGAATGCCCGTCTTGGTCAGGCGCTGCACCAGCGGCTCCGCCTCGGCCATCGTCTCGCACCCGTGCACGACGAGATGGATATCGCCCCGGCTCGCTTCCTCCAGCGCGCCCATCAGGAATTCGCTGAGGTAGGATGCCGAAGGGTTGTAGAACAACAGCGCGACCCGCAGCTGCTCTCCGCCCGCGAGCGAACGTGCCGCGCGGTTGGGCGAGTAGTTGAGCTTGCGCACCGCCGCGAGCACCTTCTCGCGCGTTTCCTCGCGCACATTGCCCTCGCCGTTGATCACGCGGCTGACGGTCATCGGCGAGCAGCGCGCCTCGCTCGCGACATCGGCGATCGTGGGCGCGGAGTTTCCACGCCGCGATCCACGCCTGCCACCCCGATTGCTCTGTTCCGCCCCGTCTTGCATGGTCAGTTCATAGTCCCCGATTTCGATATTCAGCAAGCAGTGCTGTCATGCGACCGGTCATTGGCCCGGTGCCTCGGGGAAGTCGAGCGTGCGGTAATAATCGAGTTCGCGTTCGGGTGGACGCGTTCCGGCCGGCAGCTCGCGCCCGTTGACCGACTGCCAGTAGGCGATCGAGGCGTCGCGCCACCAGCGCGCCTCGCGCTGCTGGATCGCGAGGTTCTCCGCCACCGCGCGGTGGCGCTGCGCATCGACAAAAGGCGCAAGTGCGGCCCAGGTCGCCGCCATCGCGTCGACCTCGTCCACGCCCTGGTCGTATCGCGCGACCAGTTCGTGCCACAGGCTGCGCCCGCTCTGCATGCGGTGGGCCCATGGCAGGTGGTGGAACCACAGCAGAAACCGCTCGTCCATCTGCGCCGGATCGGCCCACTGCGCGGCCACCGAAGGCGCATACTGGGCCAGCGCGTCGGACCCGGTTTCCGTCCGGTCGAACCCGATGCCGTCCTGGTCGGCGCGATGGTAGTAGCACGGGTTCCACTCGGGCCGCGCAAGGTCGCAGACCCACGGACCCGGCCCGTAGTGGTGACCGGTCGCCATCTGGTGGGCGAGGCCGAGCGGGGTCATGTAGCGCGCCACCGTCTCGCGGCTGCCGAGCATCATCGGTACCACGGCATCGGCGAAAGCATCCTCGCGGCTGAAGGTCTGCGCGGCCCATTCGCGCGCGATCACTTCGGGCGAGAGCGACGGGTCCCACGCCAATCGCCCGAAGGCATACCAGTTCGCCTGGTCGAAGTCGGACCCGCTCCAGTTGCGGTCCGATCCGGTGTTGGCCACGCCCGCCATGCCGACAGGCCCCACGACCTGCGCAACCGTACCACCGCGTCCGGTATCCGCCTCCAGCACCTCGGCCCACATTGGCGCAAGGAAGGCCACGCCGGTCGCCTGCCCCAGATATTCGCGCGTGATCTGCGCTTCGAGCATCAGCCTGGTATTGGGCATCGCGCCGAACATCGGATGGAACGGCTCGCGCGGCTGGAAGTCGACCGGCCCGTTCTTGACCTGCACGATCACGTTGTCCGCGAACTGACCGTCGAGCGGCACGAATTCCTCGTAGGCCTGCTTGGCCCGGTCGGTCTCGTCCTGAGCCGAATAGACGAAGGCGCGCCAGATCACCGTACCCCGATCGCCGATTGCTGCGGCGAGCATGTTCGCCCCGTCGGCATGGGTGCGGCCGTAATCCTGCGGGCCGGGCTGGCCCTCGCTATTGGCCTTGACCAGGAAGCCCCCGAAATCGGGGATGGCCGCGTAAATCTCGTCCGCCTTCGCCTGCCACCATGCGGCGACCTGCGGGTCGAGCGGATCGGCCGTGTCGAGCCCGCCGATATCCTGCGGCGCACTGAACCGCGCGGACAGGTACACACGGATTCCATAAGGCCGCCACGCGTCGGCCAGCCGGGTGAGCTTGGCGATATAGCGAGGCTCCAGCATATAGGCCCGCGCATTGACGTTGTTCACGACCACGCCGTTGATGCCGATCGAGGCATTGGCACGGGCATAGTCGATCATCCGCTGGTCCAGCCGTTCGGGCAGGTGCCACCAGTCGAAGATCGAACGCCCGGCATAGCCGCGCTCCACATGGCCGTCGGGGTTGTCCCAATGGTTGAGCAGCCGCAGCGGCATTGCGGGCTGCTCGTCGAGCGTCAGCGTAACCGGGTCGCGACCAAGCGCCAGTTCGCGCAGCAGGGCGAACGCGCCGTAGATGCATGCTGCACCGTAATCGCCGCCGTTGATGCGCAGGCCGGGCTTGCCGTCCTCCTCGAAGGGTCGGATCCAGAACCGCTCGGGATTGACGCCCTGCAGGCGTTCGCAGCCGATGTCGATGATGCCGCCGTCGCGCGCACGCTCGTTACCCGGCACACCGAGCAATTCGGAAATCCCGCTGTCGATCTCGAACCCTGCGATCTCGTCCGATTGCGTAAAACTTCCGGCGTGACCGTCGATCCGGACCCGCGGGTCGAACGCCTGAAGTTTTGCAAGCGCTTCGCCTTCCAGCGGGGCATAGCGCAGCCACAAATCGTGCCCGTCTTCAGCACGCGCCGCGCCCGGCCAAAGCGCGAGCAACAGCAGCGCGGCGAGCAGCGCTCCAATCCGGTTGACAACCATTCAGCCTCTCCTCATGGTAGCGCTACCACATGATGCCGCCCAGTCAAGAATGGCGGCCAAGGGGAGAGAGACTAGCAATGCGTATGATGCTGCGTGCCAGCCTTGCCGCGGGCGCTGCCCTGATGGCGTTCACCGGACCTGTAACCGCCCCGCTTATGGCACAGGAGGTCGCGGTCGAAAGGCCGATGGCCGACGCGCCCTACTGGGACGCATCGCTGCCCGTGGAGCAGCGTGTCGAAGACCTGCTGGCCCGCATGACGGTGGAAGAAAAGGTCGCCCAGATCATCACCGTCTGGAACAGCAAGGCGGCGATCCAGGGCGAGGATGACGTGTTCGATCCGGCCAAGGCCCGCCAGGTCTATCCCAACGGCATCGGCCAGATCGCCCGCCCGTCCGACAGGCTCGGCCCGTCCTCCCCGCGCGAGGTGCCCCGCCGCAGCATCGAGGACAGCATCCAGTACGTCATCGACGCACAGAAATGGGCGATGGAAGAGACCCGGCTGGGCATTCCCGTGCTGTTCCACGAGGAATCTCTGCACGGGTTCGCAGCCAAGGACGCCACAGCCTTCCCGCAATCGATCGGCCTTGCCAGCACATGGGACCCCGATCTCGTGCGCGAGATCAACGACCTGATTGCCGCAGAAGTCCGCGCCCGCGGTGTTCATCTGGTTCTCTCTCCGGTCGTGGACGTCGCACGCGATCCGCGCTGGGGCCGGATCGAGGAGACGTTTGGCGAAGACCCGTTCCTCGTCGGCGAAATGGGCGTTGCCGCGGTCGAAGGGCTGACCGGCCCCGGCACTGACCTCAAGCTGAAGGACGGGCAGGTCACCGCTACGCTCAAGCACATGACCGGGCATGGTCAGCCGGAGAGCGGCACCAATGTCGGCCCCGCGCAGATCAGCGAGCGCACGCTGCGCGAGATGTTCTTCCCGCCCTTCGAACAGGTGGTCACCCGCACCGCGATCGACGCGGTCATGGCAAGCTATAACGAGATCGACGGTATCCCCTCGCACTCCAACAGCTGGCTGCTGAACGATGTGCTGCGCGGCGAATGGGGTTTCCGGGGCGCGGTCGTCTCCGACTATTACGCGATCGAGGACATGGCGCGGCTGCACAAGATCGTGCCGGACTACAAGGCGGCGGGCGAGCTCGCGATCAATTCGGGCGTCGACGTCGACCTGCCCGAAGGCGACGGGTTCGAGAACCTCGCCACCAGCGTTGCCGAGGGCAAGGTCTCGATGGAGACGCTCGATCGCGCGGTGCGCCGGTTCCTGACGATGAAGTTCAACGCCGGTCTGTTCGACAATCCGTGGCCGGATCTCGAAACCGCGCTGACTTCCAACGGGCCCGAAGGCGTCGCGCTTGCGAGACGGGCGGCGGAAAAATCGCTCGTCCTGCTCAAGAACGACGGTGTCCTCCCGCTCGACCTTCCTGCGGCAGGTGCACCCAAGCCGACCATCGCGGTGATCGGCCCCAATGCCGATGTCGCGCGCCTCGGCGGCTATTACGGGGAACCGCGCGCCAGCGTGACCCCGCTGCAGGGGATCCGCGCGCTGGTCGGCGACCGGGCGAACATCGTCCACTCGCTGGGCGTGGAAATCACGAAGGGCGACGACGACTGGTGGGACGACGAGGTCGAGCTCGGCGATCCGGAAGAAAACCGCCGCCGCATCGCCGAAGCGGTCAAGGCCGCGCGCAATGCCGACACGATCCTGCTGTTCATCGGCGATACGGAGAAGACCAGCCGCGAAGGCTGGGCGGACGAGCACCTCGGCGACCGCACCAGCCTCGACCTGGTAGGCGAGCAGAACGAGCTGTTCGCCGCGCTGAAGGAACTCGGCAAGCCGATCGTCGCGGTGCTCGTCAACGGACGCCCGCCGAGCTACCCGACGGTGGCCGAGGAGGCCGACGCCATCCTCGAGACGTGGTACGCGGGCGAGCAGCAGGGCACGGCCATCGCCGATGCGCTGTTCGGCAAGGTCAATCCGGGTGGCAGGATGCCGGTCACCACCGCGCGCAATGTCGGCCAGCTGCCCAACTTCTACAACTATAAGCCGAGCGCGCGGCGCGGCTACCTGTTCGATGAAGTCACCCCGCTCTACCCGTTCGGCTACGGCCTGAGCTACACCGACTTCACGATGAGCGCGCCCGTGCTCTCCTCCGCGTCGATCGCGGCGGGGCAGCCGGTCACCGTGGCCACCACCGTGACCAACACCGGCGACATGACGGGCGACGAGGTGGTGCAGGTGTATCTGCGCGACGAGATCAGCTCCGTCACCCGCCCGGTGAAGGAATTGGCCGGGTTCGAGCGTGTCACCCTGCAACCGGGCGAAAGCCGCACGGTTTCGATCACCATCGAACCGCGTTCCCTGATGATGTGGAACCGCGAGATGGAGCGGGTCATCGAGCCAGGCGAGTTCACGATCATGGTCGGGCCGAACTCCGAGGACGTCCAGAACGTCACGCTGACGGTCACGCCATGAGCGGCCTGGGGGGGATGACGCGGCGCGGCGCGCTCGGGCTGCTGGCGAAAAGCAGCCTGACCGCGCTCGCGGTGTCGCAGGCACCGATGGCGCTGGCGCAGTCCGGCCCGCTCTACCGCAATGCGAACGCGCCCATCGCGGCGCGGGTGGCGGACCTGATGGCGCGCATGACGCTGGCGGAAAAGATCGCGCAGACCCGCACCGCATGGGCGGACAAGGCGGACATGATCGACGGCCTCGCCTTCGATCCCGCCAAGGCGCGCGCGGCCTTCCCCGACGGGATCGGCCACGTCACCCGCCCCAGCGACAAGCGCGGCGTGCCCGGCATCTCGGGCGCGGCGGGTGGCACGGCGGCGCGCTGGCGCACGCCCGAACAGACGGTGGAGTTCATCAACGCGCTCCAGCGCTGGGCGCTCGAGGATACGCGGCTGGGCATCCCCGTGCTGCTGCACGAGGAATCGCTCCACGGCTACATGGCGACCGAAGCGACCATGTTCCCGCAGGCCATCGCGCTCGCGGGCAGCTTCGACACGGACCTGATGCGCCGCGTCCAGTCGGTGACCGCACGCGAGGTGCGCGCGCGCGGCGTGCCGCTGGTGCTCAGCCCCGTGGTCGACATCGTGCGCGACCCGCGCTGGGGCCGGATCGAGGAAACCTGGGGCGAAGACCCGTACCTTTGCGCCGAGATGGGCGTCGCCGCGGTCGAGGGACTGCAGGGTCCCGGCAAGTTCGAGAAATTGCGCGAGGGCAAGGTGTTCGCCACGCTCAAGCACATGACCGGGCACGGCCAGCCCGAGGCCGGCAACAACGTCGCCCCCGCTCAGCTTTCCGAACGCGAGCTGCGCGAGAATTTCTTCCCGCCCTTCCGCGAAGTGGTCCGCCGCACCAGCATCGGCGCGGTCATGCCGAGCTATAACGAGATCGACGGCATACCCAGCCACGCCAACACCTGGCTGCTGGGCGAGGTCCTGCGCGGCGAGTGGGGGTTCGACGGCGTGATCGTAAGCGATTACGGCGGCGTCCACGAACTGGCGACGCTGCATCACGTCGCGCGCGACCTTGAGGACGCCGCGCACCAGGCGTTGCTGGCGGGCGTCGATAGCGAACTGCCTGACGGCATGGCCTATGCCACGCTGCAGGAAGCGGTCGAGGCCGGGCGCATTCCCGTGGAGCTGGTCGACACGGCCTGCGCGCGGATGCTCGCCATCAAGTTCCGCGCCGGCCTGTTCGAGAACCCTTATGGCGACGCCGCACTAGCGCAGCGTATCACCGGCAATGCCGAGGCACGCGCACTGGCGCTGGAAGCCGCACGCAAGGGCCTGTGCCTGCTGACCAACAAGGACGCCACGCTGCCGCTCGACACGGCGACGATGGGCCGGGTCGCGGTGATCGGCCCGAACCACGCCATCGCGCGCCTGGGCGGCTATTCGAGCGTGCCCAAGCAGACCGTCAGCCTGATCGAAGGCTTGCGCGCGCTGGCACCCGATGCCGACTTCGTCACCGCGCAGGGCGTGTTCATCACCACCAGCGAAGATCGCTCGCAGGACATCATAGAACTCGCCGACCGGCAGGAAAACCTGCGCCTGATCGCCGAGGCAGTCGAGGTCGCGAAGGGCGCGGACACGATCGTGCTGGCGATCGGCGATACCGAACAGACCAGCCGCGAAGGCTTCGCGAAGAACCACCTCGGCGATCGGACCGACATCGATATCGTGGGCGAGCAGAACGAGCTGGTCGATGCGCTCGCCGCGCTAGGCAAGCCGCTGGTCGTGTGCGCGATCAACGGCCGTGCGCCGAGCTGGCCCAATGTGGCCGCGAAGGCCGACGCGCTGCTCGAATGCTGGTACGCCGGGCAGGAGGGCGGCACCGCAATGGCCGAGGCGCTGCTGGGCCGCGTAAATCCGGGCGCGAAGCTGCCGGTCTCGGTCGCGCGCAACGAAGGGCAGGTACCGCTCTACTACAACCACAAGCCGAGCGCGCTGCGGGGCTACCTGTTCGAAGAGGCAACCCCGCTGTTTCCCTTCGGTCACGGGCTGAGCTACACCACCTTCGCGATCTCCGAACCCCGCCCCGCGAAGCGCCGCTTCCGGGCGGACGAGCCGCTGCTTGTTGAGGCCGAAGTGCGCAACACCGGCGCAGTGGCGGGTGACGAGGTCGTCCAGCTTTACATCACGCGCACCGATGCCTCGGTCACGCAGCCCGTGCTCGAACTCAAGGGGTTCGAGCGGGTGACGCTGGCGCCGGGTGAGGCGCGCACGGTCCGGTTCGCAATCGAGCCACGCCGCCTCGCGATCTGGAATCGTGCCATGCAGGAAGTCAACGAGCCGGGCCCGGTCGCCGTGTCGGTCGGCAACAGCAGCGCATCGCTTCGCGCTGTCGAAGTGGAGATCATATGAGTATCGAAGGTATCGAGACGAGCCGCCGTGGCGTCCTCGCCGGGATGGCGTCCCTCCCCCTCGCAGGATGCGCGGCGCAGGGGCTGACCGCACCCGCCTCTCCTGCCGTTCCGATGGCACCCAGCGCCGATGCGAGCCTGGACGCGCTCGCGCGGCGCGGCGGTCGCCATTTCGGGACCGCGATTTCGTCCACTCCGGGCCGCACCGATGCCGGATCGGTCCAGAACCCGCGCTACACCGAGCTGGTCGAGGCCGAATGCGGGATGGTCGTGCCCGAGAACGAGATGAAGTGGCAGACGGTCCGCCCCGGCCCCGAGACCTTCGATTTCACGCGCATGGACCAGATCGCCGCCTATGCACAGGCCAAGGGCCTCGCACTGCGAGGGCACACGCTGCTCTGGCACCGCCCGCAGTGGTTCCCCGACTGGCTCAACACCTACGACTTCGGCGCCAACCCGGTGCGCGAGGCAGAACGTCTGGTGACCGAGCATATCCGCACGGTGACCGACCGCTATCGCGGCCAGATCACCAGCTACGACGTCGTGAACGAGGCGATCGACCATGATCGCAACATGCCGATCGAGACCAGCCTCAGCCGCGCCATGGGCAGCCCGGAGGCGGTGCTCGACCTCGCCTTCCATACCGCGCGCGAGCAGCTGCCGAACGGCCAGCTGGTCTATAACGACTACATGAGCTGGGAGCCCGACCACATCACCGGCAACAGGCACGTGCCCGATGTCCTCCGCCTGCTCGAAGGCTTCCGCAAGCGCGGGACGCCGGTGGATGCGCTGGGCATCCAGTCGCATATCGAGATGTTCGATATCGATCCCGCGACCGGCGTCGGCCCCTATGCGGAGCGCGAATGGCGCGCCTTCCTCGATGAGGTGGTCGACATGGGTTATCGCCTGCTGATCACCGAATTCGACGTGAAGGACACCGCCTTGCCCGGCGACATCCCGACGCGCGATGCCAAGGTCGCCGATTTCGCACGCCGTTATTTCGACCTGATGCTCGACTACGACGAACACCTCGACGACATCCTCGCCTGGGGCATGGTCGACAAGTTCAACTGGCTGCAATATTTCGAACCGGCCGAGCGCCCCGACAAGCTCGAGGTGCGCGGCACGCCCTACGATTCAGACTACCGGCCCAAGCCGCTGCGCTTCGCCATCGCGGACGCCCTGAAGAACGCTTGAACCCAGGGGTCGCGCCTGGGCGGCGCAAGGCTCAACACAAGCAGGCCCGTCCCGGACATTCGGGGCGGGCCTTTTCGTATGCAAGACGCCCCGCGCAATGCCGACGTCATCCCGGCTTGACCCTGGGTTGGTGCTTATTTTCGTGGACCTGCAGAAGGAAGAAGCGCCGTGGCGTTGACGCGCAGCCCCGACATGCACCCTCTCTCCGACTGCACCGACAAACCAAAAGGGGCCGTCACGCCTTGCAGCGTGACGGCCCCTTTCCCTGTGGCATCGCGGCCCTAGAAGTTGCCGCGAATGATGAAGGAGAACCGGCGGTCATTCATGAAGTAGGACCGCGGTGCCAGTGCATCCGGATCGCCCGCATAGGCTTGGGTCGTCTTCGTCACCTCGTTGAGGAGGTTCACGCCCTGCACGCCGACCTTGATGCTGTCGCTGACGTTGAAGAACACCGAAGCATCGAGTTGGCCAGTCGGCTCGTTGAAGATCGAGTAGTAGGGGAAGATCACGTCCGCCGCGGTCAGCAGGAAGCGCGAGCGCCAGTTATAGGCCGCGCGCAGCGAGATCGGACCCTTCTCGTAGAACCCGGCGATGTTGTAGTTGTGCTTGGACAGCTGCTCCAGCGGCAGGTTGCCCGAGGGCTCGATCGTGGAATCCTCCGGAACCGCCCCTGCATTGAGGAAGCTGTTCGGCAGGCCTTCGCTGTCGATATAGGTGTAGTTGGCCTGCACCCCGAACCCGTCGAGCGGAGCCGGAAGGAAGTCGAAGGTCTGCTGGTACGCGATCTCGAAGCCCTTGATCTTGCCCGTTCCCTCGTAGTTCGCGGGACCACGGACCGTCACGTCGCGGGTGTCGCCCGATCCGTTGGCGATCGTGTCCTCGCGGATCTCCTGATAGAAGAAGTCGTCGATTTCCTTGTAGAAACCGTTGAGCGTCAGCGAACCGACCCGGGCGAAGTACCACTCGAGGCTCGCGTCGAACTGCTTGGCGGACGCGGGCTTGAGCAGCGGATTGCCAGCCGTCCCGGTGAAGGTACCTTCCGGCGTAAGCGAGGCGGTGAAGTAGTTCCGGATCAGGCCGTTGTCGGGCGGTGTGATGACCTTCGACGCCGCGAAGCGCAGGATCAGGTCGTCGGTCAGGCCGAACTTCAGGTTCAGGCTCGGCAACAGGAAGTCGTAGTCGTTGCGGACCTGCGTGTAGGTGTAGCTGCCGTCGACGAACGCCCGCAGCGCGTTGTAGGCTTCCTCGCCCTGCAAGCAGATACCGCCCGGCCGCGTCGTCTGACCGGCATCAGGCCCACTACCGATCGTGCGTTCGGCGCAGCGTACGGAGAACGGATCGGCAATGTTCAGGTCAGCTTGCGAACCGGGTCCGCGCGCCCCGCGCGAGATCAGCGAGGTGTTGACGTAGCGCAGGCCGATATTGCCCGAGAAACGCACATCGCCGAGCAGCGTATCGCTGCCGAAGCTGAGCATGCCGTAGACCGCGTAATCATCCTGATCGACGCTCTGGATCTCGGTCGGCAGATAGCCTTCGGCGTTTGCCCCATCGCGCGCGGCGAGCGGGTTCCACGTCGGCGAGCCGCCAGCCTGGGTGGTGAGCGCCTGGACCGAACGGAGGAAGTCGACCGCTCCGTTATAGTCGCCGATCAGGTCGCCCGCGTAATAGTACGCCCCCGGCGCTCCCGGCGCCTGGCCGCGGAAGAAGTCCGGGAAGTCGTAACGGGTCATCTCATCTGCCGGCGTGTCGGCGAAATTGATCGGCCGCGTGCCACTCCAGACTTCGCTGAGCATGCCCCAGTTATACGTCGAATAACGAATATCCTGGTCGCGCCCCTGGAACCGCGCGCCGACCTTGGCCCGGCGGATGAAGGAGTCCGGACCGAATTCGTATTCGAGGTCCGCACGCAGCGCGAACTGGTCACCCGTGCTCAGTTCCTGATGGTCCATTGCAGAACGCCAGAACTGGAAGCGCGGGTCGCCGAAATAGGTCGCATCGTCGGCAGCGGCGGCGGCGAGCTCGGGGCTCGGGTCCGACCAGGTGTACCCAAGGAACTGCGGCGCATGCGGAATGACGACGGGCAGATCGCCGGTCAGGTCGAGTTCGGAGTCGGCGAAGTTCGACCCGTTGACGGTAAAGTCGAGGTTTTCCTTCTTCGAAGTCGCGTACTGTGCATCCATGCTCAGCGTCAGGCTGTCGGTCAGCTCGGAGCGCAAGTTGATGCTGTAGTCCGCGTTCGTGATCTCGTCCTTCACCTGGCGGCGGCCGAGCGAATACTGCGAGCCGCCGATCGGCACATATGGCGACCCGCCCGTACCGAGGGTGGGATCGTAGTTGTTGGTCGCGCCGCGATAAGCATTCGAAGCGTCGACGATGTAGCCCGACTGGAACAGGCCGTTCGCATCGTAGACCCAATCCTCGAACCCGCCGATCGGGCACTGCGCGCGCGGCGGCTGTTCGTCGTCGGGGTTCACGGTGCCGACATTGTCGGCCTGAGGAGGGCCACTATTGTTCTGCTGGCAACCCAGCGGATAGGTCGAATACTGGCTCAGATCGGAACCGACCTCGTAGGTGTATTCACCCCATTCGTTGGTCGAGTGCGAACGAATATATTCTGCGGTGATCAGTGTGCGGCCGTCGACGCTCTCGAACTGGCCCGAAAGCGCAAAGGCATCACGCTTGCGATCGAAATTCTGCGTGCGGAACTGGCCGCCCACGGGGGCGACGCGATAATCCGCGTAGTCGGCAAAGCCGTCCGCGCCGGGAGTGCCCTCGGCACCGCAACCTGCCTCCGGGCTCGGCAAGGTCACCTCGTCCACCTGCGAGGGCAGCGGATTGCGACAGATATATACGTTGTCGGCGTTCGCCGCGAGCACGGTCTTGCCGTCACGCGTCTGATAGTTGGCGACCTGCAGGCCGTCGGCCCGGCTCTTGATACGCGAATAGGACCCGCTGGCGAGCAGGCCAAAACGACCGATATCGGTGTCCCAGGTATTGCTGACCAGCAGCGAACCCGTGGGCGTCCATTCCTTGCGGAAATCGCCGTAGTTCGCTTCGCCGCTGAAAGCGAGGCGGAAGCCGTTCTTGTCGAAGGGCTTTCGCGTGTTGAGGTTCACGGTACCCGCAAGACCGCCCTCGATCTGTTCGGCGGTCGCGTTCTTGCTGATGACGACCGAGCCGAGCAGTTCCGGCGACACGTCGGCGAAGTTGAGCGCCTGCCCGCCGACACCGGCGCCAAAGGCGCTGCGGCCGTTGAATTCGGAGCGGACGAAGTTGAGGCCGCGAACGGTCACGCCCGAACCTTCGACCGAGAAGTGGTCGGGGTCGTTCGAACCGGCGAAACGGTTGATGGCAATGCCCGGAACGCGCTGCAGCGCTTCGGTCACGGAACGGTCGGGCAGCGCGCCGATGTCTTCGGCGGTGATCGCGTCGACGACCGTGTCGGCATCGCGCTTGATGTCCTGCGAGTTGGCAAGCGACTGGCGGATCCCGCTGACGACGATGACATTCTCGCTGACGACGGCGGGGTCGGCACCCTGTTCGGGCTGGCCAGCCTGCTCGGCTTCCGGCGTCTGTGACGCGTCCTGAGCGAACGCAGCCTGGCCGGTCAGCAGACCGCCAAGGACGAGCGACGAGGCACCCGCGCGCAGAAGAACCCGAAACCCATTGATCGAACGGTCGTCAGACCTGCCCTGAAGCATCTTAGCCATCTCGGCCACCTCTCCCGATGTTAGCGCTACCAAAAAACGGCGGAGCGCTTTGTTCTTTTCTGGACGGTCTTCCTATCGTCACAATCCGGCCTATGCAACATGCTTCAGCGCCATTAACCTCACGGGTGTTGCAAGAACGAAACAGGGTGAGGACCGACATGGCAGCGGGTGGTGGTATCGTTACCCCGAAACGGATCGCGAAGGTCGTGATCGTCGGCGGCGGGACTGCCGGATGGATGGCGGCGGCCGGCCTGTCGCGCTTTTTCGACGACGGCCAACGGACCGTGACGCTCGTCGAGTCGAGCGAGATCGGCACGGTCGGCGTAGGCGAGGCGACGATCCCGCCGATCCGCAACTTCAACGCGATGCTCGACATCCCGGAAAACGAGTTTCTCAAAGCGACCCGGGGGACGTTCAAGCTGGGGATCGAGTTCGTCGACTGGGGCAGGAAGGGTGATCGTTATATCCACCCCTTCGGCGAATACGGCCACTCCTTCCACGGGATCGATTTCCACCAGATCTTCCTGCGCGAGTGTGTGAGCGGCGGAGCAAGTCCGGCAACCATATCCGACTTCTCGATGTCCTGCGTGGCGGCGCAGATGCAGCGCTTCGGGCGTCCGTCGGCAGAGGCGCGCTCTCCCCTCACCCAGATCAATTACGCCTTCCACTTCGATGCCAGCCTCTATGCAGCGCTGCTGCGCCAGCGTGCCGAACGGCAGGGCACGATCCGGCGCGAAGGCAAGATCGTGCGGGTCCACCGCGATGCCGAAAGCGGCGATGTCCAATCGGTCGAACTGGCGGACGGATCGCGGATCGAGGGCGACCTGTTCCTCGATTGCTCGGGCTTTCGCGGCCTGCTGATCGAGGATGAGCTGCAAGTTGGCTACGAGGACTGGAGCCGGTGGCTGCCGATGGACCGCGCAATCGCGGTGCCCACCGCCAACACGGGCTCGCCCGATCCCTTCACCCGCGCCACCGCGCGCGATGCGGGCTGGCAATGGCGCATTCCCCTGCAGCACCGTACCGGCAACGGCCACGTCTTCTGCAGCAAGTACATGGACGAGGATGAGGCGCGCGAAACCCTGCTCGCCAATCTCGAAGGCGAGCCGCTGGCCGAGCCACGCACGCTGCGCTTCCTTACCGGCATGCGTAAGCAGGCGTGGAGCCACAATGTCATCTCGCTCGGCCTGTCGTCGGGCTTCATCGAACCGCTCGAGTCGACCAGCATCCACCTGATCCAGAACGGCATCCAGCGGCTCTTCGCGCTGTTCCCCGACACGCCGATCAGCCCGCTGGAGCGCGATGAATACAACCGCGGAATGCGCGAATTGTACGAGGACGTGCGCGATTTCGTGATCCTGCACTACAAGGCCACCCAGCGCGACGACACGCCCTTCTGGCGCTATGTGCGCGACATGGACGTTCCCGACAGCCTGCATCGCAAGATGGAGCTGTGGCGCCTTCATGGGCGCGTATTCCGGGAGAATGCCGAACTGTTCTCCACGCCCAGCTGGGTTGCCGTGATGATGGGGCAGAACATCATGCCGAACAGCTATGATGCGATTGCCGATACCCTGGATGAAGAGAAGGTGCGGGTCGCCATGCGCCAGCTGCGCGAAAGCTATCGCGCCACGGCCGAGCGGCTTCCCTCGCAGGAAGACTTCCTGCGCCGCGCGGGGGCCTGGCATGAGGAGATGCCGGCTGCGCCAGCGATGATCGGCGGACGATTGTGAGGATCGAAAGCACAACGAGCGCCGCGGTCGGCGCGCCCCGGTACCTGTCTGCATGACCGTCAGTCCTAGTCCGATAGACGAGCATGAGGGCCCGATCACGCCCGGCGTCCTCGCCGAAATCCGCGCCGCGGGCCGCCCCGTGGTGATGCGCGGCCTCGTTGCAGACTGGCCCGCAGTGTCCGCCGCGCGCGAAAGCGACGAGGCAATCGTGCGCTATATCCTGCAAGGCGGGGTGACGCGGCCCGTCGTGGCCATGGCCGCTCCGCCTTCTGAAAAGGGGCGCTTCTTCTACAAGCCCGACCTGACCGGCCTCAACTTCATGAAGGGCCAGGGCCATCTGCAGACTTTCCTGCAGGATCTGCTGCGTGCTGGCACCTTGCCCGATGCCCCGGCGATGGCGGTCCAGTCAGAACCGCTTGCCGAACTGCTGCCCACTTTTGCACGCGACAACCGGCTGGACCTGCTCCCTTCGGTCGAACCGCGCATCTGGATTGGCAACCGCATCCAGGTCGCGCCCCATTTCGACATCAAGGAAAACATCGCGGTGTGCGTCGCCGGGCAGCGGCGTTTCACGCTGTTCCCGCCGGGGCAAGCCGCCAACCTCTATCCCGGCCCGTTCGAACTGACCCCTGCAGGTACGCCGGTGAGCATGGTCGACATCGACGGTCCGGATTTTGCCGCGTTCCCCCGCTTCGCCGAAGCGATGGAGCATGCGACTGCGGCGACGCTCGATCCCGGAGACGCGATCTACATTCCCTATTGCTGGTGGCACGGCGTGCGCTCGCTCGCCCCGGTCAGCATTCTTGTGAACTACTGGTGGACGCAGGACCAGCCGCACGGGATCGGCAGCCCCTACGATGGCCTGCTGCATGCGATCCTGGCCTTCCGCCACCTCCCGCCGGAGCAGCGGGAGGCCTGGCGCGGCCTGCTGGACTATTACGTGTTCGACGAAAATGGCACAGCGGATGCGCATCTGCCGCACCATGCGAAGGGCGTGCTCGGCCCACCAAGCCCCGGCCTGTTCGACCGTATCCGCGGGATCATCCGTTCGGCGTTGCAGCCGCGCGGGTGATCGATTCCATCCACTGCGCATAAGGTGGCGCGAATTCGAGTGCAGCGCGCGCACGGCCGTCGAATTCGCCCTGCGCGGCCTCGACCTGGCGCGGGTCGGTGCCGACGTGCTGTGGCGCGAGGCCGCGTTCGTGGCCGAGCGCTTCGAGCAGTGCGACCATCTCCTGGCGCAGCAGCGCCGATTCCTCGTGGAATGGGAGGCGCCCGCGTCGGGTGAACTGGTCGACCGCGGTCTCGACGCTGCGCGGCATGGCGGCTTGTTCGAAGACCTTGCGAGCGCGGGGTGCAGCGTAATGCAGCGCCAGCGTATCGCGCACGCCGTCCAGCATCAGCCCGGCGCGGCGATTGAATTCGGCCCGCTCCAGCGCAAGGATGTCGCGTCCCGGCAGCATCTCCAGCAGCAGGTCGATCTGGCGATGCGCGAGATCGAGGTTGAGAAAGCCGAGCGGTTCGAACTGCGCGGTAGCATCGCCGATGGCAATGACATTGCCCTGCCACGCCTGCGCAATGCGGGCGGGGACCACGGGGATGATGGCCGCCGGTTGTTGCCCCAGTGCAGTAATCGCGTCTTGGTCCGGCACGCCCTCCCCCACGGCGAGTGTCGTCTGCAAGCCGTCGCGTCCCGCGAACTCGCATAGCCATCCCTGGTCGAGCAGCGAAAACCTGTCCTCCAGCGCGACCATCGCCTGCCCGCGCGGCGCAACCAGCAACCGCCTGACGGGCAGAACATCCCCCCAGGCGACAACTTCGAAACCGGGCAGGGCCGAAGCGAGCAGCGCGCCAGCGCCGCTGCAATCGACGAACAGGTCCGCCTCCAGCCGGCCCTGCCCGGCAATCGCGATCGCGGCGAGGCCGCCCCTGTCGTCCGGCTCCAGCGCGGCGATGTCGCCCGGGACGCGCCCGATACGCAGCTGCTGCGCGATGGCGATGAGCATCTCGCGATAGGCGTGCGGGTTCCAGCGCAGCGCGTAGTCGACCTGCGAGAGGGGCGTATCCTCGTCGGGTGGCGGCGGGGCGAAGCGGCCTGCCTGCATCAGCACCTCGGCCAGAGAGCCTGCGGGACGCTCCTCGCCCGCATGGCGCGGCCCGCCGCCCCAATCCTGCGCGAAGCGGGTCTGCAGCGCCGGGTCGCCGGTACCGCCATAGGGCATCACGCCCTGCGTCCCCTGCCCGCCCCAGCCGATATAGCGCGTGACCAGCCGGTGGCTCGCCCCGGCGGAGCGCACCAGCGCGGCCTCGTCGATCCCCAGCCGGTCGTGCAGCTTGTTGGTGAAAGGCAGCGCTGTCGCCGCATAGTCGGCGAAGGACGACGGCGCGGGGATCGTCGTGGCGACGACCACCTCGCATTGCGGCAGCGCGCGGCGCAGGCCGATCGCGGTCAGCAGGCCGACCGGCCCGCTGCCGACCACGACGATCCGACGCAGGGGTTCACGCGGCTGGCTCATGCCGGCTCCGCGAGCCGTGCGGACTCGCCGCGCAGATAGTCCTGGTGGCCCGGCATGCGCGAAACCTCGTAGCCGATTTCCTGCTGCAACCGGTCCGCCGCGGCCTTCAGCTTGTGCGGGTCGATCATGCCGGGGCGCGGATCGTGCCTCTCGGGCAGCCAGCCCTGCCCGACATAGACCGCGATCCAGCTGGCATCGTAGAACAATCCGTCCGAATAGCGCTCGATCCGGCCTGCCTTGCGCCACAGCTCCATCTTCTCGGTCAGGCTGTCGGGCACGGTCATGGTGCGGACGTGATTCCAGAACTCGGAATCATCGCGCGTGGTCGCATGGTAATGCAGGATCAGGAAGTCGCGCACCCGGTCGTATTCCATGTCGACCAGCCGGTTGAACTCGGCACGGTCGGCATCGGCGATCCGGCCATCCTGCGGGAACAGCTCGATCAGATAGGTGATCGCCATCTGCGCGAGGTAGATCGAGGTCGATTCAAGCGGTTCGAGAAAACCGCTCGCCAGTCCGACCGCGACGACATTGTGGCTCCACGAGCGTTTGCGGCGTCCGGGGCGGAAGCGCAGCACGCGTGGATCGGCCAGCGGATCGCCCTCGGCCGCGCCGCGAATGGTCTCGCACGCCGCATCCTCGTCGATGAAGGCGCTCGAGAAGACATAGCCGTTGCCCATCCGGTGCTGCAGCGGGATCTGCCAGCGCCAGCCGGCGGGCATCGCGGTGGCGGTGGTATAGGGGCGGATGTCTTCGGTGGCATGCGTGCACGGCATTGCGGCGGCACGGTCGCATGGCAGCCAATGGGTCCAGTCCTCCCACTCCTCGTCCAGCTCCTGCCCCAGCAGGAGCGAGCGGAAGCCCGAGCAGTCGATGAACAGGTCGCCCTCGATCCGGCGGCCGTCCTTGAGCAGCAGCGCGGTCACGTCGCCATTGCCAGCATCGCGATCGACGCCAGTGACCAGCCCTTCGTGCCGGGTCACCCCGATCGAGAGGCCGAACTCGCGCATGAACGGGCCGAACAGCGTGGCGTCGAACTGGTAGGCGTAGCCATAGGTGGAGCGCAGCGACATGTCCTGCGCGGGCGGTTCGAACCGGTTGGCCAGCGCAGCGGCGACGCACAGCGAATAATCGCCCAGCGGCTGCGCCATGCTGTGCCGCTGCAGTTCGAGCCAGTAATGGTGGAAGCCGACCCCTGCCAGCTCTTCCCCGAAGGAGCCGAAGGGGTGGATGTAGCTCTCGCCGATACGGCCGAAATCGCGGAAGTCGATGCCCAGCTTGTAGGTCGCATGGGTGGCCTTCATGAAGGCCGCCTCGTCGATCCCCAGCCGCTCCACGAAACCGCGGATATGCGGCAAGGTCGCCTCGCCCACGCCGATGATGCCGATATCGTCGCTTTCGACCAGCTGGACGTCCACCCGGTCGCCGAGCAGCCGGGCGATCCCGGCGGCGCTCATCCATCCGGCGGTCCCTCCGCCGAGCACCACCACCCTGGTCGGTTTGCGCTGTCCCATCATCGTGTATGCCTAGCCCAACTGCGGGCGACGAACCACCGTTCGCCGCCCGCGTGCAAGGCTCAGCCCTGCATGTCTTCCAGCTCGATCCCCTTGGTCTCGCGCACCAGCAGCCAGACGAAGACGACCGAGACCGCGGCGCTGGCGGCGTAGAAGCCATACGCCCCGCTCAGGCCAATGCCTGCCAGCATGATGGGGAAGGTCATCGTGATCCCGAAATTGGCAATCCACTGCGCGAACCCGCTCACCGCGAGGCCGGAGCCACGGATCTGGTTGGGGAACATCTCGCCCAGCATCACCCACATAACCGGGCCCCAGCTGAAGTTGAAGAACGCGACGTAGAGGTTGGCAGCGATCAGCGCAGTCAGCCCGGCATCGTCCGACAGTTGCAGCTTCTCGCCCACCAGCTGGCCGCTCATGAAGGCGATCGCGACCACGCCGAGCGTGATGGCCATGCCGATCGAGCCGATCAGCAGCAGCGGCTTGCGCCCGATCCGGTCGATCAGCAGGATTGCGAGGATCACCGCGCCGATCGAGATCGCACCGCTGAGGATATTGATCTTGAGCGCGTCGCTCTCGCTGAAGCCGACCGCCTGCCACAGCACCGCGCCGTAGTAGAACACCACGTTGATGCCGACGAGCTGCTGGAACACGGCGAGGCCGATGCCGGTCCAAACGATCGGGCGGATCTTGCCGCGCACCTTGTCGCGCAGGTCCGACAGGCGCGGGCGGTGGTCCTTGGCGAGCGAGGCCTCGATCTCGCTGACCTTGCGCGTGGCGAAGCTATTGCCGAACAAGCGTTCGAGCACGCCGTGCGCATCGCTCTCGCGCGAGCGGCTGACGAGATAGCGGGGGCTTTCGGGAATGAAGAGCAGAGCGACGAGGAAGATCGTGGCCGGGATCAGCTCGATCCAGAACATCCACCGCCATGCTTCGAAGCCGAGCCAGAATTCCTGGATCGACGAGCCCGCGAATTCGGCGAGCAGATAGTTCGAAAGGAACGCCGCCGTCAGGCCGACGATGATCATCACCTGCTGGATGCTGGCGAGGCGCCCGCGCATGTTCGCGGGGGTCACTTCGCTGATGTAGACCGGCGCGAGCACGCTGGCCGCGCCCACCGCGAGGCCGCCGATAATGCGGTAGATGACGAATTCGCCCGAAGAGCCCGCAATGCCCGAACCATAGGCGCTGACGATGAAGCAGGCCGCCGCGATCAGCAGCGTCTTCTTGCGCCCCATGATGTCGGCCAGCCGCCCGGCGAAGAACGCGCCGACCGCACAGCCGAGCAGCATCGAGGCCACGTTGAAGCCGGTGCCGACATCGTCCGAATCGAACGCAAGGCGCAGGCCATCAACCGTTCCGTTGATCACCCCGCTATCGAATCCGAAAAGAAATCCCCCCAGCGTCGCGACTGCCACGATCGCCGAGATCAGCGCCATATTGGCGCCATCGCGTGCGTTATCCAAAGTTCCGCTCCCCTACCTCCGGTTGCAACACCGGTTTATTATGTTAGCGCTACCTACGACGGAAACCGGGGCCAGCGCAAGCATGCAATGTTTGCTGTCGAACGGACTGGACCAACGGAAACACACAAGAGGAGAAGCGCGGATGACCATCACAGGCGAAAACTTCATTGCGGGCGAGCGGACCACAGGCGGCGCGACCTTCCAGGCGCGCGAAGCCGCGAGCGGAGAGGCATTCGGCGAAGCATTCCACGAAGCGACGCAGGACGATGTGGCGCGCGCCTGCAAGGCAGCAGCCGAGGCGCAGCGGACCTACGGCGCGTTGCCGCTGGCCAAGCGCGCGGCCTTCCTGCGGCTGGCTGCAGACAAGATCGACGCGCTCGGCGACACGCTGACGCAGCGCGCGATGAAGGAAAGCGGCCTGCCCGAGGCACGCCTCAACGGTGAGCGCGGCCGCACGGTCGGCCAGCTGCGGCTGTTCGCGGACGAAATCGAGAACGGCGCCTGGCAGGCCCTGCGGATCGACCATGCCGATCCGGCGCGCACGCCGCCCAAGCCCGATCTGCGCCTCCGCATGATCCCGCTCGGCCCGGTAGCCGTGTTCGGCGCGTCCAACTTCCCGCTCGCTTTCTCCGTCGCAGGCGGCGACACTGCCTCTGCCTTCGCAGCCGGCTGCTGTGTCGTGGTCAAGGGCCACCCGGCCCACCCCGGCACCAGCGAACTGGTCGCGGGCGCAATTACCGAAGCGGTCGCAGAAGCGGGACTGCCCGCGGGCGTCTTCTCGCTCGTCAACGGGACCGAGAACGCGCTGGGCGAAGCGCTGGTCAAGGATCCGCGGATCGCGGCGGTCGGCTTCACCGGATCGCGCAAGGGCGGCCTCGCGCTGATGGATCACGCCGCATCGCGCCCCGTGCCGATCCCCGTCTATGCCGAGATGAGCAGCGTCAATCCGGTCACCCTGCTCCCTTCGCGCCTTGCCGAGGCGCCCGAAGAGCTGGCGAAGGCCTATGTCGGATCGCTCTCGATGGGCGCGGGCCAGTTCTGCACCAACCCCGGCATCGTGCTCGCAATCGAAGGTGACGCGCTCGACACCTTCGTCGACGCCGCCGCCAAGGCGCTGCCCAATGTCGGCGGGCAGACCATGCTCACCACCGGTATTTCCTCCGCCTACGCCGAGGGGGCGAAGCGCCTGTCCGAACGCAGCGGCGCGCAGCTCGTCGGCCTCGGCGAAGAGGCACCGGGCACCTGCGGGCGCGCGCAGGTCTATACCGTGTCCGCCGATGCCTTCCTCGCCGATCCGGATTTCCAGGAAGAGGTCTTCGGCCCCGCATCGCTGATCGTGCGCTGCACCGATCTCGACCAGGTCGCGCAGGTGCTCTCCGGCATGGAAGGCCAGCTGACCACCACGCTGCACATGAACGACGGCGACCACGAAGCGGCCGCCAAGCTGATGCCCGTACTCGAACAGCTTGCCGGTCGCATCATCGCCAATGGCTGGCCGACGGGTGTCGACGTGACCCATGCGATGGTGCACGGCGGGCCTTTCCCTGCAACCTCGGACGGGCGCAGCACCTCGGTCGGCACGCTGGCGATCGAGCGCTTCGTGCGGCCGGTATCCTATCAGGACATGCCCGAAGCGCTGCTGCCCGAAGTCCTGCGCGAAGGTGCCTCGGGCACGCTGCGCCGCATCGACGGGTCCTACACCGTCTGAGTTCCGGCGGGAGCGACGCACCATGAGGGGTCTCGGCACGCTCGCTCTCGCCGGTATGCTCGCCTCCTGCGCCACTATTCCGGCGCAGGAGGCGACGACCTTCACCTACCAGGGCAACCCCCTGATCACGGATCGCTTCACCGCCGATCCCGCCCCGCTCGTGGTGGGCGACACGCTCTACCTGTACGTCGGCCACGACGAAGCGCGCGGCGAACAGATGTTCAACATTACCGAATGGCTCGCCTACTCGACGAAGGACATGGAGACATGGACCTTCCACGGCCCGGTGATGCGCCCGACCGACTTCGGCTGGGTTTCGCGCGATGCGTGGGCCAGCCAGGTGCATGAGAAGGACGCTCGCTACTGGTTCTACACCGCGGTCGAACATGACGAGGCGCAGGGCAGCCACGGCAAGGCGATCGGCGTGGCGGTGGCGGACAGTCCGCTCGGCCCGTTCGAAGATGCGCTCGGCCATGCGCTCGTAAAGAACGAGGACACCGACGGCCCGCACCATTGGGACGATATCGACCCGACCGTGTGGACCGAGGATGACGGCACCAGCTGGCTGATCTGGGGCAATGCCAATCTCTACATCGCGCAGCTGGCCGACGACATGGTCAGCTTCGCCTCGGCCATCCGCCAGATCGACCTGCCCGATTTCGAGGAAGGGCCGTGGATCTTCAAGCGCGGCGACATCTACTATCTCGCCTATGCTTCAATGGACAAGGCAATCAGCCCGGACGAGCGGATATCCTATGCCACCGCGCCCGCGATCACCGGCCCGTGGACATGGCGAGGCGAGGTGACCGGCAGCGCGGCGAACAGCTTCACGATCCACCCCGGCATCGTGCAATTCAGGGGCGAATGGTACCTGTTCTACCATGTCGGTACGCTCACCGTGGGCGATCAGCAGGGCGCGATCGGGCGCCGCGCGGTAGCGGTCGAGCGGCTCCGGTTCGACGAGGACGGGCTGATCCTTCCGGTCGAGCAGACCGCAAGCGGCATCCTGCCGCCCGGCTAGGCCCGGTGCCGGGCATGGGCCTTTCGGGCAGGGTCCGAAACCATCGCCGGGCCCGCGGGTTCGCTCAGTATGTCCGAAAAATACAGCAAGCTCGACCGCCTTTTCGTCGCCGGTGAATGGCGCAACGGAGAAGGCGATACCCTGAAAAACATCAGCCCGTGGGACGAGAGCGAGATCTTCTCGATGAAGACCGCCCGACCAGGCGACGTCGACGAGGCCTGCCATGCCGCCGCGGAAGCGCAGCGCGAATGGGCCGAATTGCCGCCATCCGCGCGCGCGGCCAAGATGCTGGCCATTGGAGACATCCTCGAGGCCCGCAAGGACGAGATCGCCGAGTGGATCGTCCGCGAGGTCGGCGGGACGCAGGTGAAGGCCGCGCTCGAACTGATGCTGGTGACGCAGGTCGCGCGGCAGGAGGCAGCGGCCCTGCCCTACATGGTCGAAGGCGCGATCCTGCCCGAAGAGATTCCGGGCAAGGAAAGCCGCGCCTATCGCCAGCCGGCGGGCGTGATCGCGCTGATCAGCCCGTGGAATTTCCCGCTCCAGCTGACCTCGCGCACGCTCTTCCCGGCGCTGGCGCTGGGCAACGCAGTGGTCATCAAACCCGCCAGTGATACGCCGGTCACGGGCGGAACGGTGTTCGCCGCGATCTGCGAGGAAGCGGGACTGCCCCAGGGCCTCGTTTCCGTCCTGCCCGGCAGCGGGTCCGAGATCGGTGACGCGCTGGTGCGCCACCCGATCCCCTCAGTCGTCAGCTTCACCGGCTCCACCCCTGTGGGGCGCGGCGTCGGCAAAGCCGCGCTCGATGGCGACCGGATCAAGTCGCTCGAGCTGGAACTCGGCGGCAATTCGCCGATCGTCGTGCTCGACGATGCGGATATCGACTATGCGGTCGAAGCGAGCGTGTGGGGCAAGTTCATGCATCAGGGCCAGATCTGCATGATTGCCAATCGCATCGTCGTCGAAGACGCAATTCATGACGAATTCGTCGAGAAGTTCGTGGCCAGGGTGAAGAAGCTGCCAGTCGGCAAGCGCGATGCGGCGGACTGTTTCATCGGCCCCGTCGTCAACCGCGATCAGTTCGACGGGATCATGGAGATGATCGGCAAGGCGAAGGATCAGGGCGCGACCTGCGCGCTCGGCGGAGAGCCCGACGGCCTCGTCATCCCGCCCCACGTCTTCACCGATGTGGGCGAGGACAATTGCCTCGTCGCGAACGAGATCTTCGGCCCCGTCGCGCCGATCCAGCGGGCGCGGGACGAGGCCCATGCGCTGGAGCTAGCCAATGCGACCGAGATGGGCCTGTCGAGTTCGGTCTTCAGCCGCAATGAGGGCCGCGCGCTCGCCTTCGCCAAGCAGATCGAGGCGGGGATGACGCACATCAACGACCAGCCGGTCAACGACAGCCCCTTCGCGCCCTTCGGCGCGGTCAAGAATTCAGGCGTCGGCCGGTTCAACGGCCGCTGGGCCATCGAGGCCTTCATGACCACGCACTGGATTTCCGTCCAGCACGGCAAGCGGCAGTTCCCCTTCTCGGCAGAGGATCTTTAAGCAATGGGCTTCCTGAAGAATGGGACCTGGCATGACGAGTGGGCGCATAACGACGAGGACAGCGGCGAGTTCGAGCGTGATGAAAGCGCGTTTCGCAACTGGATCACGCCCGACGGATCGCCCGGCCCGACCGGCGAAGGCGGTTTCGCGGCGGAGCCGGGGCGCTACCGCCTCTATATCAGTCTCGCCTGTCCATGGGCGCACCGCGCCAATGCCGCGCGCCACCTGAAAGGCCTGACCGACGCGATCGAGCTGAACGTGGTCCACTGGCTGATGAAGGAAGGCGGCTGGTCGTTCCGCGACGGCGAGTGCGTCACCGGCGACCCCGCGATCGGCGCGGATCATCTCCACCAGCTCTACACCCACGCCAAGCCCGACTATTCGGGCCATGTCACCGTTCCGGTGCTGTGGGACACGAAGACCGAGACCTTCGTCAACAACGAGAGCGCGGACATCCTGCGCATGCTCGGCACCGCGTTCGACGGGTGCGGCGCGAACGACCTAGACCTCTATCCCGAAGACCTGCGCGACGAAATCGATGCGCTGAACGATCGGGTCTACGATGCCGTGAACAACGGCGTCTACAAGGCGGGCTTCGCGACCACGCAGGATGCCTACGACAAGGCGGTGACACCGCTCTTCGCGGTGCTCGACGAACTGGAAGAACGGCTCGAAGGGCACGACTGGCTGGTCGGCGACCGCCTGACCGAGGCGGATATCCGCCTGTGGACCACGCTGATCCGGTTCGATCCGGTCTACCACACGCACTTCAAGTGCAATGTGCGCCGAATCGCGGATTACCCGAACCTCGCCGCGCTGACCCGCCGGGTCTACGACCTCGACGGCATCGCCGAGACGGTCAATTTCCGCCACATCAGGCATCACTATTACGAAAGCCACGAGCGGATCAATCCGAACGGCATCGTGCCCGCCGGGCCCGAGCCCCTTATACCAGGCACCGCCGGGTGAAGGAGCCGGCCTCGCGCGAGGCCGGCATCCCACCTACTGCGAGCGCCCTTCGGACAGCAGGCTCTGGAGAAGCTCGCGCTCGGCCTCGTCCGGGTCGACGACGACCTCCGGATCGGTGTCGAAGATCATGGTCGCGCGGTTCGCTTCGCTATAGCGCGGCCACTGCGGCAGCGCGGGCGTGTTTGGATTGCCCGTCTTCGCGAAGGCGATCCACGCTTCCGACATCAGATCCGCCATCCGCTGTTGGTCCGGCCCCGTCCCGGTATACGAGGTCGAGCGCGCGACATTGTCGAACACGAACGCGATATCGAGCGCGTGCGGCGACTTGAGTCGGCCGCCTTCGACCGGCGTTTCCCAGTCGAGCCTGTACATGTAGACCGGCGCTTGGTTCTGGGCACTCTTGCGTTCGGCCTGCCGCAGCGCCGTGCCGCGATAGTTCTGGAACGTGGCGGTCTGGAAGAAAATCTCGCTCGCATCGGCATCCGGATAGGCCGCCCGCATGCCCGCGATGACCTGATCGACGTCGGCATCGCCGACCACGCCTTCGATCTTCGCGGGAAGCTGGTCCCATGTGAGCGAGAAGTTGCCGGGATCGGCCAGCCCCGCCTGCAGGCGCATTTCGGTACGGTTCGTTCCCACCAGCAGCGGGATATCGGCAGATACGGGCGTCGCGTCGGGTGAGAACGGCTGCCGCATCAGCGAACTGCCATCGACCACCGGGCGGAAATAGGCCGCCCGCGTGCGCGATTTCATCAGCACTCGCACGTAGTCTTCCATCGGCAGCGCGGCGAGGCCTTCCACATCGCCCGGTTCGAGCCCGGCCGTTTCGAAGATATTCTTCGTCAGAGCCGTCGCTAGCCGCGGCTCGAAGCCCGCCAGCGACATCGAGCCCGATTGCGCGATGGCGCGATCGAACAATCCGTCCGCCGCCTCCATGGCCATGAGGGTGGAGACCTTCGCCGCCCCGCCCGATTCACCGAAAATGGTCACGTTGTCAGGGTCGCCGCCGATCGCCGCCGCATTGTCGCGCACCCATTCGAGCGCCCTGATCGCGTCGAGGCTGCCGAGATTGCCTGCATGTGCATATTTCGGATCGTCGGAAACCCCGCCCAGATAGAGGTAGCCGAACCCGTTGAGGCGGTGGTTGATGGTCACCACGACCACGTCGCCGCGTTGCGCCAGGCGCGTGCCATCGTAACCATGGCTCGAACCCGATCCGGTGACGTAGCCGCCGCCATGCAGCCAGACCATGATCGGGCGCTTCTTCCCGTCATCGATCCCGCGCGTCCAGACATTGAGGAACAGGCAGTCCTCGCTCTGCGGCAGGTCGTTTTTCCATGAGGCGAACACGGGCACATCCCCGCTCGGGCGCTGGGGGCAGTCGGGGCCGAACTGCGTCGCATCGAGGGGCGCGTCCCACGGCGCGGGATCGGCGGCTTCCTGGAACCGCATGCCTTCGGTCGAAGCCCCGTAGCGCACGCCGCGGAAGATCTTCACGTCGCCCGCCTCGCTGGTCGTGCCGCGCACGGGACCGAGGCTGGTCGACAGGATCGGCGCGTCGCTGGAGGCAATCGCCCCCGGGCCCGCATCGACTGCGCCCGTGCTCGCACACCCCGCCAGCGCCACGCCTAGCGCTGCCGAAATTCCATATCCCAGATTCCTGATGCTGCCGGCTCGTATCGCCATCTCGGTCGTCCTCTTCCCATGAATACGGGCTTTTGCGCCCTTGTTGTCCTCGCCGACCCTACGAAAAAATTTACCGACAGTCACGATTGTTTAATTCTTCCGCAGCGGTTACGCTCTCCGCGGATTTGGCAAAAGCCTTACCGATTTTGGGAGAGTATCGAATGGCATCGCCTTTTACGCCGAGTCGGCGGGGCTTCCTTGGCGCAGCAATGGCGGGAGGCCTCATCGCAGCGACGGGCCCGCTTTCCGCTGCTGACATCTTTCCGGTGGTCGAGACCACCAACGGGCGTCTTCGCGGGATGATGGCCGGTGGCATCGCGAAGTTTCTCGGCGTGCGCTACGGCGCGCCCACCTCCGGTGCGAACCGCTTCATGCCGCCGCAGCCGGTCGAGAAATGGGCGGGCGTGCGCAGCGCGCTGCATTATTCGGACACTGCGCCGCAGGTGCCGGGCGACCGGCGTCACGACTATGCCGACCTGATCATGTTCGACAACCAGCCGGCAGGCCCGGGGGAGGACAACCTCGCTCTCAACCTGTGGTCCCCCACCCTCTCGGCCACCGCGAAGAAGCCCGTCATCGTCGTGCTTCACGGGGGCGGTTTCTACGGCGGCTCGGGCAATGCGATCGGCATGGACGGCGAGGCGATGGCGCGCTTTTCGGACAGCGTGGTGATCTCGGTCACCCATCGTCTGGGCGCACTGGGCTTCCTCCATCTCGCCGAAGCCGGAGGCGATCGCTTCGCCTCGTCCGGCACGGTCGGCATGCAGGATATCGTCGCCGCGCTGGAATGGGTGCGCGACAATGTCGAAGCCTTCGGCGGCGATCCCTCGCGCGTGCTCGTCTACGGCCAGTCGGGCGGCGGCGCGAAGACCAGTACGCTGATGGCCATGCCGAGCGGCAAGGGCCTGTTCCACCGCGCCGGCGTGATGAGCGGGTCCGCCCTGCGAATGATGCCGGAAGAAATAGCCAATGCGAACGCCGCGCGGCTGCTCAAAGCGCTGGACATCGCGCCGGGCGATACCGACGCGCTGCAGGCCGTGCCGTGGACGACGCTGCTGGAGACGCAGGCGAAGCTGGAAGCCGCCGCGCGTGCCAAGGGCGAGGCGCCCACATCCTTCGCGCCCGTGGTCGACGGCAAGGTTCTGCCGCGCCATCCCTTCGCCCCCGATGCGCCCGAGGTCAGCCGCGATGTGCCGCTGATCGTATCCACCGCCCTCGACGAGCGATCCTACCGGATGGGCAATTTCGCCATGACCGAAGCCCAGTTGCTCGACTTCGCGCGCGAGCGTGCCGGCGACCGGGCCAAGGAGGTGGTGGACCTTTATCGCGACGAGAGCCCGGAGGAAAAACCCTTCCTGCTCGCCGCCCGGATGGACAGCGATATCTGGTTCAGGAAGGGCGCGTTCGCGCAGGCCGAACTCAAGGCGAAGCAGGGCGGCGCCCCGGTCTGGTCCTACCTGTGGACCTGGCCCAGCCCCGCCTATGGCGGACGCTACGGCGCAGTGCACGGCATCGATGTCGCCCCCAGCCTCCACAGCGTGCGTGGCGCGCTCAATGGACCGAGCGCCGACAGCCTCGCCATGGCGGATCGCATCGCGGGCAGCTGGGCGGCCTTCGCGGCCAGCGGCGATCCGAACAACACGTACCTGCCCGACTGGCCCGCCTACGACAGCGAGAGGCGCGCAACGATGATCCTCTCGCAGGACCCGCATGTCGAGAACGACCCGCGTGCGCAATTCCGGGATATCTGGGCGCAGATCGGCGCATCGCGCGGCTCCGCCGACTGACCGAAGCGGACGATCGGGTGGGCTCCGGCGTATCTCCGCCGGGCACGCACCGGTCGTCCGCACCCCATTCCACACGACGAAAATCAACAGGGCAAAAGCCCCGCACCGCAGCCACGCGGATGCAAACCGGGAGAGTTTTTATGCGTACTATCCGCTGGATAGCCTTGTCGGGAGTCAGCCTCTCGATGCTGGCCCACCCCCTTCACGCACAGGACATTCCGTCCTCGCAGACCGAGGATGAGGTCGGGCTGGAAGACAGCGAGACCGTTGCCGCGAGCGAGCCGATCGTCGTCACCGGATCGCGCATCGTGCGGCGCGACTATACGGCCGAAAGCCCGATCACGACGGTCGACGAAGAGTTCATCCAGAACGCCGGTCCGGCCACGATCGAACAATCGCTCAACGCCTTGCCGCAGTTTCAGGCAACGCAGGGCTCCCAGACCAATGCGGTTGCAGGCGGCGGCGGCGGCCGGGCCAACGCCAATCTTCGCGGTTTGGGCGCGGAACGGACGCTGATCCTCTTCGACGGCCGCAGGCTCCAGCCTTCCGATACGTCGGGCGCGATCGACCTCAACACGGTTCCCTCCGCGCTCGTCTCTTCGGTCGAAGTGATTACCGGCGGCGCGTCCGCCGTGTACGGATCGGACGCGATCGCAGGCGTGGTGAACTTCAAGTTCAACAACCGCTTTCGCGGCCTCGAATTACAGGGCGACGTCGGGCTTTCCGAGCTGGGCGACGCGGCAACCTATAGCGCATCGGCCACCTATGGCGGCAGCTTCGCCGACGACCGGGCGCGGGTGTTCCTCTCCGCTTCCTATCTCGAACGTGGCACGGCCTCGCAGAATGCACGGCCGTTCTTCGACAATGTGGACGGCACCTCTTCGCCGACCAGCGGCCTCATCATCCAGTCGGGCAGCAACCCCTTCGGCTTCGGGCGTCCCGCCAATGTCGCGGCCTTCCGCAACCTGTTCGCCAATACCTACGGCACCGAAATTCCCGGCGTATCGAGCAGCTATCTGGTCAATTCGGACGGGACCGTCATCGGGCGTAACGATGGGCTGAACCTGCGCGACACCGATAGCACAGGCTATCTGGTCGCGGACGGCGTGGTTCGGCAGCGCTCGCTCTACGATTCCACGGTGCAGCTGCCGATCGAGCGCTACACCGGCTTCGCGCGCGGCGAGTTCGACATCACCGATACCATCACCGCCTACGCGCAGTTCAACTACGCGACCTACACGGCACGGCAGAAATCGGCGTCCGGCGTGCTGCAGTCGGTGGTCGAGCCGATCCAGATCCCGGTATCCAACCCCTTCATCACGCCCGACCTGCGCACGCTTCTGAACGCAAGGCCCGTCCCCAACGCGCCGTTGTCCTACTACTTCACCGGCACGCGCATCGGCCGGCTGGAGATCGAGGAGGACTACGATGTCTATCAGGCGCTCGTCGGGATCGAGGGTTCGATCGGCCCGTCGCTCAGCTTCGACCTCTACGCGACCCGCGGGAAGACGACGAACGATTCGACCACCTTCAACCAGATCAGCCGGTCGCGTTTCAACGCAGTCGTCTCCGCACCCGATGGCGGGGCGAGTCTATGCGCGGGCGGCTATGATCCGTTCGGCTTCGCGCCGACATCGCAGGAATGTTCCGACTACCTGACGCTCGACACCGTGGATCGCGCGGTCTTCGACCAGACGGTCGTGCAGGGTAACCTGACAGGCACGCTTTTCGACCTGCCCGCCGGCCCGCTCGGCTTCGCGGTCGGCGCCGAATATCGCCGCAACGAATACCAGGCGACGATCGACCCGCTCAAGAGCCCGCAGCCGACCGGCACCCCGGGCGTGACAACCGCGCCCGAGGTACTGGGCACATCGGGCGCGCTGTCTTCCGGTGGGGATGTGTCGGTCGCTGAGATCTACGGCGAGCTTCTGATTCCCGTGTTCACCGGGTTCGAGGTCGATCTCGCCTATCGCTACTCCGATTACGACACCATCGGCGGCGTCAGCACCTACAAGGCGGGGGCGAACTGGAGCCCGCTGATGGGCCTCACGCTTCGTGGCGGCTATTCGCGCGCGATCCGTGCGCCCAGCCTCGGCAACCTGTATTCGCCGCGCGAGGGTGCGATCGGCGTCATCGGACGCGCGGCCGGCGGCGGTGGCGACCCGTGCGACGTGACCGGCGCAGCGCGCAACGGGGAGGTCGAAGGCGTCGATCCGGCGCAGGTGCGCGCGCTGTGCATCGCGCAGGGAGTCCCGGTATCGCTGGTGGACGGCTATACCTATTCGGGCAGCGCGAATGCGGCCTTCCGCATCGGCAACCCCGATCTGCAGGAAGAGACGGCGGACAGCTACACGATCGGGGCGGTCATCCAGCCGGACTTCATGTTCGATCTGCTGTCCAGCTTCTCGGCGTCGATCGACTACTTCAATATCAGCGTCGACGACGCGATCGGCTACCTGACGAGCCCGATCGCCCTGAACCAGTGCTACAACTTCACCGGACAGAACCCCGATTACGATCCGCAGAACATCAATTGCCAGCTGATCGAACGCGACGCGTCCGGCCTGCTGGCAGAGATCGAAGAGCCGCTGTTCAACCTGGCCAGCTACCAGACCTCGGGCATAGACTTCCAGCTGGACGCAGCGGTCGATATCGGCGGCGTCGGGCGGATGTTCCTGAACAGCGCGGTGACCTATGTTATCGACTACAAGATCCAGTCGACCTCCAGCGATCCGGTCCTCGACTATTCGGGTACCGTGGGCAATGCCCAGATCGACGGTTTCTCGTCGACGCACCCCGCGTGGAAGCACGTGACCACTTTGGGCCTCGCGGGCGATACCGGCTCGCTGTCCTTCCGCTGGCGCTACATCGGGCAGCAGGACAATTCGGCCATCGTCACCAACCCCGACAGCGAGGCGGAAGGCGTCCCAGCCGTCAGCTATTTCGACCTGATCGGGCGCCTGAACGTGCAGGACCGGTTCGAACTGCGCGCCGGGATCAACAACCTGTTCGACCAGCAGCCGCCCGAGTTCGGCGGCAGCTCGGTCACGCCGACATCGACCTACGACGTGATCGGGCGTCGGTTCTTCGTCGGCGCGACAGCGCGCTTCTGATCCGGGCGAATAGCCTCATGCGGGAACTTGTTCGGCGCTTTCATCGGCCTTAGGACCTGAAACCGAAATGACCGATAAAGCGCCGACACCCGCTCCCGGACCGAGCATCAGCGACACGGGGCGCCCGAAGAAGGTGCGCCGGACCCAGGCGGAACGCAGCTCGTCCTCCCGCAGGCGTGCGATCAACGCGGCGATTTTCAATCTTGCGGAGGAAGGCTATGCGGCGACGACGGTGATGCGCGTGGCCCAGCGTGCGGGGATCAGCCGGGGCGGCATCCTCCACCACTTTGCCGGCAAGGCAGAGCTGATGGAAGCGGTCGGCTATCGTGCCGTCGAGACGCTGCAGGCCAAGCGCAAGGAAGCCCTGCGCGACATCACGCCGGGCGTGGAGCGCTTCCACGCACTGACCAGGGCATCGTGGGAAACGATCCGCGAGCCGGAATCGATCGCCCTGCTGGAAATCCTGATCGGGTCGCGCGGCGATCCGCTGCTCGCGGAGATCATGCCGCGCTTCCTGCAGCAGCTGGACCAGATTCAGCTAGCCAAGACCAAGAATGTGGCCAAAGCGGCGGGGATCGAGAACGAAGCCCTGCTCAAGACGATGAACAAGCTCCACACGGCGGCGATGCGGGGCTTGCTGCTGGAATCGATCTATGATGACGGATCGACGGAAACGATCGCGGAATCGGTCAAGCTGCTCGAATGGTACAAGGAGCAGCTGACCGAGCGGCTGATCGCCGAAAACGACGCGTCCTGACGCCGCGCCCGGTTAGCCCGGCATTGCTTCGAAGCGCATCAACTCGATGATCGGGTCCACCCTCGCCAGCCCGTCGAGATCATTGCAGAGCGCGATCAGCTGCCGCGACTTCGCCTTGCCGAGGACCGGCTCCACCAGCTCGCGCGCCTTGGTTTCGACATCGCTCTTGCCCATGGGGTGCGTCGGAAAACCGGGCACGTAGGCGATGTAGCGCGACTTCGTGCTGCCATCTTTCATGGTGAGCGTGACGCGCGCGCTTTCGGTCCGGTCTTCACCCTCTCCCGTCTCCTGCGCCTCGTCGGCCACAACCTCGACCTTGCTCGCAAAGGCCTTCGCGGCCTGGTCATTGGTCATCCGGTCGAGCGACTGCGCATCGACGAAATCGAGCCGGCCATCGAGCATGATGATCGCGGCAAGATAGGGAATGTTGAGCGCGGGCATATTTGCCCTGCGGAAGGTCTCTGCCGCCCCCGGCATCTCCACCCTGATGGAGACAATGTCCTTCGCGTCGACCTCACGCTGGAGCTCTAGCAGCGCGCGCACCGCGGGCTGGGTCGGGCCACCGACCGGATAGCGCTTCATCGCCGCGTGCGAGAGTTCGAACTCCTCCCCCAAGCCGTCGATCAGGCGCGCGGGGTCCGATCCATCGCCGGTCAGCGCGGGCCAGCGGAACCAGCCCTTATCGGTATCGAAGCTTTCGGGGACGCCGGTGAAGCCAAGGTCGGCCATGATCGCCGCCTGCATCCCGTTGCGTGCACCCAGGCCGGCAAAGACGAAGGCCTTTTCGACGTGGCGCACGTCGAGCATCCACTGCCACGAGCCGGAGGCCTGCTGCGCACAATAGGCCAGCATATGGTCGCATTGCTCCCGATCGAGGCCGAGCAGCGCGGCGCTGGCGGCGGCGGTGCCGAAGACCGGGCCGACCCCGTGATTGGCGAGGCCGGCGTACCACAGGTTGCGCGTGCCGATTGCCTTGGGGATGCGTCCGGCCAGTTCGTATCCGGCGACGACCGCATTGACGAGATCGTGCCCGCTGCGCCCGTTCGCGCGCGCCAGCTCCATCGCGGCGCTGACGATGGAGGGGCCGGGCTGGACATAGGCGGAGGGGATGAAGTCGTTGATCTCGGCCGCGTGCGCGGTCATCGCATTGGCGAAGACGGCATCGATCGCGCTCGCCGTTGCGCGCGAACCGAACACCGGGCTGCCCCCACCCCCGCTTATCGTGCTGGCATATTTCCTGCCGAGCTGCGCCGCTTCGAGCGGATGGCATGCCACGATCGAGGCGAGCGTATCGAGGATATGGAGCCGCGCGCGTTCGCGGATCGCGGGCGGCACGGGCGCGGTGCGCGCCCCCGCCATATAGTCGGTCAGTGCGGGCACGACCGCGACGAAGCCGGGATCGCCGGGCGCAGGAGCTTCGGCAGCTGCATCGGACTGCATCACGCCGCCTCCCGCAGCGCTCAGCCGGCTGCCCGCAAGCAGCGCCATGATGCCCGCGCCCGCCATCGCGCCGCGCCTCGACAAAGCCAGCCGATCATCCATCACTCTCTCCCCTTATGTTCTCCGCGCAAGCCTACACGGGACCACGTAAAAAACAAACGCGCCTGTTTGTAAGTTGCCATCCCCGGGCATGGGGTCCATTCTGGGAGGAGATAGAGAGCGCCCCGGACACGACCGGGAGTGCGACGAACATCGGGAGAGACCTATGAAATGCCGCTTCATCGGCACCGTGCTTGGCGTGACACTGTGCGCGCTCTGCACCCCTGCCAGCGCTCAGCACGCCGAAGCACCCACCAGTGCGGCAGTCGAGAGGGCGGATGGCCTCTATTCGGACACCGACAAGTGGCTGTGCCTTCCAGGGCGCGAGGACACCTGCGATCAGGACCTCACGACCACGGTCGTCGCCGCCGATGGCACGATGACGATCGAGCCGTTCGAACCGCCCGCCGATGCCGCGGTCGACTGCTTCTATATCTACCCCACGATCTCGCTCGACCAGGGTGCCAATGCCGACTGGAACGAGGGGCCGGAGGAAGGCCGGGTCGTCCAGCAGCAGCTCGCCCGCTTTGCCGACGTGTGCCGGGTGTATGCACCCAAGTACCGCCAGATCACCATGATGGGCGCGTCGGGCAAGCTTCCCCGCGCCGAGATCATCGCAGCGTTCCGCACGGCTTACGGCGATGTCGCGGATGCGTGGAACTATTACCTCGAGAACTACAATCAGGGGCGCGGCGTCATCCTGATCGGTCATTCGCAGGGCTCGCGCATGATGACGCAGCTGATCAAGACCGAGATCGACGGCAAGCCTGCGCAGGGCCGGATCGTCGCGGCCTATCTCAACGGCACCAGCGTGCTCGTGCCCGAGGGCGAGGTGGTCGGCGGCGATTTCCAGTCGATGCCGCTATGCACCAGCGCCAAGGAAGCCGGCTGCGTCGTCGCCTATCGCAGCTTCCGCGACACGATCGGCCCGGTGAACGATTACGCCGCAACCTCGCGTCCCGGCATGGCGATCGCCTGCGTCAATCCGGCAGCGCCGGGTGGAGGCGAGGCGCCCCTGCACTCCTATCTGACGACCGACGCGCTGATGGAAGGCCCAGTGCCCGAGTGGACGACCGACGGCAGGGAGGTCCAAACGCCTTTCGCCTCGGTCCCCGGCCTGCTGACGGGCGAATGCGTGTCGAACGACAAGGGGCAGTATCTCACGATGAGGATCAAGGCCGACCCCGACGATCCGCGCACCGACGATATTACCGGCGACATCTATACCGACGGGCAGATCAACCCGGACATGGGCCTGCACCTGATCGACATCAATCTGGTGATGGGCAACCTGCTCGACCTCGCCCGTTCGCAGAGCGCCGCCTGGCTGGCGCGCGCGGAGGATTGAGGCGCGCGTCCGGAACCGGCGAATGGACTGATCATCGTCGCCAGCCTCCCGGCTGGCGCCTGGTCACCCCGCCTAGAAGCCGACCACCCACGCCGCATCGGCCGGAGTCTCGGCATTGACGACGGCGTCCCATGCGCGCTGCACGGCATCGGCGCCGCTCTCGTTGCGGATCGTCAGCCAGTCGCGCGAGTCGCGCGCGGCGTTCTTCCAGAAGCTGTGGGAGCGTTGCTCGAAGACGCCCGGACCCCACTCCCGCGTGCGCTTCTGGATATGGCCGGGTGCGAAGAACATCTCGCTGCGATCGCGGATGAAGCCGGGCGGCATGGTGTTCGCGTCGTAATGGGTGACGCCGACGTTGGAGGTGTATTTCATGGCGTCGCCGAGATGCTCGTGCAGGCGCCCGAGCACCTGGCCATTGCCTGACATGTCGATGATGAGCGCGGGGACGCTCGCGTCGATCGTCTCGATCCCGTCATAGGTCAGCACATCGCCATAGAGACCCAGATTTTCGACCGATGCCGCGTTGCGCGGCGAGGTGACACCGATCGTCTTGGGTGCCGCCGGATCGCCCGCGATCGCATAGGCGCACCCAATCGCGGTCTTGGACGAAGCGCTCAGCACGATCACCTGGTCCGCACCGTACCAGCCACGATCCTGCATGAAGTCGTAGATGCAGAACGACGTCGCATAGAGCGGGAAGAGCACCATCCGCGCATCGTCGAGACTCCCGTCGTAGTCCCCTTCTGCAGTGACGCGGGCGTAGGCGTTATAGACGGGCGGCAGGCCCGCACGATGCTCCGCCCCGTCGAAGAAGCGGGTTTCGCTGACCTTCGCGGGCTTCATGACGAGGTGGCTCGCCATCGGGAAAAAGCCATACAGACGCTCGCCGACGGGAATGTCGGGATGGGACGATTCGACGATGTCGGCGAAGCCCCAGACGGGAATGATGCCCTCGCCCTCCGCCTCGCCTGCGGCAGGAAAGAACTTCCAGTAGCCGATCCGATCCCCCATCACGCCATAGGTGACATTGTTGGCCGTCAGGGCGAAACGGTCGATCCTGGCGAGCACCTCGCCATCGTCCAGCGGCGGCAAGGTCTGCGTTTCGATGCGTCCATTGCGAAGCTCGTCCTTGCGGACGACGAATTGGGTAAGGCTCGTCATTCGCGGGATCATTGCCTTGGCGAGCAGGCACAGACAAGCGCGCTCGCCAAGGCCGCCGCCGGGAACGACCTGACCGGCTATGGCATTCCCGTCTACCGCCGATAGAGGTTAGGCTCATTGGCCCGAGAGACAGGAGACCATGGCGCGCATGACGCGCAGCCCGATCTGACGCGATGAACGACACGACCTTCAAGTTCGCCAGCTACAATATTCACAAGGCGGTCGGCACCGACCGGCGGCGCGATCCGCTGCGTATCCTCAATGTGCTGAGCGAGGTCGATGCAGATATCGTGGTGTTGCAGGAGGCGGACCGGCGCTTCGGCCTGCGCGAGCGCACTCTGCCCGACTTCCTCGTCGAACAGCATACCGACTATGTGCCCGTGCCCTTCGACGTGCAGCACGATTCGATGGGCTGGCACGGCAATACGATCATGGTCCGGCGCGATATCGCCATCCTCGATCACGATGTGCTCCACATTCCTTTTCTGGAGCCGCGCGGCGTCGTCACCGCGACCGTGCGACTGCCCGCAGGGCCCGAACTGTCGGTTTTCGGCATGCATCTGGATCTGTCGGGCCTGTGGCGCATGCGGCAGGCGCGCGCGATCGCCAGCCTCGCCCGGGCGGCGCAGGCGCAGCGGCCTACCCTGCTGGCGGGCGATCTGAACGAGTGGCGCCCCAATGGCGGCTGTCTGAAAGAGTTTTCACGCCATTTCACGCTGCTCGATTGCGGCCGCAGCTTCCACAGCCAACGGCCGATCGGGAAGCTCGACCGGATCATGCACGGCCCGCCGCTGAAGGCTGTGGAATACGGCGTGCACCATAGCGCGCTCGCCTCGCGCGCGTCCGATCACCTGCCGGTCTGGGCGGTCCTGCGCGTACCGGCGTAAGGCGCGCGCCCTCGCCGCCCCCCGCTACTTAGCGCCCATCATCAGTCGGCATTGAAACCCACTCTCGGCACCGCGGCCCAGCTGGAGTCCTTTCTGATGAACCGACGAATACCCAGAATGCGGTACCAGAGGTTCATCTGCCGGTACCCGAAATTCTCCAGCAGCGCGGCCGAGCCGAGCCGCATCAGGTCCTTTGCTGAAGGCGTACGGCGCAATTGCTGTTCTTCGAGGGCGAGCGTGCCCACGGTCAGCCCGCTGCCGAACACGATCGACACGAAGAAGAATGCGATGGCCATCACCGGATCCAGCAGCCCCATCAACGCCGCCGCCGGCAGGACGAGATAGCCCAGAAGCTCGGCAGGCGGGCCGAGGATATCTTCCAGCACGATATGCGGCATGGCCAGCAGTCCGATCCGCCCGTAGCGCGGGTTGCAGATCATCCGTCGATGGCGCAGCAGCGTCTCCATCGATCCCTGCTGCCAGCGCGCGCGCTGGTTATCGAGACCCTTCATGGCCGACGGCGCTTCCGTCCAGCAGACGATGTCGGGGATGAAGGCGAGGCTGTAGGGGCGCTTCTGCTCGCGCAGATGGCGATGCAAGCGCACGACCAGTTCGAGATCCTCGCCCACGGTATCGTGCCGGTAGCCGCCGATCTCGACAAGGGTGGAGCGGCGGAAGAGTCCGAATGCGCCGGAGATAAGCATCAGGGTGTTGGTCTGCGCATTGGCGACCCGGGCGGTCAGGAAAGCCCTCATGTACTCGACAACCTGAAAGCGCGGGACGATACCCTTCGCGAGACCCATCTCCTGCAGGGCTCCTCCCTTGACCGTGCACCCGTTGACGATGCGGATCGCCCCGCCGACTCCCACGAGACGACCATCATCATGCATGAAAGGCTCGGCCGCACGCAGCAGTCCATCGGGCTCGATGATCGAGTCTGCGTCGATGATGCAGACCAGCGGGGTCCGCGCAAAGCCCAGTCCGGCATTCGCCGCGTCGGCCTTGCGCCCGTTTTCCTTGTCGACCACGAACAGGTTCGGATAGCGCCGCGAAATGTAGGTCTGCCGGATTTCGGTCTTTTGCAGCTTCGCGATCTGCTGGCGCTTGCAGGGTTCCAAGTCGAAGGCGCGCGCCATCTGCCCCAGCGTATCGTCCTTCGACCCGTCATTGACCACGATCACCTCATGGTCGGGATATTCGAGCGAGAGCAGCGCCTTGACGCTTTCGACGATCGACAGCTCTTCGTTGTATGCGGGCGCGATCACCGAAATGGGAAGCGCCAGGTCGCCATAGCGTTGCCACAGCTCGCGCGCACTCTCGCTTGGCTCGATCCGCGTGGCAAAGACCCACGCTGCGATCAGCAACTGGGCGAGGCCGATCATGTTGCGCAGGAACACCACGATGAAGCAGAAGAATGCCAGCGCGATGATGATGCTCGCAGCGATGTCCTGAAGTTCGGCCCAGGTCACGCCACGTTCCTCGGTTCGGCGGAGAGATCAGCCACGGCGCCCGCGCCGAGACGGAGCGTTTCCAGAGCCTGTTCGGCCCGTAACCTAACCCACAGTTCGGGGTCGTCGCGAAGATCGTTCAGTGCACCCCGCGCATCCTTCAGGCCCAGCGCGGCGCAGGTATTGACCGCCTGGACGCGCACATTGGCAGCCGGATCGCGCAGCGCCCCCAGGATCCATTCCTTCCCGCCGGGATGGCCCAGCTTCGCCGACGCCCGCAACGCGGCAGCGCGAATTTCCGGATGATCGTGCCGCGCGGCTTTCTCCACCACGTCGATCACCGCCATGTCGCCGCTCCACCCGAGCGAGTCGATCAGCTGCGCCCGCCACACCGGGGTCAGATCGTCCTCCAGCAACAGCGCGAGCTGCTCGCGATAGTCGGGCGCGCTGGCACGCAGCAGCGCGACATCCAGCCTGCTGGGTGCACGCGCCGTCATGCGCAGGATGCGCATGGTCTCGCGCGGGGGCGGAAGTGCGTGCGCCGCCGCCAGCGCGAAAGCCGCCTCGACCCGGACGCGCGAACTGCGATCGCGGGCCATGAGCTCGCGCAGCCGCGCAATGCACAGCTCGCTGCCGAAGCGCTGCAGCAGGCGGATCGCGCTCACCCGGCGGGCGCGGCGCCAGCTGTGGGACCGGCGCACGGTTGTCGCCAGCAGCCCGTCGAGCTCGGCGATCTGCATCAGCCGGTCGCGCTCGCCCCCCCGAAGGAGCCCCTGGATCTGGCTGACTGCCGCCAGCCGCCGCTCGTCGGTCCAGCCCGTTTCGTCATCGTCCGGACGCTGACCCGCCACCCGGCGTAGGTAGCCGCGGGTGATCCGGGCATCGACGCGCTTGTGTTCGGCGGCCTTCCGCTCGGCAAGATGCCGGCGCACCACCAGCAGAAGGAAAAACAGCGTGATCCCGCCGGCCAGAGCGACGGACCCGAAGATGACGAGGTTGTAGATGCCGAACGGCAAGGTCATGGCGCACCGAAGCGCAGGCCCAGCACGAGCGTGCCCGAGAGCCGCCGGTAGCTGTTCTCGCGATCCTCATACGCGCCGACCGTGGTTAGCGTGAAGCGGTCGGCCAGCGGCACGATCAGGCCCAGCGCCCCGCTGCGCAGCTGGCGCACGCCGTCGGCCTCCACATCGGGATAGCTGGCGAGAACCGCGAAACCGCCCAGAGTGCTCTCGGGCCGATAATCGAACTGAAGCGAACCGCCGAGGCGGAAATCCTCACCGCCACCGACAAGGTTGATCGTGCGGGCGGTGACCGAGGTCGTATCGTCGAAGGCGTAGCGCAGGCCCGGCTGGGCGGCGAAGACGTTCCGGTCGCGATATTCGGCATAGCGCACGTCGACCAGCGCCGTGGCCTTGTCGCTCAGCGCGATTTCGCCGCCGGTACCGATGCTCCAGCTTTCGCGAAAATCGGCGTTGGGGACGACGCTGCCAGAGATATAGACCGAATTCCTCCCCAGCCGATGATCGACCCGGGTGGAGATGCGCACGTCGGTCGCCGCGCGCTCTTCGCGTTCGACTGCCAGGCTGGCGCCCGTATTGCGCGACAGCGCGAGGCCCACGGACGCGGTTTGCGAAGACCAGCTTTCGCCGTCCCGGTTGTCGAAGTCGATATCGGAGACCCCGGCGCCGATCGCGAGGGCGGTAACCCGGACGCTATCGCGCGCTGAATCCTCGGCAATGCGCGCCTGCAGCGAATCGAGCTCGGGGTAGTCCGGGGCGCGGACGGCGACTGCGTCGGCCTGCCTCTGCGCTGCGGCCCGCTCGCCGCGCCACAGCAGGATATTGGCGCGCGCCAGCTGGATATCGAGATCGTTCGGCGCCAGTGCGAGGGCGCGGTCGATCTGCTTCTGCGCCTGCGCCAGATTCCCTTGCGCCGCGCTGACCGAGGCAAGACGGCGGAGCAGATCGGGGTTGTCGGGATTGGCCGCGAGGAGCTGCTCCAGCCCGCGGCGGGCCTCTTCGTAGCGCCCCGCAATGCGCGCCTGCTCGATCCGCTCGAGCTGTTGCTCCCGCGTCTCGCCGCCGGCCTGCGCCAAGGCAGGCGAATGCAACGCGAGCGACGCGAGGCATCCAAGAGCGAGCAAACGGTTCACGCGGCGGCGCCAAGCAGCTTTTCGATGCGGACCAGCAGTTCCTGAGGAATGAAGGGCTTCGTGAGATAATCGGCCGCGCCCGATTTGATGGCCGCGACGACGTCTGCCTCGCCCTTGCGGGCGGTGAGCATCACGATCGGAATATGACTGGTTTCGGGATCGGCCTTGACGGCCCTGAGCACTTCGGGGCCCGGCACGATGGGCATCATGGAATCGAGCACGACAAGGTCCGGCTTGTCGGCGGCAATCTGCTTCAGCGCAGCCTCGCCATCATGGGCCACGCTCGTGACATGACCCGCGCCCTCCAGACGAAATTTGACCAGTTCGACGAGGATCGGATCATCGTCAGCAATGAGGATGTTAGCCATCAGGCTCTCCAAGGTGGAATCCCGCAAACCTTGCCTTAGGTTTGCTTAATATCTGTTAAATCTCGGCAATTCAAACAAAAGCCCGGTCCCGCTGCCCCACATGGCAGTTGGGGGACTGCTTGCATCACGCGGCCGGGGACGTAGCCGAGTCGACGGCGCGCTTCAAATCCGTCCTGACCGAGCGCAGGAGTTCGAGCCTTGAAGCCGGGTCCGCCGGGACCAGCAGCCGATGCTCGACGTCGCGGCAGGTTTCGCCCAGTTCGGCGTGATCGAAATAGCCCGCCACACCCGCAATCTGATGGAGCATGCCGGCGATTTCGATACTCTCTTCGTCCACGATTTCCTCGCGCGCGATCACGGCGTCGATCGCCTGCAACGCTCCCTCGACACGCTCGTTGAACATGCGGTTGAGGCGCGGATCGCTTTCCGGTTCTATTCCGGACGAAGCGGGCGCGGCAGACGCGGGGATGCGCACGGCCCATTTGCCGAGCGCTGCGCACAGATCGTCCATTCGCAGCGGCTTGGCGATGTGCGCCTGCATCCCCGCCTCGTGACAGCGACGAATATCGTCCGAATAGGCGTTTGCGGTAACCGCAATGATCGGAAGTTCGCTCGCCCCGACCCCGGCTTCGCGGATCGCAATCGTCGATCCGAGCCCGTCGAGAACCGGCATCTGCATATCCATCAGAACGATATCGTAGGGCGAGTTCCTCCTGCGCGCATCCATCACGCGCTCGAGCGCTTCCTGCCCATTGCGAGCGAGATCGCATACGTGCCCGGCCTTTTCGACCATCGCCATGGTCAGTTCCTGGTTCACCGGATTGTCCTCTGCCACGAGGATCCGCAGAGCCACGGGGTGCCCGCAATCCGAGCACTCGTCGCCATCGACCGGCAGGGGGCTTTCAGCGGCGACCTCGGTCTTGCGCAGCGGAAGGGTGAGGACGAAGGTAGAGCCCACGCCCACCTGGCTTTCCACGCTGATCGACCCGCCCATCAGTTCGGCCAGTTGCGCGCTGATCGGCAGGCCAAGGCCCGTCCCGCCATAGCGGCGTGCAGTCGTGTCGTCGGCCTGCGTGAACTTCTCGAAGATGGAGCCCAGCCGGTCGGCATGGATGCCGATACCGGAATCGCGCACCTGGATGATCATCCGGGGCAGCCAGTTATCCTCCTGCGGGTCCATCTTCACCGACACCTTCACAGTGCCCGCTTCGGTGAATTTGGTCGCATTGCCGAGAAGGTTCAGCATGATCTGGCGCAAGCGCATCTTGTCGATCATGACGAATCTGGGCAGCGCCGGGTCGAATTCGACCGTCAGGTCGATATTCTTCGCCTGCGCATTCGCCCCCATCAGGCGAACGATGGCCGTCAGCGTTTCCCGCAGATCGGTCGGTTCGTCGGCCACAGCCATCTGGTTGGCTTCGATCTTCGCGAAGTCGAGCAGGTCGTTCAGCAGGCTGAGCATCGCATTGCCCGAATCCGCGATCATCTGGAGCCGCCTACGCTGGGCCGGGTCCTTCTCCTCGCTTAGCGCCAGTTCGGTAAATCCGATGACCCCGTTCATCGGGGTGCGGATTTCGTGGCTCATATTGGCGAGGAAGTTCGTCTTAGACCTGTCGGCCGCACGGGCCTCGTCACGCGCCTTGGTAAGGCTTTCGCGCATGAGCATTTCTTCGGTGCGATCCATGATGACCCCCAGAAGGGAGGTAATCTCCCCATCGGGACCGGTGCTGACCTGACCGATGACCTCCACATGCCGCTGTTCGCCGTCGTCGCGGATCAACCGCGCGGCGAACCGGTAGGCGCTTCCGCTCGAGGTCGCTTCATCGAGCGCGTCGACGACCATCTCCCGGTCTTCCGGATGGTAGTAATCGAGGCCTTCCTCCAGCGTCGGAGGCTTCTGGCTCTTGCGCTTGTGGATGCGGTAGACCTCGTCCGACCAGAATACTTCTTCGGTTTCGACATCCACCCACCAGTGGCCGACGTGGGCGGTCGCCTCCGCCAGTTCCAGCATCTTGTTGCGCGCCTCGACCTCGGCGGTTGCCTCCTCGACCTTGCGCATCACCATGCCCTCGCGCCGCGTGAAGGCAGTCAGCAGCAGCCCCAGAAGGATCGAGACGACGATCCCGCTGATCAGCACCATGATCGGCGCCTGCGTCGACACACGCTTTTCGAAGGGCGGCAAGCTACGCCAGCGAAGCGTGATGTGCTGGTTGGCCATCTCGAAGCCGCGCACCTCTTCGAAGCGCGCATCGTCGCCGGGCTGGTTGGCGGTGGCGAACATCCGCGTTGCGGCCGAAGTCTCGTCGCCGAAAAACACCTCGAGCGAATAATCCCCACTTTCTCGCGGCGTGAGCCCGGTGAGGAACTCGTCGGCTACCAGCGGCGCAAAGGTCCATACCGGATTCCCGGATGCGTTGGCCCGCGCGACGGGTTTCATGAACAGGAAGCCGAACCGCTGCCTTTCATCCTGAACAAGGACAATGGGCCGCGTCATCGTGGTCTTGCCGTCCCGAAGCGATAGCGCGATGGCTTCGCGCCGGCCCTCCTCGAACGCCAGGTCGAGGCCGAGCGCGGCCAGATTCTTCTCCAGCGGTTCGATCCGGCTGATAACGAAATGCTCTTCGCGCTCTACATTCGGATGAATGTCGAAGCGATTGCCGAACTCGCGGCTGAACCTCTCCCGGAACGCCGGCATATCCTGCGCCGACACGGCTTCGAAAAAGCCGAGTCCCCGCATGCCGGGATAGCTGGTCTCGATATTCAGTCGCCTGACGTAATCGGTCCATTCCGCAGTGCTGACCTCTTCGGAATTGGCGGCAAACGCGGCGCTTGCGTCGAGCGCGCGCTCATAGACCGCGATCCGCGCGGCAAGCGCCTGTTCGGTGTCGGTCGCCAGCGCTGCGAACGTGGCCTGCGAGGTCTCGTACTCACGCTCCGCCACAATTTGCCAGGCATAGAATGTCAGCAGCAGGGTCGCCGTCATGCACATGGCGACCGCCGTGCTTGCCCCGGGCAAACGTTTCCCGCCCCAGCAGACCGGCAGGGGAGAATGGCTGGAGAACAGCAGGATCGGGAGCATGAAGATCACGCCCAGCATGTCGCCGCCCGCCCAGGTGAGCCAATTGCTGGCAATTGCCTCCACCTCGAGCAGGCCAGCCACGTAAAGCGTGGCGACGCCGAAGGATGGCGCAACGAGGCACGGAAGGATGACGACGCTCGCGATGAAGCGGACCGTCTGGCCTGGAGCCGAGAGTTCCAGCTCGCGCCAGTACCTGCGCACGATATGCCACCCGACCAGCGCCTGCGCGACCGCCCCGCAGGCGATCGCCGCCGCAACGGCCACGGTAGGCAGCACGCCCTCGGACGGGGGGCCGCCCTGCAGAGTGTTGTAGAGATTGAGGCCGAACGAGCCGAGCCAGATGCCCGGCCAGATGCTCGGTCCGCGCAAGAGAAGGCCGCACAGGGCAACGCCCGACGCCGGCCAGATGATCGTGGCATAGCCGGGAGGGACCGCCAGCTGAAGCCCGATATAGCCCGCAATGAAATACCCGACGGTGAGGATCGCGACATCGCGCAGCCACGGCACGAGGGTCATTTCCGGACGGGGTAGCCGTGCCTCCATTGCCGGCTGCGTGTGTCGGGTTTCCATAGGTCGTATCTGGTCACTCGGTTCTGGTTCCAAGCGTAATATAGCGCAAATAACACGTCCCGGCGCGTGCTTTCGGGTAATTAGGGAAGCAAAACAGCAACTACGTCCTTTCCGCTCTTAGCACAGCGGAGCGCAAATCACCAAAGCGGGCAGGCCAAGGACGGTTTCGGCGACGCCGGAATAGCGCCCGCAGCATGGGCAGTGACGGGGAGAAAATGTGGCACACGGCGCGAAGTACCGCTGGAGGAGGCGAAACGCCTTCGATGGCCGCAGCACGCACAGGCGGGCGGGATTTCGGCAAGGTGCAGATCCCTCGCCTTAGCCGATCCGCCCCGACGATCGTCGAGCAGCCCGCTGCAAAACGGACATCACCCTGCCGGAGGCTCTCCCCGGCAGGGTGATGGTATGTGGACGCTGGCGATCTTTCCGATCGGCGCAGGAGCACCATGCTGCTCGCCACCGATCAGCAGCGCAATGCCTGGAACATGCGCGCGTTCGCGGCGCGGCAGGGCCCATCCACCAAGCCGCGAGGCTTCGGCACAGGGCCCTGCGCTTACCTCACCTTCAATAGCGGAACGCGACCGACAGTATCGCCTGGCGCCCCTGCGCCGGTACCGCGAAGTGGGGCCTGCGCAGTTTTGTGATGTAGCGCTCGTCGCCGACGTTCTTCACATTGAGCCGCAGCCCGATCCTGTCGTTGAAGGCATAGGCCGCGAACAGGTCTGCCCGCACGAAGCCATCGGCCGAGATCAGGTTCTCCGCATCCGCGAAGCGACCGGACTGGTGATAGACCCCGCCACCGAAGCTGAAGCGGTCGGTCACTTCGACATTGGCCGTCAGCGTCAGGTTGTGCTCGGGCGTGTTGGGCAGTGCGTTGCCGACCGTCGACGCGGCGGGATCGGTCGCGCCGTCTTCGCGCACTTCGCTGTCGATATAGGTATAACCGCCAAAGAGCGAGACCGGGCCCGCCCGGCCGGTGACGCCGATTTCGAAGCCGCGTAGCCTGCCCGCATCGATGATCTCCTCATCAACGGCATCGAAAGAATCGGCCGGAAGTATGTTGCCGCGATCGACCTGGAAGGCAGCTGCCGAAATCTGCATCGCGCCGCCGAACAGTTCCGCCTTGGCACCGATCTCGTAGTTCTCGGTTTCCTGCGGGTCGTATCCGTCATCCCTGATCGAGAGATTGTCCGAACCGAGACCAACGTCGGTGCCCGGAGGGTTCTTCGCATTCGCGTAGGAGGCATAGATGCTGACCGAAGGCACCGGCTTGAAGATCGCACCCGCCTGCCAGCTGACGAAATCGGTCTGCGTCTTGCCCGAATAGCTGCCGCCACGGCCTGCACCCGACCCGCTGGCGCGGTAATCGGTGTAGCGCACGCCACCGTTCACGATCAGCTCCGGGATGAGCGTGATCGAGTCGAACAGGTAGACACTGATGTCTTCCGCATCCGCCAGCGTAGGAGTGGTCGCTCGCGTGATCGAACCGTTCCAAGGGTCGCCGGGGTTGGGATTCTGCAAGTCGGTACAGTTGAACGCCGCGATATCGTCAGCCGGGCAAGTGCGGTCGCCCGTATCGACACTGTAATTGAGGTTATAGGTGTCGGCCCAGCTGTATTCCGCACCCACCGACAGGCTGTGTTCGATGCTGCCGGTCGCGAATTTGCCGGAGAGGTTGGCGTTCGCCGCCATCGTCTCGGTGTTCGAATTGCGGCTCTTGATGGCGCGCCAGACCGTCCCGTTCGCCACGTTGCCGGCGCTGTCGTCCGGGTTGGTGACGATGTAGTCCATGTCGCTGTCGGAATAGCGCATCAGGGCCGACGCGCTCCAGCCATTGCCCAGTTCGTGATCGAACTTGAAGGTCGTGGTGTCGACCCGCGTCTTCTGGAAGTCGCGCGCCAGCAGACCGTAGAAATTGTCGTAATCGACATCGGCCGGCTCGCGCTTGCCACCCGGCAACTGGTCACGCGAGGTCAGCGGAATGCCGTAATCGGGCAGGCCATCGCTCTCGAAGTGATAATGCGTCAGGCTGACCACGGTATCGCCGCCGACGCCAAAGGCGATCGAGGGCGAAATGCCCCACTTGTCGTCGTAGACCGCATCGCGGCCTGGCGTGTTCGAATCGTGGAACAGGCCGACCAAGCGCACGGCAACCTTCTCGCCCAGCTGCTGGTTCACATCGGCGGTTACGCGGTACAGATCGGAGGTGCCGATCGATCCGGTCGCCGACACGAAGTTGCCTTCGCGCGCGGTCTTGCTGACGATGTTGATCCCGCCCGCCGCTGCGCCGCGTCCGCCCAGCGCACCGCTCGGCCCCTTGTAGACCTCGATCCGTTCCACCGCGAAGGTTTCGCGCGTCTGCGATCCGATGTCGCGCGCGCCATCGACGAAGACGTCGGCGGTAGCATCCACGCCGCGGATGAACGGAATATCGGCGGCCGACGTCCCGCCTTCGCCCGCGCCGAGCGTGATGCCGGGCACATTCAGCAGCGCATCCTCGAAGGAATAGGACGCGGTCTGCTCCAGCGTTTCTTCGGTGAGGACATTCACGATCCGCGGCGTGTCGAGGATCGGAGCGGTGCTTTCCTGCAACTCAAGCTCGTCCGCGCGCTTGCCGGTCACGATGATGTCGGTGGCCGGCTGTGCGCTCGCTTCCACCGCGCCATCTTCTGCGACAGCGGGCGCGCTTGCGATGAAGCCGACGCATCCCAGAGCGAGATAGGCGGCCGGTTTGCGGGCGGCGTTTGTGCGATTCATGATCGGATGCTTCTTCCCTGTCCGTGTGGTGAACGGCGCCTATGGGAGAGCATTTGATATGAGTCAATGAAATTGCGAACTATTCGCATTCGCAGCCAAAAATACCTGAAACCGGCGATTCGGCGATGTCAGGCGTCCGCCCAGCTGCGCATCAGGTTGTGGTACAGATTGGTCAGTTCGAGCACGGCCTCGTCCTGCGGGCCACGCTCTGCCGACAGGACGCGCACCGTCCGGTCGAGCCGGTAGAGCTGCTCGCGCTGGACCGGATCGCGGACCATGCTCTGGAGCCAGAAGAAACTTGCAACTCGCGCCCCGCTGGTCACCGGCGTGACGCGGTGCACGCTCGATGCAGGATACAGCACCATGTCGCCTGCGGGCAGCTTGACCCGTTGCTCGCCGAACAGATCCTCCACGACCAGTTCGCCGCCCTCGTAGCTCTCCGGATCGCACAGGAAGAGCGTTGCCGACAGGTCGCTGCGGATGCGGAAATCGGTGCCATCCAGCCGCCGGATCGAGTTGTCGACATGATTGCCGAAGGTCTCGCCCCCTTCATAGCGGTTGAAGAGCGGGGGAAAGACCTTGAGCGGCAGCGCCGCGGCGACGAACTCGGGCGTTCGGCCCAGCGCGTCGAGCACGACCCGGCCCGCCTGCTGCGCGACCTCGCTCCCCTTGGGCAATTGGCGGTTACGCTTGGCGGTGCGCGACTGGTGGCCCGACGTCTCGTTACCGTCGACCCACTCGGCCTGGTCGATCATCGCGCGCAGGCTCTGCACCTGTTCGGCGCTCAGGACGTTTTCGATCCGAACCATCATCGCAGCTCTCCTATTGTTTCCATGCGCGCCAGGCGGCGCTTTCGGCAACGCGCTGCAGCCCCACGATCCGCGCGGGCAGCCTGTGCCGGTCCGCAAAGGCTATGCCTTCGTCCATTCCCAGCACGATCAGCGCAGTCGCCAGCGCATCGGCCTGCATGCAGCCGGGATGGAGCACGCTGGCCGACAGCGCATCGTTGATCGGCAAACCGCTGGCGGGATCGAGCGTGTGCGACCACGAACGCTCTTGCGCGAAGCGTCGCCGCTCCCAGTGTCCGGAGGTGGCGAGCGCCGAGCCGGTCAGGCCGATCCGCGTGCGGCGCGCCGGCGATCCGGGCGGCACTGCAAGATCGATCCACCAGGGCAGCGCATCGGCCCTGAGGCCAATGGCCTTCGACTCGCCGCCAATATCCAGAAGCATGTGTTCGATGCCGAGCCGGCGCAGTGCAGCCATGCCCATATCGACCGCGAAACCCTTCGCGATGCCCGACAGGTCCAGCATGGCTCCGCCTGGCTGCACGATCGTGTCGGGGACGTCGGTCTGGATGGACGAGGCTTCGAAGCGGGCTGCGCGCGTGCGCGTTGGAGGCGCGTTGCCGACGGCATGGGGCCCGAACCCCCAGGCATTGCTCTGCCATCCCAGCAGCGGATCGAACGCGCCGTCGCTCGCGTGCTGGATCGAAAACGCACAGTCGAGCACCTGCCCGAACTGCGGCCCGATCCTGTGGCGGCTGCCTGGCGTGCCAGCATTAAAGCGGCTGATCTGCGAATCCTCGCGCCACTGGCTCATCTGCGCGATCACGGTTTCGAAGCATTGCTCAAGCGCTGCCTCGATCCGCCCGTCTGCCAGCCCCGGCGGCGCGAGCGCCTGGAGCGACCATCCGGTGCCCATCGTCGAGCCCGACAGCGCGACAGCGCGCGCGTCCGCCGGGGCGAGCGCGCATGCCGGCTCGCCCGGCGGCAACAGCAGATCGAGCTTTCCGTCTGCCCCGTTACGTGCAGCCGCCGTGCTCAAAGCGGCATGAATTCGAGCACGGCGGTGTAGGACATGCGGCGTGCCGTCCCGTCCTCGTACTCGCCGCGGCCCGCCGCCGCCTCGAGATAGTACATCCCGGGCTCGTCGGCGCTCAGCGTCACCATGCCGTCGGCATCGGTGGTCAGCGTCTGAATTCCCGGCTCGTCGCGATAGCGGGTGCCACCGGCCACGAATTCAAGCTCCAGCCCTGCGGCAGGCTCGCCATCCATGAGGAAGCGCATCTGCGCAGGCTCGCCCGCGATCAGATCGTTGGGGTGCGTCACCGGAATCATCTCGATCCCGACATTGGTGGGCGCCAGCGCGGTCTCGTTCGGCGCGCCGAGCGTCACGAAGGTTTCGGTGCGCCCGGAATTCTCGCCGATGCGCACGTTGGTTGCGCCTTCGGGGATCGCGGTTTCCATCTCCGCGCGGCTGCCGCGCCAGCGGCGGCGTTCACCGTCGAGCTCGTAGAACCCCATCATCCCGTTGCTGGCTAGCGCGATCCGGTAGGTCCCTTGCTGGGTGAGCTTCAGATCGAAAACGCTGCGATAGGCGCCGCTGCCGATGATCTCCGGCGTCACAGGCTCGCCGTCGGGGCCGGTGACCACCAGATCGTCGAGCCCCAGCCGGCGGTGTTCGAAAATGAACAGGCCGTTGGACGCGGCGGCATCGACGGTGACCGTCTCTTCCTCGCCCGCCATCACGGTGGCGGAAGGAAGCAGCCAGCGGCGGTGCGCTTCGGCTGCGCTCGGCGCGAGAGCGGACAGGCCGAGGGCAAGGCCGGCGGCGATCAGGGAAGGCTTGGCAAACATGGTTCGGTTATCCTCTGCGCGTGGGATCAGGGCTGGATGGAAAGGCGCACTTTGCCGAGTTCCTTCGAACCCGATTTCGTGCCGGTCATGGGCTTCTTGGGGGGCCATTGGAACGGGATGCTGACCAGTTCCCGGCCGCCGACTTCGCGGGCGGCCTCGACCCGCAGGACATAGGAACCTGCGGCCAGCTTGGGCAGCGGCCGGCTCCCTTCGCGAAACCGCAGCGTGTAGGTGCCGGGCACCTGGGTCGGCCCGCTGATGCCATCGGCGGGCATATCGGCAGAGCGCCCTGCACGGCGCCACCAGGTCCGCATGTCGGGCAGCCACTTGCGCGGATCGTCGCCGCGCAGGTCGACATCGTACCAAACGTCGAGGTTGGCGACCGCCTTGCCGTCGGCGTCTTCCAGCCACACCGCGACATAGGGATTGTGGTACTCGGCCACCCGCAGGCGCGGGATTTCGAGCTGTATCTGCATGTCGCCCGCCGCAGCGGGAGCCGCAAAGGCAGAGGCGGTCACGGGAATGGCGATCCAGTAGGCTTTACGCATGAGCAGGTCCTTGTCCGGCAAAGGTCAATGCATCAGGAAAATGATGAGAAACAACGGGATGACGAGCCCGGCACCGACGATCGGCCAGGTCGAGGGACGCTTGCGGGCATGGATCTGCAACAGCAGCAGCCCGGTCACGCAAAACACCACGCAGGCGGCCGCGAAGATATCGATGAACCACGACCACGCGAGGCCGGTGTCGCGCCCCTTGTGCAGGTCGTTGAGCAGAGAGACGAGGCCGCGATCGGTGTCTTCGAACTCCGCCGTGCCCGACGCGAGGTCGACGGCGATCCAGCCGTCACCGCCAGCGCGCGGCAGCGGCACGTAAAGCTCGTTCTCGGTCCATTCGGGACGCCGACCGTCGAGATCGATGTCGAACTCGCCTTCCAGCCAGTCCTTGGGGCCGTCGGCAGGCGGGCCTTCGGGCGTGGTCCGCAGCTGCGACAGCAGGTCGGCGGGCATGGTCGCCTCGCGCGTCTCCACCGTCGGATCCGCCTCGATCGCCCCGGCATGATTGAGCGTGATGCCGGTGATCGCGAACAGGATCATCCCGACCAGGCAGATCGCGCTGCTCATCCAGTGCCAGGTGTGAAACTGGCGCATCCAGAATGGCGATAGCCACCGGCGCGGCTTGCGCCGCGGAAGGTTCGATTGATTGACCAACTGATCCACGAGAAGTGCTGATTGATGACGGCTGGCATTCGCAATGCTTGGATTGCGAATGCATGTCAATAACAGTCAGCGTGGGGACGAAACCGCAAGCACTTCCCGCGTCAGCGGATCACGGTTTCCCGATGGATTCCCATTGATAGGCCAGCACCTCTTCCCCGCGAGGGAGATAGGTTATCTGCGATGATTCGCCATTGCGCAGGATATCGAGGGTCAACGTCGCCTGCTGGTCTGCCTGCATCGAATCCTGGGGGAATCGGTTGGTGATCCGGTCGCCATTGCGCAGGCCCGCACGCGCGGCATTCGATCCGGGCTTCAGCCCCCGCACGACCCGATCGGGGGAGACCAGCACCGCGGGATCGAAGCCGAGATCGAAGCGGCGCATCGGCTTTTGCACGCGCACGAATTTCGGCCCGAATGCATCGGGCGGGGGGATCGACACCGCGCCGTCCAGCATCGCCTCGAACTGTCTTACGCCCGCCTCGCCCAGCTCGGCACGCAGCAGCCGCTTCCACAGAGCAAGGTCCATCGGCTTGCCCGCCCTGCGTTCGCTCAGCATCGCGCGGACCAAATCGTCGAGACTGCGCGCGCCACCCGACATGGCGCGGATATCCGCATCGACCTTCGCGAAATAGAGCGAGCCGCGATCATAGGGCAGCACCCTGATCCGCGTATCGCGCCAGAAACCGCCTGGAATCTCGTCATTGGGCGTGTCGATCAGCGCGTTGGTGTAATAGCGGCCGGCAGTGCTGTTGAGGTCGGCGAGAAACGCCGCATCGTCTATCAGCCCGGCGCGCCAGGGCAGCAGCCGCTGGTAGTGGACGGCCAGACCTTCTCCGAACCACGACGAATAAAGCCCGCCCGGCGCATCCATCATCCCATCGAGCGAATTGACCCACGCATGCAGCATCTCGTGCGCCAGCAGGCCCTTCAGCTCATCGCGCGCAATCTCGTCGTCGAAGGTGAAGGCGAAGCTGTCGGTCAACCCGATACCGCTGCCCGGGTTGAGCGTGTTGGTCCGCCCGAACACGCCGAAATTGTCGGGGACCTGGTCGAAGAATGCGCCGTAATAGTGGTGCAGCTGCGCCGCCCATTCCATCAGGTCGCGGCCCTCGAACCCGAAATCGCCGAGCCATGCCGCGAAGAAGGCGTCGTCGTCGAACACGCCCGGCTGCCCGACCATGATATAGGTCGAGCCAAGCTCGCTGCTGCGCAGCGGGCGGGTGGAGCGCGCATCGCCCGGCCCAAGGCTCGACACCGCCTGCGCACCATCGGGCAGGCCGTCGAGATGCCAGTCGATCGTCACGCTCCGCGCCAGATCGTCCGCCGGCAAAACGAGGAACGCTAGCGCCGCGCCGGATACGCCGTTTCTGCCGCTGCGCAGTTCGTATTGCGGCAGCGCCAGTTCCTCGCGCGCGGGGTCGATCGTGAAAGCGTAGCTGACGGTCAGCGCGCCCGGGCCGCTCGGCACGCTCCAGTACCGGGCGCTGTTCGCGTCATCCTCTTGCTCGTCGCGGACCTCGGCAGAGAACGTGTGGCCATCGCGTGCGAATTCCAGATCGCTCACGTCCGGTGCGGATGTGACGACGTTGTTCGCCTGCGTGGCAAGCCGGAAGGTTTCGGGGGCCTGATCGATTCTCAACCGAACCGCCATGCGATCGATCAGCCCGTCGCCGTCCGCATCGCCGGGGGTCAGTTCCACGCGGATGTTCGCCTCGTCCTGCGCAGCGGCGGGAGTCACGGCGCCCAGCAGCAGGCCTAGCGAAAGAATGATCGATGCTTTCATGGGCTCGAGATTATGGCGAATGGCGCGCGATACATATGCAAATCGACCGATACGCAGCCCAAGGGCGCATAAACGATGCACCCGACGCGCTTACAGATCGGGCAGCGGGATCCGGTGCGTGTTCTTGAGTTCGGACAGCGTGGCGGTGGACCGCACGTCCTCCACCCCCGGGAGGCGCAGCAGGCGCCGGAAGGTGAAGTTCTGGTACCATGCGATGTTGGGCGCGAGCACTTTGAGCATCACGTCCATCTCCCCGAAAAGCGTATAGGCCTCGGTCACCTCGTCGATCCGCTCGAGCGCGGCGATGAATTCGTCCCGGTCGTCGTCCGACAGGCGAGCCATCTTCAGCTGAGCGAAGATATACATGCTCTCGCCGAACTTCTCGCGGTCGAGAATGGCGACCTGGCGCGCGACGTAGCCCTCTTCCTTCAATCGCTGGATGCGCCGCCAGCACGGCGATTGCGACAGCCCCACCTGATCGGCGATTTCGCTGGAGGATGCCGCCGCATCGATCTGCAGCCGGGCGAGGATTTTCACATCGAGACGATCGAGTTCCACGGACAATTTATGCTCCCCTGCTTAAATCGAACCATAAAGAATGCAGATATTGTTTCAGACAGGTTTCAAAAAGCAAGTGCGCTGCTCGGCACTTCGTTAAACTGCGTTCACGATTCGAGGGGCGGACGAATGGGAGAGGGAGAGCATGGATAAGGCGCAGCTTGCGATATTCGACAGCGCCGACGTGGCAGCGCAGCTGGACTATCCCGGTTGTATCGAGGCGGTGCGCGAGGCGATGATGGCCCTCTCCGCCGGGCACACCCGCCAGTTGCTACGCACGATGATTCACATGGGCGAAGGGCGGACTTTCGCGCAGATGCCCGGCGCGCTGGCCGACGACGCGATGTTCGGCGCGAAGATGATCAGCGTGTTTGGCGATCCCGACAATCCCGGAACGCGGCGTCATCGCGGAGTGATCGCGATGTTCGAACCCGAACGCGGCATACCCGTCGCCATCATCGATGCCGAGGAAGTCACCCATATCAGGACCGCCGCCGCGACCGCGGTCGCGACCGACGCGCTGGCCCGCAAGGATGCCCGCACGCTGCTGATCATGGGCACCGGCGGGCAGGCGCGCACGCACCAGA